>AP024675.1:0-1122500 GCA_025998875.1 Bacteroidota bacterium | reverse complement strand
AAGGAAGGGGTTCTTCCCCTGCAAAAGGAGTTTACGACCCAGAGGGCCGTCTTCCTCCACGCGGCGTGGCTGGGTCAGGCTTGCGCCCATTGCCCAAGATTCCCCACTGCTGCCTCCCGTAGGAGTCTGGCCCGTGTCTCAGTGCCAGTGTGGCTGGCCGTCCTCTCAGACCAGCTACCCGTCGTAGGCTTGGTAGGCCGTTACCCCACCAACTACCTGATAGGCCGCAGCCCCCTCCTCGGCCGCCCAAAGGCTTTGGTCTGAAGAGCATGCGCCCTCCAGACATTATGCGGTATTAGCCCACCTTTCGGTGGGTTATCCCCCAGCCGAGGGCAGGTTAGCTACGTGTTACGCACCCGTCCGCCGCTATAAGGAGCCCCGAAGGACTCCTTACCGCACGACTTGCATGTGTTAGGCCCGCCGCCAGCGTTCGTCCTGAGCCAGGATCAAACTCTCCGTAGTAGGAAGAGTTTGAAACCGTTGAGCTCGCACCCTCCGGAACTGACTGGGACTCGCTATGCGTTCAGCCTCATCAAAGAACACCCATCAAGCCTGAACCTCAGGCGAGCGGCAAAGATACACGCGCTTGCGCTCCCTGTCAAGAGGGAGCCCGCTGAGGTAGGCCATTTTCTTCAGAGAACTCCGCCCTTTTCAGGGCGGGCTACTAAGGTAGTAGCCCTGCCTATGCTCTGTCAAGAGGGGGGAAGCATTTCCTCTTCTTCGCCCCCATGAGCAAAGCGGCCGCTAAGATAACCTCCGGACTCCGAGCTGTCAAGAGAGCACCTCCGCGTACATGGCCTCGATCAGGTCCCGGTATCGCTCCTCGATCACCTTGCGCCGCACCTTGAGCGTGGGCGTAAGCTCTCCGGACTCGATCGTAAAGGGTTCCGGCAACAGACGGAATCGCCGAACCCGCTCATGCGCCGGAAGATCCTGGCTCAGACGTCGGATCTCGCCCTCGAAGAGCTTCTGCACCTCCGGAAGGGCGATAAGATCATGCTCGTCCTGAAACTTCAGCCCCCGCTCCTGCGCCCAGAGCTTGAGCGCATCGAAGTTCGGCACCAGAAGCGCCGTCAGGAACTCCCGCCCCTCCCCCAGCACAACGACCTGGTCTACATACGAAGAGCTCTTGATCCGATCCTCGATCGGGCCCGGATAGATATTCTTCCCCCCCTTGCTGACGATCATGTGCTTGATGCGGTCCGTGATGCGCAGATACCCGTTCTCAAAGCGGCCCACATCTCCGGTATGAAACCAGCCCTCGGCATCGAAAACGCGTGCCGTCTCCTCCGGCAGATTCCAGTACCCCTTCATCACATTGGGCCCCTTGACCAGAATCTCCCCCTCTTCGGAGGAAACCTGTTGCGCCTGCGGATAATCCTCCCCCCGCACCTGACAGAGCAGACGGCCGTCGGTGAGGCGCTGAATGGCGATCGTCACCCCGGGCAAGACCCATCCCACCGTGCCAAACCGGGGCCGGTCGAAGGGGTTGACCGTCAGCACAGGGGCGGTTTCCGTAAGCCCATAGCCCTCGATGACCTTCAGCCCGGCGTACGTGAAGAACTCGCCCACCTCCCGGGGCAAAGCTGCCCCGCCGGAAACAAAAAAGCGCAACCGCCCCCCCGTGCGTTCGTGCAACCGGGCGAAAACAAGCCGATGCGCCAGCGCATACTGCGCGCTCAACCAGCTCGACGGCCTGCGTCCCTCCCAGAGCGCCTCCGTCATCCGACGACCCGTCTCTACGGCCCAGTAAAATAGACGTCGCTTGAGCGCCGGCCCCTCCTCAACGGACTTGTGCACCAGATTGTAGATGCGCTCCAGTAGCCGCGGCACCGTGGTCACCACCGTAGGACGCACCTCCAGCAGATTGCGCGCGATCGTATCCAGGCTTTCCGCATAGGCGATCTCCGCCCCCGCGGCAAGCGGGGCCAGATACCCCGCCGTGCGCTCAAAGGAGTGCGAAAGCGGCAAAAACGACAGGGTGCGATCCGATTCGTAGATATCGATCACGGAAAGCGCCGCCTGCACGTTCGAGCAGAAATTCCGGTGCGTGAGCATGACCCCTTTGGGCAGGCCCGTGGTCCCGGAAGTGTAGATCAAGCTGCACAAATCCTCCTCCTCTACCGCCTTCCAGGCCTCGGCCAGCTCAGGATGAGCATCCCAATAGGCTCCTCCCTCCCGCAACACCTCCGACCAGGTTCGCACGTATTCCGGAGGCTCCCCCTCCTCCAGGAGCGCGACCACCTGGCGCAGATCCGGACAGGCCTCAAAGACCTTTATCGCCTTGCTCAGCTGCAGAGCCGTGGAGACCACAAGCACCTTGGCCCCGGAATCCCGCAGGATGTACTCCACCTGCGCGACCGGGATGGTCGTATACAGGGATACGTTCACCGCACCCAGGAGCTGCATACCGAAATCCACAATCGCCCACTCCGGGCGGTTCTCCATGAGCAAGGCCACCCGATCCCCGCGCCCCACGCCCTGCGCAGCCAGATATCCGGCTACGGCCTGGGCCTGACGATAGAACTCCTCCCACGATATGGGCACATACTCTCCAGTGGCCTTATCCTTGTACCAGAGCGCGGCCTTGTTGCGTCCCGCCTGTCGCTCGGCCTGCCGAACGAGCATTTCGGGTACGGTGCGAAAGGCAAACGGTGCAGCCATGGAAACCTCCTCTTATCTACTCCGGGCTCGTTACGCCCCTCTTTCGGCTTCGGAGATCCGCTCCCGGATCTCCCGGATGCGCTCCTCGTAATAGGCCGCACGAGAGGGATTATGCTCCGCAAGCCAGCTGTAGGCGCGCAGGGCGCCCTCCCAGTCTCCCTTCTCCCAGTAAATGGCGGCCAGTGTCTCCGTGTACGGCACCCTGGGTGTATCGCTGGGCACGGCCAGGTCTTCGGGGGAATGCTGTTCCTCTCCCTCCGCAAAAGAGCGTCGAGGTTCGGCTTCCTGCAGCTGGCAAATGATCGCATCCAGATCCAGTGATTCCCGCTCCGCCGCCGTATGGGACGGCCCCGAACTCGGCGGCACCCGCGTGTGCGGCTGGGGATCGACTTTCGAGATTTCGGCTCCAGAGGCCGACGGGGCCGTGACGTAGTCCCGCAACAGGGGGCTATACGGATGGGCAAGACGCGCCCGGGCTAGCGCGAGCCGGGCATTGGCCTGATCCCCCAGACGCAGGTACAGACGAGCCAGATACCACCACCCCAGCGCATGGAAGGGAAAGCGCTTCAGATGGGCCTGAAGCGCCTCTTGCATCGAGGCCGGATCGCCCCCGTGTTCCAGCTGCTCAGCCCAGCGGGCCAGATATCCCCCCATAATGCGCCCTCGAGCTTCTGCATGCTCCATAGCGCAAGCCCTCACTGCCAGGCGGAAAAAATCCGGTTGAACAGCTCCTCACCCAGCCGAGCGATCGCTGTGCGCAGCGCATTGCGTTCCCCTTCCAGGGGATCGCGAGCCGGGTCGTAGTCTCCATAGGCCGACAGGACACCCTCAAAGCGCACCTCCTCTCGGACGCGATCGTAGAAGCGCACCCAGACGGTGATCGTCACCCGGTTGAGCGCGGCCCGCTCGCCAGCACCAATGGCCACGGGCTGGTTTCCATAGGCCGTCAGCCGCCCCTCCAGCACGGCATCCGCCTCCTCGGGCCCGAGCAGACGCAGGCCGCCCTGCGTGCTAAAGCGCCGCACGAGCTCCTCCTGAAGCCCCTGCTCCAGACCCGGCAAGGCCCCGGCAGCCTGGATCTCGAAAGGAGAAATGGCGACCGAACGGATGTGGGCAGGAATCGAGGCCCCGGTAAAGGAATAGTACGCACAGGCCCCCAGAAGGCCGAGGCAGCCCGCACAAAGCAGCATCCGAGCCGACGCAACCCCCCTCACGACAGGCCATATTGTTTGATTTTCCTGTACAGGGTGCGCTCGCTGATGCCCAGCGCCCGGGCCGTCTGCCTCCGGTTGCCCCCGAAACGGGCCAGCGCCCTCTGGATGAGCTGTTTTTCCGCCTCCTCAATGGAAAGCAACTCCCCCCCGCCCTGCTCCCCGTTTCTGCCGTTGTCCGAACGGGGCAGCTCTTCGACCGCCTCGGCCTCCTCCATCTCCCGCAGCGGGGCGGGAAACGGAACCGGAAGCAGAGGCACGGAGGGCGCTCCGCCGATGAGCTTCACCGGCGCCTTTTCCACCGAGCCCGGCGGGATCAGCCCCAGCAGCAGACGCTTGATCTCCTCCACCTCCTGACGGAGCTCGAGCAGGACCCGGTATAAGAGCTCGCGCTCCCGACGATCCGGATCCACCCCTGCATGCCCCACGGGCAGATAGCCCACCCCGTCGTGTCGGACCCCTTTCAGATAGCGGGACAGCACCTCGGCGCTCACCGGACCGCCGCGCTCCAGCACCACCAGTTGCTCGGCCACATTGCGCAACTCGCGCACATTACCCGGCCAGCGGTAGGTAAGCAGAAGCTGACGTGCCTCTTCGGTCAAGCCCGGGAAACGAACGCCGTATTTTTCCGAAAACTCCCGCACAAAATGCTCAAAAAGCACCTCGATATCCTCCGGCCGCTCCCGGAGTGGGGGAATCTTAATCGTTACCGTATCGAGCCGGTAGTAGAGGTCTTCCCGGAACTTGCCCTCCTGGACCATCCTCCAGAGGTCTTTGTTCGTGGCCGCAATTACGCGCACATCCGTATACCGGATGCGGCTTGAGCCGACCCGCATGTATTCGCCATTCTCCAGCACGCGCAGGATCTTCACCTGCGTGTGCAGGGGCATATCCCCGATCTCGTCCAGAAAGATCGTACCCCCGTTGGCCCGCTCGAAATATCCTTCCCGGCTTTCGATGGCCCCCGTGAAGGCGCCTTTTTCATGGCCAAAGAGCTCCGACTCGATGATGCCCTCCGGAATGGCCCCGCAGTTGACAATGACCAGCTCTTTGTGTCGGCGGGGGCTTAAGGCATGGATGGCCCGCGCCACCAGCTCTTTGCCCACCCCGGATTCCCCCTGGATAAGCACGGTGATATCCGTGGGGGCCACCTGCCGGATCGTATCGAGCACCTTCCGAATGGCCGCTGAGCGGCCATAGATGCGAAATCGTTCCTGCAGGGCTTCGCGATCCATATCTGTCAGCGCAGTGGGATAATCTGGACCTGAGGGGAAAAGGAGAGATCGCTCTGGATGGCCCGCACGGCGTTGCGGATGAGCTCGAATTTCTGCTCTGCCGCGGCCCGATTCGGGAAACGGCCCACCCACACCCGATAGGTGCGCGCCCCCCCGGATCCGGCCTCGACAAGCTGTACGGTAAAGCCCAGATTCCTCAGCCGCCGCACAAGCTGATCGGCCACAGCCCGATCCGCCAGCTCGGCCACCTGCACCGTGTAACGCACCCCCTCGGCCTGCCCCACCTCCGGGCTCGCCACAGCGGCCTCAGGCCGCGCCCCGGGGCCGACATCGGCCCGGCTTTCCGCCTTTCCGGAGCCGGAGGCCCGAAGCGGCGCTGAAGCCACCGCCGCAGAACGCAGGCGGGCGATGCGGTCGACCTCATCAAGCCGGCCCTGCGCCGCATAGTAGGTGAGCAACCGATCCTGCGCATGCGCGGCATAAGGGCTCTTCGGATATCGGGCCAGCACCTCTTCGTAGCGGCGAGCCGCCTCCCGGGGCTGCTCCGGTTCCAGCCATAGCCCCTCGGCAAAAAGCAACCCCGCTGGATCCAGACGCATGGCGCGCAGCCGCTCCAACTCCGCTCGGAGCGCCGCCCGGTCCGCTCCGGGCCTGAGGGCGCGCTCGATCCAGTCCGCAAGCGGATCCTGCGCCCGACTGACCAGGGCACCGCATACGAGCAGGATCAGACAGACTCCGGTGCGCATGCTACCGCCTCCTTATGTCAACAGAGCCGGCTCGCCCACCTGCCGCAGCGGGGGCGCGCCGAGCCGCTCCCGCAGGCCCAGGGGACGGCCTCGTAGCGTGGCCGAGGTGGCCTCTTCAATCAGCACGTCCACGTACTGACCGGGGCGATAATCCCCTTTCGGGAAGACCACCACCATGCCGTTATCGGCCCGGCCCATCCACTCCTGCTCGGAGCGCTTGCTCGTCTGCTCGACGAGCACGGTCTGCACGGAACCAATCTTGGCCCGGTGGTTTTCCTGCGAAATCCGATTCTGCAGGGCGATGATTTCCTCCAACCGGCGGCGCTTGACCTCCGGGGGCACATCGTCCCGGAGGTACTTGGCCGCATACGTACCCTCTCGCTCCGAATACATGAACATGTAGGCCATATCGAAGCGGACGTGCTCCAGCAGGGAAAGGGTTTGCTGATGATCCTCCTCGGTCTCTCCGCAGAAACCGGCAATCACGTCCGTCGACAGCCCCACGTCCGGAATCCGGCTTCGAATGCGCTCGATGAGCTCCAGATACTGCTCCCGCGTGTAGGTGCGCCGCATCCGCTCGAGCACGCGCGTGGAGCCGGACTGTACGGGCAGGTGGATGTATTTGCACACATTCGGCCGCTCGGCGATGACAGCTATGAGCTCATTGGACATGTCTTTCGGATGTGAGGTGGAAAAGCGCACGCGCAGATTCTCATCGAGCAGGCTGACCCGGTAGAGCAGCTCGGCAAAGGTCACCTCACCGTACCGGTAGGAGTTCACGTTCTGCCCCAGCAGCGTCACCTCGCGATAGCCCGCCTGCAGGAGCTGCTCGACCTCGGCCAGAATGCTCTCCACAGGCCGGCTCCGCTCCCGACCGCGCGTAAAGGGGACCACGCAGAAGGAGCAGAAGTTGTCACAACCCCGCATGATGGACACAAAGGCCGTAACCCCGTTGGAACCCAGCCGCACGGGGGCAATATCCGCATACGTCTCCTCCCGGGACAGGAGCACGTTTACCGCCGCCTGCCCGGTCTCGGAGGCCTCCTCAATGAGCCGGGGCAGATCCCGGTACGCATCCGGACCCGCCACGACATCAACGAGCTGCTCTTCTTCCAGCAACCGCCGCTTGAGGCGTTCGGCCATACAGCCCAGGATCCCAATGATCATCCCGGGCCGGCCGTTGCGCTTGAGCGAGCGGAAATACTGGAGCCGATGCCGCACGCGCTCCTCGGCCCGCTCGCGGATACTGCACGTGTTGATGAGCACCACGTCAGCCTCCTCGGGCCGATCCACCAGCCCGTAGCCGCGCTCCATGAGGAGGGCCGCCACGATTTCGGAATCGTTCACATTCATCTGGCACCCGTACGTCTCGATATATAACCGGCGACCCCCCACAGCGGAGCGCGCCGCATCCGGACGGGAAAGAAAATCGATCGTCGCGATGGGCTGCATCGGCTGCTCTGCCTCCTTTGTTCCGTAAAGATACCCGTCTTTTGTCCGGAAGACAATCCCATTCTGCCACTTTGTCGCCTCTCTGTTACAGGCTGACAGCGCCCCCGGTTCCCCGGCGCTCCAGGTATCGGATGACGTACTTGCCCAGCACATCGAACTCCAGGTTGAGCCGATCGCCCGGGCGGCGAAAGCGCAGGTTCG
Source organism: Bacteroidota bacterium (assembly GCA_025998875.1). Classification (GTDB taxonomy): domain Bacteria; phylum Bacteroidota; class Rhodothermia; order JANXDC01; family JANXDC01; genus JANXDC01. The sequence goes on along the minus strand of AP024675.1, from coordinate 1,114,991 downwards.
TATGCGCCCACGTATAGGGGATGATCGCCACCGAGAAGCGATCCCCCTGCAGGCGGGCTATGGTGAGGCTGATCCCGTCAACGGCGATCGAGCCCTCCGGAACCAGATACACCGCCCATGACTCCGGATAAGAAATCGTCAACAACCAGCTCCCGCCCCGATCCTCAACTTCGAGCAACACGCCCGTGGTATCCACATGCCCCAGCACGAAGTGCCCGTCCAGCGGCCGATCCGGCCGGAGGGCGCGCTCCAGGTTGACCCTGTCGCCCGGCAGAAGATCGCCCAGGTTCGTTTTCCTCAATGTCTCCTCCACAACATCCACCTCGAAACCCTCCGCGTCGGCCTGGATGACCGTCAGACAAACCCCGTTTACGGCCACACTCTGCTCCGGGCGCAACTCCGCGCCCAGCGGGCTGAGCAGGCGCAGACGGCGTCCCCTTCCCCGTTCGGAGACAGCCCCCAGACAACCTACCGCTTCTATGATACCGGTGAACACTCCCCGCCTCCCGGGCTATCCACAGTGGCCTCGATAAGCAGATCCGGACCGATCCGCCGCAGGCGATGGAAGGCAAGCGGCCGGGCCTGATCCATCTCCCAAACCCCCAGCTCGCCGATCGCCTCCAGACCCGATCCGACAAGCTTGGGAGCAATAAGGCAGTAGAGCCGGTCCACGAGCCCGGCTCGGATCAGCGCCGTAGCCAGTCGAGGCCCGGCCTCCACGAGCACGGTACGCACCCCTTCTCGGGCCAGGCGCTCCAGGACGGCCGCCAGATCGAGCCCCCCGGGTCCCTCCGGTACGGAGAAGATCCGCCCCCCGCACTGCAGCAGCTGCTCCGCATAGGAAGGCACCACACCGGGAGCGGTAAAAACCCAGGTGCGGCCGCACAAGGAGTCCGTAAAAAGCCGTCGGTCCGCGGGCAGGCTCCCGCGGCGGTCCAGCACGACACGCCAGGGCTGCCGGCCCCGGACATGGCGCACGGTCAGCGCCGGATCATCGGCGGCCACCGTGCCCGTGCCCACGAGCACGGCATCGACGCGCGCACGACATCGATGCACCCAGCGTCGGGCGGGAACGGCGGTAACCCACCGGCTCGATCCCGTGCGCGTGGCCACGCGCCCATCCAGGCTCTGGGCGATCTTGAGCGCTATCCAGGGCCGACCCAGTCGGGCCCAGGTGAAAAACCCCGCATTGAGCTCCCGGCATTCCGCCTCCAATAGACCCGTCTCCACCTCCAGACCGGCTTCGCGGAGACGGGCCACACCGCGCCCCCCCATGAGGGGATCGAGCGCACCGACGAGGACACGCCGGATGCCGGATCGGATGATGAGCTCCGTACAGGGCGGGGTCTTCCCCCAGTGCGCGCAGGGCTCCAGCGTCACCACCATCGTCGCCCCGCGCAACAGCTCCGGATCCGATACGGAAGCAAGCGCCCGGGCCTCGGCATGTGCGCCTCCGTAGTAGGCATGAAAACCCTCGCCGATGAGGCAACCGGCGCGCAGAATCAAACATCCCACCATGGGGTTGGGGCTCGTCCAACCCGCAGCCCGGCGGGCCAGCGCCAGCGCGCGACGCATCCATCGCTCCGGCGTGCTCATATGCCTGGAGAGCTGGCCTCTTCTGGAGCAATAAAGGTCGCCCTTTCCCGAGCGGGAGACAAGACTTGCTCAGAAAACAGCCGGCGGCGCCTGCAGAGCGGCCATAAGGTGCTCAAGAACGACGGACTCCAGACGGCCTGCTCGCACCATGTGCTCCAGCATCCGCAACGCCTCAACCTGCCGAGCAGGATCGAGGGAGCCGGACGTGTAGCTGTCAAACATATCCGCGGCCACCAGAAGCTGGGCGGGAAGCGGAAGCTCCCGGATTCCGGCGGGAAAACCGGATCCATCAAGCCGCTCATGATGCCAGGCCACGTACTGGCAGGCCTCGCTGGGCACCTCCTCTATGGCCTCCAGCAGCCGTACCCCTTCGGATACGTGCGCCCTCCAGGGAGGAGCGGCCTCCTCATAACAGACCCCTGAGCCGCTCAGCAACGCCTGAAGCTCACCAAAATCCAGATAGGCCACAGCCTGACCCGAAACCGAGACGCATCGCTCCGCGTAGCGCTCCAGCTCCCGACGATCCGACTCCCCGACGCCGCCGCCCAGGTTGATCCGGTTAACCAGCACCCAGAGCCGACCGAGTTCCTGCAGATGCGCCTCGATCTGCCCGGGGTCCTGCTCCATCCAGTAGGCCCGGATCCGGAGCAACCGCGCCCGCAGTGCCCCCATCCGCTCCGCATCCAGCCTCACCTTCGGGGGAGAACCGGGCAGGCCGAGGTACCCCACATCGTGCAACCGGGCGGCCAGCAGAAGAGCCCGCCCCTGCCGCAGAGAAAGCCGACGCAGTCGCCCGAGAGCGGACTCAAGCAAAACAGCCACCCGCCTGCCGTGCAGGGCCCATTCCGGACGCAGGCGCACAAAGGCGTGCTCCAGCTCCCCCAGACTTCGATACGTCCCGCCCTCTGCCTCCAACTGAAGGGCACGGTGCATCACCCGCATGACGCCGGACTCCTTCTCTGGCCAGACCTTCGCCCCTCGGGCCATATCCCCGAAGCGGACCCCAGAGCCCCATCTAGCTCCGTGCCGGAAAACAAAAAGGCCCGGAAGAGCGCTTCCGGGCCGGAGGGCCAATAAGGTATCGATAAATTGTAAACTGAGAATTACAAATATTCCCGCATGTTCCAGAGCTGGAGCCGATCGACCGCCTCCTTGACCTGTTGCGCTCGGGCCAGGCGGCAGATAAGCAGTGCATCCGGGGTGTCCACGACGGCCACCTCGTGCATGCCGATGAGGACCACCAGCCGGTTCCGGGCCCGCACCAGGCAGTGGCTCGATTCCAGGGCCACCACAGAGCCCTCGAAGGCGTTCCCCTGCGCGTCTTTGGGGGCCAGCTCGTAGACGGCCAGCCAACTGCCCACGTCGCTCCAGCCGAAATCGCCCGGAAGCACGTAGACGGAATCCGCCTTCTCCATGACCGCGTAATCGATGGAGATCTTGGGCAGGAGTCCGTAAGCGCGCCCGAGCGCCTGGGCGTCGGTCAGATCCTCGCCGAGCGCCTCCAGGGGCTCGAGCACCTCCGGGGCCCAGCGCCGGAGCGCCTCCAAAATCGTATCCACGCGCCAGACGAACATCCCGCTGTTCCAGAGAAAATCCCCGCTTTTGACAAACCGCTCGGCCGTGGCCAGATTGGGTTTTTCCGCAAAACTGCGCACCCGATGCACCGGTTGCCCCTCGATCCACCGCAGGGGCGGATCCTCGAACTGAATGTAGCCGTACCCCGTTTCCGGCCGCGTGGGGCGAATCCCGATCGTTACCATCACCCCGGGTTCAGAGGCCAGTTCCCGCGCGGCCCGCAGCGTGCGCTGGAAAGCCCCCACATCGCCCACGAAATGATCCGCCGGCAGGACGAGCATGCGCGCCTCCGGAAATCCGAGCTTCCGAATCCAGAGCGCCGCATAAGCAATACAGGGGGCCGTGTTGCGCCCCTGCGGCTCCAGCAGCACGTTCTCTGGAGGCAGATAGGGCACCTGTTCTCGCAGCAGCTTCTCATGGGCCGCAGAGCCCACAATGAGCATCCGCTCCGGGGGCACAAGTCCATTGAGCCGGCTGAGCGTGGCCTGCAGAAGGGTCTCCGAACCGAACAGGCTCAGAAACTGTTTCGGGCGCGCCTGGCGGCTTTCCGGCCAGAAACGCGCCCCGATACCTCCGGCCATGATCACCGCGTAGTCCATGGGCCTTCCCTCCTCTGGTTGGGACAACCCCACAGGGCCAATTCAGGGATCCGATAGGGAGTAGAACAGCAGTCCGCTCGGGATCTTGGGATAAAAGTACGTGGATTTCTGAGGCAACCGTCTTCCAGACAGGCAGAGATCGCGGATGGACTCTATACGCGGCGGGGGCAGTAGAAAGCCGAGCTCCAGCTCGCCCGCCCGAAGCGCATGCCGGAGCGCTTCCGGGTCCCTGTAGTAGCGCACCGCTCCGGATTGCTCCGAGTTTCCCTCCCTGATCCCCAGGGCGGCCAATAGCCCCTCATGCAGCCATACAACGGGCATTGAGCGCGCAGGCTCGGGCCAATCTGCCGGAGCCAGCGCGGAAATCGGGCCCACATAGAAGATCGAGCCATCCGGCTCCCACACGAGCATACCCTCCGGATCTTGTTCCAGACGCAGAAGCCCTTCGGCCAGATCGGCAATGGGCTTCCGGAAAGGATCCGGAACCTGCTCACGCCAGTTCGCCCGCCTCCCGCCTGTGCAGACGAGCCCTCGGTGTGTGGGCAGCACAAGAAAACCCGGCGCTCGGGCGTTGCTCAGATACACAAGCCCGAAGTGAAACGGCGCCTCGGGATCCCTCCTCTGTCGGGCCTGTTCTTCCCGGTAGGCAAGCAGGCTTTCGTAGCGGTGGTGGCCGTCGGCGATGATCAGAACGCATGAACGCAAAAGGGCCTCTATGCGCCGGATGGTCCCCGGATCCCGGATCCTGCCCAGGCGATGCTGGACGCCCCCGAGTTCGGCTTCCCAACAGGCCTCCTGCAGGGCTTCTTCCAGCAGGGGCTCCAGGCTATGCTCCGCATCTTCGTAGAGCAAAAACGGGGCTTCTAGGGCCGTCTCCGTGGCCCGGAGCAGGGCCAGCCGGTCCTGCCGGGGGCCGGAAAAGGTCTGCTCGTGGGCCAGCACGGAACGACCCGGGGGCTCCAGGCGCAGCCGGGCGAAAAACCCCAGTCGGCGCCCCACCTGGCCGTCGGGAAGCGCAAAACGCTGCTCACAGGGATAGAAGGCCTCCTCGGCTTCGCGCACGAGCACCTGAGCAGAGATCCAGCTCTGGAGCCGCTCTCGGGCCTTTTCGTACGGATCCGGCCCCTGGGGCAGAATGAGATGGACCACGTTGTACGGATGGCTGGCCAGCCGGGCGCGCTCCTCCGGGCCGATCACGTCATAGGGCGGGGAGATGAGCTCGGACAGGTTGCCGGCTCGCTCAAGATGATAGCGCAACGCCCGAAAAGGCCGCACGTCGGCCACTCAGGATCCCTCCCTGCGATAATCTCCTCCCTGGCCGCCGGTTTTGGCCAGCAACCGCACGCTCTGGATCTCGATGTCTTTGGATATCCCCTTGCACATGTCGTAGATGGTCAGCGCCGCCACCGAGGCCGCCGTCATGGCCTCCATCTCCACGCCCGTGGGCCCATAGGCCCGACTGTAGGCGTGGATGCGCACGGCATGGTCCTCGGGCTCGAGCCGGAAATCCAGCTCCACGTACGTCAGCAGCACGGGGTGACAGAGGGGGATGAGCTCATGGGTGCGCTTGGCGGCCTGGATTCCGGCAATCTGAGCGGTGGTGAGCACATCGCCCTTGCGGATCTGTCCGGATCGGAGCGCCTCAAAGGCCTCGGTCCCGAGTCGGACGCGCGCCTCGGCCACGGCGGTGCGCCAGGTGGAGGATTTCTCCCCCACATCCACCATTGCGGCCCCGGAAGAGAACGGTTCCGGCATAATCCCACCATTTGCTGCTCTGGCCTCGCAAAGGTGGGTCAACTCCGCAGGGAAAGGCAAGCGTTCCGAGGCCTGATCCGAAGAATACGCCGCGGGGGCTCACGTTCTATTACATCGAGAGACTCCGCCCGTACTGGCGCAGAAAGCGCTCGATGAGGGGGCGGTGTGTGGAGCCGAAGCGCTCCACGACCCAGCGGAACTCCTGGGCGGCCTCCCCGGAAAGGCCCACACGCGCAAGGCCCAGCACGATGGCCAAGCGCCGCTCCGGGTCCTGCCCGAGGGGGGGCACCTCATCGATCAGGCTTCGGGCCTCGAGCACGAAGCTCCCCCAGAATCCGGCCTCGGCCAACGCTTCCAGCCCCCGCCATCGACGCTCGGCCCGCTCCAGGGGATCGAAGGGAAGGGCAAAGGGGGTATCCTCCGCTCCCCGCGTGATCGGCGCCCGACTCAGCCGCACGGGCTGTTCTCCAGGGAGCCGCCTGCTGCGGATCCGCTCCAGCCCCAGGAGCACTTCCCGCGGGGTAAGCTCCCGCGCCGCAGACAGCTCCAGTACGGCCATGGGCCCGAGCTCCAGGCGGCGCCCCTCGACCTCGAGCACGATCCGACCTCGCGGACCGGTGGCCACGGCATCCAGGCGCGATAAGACCACCGGATTCGTCAGGGGCACAAAGGCCTCCTCAAAGCCCCACTGCACATAGGCCTCCGGTCGAAACTCGAGCACCCGTATGGAGGAGCTGCTCTGCCCGAAAAGCAACGCCGGAATAAGAACGGCAAAGGCAACCCGCGCAAGATGCATGGTGTTCCTCACCCCACACCCGCAAAGATAAAAGGGCTGGCCCTTTTCACAGAAGCCAACCCAAGCCTCGCCTGCTCGGGGCAGGCCCCGGCCCGGGGGGGCCGGGGGTCGCAGGAGTGCACCCGATCGGTACCGTCGCACGGCTCCCTTTAGCATATCCCGTGCCAGTGCTCCGCATGGGCGCAAAAATGGGCCGTTTGGAGCTTTTCTGCGGCCCGCGCCCGACACAGCGGGGCCGAAGACAGGTGACAATGTCACCGCAGAAAGGTGACAATCCCTAATTCACATCAAAAATGCGTGCCCGTGGGGGGCGATCCAGGCCGTTGCCCAGCTCCTCCCAGGCCCTTTCTGCTCCTCGACGCCAGGCCGCCTCAAAGCCGGCCGGCAGCAGGGTAACCTCCAGGGGGATCCACACGCTCGAGGCCTCGGCCGGGGTCGGGGCGCGCACGAGATACCGACGCCGGTTTGCGCTCACCAGCTCTCCATAGGCCGGATCCACGCCCGTATCCACGAGCAGGTAGACATGCCCGGCGTTGCGGTCCAGGAGCGGCCTGCCGTAGCGGACCGGTATGGCGGTCGAATCCGGCTCGATCGTATCCACGAAGGCCGTTCGGATCCCCACCGAGGCCAGCACGGAAGCCAGTAGCACGGCCAGATCCTCGCAATCTCCGAAGCCGGACTGCAGGGTCTGACGCGGCCGTTGTACGCGATCGGCATATCCCAGCTCAGGGTCAGCCAGATAGCGCACCCGGTTGCGCAGGGCCTCCACAAGCAGACCGACCATGCGCAGCGGCTTTCGATACGGCGGAACCGTGTCGAGTTCGGCCCGGTGCGCTTCGAGCACCTGCCGGGCGAAGCCCAGCACCACCTCGTCCTGTGGCTCCACATAGTAGGGCAGCGTGGCGATATCGCCGTCCCAGGCGCTGCGCTCATAGATCGTAAAGCGCTCCTGGAGCCGATCGTCGGGTCGGCTCCGCCGATCGCTATAGACTTCGATTACGGCATCGAGCAATCGAGCCCGATCCAGTGCTTCCCACGAAGGATCGAGCACAAGCCGGACCGGGATCGGGCGCAGTTCTCGGGGACGGAGCGAAATCCAGTCGGAGACAAACAACTCCGCCCTCTGGCCGGCCAGGCGCACAACCAGCCGCACCTCCACGGGCCGTGCCCCGCGGTTCTGCACCCATACCTGCCCCCAGGGCTCCAGTCCGTAGCGTTCACGCAGTACGGTATAGATCTGGGTCGATCGCCACTCCGCCCCCGCAATCGAGGCCAGCGGCTCCGGACGACGCCACGTCCAGGAAAGCCCTAGCTCCGCTCGGAGCGGACTGAAACGGTTCCAGTACAGATTTCCATCGAGCAGATGGGAGTCGAAACGGGTGATCTCCGGATGCGTCTGCTGGCGGGTATCGCGAAACAGCGGCAGCAGTGCCCGCCCGTAGAAGGCCAGGGCATCGAGCTCCAGGCCCACCCGAATCCCCAGCGCGCTGTTGTTGCCCCATCCGGCAGCGCGCAGATGGATAAGCCCCTCCCACCCCAGCACAAGCATCCGTATCGGCCTCAGTTCCGCCTCCAGGCCCAGATATCCGCCCGTTGAGGCCCATACCTCTGCATATCCGGTTCCGTAGCGCCTCCCCAGATGCAGCAGCAGTTGAGCCGGGGGACGAAAAAACAATCCCGGCCAGGCTTTCGGAGCCAGCGAATCCGTACCGTAGACCACAGCATCGAGCACCTCCACGCCCCCCCGATAGCGATCTGTCCTCAGCTCAACCCCTGTGGAGAAGGAAAGCCCCACCAGAGGACCATAGGCAGGATAGCGGCTGATCACCGCCCGCTCTGTGGGGAACCCACCTTCCCCTTCGGAGCGCACGTAATCGGTTCGCTCTCCCTGCTGTGTCCACAGGCGCAGGCGTCCGGTCCAGGCCCAGGGGGCCCGTTCCACTCCGTAGCGAAGCTCCCCCCACTGCTGATACCGGTACCGGCGCAGAGGGGGATCCTCCGGGCGCGTGTTCGGATGCACGAACTGAACCCGGATACCGGGCTGATAGCGCAGTGCCAACCACCCTCCCCCGGCAAACCAGCGCACCACCGTCAACTCCCCCAGACGCGGTTCCAGCATCCGGCTAGAGCGAAGACTATCGCCGGCAGGCCACCATCCACTTAACAGGCTCATCCCCATCCGTATCTCGGCCTGAGGATCATACCCTATCCCCAGAGCCCAGCCCAGACGGTCCCGCAGTCCCTCCCCAGCAGATTGTCCCCGAGCCAGCGTGGCCCATGCCAACAGCAACCAGCAGAACCCTACCCTCAGCGCCCTCATGGACCTGCCTCGATGCGAAACCACAGATCTTCGACCGTGTATTCCGCCGCGCTGACGATGAGCACCGTCCCATAGCCCGGGATTGCCCCCACAGCCTGACGCAGACGCACCAGGCGTATGCTCATGGGGATCAGGGAAAGACCCTGTTCTCCGACTACCTGCCGCAGCCGCTCGGCAATACGCCTCAGATAGAGGGCGGGAATGCGAAAAAGTCCGTCATCCTGATGGACCACGAGCAGACAACGCAACCAGTCCACCCCCCGTGCCCGGTCCAGAAAACGAAACTCCACCAGCAGGGTATCTTTTTCCCCTCCCGGAATGGATTCCCAGCTCAGGGTGAAATCCCGGCTTGATATGAGCACTTTGCCCACATCCAGCACACGTGCAGACAAGCGCGGCACCCGCTCCGGAGCGCGCGGACCACGCAGTTCCGCCACTCCGATCCCCCGCTGTGGATTGCCCGATATACGCCACAGGTTGAGCCACGGAAAAGATGCGGCAAATGGGCTTCCCAACCTGCCCTGCAACCGATAGGAGGGAAAGTTCACAAACCCCTCATCAGGCACCTCGAATTCATCTATCTGAACCCGCCCCACAGAGAGCGCCGCAAACCCCGATGCGGATGGATCCAGAAACAGCGCCCGCGCCCAGGCCAGATGCTCTTCACGCACCCCCTCGCCCTGCTGAAATCGCCGCACCTGATAGCGCGTCTGCAGGGCCGGGAAAACCGCTCGCAGGGAGCCGGGAAGCACCACCTCCTCGGGGCCGGGAGGTAGCCACGGGATCAGCAGGCTATCCGTATCCCCCACATCTGGGCTGGCGTGCATGGGGGCCAGATAGATCGTCTCATCTCCCAGCGCACACCCCCCCAGAAAACCGACCACCCCCCACCACCACAACCACCGCATCGGCGCTTACCCTCACCGCCCGGAACCGGATCGCACAAGCAGCGGGCGCAGGTGCTCCTGCTTTCCTGCGCGCACGCGGACCAGATACCATCCCGCCGGCCAGGAAGCTACCTCTATCCAGGCCGCAAAATCACCCCCCGCATCGGGCCGCAGAGACAGCACCGCCATACGCTGTCCTAGCAGCGTATAGATCTCCACCCGTACCTCCCTTTCTTGGCTACGGCCCTCCAGACGCACTCGCGAAGCCGCCGGATTGGGATAGAGCCGTAGCTCCAACCCCTCCTCCGGCGGCTCTTCAACCACCCCCGTGCTCGATCCGGAATTGATCAGCTCGAGCACCACCGTAATGGGCTCTCCGGCCAGCCCCGTATTGCCCAGGGCCTCCAGCTCCAGCCACAGCCGTATGTTCTGCCCCGGCAGATCCCCAAAACCCGAGGGCGGAGCAAAGCGCATAAGTTCATATACATACGGCCTCAGACGAATCCAGAGCGTATCGCTGCGCACGATCAGCTCTTCAAACAACGCCTCCCCACTCCCACCAGGCTGCAGATAGCCCAATCCACCGGTGGTGAGCACACGCGTCCTGCGCACGCGCATAAAGGGCCTATCCCCGCACGTGGGAATGCGATACCAGGGCCGGCTCAGCAACCGATCGTTCCCATCGCCGATGGCTCCCCCGCCCGGAACCGCCCGTATGCCCTCAAGCGGATGCACGCGCGCCCGGCCCTCGAACTGACCCCGCAGAAAACGCAACGTATCCGTGATCGCCGCACTGATGCGCTCCGGCGCCCGGGGCCGCGGACGCACCATAATAGGTAACCCGTAATCGGCCCACAAGAGGCGATCGTAGCGTTGATCCCGGGCTGGAACCCCTATGCCGTCGCGGATACCCTCCGTGCCGATCGCCCGCCCGTCATCAAAGGCCCGCACCACAAGCAGCAGCGTATCCAATCGCCCATCGCAGTCAAAGTCCGTATGAAAGTCGGGCGCAAACCGAAAACGCACCTCGTTGGCCTGATTATCCACCTCAAAGAAACTGCCCCCGAGCAACACACGCTCCACCCCATCGGCCACAACCTCCGTGCGACCGGGCAGACGACGCTCCAGGCGCAATCGGTACGTGAGGTCCGCCTCCGCCCGGCCTGTGGGAGTCTCCACATCAAAGAAAAGCGAACGCACCGCCTGTCCTGCACCCGTATTCTGCCCCGTACGCGCTGCCGGAGGGCGCAGAGCTTCTGTACTGCGCAACACATCGTCCAGATGCCAGACCCACAGCCGCTCGTCGCCCTCCGTGAGCGTCCGCTCTCCCAGAAGAGGCATCGGACGATTATCATAGGCGAAATACTGCCCCCCCGTAGGAAGAGGAAAGAGGGCCTCCCCGGAAGAAACCCACGGCGGTGTGTTGACCGGCTCCACACGCACAAGCACCTCGACCTGCTCCGTATCCGCGGGACAGGCGTTGCGCACCCCGATACGCACCCGACTGTAGCTATTCCCCCAATGCGCCCCCCAGGCCGCGGGCACCAGACGCAGTCGGGCGCGCGCCGCATCCCAGTACAGACCGGCCAGCTCCCCCGTGCTCGACATTCCGAAAAACGGATCCGCCCCATCGCCGACCAGAAAGGCCTGGATGCGCTGGTTCGGCCCGACCACGTTCCCCTCCACCACAGGGAGCCACTCCGGCGTCCCATCCGGATCCGTTACCAGACTCGTCAGATCAAATTCCCCTGAGGGCGTATTTTTCAACAGCAGTATCGGCCCACGCAGCCGGGGCGGCCCATCGGAACGACAGCGCACCTCCAAAACGACATCGTCATAGAGCGTCACCTGATCAACCGTATCCCGTATGGCATAGCGCAGCTGGAAAAGTCCATACGCATCGGCCTCGACGCGAATGGCCAGAGCCGCGGCCCGGGGATACGTCTCCGGCCATCGGATAATCCGCATCTGCACCGGACCCGACAGGGGAAAAAGCGCCTCATAGCGCAACTGAAGCGTCGAAAGCCCTCCCGATAGCCGCTCCCCGTCGACGGCGACCGGATACCAGGGCGTGACCTCCGAAAACACCACAATACTGGTATCCCCGTCCCGCCGTCCGGAAAGCACCCGCAGGCCCACCTGGCCGTTCTCCAGATTCAAAAGCCATTCGACCGTAGCACTGGCCCACACATCCCCCACTCGGCCGTCGGAGTCCCCGTCTTCATAGACAAGGATTCGATCCAGCCCCTTTCCGCGCAACTGCGGCGGATTTTGCGCCCACAGAACCCCTCCCCAGCCCAGAAGGCCCACAACCAACGCCAGGACCCATTCGATGCCTACAGCGCGCATGGCCAACACCTCCACCTGCGCAAGTTACATTCCCTATCCCCCTTCCGCTACCCCGAAAACAAAACGGGGCAGAGGACACGATGTCCTCTGCCCCGCTACAACGGCGGCGCTAAGTGCTTACTTGAGCAGGGTCATCTTGCGCGTGATGACCTTGTCCCCGGCCACGAGCTTGTAGAAGTACGTGCCCGAGGGCAAATCACGCGCCTCGAAGCTCACCGTGTGATAGCCCGCCTTGAGCATCTCACCGCCCACAAGCGTGGCTACCCGCTGGCCAAGCACGTTGTAGACCTCCAGCGTCACGGACTCGGCCTTCGGCAGCCCGAAGCGGATCTTCGTGCTCGGATTGAACGGGTTGGGATAGTTCTGCTCCAGCACGACCTCGGTGGGAATCTCCGCTACAGGCTCGGCCTCAACCGCCGTGGCCGCCTGGATGATGATCTGGTACTGGTCCACATAGTACCCGTCATCAGCCAGGTAATTCGTATTGACCTGCGTGTTCACCGACCCGTCGGCATTGAAGGCCGTGTTGAAGACCTTGTCCACGCCGGAGTCGAAGACCAGTAGGTAGTTGTTCGGATAGACGCCCACATGCCGCGGCGGGATGGAGATCAGGAGCTCGGAGTTGTTCTGCACCGCCTGCGTGATGTCCCCCTGCGGCGTGCTGATCGTCTTGGGATGGACGTCGAAGGAGAGCAGGTCCGCATCCGGATCAAAGCCCAGGTTCGTCAGCGGGAACCGGTATGTGAGCCGCTCCGTGTCCTCCCGGAACGTCTGATCCGGCATCGGATTGAGCACCATCGGAGGCTGGTTGCCAGCCAGCACGCAGAGATCGAACTCTACCGTGGCGGAACGCCCGCTTGCATCCGTGAGCGTTACGCGCACCTTGGGCGTGGAACCAAAGGCCTGCACCTCCCAGCGGTTCGGGCCCGTCTTCACGATGCGCCGGTTAAAGTACCCCTGCGGGTACTGCACCGTAAGGCTCAGGGGCCCAACAGAAGGCGGCGTCCCCGCTGCCGGCGCCAAACCGGAAGGGACGACGTTAAAGCCAGGCGCCGCGGGCACCACCACGGCCGTGATAGTGAGGTTGTCACCAACCTGCAGATCCGGATCGGAAAACACATCACCCGTCTGGGGCGTCTGACGCACCCTGCCGAGGGAAATAGTGGCAGAGCCCGGACCCGCATAGCTGGCCTGCGCTGGATAGGAGTTAATCAGCGCCTGCAGGGCCGCGGCCGGATTAGACGGATTATCTACCACCGTCTGTCCACAAGTGCTGGGCGTGCTCTGCACCACGGGCGGCTCGGGCAGGTTGATGAGCTCCAGAACGTACTGCTTCTGGCTCAGGGCCACAGAGCCCTGACCGTCCGTGGCCTGCACCTGGAAGACGATCCGAACGTGATCACCTCGGGCACCACCAAAGCCACGATCGCGCGGATTTGTAGCAGCCAGATTACTTGTTGGCCGCAAGCTCGTCATGTACCGGTAGGCCGAGTCCGCAACCGAAACAGTGAGCCTGCCCGAGGCATCGAAGGAGAAGGAGAAGAAGTTCTGCCACGTCGTGGGCAGTGTGACCAGACCACCGGAATGAACAACCGTCACACCCGTAACCGTAAAGGAGAGCCGGTCATTGCAGTCCACATCCTCCCACGTCGTTCCCCGGGTAAAGGTGGAGTTCGTAGCCGCATACCCGGAGCTGGAGAAGGGATTGCCCAGCGTGTAGACGATCCTCCCCCCGCTCACAGAAGAGGTGTACTGAAATCCACCTTGGCTATCTCCCTGCCCCAGACGCAGGGTGTCCGTGGGTGCGGGGGAAAGACCCGTAACCAGACGCGGGGCGTCGTTGGCCGGCGTCACAACGAGGGCAAAGAGCGCAATCTCCGTGCTCCGCGTCGTTGTGCTAGTAGCCCCCGAAGCCTGATACTCTGCGGCCGGGAAAGTCTGCCTCAATCCACCCTCACCTGCCAGAATCCCATTATCGCGGGCCGTAACGAGCACGTAGAGCGTATCCGGAACACCGTCGCAGTTGAGATCCGTGTTAAAGTCAGCCGGGATCTGTATCTGCAGCTGATTACCACCCGTTATCGAGGCAATACCCGTGAAGCTCTGCGAGAGGCTCTTATCCGTAACGCGCACGGAGTAGGTAAGGTTCGCTAGCGGCGTCTCCACATCCTCGAACACCGGCCGATTAGCAGTATTATCATACTGGAAGATGACCGCGCCCGGACCCGGAATGGGAGCTGTGGGGCTTGCATTCAAGTTGTTGAGATTGATCGTGTAGGTCGCGTTATCATCCTCAAAAGTTCGCAGGAAGAAGACGGGCCTGTTCAGGAATCTGGGGTCCTGGCCCTGAATGACGCGCGTAACCCACTCAGCCCATGTTACAGCTCCTCCGCCCAGGGCAGCAGCACGCTGAAGGCCGGGCTCCACCGTAGCCGCATCCCGCGCTGCCACAAACAGGGTCGGCGCATCGGGCTGGGGGGTAATGACAAAGCGGAAATCCACATTCCCCACCTGACCGTCACCATCCGTATAGGAGACCCGAATCGTTCCGGACCCCGTCTCATCCCGATCCGGACGGATCTGAAGCTGACCGGTTGTGTTATTGAAAAACACCCCCGAAGCAAGCGAGGCAGCCGGACGATTCGGCGCGTTGGGATCGGCAAGGGCAGAGCGATTGGGATCATTGAACGGATCGTTGCTACCCGCATCCAGCGTCACCCCAGCTCCCGGTTGCCAGGCCCCAAAACCATCAAAGCCGATAGGACCATCCTGAGCGATGTAGTTGGAGAGCATCTGATTCATGTCCACCGTGGTGATCTGGTCCTCCGGGATGGTAACCGTGAGGATGGTCGTCACCGGATAGTTCTTAGGGGCCCCATCATCTACCGGCGCAACTACAATGCGCAGATCCTGATTGGCCTGCGCAAGCAGGTTGTTGCTGCTGTCATAGAGATAGGCCGTAACACGAATCGTAATGGCCAGATTACCCGTTCCGGTTCCGTACCCATCACGGGGAATGGTCACATCGACATAGTCGTTGCTCACAGTCGATGTGGCCGCATCATCCACCACCGTGAAGCTGATGGACCGGTTCTCCGGGCTCCAGAAGGTCTGGGCACCCTGCTGCTGGTAGGCAAAAACCACCCGATAGCCCGAAGGAGCACTGGTAACATCAAAACCGAAGTTGGTGATAGAGGAAAGGCGGTACTATCAAATCAGTAAACCCCGCACCGCGCGAGTTGGATGCAGTAATCGCAAGAATCTGCCCATCTGCTCCAATCCTGGGCTGGAATCGATACCGCACGTCGCGGCCCGCATTCAACGCACCATTCTGGTTATCCTCGTTCAGAGTGGCCGTAACACTTGGTGCATTACCCGCGGCTGGATGTTGGCCTGCGCCAGGGCCTGAGAGAGGTCCCAGAAGAAGACCGCTCCGGCCCCCAGCAGGGAGAGTAAAAACCTGCGCATAGGAAGACCTCCTGTGTTTGGGTTATACATCGCGCGACGATACCTGTCAGGATTCCCCACCCTGCCCGCCTGTACAGGCGCACCGGGGAAGGTCCTCATGTTTTTGAGGTGCCGATCGGGATGAACTCCTTGCGACGGAGCGAAGATAGCGGGCCTGAAGACGGCTGTCAAGAGGGGGCGGAAAAAATTTTCAGGTGTGGGTTCGGTTCGGGCGCGCACCGGCGGTTGTGGCTTCCGCGGGCCGGCCTGTGCATTCCGGGCCGGTGGGAAGAGGCGGGGGGCTTCGGCCTTGCGGGTCCGGGGCCGTCCGGACGCATTCGGGGCGGCTCCGGGGGCGGGAAAGTGGGGTGCGGCGCTTCCGGAGCGGGTGCGCGTTTCCGGGCCGCGCCCCTTTTACCGCTCAGGCGGGTCCGGGAAGCCGCCGGTGGCGCTCATTCTTCGGGGTGGATTTCGGGCCGGCGCAGGCCGTATCGGGCCATTTTGGCGTACAGGTGGCTTCGGGGCATGCCGATGGCCTGGGCCGTGCGGGAGATATTCCATCCGTGGCGTCGGAGCGCGCGCTCCAGGAATTCGCGTTCGGCGCGGGCGCGGAATTCCGCCCAGGTGCGCGCCTCCTGCCAGGAGGAGGATTCGGGCTCCGGATCTGCGGCGGGCACGTAGCGGCGCACGTCCTGGTCTGTGATCTCCGGTCCGGGCACGAGGATGGCCAGCCGTTCGACGGCGTTGAAGAGCTCGCGCACGTTTCCGGGCCAGGGCAGGCGCTCAAGCAGGCGCAGGGCGGCCGGGGAGAAGCGCTTCGGGGGGAAGCGGTTTTCCTGGCAGATGCGGTCCAGCCGCTCGCGGGCCAGAAGGGCGATGTCTTCGGGCCGTTCCCGGAGGGGGGGCAGGGAAAGGGTGATCACGGCCAGCCGGTGGTAGAGGTCTTCCCGGAAGCGGCCGGCGCGTATTTCGGCCTGCAGGTCGCGGTTGGTAGCGGCCAGGATGCGCACGTCCACGGGGATGGGGCTTCGGCCGCCCACGCGCAGGATCTGGCGCTCTTCGAGGGCGCGCAGCACCTTGGCCTGGGCCGCCGGGGGCATATCGCCGATCTCATCGAGCAAGAGCGTACCCCCGTGGGCCAGCTCGAAGAGTCCGGGCCGTTCCCGGCTGGCACCGGTGAAGGCGCCTTTTTCGTATCCGAAGAGTTCGGCCTCGAGCAGTTCCGAGGGGATCGCGGCGCAGTTGATAGCCACAAACGGTCCCTCCCGGCGCCGGGATCGAGCGTGAATCCAGCGGGCCACGAGTTCTTTTCCCGTGCCCGAGGGGCCCTGGATGAGCACGCGCGCCTCGGTGGGGGCGACGCGTTCGATCAGCTCCCGGACGGCCTCCAGGGCCGGGCTCTGGCCCAGGATGGGATCCAGGCGCAGGGCGAGCTGGCGCAGGGTGCGGTTTTCCGCCTCCAGATGGGCACTGCGCAGCGCGTTGCGCAGGGTGACGAGCAGGCGGTTCAGATCCGGGGGCTTTTCCAGAAAATCAAACGCCCCGGCCCGGATGGCCTCCACGGCCTGTTCGATCGTCCCGTGTCCGGTGAGGATAACCACGGGCAGGTCGGGGCGTTTGAGGCGCAGTTCGGCCAGCACCTCCATGCCGTCCCGGCCGGGCATCTTGATATCCAGCAACACGAGCGCGATGCGGTCTTCGGCCGCCTTCTGGAGCGCCTCTTCCCCGTGGGTGGCCTCCTCGACCCTGTAGCCTTCGTGCTCGAGGATCTCCCGCAGGGCATTGCGCACAGCGCGCTCATCATCAACGACGAGAATCGTAGGCGGGGGCATGGTGCCTCCTCATCGTGCCGGGGCTAAATATACAACTTCGGCCCCTGTTTGGGCTTGCTCTGCGGGGGGCGGGGACCCGACCTTCGTCTGCCGGTCCATGCGGGAAAGCCAGCAACCCACCGAAGGGCTGTCGCCTATGCCGACTCCGGTACTGGAAGCCCGGGATCTGCGCAAATCCTATCCCTGGGGTCGGACGCGTCTGGAGGTGCTGCGCGGGGTGAGTGTGTGTCTTCAGGCCGGGGAGTCCGTGGCCCTGCTGGGCGCCTCCGGATCGGGCAAAAGCACGCTGCTACATCTGCTCGGAGGGCTGGAGGAGCCCGACGGGGGCCGGGTATGGATCGCCGGCGTGGACCTCTTCGGGCTCGGGGCCGAGGCGCGGGCCCGCCTGCGAGGCCAGCAGGTGGGCTTTGTCTTTCAGTTTCACCATCTGCTCGGGGAGCTTTCCGCCCTGGAGAACGTGGCCCTGCCCCTGTGGATGGGGGGCGCTTCCCGGCGGGAGGCCTTCCGGCGGGCGCGCGCACTGCTGGAAAGGCTGGGGCTGGGGGATCGGCTCGATCACCGGCCCTCGGAGCTTTCCGGGGGCGAACAACAGCGGGTGGCCATCGCGCGGGCCCTCATCCGAGATCCCGTCCTGCTGCTGGCCGACGAGCCGACGGGCAATCTGGACGCGCGCGCCCGCGATGAGGTCCTGGAGCTGTTTGAGGAACTGCGCCGGGAACGGAGGACCGCCCTACTGCTGGCCACGCACGACGTGCAGATCGCCTCCCGTTGCGAGCGTCGCCTGCTCCTGGAGGAGGGACTGCTCAGGGAGCTTCCCCCATAGCCGCGCGCAGGGCCGAGGGCAGGTCCGGATACCGGAACCGGAAGCCCGCGGCCTGGAGCCGGGCCGGAAGGGCGCGCGTGCTGGCCAGCAGGAGCTCCTGGGCCTGCTTGCTTCCCAGAAGCCACCGGAGCATCCAGGCGGGCAGATGCCCCCACGTGGGCCTGCGGAGCAGGCGGGCGAGCTCGCGGGCAAAGCAGGCCTGTCGGACGGGATGGGGGGAGACCACGTTCCAGGGCCCGCTCGCATCCGGACGCTCGAGCAGGAAGGCGAGGGCGCGTGCCACATCCTGCCGATGGATCCAGGCCATCCATTGCCGGCCGGAACCCAGCCGCCCCCCCAGCCCCAGCCGGTAGAGGGGCAACAGCTGTCTGAGCAGTCCTCCGGCGCGATCGAGCACAACCCCGATACGGGCCAGCAGAACGCGCACGCCCAGGCGCTCGGCCTCCCGGGCTTGATCCTCCCATTGCCGGGCGAGCTCGGCCAGAAACCCCGTTCCGGAGGGGCTGGCTTCGGTCAGCTGCTCTTCGCCCCGGTCTCCGTAATAGCCCACGGCGGAGGCGCTCAGGAACACCTCCGGGGGCCGGGTTACCCGCGCCATGGCCTCCAGGAGCAGTTCGGTTGTGCGCAGGCGGCTTTCCCGTACGCGGCGGCGATGCGCGCCGGTCCAGCGGAAGGCGGCGATACGATGTCCGGCGAGATTAACCAGGGCGCGCGCCCCGTCGAGCTCCTGGAGCCAGGGGCCGGGGGATCGGCCGTCCCAGCCGAGCAGGCGCACCCCCCTGGGCCATGCGCCCCTGAGGCGAGCGTCTTCGGGACGGCGGGTGAGCAGGACGAGCTCCCGCTCGGGCCCGGCCAGCTTCTGCACCAGGGCCTGGCCGATGAAGCCCGTCGCGCCGACAAGCAGGATGCGTTCCACAAAACCGTCTCCTATCTTCTGCGCTGTCAACACAACCACCCGGAGGCGGCCTCCAGTTCGCCCCGGCCTCAATATACGGCAGACCGGCATGAGGCCCGAAAATAGGCCAGACGGAGGGGCAGCGGCGGAGATCATGCACGCCGGACGCTATCCCATTCGCGTGGGCATCTCGGGATGGAGCCTGCTTTCGCGCACAGAGCGGGACATGCTTCCGGGCCGGGGCCCGGTGCTGGCCCGCTACGGAAGGCTGTTGGAGGCCGTGGAGGTGAACACGACCTTTTATCGGTCCCATGCGCCGGAGACGTACCGGCGCTGGGCCGAACAGGTGCCCGAGGAGTTCCGGTTTGCCGTCAAGATGCCCGGATGGCTCACCCATCGAGGCCGGCTCCGGCGGCTGGAGGGGCTGGAGCGGTTCATAGCGGAAGTCCAGCATCTGGGCCCGAAGCTCGGGCCTGTACTCGTTCAGCTCCCTCCGAGCCTGCGCTTCTGCGCACAGGCGGCGGAGGTCTTTTTCCGGGCGCTTCGGGACCGTTTCTCCGGACCTGTGGCCTGTGAAGCGCGGGAGGCGAGCTGGTTTTCGGAGGAGGCCGATCGGCTGCTGGCCGATCTGCGGATTGCCCGCGTGGTGGCCGATCCGGCTCCTGTTGCCGGGGAGCTCTGGCCGGGAGGGTGGCCGGAATGGGTCTACGTGCGCCTGCATGGCCGGCCCATGTATTACGGGGTCTACGAGGAGGAGGAGATTCGGCGCTGGGCCGAGCGGCTACTTGGGTGGTCGGCCTCCGCCCCGGTGTGGTGTTTTTTCAACAACACGGCCTCTGCCCGGGCGCTGGAGGCGGCCTGTCGGCTCCGCCAGATGCTATCCGGTTGCCTGTAGCCTGGCGAAGGTGCGTCCTTAGCCGGGTGCAGCGAGCAGGAGCAAGGGGCCATGTCCGAAGATTTTCCCCCGATTACCCCGATCGTGTATGTTTCCGAGCCGGAGCCCTCCGGCATGCGCTGGCGCTACCGGGTACGGACCTTTGGGGCGATCTCGGAGCTGGAGCGGGGGCTGAACCAGCTGGGCCAGGAAGGCTGGGAGCTGGTGGGCCTCTGGCCGGTAGAAGGGACGCTCTGGGCCGTCTTCAAACAACCCGAGGGCCGGGCTACGGACTCCGGCTCCTCACAGGGCGGCTAACCCCCCCGGGGCTCTGCGGGTAGCCTCCTGCGCTCAGGTGGGCTCCGGAACAAAGAACTCCACCGTGCGCTCGACGGATTGTCCGCTGAGCAGGTCTTCGATGACAAGGCGCACAGTTACGCGTCCCGGAGTCCAGCTGCGCGTATCGAGCAGGAGGTATTCGGCTGTCCGGTGGCCGGAGCTCTGGAGGGTGGTCGAGCCGCTGGTGCGTTCGATGCGGAATTCTGTGCCCAGGGGGCCGGAGGGGACCTGACGCAACACCTCATAGGTGGCGCGCAGGCGGGCCTGGCCTGTGGGGTCGGTGCGCAGATGGTAGACCTCGTAATAGAGCACCAGGTTCGTGCCCGGGGAGACGGCCAGGTGGGGATACAGCCGGAGGGCCTGCCGGGGGACGGGGCGCTCGAGCACGGCGGCCGGATCGAGCGCCTCAAAGACCATGAGATCGCTCATCTCCACGCGGGCAGGATCGGAGGAAAGGGCCCGTACGGAATCGATCCGCTGTACATAGGCCCGAATCAGGGGCAGGGAATCGAGTCGGATGCCGGAGTTCAGGCGCGGCAGCAGGTACTGATCGAGCTCGAAGGCCACGTGATAGAGCCCCGTATCCCCGCGCAGGGTGTAGAGGCGAGGCTCTACGAGGGCCTGGGACTGGCGTGCGGCCCCCATGGTGAGTCGGTGGCGGAAGTAGTTGCGCACCCGGGGCTGATAGGCGGAATCGGCCTGCACGGCGGTGGCCACCAGCAGATACTCGGCTCCGTCGAGGGGGATGCGTTCGCGTTCGAGCCGGCGTCGGAGGGAACGGGAGAGATCGAAGGCGCGGGCGGGTCCGGACCAGTACAGCTCCGTGCGCGTGGTGCCATCCGGGTCGAGGAATCGGGCCCATCGGAGGGCGACCTCCAGGGGCTCCAGGGTGTCGAAGGTGTTCGTGCGGGAGCGGGTCTGCACCCCGGAGCGGCGTTCAAGCAGGTAGGCTTCCTCGGAGGCGACCTGCGCGAGCATGCGCTGTGCGTAGGCCGTGGGGGGAAGCTCCGGCCGCTGGGGCAGCTGGCTTTCCAGGGTGGCCACGTAGTTGGCCACTTCATCGTAGAGGAAGCCGTAATCGATGTGGTAGAGAGAGAGCTGTCGGTAGATCTCCTCCAGCGTACGCAACAGGGCCTCGGCCCGTCGGGGGCTGGAGCGCAGGGATCGGGGAATGAGCTCTTCGGAGGAACCGATTCGAAATCCTTCCCCGGCCCGGCGTATGAAGAGGTAGTGCAGGTTTTTGTCGATCTGCGTGTAGACCCAGAACTCGTTTTCCGGGAACTCCAGCGGGCCCAGCGTGGGCTCCCGATCCAGCACGAGCCGACGGTATCGGGCATCATCCAGGCGGACCTGCGTTTTGCGGGTCGGGGGGCCGTACTGGATGTAGACCCGGCCCCGATCATCGAGCCCTTCCGGCGCACTGCTGTAGTGGGCCAGGGCGAAGGCCCAGCGCTCCAGGTGTTCCTCGAGCCGCTCGTTTCTCGGGGTGGCGGGGCGGGCGTCCTGTCCGCGCCACCAGGCCAGCAGATCGGCCGCCACGGGCGGGTGCTCCAGGCGCTGGGCCAGCGCGGGGGGGAGAATGAGGCGCAGGGCCTCCAGATGGGGCCCAAGCAGGGCGCGCTCCGAGGCGGAGAGGGAATCATCCAGCAGGGTCAGCAGGCTCAGATACCGGGAGGTGGCCTCCTGATAACGGGATCGGTCCTGGCTGTGGAAGACCTCTCGGATGAACCGGTCTGCCTGCCGGATCCACTCCAGCCGCTCTTCTGATCCGGGAGCGCGCGGGGAATCGAGAACCTGTGCCTGTACGGGAAGCCCGCCCACAACCCCCAGCAGACCGAAGACGCCCAGCACGAACGTGCCCATACCCTGGATCCCGCATGCAACTGGGGAAAAATATCGCCTCCTTTACAGCCGAGCGCAAGGGCCCAGGGGGGCTCCCGGTGGCCTTGAGGGAAAAAGCAACTCGGGGTCGCCCCGCTCGCTCAGCCGAGGCGACCCCGAAGGAGACAGAAGACAGCCGGCAGATCAGCCACCCAGGTTCGGATTGCTGAGCCGTTCCCGCTCCGTGATCTCCAGGTACTGCCAGGTGCCGGCCGGCAGATGCCAGCGGCCGAATCGACGCTGATCCATGAGGCGCTGGCCCTGGACGAAGAGCTCTTTATCCCGCTCCACGTAGATCACGTCCAGGTTGACCTGGCTAAGCGGGCTCAGGCCGTAGGCTGCGCGCACCTGGTTGACGAGCGCAAGGGCCTGGGCTGTGTTGCCACCCAGCCGGAGCTCAAGCTCAGCGAGCATGAGCGCGTTCTCCTGCCAGGTGATGATGGGCAGGGCCGATTCCCGGTTCGGATACTTGGCCTGCCGGTAGTAGGTCGTGCCCGGGGCCGAGGCGGCGCGTTCGACGGGCAGGCGGGCAGCCTCTTTGGGATCTTCGACCAGATAGCGCTGCCAGAAGCGCGTATCGACGACGATCTGCGTCCGGCCCCGCCCTCCGCCGAAGTACCACGGGTTGGTATCCTGGGTCGAATACTGGGCCAGGAAGGGCTGATCGCCCTGCCGAAGGCCCTGCTGGGCGGCCGCGCGCGCCTCGGCGTACTTGCCGTTGTAGAGGTGGGCGCGCGCGATCAGGGAATAGACCGTACGGCGCTGCAGGTCGTTCTGGGCGTACTTGAGCGCCTCGTTCCAGAGCGCAACAGCCCGATCGTAGAGCTGGGCGCTGGGCACAAAGGGCCCCCCGCCCTCGTCGAAGCCGCCCCCCTGCGTGGGCCCGATCCCGTAATAGGAGGCCCACACGAAGCGCACCAGGCCCCCGTACAGGTAGGCGTTATAGAGGGCCTGGATCCGAATGGCATCGTTGCGGAAGGTGCCGATTCGGTTCACGCGCTCAAGGAGGTCTTTGGAGATGTAGTAGGCCCGCCCGAGCGGGAGCATGGCCCCTGTGGTGGAGTTGTTATCCCGCAGGGGGTTGCCCAGATCGATGTTCTGATAGGTGGGGAAGGTCGCGTTCTGCACGCGCGTATCGAAGAAGCACTGGTCGGAGAGCAGATCTCCCAGCATGGCGGCCTGTCCGTAGGCCTGGGAGAACTGCTGCTGCAGGCCGATGATGACGTAGGGGATCTGGCTTTCGTCGATCAGGTTATCCTGCACTTCATCGATGGGAGGTTCGATATCCTGCACGAACTCGCTGCAGCCGGACCCGAACCCCCAGCCCAGGAGCAGGAGAGCCCCGATGGCGGTGCGCAGAGCGATAGGTTGCATGGTCTGTGTCCTCCTTGCGCTTACAGTCCCAGCCGCAGGCTCAGGGTATAGACCCGGGGAGCCGGGAGGGTAAGGAAGTCCTGTCCGTTGGTGATTGTGATGCCGCCGTTGAAGTTCACCTCCGGATCCGGGTTGTTGTAGCGGGTGGTGAGGAAGAGGTTTCTTCCGGCGGCCGTGATCACAAAGGAGCGCAGGTTGGCCGCTCCCGGCAGGCGACGGAGCAGGGAGGTGGCATCGAAGCTGATGGCCAGCTCATCGAGCCGGAAGAAGTCGCCGGGCAGGATGTAGTTCTCCACCGTGGGGTTGTCGCCCATCAGGCGCACGAAGCGCTCGGCGGCCTGTCGGTATTCCTCGGTGCCCGGCGTGAGCACCGGGATGTTCTCATAGAGACTGCGGGGCACGTTCGTGCCGATGGAGAGGCCCAGTTTGCGGCGCAGTTCCAGATACTCCCGATGGTTCATGAAGTCCCCGGCGCGGGAGGTGAAGGCCAGCGTGTAGTTGAGCACCTTGTGCCCGAGCGCGTAGCGGCCGTTGCCTGTAATGGTGAGCACGCGGAAGAGGCGCACGTTCAGGGCCACGGAACCCGTATAGATCGGGATCGGGGAGCCGTGATCGAAGCGCTGGCCGTTTTCCTCCAGCTCCACCCCGATGAATCGCCCCTGGGCATCATAGCGCGGCCCTTTGACGCGGGGGACGTAGAAGGTATTGCGCCGCAGGCCGGGCTTGATAACGGTGAAGCTAAAGGCGTCGAAGATATCCGAAGCTCCTCCGAGGCTCTTTACCCGATTGTCCTGATAGGCGAAGGAGGCGTTGATCGTGGCCTGCACGTTGCGCGTGCGCACGGGCGTCGCATAGGCAGCCACCTCAGCTCCCCAGGCGTCGATACGCCCCACGTTGCGCGGAATGCCGCCGGAGTTAACCCCTGTGCCCTGCGAGGGGGGCAACAGGAAGGTCACAATGGAATTGGTGGTAAACTGCCGGTAGTAGGTAAACTCCAGCCCATAGCCTCCGCGGAACTCGAAGTCGATGCCCCCTTCGATCTCGCGCGTGCGCTCGGGCTTGATGGCCGTATTCCCGAACCGGCTCACGACCAGGCCCACACCGTATCCCGAAGGCGGGGTCGGCCCCCAGAGCAGGGGCTGACCATCGAGCGTGCCCGGCAGGGCGCCGGATTCGCCGTAGGCCAGACGGGCCTTGAAGAGGTTAAACAGGTTGAAGAAGCCCGGCAACAAGCCCAGCTGGTCCAGACGCACAGAAAAGTCCGCGCGCGGATAGAAGATGTTGCCCGCATCCCGGCCGTAGGCGCTGGCGAAATCCCAGCGGAAGCCGCCGGAGAAGAAGAGCTTATCGTTGTAATTGAACTCCTGCTGCAGGAAGAGCCCGGCCTCGCGCGCGTTGGTGAAGGCCTCGTTGGCGTTGATGAAGTCCAGACCCGAACCGATGTTGCGCACGAGCTCGGAGCCGAAGTTCTGCTTCTGTACGAAGAAGGAGCGCTGGGTCAGGATAAAGGCCTGCGTGCCGGCGATGGTGGTCGCCCGCATGCCAAAGAGGGGATAGGAATAGCGCAGGCTCAGATCGTAGTTGAACTGATTGCGGCTGAGCTGGAAGATATCCCGCTCGCCCCGAACCCGACCGGAGTAGATGAAGTTGGGCGGATAGGTGGCGTCGTTGCGCGTATCCAGACCGTCATAGCCCATGACCCCGCGCAGCTCCATGCCCGCCATGGGCGCATAGGTCAGCTCAATGGAGCCGACAAAGCGGTTTTCGCGGAACGTGTTTTCAATAGCCCGAATGGCGGCCGAATCCGTAAAGTACCACGTCCGGGGCGTAAGCAGGGTGTTGCCCAGGTAGCCGAAGATGTTGTTGTCGTTCTGCGGCCGATCGTTCTCGATAAGCGAGAAGAAGGAATTGACCTTCAAGCTCACCCGATCGGACGGATAGGCGTCGAAGTTGGCCCGAAACGAACGCCGAAACAGGCTATTGCTGGGCAGATGACCGTCCTCACGGCGCAGATCCAGGGAGGTGTAGTAGCGCGTCCATCCGGCCGTGCCCTGCAGCGCCAGGGCGTGATCCTGAATAGGACCCCGCCGGAAGAGCGCGTTGGCCGCGTTGGCCGTAAGATAGATGTTCGGATCGTACTTGCGGGCCTGCGTGTTGTAGCCGAACGTGGAGCGGTAGTCGACCTGGATGGCGTTCGACAGGCCCCGGGCGCGTTTGGTGGTGATGAGGATGACCCCGTTTTGTCCACTTGTGCCGTAGAGCGCCCCTCCGGCCGCGCCCTTGATGACCTCGATGGACTCGATGTCCTCCGGGTTGAGGCCGGTGAGCGTGGAGTACTGTTGCCCGCCTACGCCGAAGCCGCCGATTTCCGTGTTCGTAATACGCACCCCGTCGACGTAGATCACCGGCTGACCGGTACCGTAGAGGCCCCCTCCGGAGCGCATGAAAAAGCGGAACCCGCCCCCCAGGTTACCGGAGGGATTGACGATCTGCAGACCGGCGATCTTGCCGGAGACGAGCTGGGTCAGGGAGGTGTACTGTCCGGAAAGTTCCAGATTGGCCGTGCTCAGGCGGGAAACGGATACGGGCGCGATGGCCTTGGCCGTGCGCGAGGCCACCCCGGTGACGACCACCTCTTCAAGGCCGCGCACGTCGACCTCAAGCCGGAAGTTCACCGTTATGGTCTCCCCGGCGCGCACAGTAACCTGCTCCTGAGCGCGACGATAGCCCACAAAGGAAGCGACCAGCGTGTACGTACCCGGCGGTACGCGGGAGATCGTATACTCGCCCTGCAGATTGGCGGCCGCCCCCAGCGTGGTACCCTGGAGGACGACGTTCGCCCCCGGAAGGGGCTCCCCCGTGTCCCGATCCAGGACTCGCCCTCGGATGGTGCCTTCCTGAGCCCATCCGAGCAGGGGGAAGAAGAGCAGAGCGAAAGCGGTCAGCAAACCCTTGCTCATGACGGCACCTCTCCTTTTGCCTGTTTACACGTCCGAAAGCGCCCCTATCTGGCGCCAAACGAACGTTCATATATCCCACAGCTATGACGGCTCTGTCAAGCTCAGAGGCGGGGATTTCGGCTGGAAAAGCGGCAAAAGTTACAAAATCTCACCTGAGGTGTCGAAAAATCCGCCTGAACGGTTGTATGTTCGGGATGAACGGTTCGGTATCGATCCCGATGCGCTGTTTCTGGGCTCTTGAGGTGCCCCGCACGCTGTGGGGGCACGTGGAGCGGGTACAGAGGCTATTGCGGAGGGCGGGCGTAGCGGCCTCGTGGACGCGACCCGAACACCTGCACCTGACAGTGCGTTTTCTGGGGGAACAACCCGAAGAAAGGCTTGGGGAACTGGAGGCGGTGGGCCGGCGCGTCGCCGGCCGCTCCAGGCCCTTTGAGCTGGAAAGCGACGGCGTAGGGGCTTTTCCCGATCTGGGGCGCCCGCGGGTGGTATGGATCGGCTTTCGGCGGAGTCAGGAGCTCGAGGAGCTCTTTGGCGCGCTGGAGGGGGAACTGCGCCTGCGGGGATTCGACCCCGAGATGCGACCCTTCAGGCCTCATCTTACCGTGGCCCGACTCAAAGAGAGCCGTTCCCTCAGAGGTCTCCTCACCGGGCTGGAGCTCGAGGCGGTGCGCTTTGCGGTGCGGGAGCTGGTGCTCTTTCGCAGCGAACTGCACCCGACAGGGGCCCGCTACAGCGCCCTGCTCCGGATTCCCCTCGGCCTGCAGGACCATCCGGGCTAAAAAACAGACCCCCGCCCGCTACAGGGACGGGGGCCTGACCTCGGGAAGCACGCCTGGAGCGGCGTCTCAGCGCGTCGGTGGGGTGGGCACATCCCGCAGCCGGAAGCGCACGGGAATGGCAAAACGAACCCAGACGGGCTTGCCCCGCTGACGCCCCGGTTTGAAGGTCAGCTGCATCACCGCCTCCACGGCCGCCTCATCCAACCCCCCGCCGGCGCGCTTGATGATCTGGGGATTGTGCGGCCGCCCCTCGGGATCGACGAGCACCTCCACGATCACCAGCCCCTCGATGCCCGCCTTGCGGGCCAGCTCCGGATACCGGATGAGCTGCTGCAACCGCTCCACCCCCCCGATGATCTCCGGAGGCTCCTCAACCACCACGAACACCTCAGGCTCTTCGGCGCGCGAAGAAGACTCCACCGGCGGGGGTGGCGGGGCCGCTTCCGGAGGGGAGAGCCGGTCCACAGCGGTGGCCTCTCCCACCCTAAGCTCGCTGGACATGATCTGCACCTCCTCCTCATCCAACAGCTTGTCATCCGGCACACTCACCGGCACCAGGGGCACAGGCGGAGCCGGGGGGCGCTCCGGCTGCAGGGTCTGCTCGACCTGCTCAATAGAGACGACCTCTCCCGGAGGTGCTTCCCGAAAGACATAGCTCGAGCCAGGCGACCATGGCAGGTGCAGCACAAACAGCACCAGCACCAGCGCGCCCACGAACCCTATCCCGAGACGGGCCTCGTAAAAACGCTCCTCGGCGCGCGCCCGATCGATCATCTCGCCCAACCCCCGTAGGGTTTTGAGCGGGAAATCGCGCGCGCGTCCTCGACGCTCCCGCGCAACCTGCCCCAATCTCTTGACCGCTCTCATGGCTTCTGTCCTCCCGAGGCTTTTTCCTCCTTGATATACGTTCTCTTCAACAGAGGAGTTTCAGAGTTTAAAGTATGAAACTAATCCCCTCGAGGCGCCGGGCGAGGTGGAGCAGGGGCCGGGTTCTGGGGCCCGGAGGGAGCCTTGCATCTGAAGAGAAAAGCGTTACTTTTGTTTTTATTGGGACGTCCCACCGATCAGGTTCAAGGAACGGCGCGATGCGGTACGCACTGGGCTTGTTTCTGCTTCTGGGAACTCTGATGCAGGTTGGCCGGGCGCAGGTCGTCATCGAGCGTCCCGCCCGAGTACAGGGTCCGGAGGAGGTAGTCCGACAGGGGGCCGCTTTTTCGCTCATCTTTTCCAACAACGGATTTGGCATCGGGGGCAGCTACCTGCGCACGCTGGGAAGAGACTGGGTGGGTTTTCTGAGCCTGGAGCTCGGTGCCGGCAAAGACGAAAAGGAGTTTCAGTTTGTTGTCGACTATTTCGGCAACACGATCATTCCGGGTAAGCTGAACCGGCTTTTGCTTCTGCCCCTGCAGGTGGGCGTGCAGCACCGACTATTTCGGGATGAGCTGGTGGATTCTTTCCGCCCCTATGTGCTTGTGAGCCTGGGTCCCACGTTTGGCTGGGTAAGCCCGTACTGGAATCCGTCTACCGGTCGGCCCTACGATCCCATCGGGGGGTTGCCTCATGGTCGGGCCATAGGCGGGGCAACGCTGCAGTTCGGTCTGGGGGCCAATTTTGGCACGAATTTCCGCTCCCTGCAGGGGGTGGGGCTGCTGTATGCGGTGAGCTGGCTTCCGACGGGCGTGGAGCTCATGATGGAGAGCCCCCGACAGCGGGTTTTCGCTTCTCCGCAACTGGTGCTCTATTTCGGACGGATG
Source organism: Bacteroidota bacterium (assembly GCA_025998875.1). Taxonomy (GTDB): domain Bacteria; phylum Bacteroidota; class Rhodothermia; order JANXDC01; family JANXDC01; genus JANXDC01. Next base: position 1,086,156 of record AP024675.1, on the reverse strand, counting down.
TGGTAATCAGGCCGGGGGGTTGCGGAGCGCCGTCTCGAGCGTCTCGATCTCCGAGAGCATGCGCACGTATTCCGGGCTCAGCAGGGCGCGCGCGGCCAGCAGATCGAGCAGGTAGGCCGTAGAGGGCTTCAGGTTTGGCCGCACCACGGCGGGGTTGGCGCGGTAGACGTAGGCGCGCACCGTTTCTCCCTCGGCCGTGCGTACCGGCAGGGTATGCCGCTCGTAGGCATGGGGGGTGCCCACGAGGGAATCGAGCTTCTCCAGATCCTGCTCCTGCAGGCTATAGAGCACACCCTCCACGCGGGATCCCGGATCGGGTTCGATGTTGGCGTATCCCTCCCCCGGCCGGGGGCCGGGTTTATTGAAGACGAGTCGAAAATCCTCCAGTACGGCCGGCTGCTGTTCCATGGGCTCTATGCCGGCACGCTTCAGGTTGGCCACGTTCATGTTGTGGCCGTAGGCGAAAAAGTACACCCACATAGCTCACCCCGGAAAAGGCATCCCGATGGGAGGGGTCTTTTCTGGAAGGCTTCCGGAAACGCACTCGGTCCCTTCCGGATGCCCCAGGCGCACCGGCACGATGCGGTTGATCAGCTCTGGCTGGGCCGGCAGAACCACCCGGATGTAGTTGTCCGTAAACCCGCTGAGCCTTCCGTCCTGTTCGGCGGCTTCTACGAGTACGGGTCGGATGGTCCCGGCGTGTTCGGCGTAAAAGGCCTCGCGCTTGGCCTGCGACAGCAGGCGCAGCATCCGATTGCGTTCCGCGCGCACGGGGATGGGCACGACCCCCTCCATCGAGGCCGCCGGTGTGCCGGGGCGCTCCGAGTAGGTAAAGACGTGCAGGTAGGAAACCGGAAGCTCCTCCAGGAACGTGTACGTCTCCTGGAAGCGCTCCTCGGTTTCGCCCGGAAAGCCCACAATCACATCCACCCCGATGCAGGCGTCCGGTATGCGCTCTTTGATGTAGTAGACCCGTTCGGCGTAGAGTGCACGCCGATAGCGGCGCCGCATGCGGGCCAGGATGGCGTCGGATCCGCTCTGCAGGGGGATGTGGAAATGGGGCATGAAGCGTTCCGAAGAGGCCACAAAATCGATGATCTCCGGGCTGAGCAGGTTCGGCTCGATGGAGCTGATCCGGTATCGGGCTATGGAGCCGATCTCATCGAGCGCCTGTAGCAGCTCCAGAAGCGAAGTGCCCATCTTGCGGCCGTAGTCGCCCACGTTGACCCCGCTTAAGACGATCTCCTGCACGCCCTCCTCGGCGAGCGCCCGGACCTGCTCCAGCACGGTCTGCAGGGGTACGCTGCGGCTCGGCCCTCGGGCCCGGGGGATGGTACAGAAGGAGCAACGGTAATCGCATCCGTCCTGAATCTTAAGAAAGGCGCGCGTGCGCTCTCCAAAGGAATAGGCCGGATCGATCTCTTCGAGCCCGTCGATGCAGGAAACCCGGATCTCCGGCTCTGCCTTTTTGCGAAAGGCGCGCACGTACTCAAAGAGGCGGAACTTCTCAGCCGCCCCGAGCACAAGGTCTACCCCCGGGATCCGGGCGATCTCCTCGGGGCGCAGCTGGGCGTAGCAGCCCGTCACAATGACGAAGGCGGCGGGGTTCTGTCGCAGCAACCGGCGGATGATCTTTCGGCAATCCCGCTCGGCGGCCTCCGTGACGGCGCAGGTATTGATCACGTAGACGTCGGCCGGTTCGTCGGCTTCGACGAGCTCGAAACCGTGGGCGGCAAACTGCCGCCGGAGGGTGCTTGTCTCGGCGAAGTTGAGCTTACAGCCCAGCGTGCAGAAAGCCGCCGTGGGGTGTGTCCCGATCGGTGGCCCGACATCGAGGCTCTGCATAGCGCTCCATTGGCGATTCGCTCTTTTAAAGCGGAAAGGCCTGCCGGGTTCCGGGTTCAGCTGACGCGCAGGACGATTTTCCCGAACTGCTCTCCGCGCTCCAGGATCTCATGCGCCCGGCGTGCCTCCTCCAGGGGCAGAACCCGATCGATCACGGGCCGGAGCTGACGACGCCAGATGAGTCGAAAGACGTCCATGAACTCGGCCCGGTTGGCCATGGTGGAGCCGATGATGCGCAGCTGGCGCCAGAACACATAGCGGATGTCCGTTTCGCCGATCGGCCCTGTAGTGGCTCCAACGGTCACGAGCCTACCCTCCCGGGCCAGGAGCCGCAAGCTGGTCGCCCAGGTGGCCTGCCCCACGTTATCCACGATCACGTCCACGCCCCGCTTATCCGTGCGCTCCCATACCCGGCGGGACCAGTCCGGGTCGCGATACGAAAGCACCCAGTCAGCCCCCAGCTCCCGGGCCCGGCGCATTTTCTCCTCCGAGCCCGCCGTAACCCAGACCTCGCAGCCGAGGAGCTTGGCGATCTGAATGGCTGCCGTGTTCACCCCTCCTCCTGCGCCCAGCACGAGCACGGTCTCTCCGGGTTGCAGGCGGGCGCCGGTCAGGAGCATGCGCCAGGCGGTGGGGAAGACGAGCGCGCAGGCGGCCGCCTCCTCGAAGCTGAACCCTTCCGGGATGGGCTCCAGGTTGGCCGCGGGCACGAGCACGTATTCCGCCATCCCGCCCCAGGTGTGTTCCCCCACGATGGCAAACTGCAGACAGAGGTTATCCTGGCCACGCAGGCAGTAGCGGCACCGACCGCAGGAAAGCTGGGGATTGACCACGACGCGCTGGCCCACCTCCCATCCCTCCACGCCCGGCCCCAGCGCATCGATGGTTCCGGCGATGTCACATCCCCCCACATGGGGAAAGGCGGGCGGCACCCCGGGGATGCCCCGCCGCACCCACAGGTCCAGGTGATTGAGGGCCGTCGCATAGACGCGCAAGCGTACCTGTCCCGGACCGGGCTCCGGGGTGGGCAGTTCGCAGATCTCGACCACCTCCGGTCCTCCGTGACCCCTGATGACCGCCGCTCGCATATCCACCCTCCAGCCGGTTGATCGCGGATAAGATGCGGTAGCCTGCTCCTTCCGATCCAGAGCACCCGGCTTCGGAGCGGCTTTCGGCCCTCAGGATCCCCACCCCCTCACCCAGGTCGTGCCGCAGATGGCCTGAAACGGGCATCCCGGGCAGGCCAGCTCCAGCCGGTCCGGGGGCAGAAAGGGCATATCGGGGTCGAAGAGCTCCTCAAAAAGCCGCTCCAACACGGCCTCGACCTGTGCACAACTTGCCTGCACGTCCGATCCCATCCGGGCGTCTTCGATTTCCGCTCCCAGACGGTTGCGACCCAGAAACAGGTAGCGCACCTCGACCTGATCGGGCCTCAGGCCATGGGCTTCGGCGCAGAGCCGGCGATAGAGCACCAGCTGTACCGATCCGATCGCGCGTCCCCAGCTGCTTCGGTCTTCGGGACGCAGGCTGTCGGGGCGAATCCCGTAGAGATCCCCCTGGCCCGATCCGGTCTTGTAGTCCAGGACGACATAGCGGTCCCCGCGCACCTCTATGCGGTCTACGATGCCCTCCAGGCGCACCCCCTGCCAGGTGACCCCGAGACGCGCCTCAAGGGCTATGATCCGGACGGGCTCTCGCTCAAGCAGGGGGATCTGATAGCGGAACAGGAAGCGTTCGAGCTGACGCTCAACCTGCCGGCGGAAAAGCCGCACGGCCGGGGCGGGGTTTTCTCCGTAGCGCTCCCGGAAGCAGGCTCGCACTTCGTGACGGAGGCGATCGATCGACCCCCGGAGCACGTCGGCCTGCAGGGGATGGCCCAGGAAAGGCTCAAAAAAGCGCCTCAGCACCTCATGCACGATCGAGCCCACCTCGCGGCCGTCGAGCTCATCTGTACGGAGCCCCTCTTCTTCCAGGCCCAGCACGCTCTGGTAGTAAAAACGGATCGGACAGCGCAGATACAGATCCAGTGCTCTGGCGCTGTAGGTACGCCTTCGAAGCCAGGCGGCCAGCTCCGGATCTTTGGGCACGGGCTCCGGGCGAGGGTTGCGGAGGCTGGCCCGATATCGGACCTGGATTTCCGCTTCCGGCCGGCCCGTTTGGTTTTCCCGCTCCCAGATGAGCCGCTCGACGAAGCGGCTTCTTTCCCCTTTGCCGGTTCGCAGATCCTCCGTGTAGAAGAGATACACTTCCTCGGCGCCCCGCAGGAGGGTTTCGAACCAGTAGCGCATCAGGCGTTCCCGATCCCGACGTCTTTCCAGCCCAAGCCGGCGCCGGAGCCCTTCTGACAGGAACACGGCCGGCGGGGGTTCGTCGGGCAATATGGACTCGTTGGCGTCGAGCACGTATACGGAGCGAAAGCGGAGTCCTCGGGTCTCCAGCATCCCGAGTATCTGCAGTCCGGCCACGGGCGTACCCTCGAAGGGCACCTGCACTCCTCCCAGATATTGCTCCAGGATGCGCAAGTAGGCGGCCGGACGATGCGCCCGTTCCCGGGCCAGCCGAGAACGCGCCAGGGCCTCGAGCGCTTCCAGAAGTCGTCCGGCGAAGGGCTCGAAGTAGGGATGTGCGCTCGCCGTGCTTTGTTCGGCCACAAGGAGCAGGAGCTGTCGAGCGCGGCGGGCCAGATCGCCCAGATCCCGAGCGCCGGCGAGGGCGCGCAGCGTCTGATCATGCAACCAGCGAAGGTGCTCGACGAGCTCCCCGCCCGTTATGGTCAGCGAGGCAGCCTGAAGCGTCCGGGCTAATTCCTCGGCCCACTGGCCCGGACGCTCCAGCTCCTGCAGGCGCACGCGAAGACGGAACTCCGAGCCCATTAGCCGTTCTTCGACGGCGTGTACGAGCATACGCGTGACCTCGGAGGTCCGATCCCCGTAGCGCAGGTTCTTGGTATAGGGATGAAGCAGAAAGGCCCGGTATGCGGAAACCGAAAGGGCACCATCGACTTCCGTATCCAGCGCCCTTAGCAGCAGGCGAAGAAACCCAAAAACGGGGGTGCGCACCACGGGATAGCCCATCGAGATATTGTAGGGCTCCCCTTCCGGCAGGGCGGCCAGCCCCCAGAACAGGACGGGGAAAAGCGCATCCGAGGCGGGAAGCACCACAACGGTGCGCTCATCCAGCGGCCCACCGGAGGCTTCATGCGCCCTGCGCAATGCTTCGGCCAGCGCCAGCACCTGCCCGTGTCGGTCCGGGGCGCGCACAAAGTGGAATCGGGTCTCCCGGAACGGCTCGGCTGCGGCGTCCAGGGAGATTTCGTCCCGGGGCAGATTGAGTCGGGCAAGGGCCTCTTCCAGTCCCGGCCCCTGCAGAAACAGGCCCAGCGCGTTGGGACGGCCCAGCAGGGCGCCAAAAAGCCGGGCCTCGGCCGCGGCGAAAGCATACATTCCGGCGACCAGGATGCGCGCATAAGGCAGTTCCAGGGCTTCGATCCGATCGGCCACGGCACGCACGTATCGGGCGCGCGTCCACAGCCCCTCGCGCTCCAGAGCGGTGTAGAAGCGATCGAAGTACGCCGCCACCTGCTCCCCATCAGGCAGGCCCGCCTCGGTGAGCACGTGCCTCAGGCGCCCTGGGGAGAAGTCGGCCAGATAGAGCTCCTCCAGCTCCTGGAGCAACCGGACCCCGACGGGGAGAAACCGGTCCAGGCTCTCGTAATGTCTTTCCCCCAGGCGCAGCCTCCGGGGCATATCCCGGTGGACGGCATACAGGAGAGCCAAAGCGTCCAGATCATCCGCCCTCCGACCCGGCAGGGCCAGCACTTCGTGAACGAGGGTTTCGATCCAGTCCTGTACGGCGTAGATCTGGGGCGGAAAAAGCACCTCTCCCTCCCGAAGAGCCAGCCGTCGGCGCAGCATGTGCGCCGGTCGGCGGCCCGGGAAGAGCACCAGGTTCTGCCTCCAGTCTCCTCCCTGGCCCCGCAGTTCCTCCAGCACCGCGGAGAGGAGGTCCGCTCCGGGGGGTAAGAGGCGCAACATCCCTCCTCAGCCCTCCACGTACAGCAGGCGGGTCTGGATAGGCCGATCCGGCCACCGATTTCGAAGCAGGGTGGCATAGAGACGCACCTGGGCTGCGTCCTCCGGACGGGGGGTTCCGGTCTTGAAATCCAGTATCCAGACCTGATCCGGGTCGCAGACCACGCGGTCGATCCGGTAGAGTTCGCCGGCGAGCCCGAGCACTTCCAGTTCTGTGTACACAAGACGCCCGGGCCGGTCCATAAAAAACGGACGCACATCGGCTCGTTGCAGAAAGGCGGGGATCTGAAGCTGGCCCTCTTCAGCCCAGCGCGCCCACTCCGGGCGTCGGGCGAGCACCCGCTCTATGGCGGAGAGCACCTGTCCCTGCAGGTCGGGCTCGAGCCGGTGGATACGGGCCAGGACAGCATGCCAGAATTCCCCGCGTTGTACTTCGTCAGGGTCGAAGGTGCGGGGATGCCGGGGTGTGCCGGGCCCGCGAGCTTCCGGCCAGGGGAAGCCCACCTCAGCCGGCGCCTCGGAGGCAGGGGATCGCACGGCGGGCCGGCCCAGCTCGCAGGAGGCGGCTGGCAGAAAACGTCCCAGGGCGGGCCGTCGGGAATCGATCCAGAAGCAATGCAGTTCGTGTCGGGCGCGCGTCAGGGCCACGTACAGCCGGCAGAGCGCATCGATGACCCCCATGGCCCGATAATGATCTCGGGCCGCCTGCAGTTCGGGATCCGCCCGAGCGACGGATTCACTCAGGTACCACAGACTCATCGCAGCAGACTCCCTTCCCGGGGGCACGGGGCCGATGTACTGCGTATCGGAGGCGGGAGGCCGGTCCGGCCAGTACACCAGCAGGAACGGGAATTCCAGCCCTTTTGCCTTATGTACGCTCATGCAGCTGACCGCATCCAGGCCCTCGGCTACGGGCACATCCCAGTCCTCGTCTTCGGTTTCCTCCTCGGCGTATTCCAGGAAATCGCGCAGGCTACCCTGATCGCTCTCCTCGAAACGGCGCACGACCTGAAGCAGTTTAGCCCATGTGGCCCCCTCCTCGGGGAAGCGTTCCAGAAGCCTCCAGGTCTGGTAGATCTCCACGACCAGATCGTAGAGGGGCAGGTAGCCCACCCGGACGAAAAGCCGCTCAAAATAGCGGGCCCACAGGTCCGGGTAGCGCTCCCGAAAAGCAACATACAGGGGACGGGATCGGTTGCGCTGCAGAAATCGGCGGACCTCCTGTACGGAGAGCTCCGGCGGCCGAAGGGGGCCCAGGAGCACGGTTGCGAAGGCCCGATCCTGGATCGGGGAGTCCAGAAAGGTGAGCAGGGCCAGCAGGGATCCGGTCACAAACCGGCTGCGTACGTCCAGGCTGGAATGGGAAACCGAGGGGATGCCGGCCTCCGCAAGCCAGGCCGCCACCTGGAGCACGTCCCGGTTGCGGGGGGCCAGAACGGCCATCTCCCCCCAGGCGTATCCTCGTGCGAAGGCCGCGCGCAGGGTCTCCACGATCGCCTCGCCCACCCGGGCCGGTTCTATTTCGGATTCCGAAAGACGCACATAGCGGACATATCCGGCCTCTTCGCGGCCCGGCAACGGGCACTGGCGCACAGCGGCCAGTCCGCTGGCTTTCCAGTAACGTTCCAGATATGGGTTTTGTCCGGCCTCATCCTGGATGTGGCGGGCCACAGACTCCTCAAAGACCCGGCGGACAAATTCCAGGATCAGGCCATCGCTCCGGTAGTTATACCTGAGCTCTTCGATGCGCGCCGGAGCTGAGGGGAAGACCTCCCGCTCCCGCATCCGGGCCATGATCTGCCAGTCTCCGCCTCGGAAGCCGTAGATGGCCTGTTTCGTATCCCCGACCAGGAACAAGCTCCCCCCGCGGGCCAGGGCTTCCTCTACGAGGGGATAGAGCACGGCCCACTGCAGGGGGGAGGTGTCTTGAAACTCGTCGATCAGGTAGTGGTAGATTCGGTCCCCCAGCCGGAAGTAGATATCCGGTATCTCCTGCCGGGAGAGTTTGCGGAGCAGGAGCCGGGTGGCCGCGGCCAGATGCAGTCGGCCCTCCTCGCGCTCCAGGGCTTCGAGCGCATGGCGCAGTCGGGAGTACAGGCGCAGATACGGCGCATATCGGGCCCGCGCCAGGAAGCGTCCATACCGGCGGCGCAGCCCCTGGAGCCGCTTCCGCAATGGATCCAATTCGGCTTCGGCGCGCCGCACGTCGGGTCCATTTTTGAACGCCGGCTGATCCAGGCTGCGCTCCAGGAGCGCCTCCAGCTTGCCGGCCCGCAGATCCTCCAGGAGCGAGGCGAAATTGCGCCTGAGGTCCAGCCCCAGGGCCCGCCATCGCTCCAGAACCCGGTCCATCTCCTCGGTCAGCGCCCTCAGTGTAGCCCGGATGCGCTCGAGCTCCCCCGGTTCGGGGAAGCGATACGCGAGCTCTCCGTGGGAGGTGAGCTGTCCGTAGAGGCGGACCAGCGCTCGCTCCAGCTCTTTTTGGGGATTCCAGAGGTAGCGCTGGCTTGTTTCCTCGATAAGCTCCAGCAACTCCTCGAGGGGTTGCTCCGCCTCTGGTGTGCTGAAGAGCTCCTCCAGATAGCGCTCCAGGGCCTGCTGCAGAAGCGGCCGGTAGTCGAGCAGGAGCTCCAGTCCGGGATGCAGGCCGAACTCCGTAGCCGTAGCCCGCAGGAGCTTGCTCACAAAGCTGTCGATGGTCTGCAGAGCAAGCTCTCCGTAGCGCTCCAGGAGCTCTTCCAGAAGCCGGCGCGCATGCTCGCGCCAGTCCGCCTCCGTCCATGGGGGACGAATGGCCTCAGGGAAGGCCTCCTGGAGATAGCGGAGCCGGCTTGCTTCTCCGCGGGCCGCGCCTTTGAGCCAGTCCAGAAGCCGACGGCGCATTTCCCGCGCCGCGTTATTGGTGAAGGTGATGGCCAGCACATGGTGCAGATCCCGGTACGGCTCCCGGGGGTCGAGGAGCAAGCGGATGAGACGGGCGGTCAGGCGATGCGTTTTACCCGATCCGGCGGAGGCGGAGACGAAAAGAAATTCCGGCCCCATCGCGTCTACGGCATGCGCAGGAGTTTCTGCAGACGAACGGCTTCAGGAGTGCGGAGCCGAACCCAGTACAATCCCGCGGCCAGCCCGGATCCCGGCAGGCCCACCTGGTAGTAACCGGCCTCGTAGGCGCCCTCGGCCAGGATCCCCACCAGCCGACCCGTGCTATCAAACAGCTCCAGCCGGATCGTGCTCTTTCGGGGCAGCCCGAAACGCACGACGGCGTAATCCCGGAAGGGGTTGGGAAAAACGGACGCCACCCCGTAATCGGCCGGCCTGCCCTCTGCCTCCGGAGCCAGGACAGGGGGCGCTAAAAGCCGGAAGACGCGGACTTCGGACCATGCGCCGGGTCCGGAGGAGCTGATGGCGCGTACCCGGCTGTAGTACCGCAACCCGTAGGTAAGCCCGGCCAGTTGCCAGCTCGGGGTCGTCGGGAACAGGACCTGTAGCCGGAAGGCAAAGGTCGAATCCCGGGCGATTTCCAACTCGTAGCGCACCGCGCCTACGACCGGACTCCACTGCAGGGGTTGACGGGGATCCTGCACGGAGGCCGATTCAGCGGGCGTCTGCCAGCTCGGAGGGGCAAGCTGGGTGCGAAAGCGCCCCACCGCAGACCAGGGTCCGGGGCCCGATCCGGAACGGGCCCGCACGCGCCAGAAGTACTCCGCGTTGTACGAAAGCCCGGGGACGGAGACCGAGGTTGTTGTAAGCAGGCTGTCCTGCCAGAGGGGGAGGCGAAAATCCGGATCGCCAGCCAGCTGCACTTCATAGCGCACCCCTCCGGGGGTGGGCATCCAGGATAGGACTACCGGAAGCGGCACCGCCCCGGCTCCCGTAGCAGGGCTGGCCAGGGTCGGCGGACCTACCTGGGTGGTGAAGGTGGCCACAGCGGACCATAGCCCCGGCCCCTGTGTGCCCACCGCCCGCACACGCCAGAAATAGGTGGTAAAATGGCGTAGCCCGGTGAGCAGAAAGCGAGGCTGTTGCACGCCCGCCTGGCTGATCGTGGGGGCAAGAAACGTGGGCTCCAGAGCGACCTGAAGCTCATATCCCAAAGCCCCCGGCACCTCACTCCAGCGCAGCTCCACCTGCGCCTGATGCCCTGCAGAACCGGATACGGGCCCCAGAATCTCCGGAGCGGACAGCATAGGGCCCGGATCCAGATACGCCGTATAGATGCCGTTTCCGTGGGTGGCCACGGCCACAAGGCCGTCTTCCGTGCGCGCGGCGAGCATGCTTACGACCACGTTGCCGATCGTTCGGATCCCCTCCTGGCGCCAGCGCGTCTGCGCGCTGAGCGTATCGGCGCTATAGAGACCGGTGCTCGCGCCGACCAGATAGTAGGGACGTCCCTGTCGGCGCGCGATCAGCGCCCAGCGCACCGAGGGCCCGTCGCCAGATCCATCGGGGTATTGCTCCAGGTTGCCGGATACATCCACCCAGCTGCGCCCCCCATCGGCGGTGAAAAACAGGCTTCTGACCTCGTAGTTGGAAAAGACCACCAGTAGTCGGTCCCCATTCTCCGGATCCGGGGCCAGGGCGCTGACGTAGGCCCCGACGGGAAAGTCCGGAGCCGTGATCTCCACGGGCCGGGATGCGGGATCCTGAGCCCGATCGAGTCGAAACACCCGTCCCGTGCTGGTTCCGTAATAGACCCGGTTGGCGGGGTTGCGGCTGATAGCCAGGGCCGTGATTACCCCATCGGATACCCAGGTGGCCTCCAGCGCCGTCCAGTTCGTGAACGCCGGCTCGTTGCGAAACAGAGGAATAGCCGTCACATCCGAGTTGCGCCACAGCAGTTGCCCGCCGGCAAAATACAGCACCCGATCGTCCTCCGGATCCAAGGCGAAGGGATTGATGAACAGGTATCCGGACCCGCCGGCGGGATCGATGCGCGTCCAGCCCGTCTCCCGCCCGGAGGCATCGTATACGATTCGATACGTAAGCCCGTTCTGCGCCGATACGTAGCGCGAACGCCCGTCCCGGGAGATGGCGCAATAGCCTCCATCGCCTCCGAGGACTTCTGTCCAGGGCATCTGCCCATCGAATGAGCTCGTAGCCCAGGTGCCGTTATCCTGCATCCCTCCCATGAGGAGAGCCTCCCCGGCACGGGGATGGACGGCCACGGAATAGAACTGCGTGGTAATGTAGCCGTTGTTGAGCGAGATCCACCGGACCGTGGGGGCCAGGCAGTCGTTGGTCCGGTGTACCCCGCCATCGGATCCCGTATAGAGCACGCGAGGATTGGAGGGGAGGAAAACAAGCGCATGCTGATCGGGATGATGGTTGGGATACAGGCCCGATCCGGAGGGGTGATATCCGCCGATGTGGGTGAAGCTGTTGGGCTCGGCAAAACCCGTAAGAGAGCGATACAGGTTCGTGCCCCCGATGAAGACCACATTTTCCTCATCCGGCTTGACGGCGATAACCAGATCGTAGCTTCCCTGGGAGTCGAAATTGCGGGGCAGATTAGCCGAGCGATTTTCCCATTGTCCTCCGGATCCGCTGCCATCTCCGGAAAGATAGGTGTACTTCCAGAGGCTATGCCCGTTCGTGCCCGATCCGGGTGTTTCGGCCAGGAAATAGACCACGCGGGGATTCGAAGGGGCGATCCCGATCACGATCCGCCGGTAATTCGCAGGCCACCCCGGAGGGGTGATATTTGTCCAGTTCACCCCATCCGGAGAACGCCATATGCCCCGCGAGGGGCTCACGGCCAGCGGCGAACTGGAGGCGGCGCTCAGGGTGGCGTAGACCACTCCGGAGGGCGTAAGCGCCACATCCGTAAAGAGCGAGGCTGGCTCCTGTGCGCCCAGCACGGCTGTCCAGGAGCGTCCCCCGTCGGTGGAGCGAAAAATCCGTCCATATGTGGCCGCGTAGAGCTCGTCCTGGGCCAGGTTGGAGGGATCTACGGCCAGATTCCAGACGTAATCGAAGGGCTGATCGAACTGCTGAGGCCGGGCGGTGGCCGTGCTGGGCAGCACCTGCCAGGTGCGCCCGCCGTCGGTGGAGCGATAGATTCCGTCTCCCCGGTACGGCGCCCCTCCCCCGCGGGCCGAGTTGCCGGAAAGCTCTCCGGTGCCGTAATACCAGATGTGGGTTTTGCCGGGACGCGGATCCTGCACCAGACAGGTCACGCTGTGCAGATCCGAGGGGTTGGTGGTTTTGATCCAGCTCTGTCCCCCATCTATGGAGCGCCACATACCGCCCGATACTCCTCCGGCCAGGAGCACGGTTTCGTCTGTGCGATCGATGGCCAGGGCGCGAGTGCGCCCCCCGATATGCACCGGCCCATGGCTCATCCAGGAGGCCTCCAGCAGCAGGGGATATTTGCGCAGGGAGGTTGCCTGCTCGATTCCGGCCACAAAAGCCAGTTCCCGGGCCCGGATCCCATAAGGAATGCGACCCGTGCGCGGATTGCGCAAACGCATCCACTCCCAGCGGGCGCGCGCCTCGGGGTCCTCAGACCAGCCCTCTCGAGCGGGAGGGCGGGGTAGCGGAGGAGGCATCGAGGCATCGGACCGAGCCAGGAGCCCCAGCCCCACAAGCAACAGGAACCCCATTAGCCGGTTTCTCGCTGAAAGGCGATGCATCCTATCGCCTCCTGGCTTTCCGCATGCGATACGATCCCGTTCCCCTCTCCGAGATCCCATCCTGCACGGCCTCCAGCTCCAGCTCCCAGCGCTCCCCTACCCGGGGGCGAGGGAGGGTATCGGACCAGAACAGAAGCAGGCTTGCGTGCCGGGGAAGCGGCGCAGGAAAGGCAACGCCGTACCCTAGCACACGCTCCAGACGCAGGATAACCTCTAGGCCCCCCTGCGTTCCCCCCGAACGGAGCTCTTCGACCTCTGCCAGCACCCGACAATGGCCCGGGGCCAGTCCCTCTGAAGAAACGGGCGGAGGAACGGACCCCTGACAGGCGCCAATAAGTATCCCGAGCACGGCAAGCGCCCGGCAGGCTGGGCTGGCGTAGGAGGCACACACGGGCTCACGTGATCTCCTTCTCCTCCTCCTCCTGAGAGGCGTTCTTCTCCTCCAGGGCCAGGGAAAGGGTATGCCAGGGCAACGTGGCGCATTTGACGCGCATGGGGAAGCGCCCGACCCCTCGGAAGAGCACAAGCGGACCCAGGGTCGGGGAGAGCTTCTCCCGCTTACCGGTGACAAAATCCTTGAACTCCTGCGCAAACGCCCGGGCCTCCTGTATCGTACGTCCCTTGAGATGCTCGGTCATCAGCGAGGCGGAGGCTATCGAGATGGCACACCCATAGCCACGGAAACGTATATCTTCAATGCGCCCGTCGCGCAATTTGAGCAAAAGCACAACTCGATCCCCGCAGGACTGGTTGTATCCCTCCTCCACCCGATCGGCCCCGGGCAGATCTCCGTAGTTGCGGGGGTGGGTGTAGTGCTCCAGAATCAGCTCCGAGTACAGCTCTCCAAGTGCATCCATATTCGCAACGCATCTTTGCCAGAAGGTACGTGATTTCCGGCTCGATCGCTACCCCTGCACGGGCGATCGGATCGCCCTCTCCACCAGGGGAGCAAAAAGCCGGGCCGCCTTGCGTACGGCTTCCAGCAGCGCCTCGACCTCCTCTTCGGTGTTGTACAGGTAAAAGCTGGCGCGCGCGGTGGCCTGCAGGCCCAGCCGGCGCATGAGGGGTTGGGCGCAGTGATGACCGGCCCGAATAGCTACCCCCTCGGCATCCAACACGGTAGCCAGATCATGGGCATGCACGCCGGCCAGGGTAAAGGAAACCACACCGCTTCCCTCTCGGGGTCGGTATACCCGGACACCGGGGATCGAGCTCAGTTCGCGCGCGGCCCGATCGGCCAGCCTCCGAGACCAGGCGCCGATCCGATCCAATCCGATGCCCTCCACGTAGTCCAGGGCCACCTCCAGCCCCACAGCGCCGGCCAGGTGCGGCGTGCCCGCCTCGAACTTGTGGGGCAGTTCGGCATACGTGGATCGATCTACCCAGACCTCGTTGATCATATCCCCTCCGCCCAGAAAAGGCGGCATGGCTTCTAGAAGCTCCGGACGTCCGTAGAGCACCCCGATACCCGTGGGGCCGCAGATCTTATGTCCGGAAAAAGCATAGAAATCCACCCCCAGTTCCTGTACATCCACGGGCATATGGGGCACCGCCTGCGCCCCATCAACCAGGACCAGAGCCCCCAGATCATGGGCTGCTTGGACGAACTCACGAACCGGGTTGATCGTGCCGAGCACGTTGGAAACGTGTACGAGCGCCACCAAGCGCGTACGGGCAGAGAGCAGCCGATAGAAGGCCTCCAGATCCAGCTCGTAGTCCTCCCGAAGGGGAACGGCCCGAATACGGGCTCCGGTGCGGGCGGCCACCAGGTGCCAGGGGACCAGATTGGAGTGATGCTCCATCTCCGTAAGCAGGATCTCATCGCCAGGCTTGAGCTGAGACAGCCCCCAGCTGTAGGCCACCAGGTTGATGGCCTCCGTGGCGTTGCGGGTGAAAATGATCCCCTCTGGTCCGGGGGCATGCAGAAACCGGGCCACCCGACGGCGTGCGCGCTCATAGGCCTCCGTGGCCGCTTCGGCCAGCGCATAGGCGCCCCGATGTACGTTGGCGTTGCAGGTTTCATAGAAGCGGCCGATAGCCTCTATCACCACCGCGGGTTTCTGCGTCGTGGCCGCATTATCCAGATAGACCAGCCGCCTTCCCTGCGGGGACTGGCTCAGCAGGGGAAAATCCCCCCGGATCTTGTCCACATCGAACATAACGTGGCCTCCTTGAACAAAAGGGGTGCAGCGCCTCTGAGCCTGCACCCCTGATGGCCATCTTGCGGGACATACTCATCCGGCCGGAAAAAGGATCGCCTCCAGATCCTCCAAGATCTCTTCCCGGACGCGTTCGACCGGAATACGTTCGAGCACCTCCTGAAGGAAGCCCAGCACGATGAGGTGTTCGGCCTCCGAGCGGCTCAACCCTCGGGCCATGAGGTAGAACAGGTGCTCCTCGTCGACCGGCCCCAGACTGGCTCCGTGCGTGCAGCGCACGTCGTTGGCCTCGATCTCCAGCATGGGGATGGAATCGGCCCGGGCCTGCCGGCTCAGGAGCAGATTCCGATTAGCCTGATAGGCGTTGCTCCGCTGCGCCCCGTGATGGACGCGGATCAGCCCGCTGTAGACGGACAGGGCGCTGTCGCGCAAGACACCCTTGTAGAGCAGATCGCTCGTCGTGTGCGGGGCTATATGATCCTGCAGCGTATCATGCTCAATGTAGCGGTCCCCGTCGACGATATAGAGGCCCAGCAGATCGGCCGCCACGCCGGGCTCGAGCAGGTGGGCGCGGATAACGGCCCGACTCAGGCGGGCTCCCAGGGATACGTTGACCCAGCGCACCGCCGCGTCCCGACGGGCATGTAGCGCACGGGTGGTGAAATCCACTACATGCGAACCCCAGCGCTGTACGGCCACATACTGAACGACGCTGCCGGACTCCGCATACAGCTCGACTACGCCGGAAGTCAGCGCGGGGCGATCGAGCGTGGGCCCGCCGAGCTCATCGATGACGGTAAGCCGCGAACCCGGGGCGGCAATCAGCAGGGTGTAGGGGAAGAAGGCCACGCCCGATTCCGTGAGCTCCTGCTGGAGCACGATGGGCTCCGACACCTCCACGCCCTCGGGCACGTAGATGATTACGCCCCCCATCCGAAAGGCCGCATTCAGCGCGGTCATCTGATCTGTGTCAAATCGGACCGCCTGATGCAGGTAGCGCTCCAGCAGATCAGGCATGCGCTCCAGGGCCGTCTCCAGATCGAGCACCACAACCCCCTCAGGCAGCTCCGCCCCCCCTTCCGCTACCGGAACCCCATTGCGCAACTGCAGCCGGGCCCGACGGCCCTCCATGCGGGGCGCCTCTTCAGGCAAGAGCACCTCGAAGGCGCGCCAGTCCAGATCCAGACGCCGACTCCGGGGTTGCGGAAAAGGCAACCCGTCAAGCGCCTCGAAAGCCTGCCGACGCAACCGGCGCAGCCAGTCCGGATCGCCGAGGCGTTCAGAAAGCGCCCGCAGCGCCTCGGCCTCGGGCGCGCGTTTTTGCAAGGTCAGTTCTGCCATATCACGCTCCTTGTTTTCCTGCCCTTAACCGACCGAACCCTCCATCTCCAGGGCGATCAGGCGATTCATCTCCACGGCATACTCCATGGGCAGCTCCTTGACAATGGGCTCGATGAAGCCGTTTACGATCATCGTGATGGCTTCTTCTTCGGAAAGCCCGCGACTCATGAGGTAGAAGATCTGCTCATCGCCCACCTTGGAGACCGTGGCCTCATGGCCGATGTGGACGTTCTGCTCCTGAATCTCCATCGTGGGGTAGGTGTCCGTCCTGGATACGTCGTGCAGCAGAAGCGCATCGCAGGAAACATTGGCTTTGACATGCTCGGCACCCGGGTAGACCTTGAGCAACCCGCGATAGCTGGCCCGTCCGGTGCCTTTGGAGATGGACTTCGACTGCACCAGCGAGGTCGTATACGGAGCCCGATGGATCATCTTGGCTCCTGTATCCTGATGCTGCCCATCTCCGGCAAAGGCCATAGAGAGCACCTCCCCGTGAGCGCCCCTGCCGAGCAGGTAGACGGCCGGATATTTCATCGTGACCTTGGAGCCAATGTTGCAGTCGACCCACTCCATGGTGGCCTCTTCGTAGGCAAAGGCGCGCTTGGTGACCAGGTTATAGACGTTGTTCGACCAGTTCTGAATGGTCGTATACCGCACGCGCGCCCCGCGCTTGACGATGATCTCCACCACGGCGGCATGCAGGGAATCCTCCGTATAGATGGGCGCCGTGCATCCCTCGACGTAATGCACAAAAGCGCCCTCATCGGCGATGATGAGTGTGCGCTCGAACTGCCCCATGGCCTCCCGGTTAATCCGGAAATAAGCCTGCAGGGGATACTCCACCCGCACGCCCGGCGGCACATAGATGAATGTACCCCCGGACCAGACCGCGGAGTTCAGCGCGGCGAACTTGTTATCGGCAATCGAGACCACGGTGCCGATGTACTCGCGCACCAGATCCGGATACTTCTGCACGGCCTCGTCCGTGGAGCAGAAGATCACCCCCATACGGGCCAGATCTTCGCGCACGTTCGAGTACACGGACTCCGAATCGTACTGGGCCTCGACACCGGCCAGGAACTTGCGCTCCGCCTCCGGGATACCCAGCCGCTCGAAGGTGCGCTTGATGTACTCGGGCACCTCATCCCAGGAACGAGCCGGCCGATCCGTGGGCCGGGCATAGTAAACGATCCGATCAAAATCCACCCCGGACAGATCCGCACCCCAGGTGGGCATGGGCTTCTTCAAGAAGATCTCATAGGCCCGGAGCCGGAACTGCCGCATCCACTCCGGCTCGTTTTTGATCGCCGAGATCTCCTCGACCACGCGCCGGGAAAGCCCCCGCGGGGTCTCATAGAGATAGGTGGCCTCATCCCGAAAGCCGTAACGCTCGGCGTAATCGTCTCGCAGCGTCTCCAGAACCTTCGTCTCTTCCATAACCGGAACCCCTTCTGTTTAAGCCGTTGCGGTGGACTCCAGCTCCGCCCGCAGCCAGTCGTATCCGCGCGCCTCCAGCTCCAGGGCCAGCTCGGGGCCGCCGGAGCGCACAATACGACCATCCATGAGCACGTGCACGAAATGGGGCTGGATGTAATTGAGCAAGCGCTGATAGTGCGTGATCACCAGCACGCCCATATTGGGCCCGACCAGGCTGTTGACCCCATCGGCTACGATACGCAACGCATCGATGTCCAACCCGGAATCCGTCTCATCCAAAACGGCCATCTCGGGCTCCAACAGGCTCATCTGCAGGATCTCCATGCGCTTCTTCTCGCCGCCGGAAAAGCCCTCATTGAGCGCCCGAAAGGCAAAGGAGGGATCGATGCGCAGACGCTCCATCTTCTCGTTGAGGATAAGCCCAAACTCATAGGGCCCGTAGGGCTCAAGCCCCATCGCCTGCCGACGGGCGTTGACGGCTGCGCGCAGAAACTTCGAAACCGTCACCCCGGGAATCTCCTGCGGATACTGAAAGGCCAGAAACAGCCCCAATCGAGCCCTTTCATCAGGCTCCAGTTCCAGGATGTTCTGCCCCTTGAACCAGACCTCACCCCCCGTTATCTCGTAAAATGGATGCCCCATCAGGGCGTAGGCCAGGGTGCTTTTGCCCGAACCATTGGGCCCCATAAGAGCATGAATTTCCCCCTTGTTTACGGCCAGATTCACCCCCTTGAGGATCTCGTTCCCCTCTACGGCAACGCGCAGATCGCGGATTTCCAGATCAGCCATGGACACAGGACCTCCTTCTTTTTCGGATCTTTCCGGTCTGATTTTTCCCTGATACGCAAGAAGCACGCACAAAGGCCTCAAAGTCAAATTTAGACAATGTCCAGAATAAGCGGCAAAATCTCAGCGCCGCCCCAGGATATGCATCAGCACCGTAAGAAGCAGGCTGAGCAGGAGCGAGGTGCCCAGCAAAATGGATATCCGCCAGCCGGGTCGCTCAATATGAATATCCCCGGGCAGGTTGCCCAGCCAGGGCAAGCGCCCCCCAAGCCAGATGAGGGCCCCCAGCCCCACAAGCACCAGACCCATGACAACCAGGGCTCTGGCCACATGCTCCACCATAGCCCGCCTCTGTCCGGGAAAAACCCGCTCAAGGAAACGATCTCCACGCGGGGGAAGTTCCTAGATGGCACAGCAGCTGAGCTGGCGCACATCCTTGGTAAAGCCCAGCGCGGCCAGCTTGATGGCCTCGGACCAGGTCAGATAGGGATGAAACCGGCGAGCCAGCTCCGGGACCGGGATCTCGTAGCGCAGCGCCAGCGACAGCTCCATGACCAGCTCGCCGCCTTCGGGCGCCACGATCCGCGCACCCAGCAGCCGGTCTGTCACCGGGTCGCGCAGCAGCTTGATGAACCCGCGCGTGTCGCGGCCCACCAGCGCCCGCGGCACCTCCGAAAGCGGCAGCACGGACGTTTCGTATTCAAGGCCCGCCGCCTGCGCCTCGCGCTCGCTCAGGCCCACCCCGGCCACCTGGGGGTCGGTGAATACCACCCAGGGTAGCGCGCTGTAGTCCCGCACCTCGTGCCGATTCATCAGGGCATTTTCGGCGGCCAGCTGGCCTTCGTAGGCGGCCGTGTACACGAACGGCGGATTGCCGATCACGTCGCCGGCTCCCAGCACGGTCGGCACCGCCGTCCGCAGCGTTTCGTCCACCTGCAGGAAACCCTGGCGGTCGGTGGCTATACCCAGCGCTTCCAGCCCCAGATCGTCCGTGTTGCCCCGGCGGCCGGTCGCTACCAGCAGGTGCGAGCCCTCCAGCCGATGCGTCGCGCCATTTCGTTCATATGTGACCGCCACGCCGCCCTCCTGCCAGGCCACCTCCACGACACGCGCCTCGGTCTGAACGTCGATGCCCTCCGCCTGCAGGTACGTTGTCAGCGCCTCGGCCACGTCGGGATCTTCCTGCGGAAGAATCTGCGGCAGCAGCTCCAGCACCGTCACCCGGCTGCCCAGCCGGGCAAAGGCCTGAGCGTTTTCCAGTCCGATGTAGCCGCCGCCCAGCACGATCAGGTGCGCGGGCGGCACAGATAGCCGGTAGAGTGTCTCATTGGTGAGATAAGGACCGTCGGCCAGACCCGGAACGGGCGGCAGTGCCGTGCGCGCACCCGTTGCGATCAGCACGGCCCGGCCCGTGATCGTTTCGTCGCCCACCTGAATAGCGGTCGGACCGGCCAGCCGCGCCCGCCCTTCGCGAAAGACGATCTGTCGTCCGTCGATGAGATCCAGGTACTTGTGCCGGCGCAGTTCGTCGGTCAGCGCCTGCACCTGGCCGATCAGGGCCCCGAAGTCCTCCACCTGACTGGATGAATGAATCCCTGCAAAGGGATGATGCGCTGCCCGGTGGTGCGCTTCGGCCGCCCGGATGAGCGCCTTCGAGGGCACGCAGCCGACGTTCACGCACGTGCCGCCCGGCGGCAGACCGTCGTTGACGATCAGGCGTCCGGAAGCCCAGCTCCCGCGCCCGCAACGCCGCCGCAAACGCCGCCGAGCCGCCGCCGATGATCAGCAGATCGTAATCGACCCGATCCGAACCGCCTCTGGCCGGTGCTTCGCTGCCGATCTCACGCACCACCTCCCACGCCTCCAGTCGGTATCCGTGGCCGGCCTGCGCAACGGCCTCCCTGAGCGCTTCGGCATCGACAGCGTCGCCTTCCCAGGTCACCACGGCCCGGCCGCTCTGCCAGCCGGGCACCTGCGCGCGCTCCACACCGGGCACGCGCATGAGCGCCTGTTCGATCGTGCGCGCGCAATGCGCACAGGTCATTCCTTCGATGCGCAATTCCAGAATCTTTTTCATGATGTGGCTCCGGTTCTGGTTTTTAGCGCGGCCTCGAAGCCGGTCTCACGAATGGCCTCAATAAGCTGCATTACCGACACTTCCGTAGTATCGAAGCGCACGCGGGCTTCCGGCGGCTCCAGCGTTACCTCGGCCGCCTGCACGCCTTCCAGACGCCGCAGCGCATAGACCACGGCCTGACTGCACGCCTCGCACGTCATCCCCCGCACCTCCAGCACCACTTCACGGATTGGCTCATTGTGTACCTGCTGTGCCACAGTTGGTGTGTGCGTGCGCCCGATCAGCGACGGTGCGGCCAGCAGCCCCAGCACCAGCACCGTGCCCAGTCCCAGCAGCAACCGGCGCGTCTTCGGGCGCAGACCGGTCTCGCAGTCGCAATCAGGCTCCGGCAAGCGCCGCGCCTCCCGGTACCAGGCCAGCCCCAGAGCTCCCAGGGCCAGCGCCACGAAAAACGGCCGGTAGGGCTCCAGCGCCGAAAGCTGGCTCACCCAGGCGCCCCCCACGCCGACGGCCACAGCCGCCAGCGGTCCGACGCAACAGACCGAAGCCAGCACGCCCGCACCTATGGCCGCCAGCAGGCTCGAACGGGCAATTCGGTCCGGCTTTTCCGTCCTGTTCGTGCTCATTGCGCTTCCTCCTTCAGGTCGAGGTTCAACTGAATGCGGTCCAGCTCCAGCTCGTCGAACAGTCGCACAAGCAGCCGGGCAAACGGATTGGCCGTGCAGACCCGGTAGTAGATCGTCTGCGCCTCCCGCCGCGCTTCGACGAGTGCCTTTTCGCGCAGGATTTTCAGGTGCTGGGATACGGCCGGAGGGCTGACCCCGAGCAGTTCGGCCAGCTGACAGACGCACAGCTCGCCGGCCCGGTAGAGGGCGTAGAGCAGCTTCAGGCGGGTCGGGCTACCCACCAGGGTCAGAAGCCGGCCGAGCTGGTAAAGCGCAGCCCGTTGTTGGAGCTCCAGGCGCAGAGCGGGCAGATCCACGTTCACCGAGGCGGGAGGCAGGCAGGCGGGCGATCTTCGCGTCATGCAGCCACTCCTTAATTAAGCAGTTGCTTAAACTAATGTGCCTCGCTTTTTGTTTCCGGATTCGGGCCGAAAGGGCTGGGCTTTCCTATAGGAGGGGTTTCCGCGTATTTTTGTTTTTGTTGTATAGACCATCCATCGGTGCACACGAGCGAAGGAAACGCGGCTATGGCCCAGAAGACCACGGCGCGCACGAACGACACCCCTGGCGCTTCCCAGATCACCTCGGAGGTTTCCCCATCCCTGGTTGGAGCTACGTATTCGCACCGGGACATTGGGCTATCGGATGATCAGGTCCGGGCCATGTACCGGCTCATGCTCCTGCAGCGCCGCTTTGAGGAAGCGGCGGCCAAGGCCTACGGAGAACGCAAAATCGGCGGCTTTCTGCATCTGTACATCGGTCAGGAGGCCGTCTCTACAGGGGCGGAATTCGCCATTCGCCCGGACGATTACGTGATCTCAGCCTATCGAGATCACGGTATCGCGCTGGCCCGCGGCGTGAGCGCGCGCGCCTGCATGGCCGAGCTCTTTGGCAAGATCACCGGATGTTCCCGCGGCAAGGGTGGATCCATGCACTACTTCTCCCGGGAACACAACTTCCTGGGCGGGCACGGGATTGTAGGGGGGCAGATCCCCATAGGCACTGGCGTGGCCTGGGCGATCAAATACCGTGGGGAGGATAAGGTCTGCCTCACCTTTATGGGGGACGGCGCCGTGGCGCAGGGGGTTTTTCATGAATCCCTCAACATGGCCATGCTCTGGCGCCTGCCGGTGGTCTACATCATTGAAAACAACGAATACGGCATGGGCACGGCCGTCAGTCGGGCGCACGCCACCCCGGACCTGGCCCGCCGCGCGCTGGCATACGGGATGCCGAATGCGCAGATCGACGGCATGAACGTCTTTGAGGTGTATCGGGGGGTCAAGGAGGCTGTCGATCGGGCCCGTAGGGAGCATATCCCCTCTCTGCTGGAGATCAAAACGTACCGCTATCGCGGGCACTCCATGTCCGATCCGGGCACATATCGCACGAAAGAAGAGGTTGAAGCCTACCGTAAGCGAGATCCCATCGCCAACCTGCGCTACTACATGCTCGAGGTCGGGCTGGTCACGGAGGCGGATCTGGAGGAAATCGAGCGCAGCGTTCGAGCCGAAATCCAGGACGCGGTGGCTTTTGCCGAATCCAGTCCCCTGCCTCCGGAGAAGACCCTCTACGAGGACGTCTACACGGATCCGGATTATCCCTTCCTGGCCTGAACACGAACGCGAAAGGGTTTCTGCTATGGCGGTCATGGAGTTTCGCGAGGCCGTCCGCCTGGCCATGATCGAGGAGATGGAGCGCGATGAGCGCGTTTTCCTTATGGGCGAGGAAGTAGGCCTCTACGATGGGGCCTACAAGGTCAGCAAGGGCATGCTGGAACGCTTCGGTCCCATGCGCGTGGTGGATACTCCGATCTCGGAGGCCGGCTTTGCCGGTATTGGCATCGGAGCGGCCATGGTGGGCCTGCGGCCCATTATCGAATTCATGACCTGGAATTTTTCCATCGTGGCCATGGACCAAATCGTCAACCACGCGGCCAGCATCCTGTACATGAGCGGAGGGCAGTTTAACATCCCGATCGTCTTTCGAGGCCCCAATGGTGCTGCAGGGCAGCTCGGAGCCACGCACTCCCGCTCCCTAGAGGCCACCTATGCGCACTGGCCCGGGCTGAAGGTGGTCACGCCCGCCACCCCGGCCGATGCCAAGGGCCTGCTTAAATCGGCCATCCGGGACGACAACCCCGTGCTCGTCATGGAAAGCGAGCTCATGTACGGCATGAAAGGCGAGGTGCCCGAGGATCCGGAGTTTCTCATCCCCCTGGGGGTTGGCGAGATCAAACGGCCGGGCAAGGACGTGACCGTGGTGGCGCACTCGAAGAGCTATCATCTGGCCGAAATGGCCGCGCAAGAGCTGGAAAAAGACGGCATCGAGGTGGAGATCATCGATCCCCGCACGATCCGACCGCTGGATATCGAACTTATCGTCTCCTCGGTCAAGAAGACCAACCGACTCGTCATCGTCGATGAGTGTGCGCCCTTCGGGGGGGTGGCCAGCGAGATCACCTACCACGTCCAGCTGCGCGCTTTCGATTACCTGGACGCCCCGATCGTGCGCGTGACCACCAAGGACACCCCGGCCCCGTACGCGAAAAACCTTTACGAGTACTGGATGCCGCGCCTGGATGAGGTGATCGAAGCCATCAAAAAGGTGCTCTACCGATAAGGAGTTCGTCCATGGCGATCGTAATCCGCATGCCGAAGATGAGCGATACAATGGAGGAGGGCGTCCTGGTCTCCTGGCTCAAGCAGGAGGGCGAACGGGTTGAGCCGGGCGACGTGATCGCCGAAGTGGAAACCGACAAAGCGACCATGGAGCTGGAGGCCTATGATTCGGGCGTGCTCCTCAAACAGGTGGCCAAGCCCGGGCAGGCCATCCCCCTCGGCGGGGTGATCGCCATTCTGGGCGAGCCTGGAGAGGACATCTCCTCCCTGTTGGCCGAACTGGAAGGCGCTTCGGAGCCCACCCCGGCCGCCACACCCGCTCCGACATCGCCTCCGGAGTCCGCGCCGCATCCCGCTCCGGGTCCGGTGGCCGAGCCCGATGGCCGGCCCTCGACGTCCCAGACGGAACGGATCAAAGCCTCGCCCCTAGCCCGCCGTATGGCCCGGGAGGCGGGCATCCCGCTGGAGGCCATCGTGGGCACGGGTCCGGAAGGCCGGATCATCAAACGAGACGTGGAGGCCGCCCTGGCCCGGGTCCGCGAGCTGGTGCCGCCACAACTTCCGAGGCCAGAGACGCCGGTTCTGCTGGAGGAAGAGGCCTATGAGGCCATTCCCCTGACCCCGATGCGCAAGACCATCGCCCGGCGTTTGAGCCAGAGCATGTTTTCTGCCCCCCACTTTTATCTGAGCATAGAAGTAGACGCCCACCCCCTGCTGGAGGCGCGCCAGCGGCTCAACGCCCTGAGCGAGGTGCGCATCTCGGTAAACGACTTCATCACCAAGGCCTGCGCCCTGGCCCTCAGGCGGCATCCGGAGATCAACGCCTCCTGGGCGGAGACGGAAATTCGCCGTCATCGGGAGGTGCACATCGCCATTGCGGTGGCTGTCGAGGAAGGCCTGGTGACACCGGTCATCCGGCACGCCGATCGCAAGGGCCTGGCCCAGATCGCCCGTGAGGCCCAGGAGCTGGCCGAACGAGCCCGCAACCGCAAACTGAGTCCAGAAGAACTCGAGGGCAGTACCTTTACCACCTCCAACCTGGGCATGTTTGGCATCGATTCCTTCACGGCTATCATCAATCCGCCGAATGCCTGTATTCTGGCCATCGGGGCGATCCGGGACGTGCCCGTAGTCGAGGGAGATCAGATCCGTCCGGGCAAGCGCATGCGCCTTACGCTGTCCTGCGACCACCGGGTCGTCGACGGCGCCATGGGCGCCCG
Source organism: Bacteroidota bacterium (assembly GCA_025998875.1). Classification (GTDB taxonomy): domain Bacteria; phylum Bacteroidota; class Rhodothermia; order JANXDC01; family JANXDC01; genus JANXDC01. The sequence continues at coordinate 1,061,342 of AP024675.1, read as the reverse complement.
TTTTCTGGCCACGCTGAAAGGGTTGCTCGAAAACCCGCTGGCCATGTTGCTGTAGCCCAGTACGCGACGCGCCCTTTGACGCCCCCGCAAGGGGGTGTTTTGCTTTTTTGCCCCGAACGTGGTATGCTGTTTTATCCGCCTCCCCGACACAGAGAGGGCAAAAGATGCGGCTGGAGTTTTCGCGCTATACGGAACGCGTGGGCGCGGTGCGCCTGCATGAGGTCATGCGGGTGATCGAACTCGATTCCTCCGGTGGAGGGCCGGAGTTGCCCACCCTGGCCGTCAGACGCGTCTCCGAAGAACGCCTGCTCGAACACATGGCCCGCATGGCCGTGGTAATCCCGATCCGCGACGAGCGCCTCAAGGTCTTTGAAGGCCTGCTGAGCGCCATCCCGCATGCCTGTGCGCTTATTGTGGTCTCCAACTCCAAACGCGCTCCCGTAGATCGCTTTCGCCTCGAGCGGGATGTGCTGGATCAATTCTGTTATTACACCCAGCGTCGCGCCCTGATCGTGCACCAGCAATCCCCTCTACTGGCGCGCATTCTGCAGGAAATCGGCTACGCGGCCCTGCTGGATGCGGAGGGCCGGGTCCGGGATGGGAAGGCCGAGGGCATGCTTATCGGCATGCTCCTGGCGCACACCATCGGCAAAGACTTCGTTGGTTTCGTGGACGCGGACAACTACTTTCCCGGCTCCGTCTACGAGTACGTACGCATCTTCGCTGCGGGCTTCTCTTTGAGCCCGGACCCCGAATACGCCATGGTGCGCATCCTCTGGCGCTACAAGCCCAAGCTCACGTATGCTTCCGGACTGCGTCTGGATCGGTGGGGACGGGTATCGGAGCGCACGAATCGATATCTGAATCGACTTCTCAGCCTGCATACGGATTTCACTACGGACATCATCCGCACGGCCAATTCCGGTGAACATGCCCTGAGCCTGCGGCTGGCCCAACTCATCCCCTATGCCTCCGGATATGGCATCGAACCCTATCAGATTGTAGCCCTCCTGGAGCATTTCGGCAGCTCACAGGCCTCAGAGGGGCTCAAACAGCTGGGAGATCACCTCATCGATGTGCTACAGATCGAGAGCCGCAACCCCCATCTGCATGAGAACAAGGGCCTGCCGCACATCCAGAGCATGACGCTGCAAAGCCTAAGCACGCTGTATCATTCCTCCCTGGCCGATGAGGCCTTTCGCATGGAGCTGCGCGAGGAACTCATACAGGAAGGGCTTCTGGGGCCGGATGAGGAAATCCCGGTCCCGCACATCCTGCCCCCCTTCGGCCCCTACGCGGAGGCCTTTCGGAATCGCGTGGAGTTGTTGCTCGAACAGGCCTGGCTTCCGGCTCGATGGACATGGCCCGCCTCGTGATCTTCACGGACCTGGATGGTACCCTTCTGAGCCGACGCACCTACGGGGCGGGGCCGGCCGAGGAGGCGCTTGCGCTGCTGCGCGGCCATGCCATACCCGTGGTGTGCGTCACGGCCAAAACCTGGGCCGAGCTGGAACCCCTCATAGACGAGCTGGACCTGCAAGACCCCTGTATCGTGGAAAACGGCGGCGCGCTGTACCTACCGAAGGGCTACTTTCCTTTTTTGCTTCCGGGATCCCGACAGGAAGGCCTCTGGGAAGTGCTCGTATTCAACCAACCCTACGAGCGCGTCTGGGCCGAGCTGGAGGTGCTGCGTCGCGAGGGGTTTCGGTTCTGCGCCTTTCATGAGGTCTCAACCCGGCAGATAGCGCGCTGGACGGGCCTGGATCCGGCATCCGCCCTGAGGGCCCAACAACGCCTATGGGATGTGACCATCCGGCTTGAGGAGCCCCCTGCTCGTCGGGCCCTGCTTGCCGGCCGGTTGCGCAAGCGAGGTCTGCACCTGCAGAGCGGGGGACGCTTCTGGCATGTCTTCGGTCCTTATGAAAAGGGGGAAGCGGTACGCCGCCTCCGCCGCCTCTATGAGTACGCCCTGGGGCCGATCCGCGCCGTCGGGATCGGAGACGCCCCGAACGATGAACCGCTCTGGGCGGCGGTCGATGAGGCCTACCAGGTCGCCAGCGCCCCGGGGCGCTGGCGACGGGTGCGCGTTCCAACTCGCCGTATTCCGGAGGTCGGACCTCGGGGATGGGTTCGGGTCGTAGAAAACCTGCTGGCCAGGTTATAGGCACCCATGCATGCCACCTATTTTACCCTGCGGGCCTGGACAGAGGAGCTCCTTTCCCTGCTGGCAGGAGCTCGATTGCAAGAAGCCTACACGCAGGAACCCGAAGAGCTCCGGCTGCTGTGGGCGCTTCCGGATGGTGCGGAGGCCACATGGTTTATCTCCCTGCACCCGGCCCGGCTCTTCAGCTCTCTACGTCCGGGCAGGCACCAGGCCCGCAGTAACGTGGGTCGGCTGTTTGCCCCTATCCGGGAAGCCCGGCTCCGTGCGCTCACGCTCGCGCACCGGGACCGAGTCTGGTCGCTGGAACTGGACACACCGGAGGGTTTGAGGCGTTTGCACATCTTTTTCTACCGTCAGGGGGGCAACGCGTACCTGGAAGGGGGGGACCGTCGTATTCAGGAGGCCTTCCTGCGTCCGACGCACTGGCAGGGTCAACCGGTGCCGCAGGTGCGTCCGGCCTGGGACCCGGAGAGGCTTGAGCAGTTCGAGACCGCTTTCGACCCAGAGGCGAAAAGCGCGCTGAAGGCTTTCTTGCGGGCCGTACCCCTGGCAGATCGGCTCATAGCTACCGAGGTGCTCTACAGGGTCGGCCTGAGCCCCGAAGATCCGGTTCCCCGGGAGCCGGCGATACGGGAGCGCATCTGGTCAAGCTGGCAGGAGCTCAGGATTTCCTGGGAGGAACAGCCCGCCCCTCGGCTCTATGAGGATCGCGGAGAGCTGTACTTTGCCCTGGGGCCCATGGCGCATCTGGAGGAGGCCCGGGGCGTTCGTCCGGAGCCGTTCCCCAGCGTAAACGAGGCCCTCTGCGCTTTTCTGGGGCGCTGGCTGAGCCGATCGGCCTTTGAGGGCCAGCTGCGCGGGCTCCTCGGGTTGCTGGAGCGCAGAGAAGCCCATCTCCAGGCCAGCCGGGAGGCGCTTGAGCGGGAACTGGCCGAACCCGACCGAGCGGCGCGCTACGAGCTGTGGGGGCATCTGCTGCTCGCCTATGGCCATGAGATCCGCAAAGGGCAGGAGAAAGCCGAGCTGGAAGATCCCGCTTCGGGAGCACGAGCCTCTATCCCGCTCGACCCCGCTCTTTCGGTCTGGGAGAACGCCCAGCACTACTACGAGAAGGCGCGCAAAGCCCGACAGGCCCGCGCCCGGAGCAGAACGCATCTGGAGGAAGTCCAGAGGCGTCTGCAGGAGCTGGAACGGGCCCGGGCGAGCCTGCTGGCGTGTCGATCTGTGAAGGAGCTCAGGCGCTGGGAGCAAGCGCACCGATCGATCCTGCCCACTCAGGAAGGGGGAAAGGAAAAGCCCGGCGCGATCCCGTTTCGGCGTTTCTCCCTACCCGGAGGCTATGAGGTCTGGGTCGGCAAAAACGCCGAGCAGAACGATCTGCTGCTGCGGTATGCGCGCCCTCATGATTTCTGGCTACACGCCCAGGGGGTTGAGGGGGCGCATGCGCTTTTGCGCCGCCCTCACAAAACCGAACAGCCTCCCCGCGCCATCCTGGAGGCCGCGGCCCGTATTGCCGCCTACTACAGCCGAGCCCGTTCCGCCTCTCAGGTTGCCGTAGTGGTCGCAGAGCGTCGTTTCATCCGCAAGCCCCGGGGTGCATCGGCCGGCCGGGTGCAAGTACAGCGCGGGCATACCTGGCTCGTCAAGCCGGGCCTTCCGGAAGAGGGCTGAATTTACCAGCTCCCTCCGGCACCGCCTCCCCCGAAGCTGCCCCCTCCGCCTCGGAATCCCCCGCCTCCGAAGCCGCCCCCGCCTCCCCATCCACCTCCCCAGCCTCCAGGTATTACGATCGGCCCCCCGTGCCAGTATCCGCGCCGACGGCGGTAGGCTCTGCCCTCCTTGCCCCCGTCGGAGAAGAGGACAAAGACCAGCACAATGAGGATGACCACGACCAGCAAACCGATGCAGTTCAGATCCGGGTCCACCTCCGGATGCGCCGGAGGGGCCTGGAAAGTACCCCGGGCGGCGTCTATGAGCGCATCCACCGCCCGATCGAGCCCCTCGTAGTAGGCTCCCCGCTGAAAGGCGGGCCGCAGGATCTCCCGGTAGATGCGAAAGGCGACCGCATCGGGAATTACCGACTCCATCCCCTTGCCGGTCGCAATAAACACCCGTCGGTCGTCCACAGCGACCAGGATGACGACCCCGTTGTCGTAGCCCCGCTGTCCCACGCCCCAGCGCTGGCCCAGCTCGGTGGCGAACTGAGCGATGTCCCAATCCCCCACGGTGGGCAGGGTTACGATCACGATCTGGGTAGAGGTAGAATCCGCATAGGTGCGCAGTTTGGCTTCCAGGAGGGATTCTTCTTGCGGGGAGAGGATCTCCCCCCAGTCCGTCACCCACCGACCCGAGGGTTCCGGAACAGGAGGCTGCCGGGCCTGCCCCCACGACGGGCGGACCGGGATCAGCAACAGCACCACCAGAAGCAGGCGCAGCAGCGGCATGGGTTAAAACCTCACGCGAGGCGCCGTTTCGGCCCCGGCCTGCGCTTCGAAGCCCACCCGCGGGCGAAAACCGAGCAGAGAGGCGATGAGCACGGTCGGAAAACGCCGTACCTGCATATTGTAGCGTTGCACAGCCTCGTTGTAGCGCTGTCGGGCTACGTTGATGCGGTTTTCTGTGCCTTCCAGCTGAGCCTGCAGGGTAAGGAAAAGCTCGCTGGAGCGCAGCTGGGGATATTGTTCTACGACCACGAGCAATCGGGACAGGGCACTGGAAAGCTGGGCCTGGGCTTCCTGAAAACGCCGCACGGCCTCCGGATCGGCCAGCGCCTCCGGGCTGAGCTGTACCTGTCCGGCCCGACTGCGGGCTTCGACAACACCCTGGAGCACCTCTCGCTCCTGGGTGGCAAAACCCCGCACAGTTTCCACCAGATTGGGGATCAAGTCCATGCGGCGCTGGTAAGCGCTCTGCAGATCGCTCCAGGCGCGCTTGACCTCTTCATCTGCCCGCACCAGCTCGTTATAGGCCGCGCAGCCCGCGCATCCCCCCAGCCCCACCAGGGCCAGAAGCACAACGAGTACAAGAAAAGCCGCATTCCGCATCCGCTTGCCCCCTTTAGCCTCGGTATTCCCCCCATACGGCGCGCAGGGTGTTGGAGATCTCCCCGAGTGTCGCATAAACGCGCACCGCCTCCAGGATGTAGGGCATCAGGTTCTGCGTGCCCTCGGCCGCCCGACGCAGGCGCTCGAGTGCCTCTTGGACAGAGGCCTCGGATCGTTCTGCCTTGAGCCGCCGCAGCCGGGCGATCTGCCGATCCCGCACAGCCTCATCGACCCGGAAAATGGGCACGGACTCCTCCTCTTCTACCTGAAAGGCGTTGACCCCGACGATGATTTTCTCCCCTCGCTCGACGGCCTGCTGATAGGCATAAGCGCTACGGGCGATCTCCTCTTGGTAGAACCCCCGCTCTATGGCGGCAACCGCGCCGCCCATGGCCTCGATGCGCTCGATGAGCTCCCAGGCCCGGCGCTCGAGCTCATCGGTGAGCGCCTCGATGAAGTACGATCCGCCCAGCGGATCGATCACGTCCGCCACCCCGGACTCATAGGCCAGGATCTGCTGGGTGCGCAACGCTGTGCGTGCCGACTCCTCTGTGGGCAGCCCCAGCGCCTCGTCTTTGGCGTTCGTATGCAGGGATTGCGTACCGCCCAGAATGGCGGCCAGCGCCTGTACGGTCACGCGCACGATGTTGTTTTCAACCTGCTGCGCGGTGAGCGTCGATCCCCCCGTCTGGGTATGAAAGCGCAGCATCTGCGCCCGCGGATTGGTGGCCCCGAACCAGTCTCGCATAATATGGGCCCACATACGGCGCGCGGCGCGGAATTTGGCGATCTCTTCGAAGAAGTGGTTGTGCGCGTTGAAGAAAAACGAAAGCTGCGCGCCGAAGACGTTCACATCCAGCCCGCGCTCAATGGCCGCGCGCACATAGGCGATCCCGTTGGCCAGCGTAAAGGCCAGCTCCTGTACGGCGGTGGCCCCCGCTTCCCGGATGTGGTATCCGGAGATCGAGATCGTATTCCAGCGGGGCACCTCCCGCGCAGCCCATTCGAATATGTCCGTCACCAGCCGCATCGAAGGGCGAGGAGGATAGATGTACGTGCCCCGCGCGGCGTATTCCTTGAGGATATCGTTCTGGATCGTGCCCCGAAGCTGACGCCGATCGACGCCCTGCTTTTCGGCCACGGCCACGTACATGGCCAGCAAAATAGCCGCTGTGGCGTTGATCGTCATGGACGTAGAGACCTCTCCCAGGGGAATGCCCTCGAAGAGCACCTCCATGTCCTGAAGCGAATCGATGGCCACGCCGACCTTGCCCACCTCACCTTCGGCCATGGGGTGATCGGAATCGTATCCGATCTGGGTGGGCAGGTCAAAGGCCACAGACAGCCCGGTAACCCCCTGGCTGAGCAGGTATCGGTACCGGGCGTTGGACTCCTCGGCCGTCGAGTAGCCCGCATACTGACGCATGGTCCAAAGCCGACCGCGATACATAGTGGGCTGAATACCCCGGGTGTAGGGAAATTGCCCGGGGAAACCCAGTCGGTCCGGATCGTAACACGGTTCTGGAGCCACGTAGAGGGGATGGAGCTCGATGCCGGAGTCGGTGGCAAACCGGTCCTTGCGTTCCGGATTGCGGGCCACAAAAGGCCGATAGGTCTCCTCCTGCCAGCGCGCAAAGGCGTCCATGACATCCTCCAGGCATCCTCTTCCAGAAGAAGTTAGCCCGCTGGTCCGACTAGACGCCAGGGGCCGGAGCGAAGATGTATCCGAGCGTCTTGTGCACAATTTCGGCCGCCGTATAGGTGGCGTACCACAGCTCCGGACGGGGGATGAACTCCACAAAATCAACCCCGATGATCTGTCGGCTACGGGCCACCGCCCGCAGAAGCGCGGTAAACTCCCCCCAGGACAGCCCGTTGGGCACGGGCGTGCCCACCGTGGGTAGGATAGAGGGATCCAGCCCGTCGGCATCGATGCTCACATAGACCCGCTCTCCCAGATGTTCGAGCACCTCTTCGATCCAGGCGGGGTTGGCTTTGATTTCGTGCGCGTACCAGGTGCGGACCTCCGATCGAGAACGAGCCAGCAGGGCCTCTTGCCGACACTGGGCCCGGATGCCCACTTGGGCGATGCGTTCCACAGCGGGCACTTCCAGCACACGGGCCATCACGCAGGCGTGGCTGTAGGGATTGCCCTGATACTCCAGGCGCAGATCTGAATGGGCATCAATCTGGAGCACGGATAGGGGTCCGAACCGGGCGGCATGGGCTCGAACGGCGCCCAGCGTGACGGTATGCTCTGCACCCAGAAGTACGACGAACTTGCCCCTGTCGAGCAACGCCCCCACGGCCTCCTCGATCAACGCCACGGCTTCCGCATCCTGACGCGCGCCAAAATCCAGGGGCTCCAGCGTGGCGATCCCACCGGCGCAGCGGAAGATCTCGGCGTCAAACTCCGCATCGTAGAACTCCAGCTGCGCGGAAACCTCGATGATCGCCTCTGGTCCCGAGGCAGAACCCACCACGAAGCTCGAGGTCCGCTCATAGGGAGCGGGAAGAATAACCACGCGTGCGCGTTCGAAATCGCATACCTCCGGAGGAGGGGCCAGAAAAGCCCGTTCCGGGGGGAGGGGGACAGGTTTCCACGGCATGGACGACTCCTTCATGCAGGCGAGGATAAAAAAGACCCCTGTGGTCCGGCGGGATCCACAGGGGAATGTATATCTACGACACCGCTTACGGGATAAATACAGCTGCGGCGATGACGGTCTTCCACCGGCCGTGCTTGTCCCCTTCGGCCGTCTGCACAATGTGCCGGGTGGTGACGATCTTGCCGCTGATCTTCCAGATCTCCTCTTTCTCATCCCAGCTCTGGTCCGGATCAAAGGCCACGCCCTGGATCGTGGCCAGCATTTCGGCGGCCAGGTCCTCGGCGTACTCTCCGGCCACCCTGGCCGTCTCCCCGTAGGAATGGTGCTCGGAGAGATACCCGAAGTGGCTTTTATCGGCCGGCAGAGCCAGTCCGATGGCCGCGGCGATCAGTCGGTTGGGCTCGTTCGTGGCCGCCTCGCTCATAACCACGTGCACGATCTGACCGGGCCTGAGCTCTTTAAGTCCGACCTGAGGGGAGACGATCTTGCAACCCGGAGGAAAGATGCTCGATACGCGAACCAGATTCAGGTGCGCGATCCCGGCCTTACGAAGGGCCATCTCAAAGCTGGAAAGGCGCTCTTTGTGCACTCCGACCCCTTTGGTGAAGAACACCTTGCGCGGTACGTACAACGCCGGAACCCTCCTGTTTTGGGTTTAAGGAACGGGCAAACTTCCGCATCCCTCCGATCACATGCAAGCCCTCAGGGCAGGGTGGCCAGAAAACGCACCAGCCCACTATAAAGCCCCACAAAACGCACCTCATCCAAGGCCTGATCTCCGTTCCAGGTGGCTATCACCGTAAAACGGCGGCCGTCGGGGCGCACAAGATGGGTGGAAAGGTTCAACACGCCGGGCTCCGATCCCCCCTTGAAGGCGACGCGCGCCCAGTCGGCCTTTCGGACCGGGCCGGGGTTGATCTGGAAAAACGGCAGATCGGCCACCTCTTCGAGCAGGACGGCCAGCTCACGGGCGGTAAAGAACCACTCCACATCCGGGGCTACGGGTCCGGATGCGAAAACAGACTCTCCGGGCAAGGGCAGGGCGGCCAATTCCCTGAGCATAGCCGTTCGCCCCTGGGGGGTGGCGGAGCGAAACCGGGCCAGCCAGGCCTTGTTTTCCGGATTTTTGAGCACAAACGCTTCCCGGGTGCTCAGAAATGGCTGGTTTCGAGGGCTGATCCGCTCCACGGCATCCCGACCCACAAGCGCCAGCAGATGATCGGTGGCCGTGTTATCGCTCAGCGAGATCATGAGCGCAGCCAAGCTGTAGAGGGTCAGAGGGGCCCCATCGGGCCAGTTCTGCAGAATACCCGAGGGTAGGCTTCTGTGCGCCGCGCGCAGCGTGAGCACCTCTTCCCACCGCCGACGACCCTGCTGGACGTCCCTTTTCAGCGCCGCCAGTATGGCGAGTTTGAAAGCAGACCCCACGGCCAGGGGCCTCTCTGGCTCGAGGGCCAGCACCTCGCGCTCCCCCTCTCGGACCAGAAGGGCCACCTCTCCCGGAAGAGCCCGGAACGCCTCCAGCCATCCCTCTAGGGTCGTGGCCTTGGGCTGAGGGGGACGGAAAAAGAGCCCTGCGATGCGACCCTGGCCGTCGAGCACAAGCTGCGTGGGCACCCAGGCGCGCTCCAGCTCCACCTCGAACTCCGTACCCGCTCCCCGGGCCCCGAGCCAGCTTCCGTATTGTGCGCGAAGCCCGTTGATAATCGCTTCCAGTTGTCGGGGGGCAACCTGCTCCAGAAAAGCGGGGGCGAACCATTCGGCCCGAAGGGAATCGGTAAACAAACGCTCCAGAACGCCTTCCGCCCGCCGATCCTGGGCGAAGGCGACCACAGCCGGGCATAAGACAGCCAACAGCCAGACTAAGCGCAAACGCATCGTCGTTCTTCCTCCTACTTGAGTAGGGGCAAGGTACATAGATTCGAGGGCAGAATACACATGGCGTTTGGGCGGATTTGGAAAGTAAGTTTGTCCGGCTAACCCTGCAGATGGAGGACCGTAGCATGCGACCTTTTCTTGGCCCGATCTGGCTTATCGCCGGTCTGCTGGTCGGATGTGCTGGAAGCCGCCTGCCCGAGGGCTCACCCGCAGGCGGCCCTTCCGCCCCCGAAGCGCACCTGGACACCGTGCGGGCCGGGCGTTTCGATACGGGCAAAATGTGGACGTTCGATGATCCGCCGGTGGAGTACTTTGCTCAGCGCTACGGGTTTCGACCCACGGAAGAGTGGCTCCGGCATGTGCGGATGGCCGCGCTGCGTTTTGCCACCTACTGCTCGGCTTCCTTTGTCTCTCCGGACGGGCTGGTGATGACCAACCACCACTGCGCCCGGGATGCGGCCGCGGCCGTCTCTCGACCCGGCGAGAACCTGGTGCAAAACGGGTTTTACGCACGCACGCTTGAAGAAGAACGCCGCGTGCCGAACCTCTTCGTCGATCAGCTTGTGCTCATCGAAGACGTCACCCGGCGCATCGAGCGCGCCATGGCGGGCGCCCGCACGGATGAGGAGCGCCTGCGGGCGCAGGAGGCGGAAATCCGGGCCATAGAGGAGGAATATCGGCAGCGAACCGGATTGGAAATCCAGGTGGTTTCTTTCTACAACGGAGCTCGCTTTTCCGTCTACGGATATAAGCGCTACCGGGACGTGCGCCTGGTTTTCCTTCCGGAACTGGAATTGGGCTATTTCGGCGGCGATCCGGATAACTTCACCTACCCCCGATATGCCTTCGATTGCGCCTTTTTCCGCGTCTACGATGAGCAGGGCCAACCCCTTCGCACGGAGCACTTCTTCCGTTTCAATCCCCGCGGAGCCGAAGAGGGAGAACCCGTTTTCGTCGTGGGCAATCCGGGTCGCACAAGTCGGCTCAACACGGTAGCCCAGCTGGAGTTCCGCCGGGATCTGGCCCTGCCCTATACACTGGAGTATCTCAAACGCCGTTCGGCCATCCTGCAGGGCGTACTGCGCCGCCTGGGGGAGCCGAACCCGGAGCTGGAAAACCAGCTCTTCTCCATCGAGAACACGATCAAGGCCTTTACCGGTCAGCTCCGGGGTCTGCGGGATCCCTATCTTATGGCGCGCAAGCGCGCCTTCGAGCGGGATTTCCGTCGGGCGGTGGAGGCCAACCCGACGCTCCGAAGCCGCTACGGGGGCATCTGGGAGGAGATCGCACGTATTCGGATGGAGCTCCGGCGCTACTATCCGGATCTGTTCGTCTTCCAAACCCAGGGGATAGGGCGCAGCCAGACGCTGGCCCTGGCCCAGGCCATGGCCGCTTACGCCCATCAGATCCAGGCCAACGCCAGTACGGCGGAAATAGAAAACCGACGCAGCCGGATCCGCAACTGGCCTGCCCCGAGCGACCGGGAGCTGGAGGCAAACTGGCTCGAAGCGCATCTGGAAGAAGCCCGGCGCATCCTGGGTCCGGAAGATCCCTACGTACGGGCCGCACTGGGTGATCGCTCTCCGCAAGAAGCGGCCCGCGCGCTGCTATCCCGAAGCCGGATCTGGGATCGATCCTATCGGGATAGCCTCCTGGAGGCCGGCTCGGAAGCGATTCTACGCGCCTCCGATCCCGCGCTCCTGCTGGGCCGCCTGGCCGAACCCCGCCTGCGCGCCGCGCAGGAAGCCAACGCACGCCTTGCAAGCCGCGAACAGGTGCTCGCCGGGGAACTGGCCCGGGCGCTCTTTGAGGTATACGGCTCCCAGATCCCCCCTGATGCCACCTTCACCCTGCGTCTGGCCGACGGGGTCGTAAGGGGTTATCCGTATAACGGCACGCTGGCCCCGCATAAGACCACCTTTTACGGGCTGTATGATCGTTTCCGCTCCTTTGATCAGAAAGCGCCCTGGTCTCTGCCCGAACGGTGGCACCATCCGCCGCCGGAGTTCGATCTGGGCACCCCGCTCAATTTCGTCTCCACCAACGACATCATCGGGGGCAATTCGGGAAGCCCGGTCATCAACCGCCAGGCCGAAGTGGTGGGCCTGATCTTCGACGGCAACATCGAAAGCCTGCCGGGGGAATTCATCTATACCGAGGAAACCAGCCGAGCGGTCTCCGTACATGCGGGCGGCATCATCGCCGCGCTCCGGCACATATACCAGGCCGAACGGTTGGTGCGGGAACTATTGGGAGAGAACCCGGGCCGATAAACCCACAGCACAAGAGGGGAAGGACCCATGAGCAAAACAGCTTGGCTGCTTTTGCTGATCTGCCTGCTCTGCACGCCCCTATCCCGGGCCCAATCCGTGGAGCGCTTTGCCCCGCTTCCCTGGCCGGAGCCCAACCAGGTGCGCACGGCCACCGGCGCACCCGGACCCGGCTACTGGCAGCAGCGCGCCGATTACTGGATCTGGGCCCGGCTGGACACCGCCCAGCATCGGCTCGAGGGAAAGCAGCGCATCCGGTACACCAATCACGCCCCGGAAGCCCTCGAGCGCCTGTGGCTGCAGCTGGATCAGAACCTCTTCCGTCCCACCAGTCGGGGCGCACGCCTGAACCCGGACGGTCGCTGGAGTGGGGCCTTTGCAGCAGGAGGGTTTGCGATCCAGCGGGTAGAGCTCGTGCAAAACGGCCGTCGTCGGCCGGCGCGCTACTATATCGAGGATACCCGCATGGGGATCGAGCTGGAAGAACCCGTGCCGGCCCGGGGAGGCACGATCGTGATCGAGCTCGAATGGGCCTTCTCGATCCCCGAATACGGGGCTGATCGCATGGGCCGTATGCGGACGCGCAGGGGATGGCTCTATACGATCGCTCAGTGGTATCCCCGCCTGTATGTCTACGACGACGTGCGGGGATGGAACGCGCTGCCGTATCTGGGCCAGGGCGAATTTTACCTGAGCTACGGCGATTTCTACGTCGAGCTCACCGTACCCCGCGAGCTCATCGTGGTGGCCACCGGAGAGCTGCTCAACCCGGAGGAGGTGCTCACCCCCCGTCAGCGAGAACGCCTCCAAGAGGCCCGCCGCAGCGAGCGCACGGTCATGATCATCGACCGCAACGAGGTCGGCCGCCCGGATACGCGTCCCCCTGGCCGGGGGCCGCTTACATGGAAGTTCCAGGCTCGCGATGTGCGGGACTTCGCCTGGGCCGCCTCGCGCGCCTTTATCTGGGATGCCTCCCATTGGGAGGATGTGCTGCTCATGTCCGCCTATCCAGAAGAAGGCCTCGGACCGGACTCCCTGGGCCAGCCCGGATGGGAGCGATCCACCGAATACCTGCGCCATACGATCCGGTTTTATTCGGAAACCTACTACCGCTATCCCTATCCGGTGGCCATCAATGTCGCCGGACCCGTAGGGGGTATGGAATACCCCATGATCGTCTTCTGCGGGGTGCGCGCCCGGGGCCAGGCCCTCTTCGGGGTCACCGACCACGAATTCGGACACACCTGGTTCCCCATGATCGTGGGCTCCGATGAGCGGCGTTACGTGTGGATGGATGAGGGGCTCAACACGTTCATCAACCACTACTCCAACCTGGCCTACTACGGCTCAGAGGCCCGGCGTTCGGCTCAGCTGCATCCGGACACCGTGGCCCGACGCATGCAGGAACCCTGGCATCGCTATCCGATCATGACCGCCCCGGACCTTATCCCCCCGCGCGGCCTGGGCTTTCTGGGATATCGAAAACCCGCCTTCGGACTCCTGCTTTTGCGCGAGTATATCCTCGATCCGGAGCGGTTTGACCGGGCCTTCCGCACCTATATTCAGCGCTGGGCCTTCAAGCATCCTCAGCCCTGGGATTTCTTCCGCACCATCGAAGACGTCGCGGGCGAGGATTTGTCCTGGTTCTGGCGGGGGTGGTTTTACACAGCGGACCTCTTCGATCAGGCCGTTGATTCCGTACGCCTGGAGGGAACGGGTGCGCGCATCTACCTGTCCAACCGCCAGGGGTTGGTGTTGCCCACCACGGTCGAGCTGGAGCTCGAGGATGGATCCCGCCAGCGCATCCGGTTGCCGGTAGAGATCTGGGCCTACGATACCCGCCACGAGCTGCGCTATCCCCGCCCCGTGCGGCAGGTCCGGATCGATCCGGAGGGAAAACTGCCCGATATGGATCGGAGAAACGATCGCTGGCCGAGAACGCCCTGAATGCCGGCTTTCACAGAACCCCGCTTCTGGGCCGATGCCATGCTCGGAGGCCTGGCACGCTGGTTGCGCGTGCTGGGGTACGATGTGCGCTATGAAAACGGCATATCGGATACGGAGCTCATTCGGCTCGCACGGGTAGAGGGGCGAGTGGTCTTGACCCGGGATCGGGCTCTTTTCGAGCGGCTCGGCCCCGAAGCGGCCCGTTATGTGCAGGCCCGCAGGCCCCTGGAACAGCTGGCCGAGGTCGTATCGGGTCTGCAGTTGGACACGCAAAACGGCCGTTTTACGCGCTGCCTGCTCTGCAATACACCTCTCGAGGCCGACGGGCCCCTGTATCGCTGCCCCACCTGCGGACGCCGCTACTGGGAGGGTTCGCATGTGCGGCGCATGCGCGGACTGCTGGATCTTCTCCGGAAAGGGTAGTTTTTTCCGGCTCTTCTGCCCCGAAACGCCCGGCCGATGCGTCGGGCGTTTTTTCTCGCCCTCGCTTTAGCGCCCGGCCTGAAGCGGGCTCTGCCGGCTCGAAATTTGCCGACCAGATCGCCTGTTCACAGGGAGGTACCTGGATATGGTCAACAGCGTAGCGCAGATCCCGAAACCAGAAGAGATACGGGCTCTGGTAGAGGGAATCCTCGAAGGCGACGAGGCCCTCATAGAGGGGTTTTTCGCCCGGTATCCGGAATGGCGCTCGGCTTGGAAGGATTTCATCGACAGGTGGGGGTCCTGGTCGGGATGGCTGGTGGCGGCCATGGACAACAATGTTGAGCGCATCCGCTACATTGCGGAATTGCAACAGGGGACCGCCGAGTTTCAGCATCGTTTCCTGGCTGACACGGACCAGCTTAATGCGCTGGCCTCCGCCACCGAACAGATGTCGGCCACAAGCCGGGGCATTGCCGAACATGTGCAGCATATGGCCGCGGAGGCAGAAGCCTCCAGCCGGGATATCGAGCAGATGTTCAGCGCCATGCAGGAGGTGTTTTCGTTCACGGGTCAGGTGCGGGAATCCGTCGAGCTCATGGCCGAAACCGTGCGGCATTTCATGCACAGCATGCAGACCATCACCCGGCTGACGCGCACGGTCAACGACATCGCCCGGCAGACGAACCTGCTCGCCCTGAACGCGGCCATCGAAGCCGCCCGGGCCGGCGAACACGGACGTGGGTTTGCCGTTGTGGCCGACGAGGTGCGCAAGCTGGCTGAAAAATCCGCCCAGGCCGCGCGCGAGATCAGCGATACGGCCCTGCAGCTGGAAAACCAGTCCGCTCAGGTGGAGATCCGCCTCAACGAGGGCCTGCACGCGCTGGGCGAAAGCCAGAAGAAAATGGCCCACCTGGCCACAACACTGACTGAAGCCCAGCAGGCGGCTCAGACGGTGGTTATGGGAGCCGCCCAGATCCGGTTCGCCGTTCAGGAGCAACAGCAGGCCATCGAGCAGGCCTGCCGGCATGCTGTGGAGCTGTCCGCAAGCCAGTCGGCCAACGGGGAAACCCTCCAGCGGATGATCGAGATCCTGGACCGGATCGCCGGGCTCAGCCGGGATTCCGTTGCGCTTTTCGCCCGGTGGAACTTCGACGCCCTGCTCATCACCATCGCCAAAGCCGATCACGTCATCTGGGTGCAGCGGGTCAACGATGCGCTGTTGGGCAAGATCTCCATTCAGGGATCCGAACTGACCGATCATCGCTCCTGCCGGCTGGGGAAATGGTACTACAGCCGGGGCATGGAGCTCCTGGGGCATCATCCCGCATTCCGGGCATTTGAAGCCCTGCATGCGGAAGTGCATCGGACCGGACGGGAAATCGTGGACGCGATCAACCGAGGAAACCATGAAGAGGCCCTCCAGAAGGCCCGCCGGCTCAATGAGCTACGCGAAGAGGTACTGGAGCGCCTGACGCAGCTTCGTCATCTGCTGGACAAATCCTGAAAAAGCGGAAACGGCCGGAGCGTGTTCCGGCCGTTTCCTCATAGAGGCGAATCGTCCCTCTTAGAAGGCCCGGTTGCGGTATTCCTCCCAGAGCTGGGTGTGCCGGCTGACCAGGGGCACCATCCAGCCGTTGATGAACAGATACCGGATCTGGGTGCGGATCTCCAGGGGATCGCCGTCGGTGACGATGAGCGTGGCGTCTTTTCCGACCTCCAGGGAGCCCATGCGGTCGGCTACTCCCCAGATCTGGGCCGGGTAGAGCGTAATGGCCTTGAGCGCCTCCTCGCGGCTCAGGCCGAAGGCGGCGGCCATACCGGCGTGGTGAGCCAGGTTGCGCGCGTTGTAGTAATCGAAGGTGCCGATGGCGATTTTGACGCCGGCCCGGGCCAGAAGAGCCGCATTCGCATACGCTCGATCGTAGCGGTCATAGGGACGGGTGGGCATAGCCAGCACAGGCCCCACGATGCAGGGGATGCCGGCCTGTGCCAGGCTGTCGGCCACTCGCCACCCTTCGGCCACGCCGGCGAAAATGGCCTTGATCTGGTTTTCCTTCACCCACCGGATGGCGGCCAGAATGTCCCGCTCGGCGTTCACGTTGATGATAAACGGCAGCTCACCCCGCACAACCGGCCTGAGCGCCTCCAGACGCTGATCCCAGAGGGGTTTTTCTCCCGACGGATTGCGCTCATAGGCCTCCCAGGCCCGATTGTAGACCACGGCCTTGCGCCAGAGCTCATTGAGCTGGCGTAGCTGCTGCTCATACTGGCGCCGGCGCTCTTCCTGGGACTGTTGCTGAAAGAGCGAGCGGCGCCCCATGGAGGGGAAGTTCAGGACCACCCCCACCGAAGGACGTACAGCCATCTGCTCCGGCGTGTAGCCATGCAGATTGATCAGCGTAGCCTGTCCGGAGAGCAGTCCGCCCGTGGGCGCCGAAATGACGGTCGTCACCCCGTTGACGCGGGTCACGGGAATATGCGTGCTGGCCGGATTGATGGCCGTCAGGGCGAGCATGTGGGGATTGTAGTTGCCCACCTCGTTTTCGTCCCGCGTTTCCGGCACCTGGCCGATTTCGATGAGGCCGACCTGGGTATAGCTGTTGATGAGCCCCGGATAGATGCTCAGGCCGGAACAATCGATCACCTCCGCGCCGGAGGGAATTGTGACGTTGGGGCCCAGGGCGGCGATCTTTCCGTTTTGGATCAGGAGCGTACCTCGCTCGATGACTCCCCCGGAGACGGTCACAATACGGGCGTTCGTGAGCGCAAACGTCCCGGTGCGGGACGGCGGGATGCCCTGCGCATGAACGCGGTAGGCCAGGCCGGTGGCAAGCAGGCCGGCTAACGCGATCGAAACCAGATGCCGGATCATCGTCCGTCCTCCTTCTGGGCTAGAAATTCCTCGACAAGCCCGAATAGCTCTACGCCGCCCATCCAGACTCCCTCGTGCTCTTCGGCGCCGAGCATGCAACGGTCGTAGTCGGCCGGATTGAATTGCACATAGGCGTCTTCGATGGACTCATCCGGATCGACCACAAGGCGCATATCGTCGGGATCCCGGGAGCGATCGAAACGCACGACCCCGTCCACCAGGGTCATCTCGCAGACGGCGTATACGGAAAGGGGGTGCGCGTTGAAGATGGCCAGATCGGCATCCTTGCCCACCTCGATGGAGCCGATCCGGTGATCGAGCCCGATCTGCTTGGCCGGATTGATCGTGATCATAGCCAGCGCGGCGTCTTCGGGCACCCCTCCGTAGCGTACGGCCTTGGCCGCCTCGTGATAAAGGCGCCGGACCAGCTCATCGGAGTCGGAGTTCAAGGAAACGTTCACCCCGTAGCTGTGCATGATAGCCGCGTTATACGGGGTGGCGTAATAGACCTCGAACTTATAGGCCCACCAGTCCGAAAAGGTGGAGGCCATGGCGCCGAATTCGGCCAGCTCCCGAGCCACCTTGTAGCCCTCGAGCACGTGTTGAAAGACGAGCCTCTTGATCCCGAAATCGCGGAAGACGCGCAGGACCATGAGGATCTCATCGGCCCGATAGGAATGGCAGTGCACGATCACCTCTCCGCGCAGGATGGCGGCCAGCGTCTCGAGGCGTTCGTCTTTGCGGGGCGGAACGGGCTCCGGACCCCGACGCCGGTTGCGTTCCCAGGCCTGGCGGGCCTTTTCATAGGCATCCCACTGGGCCATGTACTGACGGGCCATTTCGAAGGCCTTGCGCATGACCTGCTCGACGCCCATGCGTGTTGAGGGATTGACGCTGGCCCGTCCTCCTCCGAACTGACCCTGACTGGCTCGTCCATGCACACGCGTGGGGTTTTCGCCCAACGCGAACTTGATCGTCCGAGGGGCGTCCTGAACGATCATCCGCTCCACGGGCTCCCCATAGCGGAGCTTCATGGTCACGGGCTGACCGCCGATCACGTTCGCCGAGCCATGCATGGAGTGGATCGTGGTCACCCCGCCGGCCAGCGCCCGGTAGATGTTGATCTCATACGGGTTGACCACATCCCGAATACGCACCTCGGCCGTGACGGGGTTGGTCGATTCGTTAACGTTGTCGATAGCCATATGGGAGTGCGCATCGATGATGCCGGGCATGATGTATTTGCCCCGCGCATCGATCACCTGTGCTCCGGGCGGAGCGGCCAGATCGCGGCCGATCTGGGCGATCTTACCGTCCCGGATCAGGATGTCCGTGTTCTCCAACGTGCCCCGTGTTACGGTGAGCACGGTACCGCCTTTGATCAAGACCACGTTCTGGGCGGTGCCCACAGCGGCTGTCAGCAGCAGCGACACAAACAAGGCTATGCTTTTCATAGCTCCTTCCTCCTTCAATTCGGGATCCGCCGGGCGGACCACTGTCCGTTCCCACCCCCGGGTACCGGGAACGTGCCGACCATGGTGTCCCCGGAAACCGTGCCGCGCATGGGGAAGGAGAAGCTCTGCCCCTGAAAGGAGACGGACATCTCCAGTATGACCTCGGATCCGGAAACTCGACCGCCGATGAGGCTGATTTCGATGGGCGCGTTGACGGAAATCCGTCCCGAGAGGGCCTCCCCGTTCTGCTCCAGCTCCAGACGTCCCTGCAGGGTTCCCTGCGGGCTTTCGATGGCCAGCGCCCAGGCGCCCTGTAAGCTGATCCCCGCCCCCCCAGCGGGCCTGCCGGCAGGCTGACGTCCGGCGGGACCGGAGGGAGCCGGGCGCCCCTCAACGGGGAAACGCTCACCGGCCACGAACACATAGCGCACCTGCCCGTTGCGGTCGAAGTAATCCCCCTGGGTAATCACGAGGTTGGCGATCTTGCCCGGCTCAATGGAGCCCAGCTGCCGATCTACCCCGTAGATGCGAGCCGCATTGAGCGTCAGCGCCCGAAGCACGGCCTCTTTCGAAGCCCCCGCCTCCACCAGGCGACGGAGGTTGGTTCGGATCTGCGCCGGCTCCACGTTGGCCGTAGCCAGCGCCACGGCCGGATTCCCATTGAGTAACCGGGCATAGGCCTCTAGGCGCGCTTTGCGAGCCTGCTCCTGGCGGTCCATGAGTCGACGCATCTCCTCTGTAGCCCGGTTGCGCCGTTCCCGGGCCGCGCGCGAGGTATCCGCTTCGCGGGGCAAGCGCAGGGAAAGCACGATGGGCAGACCGGCGTTCTGCAACCGTTCCAAGACCTGATCCGGCTCCTCAATGCCGGTCAGTATCGGCTTCCAGCCCACCTCCTGGCTCAGGCTGAGCGCGCGCCAGACGGAGCGGGCATCGGGAGTCTCGAAGAGTACGGGCTTTTGCCCCTTGTAGAAGGGGATCAGGGCCTCCCGGATGGGATCGCGTGTCGGTCGGGGCAGGTTGCGCGGATCCCGCTCGTAGGCGGCAAGCACAGCGTCTAGGTATCGAGCATCATGCCCCAGCTGGCGGATCATGGCCATCACCGCCATGGTGGTGGAGGGATAAACACCGCGGGCGGACTGAAACTGCACAAACAACCCCACGTCGGGTTTGAGCGCAAGCGCCTCGGCCTCATATCCCCACGGCGGCATAGACACAAAGGGGCGATCTCGATCCGGCACGCTGCCCAGCAGAAGCAGGCTCGCCCTGCCCGCCATAAATCCATCACGCGGGGTCACCACGGCCGCCGTAAATCCGACCTCCCGCCAGGTGCGCACGGAAGCATCCCCGGGCTGGAAAAGCTCCATGGCCGATCGGGTGGGCTGTAGCCCCATCTGCTCCGGCGTGGGATCTCCGGAAAAAACCTGCTGTTGTCCGGCGGCAGGACGGAGACCAGGCCCCTGCCCCGGACCGGCCTGCTGGGGTCGGGGTATGCCCACAAAAGAACGCGCGTCGATAAAGCCGGGATAAACCGTAAGCCCCGCGGCATTGATCGTATCCGCATCGGCCGGAACGGCTACGTTCGGCCCCACAGCGACGATCAGCCCATCGCGGATGACGATCGTGCCCCGTTCGATCTCCGGTCCGGATACAGGCACGATGCGCGCGTTCACAATGGCCACCGTGCGCGTGCCCGGCCCCGGATTCTGGGCCGTAGCCGAGGCAACAAGCAACATCGCCCCCCACAGCCCGGCCAGTATAGTGCCCCAACGCCCCATAGACGTCCTCCTTTTTCTATAGGCTTATCCTTGAAGCTGAGGACGGGGTATATTACGAATCCCCGAGGGGCTGAGCCACTGCCGGGATCCCCGTTACGTGCTTTTTACAAACGCCCCGTTGTGGATCACACACCACCGATAGGCCATCTCAACGGCTTCCACAGAAGGGGCCGAAAGGAGCCGGATTCCGCCGGCGGTGCGCACGCTTTCGGAAGCGTTCTCCGGCGCGAAAGCAAATCCGACTCGTTTGAGCGCGGGCAGATCCCCGGAGGAGTCTCCTATGTAGGCTACCTCTTTGGGTTTCACCCCCCAAGCCTGACATAACAGCTCCAGTCCGGTGCCTTTATCCGTGCCCCGGGCGACCAGGTCCAGGGAAATAGGGGTGCGATGCAACAGGAGATCCGGGAACCGTTCGGCCACCACGGGCCGCATCTGGCTTTCAAGCCGCTCGATGAGCGCTGTATCCGGACTGACCAGGCCGATCTGCGTGCGCTTGCTGTATTCGTAAAAGAGGGCCGACTCCCGGACCACGTACGTCTCCAGCACCCAGGCTCGGGCTTCCTCGAGCTGGCGCCACTGTTCTGGGGAGATAGACCGGGCCCACTCGAGTTGGTAGGTATGCAGGGAAAAAAGCCCACCCCCGCTCTCGAAGACGAACGGCCCCTCAAGATCGAGTGCCTGCGCTACGGCCTCCGCATAGGGCAGGGGGCGTCCAGTCAGCAACGTAATGGGCGGATATCGGGGATCGGATCGGGCGCGTCGCTGCCAGGCACGAAGTCGCTGGAAGGCCGCCCAGTCAAAGGGCCGGAAGGGCTCGGCCAGACACCCGTCGATGTCCGTCACAAAGAGGCGAACAGGCATCTCTTCAGAACAGATACAATCGCCCGCCCAGCCCCCCGGTCATATCCAGCGTGGTGGCGGGCCACAGCGTGAATTTGGGGCTGAACTGCATGTAAAACTCGATCCGGCCCAGGAAGAGCGCCATACCTCCGAGGCCACTTATCCCCCACCGATCCCGATGGCCCCGTTCCCGATCGGACTCAAAACGCCCATACAGGCCGGGACCGGCGTAGTAGACGATGCGGCCGGGCACCTCCTGAAGGCGCTGTGCGAGCCAGTGTCGGCTCAGGTGTACCTCGGCAAAAAAGTATTTATCCAGTCGCCAGGCCACAAGCCCCTCAAGCGCATGACGCCTGTCGAGAAACTGTTTGGCCGTCAGGCCGGTCACAGGCCCCAATTGCACCCCCACCCCGAGGGGGCCTCCGACGACGGGCTGGCCTCGGAGCTCTCCGATCAGACCCCAGAGGGTCAGGCAAAAAACCCAGATCCGCAGGATGTTCACAGGACATGCTCCTTCTGCAGCGTACGTGTCCAGGCAAACAGGGAGGGCGCGATCGCGTCGGCCGGCAGGCTCACCGGGTGATCGGGATGGATCCAGAGCGTGCGCATACCGAGCGCCCGGGCGGGGGCGATATCCGTCTCGTAGCTGTCCCCGATAACGAGCACCTCTTCGGCTCGGAGGCCTGCTCGCTCCAGGGCCAGCTCGAAAATAGCCGGATCGGGCTTGCGCAACCCCACCTCTTCGGCCAGAATAGCAACCCGGGCCTGCTGCAACTCGGGAAAACGGGCCAGTTTGGCGCGCTGAATTTCCAGCAACCCGTTGGAAAGCAACCCCAGCGGCCAGCGCCGACCCAGAGATAACCAGGCCCTCCGCGCCCCGGGAAGCCAGCGCCAGTGGGCCGCATACCGGTTTAAGTAGGCGGCCTCCACCTCCGCCCACCGACCCGGATCCCCTCCGAGCAGGCGCAACCAGAGGGCAAAGCGGAGCTTGCGCAGCGCTTCGCGCCCGATCTCCCCACGTCCGTAGGCGTCCCAGAGCATCTGATTGATGCGGCGGTAGAGTCGATATCCCCCTCGGAGACGGGCAAGCTCCGGATAGGCCTGCTGAACCTCCCGGAGCGCCCGGCGCTCTGCACCGGAGTGGTCTAGGAGGGTATCATCCAGATCGCAGTATACGAAGCGAATCCGGTCCCACATCTCAGAGGGGCATCTCGTAGATGGCGTATCGCTTATACGGCACGGCGCCGATGGAGCGCGCCGCCCGGTTCATCATCTCGTTGTTCTCCAGCACCCAGCTGAGCTCCGCATATCGGTAGCCACGCCGTATACCCTCCTGGATGGTATGATAATGCATAACGGCATCGATACCCCGACCCCGATAGGCCGGAAGCACGCCCATGATGATGGTCCGGATACCCTGGATCCGGCGCACGCGGGTCTGCCAGAGAAGCCGAAAGATACCGAAGGGTAGCAATCGGCCGTCGCGGATATGAATCAGGGCTTCGTTCAGGTTGGGTAGGGAGACGGAAAATCCAACGGGCTGGCCATTGAGCTCGGCGATAAAGACGATGTGGGGGTCGACGATGGCACGCAGCGCGCCGGCCAGATGCTCGAACTCCCGCTCGGTCATGGGCACAAAGCCCCAGTTGTCCCGCCAGGCCTCGTTGTAGATGTGGTGTACGATGCGGGCCTCGCGGGCAAAGTGACGCAGGTCGACTTTGCGCACCGAAAGGCCGGGCAAGCGGTGGTGGACGATCTTTACCCCCCGCTCCAGCTTCTCCATCTGGACGGTCTCCACATCCACATAGTAGGCATACATGCCCATGACCTTGCGCAACCCGAAACGCTCTATGAACTCCACGTAGTAGGGCGGGTTGTAGGGCATGAGCAAAACCGGTGGGCGCTCGAAGCCCTCTACAAGCAGCCCGGCCGTATCGTTGAGGGAGGGATTGGCCGGTCCGCGCATGAAAAGAAGCCCGCGCTCTCGCAGCCATTGGGCCGCCTGCTCCAGGAGCGCAGCCGCCACGGGATATTCCGGCACGACCTCGAAGAAGCCGAAAAACCCCACCCCGTCCTGGTGTGTGGCCAGATGGTTGCCGTTTTCGATGGCGGCAATGCGCCCGATCACCCGACCCTCCCGCTCAGCCAGAAAAAGAGCCATCCGGGAATGCTCGAAAAACGGGTTGCGCGCCGGGTCCAGCAGGGTCTTCTGCTCCAGGCGAAGCGGGGGGACCCAGTTCGGATCCCGTTGATACAACCGATAGGGGAAGTCCAGGAATCGAAGCCAATCCCGGCGTTCCTGCACCGCGAAGAGCCGAAACGGGGCAGCGGTGTGCGTTTTAGTCCCGTCGGCCGTTTCGGTCGATAATCCCATGTTTGACCCCCACCTTGTAGAACGCTTCCAGAATAAAGTCGAGCTCTTCCTGGGTGTGGGTAGCCATATAGCTGGTGCGCAGCAGGGCCTGACCGGGCGGCACAGCCGGGCTGATGACGGCGTTGACGTAGACGCCCTCATCGAAAAGATCGCGCCAGAAGCGGAAGCACTGCATATCGTCCCCGATCACGACGGGGATAATGGGCGTCTGGCTTTCCCAGATGTTAAAGCCCATCTGGCGGAAGTTACGGCGCATGTACTCGGAGATCTCATGCAACCGCTCCAGGCGCCAGGGCTCTTCCTGCAGGATCTCCAGACACTTCATAACCGTGGCCACGTTGGCCGGGGGCATGGAGGCGCTGAAGATATGCGCCGGAGACTTGTATCGGATCCATTGGATTACGGGCGCCTCGCCGACCACAAAGCCGCCCAGGGAGGCAAAGCTCTTGCTGAAGGTGCCCGTGATGAGATCGACTGCATCGGTAAGCCCGAAATACGCCGCTGTACCCCGACCGCCCGGTCCTATGACGCCTACCGCGTGCGCGTCGTCGACCATGAGCTTGGCGCCAAACTCCTTGGCCAGCTGGACCAGCTCAGGCAAGCGGACCAGGGCGCCGCTCATGGAAAAGACCCCGTCGGTGACGATCAACTTGGCCGCCGCGGGGTCGGCGCGTTCCAGAAGCCGGCGCAGATGTTCGATGTCGTTATGTCGGTAGCGAATCGTCTCGGCCAGGGAGACCATCGTGCCCACGACGATACTGGCATGGTTGTCCTTGTCGGAAAATATCAGGTCCCCCTTGCCGGCCAGCGCCTGAATTACCCCCTGATTGGTCTGATAGCCCGTGCTAAAGAGCACACAGGCCTCCTTGCCCATGAAGGCGGCCAGGCGTTCCTCCAGTTCGAGGTGGATGTCCAGCGTACCGTTGAGGTAGCGCGAACCCGTACATCCCGTACCGTATTTCTCGATGGCTTTCTTGGCCGCCTCAATGACCCGTGGATCGGTGGTCAATCCCAGATAGTTGTTGGACCCGGCCATGACGACCGTACGGCCTTCGATGACGACGCGGGTGCCGTAATTCTCCGAGACGGGCTTGAAATAGGGGTGCAAGCCCATGGCGGCCACTTCCTGTGGCCGGGTGAATTGACGGCACTTCTCGAACAGGTCGGCAGCCCGGGTCATGGGTGTCTGGGACATAACGCTCGCCCTTTGTTTGAAGCCCAAAACGTTTACGAATATACAGAGCCGCTTTCCGCGAACAAAACACGGCCGCGTGTCGTTCCCCTCCCCTGACGCCATAGCGCCTCAAGCAGCTGAAGCACCGTCCCATTGCCCGGCTCGAACCCGGAGCCAATGGCCCGCCGGTAGAGGGGAAGGCACTCCAGAAACGAGGCGATATCTTCCATCCGCGGGGCCCGTCCAATGACGGCCATGCCCTGACCGCTCTTCTGCAGGCACCAGGCGTTGAAGGTCTGCTCGAAAATCCCCCGATTGGGCAACACCAGAAGGGGTTTGCCCAGATATAGGGCCTCGGATATGAGCGTAAAACCCGCCGTGGCGATCACCGCACGTGCCGAGGCCAGATCCCGCAGAAAATGCCCCAGCCCCAAAGGCCGCAACACGATATTTCGCCCCACGGGGATAAGGGTAGGGAAGCCATACACGCGAAAGGGCACGGGTGCAAACCGGCTCAACATCCCAAGCAGGCCCTCGGCTCCATGGCTCCGGTTTAGATACACGAGCACATGCTCCCCTTCCCCCGGATCCTGTTCCAGCACGGCGGAGCGGAGCACGGGCGGAACGAGTCGGACCCGGTCCGGACGTCGGAGGGGCAGGGAGAGGAAGCTCGGGATGATGGTCAGACGGCTCGGCGGGGCCGTGATCCAGCGCACGATCAGGCGCACCAGCCAGGCATCGGACAAGTAGCGCCAGGGAATCGGGTAGCGGGTCTCCGTGAGAATCTGCTGGTGGTTCAGATTCACCACAGGCACCCCCGTCAGGCGGGCAGCACGGGCGCTGTAGTATTCAAAATCGTTGATCAGCCATTCGGCCCCGAACTCCTCCAGCGCCCGCGCCACCGCCTCGATCCAGCGGCGGGCCCGGAGCAGATGGGGAAGATTATGCCGGGCGGTACGCCACAGCAGGATCCGGTTGTCGCAGAGCACATGCTCCAGGGCCGGGACCCGCAACACGGGTTTGCGGAGCTGGGTCAGGATCTCGTAGGCCGTTCCTCCGGCAACGTAGAGCACCTCATGTCCCTGGGCTTCCAGTGCCTCCGCAATGGCCAGGGCCCGTGAGGTATGCCCTCTGCCCTCACCGCTGATCCCGTAGGCGATGCGCACCAAGCCCCCGAAGCTTCCCGAAGCACAGCATCAAAGTAGCAGAACAACGCCTCAAATGCCAACCCTATCCGGATTCGGCCGGCCCCGTCTTTTCCCTGCGCCGGCGCAGAAGGCGCAGGGCCACATAGAGCGAGGCGCCCGCAACGAGGACAAGGAGCAGAAGCTGGCTGTAGCGGGACAAATACTGGCTCACCTCTTGCCATCGATCGCCCAGCCAGTATCCCAGCGCGATGAGCAGGCCCGTCCACAGGGAGGTGCTCAGGGCGGCGGCGATCGTTACGGGGCCCAAGGGCATATGGGCCAGGCCAGCCACCAGGGAAATCACCGAACGCGTACCGCTCAGAAAGCGATTCACTACCACGGCGATAAGGCCATAACGAATCAGCCAGCGACGGGCTGCCCGCAGATGACGGTTGGAGAGAAACAAAAATCGCCTCCGACTGAAGAGGGCCGGCCCCAGCCGATAGCCGATCCGGTACATGGTCATAAACCCGAGTGTACTGGCTACGACCGCTCCGAACCATAGCCCCCAGGGGTTGAGCATACCCAGACCGGCCAGATACCCTCCAAAGACCACAACCACGTCGCCCGGGATGGGGGGAAGCACGTTCTCCAGGTAGGCCACCGCCCAGATGGCCAGATACAACCCTACAGGCGGCAACCCGCGCAGGAAAGCCACCCACTCGGCACTATCCATGGCGTCCTCTGCGGAGAAAACAAAAAAACCCGGGCTTTTGCCCGGGGACCGGAGAGCGGGACACGGGATTCGAACCCGCGACCTCAACCTTGGCAAGGTTGCGCTCTAACCAACTGAGCTAGTCCCGCCTGTAGCAGGTGCTAATATACGCGCATGACCGGAGGCCAGTCAAGACACAGTCCGCACCTGCCGAGTCAGGATCAATTGATCCCCAGTTTTTTGAGCACCGCCTCTGTGATGTCGTATCGGTCATCGGCGTAGAGCAAAATCGGGCTCGCTCCTATGCCGGTGTTAAGGACCAGGGCCAGACGCCGCTCCCGGGCTACCTCCTCGATAGCCTTCTGGATGCGGTCCAGAATGGGCTGCATGAGCTCGGCTTCCTTTTGCTCCAGTTCCCGGTTTTTCTCCATGGCGAACTGCTGCAGCTGGCTCTGCAGGGTGGCTAGCTCCTGCTCACGACGCTGTCGGGCATCAGGGGACATGAGGGCTACCCGGCGCTGGTAGTCCTGCAGTTGCTTATCGAAATCCTGCAGCTTCTGCTGATATTCAGCCTGGTGGCGCTGCGCCAGGTTTTCCAGCTGCTTCTGCACGGCGGCCACTTCGGGCAGCTTAGAGAGGATGAAGTCCACCCGCGTATAGCCTATCGGCACGGCAACAGCGGCCGACTGGGTGGAAGCGGCTGACTGCGGCTGTTGAGCCCACGCCGAATGCCCGAGGAGAAAAAGGACAAAAAGGCAATACCGCATCATGTATAGCGCTCCTTTGTTGGTTTGCCAAGTTACTGTCTTCGTGTCGGTGCGGGTGTGGCGCTGATGCCGAGCTTCTCCAGCACCCGATCGGTTAGATCGTACTGCGGGCGCGCATAGAGAAACAGCAGCGAGCCCGATCTATCAAAAACAAAATCATAACCCTGTTCCTCGGCCACCTGGCGCAGCGCCTGCAAGACCCGTTCCTGAATGGGCCGGATCAGCTGGGTCTGCTGCTGGAACAGCTCGCCCTGGGGGCCGAACTTCTGCTCACGAAACTGCTCCAGCGCGCGCTCCTTGTTGAGGATCTCCTGCTGCTTCTGGCGCCGCATCTCCTCTGTATACAGCACCTCCCGGGCCTGATAGTCGCGAAACAGCTGGTCGATTTCCCGCTGCATCGCCTCCAACTGTTGTTGCCACTGCTGGGCCAGGCGTTCTAGGCGCTGCTGGGCGTCCTGATATTCGGGCAACCTGTTCAGAATCTGCTCCGAGTCGATGTAGCCGATTTTCTGCTGGGCGTTGGCCGAAAGGGCCCACAGCCCCAGGATGGCAAGCAGCCCGACGCACCGCATGGCTATCCCGTGCTCAGAACTGAGGTCCTATACTGAACTGAAACACCCATCCCGGCCGGCTTATCCCCGGTATGCTGTCAAAGGCATACCCGTAGTTCAGATCCAGCAGGCCCAGAATGGGAAGAAACAGGCGCACGCCCACGCCGGCGGATCGATACAACTGGGTGGGCAGGTAGGAGGCAAAATCCAGCCATGTATTTCCCGCGTCCACGAACAGATACGGAAACAGGTTGAACTGCTGGTTCTGCACCAGGGGATAGCGCAGCTCAAAGGAGTACTTGTTCAAAATCGTACCCCCTACCGGCCCCTGAGGGGTGCGCGGGGAGATGAGCTGACTGCCCCCCCGATATCCGCGCATGAAGACGATATCCTGGCCAAAGAACTGCTGGGCCTCCAGGATCGTTCCCCCGATGTAGAAGCGCTCAAACGGGCTGCGTTCTCCGCGGCGGAAAGAGCCCAGATAGCCGTAATCGAGCGAAGCGCCCAGGACCAGGTCCCCGATCACGGGCACGTTCCAGCGCAGATTCAGGCGCCACTTGTGATACTGGATAAATCTCGGCAAGGGCAGGGCTACATCGAGCGTGAGCGTGGCCTCCGATCCCGTCCGGGGGAAGAACGGATTATCGATCGAGCTCCGGCTCAGGGTCTGCCGCAGGCTCAGCGTCTGATGTACGCCATTGGGCAGCCCATAGTAAGAGCCTGCGCTCTGGAGCCGAACGTCGTAGATCTGATAACTCAACCCGTGGCTGAGCTGAAAGAAATCATCCGGCCAGGACAGTCGCCGACCCAGGCTCACGGACAAGCCGCTGGTGTTGAAATGCTCCCGCCGTTGATTGAGCAGGCTATCGGGGGGAAGGGGAAGCCCGTAGAGGTCGTAATAGTAGTAATCATAAAGCCCAAAGGAGCGCCGATTGTGGTACAGGCTCACGCTGGCGGGCATGGGGCGGCCGCCGAACCAGGGCTCCGTGAAGCTGATGGAGTAGGACTGATAGCTCCGGCCGGCCACCTGCACCCCCAGGCTGAGCTTCTGCCCATCCCCCGAAGGCAGCGGCCGCCAGGCGCTCTTTTTGGTGATGTCCTGTAGGGAAAAATTATTGAAGGCCAGACGCAGACCCAGAATAAGGCCAATGTAGCGCCCCCCGTAGGATCCCGAAAGCTCCAACTGATCGCCCCCTTTCTCGACCACGGAGTAGGTCAGATCCACCGTGCGCTTTTCGGGGTCGACCTGGTAATCGGGCCGGATCTGTTCAGGCTCAAAAAACCCCAGCACGGCCAGCTCTCGAACGCTGCGCTGAATCGCCTCCCGGCTGAACTTATCCCCCGGCAAGGTGCGCAGCTCGCGCCGGATGACATGCTCCTTGGTCTTCGTGTTGCCCACAATCTGCACGCGCCGGATGGTGGCGATCTCGCCCTCGTAGAGATCAAAGAGCAGATCTACCGAATCCGGCGCCACAACGCGCTCCTCCAGCTGGGCCTGAAAGAACAGATACCCGTTGTTCTGATACAGCCCGTATACATCAAGCCCGTTGGGGTTGAACTGCAGGTTGCGCTGGAGCTTTTTGGCGTTATAGCGCTCTCCGGGCTTAAAGCCCAGCACCTCGGTCAACTGCTCGTCACTATAGACCGTATTGCCCCGCCACTCGATCCGACGCACGTAATACCGGGGACCCTCGTACAGGGAGAGCGCCACGACCAGCCCGGCCCGCGTGGAGTCGTAGTACACGGTATCGCGCAGCACGCGCGCGTCGCGGAAACCCTGCTCGTTATAGGCCTCGACCAGGTTTTTGAGGTCCTCTCGCCACTCGACGGGATCAAACCGGGCCCGCCCCCAGAAGCGCCACCAGGCGTCCCGCTTGGTTTTCTTGAGGCGCCGACGGACCCAACCGTCCGACATGGCCTGATTGCCCTCAACGAGGATGTCTTTGACCTCTACTACGGGCCCTTTATCCACCTCGAAGATCAGGCGCACATATCCCGGCCGGTCGGGTAGGGAATCTCGATGGGTGCGCACCTGCACCTGCAGATGGCCTTTTTTCTGGAAATATTCGGCTATGAGCCGACGAGCGCGCTCAAGCGTACTGCGCGAAACCGAGGTGCCGCGGGCAAGCAGCAGCCGTTTGCGCAAATCCTCTCGCTCCCCCCGCTTCACCCCCCGGATCTCATAGTCCTCCAGGCGTGGCTCTTCGCGTACGGCGATCACCAGGAAAACCCCATCCCCCACGACCCGTTCCTGGCGGATCTGCACATCGGAGAAAAGGCCCAACCGGTAGAGCTGGCGGATGGCATTCGGAATGGCATCGCCGGGGATGCGGATCGTCATGCCCTTGTAGAGGCCGCTTGCGCTCAGCACCAGCTCGCGCGTTGCCGGGCTCTGGGCGCCTTCCACGAGGATATCCAGAAGGGTATACGTCTTGGGGCCCTCGAGAAAGGGATGTTGTTCAGGCGCACCGCTTTGCTGCGCTCGCACAGGCCCGCTTAGGATAAGCAACAGAGCCCATATGCCGATTCCGATACCGTGTCGCATTACCCGACCACCTTATCGCACCACCGCTTGTCCCGGAGCCGAAAGCAGGGGCTGCTCGCTTATGCGCCCGTAGCGACGTTCCCGCTGCTGGAAGTTGCGAATCGCCTCATAAAGATGTCCGCGCCGAAAGTCGGGCCACAGGCAGGGAGTAACATAAAATTCCGCATAGGCGATCTGCCACAGCAGGAAATTGGAAACCCGAAATTCCTGACTCGTACGGATGACCAGATCCGGATCGGGCATATCCGCCGTGCTCAGATACCGGGCCAGGAGCGCTTCTGTGATCTCTTCTGGATCCAGTTTTCCGGAGGCCACTTCGCGGGCGATCCGACGTACAGCCTCGGTGATCTCCCAGCGCCCCCCGTAGCTCAAGGCCAGGGTCAGCACCATGCGCTCGTTGGCGCGCGTCCGCTCCATGGCCTCCCCCAGTTCCCGGCGGCAGAGCTCAGGCAAGCGCTGCAGATCTCCGATCGCGTTGAGCCGGATCTGGTTTTCCATGAGCGTTCGGCTTTCGCGTCGGATCGTACGCACCAGGAGCTCCATGAGCGCGTTGACCTCGGAGGAAGGCCGATACCAGTTCTCCGTGGAGAAGGCGTACAAGGTCAGATACGGAATCCCCAGCTGCGCGCAGGCCTCGGTGACATCCCGCACGGCGGCAACGGCGGCACGATGACCGGCTACGCGCGGCAGGCCCCGCTGTTGCGCCCATCGGCCGTTGCCGTCCATAATGATGGCAATATGTCGGGGGAGCGGGCCGCGCTGCCGCAACAGCTCTTGCTCGGCACGGTCCTCTGGGGTCTGTTCTACCCTGGAACGCGAACGCTTCATCGCCTATGGCCTCACCGCATGCAGAAAAAGGCGCCTTCTATTCAGGGCGCCAAGCGTACAAAGCTATCCGACCCCCCGGGCTTTGTCAAGGAATCAGCCGTCGCCCAGCGTAGGACGCACAGCAGGACGGCTGGCCCCGAGCAGGGGCAACACCTCGTCCAGAAGCGCCTTTCGCTCTTCATAGGGAAGAAAGGCGCTCTTAAAGCCGTTGAGCACGATCCACTTGAGCGTGGGCTCGTCAAACCCCAGTTCTTTGTGGCAGCGCCAGAGCTCATCGGTGAGCGTGGTGCGCGAAAAGAGCCGATTGTCCGTATTGATCGTCACCCGCACCCGCCGTTGGACGTAATAACGCACCGGATGTTCCGCCAGGGTAGGAACAACCCGAGTCTGCACGTTCGAGGTGGGGCAGACCTCCAACGGGATCCGATGATCGATGACGTATTGCAGGAGATCCTCGTCTTCTTGCAGGCTCACCCCGTGTCCGATCCGATGCACCCCACAGTCATGAAGGGCCTGCTTGATGCTGGCCGGCCCCCAGGCCTCGCCGGCATGGCAGGTCAGGTTCAGGTTGTGCTCCCGGGCGTACTGAAAGGCGTGCACATGCAGCTTAGCCGGGTTGCCCGCCTCCCCTCCCGCCAGGTCGAAGCCCACCACACCCCGTCCCTTGTAAGCGACGGCCAATTCGGCAAGCCGGAAGGAATACGACTCATACCGATCGCGCAGGCCGCAGATAATGAGCCGAGCCCGGGTACCGGTATCCCGTTCGGCGTCTTGTAGCCCGGCCAGTACGGCGTCGTTGACCGCCTCAAGGGAAAGCCCCCGCTCCGTATGCAGGATGGGGGAGTATCGGACCTCGATATAGCGCACGTTTTCCCGGGCCGCGTCCTGCACCAGCTCATAAGCCGCCCGGTAGAGCGCCTCCTTGCGCTGCAGGACCATGATCGTATACCGGAACCAGGACAGGTACTCCTCCAGGGAGCGGGAGCGATCTACGGCCTCCAGCGCCTGCCAGATCTCCTCCGGGGTACGGCCCGGCAGCCTGTGCGCCAGACGCTCCTGTTGGGCCAATTCCAGCAGCGTTTCCGGCCGCAACGAGCCATCCAGGTGCACATGCAGCTCCGCTTTGGGCCAGCTCCGGATTTCCTCTCGGGTCAGCATGGCGGACTTATCCCTCCAGGGAGGTCGTCTGGGGCTCTTCTTCTTCCTCGGGTACAAAGCGGGTCACATCGGCGATCTGATCCCCATCGGCGAGCCGGATCAGGCGCACGCCCTGGGTATCGCGACCCATTTCCCGGATGTCGTGTACGGGCATGCGGATCACGGTGCCCTGGACGGTGATAATCATGAGCTCATCGGAATCGACGACCTCTTTGAGCGCGATAAGGTGCCCGGTCCTCTCCGTGATCCGCATGGTGATCACGCCCTTGCCCCCGCGGGACTGGACGCGATACTCTTCTAGGGGGCTGCGCTTGCCATACCCCCGCTCGCTTACTGTGAGCAACGAAGCGCCCGGGCGACGCACCGCCACCATACCCACGACGGCATCCTGGTCATCTTGCAGCTCAATGCCCTTCACCCCCATGGCCACCCGGCCCATGGGACGCACCTCCTGCTCGGAAAACCGAATAGCCCGCCCGTAGCGCGTGGCCAGCACGATCTCATGGCTCCCATCGGTAAGCCGGGCTTCGATGAGCTCGTCATCGGGCCGGATGTCGATGGCGATGATCCCGTCGCGGCGGGGACGGCTATACTGCTCCAGAGGGGTCTTCTTGACCATCCCCCGCCGGGTGGCCATCAGAATGTAGTGGCGATTGACGTACTCGGCGTCCTCCAGAGTCCTGACGGCCACGAAAGCGCGGATCTTTTCCTCCTGTCCGATCTGAATGAGGTTGCGAATGGAACGTCCCCGCGAAGAGCGCCCGCCCTCGGGGATTTCAAAGACCTTGAGCCAGTAGCAGCGCCCCTTGTTGGTGAAAAAGAGCAGATACTGATGGGTGCTGGTAATCAGCAGATGCTCCACGTAGTCATCTTCCCGCATGCCCGTCCCGCGAACCCCCTTTCCGCCGCGCCCCTGACGTCGGTATCCGGAAAGGGCGGTGCGCTTGATGAAGCCCTGATGGGTGATCGTGACCACCACGTCCTCATCGGCGATCATGTCCTCGACGCGGAAATCCTCGGCCGTATAGACGATCTCCGTGCGCCGGGCATCTCCATAGCGGTCGCGCAGCTCCCGGAGCTCGGCTTTGATGAGCTCCATGCGCAGGGGCTCATGCTCTAAGATGGCGCGCAGGCGCTCGATGAGCTGCAGGGTTTCTTTGTATTCCTGGTCGATCTTTTTGCGCTCCAGACTGGTCAACCGCTGCAGGCGCATATCCAGAATCGCCTTGGCCTGCCGCTCCGAGAGCCGGAAGCGCTGCATGAGCCGCTCCTGGGCGGTGGGCACATCGGAGGAACTGCGAATGGTCTGAATAACCGCATCCAAGTGATCGAGTGCGATCTTAAGACCCTCGAGGATATGGGCGCGCTCCTCGGCCTCGACCAGCTCGAAACGGGTCCGGCGCAGAACGACTTCGTGCCGGTGTTCCACGTAATGGGCGATAAGGTCCCTCAGGGTGAGCACCCGGGGCCGCCCTCCGACGAGGGCCAGCAGAATGACCCCGAAGGTCGACTGCAGCGGGGTGTGCTTATAGAGGTTATTGAGCACAACCGCCGGATCGGCATCGCGCTTGAGCTCGAAGACCACGCGCAACCCCTCGCGGTCGGACTCATCCCGGATGTCCGAGATCCCATCGAGCTTTTTGTCCCGCACCAGCTGTGCGACTTTTTCTATCAGCTGGGCTTTGTTGACCTGGTAGGGGATCTCGGTTACCACGATCGCCGCGCGTCCGCCGCGCTGGGTTTCTATGGTAGCGCGCGCCCGCACGGTGATTCTGCCTTTGCCCGTCGTGTAGGCCTCCCGAACCCCATCGTATCCATAGATGATCCCGCCGGTGGGGAAATCGGGGGCCTTGATATAGCGCAGCAGCTCCTCGTTGGTGATATCCCGATGGTCGATGTAGGCGATGATCCCGTCTACGACTTCCCGCAGGTTGTGCGGGGGGATATTCGTGGCCATCCCCACGGCGATGCCGCTGGCCCCGTTGAGGAGCAGGTTGGGCGGCAACGCCGGCAAAACGGCCGGTTCCCGCAGCGAGTCGTCGAAATTGGGTACAAAATCAACCGTGTCCTTCGTGATGTCGCGCAACATCTCCTCGGCCATGCGGGTCAGACGCACTTCCGTATACCGCATGGCTGCGGGCGCATCCCCGTCGACGGAACCAAAATTACCTTGCCCATCCAGGAGCGGATAGCGCATGGTAAAGTCCTGGGCCATCCGCACCATGGTATCATAGACCGCCGCATCGCCGTGAGGGTGGTATTTACCGAGCACCTCACCGACCACGCGGGCGCTTTTCTTGTACGGACGATTGTGTCCGAGACCAAGCTCGGACATGGCGTACAGAATCCGACGCTGCACGGGCTTGAGCCCGTCGCGGACGTCGGGCAGGGCGCGGGAGACGATGACGGACATCGCATAATCGATGTAGGCCGTCTTCATCTCCTCTTCGATGGCAATGGGTATGATGCGTTCGCGTTGCTGCATAACCCTTGAACGTTCCGCGCTTAGACGTCCAGATTGGCGTATCGGGCGTTCTGCTCGATGAACTTCCGGCGCGGTTCGACGGCCTCGCCCATCAGAATGGAAAAGAGATGATCGGCCGCCGCGGCGCTCTCAATGGTGACCTGCTCCAGCACCCGCCGCTCCGGATCCATCGTGGTAGCCCACAGCTGCTCCGGGTTCATCTCACCCAACCCCTTGTAGCGCTGTACCACGACCTGATCGCGGCGCTTTTCTGCCTCCAAGCGTCGCAGGATCTCCTCGCGCTCCTCATCGGTCCAGGCATACCATTCATCCTTGCCCGCCTTGATGCGATACAGCGGGGGCAGAGCGATATAAACATGGCCGTTTTCGATCAGCGGCCGCAGATAGCGGAAGAAAAACGTTAGCAGAAGCGTCCGGATATGAGAACCATCCACATCGGCATCGGTCATGAGGATGATCCGGTGATATCGCAGACCGCTCAGGTCGATTTCCTCCTCCGAGGTACCGATGCCGCAGCCCAGCGCGGTGGCGATATTGCGGATCTCCTCGTTCTCCAGCACCCGATCCAGCCGGGCCTTTTCCACGTTCAGGATCTTGCCGCGCAGGGGCAAAACGGCCTGGAAGCGCCGATCCCGCGCCTGTTTGGCCGACCCTCCCGCGGAATCTCCCTCGACCAAGAACAGCTCGCAGTGCTGGGGGTCGGAGATAGAGCAGTCGGCCAGCTTGCCGGGCAGCCCGGAGCTGGTCAGTACGTTTTTGCGCTGCACGAGCTCCCGGGCCCGGCGGGCCGCTTCTCGGGCCTGGGCGGCCAGCACCACCTTGCCCAGGATCGCTCGCGCCACCCGGGGATGCTGTTCCAGAAAATCGGCCAGTTTTTCGTTCACAAAAATCTCCACGGCGCTCTGCACCTCGGAGTTGCCGAGCTTGGTCTTGGTTTGGCCCTCGAACTGCGGCTCGGCCACCTTGACGGAGATGACCGCCGTAAGCCCCTCCCGAAAATCTTCCCCAGAAAGCTCGACTTTGACGTTCTTGAGCAGCCCGTTTTTCTCCGCATACGCCTTGAGCGTGCGTGTGAGCGCCTTGCGGAAGCCGGTTACGTGCGTACCCCCCTCGTGGGTGTTGATGTTGTTCACATAGGAGAGCACGTTTTCCACGTACGAGTCATTGTACTGCATGGCGATCTCGATGGGCACCCCGTCCTGCTCCCCGGCCAGATATATCATGGGCTGATGCAGGGGGGTGCGGTTCTCGTCCAAGAACCGCACAAACTCCCGGATTCCGCCCCGGTAATGATACTCCTCGCGCACCGGTGGATCCTCGCGTTCATCAAGGAGCAGAATCCGAACCGTGGGGTTCAGAAAGGCCAGCTCCCGCAGGCGCTCGGCCACCGTATCGAAGCGGAACTGGATGTTCTTGAAGATCAGCTTGTCCGGAAGAAAACGAACTCGGGTGCCCGTGCGCCGCGTCCTGCCCACCTGCTCGAGCTCCGTAACAGGCCGACCCCGCTCGTAGCGCTGACGCCAGATGTACCCATCCCGATGCACTTCGACTTCGAGCCATTCGGAAAGGGCGTTCACGCAGGAGACGCCGACCCCGTGCAGACCGCCGGACACCTTGTAGGTTTTCTTGTCAAACTTCCCCCCCGCATGAAGCTTGGTCATGACCACTTCCACCGCCGGCCTGCCCTCGGTGGGATGCACATCGACGGGAATGCCCCGGCCATTGTCCGTCACCGAGCACGACCCATCGGCATGGAGCACCACCTCGATGCGGTCGCAAAACCCGGCCAGGGCCTCGTCGATGGAGTTGTCCACGACCTCGTAGATGAGATGGTGCAGACCCCGGGGACCCACATCCCCGATGTACATAGCCGGACGTCGGCGGACTGCCTCCAGACCTTCCAGGATCGTGATGGATTCGGCGGTGTACTGCGAGGTAAGCTCAGGCGTGTTGCGCATGGGACCATGGAAATGGCTTGGGGTACAGACGAAAATACGGCCGATAAGGGGCCAAAAGCGAACTACGGCGTTTCACGCAACAGGGCGGCGATGCGTTCCGCAGCCCGTCCATCTCCATAATGCGGCTGCGGGGGAATGAGGGGGTCCGGGGCATAAAGGGCCTCCCGGATTCGATCCGGGTCCAGATCCACAAGCCGATTCCAGCCCTCCTGCAGCGTTTCCCCCCATTCCGTCTCGGCACGCAGGGTCAGACAGGGCCTGCCCAGCCAGTAGGCCTCCTTCTGCAGCCCCCCGGAATCGGTGAGCACCTTTCGAGCCCCCTCCAGTAGCCGCACCATGGCCAGATATCCCACCGGCTCCATCGGGTAGACCGTGGAGGGAAGGGCAAGACGTAGCTCCTGCAGGCGTTTGCGCGTACGCGGGTGCAGCGGCCAGACTACGGGTCGATCCAGCTCGGCCAGAATCCGAACCAGCCGACAGAGCCGATCCGGATCGTCCGTATTTTCTGCCCGGTGAACGGTAAGCAAGTAATACGAGCCCGATTCGAAGGGGATGAGATGCTCGAGCGCGACGCGCTCCCGAGCCCGATCTCGGTAATAAAGCAGGGCATCGAACATCACGTCCCCCGTACGATGCACCCCGCGCTCAATGCCCTCGGCGCGCAGGTTTTCAACCGCCTGCTGGCTGGGACAGCACAGCAGATTCGACAGGCGATCGGCGACAATCCGGTTGATCTCTTCCGGCATGCGCCGATTATAGCTGCGCAATCCGGCCTCCACATGTGCCAGGGGCAGGTGGAGTTTGGCCGCCACCAGGGCACCGGCCAGCGTGGAATTCGTATCCCCGTAGATGAGCACCCAGTCCGGTCGAGGGCGGAGCTGGAGCAGAAACTCCTCCAGCCGCATCATCATCAGGCCCGTCTGGACGGCGTGCGTGCCGGAGCCCACCTCCAGATTGAGCACGGGTCGGGGCAACTCCAGCTCTTCAAAAAACACCCGATCCATGTTCAGGTCATAGTGCTGCCCGGTATGGACCAGGAGTTCCTCGATGCCAAGGCGCGCAAGCGCTCTGCTGACGGGGGCGGCCTTGATGAACTGGGGCCGAGCCCCCACAACGGTCACGATCCGCATCGCTGCAGTACGGAATCCAGCAACAAGACGAGTTCTCCGGTAAGCATCCGACGACTGTAACGCAGGGCCGCTTCCCGGGACGCTCCCCGTATCGGTCTGCCCGATCTCCAGGCCTCATAGAAGGCGCGGAGGTGGTCGATGAGCCCCTCAAGATCATCCCAGTGCACCATCACCCCGGCGCCGCTTTGGCGAAGCACCAGAGCGGCATCTCCCTCCGGGGGGCCGATCCCCAGCACGGGTCGGCCCGAGGCCAGGTACTCGTAGATCTTGCCGGTCAGGATGCCCTCGGCCCCCGGCGATCGGTTGATGAGGAGCAGCAACCCATCGGCGCCGCACATCAGGCGCACGGCCTCTTCGTGGGGCACATACGCGCGTACCCGAACCAGGTCCCCAAGCAGACCCAATTGCGCCAGACGCTCCCGCACAAGCCCATCGATCAGCCCCACCAGCTCGAGCTCGAGGCGGATCCCTTCGGCCCGCAGCCGGCGCAGAGCCTCCCAGAGGATTTCCGGATTGCGGGCCGGATTCAACGTGCCCACGTACAGGAGCCGAAAGGCGGAACCCGGCTCCGGGTCGGCGGCAGGGGAAGGGAAATCGGACTCGTCAAACCCGTTGGGAATCACATGATAGAACCGGCTGTAACGCTCCTGGAGATGTCGGGCCATAGAGGGGCCGACCGTTACTACGGCCGAGGCCTCCCGGAGCACGGCTCGCTCCAGGGCCGCATCCAGCCTGCGCGCCCACCGACTCATGGGCAGCTCCGCATAGTAATCGATCCCCGTCCAGGGATCCCGAAAGTCGGCCACCCAGGGGAGATGAAAGCGCCGATGCAGGGCTCGACCGATCAGGTGTGTGGAGTGCGGGGGGCCGGAGGTGACCAGTACGCGCACGGGCAGCTGCCGGAGAATTTGCCTGCCGGCCCGTATGGCGAAGGGAACCCACCCCAGGCGAGCATCCGGAAGAAAACAGTTGGCCCGTATCCAGCGGGCCCACCGCTCCCGCCAGTCCGGAGGCTTGGTGCTGGCAAAGCCCACCGTGGCCGCCTCATCGGGGCGTTTACCCGTCCAGCGCGCATAGAGGGCAAATGGATCCCATGAAGGCGTACGATAGATGCGCAATCCGGCCCCGAGTTCGCCTTCCAGCGAGGGATCACGGCTCGGATAGGCGCCCTGACGCACGGTGAGCACCACCGGCTCCCAGCCAAATTCCGGCAGGTACTTGACGAACTTGAGCACCCGCTGCACACCCGGACCGCCGGAGGGAGGAAAGTAATACGTGATAAAGAGGGCAAGCGGACGAGCGGCCATATCCCCAGCGATCACCCGAATCAGGAGCGCCGACGAGGCCACAGGCGCCGCAGTCCAAGCACGAGCAGTCCACCGTAGCCGAACAGTGTGGCCAGGGCCGCAATACGGCTGCCCCATCGATGGCTTGCGGGATCGAACTCCAGCCGCACCTCATGGGATCCGGCCGGCACATAGAGGCCACGCAACGCGTAATTGGTTCGATACAGCTCCACAGGCTGCCCATCGAGCCAGGCCCGCCAGCCGACCGGATACCAGATTTCGCTGATGATGAGAAAGCGCGGCTCGCTGGTCTGCACGCGCAATCGCATGCGCCTCGGACCCCACTGCAGCAGCTGCACGGCGGCCTTCCCCTCGGGGCCTATCGGGACCACCGGACCGGGAGGAGGACGAAGCAACAGGGCCGTACGCTCCGGACGCCAGGTCGAATCCCGCAACCGCCTGCGCACCGCTTCGGGGCTGGGGAGAACCTCCACCTCACCGACCAGCCAGGCCCGGGGCATGGCCAGCGTATCCCGGTACGTCACCCAGGGTCCCTCCTGGAAAACCTCCTGCCACCCCGGCACATTGGCCCGACCGGCCAGCACGATGTAGCGCGTATTGAGCATGCGGAGCACGGATACATTGAGCGGGATATTCGGATACGGATTGGGGGCAAAAAAGACGCTGTCGATCAGGTCCTGATATAGCCGCAGCTTCGCCCCATGATACCCCCCCAGGGACTGGTAGCTGTAGGAAGGTATGGCGTTGTTAAAGGGGTTCTGCCCCAGGGGAAAGCCCCGCACCAGCTCCGGATCCCGGGCGATGAAGCGATCCGTCTCGCTCACCGGGATGGCCTCGGCAGGGTCCCGCCCCCGGCTCACAAGCCGGTCCTCGGTAAAATGGCGCCTTCCGACCCCTCCCAGATCGAGCCCCACAAGCAGGCACAACCCGGCCCATGCGGCCGGCATGCCCACCAGGCGCCGATCCGCTGCCCAGAGCAGCAGCAGGCCCACGCCCAGAAACAGCAGAAGCCGCTTCACATCGGCCGTGTACTTCTGGCGCCGTTCTTCAATCTTGCGCGCATGCTCCCCTTCCACAAAAGCCATCAGCTGGGGATCGTTCTCCGGTCGCCCGGCCTGACGAGCGATCTCCCGGAGCAGCTCGCGCATCTCGTTGGGGCGCTCAAAGGGGAACAGGCTGTCTCGAAACGCCCAGAGTCCCAGGCCCAAAAGGAAGAAGGCGATCCCCGTATAGAAGAACGGGCGCAAAGAACCCCGGTGCTCGAGCATCCACCATCCCGCAAACCCGGCCAGCAGGGCTGTAC
This sequence comes from Bacteroidota bacterium, assembly GCA_025998875.1. Taxonomy (GTDB): domain Bacteria; phylum Bacteroidota; class Rhodothermia; order JANXDC01; family JANXDC01; genus JANXDC01. The sequence continues at coordinate 1,020,644 of AP024675.1, read as the reverse complement.
ATAGGGCGGTCAGCACAAGCCACATTTCGGGTGTGCGCCATTTGTTGAAAAACGGCAGGTAAGCGAAGGCCAGGTCGTTGAGCAATGGAAAGTGCCTGCCCAGAGAAAACCCCATGGCCAGCAGGCCGGCCACCGCGGTCGCATAAATTACCCGCCGTCGAGCAGGGTCTGGAATCCGGCCTCCGAGCAGCAGGACGCCGATCGCGAGCGCCAGGACGATCCCCCCGATATAGTGGGGCCCCTCGGTGAAGGGCTTATCGCCCCAGTACGTGAGGCCACCTTCCCCAAAAGCAGCCGGAACAAGCAAGGTGAGCAGTTCGCCCCAGCTCTGCGACCAGGCCATGGCGTAGTCTTTGTCCAGCCCCCCGGTCCCCGTGGCCTCGGCCGCGCCGCGAACGGAATACGGGTTGTACTCGAAAATGGCCCAGTACGGCTGCAAAACCATGAGCCCGGCCAGCAGCAACCCGAACAGCAGCCATCCCGTCGCCCCGGCGAAAACAGCGAGACGCTTTTCCCGCAGGGCGCCGGCGGCTTCAAAAGCCCACCAGATGGCCAGCAACACCGCCCCATAGTAGGTCACCTGGGGATGCCCGGCCCGGAATTCGAGGGCCAGCACCACCGCCCAGAGCAGGGCAGAGAACAAATCACGGCGCTCCAGCACCCGCCGGAAAGCCCACAGCACCCAGGGTAGCAAGGCAAAGGCGATGAACTTCGAATTGTGCCCGACGATCTGGATGATGGGGAAATACGTGGTAAATCCGTAGGCCAGCGCCCCCAGCGCCGCGGGCAGGGGAGGCAGGCGCAGACCGCGCAGCAGCACATACATGCCGATCAGGAGCACCAGCACATGCTCCACCGGCCACATCCAGCGCCGAATCCAGCCCAGGAGCGTATCCAGCTGGGGAACCACAGGCGGATAGTTGATCAGATATCCGGGCATGCCGGCAAAGAGGTTCGGATTCCAGAGGGGCTCCTCGCCCGTCTGGTTTCGATAGGCGATCATGGCCTGCGCGGAGGCGCGCCACTGGATTGTATCGCTCCCCAGAGGCATGCGGCCCTGGAAGAGGACAGGCGCATAGAAGAAAAGGACCACGACGAGCAGAATCCCCCAAGCCAGCAACGTCTGTTGCTCGGGGGACCACTCTCCCCAGACATGCGGGGGTTTTCGGGAGCGTCGAGCAGCGGGGCCAGACACAGAGGAGCCCTATTCAATCACCTTGGGGACACGAAAGTAGTCCGAATCCGCCGCCGGCGCGTTGCGGAGCGCCTCTTCACGGGAAATCCAGCGCCGCACCTGATCCGGACGCATCCTGTTCTCCAGCTCCCAGACGTGCCGCAGTGGCTCGACCGAAGTCGTATCCAGCTCGTTGAGCTTTTCTACATACTCCAGAATCCGGTTGAGCTCCCGCTCCAGGCGGCGCTTTTCCTCCTCCGTAAATAGGAGCCGCGCCAGATCGGCGATATACTCCACGTCCCGCATCGTAACGGCCATCGGTGATATCCCCCCTCAGCCGGGTCGATCAAGCTCTGCCTGCAGCAAGTTTCGAATGTGCTCTAGGAGCGCCTCCCCCGGCATTTGGTCGGATCCCTGTAGGGGTACGGGGGATCCGAAACGAACCTCGATCAGGCCAGGGGTGATAGACCAGCTCCGGGCCGGCCATACGGCATGTGCGCCCCGGATGGCGGTCGGCACCAAAGGTACTCCGGCCTCTGTGGCGATGGCAAACGCGCCGCGCTTGAAGGGGAGCAGGCGCCCATCCGGACTGCGCGTACCCTCCGGGAAAACCACCGCTGAAAGCCCCTGTCGGATACGCTCTGCGGCCAGGCGGAGGCTCTGCAGGGTCTCCTTGCGTCCGGATCGATCAATCATGATGTGAGGCGAATGGCGAAGAAAAAAGCCGAAAACCGGAACACGGAGGAGTTCTTTTTTGAAGATAAAGGCGAACGGATGGGGAATGGCCACCATCAGAACCGGGATATCGAGCGCGCTGGTGTGATTGGCCACGAAAACAAAAGGGCCCTCCCCGATGGCCTCCGTCCCCTGCACGCGCAGCCGCACCCCGGCGCTCCAGAGCACAATGCGCCCCCAGCAGCGTTGCCATCGGTAAAAAGCCCGGCCGGAACGATCCCACGTGCGGAAGGAAAGCGAGGCCGCGGCGGCGATAAATGGATAGCTCACGCCGGCCCAGAAGGCCAGCCAGGCCAGTCGACCCCACCGCCGCCAACGGGGACGTTTACGCATCGCCTCGGCCATAGAGCTGAAGCAACCGCAGTTCCTCCGCTTGCCGGAGCGGAACGGCCCCGCCCAGCGCGCGGGCCAACCACAGCACGCGCGCGGCGTGCTCGAGCTTCTCCAGCAGGTAATAGGCTTCTTCCACGGTGGACCCCAGCGTAGTCACCCCGTGATTGGCCAGCAAAAAGACCCGCGACCCTCGACCGAGCCAGGGACGCAGGGCCTCGGCCACCTCCCAAGTGCCCGGCGTGGCGTACGGTACCAGAGGTACAGAGCCCAGTCGCACCACCATCTCGGGCAACACGTTGGTCGGGATTTCCTGGCGAGCCACAGCAAAAGCCGTGGCATAGGGCGGATGGGCGTGCACCACCGCCCCGACCTCCGGACGCGTGCGGTAACAGACCATATGCATCCCGAGCTCCGAAGAAGGCCTCCATCGCCCCTCCAGGACCCGCCCCTCCAGATCCACAAGCACGAGGTCCTCGATCCGGAGCTCTCCCTTGTTGCGTCCGGCAGGCGTGATCCAGATCGTCTCCTCGGAAGCACGCACGCTCACGTTTCCGTCCCAGGCCACCGCCAGACCACGCCGGTACAGGCGATGGGCTACGCGCAGAAGCCGTAGGCGCACATCCGACATAGGAAAAAAATACGTCTCTCCCGGATCCGGCGCCAGAGACTGGCCTTTTTGCCTTGTCCCCTGCGAATTTTCCCGGCAAAACCATGGAGGAGCCCTATGCGAGGCCGGTGCGCTTTCCTGATCCTGCTCCTTCCCGTGCTCTTGCACGCCCAACCCCTGCAGTATCCGCCGGCACGACGGGATACGGTGGTGGATATCTATCACGGCGTGCCCGTTGCGGATCCGTATCGATGGCTGGAGGATCCCGACAGCCCCGAAACGCGGGCATGGATTGCGGCGCAGAACCAGCTCACCTTCAGCTGGCTGGCCCAGGTCCCGGAACGCGCCCGTATCCAGGAGCGTCTGCGCCAGCTGTGGAATTACCCCCGATACGGGGTCCCGCGCCGCTACGGAAATCGCTACTTCTACCTCTTCAACGACGGCCTGCAGAACCAGTCAGCCCTCTACTGGCTCGAAAACATGCAAGACTCCAGTCGGGGCCAGCTCGCCCTGGATCCCAACACCTTCTCTGCGGATGGCACCGTATCCCTTTCCAGTTGGGTGCCGAGCCCCGATGGACAATTGCTCGCCTACGGGCTGAGCTCCGGAGGATCGGACTGGCAACTCATACGCGTGCGCGATCTAAAGACGGGCCGGGATCTGCCCGATGAGCTGCGCTGGATTAAGTTCAACGCCCCGGCCTGGACGCCGGATGGTCAGGGGTTTTTCTACGCTCGCTACCCGGAACCCACCGGCGCCGCCTTGCGGGAACCGAACCGGCACATGAAGCTCTACTACCACCGGCTGGGCACCCCGCAGGAGGCCGACCGCCTCATCTACGAACGTCCCGATGACCCCGAACTGGGCTTCAGTCCCGAACTCTCCGAGGACGGCCGTTACCTGATCATCACCGTCTGGAAGGGTACAGACCGGCGCAACCGGGTCTACTATATCGACCTGCAGGATTCGGCCTGGAGGGTCGTGCCCCTGCTGGACGCCTTTGATGCCTCATACCAGTTCGTGGGCAACACGGGAAGCACGTTCTACTTTCTCACCGATCGAGACGCCCCGCGCGGCCGGCTCATCGCCGTGCATCTGGCCCGACCCGAGCCCGAACACTGGGAGACGATCATCCCGGAAGGGGAAGCCGTTCTGCAAGACGTGGTGCTGATGAACTACCATTTCGTGGCCCATGAGCTCGTGCACGCCACAAGCCGTCTGGTCCTCTACAACATCGAAGGCCGCAGAGAACGGGAAATCCCCCTTCCGACCCTGGGCAGCGTAACCGGGCTGAGCGCCCGGGCGGACGGAACCGAGCTCTTCTTCGCCTTCACGAGCTTCTTATATCCGCCGACGATCTACCGATACGATTACCAGACTCGGCAGCTGGAGCTCTTCCGAGCCCCCAGACTGCCGATTGATCTGTCCGGCTACGAAACCCGTCAGGTTTTCTACACAAGCAAAGACGGCACCCGGGTGCCCATGTTTCTCGTGCACCGGCGCGGGCTGGAGCGCAACGGCTCTCATCCCGTATACCTGTATGGCTATGGGGGCTTTAACATCAGCCTCACCCCGAGCTTTTCCCCGGCCACCTTGCTCTGGCTGGAGCTCGGGGGTATCTACGCCATGCCCAACCTGCGCGGCGGAGGAGAATACGGCGAGGCCTGGCATCGGGCCGGGATGCGGGAGCAAAAGCAGAACGTCTTCGACGATTTCATCGCGGCCGCAGAATACCTGATCCGAGAAGGCTACACCCGACCCGGACAGATCGCCATCGCGGGGGCTTCCAATGGGGGGTTGCTCGTGGGCGCCGTCATGACGCAGCGGCCCGAGCTCTTTGGTGCCGCGCTTCCGGCGGTGGGGGTACTGGATATGCTGCGCTACCACCGCTTCACCATCGGATGGGCCTGGATCCCGGAGTACGGTTCCTCCGACGATCCGGAGCAATTCCGCTATCTGCTGCGATACTCGCCCTATCACAACGTACGCCCGGGCACGTGCTATCCGCCCACCCTGATCACCACGGCCGATCACGACGATCGCGTCGTGCCCGCCCACTCCTTCAAATTCGCCGCCGCCCTGCAGGCCGCTCAGGGCTGCGATAATCCCGTCCTGATCCGGATCGAAACCCGGGCCGGACATGGGGCCGGCAAGCCCACCGGAAAGCAGATCGAGGAGTGGAGCGATCGGTTCGCTTTTCTCTTGCGTGTGTTCGGGCTTAAATGGCCCTCCTGAGGGGTGGCCCTGCCAATTTCCGTATCTTTGTGGGCACACCAAGGAATGATGCCATGGCCCCTGTAGCACTCGAACCCGAAGTCAGCCGTGAGCTTGCGCGCGCACACGGACTCAGCGACGAGGAATACGACCGGCTCCTGGAGATCCTGGGCCGCAAGCCCACGTACGCCGAACTGGGCATGTATGCGGTTATGTGGAGCGAACACTGCTCCTATAAAAACTCCATCGCTGTGCTGAAGACGCTGCCTCGCTCCGGGGGCCGGCTGCTGGTCGCTGCCGGAGAGGAAAACGCGGGGCTGGTGGATATCGGCGACGGCCTGGCGGTGGCCTTCAAAATCGAATCCCACAACCATCCCTCCGCAGTGGAGCCGTACCAAGGAGCGGCCACGGGCGTGGGGGGCATTCACCGGGACGTCTTCGCCATGGGCGCCCGCCCCATCGCCGCGCTCGATTCGCTACGCTTTGGATCGCTGGACAAGGCCCGCGTACGATATCTTTTCGAAGGGGTTGTGCGCGGAATCGCCGATTACGGCAACGCCTTCGGCGTGCCCACCGTGGGCGGAGAGATCTACTTCGATCCGGTTTACGAGGGCAACCCCCTGGTAAACGTCATGAGCGTGGGGCTGGTCCGCATTGGTGAAACGGCCCGGGCCGCCGCGCGGGGGCCAGGCAACCTCGTCGTCCTGGTGGGTTCGGCCACGGGCCGGGATGGCATTCACGGGGCCACCTTCGCCTCCGAGACCTTGCAGGATGACCAGGAGTCCAGGCGGCCGAACGTGCAGGTCGGGGATCCGTTTACGGAAAAGCTCCTGCTGGAGGCCACCCTGGAGGCTCTGCGCACAGGGGCCGTCGTGGGCCTGCAGGATATGGGCGCAGCGGGCATTACCTGCTCCAGCTGTGAGATGAGCGCGCGCGCGGGAACAGGCATGCGCCTGTATCTGGAGCGCGTGCCCCTGCGCGAAGCGGATATGTCGGCCTACGAGATCCTGCTCTCTGAATCCCAGGAACGCATGCTGCTGGTCGTAGATCGCGACCGGATCGAAGAGGTGCAGCAGGTCTTCCACAAATGGGATCTACCGGCGGTGGTAATCGGAGAGGTAACGGACACGGGTCTGGTGGAGGTCTACTACCATGGAGAGCTCAAGGCCGCCGTGCCGGCCCGATCCCTTGTGCTCGGAGGCGGGGCGCCCGTTTATGTACGTCAGGCCCGGATGCCGGCCTATCTGAAGCAGACGCGCGCCTTCCAGGCCAATGCGCTCCCGGTACCGGAGGACCTGCAGGCCACCTTCCTCCAGCTCCTCGACAGCCCCACGATCGCCTCCAAACGGTGGGTCTATGAACAATACGACACCATGGTGCGCACGAACACCGTCGTCGGACCCGGCCCCTCCGACGCGGCGGTGATCCGCCTCAAGGGCACCCGCAAAGCCCTGGCCCTGAAGGTGGACGGAAACGGCCGCTACGTCTACCTCAACCCCAGACGGGGTGCCCAGATCGCCGTCGCCGAGGCGGCGCGCAACGTGGTCTGCGCGGGCGCCCGCCCCCTGGCCATTACGAACTGCCTGAACTTCGGCGACCCGTACAATCCCGAAGTGTACTGGACGTTTCGCGAAGCCGTGGCGGGCATGGGAGAGGCCTGTCGGGTTTTTGATACACCGGTCACAGGGGGCAATGTGAGCTTCTACAACGAAAACCCCCAGGGGAGGATCTATCCCACCCCCACCATCGGCATGGTGGGCCTCATTGAGCCGTTTCCAGAACGGCTGATGACGGCCGATTTCAAATCCGAAGGCGATCTGGTGCTCCTGCTCGGGCAGAATCGAGAGGATATAGGGGGATCGGAGTACCTGGCCTGGGTTCATGGCCTTGTGGCCGGTGACGCCCCGTATCTGGATCTGGAAGAGGAAAAACGCCTCCATGAGCTCCTGCTGGAGCTGATCGCCTCCGGCCTGGTGCGCTCGGCCCATGATGTATCCGACGGGGGACTGGCCGTGGCTCTGGCCGAATCCTGTCTTTTCGGCAACCTGGGGGCGCGCGTGCGGCTCGAAGACCCCATCCGGCCCGATGCCCTGCTCTTCGGTGAGGGGCAATCGCGGGTGCTCATCAGCGCCCGGCCGGATGATCTGTCTGCCATCGTATCCCGCGCGCGGGATTTCCAGGTGCCCGTGCAGGTGCTGGGAACCGTGGGCGGGGATCGACTTAAAATCAACGACTGGATCGACCTGCCGCTGGAGGCAATCCGGCGCGTCTACGAGTTCGCTATCCCACGCCGGATGCAGGCTCACGACAGCGCCGGATAGCTCCGCCCACAGAACACCCGTGCCACGGCCGATCGTTCAGGCCCCTGGCCAATCCTCCATTTCCTCCATTTTCATTCTGTACAGCTCCGGACAGCAGGTTCGATGCCAGGCCTGCAGGCGCTTTTCGATTTCCTCCGTACGGGAGAGCGCCAGCAGCTCCTCCGTCAGGAGCCGAGCCTGTTCGCAGTCAACCTGCCGAATGGTGTACTTGATCTCCGGCAGCATCACGGGGTTGACGCTGAACTCGTCGAGCCCCATCCCCACCAGAAGCACGGTGGCCAGCGGGTTGGAGGCCATCTCCCCGCAGAGGCTGACAGAAATTCCCTTGCGGTGCGCCCCGTCGATGATGTGCTTGAGCGTGTGCAGCACGGCGGGATGAAACTCCTGATACAGGTCGGCCACAAGATCGTTGCCCCGATCGACGGCCAGCAGATACTGAATCAGGTCATTGGTGCCAATGGAAACGAAATCCAGCCGCTCGGCCAGTCGCTCGATGAGGACGGCCGCCGAGGGGACCTCGATCATCGCCCCGACGGGCACGCGCTCGGCCACAGCTACGCCTTCGGCCCGCAGTTCCTCATAGATGGCCCGGTAGTACACATAGAAGCGCTCGATCTCCTCCAGGCTCGTCACCATGGGGATGAGGATGCGCACGGAACCATGGGCGCTGGCGCGCAGAATGGCGCGCAGCTGGGGGCGCAGAAACTCTTCGGGCCTGTCGAGCAGAATACGCACCCCGCGCCAACCCAGAAAGGGATTGGGTTCCCGGTAGGTGCTTAAGAGCACCTTATCTGCCCCCAGGTCGAAGAGCCGGATCGTGGCCACCTCGGGTCGTACGGCTTCGACGATCTGCCGGTAGTAGGCGTATTGCTCTTCCTCGGACACAAACTTGCCCCGACCCAGGAAGAGGGGCTCGGATCGATACAACCCGATGCCATCGGCCCCCAGAGTGGCTACAGAGGGGAGCTCTTCGCGGAATTCGAGATTGACCCGCAGCCAGATACGCCGTCCGCAACGGGTCTGCGCGGGCAGGCTGGCCAGCTCCCTCTCGAAAGTGCGTATATGATTCTCCAGCCAGCGCAGATGGCGATGGTACAGGTTTCGGGTGGCTCTGCTGGGGCGTACGATCACCCTTCCCGTATAGCCATCCACAATGAGCATGTCCCCCGGTGCGGCCAGGTCCGTGATGTTGTGCAGACCCAGAACAGCCGGAACGCGCAGACTGCGCGCGATAATAACCGTATGGGAGGTCGGCCCCCCGTAATCGAGCGCCACCCCGAGGATATTGCGTCGGCTGAAGAGGACCAGATCGGCCGGAGTCAACTCATCGGCCACGACGATGCTCGACTCCTCTACATTGGACAGCAGGCGCCCCTTTTGTAGATTGCGCAGCAGCCGCTCCAGCACATCGCGCACATCGGAGGCGCGCTCATCCCAGTACGGGTCCTCCGGGGCTTGAATCCGCTCCAGGTAGGCCTCGAATTCCTCATGCACGATGGCCTCGGCGTTGAGGCGCTCGGAGCGGATGCGCTGTTCGATGCGCTCGTAGATGTGCTCGTCGCGCAGCATGAGCAGCTGGGCCTCGAAAATGGCCGCCGCGTCGGGATCGACCTTCTGACGGGCGATCTCGATGATCTTGTGCAACTCCCGCTCGGAGCGCTCCAGGGCCTCCCGGAAGCGGACGATCTCCCCCTCGACCTCCTCCGGAGCCAGGTGTCGATGCGGAATGCGCGGTCGGGTGCGCTCGAACAGAAAAGCCCGACCGATGGCGATACCGGGCGAGCCGGGAATACCGCGCAACCGTATTTCACCGCCCTTGCGCATGCTCATTCTTCCCCGAAACCACTTGCAAAGAGCGCCCCCAGCGTCTGGGCTGCCTCCTCCTCGTCCGGCCCTTCGATCTGCAGGGTGAGCCGGCATCCCGGTTCGGCGGCAAGGGTCATAACCCCAATGATGCTTTTGGCGTTTACCGCAAACCCGTCTTTGAGCAGGGTGATGTCGGATTTAAACTTCGAGGCGGTTTTCACCAGAAGCGCCGCCGGCCGAGTATGCAGGCCCGCCCGGTTTTTGACTTCCACCTCTAGAATCTTCATCTTCGGACCGCTTTGACCGATTCCATAATAGGGTTCGTCCTCCAAGCCATGCAACGGACTTTCCGCAGAGCCTCTCGGCCATGAACCCGGTATACGCACAGGCCCGGCGCGCTGCCGACTGGCTGCGCACCCGCATACCCCTGCAGCCGGAGACGGCCATCGTGCTGGGATCCGGACTTGGAGAACTTGTCGAAGCGGCCCATCCGCAGTGGCGCATCCCCACCCATATGCTCCCGGGCTACCCCGCCTCCACTGTGGAAGGGCATGCGGGGCTGCTGAGCTGGGGGCATCTGGAGGGTATACCTGTGCTCTTCGTACAGGGACGTGTGCACTTCTATGAGGGATACTCGATCCAGGAAGTCGTCTACCCCGTCCACCTGCTCCATGCGCTCGGGGTGCGGAACCTGATCCTGACCAACGCCGCGGGAGGCATCAACCCGCTCTTCCACCCCGGGGATCTGATGCTCATCCGGGACCACATCGCCTTCGGGTTCGCCAATCCCCTGCGGGGAATCGAATCGCGTCCTTACAGACGGGCCGCAGGCTCTCCCTACGATACGGCGTGGAGCGAAGCGCTCTTTTCGGCCGCTCTGCGGGAGGGCATTCCCCTGCGCGAAGGAACGTATCTATGGACACAGGGCCCTTCTTACGAGACCCCGGCCGAGATCCGGATGTTTCGCCGCATGGGCGCCGACGCGGTGGGGATGTCCACCGTGCCGGAGGCCGTTCAGGCGCACCACTACGGGCTACGCGTCGTGGGCCTTTCGACGATCACCAACCTAGCCGCCGGCTTGAGCCCCCATCCCCTCAAGCACGAGGAAGTCGTCGCCCAGGGTCGCGCTGTGCGGGAAAAGCTATCCCGACTGCTGCGTCGCTTTCTGCGTTCCGTCTCCGACCCCCCGGCTTAGCGGGCCCCGGTGGGCTGGCACGTAGAGAGTCCGAGCAGGCGATATATCGGACAGAAGCGCACAAAAGCCGTCCCGAGCAGGACCAGCCCCAGAAGCCCCCACGGGGTTTTGGGGCCCACGAAGAACAGGCTCAGCAACACCAACCCCAGCACGATGCGGATAACCCGGTCCACCTTGCCCACGTTGCACGTCATGGCCGCCTCCTCGACTGTGTTGTGTTATTTTAGATGAGCTCGTCGGTTCCGAATGTCATCCCGCACCGGACGGGTGACTGCGGAGCAGCTCCTGGATACGAAGGGGGCGCACACCCAGATGCGCCTCGAAGAGCTCGCGCGTGGTGCGATCGGTGGTCAGATACAGCACCTGCCAGCCCCGGTCGACCATGGTTCCGAGCCAGCGCACCGCTCGCTCTTTGCGCCCCTCGTCGTCGTAGGTGATAAACGGATCATCGAGCACAAGAAAGGCGGCCTCTCCGCGCAGGAGCTGCTCCAGAAACGCTATCCGAAGGGCGAGGAGGAGCTGCTTTCTGGCCCCGTCGGAAAGCTGAAACTCGGATATGGCCAGTCCGTCTTCCCGAATGGCCACAAAGGCGCGCGAACGCGGGTCGTATCGCAAATCCCGATAGCGCTCATTGAGGGCTCGGAATATCTCCACTGCCGCCTGCTCGCCCCCGTTATGCAGCAGCCAGTCGACCCGCCGCTGCTGATCTTTCTCCAGCCGCTCCAGGGCCTGGACGGCCCAGATACCCGCCAGCCGGCTTTCGATGAGGTCCAGCAGCGTGGCCCGATCTTCCTCCCATCGGGCGTAGAGCTCAGCCGGACTGGAGATGCGGTGCTCTCGTAAGGCCAGGGCTATGGCCTCCCGGCGTCGCTCCGCCTCCCGCAGGCTTTCTTCCAGAGTCAGTACCCGGGACTCGATTTCCCGGAGGGCCGCCCTCAGGCGGGCCTGTTCTTGTTCCGGATCTTCGGCTAGGGGATCGACCGCTTCCGGTTCGGGATGGCGCGCCAGCCAGTCCTCGGCCTCCATGATCGAAACGCCGGTGAGCGCTTCCCAGCGACCGGTGAGCGCGCGCAGTTCGAGTTCCAGTTGCTCTCTCTGCCGGACGCGTTCTTCGAGCCTCTCCCGATCGGCAAGCCCCGTCTGCAGCCGCAATCGTTCCAGCTCAGCCTGAACCGCCTCGCGACGCGCGCGCACCCGGGCCAGCAGCTCTTCTGGATCGGCGATCCATTCATCAAGGCGGCGGCGCAGGCTCTCCTCGCTGGCCGCCAATCGGGCCCGCTCCCGCTCCTGCTGGGCGCGCAGCTGTTCGCGTTCGGCTTCCAGCTCGTCCCAGAGAGCCCGCCATTGCTCCTGAAGCTGTTCCCGGATCGCCTCCCAGGCCCGCAGGGGGTCTTCGAGCCCCTTCGGGGCTCCCCGGCGCTCCAACTCCAGCATCCATCGGCGGCGCTCCTCCTCCAGGGCGCCAAGCCGGGCCCGCAACCGCATCCAATAGCCCCATCCCGCTACCCCGAGCAGCAGCAGGCCCACGCCGAGCCCGACAAGCAGGGGTCCGGATCCCCCCAACCCCAGCGCGGCCAGAATGCCCCCGCCGACTATCCCGAACAGGGCAACGGGCCCCAGCCAGATCACCCTCTGATGGCGTTTTTGCGTCGCTCTGCGGGCTTCCTCCCAGAGGCGAATCCGGCTTTCAAGCTCCAGGAGCGTTTCGCGATCCGCCCGTTCCCGTTCCTGGAGGGCAATTCTCCGGTTTTCCCATTCCGCCTCGCGAATCCGCCACAGGGATTCGAGCTCGGCCAGCCGTTTTTCCTGTTCCCGGTACTGAAGCGCCTCCTCCTCGATCGTGCGCCAACGCGCCCATTCCGCTTCCAGATGCGCCCATCGGGATACATCTTCCCTCCGATAGCGCTCCTGCTGCTGGAGCTGGGCCAGAAGCAACCTGTACTTGCGGTACAGTTCCCAGGCCCTGCGCACCCGGGTGGCCCGAAGCGCGGCCTCCAGGCTCTGCCATCGATTCAGGACCTCCTGGCGTTCCCGACGGGCGCTCTGGAGCTCTCGCAGGAGGCCTTCCTGTTCCCGCTCGGCAACCTCCAGCTCCGGCATCCGCCCGATCAGCTCCTCCCAGGTTTTCAGACGAGCCAGAAGCTCGCGCACACGGCTTTTGAGCGGAGCCTCTTCGCGATCAAGCCAGTCCAGTTTCGGGGTCAGTCTGGCGTCTCGTATCACCCGGGCCCGCACCTGGCTCAGGGTTGCCAGCGGGCCCATGGCGTGTCGGAGCAACTCTTCGAGCAGGGGCTGGAAATCTTTTTCCTCCCGGGCCAGCTCCAAAAGTCCGGAACGCACTACAAACAACCTGCCCAGCCGGGGCTGGGTCCAGCCAAGCGCCCTGAGCAGATGCCCCCCCTGATCGGCGCGCAACCGCAACAGACGATCGCGCACCAGAACCTCGAGCTCGGCCTTCACGTCGGGAAAGCGCCCCGTTCCTTCTCCGAAAAGCTGAGCGGGTCGAGGGAAAAGGCAGTGTAGAATCGCATCGACCAGGGCGGTCTTTCCCTCCTCGTTGCGGTCGTAGATGAGCTCTATGGAGCCAGGACGCCAGTCCAGATCCCGCACCGGGCCACAGGATTCGATCTGGATACGGCGAATGCGGATCATGCCTGCTCCAGAAGCGCATTGACCAGGTACTGCAGCGCCCGACGATGGATCGACTCCCCGGATAGCTCCTCCACCCAGCGCCAGAGGGGCTCTTCCAGATAGGCCTGCCACCAGCTCGGACCCAGGGCTGCGGGAGGGGACAGCTCCTGCAACGCCCGCAGTACGGGCCAGAGGGAATCCGGAACCTGCCTGGGAGTGAAATCGATCATGACCTCGGCCCATCGATCTGCGTAAGCACCCCTGAGGGCCTCCAAGCGGGCGCGAAAAGCCTTTTCGGAACCGGACAGATATCCCTCCAGGCGCACCCGTAGCCGCACATGGGGCTCTCCCCCCGCCAGCAGCTGCTCCAGCTGCTCAAGCGCAGGCGCCTCGTCTCCCCAGATGAACCGGCGCACGGATCGGATCTCCGGCACCCCCTGCAGGGGAAGCGGACGAAACGAGAAAGGACCCGAGGGGGTCGGCTCCAGAAGCACCACATACCGGGGTCCAAGCTCGCTCTCGCCCAGGGGTACGGGCGTGCCGGGGTAGACCACCGGAATTAGGCCCGCGCGGGTGGCCGCATACTGGTGCCAGTGACCAAGGGCCAGATAGGCGATCTCTCGATCCGCCAGATCTTCGGCCAGCAACGGGCAATCCTGTCCGGGCGCAAGTCCTTCGTGCTCCACCAGATCCCGATTATGCCATCGGGGGGTGCGCTGATAGAAGCTCACATGCGCCAGCAGCACCACAGGAGCGTCACCCGACCAGCGGGCCTGAATCCGATCCAGCTCGCGCACGGCGCGCTGGCTGCGGCGGAACCACAACCCATCAAACAGCACCCCCTCGAGCTCGACCGGCTCCGTGCCGAGCAGCCGTACATTCTGCCCCAGGTCTATCCCTTCCAGAAAGGCCTCCTCATCGTGGTTGCCGGGGATCAGCAACACGGGTCGCTGCAGGGACTCGAAGTAGCGACGCAGATCCGGCCGCAAGCGATGGGCGGCCTGCGGGCTGTCGAAAAGGTCCCCCGCTATGAGGAGCACATCTACGGATTCCCTGTCCAGCACATCGCGCAAGACCTCCAGCACCCGGAGACGATCCGGGCTTTCGGCCCGCAGATGCCAGTCGGCTGTGTGCAGTATGCGCATCGAAAGCCCGCCTTTTCAAACAAATTATCTCCCCTCCGACCCGGCGAGCAACCGAGAAGAGGTTGCTTTTCTGATGCGCCTTTGTTATTTCGTCACTGTCTGTGCAGCAGAGGAGGTGATCGTCATGACGTTTATGGAGCTGTTGTTCCTCATCGGGCGGGTACTCTTCGGGGGGTTTTTTGTGATCAACGGGATCAACCATTTCACCAATCAGGCCACCCTCGTCGAATATGCCGCCTCTCGCGGGGTGCCCGCGGCCACGTTCGCCGTCAGCGCCACAGGGGGAATGCTCCTGCTCGGGGGCCTTTCGGTTACGTTTGGCATTGTGCCGCAATTTGGCCTTGTGCTGATCATGGTCTTCCTGATCCCGGTGACCTTCAAGATACACGCCTTCTGGAACATCGAAGACCCCGGTCTGCGCCTGGTTGAGCAGAGCAACTTTTATAAAAACCTGGCCCTGCTGGGCGCCGCGCTCATGCTGCTGACCCACAATGACTGGGCCTTCAGCCTCAATTTTCTGCGGTTTTAACAACAGGACCTTTGCGCGAAATGCAAAAGGGGCGTCTTCCCAGACGCCCCTTTTCAGTGCCCAGGGCGAGACTCGAACTCGCACGGCCTTGCGGCCACCACCCCCTCAAGATGGCGTGTCTACCAGTTCCACCACCTGGGCACGTTCTTTCGGTGAACCCGGCAGGATTCGAACCTGCGACCCACGGCTTAAAAGGCCGTTGCTCTACCAGCTGAGCTACGGGTTCCCGGACCTATAAACGCGTTTTCTGCCTGGCCCGTTTCCCGCCATCCGGTTGCGGAACTCAAATATAGGGGCGGAAAGGGCACCCATACAAGGCCTCTATGGGCCCACGGTCTGGGTTCTGGGCAACACGGTACGGATATGCAGCTCCTCTAACTGCCGGGGATCGACCACATCAGGAGAGCCGATCATGAGCTCCTGGGCGCTTTGCGTTTTCGGGAAGGCGATCACTTCGCGCAGATTCGAGGCCCCGGTGAGCAACATTACCAGTCGGTCGAAGCCCAACGCGATCCCCCCGTGGGGTGGGGCGCCGTAGCGAAAGGCCTGCAAGAGGAAACCAAACTTGCGCTCTGCTTCCTCATCCGGAATACCCAGTAGGCGGAAGAGACGTCGTTGCAACTCCGGGCTGTGGATCCGAATGGACCCTCCGCCCAGCTCGTATCCGTTGAGGACCAGATCGTAGGCCTGCGCCCGGACCCGGACCGGATCGCTCTCCAGGAGGGGTTCATCTTCCGGATGAGGCGCGGTGAAGGGATGGTGTACAGCAACCCAGCGGCGCTCCTCTTCGTCCCATTCCAGCAGAGGGAAATCCACCACCCAGAGAAAGGCATAGGTCTCCTGGCGGGGATAGAGCTCGCAGGCCTGCGCCATGTGCAGGCGCAGGGCGCCCAGCTGCCGGTACAGGTGCGGAACCGGGCCGGCCAGCAACAGCCCCAGATCGCCGGGATGCAGGGCCATGGCCTGGACCATGCGGCGCACGAAGTCCTCGGGAAGCACTTCGGTTTTGACGGAACACTGCACCCCTCCATCGGAGAGATGACGGATGTATACGAGCCCGCCTGCGCCCAGCTCCCGGCGCACGTATTCGGTGAGCCGATCCATATAGGCCCGCCCGAGTGCGGCGCCGCCGGGCACGGCGATCCCGGCCACCTTGCCTCCGCTCTCCACGGTCTGTCGGAAGAGACGAAATGGGCTCTCCAGCGCGATAGCGGACAGGTCCACAATGGGCATCCCCGGCCTGAGGTCGGGTTTGTCCGAGCCGTAGCGCCGGATGGCCTCTTCGTAGGTCAATCGGGGAAAGGGGCGCGCCAGCTCCTGGCCTCGGATGCGAGACCAGAGCTCGGCCATAAGCCCCTCGATGAGCTCCCAGATGAGCTCCCGGGTGGCAAAGGACATCTCCACATCGATCTGGGTAAACTCCGGCTGCCGATCCGCGCGCAGGTCCTCATCCCGGAAGCAACGCACGATCTGGAAATACCGGTCCATCCCCGCCAGCATAAGCAGCTGTTTGTAGAGCTGGGGAGACTGGGGGAGGGCGTAGAACTTTCCCGGATGTAGCCGGCTGGGCACCAGATAGTCGCGCGCGCCCTCCGGCGTGCTTTTGGTCAGCATAGGGGTCTCGATCTCCCAGAACCCCCGCTGACTGAAATACAGGCGCGTGATCAGCGCGGCCTCATGCCGGATGCCCAGCATGCGTTGCATGCGGGGACGACGCAGATCCAGATACCGATAACGCAGACGGAGGTCTTCGGAGGCACGCAGCTCGTCTTCTATTTCGAATGGCGGGGTCTCGGCGCGGCTGAGGATCTCCAGATCGCGGACGCGCACCTCGATCTGCCCCGTCGGGATGCGGGGATTGATCGTCTCCGGAGGGCGGGCGGCAACCTGCCCTCGGACGGAGATGACGTATTCCGATCGCAGCCGATCGGCCAGTGCATGGGCTTCCGGGCTGTCCTGGGGGGAGAAGACGATCTGGGTGATCCCGTAACGATCCCGCAGATCCACAAAGATCACCCCACCCAGGTCCCGGCGCGTCTGCACCCAGCCCTGGAGCACGACCTCCTGGCCGATGTGTTCGGGGCGCAATTCTCCGCAGGTATGGGTACGATAGCCGTGGCGCATAGAGCAAAGGCTCGCCTCTCCAGCGCGGCAATATACGGCCCCAGACGGGATTGGAGAAAACCTACAGATTGATTCCGGCGCGCTGAGCCCACCGACGCAGTTCCTCACGTTGGGCTTCGGAAAGGGTGCGCGGGACCTCCACCCGCACGGTCACATACAGGTCACCCCGGCCCCGATCGGTTTGCACCCCATGGCCGCGCACGCGCAACACGGTACCGGGCTGGGTGCCCGGCGGGAGCCGAAGCCGCACGCTCTGCCCGTACGGATCCGAAATCGTGACGCTGGTGCCCAGCATGGCCTGGACGGCGTTGATGCGCACCTCCGTGTGCAGGTCATCGCCTTCGCGTCGGAAGTGGGGATCGGGCTCCACATGAAAGGTCACGTACAGATCCCCCGGCACCCCGTCAGGCCCCATCGGCCCCCGGCCCCGGTAGCGCACCCGCATACCATCTCGAGCGCCCCGGGGAATGGTAATGCGCACCGATTCTCCGGAGGGCAGACGCACCACGGTCGGTCCCCCCTCAAGCGCCATGCGGAAGGGGATTCGGATCTCTACATGCACATCCCGGCCTGGCCGTCGCCGAGCGCGCCTGCCCATATCTCCCAGGGTTTCCTCGAACCCCCCGAAGCCGGCCCCGAACAGATCGCGCAGCAGGTCATCGAGGGAGATATTCCACCCCGGAGAGCCTTCGAAACGGAAATGAAAACCGCCCTGAGGATCCTGATAGAACCACCGAGGGCCACCCGCCCCCCCCGTGGCTCCGGAAAAGCCGAACGGATTCTTGCGCAACGCGTCGTATTCGCGACGCTTCTCCGGGTCGGAGAGCACGGAATAGGCTTCGTTGATCTTTTTGAACTTCTCCTCGGCCTCTTTATCACCCGGATTGCGATCCGGGTGGTACTGGAGGGCGAGCTTGCGGTAGGCCTTTTTGATCTCCTCCTCGGTAGCTGTCTCCGGCACGCCCAGAATGGCGTAGTAGTCTTCCAGCACTCCAACCGGCATACACCCTCTGACAGTTTTTCCGACTCCATCTACCGGTACGGCCTCCGCACATTGCGTGCCGTCACTCCGGGGGCGGCGGGCCGGGATTGGCCAGGTAACGGCCACCCCGGCCCCGGATATGTTCATCCCAGTAGGCCATCCACGCCTGACGCAGGCGCCGCAACCGGCTCCAGTCCACGGGCATGGGCCTGAGCTCTTCGGGCACCCAGTCGGGGAACTCTTCGGGCTTGATATCCCGACGCGCGGGAATGCGATAGAAAAGCCGACTCTGCTCCAGAAGCGCCTCGCGAGAGGTCACAAATTCATAGAAACGCCGCGCCCACTCCATATTCGGCCCTCCCCGCACAAGGGCAATCCCATCTACGAGAACAGGAGCTCCGCTGCGGGGCACAACGAAATCAAAAGGAAAGCCATATCGCTCCGCCTGCAAGACGACATCGGTCAGGTTCCACAACGTAATCGGGGTCTCGCCCCGGGCCAGAAGCACGTACAGCTGAGTCGGATCGGCGGCGTAGGTGCGGGTCTGTTCATCGAGGCGGGCCAGCCACAGAAAACCCTCGCGGACCGTGGGCTGACGGAGCACGAGTGCGCCCAGGATCGCCTGCATGGTGCCGGATACAGGGGGATAGCGCAACACAATCTTGCCGCGCCAGCGGGGATCCAGCAGGGCATCCCAGTCCCCGGGCGCCTCTTCGCGCCGGATCTTCTCCCGGTTGTAGACGATAACCTCCGGCGTCAGATACGTGCCCACCCATCGAAATTCCGGATCCCGATATTCGGGAGCGATCGCCTCAGCCCACGTGGGTCGATACGCCTCCAGAAGCCCTTCCTCGGCGGCCTGTTCAAAAAGCCAGCTCGGCCCACCCCACCACAGACTGGCCTGCGGATTGGCGCGCTCGGTGGCAATTCGGTCATATACGGCCTGAGAACTCATATCCAGCCACTGCACATCCACCTGGGGATAGAGGCGTTCGAAAGCCTCCTCATAGTAGCTGAGCTGGTCTTTCCCGTGAGGAGAGTATACGAGCAACACGATGCGCTCCGGAGAGCGATGGCAGCCCATGAGGACCAGAAGCCATATCGGCCAACTCCATCGGTGCATCATGACCCCCCTCACTTTACCGGCAACTGCTCAGCGGCAACCGGCACATAATCCCGATATCGGGCGGTGATACGCAAGAACCGGGCGTGCCGGAAGGGGATTTTGTAGCGGATATGGGACACCGTCTGCGCGGGCAACCAGACCCCGCCCGGCCCACGCCCCAGCTCGGCCTGTAGATCCAGGTCCACATCCAGCAGCAGGCTTCGGCGTTCCAGGCGCATCTCCAGCTTCACTATGCGGCGTGTATCCGGCTCCAGGTAGAGCCGAACCCGCTTGAGCTCCTGTCTTTTGGCCCGATTGGGCCTGAGCGTAGCCTCCACAACCTGCGCCTGGATTTCCCCCACGCGCTCTGTGCCGAGGAAGCGGAACAGGTATTCGGCTTCATCGCGCAGGCGGATGATGCCTTCTTGAGCGGAAGGGGGGCGCCACCCCAGCGAGATGGGGCCACCTCCTCTGTCCTCGCCCCGCGAAGAGGGAGCCCCCCCGCTGCCGCCCGGGACGCCCCAGTCAAAAACCCCTTCGGTGTGTTCGCTCAGCACCTCATAGCGCGGTTTGCCCGCTTCATAAAAACGCCGCACAAGGCGCTCCTGCCAAGCCAGCACGGAGCCATCGGAGGCAAGCTGTTCTGTGCGCGTCTGCACCAGATAAGCGTATGGCAGATCCCGCTCCAGAAGGGCGCGCCATTCTGTCCAGCGCGCGGATCGGAAAAGAGCGTGGGCATCCAGGGAGTCAAGCGCAAAAAGGCCCCAACACGTCCACAGGAGCAGCGGCGTCATCTTCCTGCCTCCTCTACCTCATGGAAACCCAGCAGGCGCGCTATCGAGATCAGCTCCGAGGGCACAGAAGCCCGGTAGGCGGAAAATTCCCGTCGTAGCGGATAGTCCCGACGCAGCCGATCGAAATAAGGACCGCGCTCGGCTTCGGGCAAATGCCTCGCATACCGCAGAGCCCGATCGTCTCGCTCCGGATCGTAAACGGCGTGTACCAGTTCGGCCAGTCCCTCCCAGAAGGACGCCCGCGCAGAAATCATGATCTTCCCCGCGGGGGGCAGGTAGGGATCCGCCCTCCAGGAAGGGGGCCGCCCGAAATATCTGCAGACCGCCCGATATAGCGCTTCGGTGGCCCGCACCCGGGCCTCCAAGCTGTAGCCGGCGATGTGCGGGGTACCCAGGCGAACCCGGCCCAACAACGCCGTATCGATACAGGGTTCCCCTTCCCATACATCGAGCACGAGCTGCGCGCTGGGGTGGTTCATGACCCACCTTCGCAGGGCGCGATTATCGATGACCGCGCCCCGACTGGTGTTCAGCAACCACACATCCGGACGCAACAGGCGCATCCGACGTGCGTTGAGCAGATGCCAGGTGGCATGTCGTCGTCCCCTGTACAGGGGCACATGTAGGGTGACGATCTGCGCCTGCAGGGCTTCCTGTAGGGGAACGAAACCCGCCTCGCCCCGTTCGGCCCGCGGGGGGTCGCAGCGCAACACCTCCAGTCCCAGCTCGGAAAACCAGCGGGCCAGGCGCTCTCCAATACGGCCGCATCCGATGATCCCCACGCTCCATCGCTCGGGCCACCGGCCCAGCAAACGGGCCAGCTTGAGCACAGCGGCCAGCACGTATTCGGCCACGGCCTGCGTGCTCGCCTCCGGCGTGTGCACGAAGGCGATCCCGGCCTTGCGCAGGTAGCGCGCATCGATATGATCGACCCCGACCGTGGCGCTGCCCACCAGGCGAACCCGGCTACCCGAAAGCAGGTGCCGATCCACCCGCACAACAGAACGCACCAGAAGCACATCGGCCTGCCGCACTTGCTCCGGACCGATTTGCCGTCCGGGATAGGTGTAGACCTCGCCCAGTTGGGCGAATGCCTCCCGAACAAGCGGGATATTCTCATCGGCCACGATGCGCACGGCTTTCCCGGCCCCATGAGCCATAAATGTAGACCCGCCCCGCCTTCGCCAGAAACCGGCCGAGGCGGATCCTCCCTCGGCCGAAACGGAACGTCCCGCCCGGAGGGTCAAAAGATCGACTCAGAGCTCGCGAAGCAGATGGGGGGCGATGGGGATGAGATACTGGGGCTCGAGGGCCTCCTTGTGCACCCCCATGAGGCCGGTGCCCCGAAAATCCACGATCACGTAGGGGCCCATAAAATTGATCACCTCCCCGATGCCGTAGTACTGCGGTGCCGGACCGTAGTAGACCAGCTGCCCCTTTTCCAGCCGGTTCCGGGCCCGCCAGTGATAGGGCTTGACCACGGGCAGGATTTCCAGCCGATAGCGAGGAGGTGCAGGGCGCGATATGTTCGAACGTGCAGGCACGGCTACAAACTACGCGCAACATCGGCCCCTATGCAACGGAACCCTCTCGAGGGGCGAGCAACTCCAGTAACGGCCACAGCCGCTGAGCATCCTCCAACAGGCGGTCAAGTATCTCGGGTCGACACGCCTCCCGCTCCTGGATTGCGGCCTGCGCATAGAGCTGTCTATGCAACAACCATTCCCGTGCCGGATGTGCGCTTCCGTATTCCGGAGGGGGCCGACGCAGGCGCTCCCCGCGAATCTGGAAACGGGCCTTGAAGGCCACCTCCCCCACGATCGCCTCCAGCTCCGAATATCGTTCCGCCAGCAATCGGCGCAGCCGACGCACCCATTCAGAATCCAAGCTCCAGCTTCCCGCGGCGAGGAAGGAATTTCCGGGCTCCAGATGCAGGTACAGACCGACCTCCTCCTCCCAGAGGACGGGAAAGTATAGCCCCAGATGGGTCTTGTAGGGATCCTTGTTGGCCGAAAAACGAACATCCCGATAAATCCGAAACGGAGAACGCCGGGGATCGGAAACAAGCGGGATACTCGCCTGCCTCAGCCGGGAGGCGAAAGCCGCACAGAAGCTCATAGCGGGTTGCCGGTAATAGCGCTCGTATTCTGCCCGATGCTCGGCAAACCAGCCCCGATCGTTGTGCGCCTTGAGCTCTTGCAGGAAACGAAAAAGCCCTTCCGGGAAACCGGGGAAATCGGGTTCATGTGCCGGAGAGAATCGGTCCAGAAACGGATTGAAGTCCATCGGCCGTTCGCCTACCTTAATCATCACCCGCAGAGGGGAGAGCATCCTGTGTGCGGTCGCTTTACGCTAACGCGCAACCCGGTGGAGGCGGTTCCGTTTCTGCGAGGGCTTCCAATTCCGGAACCCTTCCAGCCCCGATACAACATCGCCCCCGGGCAGCTCATCTGGGTCACTGCCGCCGCTGAGGGCCGGTTGCGGTGGCTTCCGGTGCGGTGGGGGCTGACGCCCCCCTGGGCCTCTGGTCCGGCGACAAGCAAGCGGTTCATCAACGCACGGCGGGAAACCGTTTTCGAGAAGCCCGCCTTTCGCCGCGCTTTTCTGAGGAGGCGCTGCCTCATCTGGGCCGATGGCTTCTACGAATGGCACCGATCCGGGCGCGGAAGGGCGCAGCCCTATTATATCCGTTTTCGAGACGGCGGCGTCTTTGCGATGGCCGGCCTGTGGGAGGAGGGGCACGATCCTAAGGGAGAGAGCGAACTGACAGGCGCCATCCTGACCATGGAGGCGATCCCCCCGGTGCGCCTGATTCATGCACGCATGCCGCTCATCCTGCCCCCGGAGAGCTGGGAGCAGTGGCTCCTGGCCCCGCCGCAGGAGGCCAGAAGCGTGCTGGGACATCTTTCCCCACCCGCTCCGGAGGCCCTGGAGGTATATGCTGTCTCCATGCGGGTAAACGATCCCCGCGTGGACGAACCGGGGCTGATCGACCCCCTGAACACCTGAATCAACGCGCAAGCCGCAGATAACGTACCCTTCCGGCCACGATATGGTAGAGGGCAAACAGCTCCCAGGCAAAGGGAGGATAGCCCAAATATCCCAGCAGGGGCATTTCGAATATCCGGGGCCGATCCACAAAGGGGACGTTGTAGACCCACTTCGGATATGCCCGCCAGTTCCACAGCTCCCAGAAAAACCCACACAGCAGCGCTCCCAGTCCGAGCGCGATCACGGGCCGCCAGTCTCCTTGAGCGGTGTATCCCAGCAGCGACGGACGGCCCCACAGCACGTTGATCGGCTCCAGCAGACAATAGATCGCGCCCCACAGGAGGGAAAAGGCGTATCGGGGCCACAGCCAGAGGGCCACCATCATCGCCACCCCGCAGAGCCACATCCCGACACAGAACCGGCGATCCGGCCTCAAGCGCGGGCCTGATCGAAATCGGGCCATCCCGGGCCATGTACTCACCCATTCGGCCGCCCCAAAGACAGCGGGCATCACCGTAGAAAAGCTCAGCGTGGCCCAGAAGGCGTATTCCCAATCGGAAAACAGCTCCCGCCCCACATAGGTCCAGTTGCGTGTGCGCAGGTTGAAGAACTCAAAAAGCCACCAGGCCGGGGCGGAGACGAGAAACAACCCCACGTACCGACGTGCGCTGCGCCTGAGCAGGGAATTGCCTGCGCGCTTCCAGGTCCAGGCATCCATCAGGAGCGAAAACCCCAGCCAGAGCGGGAAAAACCCCCAGTGGGTGCGTGGACCCTCAAGCCCCCAGTTCAGAGCCCAGAAGAGCAGGATAAGCGCCAAGCCGAACCAACCATAAAGGGGAAAGGGCCTGCGGCCCCTGTCGCCGTGCATAGATTCCTTCCTTCCGTTTGGGGTTTTGCCCTTCTGGCGAAGAAGTTTGCATTTTATCGTGAAAACATGCCATGTATTCCCGATCGCGTCCCATAGGGCTTCTGTTCGCTCTGCTGATCGGCCTCGGGGGATGCTCCTCCTCAGAGGAGCCCCGCTACAGGGAACGCTGGATCACCGAGGACTACCGCATCGTGGAGCGTATCTACTGGGCTGAACTGGAGCCGGGCCGATACCGTATCGTGCGCCGGCAATGGTTTCGCAACAACGAACAGGGCGATCCCATCGAAGAGGCCGACATGGGCTATGCTCAGCCCCTGGGAACCGGCTACGACCTGAAGTGGACGCGCTACACGTATAGCTACGACTCATTGGGCCGCCCCCTACGACGTCGGGCGGAAACCTGGTACCGCGCCCTGCCCCCCGCTGTACATGATAGCCTCCGTCACCAGCTCCCCGATAGCGCCCTGAGTCGGCTCTTCGAAGAACTCTTCATCGGCCTGCGCTCCGGCTCCGAAGACCCCGCCCACATACGGCACACCGGCTTTTTTTATGACCGAACCGGGAGCCTCGCCCAACAGGTCGAATCCGCCTCCGAGTCCATCTCCCCGATCCGTATGGAACTCGATGAGCAGGGGCGCTGGATCCGGATCTGGGCTTTTGAGGAAAATATTGGCCCCGTGGTCCGGGAGCGCACCTACGATGCGAAGGGCTACACGGAGCGCATCCGCCTGGAGGGAGAACAGGAACCCTTCTTCGAGGCGCGCTACGACGCAACAGGGCGGCGGCTCTGGGAACGATCCTACAGCCGCCCTGCTCGTCAGGGAGTGGGCCTGGTCCAGGTCTACCGTCCAGCGGAGGCGGTCGTAGAGGTTCGCCTGGAGGCCGTCTACGACCGCCATGGTAATCTGATCCGCCAGCGCCAACACTCGCGCATCCTGCGGTCCGGGGTTCTGCCTGTTCGCGAGCTGCCCGTTATGGAGGAGCGGCATGCCTATGGGCGGGAGGATGAGTTTCGCATACGCCACTACATCTACTTTTTCGACAACCAGGCCCTGCTAACCAACCCCGGGAAACGGGAGCTGGAGCGTCGCCCCTTTTACGTAGAAGAGGTCTACCAGCGATATCGATGAGCGCTGATCGCATCGCCCGACTTCGGGCCTTCCTGCAACAGGATCCGGCGGATCCGTTTACCCACTACGCCCTAGCCATGGAACTATGGAAAGCGGGCCACAGGGAAGAGGCACGCCGAACCTTCGAAGCGCTGCTGGCCCGGTGGCCGGACTATGTGGGCGCCTACTATCACCTGGCTCGCCTTTACCGGGAGCTGGGCCTGCTCGCAGAGGCTGCGCGCACCTACCAGGAGGGGCTGGCCGTGGCTCGAGGCCTGGGAGATGCCCACGCGTTAAGCGAACTGCAGGCGGCCTGGGAGGAATTTCAGCAGGAGGCAGACTCATGATCAGATGGATGCTCTTGCTGCTGCTGATGCACGGAGGATGGCCTTCCGAAGACCAGGTACAGGCGCAAAGCGCCACAGAATACCACGTAGTGCAGCGGGGAGAAACCCTTTTTCGCATCGCCCAGCGCTACGGGGTTTCCGTTCAGGACTTGCGACGCTGGAACCAGCTGAGCACCAACCAGATCCGGGTCGGCCAGCGTCTGCGTATCCGTCCACCGAAGGCGGAAGAGACAAGCGCGCCCGATAGCGGGGCATTCCTTGTGCATGTGGTGCAGCCCGGAGAAACGCTGTTTCGTATCGCCCAGCGCTATGGAGTCCGTGTGCAGGAAATACGGAGCTGGAACGGGCTGACCGATGACCGCCTGCGCGTTGGCCAGCAGCTGCGAGTGCGTTCCCCCGCCTCCATCCCGACGAGCGAACCTGGCTCCCCGGAAACCGGCGCGGAACGATACCACATAGTCCAACCCGGGGAAACCCTCTACAGCATCGCCCGACGCTACGGGATATCTCCCGAGCAGCTGCAGGAGAGCAACGCGCTTTCCGACCCGACCCTGCGTCCCGGCCAGCGGCTACATATCCCCGCCGCGGAGACCACGCGGGCTACGCCTGCCCGATCCTGGCAAACCTATACGGTACGGCCCGGAGATACCCTCTACCGGATCGCTCAGCAGTTCGGCATGAGTGTGGAGGCGCTCCGGCAGGCCAACGGACTACGGTCGGACTCCCTTCGTCCCGGGGATATTCTGGTCGTCTATCGTTCCGAAAGCCCGGCCGAACCGACCTCGGAACCGACCCCGGCGGCGCAGTCACCCCCGGAGACGCTCTCGGTTCGTCCCACCGCTCCACCGCCCGCTGCGGACTGGAGCCATCTGTACGAAAGCGGACCGGCCACGGTCTATGGGGTGGAGATGAACGGCCCCACGGCCAGCGGGGAACTGTACGACCCGCTCAAATTCACCTGCGCCCATCCCACCCTGCCCTTCGGCACTGTGCTCATGGTGACAAACCGCTGGAATCAGCGCTCCGTCTTCGTCAAGGTCAACGACCGCCCCCCCCGGAACACGCCTGCCGGGGTGATCCTGGTCCTCTCGCCGGCCGCCGCGCGGGAAATTCAACTCCTGGAGGGACAGCAGGCGCCTGTGGAGATCCGCATCGTGCGCTGAAACCTGCACGCATCAGGAGCGTTTAGAAACTCGCCAAGCGAAGTCAGGGGGACGTATGAGCAACCTGTTGCGCACCACGTTTTTAATGGCGCTTCTGATCGCGCTCTTCCTACTCGTCGGGCAGCTCATAGGTGGCCAGACGGGCATGACGATCGCCTTTCTAATGGCGCTGGGACTGAACTTTTTCGGCTATTGGTTTTCGGACAAAATCATCCTCTATACATATGGCGCCCGGCCTATCCGGCGTGAAGAGGCCCCGGAGCTCTGGGACATGGTTGAACGCCTGGCCCAGCGGGCGGGTATCCCCATGCCCAAGCTGTACGTCATCCCCTCCGAGCAACCCAATGCCTTCGCCACGGGGCGAAATCCCAGGCATGCGGCCGTGGCCGTCACGAACGGAATCGTGCGTATGCTCAACAAACGGGAGCTTGAGGGGGTGATCGCCCATGAGCTGGCTCACATTCGCAACTACGACATCCTGACGGGCACTATCGCCGCCACCATCGCGGGGGCCATTACGTACCTGGCCCAGATGGCCTACTGGCTACCTCTGGGCCGGAGTGATGAGCGAGGGGGTAATGTGGTTGCGGGCCTGCTCATGCTGATTCTGGCCCCGATCGCCGCCCTGTTGATTCAGATGGCCATCTCCCGAGCCCGCGAATTCGCCGCAGACGCCGATGGGGCCAAGATCTGCGGCGATCCGCTTGCGCTGGCCAGCGCGCTGCGCAAGCTCGAAGCCGGCGCCCAGGCTATGCCCATGGATGCCAGCCCGGCTACAGCACACCTGTTTCAGGTAAGCCCCTTCGGCGGGATGGCCGGCGGCATCATGAGCCTTTTTTCGACGCATCCCCCGACGGCCGAACGGATACGGCGCCTGGAAGCCATGGCCATGAGGGGTCAGTAATTGCAGGCGAACGCTCGACCGATCTATATTTGTGCCACAGGGGCGGGGTAGCTCAGTCGGTTAGAGCGTCGGATTCATAACCCGAAGGTCGAGGGTTCGATTCCCTCCCCCGCTACGAGGGAAGCCCTTTTCGGCGCACCGAAAAGGGCTTTTTTCTTTACCGCACCCTCCCGTATCTTGCCCTCTTGGGAGGGGTTTTTTGCTGCATGCTTTTTCCCGTCGGAGACGAAGATCACCCTCGGCGGCGCCACGGCCGACCCTGGCTCACATGGACGCTCATGCTTCTCAATGGGGCCGTCTTCCTGCTCCTGCAACTGCCTCATGAGGAGATCATCTACGGGTACAGCTTTATTCCCTATGAGCTTACGCACGGCGTCGATCTGCGCAAGCCCATCCTGATCACCGATCCGGTCTCGGGCCAGGAACTGGAACTTCCCCAGCATGCGGGTCCGAGGCCCATCGCACTGACCCTGATTACGGCGCTTTTCCTGCACGGAGACCTGTGGCATCTGCTGGGCAATTTGCTGTTTCTGTGGATTTTCGGAGACAACATCGAATTTGCCCTGGGCAGGATACGTTACGGGATCTTCTATCTGGCCTGTGGGATAGCCGGTCTGCTGGTGCAATGGGGCATCGATCCGGAAAGCCCGGTGCCTGTTTTGGGCGCTTCGGGGGCCATATCGGGGCTGATGGCCGCCTATTTCGTGTTCTTCCCCTTGAACCGGATCCGGCTCCTGGTAGCGTATTTGATCCCGATCCGCGTGCCCGCCATACTGCTTATCGGGATCTGGCTCTATATGCAGTTTCAGGCCGGATGGGGTAGTCTGCGGACCGAAGAGCTGGGCGGGGTGGCATACTGGGCGCACATCGGGGGATTTGTCTTCGGCCTCTGGATCGCGATCGGGTGGCGTCTTCGGGGCCGGTATTATCCCCGATGAGGGGGCATGGAACCTGCGCCTGTCAAAGGGCGTATGGCCGGCCGGAGAGAAGTCACCTCGATCAGGGCAAATGATGGTAGAGGGCAAGCGTCTGATCCGTCCGTACTGGGTGGCTGCCTCGGCGGCATTGTACCAGCAGATCATCCGATCCCGGTATCCGGCGGATCGGGAGATGGAGGCCTTCTTCAAAGCCCATCCCGAACTGGGGAAGCGAGATCGCCGGTTCATCGCCGAAACCGTATATGGCATGCTGCGCAACCGGCGCTGGCTGGAATTTGCCGCCTCGCGCTGGTGGCATGAACCAGGCCCCCATGAGTGGGTGCTCCTGTATCTGGCCGCTTTTGAGGACCCGGAGCGGCTGGATCTGCCTTGGACGGCCGAGGAGGAGCATCGGATTCGAGAAGCGCTTCTCTGGGCCCGGCAGGTCGCCCCTCCGCAGGATCCGGCCCAGGCGCTGGGCTTGAAGTATTCCTTTCCGGACTGGATGGTGCGTCTGTGGCTGGATCGATACGGACCGGAAGAAACCGAGGCGCTGTGCCAGGGCCTCAACCGGGCCGCTCCCCTGTGTGTGCGCGTCAACACGCTCAAAGCCACGCGTCAGGAAGTGCAGGAGCGCATCCGGACCGAGGGCTGGCGCACCTATCCGACCCCTTACAGCCCGGTGGGCCTGATCTTTGAAAAACGCATCAGCGTCTTTCAGACCGCCTCCTTTCAGGAAGGCCTCTATGAGGTACAGGATGAAGGCAGCCAGCTTATCTCGTACCTTACGGAAGCCAGGCCGGGCATGAAAGTGGTCGACGGATGCGCCGGAGGAGGGGGAAAGACCCTGCACCTGGCCTGCATGAT
The DNA here is from genome assembly GCA_025998875.1 of Bacteroidota bacterium. Classification (GTDB taxonomy): domain Bacteria; phylum Bacteroidota; class Rhodothermia; order JANXDC01; family JANXDC01; genus JANXDC01. Next base: position 991,783 of record AP024675.1, on the reverse strand, counting down.
GGAGAACAAAGGCATGCTCTACGCCTTCGACATCTATACAATCCGCCTGGAACAGCTCCGACCCCGGGCGCGGCGCGCCGGCGTGCACAACATCCGCGCCCACCGGATCCCGCACAATCGGGCCAAGGAGGTCCGCAGGCTCTATGGAAAAATCGATGTGGTGCTCGTCGACGCCCCCTGCTCCGGTACGGGGGTGATGCGGCGCAACCCGGATACGGCCTGGAAGGTTACCCCTGAGAAAGTTCAGGCCCTCGTGGAGCAACAGCTGCGCATTCTGGACGCCTACGCCCCGCTGCTCAAAGCCGGAGGTCGCATGGTCTACGCCACCTGTTCTCTGTTGCCGCAGGAAAACGAAGAGGTGGTGGCGGCCTTTCTGGATGAGCACCCCGACTTTCATCTGGAGCCCGCAGGCCCGATTCTGGAACGGCAGGGCATCTCCCTGCCGCTGGAGGACGAATTTCTTCGCCTCTATCCCCACCGACATGGAACCGACGGCTTCTTCGGAGCCGTATTTCGTTACGAACCCTGAGCGAGGAGGAACCATGCGTCCGGCTGTGATCCGTTTTGGCACCGATGGATGGCGGGCTGTTATGGCCGCCGAGTACACATTTGACAACGTGGGCCGCCTCGCCCTGGGCACGGCGCGCTGGCTCCAGGAGCAAGGCCTGGCCTCTCATGGGGTGGTCGTGGGCTATGACACGCGTTTTTTGAGCGACCGTTTTGCCCGTCATGTGGCCCTCGTGCTGGCCTCGCAGGACATTCCCGTCGTGCTCTCTGATGATTTTCTGCCCACCCCGGCCCTCTCCTGGGCCACACAGCATTACGGGGCCGCGCTGGGCGTGATGATCACGGCCAGCCATAATCCCCCCGAATACAACGGATACAAGCTCAAAGCCTCCTTCGGCGGGCCGGCCCTTCCGGAGACCATATCCGCCATAGAATCCCGTATCCCGCCCGAACCCCCGGAAGCGCTGCCGGACCCGGAACGCCTCCGAACGCGCATACGGCTCTCTCCGATACGAGAGCAGTTCCTTGAGCTGCTACGCCAGCGCGTCAACCTGGAGGAGATCCAGAGAAGCGGACTGCGGGTACTCTATGACGCCATGTATGGAGCCGGTCAGGGCGCCTTGCGCCGGCTCCTGGGCCCCATGGTGCGGGAAATACGGGCCACCTACAATCCGGGCTTCGATCGGCAGGCCCCGGAGCCGATCGAAAAGCACCTCGTGGAACTGTGCCGTCTTGTGCGACAGGAAGGCTATGATCTGGGCCTGGCCACCGACGGGGACGCAGACCGGATCGCGCTCGTAGACGAAAAGGGCCGTTTCGTGGACTCGCACAAAATCCTGGCGCTGCTTGTGCGTTACCTCTACGAAGAACGCGGGCTGCGCGGCGATATCGTGAAAACCTTTTCCGTCACCCACATGCTTGACCGCATGGGAAGCCGATACGGGCTACGGGTTCATACAACCCCGATCGGTTTCAAATACGTGGTGCGCCATTTTCTGGAGGGCGACGTGCTTGTGGGCGGGGAGGAATCCGGCGGCCTGGCCATCAAAGGCCACATACCGGAACGGGACGGGCTCTTCATCGGGCTCACCATTCTGGAGATGCTCGCCCGCCTGCGCAGACCCCTGAGCGTGCTCATCGACGAGCTGCAACGTGACTTCGGCCCGCTCTACAATCAGCGCATCGACGTGCACACCACAGAGGCCCAGAAAGCCGCCCTTCTGGAGCGCATCCGACAGGAGGGACTGCGCATGCTCGCCGGCCAGCGCGTCATCGCCGTACAGGATCTAGACGGCTACAAGCATCTGCTCGAGGACGGCAGCTGGTTGCTCATCCGGGCCTCCGGCACCGAGCCCGTGTTGCGTTTCTACAGCGAAGCCAGCTCGCTGGAACGCGCTCGGGAACTGGTCGAGGCCGGCGCAGGTCTGCTCGAAGACCTGCCCGTGGCGCCATAAATATCTCGGAGCGGGCGGGCATTGTCTCCGCACCTGACTCCTGTTCCGGCGCCCGGGACAGCTTCGCAAGATGAGAAGCCGGAGCCGGGACCATGCAGATGGGCCTGGGGGGCTGATCAGCAGAGGAGATTGCATCAATGTGGTACCGCTCCATTCTGGAAGCCGTCGGCCGTACCCCTATGGTGCAACTGCACCGGATCACGGCCGGCCTTAAGCCCACCATCCTGGCCAAGGTTGAATACCTCAACCCCGGAGGCAGCGTCAAAGACCGTATTGCCTTGCGTATGATCGAGGAGGCGGAACGGCGTGACCTGCTCAAACCCGGAGGCACGATCGTAGAGGGCACCTCGGGCAACACGGGCATGGGGCTGGCGCTGGTAGCCGCGGTAAAGGGCTACCGATGCGTCTTTACCATCACCGACAAACAGAGCCAGGAGAAGATCGACGCCCTGCGCGCTCTGGGCGCGGAGGTAGTGGTCTGCCCCACGAACGTGCCCCCCGAGGACCCCCGATCATACTACTCGGTGGCGCGGCGCCTTAGCCAGGAGATCCCCAACGCCTACTATCCGAACCAGTACGACAATCCCGCCAACGCGCAGGCGCACTACGAGAGTACCGGGCCGGAGATCTGGGAACAGACCGAAGGGCGAATCACCCACTTCGTGGCGGGCATGGGCACGGGGGGAACAATCAGCGGGGTGGCCCGATTCCTCAAAGAGCGCAACCCGAACATTCAGATCATCGGGGTTGACCCCGTCGGATCGCTGTATTATCACTATTTTCGCACGGGTCAACTGGACCCCTCCCAGGTGCGCCCGTATCTGACCGAGGGAATCGGCGAAGATATCCTGCCGGCCAACATGGACTTTTCTCTGGTCGACGAGGTCGTGCAGGTGGATGATCAAGAGGCTTTCCTCACCGCCCGCCAGCTGGCCCGCCTGGAGGGGCTTTTCGTGGGCGGATCCAGCGGCTCGGCTATGGCCGGCGCGCTGAAGATAGCCCGCCAACTGGACGAGAACGCCCTTATGGTGGTGCTCCTGCCCGATGGGGGCAACCGGTACCTGAGCAAGATCTATAACGACGCCTGGATGCGTAGCCACGGCTTTCTGCGTCCCGCCATCGAGCTGACTGCGGCCGACTTGCTCAGCGTGCGCCCCCGGCAAGACCTGCTCCTGGCCCATCCCGGCCAGAGCGTGGCCGAGGTGGTCGCTTACATGAGCGCACACGGGATCTCTCAGCTGCCCGTGCTCGATGAGGAAGGAAACCTGCTGGGCAGTGTAACGGAATCGGGCCTGTTGCGCCTGCTGCTCGAGCATCCGGAGGCACGCACCCGGCCCGTGCTCGAATACATGGATCCGCCGTTTCCGGTCCTTTCCCCATCGGCCTCCATTTCCGAAGTGGCCGAGCAGTTGCAGCACGGGGCGCCGGCTGTGCTCATCAGGATGGACGATGGCTCGTATGCGATTTTGACCCAGACCGATCTACTGGCTGCCGTGGTACGGTAGCCAGAGGCGACTGCTTCCACAAAGGAGAGCTGACCATGTCCGAAAACCCGCACCCTCATCAGGAGTTGAGCCTGGAGATCAGCCCAGAAGTGGCCGAGGGCACGTACGCCAACCTGGCCATGATCACGCACTCGCCCTCCGAATTCGTTATCGACTTCATCCGGCTCATGCCCGGCATGCCCCAGGGACGCGTCAAGGCGCGCATCATCCTCACCCCGGATCATGCCAAACGGCTTCTGGCCGCCCTGCAGGAAAACATCCAGCTCTACGAGCGGCAATACGGACCGATTCGCGAGCCCGGCCTCGGACCGGACTGGTCGGGCGTTTTCCGGGGCCCGATGCCAGAGGCCTAAAGGATATACCGGCTCAGATCGCGGCTCTCCAGCACGCGCCCAAGGGTGCGCCGGACGTGCTCTACATCGATCACCAGGCGCCTCTGGGGAAGGCGATCGGGCACGTCGAAGAGCACCTCTTCCAGCACGGTAGTGAGAATGGTGTGCAGGCGGCGGGCGCCGATGTTCTCTACCTGCTCGTTCACCCGTGCAGCCGTTCGGGCGATCTCCCAGAGCGCCTCGTCAGTAAATTCCAGCTCCACCCCCTCGGCCGCCAGCAGGGCCGCATACTGCTTGGGCAGGGCGTTCTGCGGCAGGGTGAGGATCTTGTAGAAGTCTTCCTCCCCGAGTGGTTTGAGCTCCACCCGGATCGGGAAGCGCCCCTGCAGCTCGGGGATAAGGTCGCTGGGTTTGACGCTGTGGAAGGCTCCGGAGGCGATAAAGAGAATGTGGTCGGTTTTCACCATGCCGTACTTGGTCATCACGTTTGAACCTTCCACGATGGGGAGCAGGTCTCGCTGCACCCCTTCCCGACTCACATCCGGACCTGCCCCGCGGGGCGCCCCACCGGGAGAGGCGATTTTGTCGATTTCGTCGATAAAAATGATGCCCGTGTTCTGCGCGCGCTCGAGCGCCTCCTGAATGACGGCATCCATATCGATGAGCTTCTGCGCCTCCTCCTGAGCCAGCAGCTGCCGGGCCTCGGAGATGGGCACCCGTCGTTTCTTGCGACGACGCCCCAGGTTGCCCAGCATTTCCTGAAGATTGATCCCCAGCTCTTCGATCCCCATGGGCCCGAAGATCTGCATCACGGGCCCCTGGTCGCTGCTGACCTCGATCTCCACGAGGCGATCTTCCAGCTCCCCGGCTTTGAGCTTTTCCCGGAAACGCGCTCGGGCTCGATCCCGAGCCTCCCAGTCGGCCGGAGGAGATTCCGAAGAGAGGGCAAAGCCCACGCTGGCCGGGGGCACCAGCACATCGAGCAGGCGCTCCTCGGCCAGCTCCAGGGCCTGGGCTTGCACCTCTCGCTGGCGCTCGGCCTTGACCATATTGACGGCCACCTCGACCAGATCGCGCACCATACTCTCCACGTCCCGGCCCACGTAGCCCACCTCGGTAAATCGGGTGGCCTCTACCTTAACGAACGGGGCTCCAGCAAGCCTAGCCAGCCGCCGGGCGATCTCCGTCTTGCCCACCCCCGTGGGGCCGATCATGATGATGTTGTTCGGCACGATCTCCTCACGCAACTCCGGGGGCGCATTAAGGCGCCTCCATCGGTTGCGTAGCGCGATGGCCACCGCGCGCTTGGCCTCCTGCTGGCCGACGATATACTTGTCCAGCTCGGCTACAATCTGGCTCGGGGTGAGGGACTCGAGCGGCATAGAAGACCCTTCGCTCTACTCCTGTTCGACTACAACACTAGGAGGCCGGCAGTTCCAGAACCCGGATCTCGTGATTGGTATAGATGCAGATGTCGGCCGCAATATGCAGGGCGCGCTCCACAATGGTCCGTGCATCCAGATGCGGAGCCTCGAGCTTCAGCGCCCGCGCTGCGGCCAGCGCATATCCAGCCCCGCTTCCAATGGCCAGAATGCCATCGTCGGGCTCTACCAGATCGCCGGAGCCGGAGATAAGCAGCATCTGTTCCAAGGTGGCCACGATCAGCATGGCCTCCAGGCGCCGGAGAGCCCGGTCCAGACGCCAGTCGCGCGCCAGCTCCACGGCCGCTCGCGGCAAATTGCCCCCGTACATCTGGAGCTTATCCTCGAGCCGATCAAACAAGGTGAGGCCGTCGGCTGTCGAGCCGGCAAATCCGGCCAGAATCCTGCCGCCATAGAGCGGGCGCACCTTCTGCACCGTGTGTTTGAGTACAATCTGGCCCAGCGTGGCCTGACCATCGCCCCCCATGGCCACACGGCCCCCATGACGTACAGCGAGCACGGTGGTGGCACGCAGGTTCATATCGCCCTCGTCCGTTCCATAAGCCGACGTGAATATACACCTGAAGCCCTCACCGGGACTTGAGCCACTCCAGAAGCTGACGGGGCCGATACGGACGAACCAGAAGCGCATCTCCCCCGACCTCTTCCCACCGCGCCGGGAGGCAATCCTCAAGATGGGCTGTCAGGCCCACCAGGCGACCCTGAAACCCCATATCGCGGATGCGCCGGGCCAGCTCACAACCGACATCCGGCTTATGGGCGGGTAGCTCGAGCAGCACCACATCATATCTGCGGGCCTGCAGGGCGCCCCAGAGGCGCTCCGGATCCTCGTGATATTCTCCCACAAAGCCCGCCCGACGCAGGACGGCCTCCAGATACCGGCGCTCCTCCGGATCCGGCTCCAGCACGAGCGCCCGGTATGTTGTCGGACGCCAGGCTCGATTCGGACGATCTCCCCGCGAGGCCTCGGGCAGGCGCACGAAAAACGTCGTCCCTCGCCCCGGATGGCTCTGCCCGCACAGCCGGCCGCCCATGGCCCGCACGAGCCGATAGCTGATGGCCAACCCCAGTCCCGCCCCTTCAAAGGGGCGATTGTACCCCTCACGGGCCTGACGAAACGGCTCAAAGAGCCGCTCGAAATGGTCGGGATCGATTCCCACCCCCGTATCCGAGACCGAAATGACGACCTCTGAACCCTCTCGAAACAGCCGCACCCGAACCGCTCCGGAGGGGGTAAACTTGATGGCGTTTTCGATCAGGTTCAGCAACACCTGCACGAGGCGCTCCCCGTCCACCCGGACCTCGAGGTCCGGATCGCTCACCTCCAGCTCATAGAGGAGCCCCTTCTGATGGGCTTTGGGGGCCAGGGCCTCAAAGGCCTGTCGGACAAGCCCGAGGGCGGGCTGCGGCTGCATGAGGAGCTCCAGATCTCCGGCCTCAATGCGGGCCATATCGATAAGCTCATGGACCAGGTGCAGGAGGCGTTGCGCACCCTGCTCAATGGCCTTAAAAAATGCCCCTACCTCGGGCGTAATATGGGGACCCAGCGCCTCGCGGATGAGGTCATGATACCCCACAATGGTATGCAGCGGGGTGCGAAGCTCATGCGAAATCATGGCAAGAAAATGGGACTTGATCCGGCTGGCCACTTCGGCCTGCTCTTTTGCCTCACGAAGGGCTTTCTCTATGCGCCTGCGCTCGCTTACATCCCGCACCAGCGCCATGATGTTGCCGTCTTCCAGCAGCACGGCCGTGACCTCGTAATCAAAGACCTCCCCGCTCTTGCGGCGCATCTGACGGTCAGAGGCATGAAAGCGCTTTTCCCGCACCAGCAGGGGGTAGAAATGCTCCCGATAGCCTCGGTTGAGCTCCTCACGATCCCCTTCGACCAAGTCCCCCACGGTCATCTGGAGCAGCTCCTGGCGGCTATAGCCGGTAAGCTGTTCAGCCTGACGGTTGACCTCTATGTAGCGGCCTTCGGGATCGGAGATGAGAATCGCCTCACCCACGGCATCAAACAGCATACGGTAGCGGCGCTCGCTGGCCTGCAGGGCTTCTTCCATGCGCTTGCGCTCGGTGAGGTCTCGACCGATGACGTCGAATCCCGCCGGCCGATCCCCCTCTCGATGGAGGGCAACCGTAAAACCCACCCACCGTTTTTGGCCGTCCCTGCACAGCAGGAGGTGCTCGCCATACCAGGAAGACCGACCGAGCTTGAGGTTCCGGATGCTTTCTCTGCGAACCTCCCGGCGATGCTCAGGAGCAAACAGATCGAGAACAGAACGGCCCAGGAGCTCCTCCGCCCGGTAACCTCCCAGGCGCAGCACCGCCTCGTTGACATACAGCAAGCGCCCTTTGAGATCAAGCTGACAGATCAGGTCCGAGGCGTTGGCCATGAACTGCGCAAGGCGGTCGGCCAGCTCGTAGCGATCGCGCGCTTCGAGCATGAGCACAATCCGCTCAGCCGCCGCGGCGGCGAAACGGACCTCGTCCAGGTGCCAGACTCTGGGCCCAGCCCGATGCTCCGAGCAGAGCACGCCCACCACAGCCCCCGCCCGGCGTACGGGCACGTCCAGCATGGCTCGGATACCGAGGGGTTTCAGGTAGCCTTCCAAGAAGCTCCGGGTACGCGGATCCTCCCAGGCATCTGAGGCGTCGATGGCTATGCCCTCTTCCAGAGCCTGGAAGTAGTGCGGATGCTGAGAGGCGATGAGCTCTTCCTGGAGGCCCTCCTGTCTTCCTCCCAGCGCCCTGTCAAAGAGAGCCACACTGCGGAGCCGATCCGCTTCCGTATCCCGGATCCAGAACCCGCACCGGTCCACCTCGAGCACGCGAGCGACGAGCTCCAGAAGAACCCATAGGCTTTCGGGCCAGTCCTGGACCGAAAGTCGGGCTATCGCAAGCAGCGCCCCATGCTGGCGTTGCAGACGATCCACATCCATCGGGGGTCAGCTCCTCCGAACTGTGGCCTCATCAGGGCACACACAAGCAGCCGGTGCTGTAACGGGAAGCAAAAGAATCCGAAAGCTTACGGCGCTCTGCATGCCGGGCATACCTCACCGCTAAAGAAGGGGGGTGTAGATGAGGCCGCCTTTTTTCTCTCAAATCGTCCTGAAACAAGCCCGCATGTGATCGGCCTGTTCCCCGTGGCGTTATAGCCGACGGTATCCGGCAGGACCCCTAAACATACGTGAACTTGCCCACATGGAGCCACAGCAGAGCGAACCCCGACCCTCAGGGGGTCCGAAAAAGACCGGATTCCCAACCCGCCCATATCGGGTCCCCTGTGCGCTTGCCCGAAGGAAACCGGTTACGTAAACTTCAGACTCCGGAGCGCGGTCAAAAGGTGTTCCCGCTGTATCGGAACATTCAGCGGGCGCGATTTCGGGCCCTTTGTCTCGCACATAGCGGAAGGAGTTTCCCATGCTGTGGTGGTTTTGCCTTTTGGGCCTTTCCTCCTCCTGGGGCTGCGCCGAGGGGAGACCGAATACCCGGATGGCGGATCCGGACACAACGCTCGTGCTTTCCATCCCTGCGCCTATCCTTCATCCCCGAGCCGACAGCCTGATGGCCGCCGATCCGCTGTGGCGTCGGGCGCTGGAAATCCATTACCGAGCCATCATCTTCGATGGCCATCAGGACAGCCCTACGCTCATGGTCGACGGCGGGGAAGACCTCGTGGGGGCTTTCGGGTCGTATTTCGGCGACCGTCCGAACACATCGCCGGTGCGGCGAGGCTATGACTGGGGCTATCGCTACCGTGCTCCTCAGGTGCATACCGATCTGCCCCGCCTGCGCGAAGGGGGACAGGACGCCCCGTTTCTCTCCATCTGGGTAGCGGCCGACTATGCCCGCACACCCGGGGCTTCGGCCCGGCGGGCGCATCGGCTCATCGACTCCGTGCTGGCTCAGATCCGGCGCTACCCGGACTTCGTGGAGCTGGCCACCTCTTCGGATGAGGTGATCCGCATCGTGCGGGAGGGCAAAATCGCTGCGCTTATGGGTCTGGAGGGAGGGCATGCCCTGGAAAACAGCCTCGATACGTTGCGCTCCTTCTACCGAAGGGGTGTCCGGTACGTGACCCTCACGCATACGAACACGAATGACTGGTGTGACTCTTCGCAGGATACGGCCCGATGGGGGGGATTGAACGAACTGGGCCGCCAGATGATACGGGAGATGAACCGACTCGGGATGCTCATCGATGTATCCCACATCTCCGATTCCGCTTTCTTCGACGTGATGGCCGTCACCCGGGCGCCCGTCATCGCCTCGCACTCTTCCTGCCGGGCGCTGACGCATATCCCGCGCAACCTTTCCGATGAGCAACTTCGGGCCATCGCCCGCAATGGCGGGGTGGTGATGATCAACATCGGGGCGGATTTCGTCAACCCCAGCTACACGGCTGAGTTCTGGCGCGCGGTCGAAGAGCGTGTTCGCACCCGCTACGGGGGGAACTTCAGCCGCATGTGGGTGGCCCTGCGCGAGCTCAAGCGGGAGCGGGGTATCGGGGAGCCGAGCATAGAAGACGTGCTCGATCATATCGAACACGTACGCCGGGTGGCGGGGGTCGATCATGTGGGATGGGGCACGGATTTCGACGGGGTGCCCAGCCTGCCCCGGGGACTGGAGGACGTAACCCGGCTTCCCTGGATCACCTACGGCCTGCTCAAACGGGGCTGGACGGAGGAGGAGATCTACAAGTTCTGGGGGGGCAATGTGCTCCGCGTCATGCGTCTGGCAGAAACCGTGGCTCGTCAGTTGCAACAGGAGAACCAATAAGATGGATCTGCCGACACTGGAGGACATCCAACAGGCACGGGCGCGTATTGCGCCGTTTGTGCACCGAACGCCGGTCCAGCGCAATCAGGGCTTATCGGATCGTTTCGGCACAAACGTGTATCTGAAACTGGAGCTCTTTCAGAAAACGGGCGCCTTCAAGGTGCGGGGCGCCTTTAATCGGATGCTGTTGCTCTCGGAGGCCGAACGCGCCCGGGGCGTGGTGGCCACCAGCGGGGGCAACCATGCACAGGCTGTGGCCTACGCCGCACGGATGCTGGGCATCCGCGCCCGCATCCTCATGCCCAGCAACACCCCCCACAATTACCTGGAGGCCACCCGCAGCTACGGAGCCGAGGTAGAGCTGACCCCAACGATCGCAGACGCCTTCGCGCGGGCCGAACAGTACCGTGCCGAGGGCTGGGTATACGTGCATCCCTTCGATGATCGCTGGGTCATGGCCGGTCAGGGCACCCTGGGGCTGGAACTGCTTGAAGAGGTGCCTCAAATGACCGACGTCTTCATCAGCATTGGCGGGGGTGGGCTCATGACCGGGGTGGCCACGGCCATTAAAACCCTCCGTCCCCAGGTGCGCATATGGGGGGTTGAAACCGAAGGAGCCGACAGCATGGCCCAGGCGCTGCGCGCCGGACACGTGGTGGAGCTGCCGGCCATCACTTCGATCGCCAAAACGCTGGGCGCCCCGGCCGTAAGCGAGCGCGCTCTAGAGGCCGCGCGCCGATACCTAGAATCCGTCACGGTCGTCCGGGATGCCGAGGCCGTAGAAGCTATGCGCTGGCTTCTGGAACGAGCCAAGGTGCTCACGGAACCGGCGGCCTCCTGCACGCTGGCCGCCCTGGAGCGGCTCCGGGATCGCTTCGGGCCCGGGGATCACGTGGTGCTCATCCTCTGCGGGGGCAATGTGGCCCTGGATGACCTGTGTCGCTACGCGCACCGCTTTCTTTCCCTGCCTGCGAACGCCGTGGCCTAAGAACAGGCCCTCGCCCGTATGTCGAGTCCAGACCAGCTGCTGTTCATATACCAGCATCGGTCGGCTTTTGTGGAGGATGATGAGCGCCTGCTTGCGGAGGCCTACCGGGTACATACGCTGGCCTTCGGCGCGCCCAAAAGCCCGACCAAGCTCCTTCGCTCCTGGAGCAGACAGCTTTTCTGGCTACTGCGAAAGCTCCCTCGGGCCCGGTTTGTCTTCGGCTGGTTTGCCGATTACCACATGGTGCTCCCCGTAGCCCTGGCCCGGATGTGGCGTGTTCCGGTCGTGGTCGTTATCGGGGGGTCCGATGCGCAGGCCATCCCGGCGCTTCATTACGGGGTCTACAGCAGCCGCTGGCGCGCCCCCCTGGGACGCTTCGTGGTACGCAATGCCTCGCTGCTCCTTCCCGTCACCGCCTCTCTGATCGAAGGGCAGAACCCGTTTGCGGCCTGGCCGGATGTCCTGCCCACAGGCCTGCGGGCGTATGTGCCGGACCTGAAGACCCCCTTCCGGGTCATTCCCACGGGGTACGATCCGGATCGGTGGCCCATGGGTCCTCTGTCTCGCCCCGCCTCCGTGCTCTCCGTGGGGCTTATCTCCAGCCTGCGCACGGCCCTCATCAAGGGGATCGATCTGCTCATCGAGGCGGCCCGCCTCCTGCCCGACATTCCGGTTCACGTCGTGGGGGTATCCCCCGCTGTGGCCGCGGAGATTCGGGCTCGCTGGCATCCCCCGAACAACCTGCACCTGGACCCCCCCCGGAGGCGGGAAGAGCTCTCCGCCCTGTATGGGCAGACCGCCGTATACGCCCAGCTTTCTCGCTCCGAAGGATTGCCCAACGTGGTCTGCGAGGCCATGCTCTGCGGCTGCGCTCCCGTAGGAAGCCCTGTGGGGGGAATGCCGGAGGTGATCGAAGGCCTGGGCCAGCTGGTCTTTCGGCCCGACCCCCGGGAGATCGCCCGGGCCATCCGGCAATGCCTGCAGAGCGAAGGCGACAGACGGCTTGCCTTCCGGGAACGGATCAAAAGCCGCTACAGCCTGGCCCAGCGCAAAAGGGCGCTGCTGGAAACCCTGGAGTCCCTCCGTGCGCGGCCCCATCCGTAGCTTGACCGGACAGGGTGTCTGGTATGCAACAGCCAACCTGCTGGCCAAGGCCGGCGGGTTGCTCCTGCTCCCCCTGTATACGAACAGCCGCTATCTGGCCGTCTCCGACTATGGCCGGTGGGGCGTACTGGAGGTCACGGCGCAGATGGGCATCGTACTGCTCGGACTGCAGCTCTCAGCCGGCCTGCTACGCTTCGCCGCCGAGGAGACCGCACGTCGAATCGTAGCCCGAACAGCCTGGACCTTGAGCATCGGGATCGCGCTCCTGCTCCTGGGGGGAGCGGCCGGGCTGGTAGAGCTCACCGGGGATCCCGTCTGGGCGCTTCTGTGCCTGTTCGTGGCCTTCGAAATATTGCTCGGCCTCATCCTGGGCGCGCTGCGCTTTGAAGGTCGCGCCCGGCTGTACACCGGTCTTCTGGCCCTGAAGCTCATCACCCTGGTGGGGTTGAGCTACCTGACCCTGGCCATCTTCCGCATGGGGCTTACCGGCGTGGTCGCTTCCTATACCGCTTCCAGCGCGCTGAGCCTGCTTGTGGCCTGGGCCCTGACCTGTGGGCGCTGGCCCTGGGGTTGGCCGGCTCTGGATCGTACCTGGACAGGTCGGCTGCTTCGCTTCAGCCTGCCGCTCGTAGCCGGCGCGCTGGGCAGCCTGGCGCTCAACGCGGCGGATCGCTACGTGCTGGTCGCCTTGCGCCCGGAGTTCGAGGTGGGTCTTTACGTATTAGCCGCCCGATTCGGGGGCGTGGTGAACATGCTCGGGGCCCAACCCCTGCAACTGGCCTGGATCCCCCTCTTGTACCGCCTGCCCCGGGAAGAACGCCCCCGCATCACCCAGACCGTCTACTCCGGATCCGTGCTTCTTCTGGGAGCGCTCGTGCTTGTCACCTCCGTCTTTTCGCCCTGGGTGCTCACCCTGATGGGCTCGGATGCGGCCTACCGGGCCGCCCTACCCCTTGTGCCCTGGATCGGGCTGGGATTTGCCGCCTTCGGCCTGAGCCTGATCTGGTCTGCCGTGTTGCTGGAAGCGCTTCGCTCTCGCATTGTTTCCCTTGCCCTGGCCGCAAGCGCCGCGCTCAATGTGGGGCTGAACTTCTTGCTTGTGCCCCTCTGGGGCCCCATGGGGGCGGCTGTGAGCACGCTCGTGGCCTACGCGGGGCTTTTGATCTGGACGTACCGGGCAGCTCGTCCCCTGGTTCGGATCCGGCTTCTGGGAGGACGGCTGCTGGGCACAGGGATCTGGACCGGATTGCTCGCCTGGGCGGGAACGGAATGGCAGTTTTCCTCTCTGATAGCAGATGCCCTCTTCCGGCTCCTGTTGGTTCTTCTCTGGACCCTGGGCGCCTGGCTACTGGGGTGGATGCGCCCTTTGGGGTCTCGTGAATCTGGCACTTAACGCCTGCCCTTTTTCCGGCCCACAGGGGCGCGCTTGCGCAAAACGGCCACAAAAAAGCCCTCCATCTCCGGTGTGGGCAGCACGCGCGTGGCCAGCCGCACCGCTTCCGGGAAACGGCGCCCCCTCCAGGAGAGGAGTCCGGGCTGCTGATTGGGGAACGGCCAGGAAATCGGCTCGAGCTCTACGACCGGGCCCTGGCGCTCCAGCACGGCGGCCAGCACGGCCTCGTTCTCCTCGGGGGCAAACGTACAGGTGGCAAATACCAACCGTCCCCCGGGCTGGAGGGCCTGCAGACCGGACTCTAGAAGCGCTGCGCCGAGTCGGGCCCAAGCATGTACCTTCGGCAGGCTCCAGTATCGATACGTTTCCGGATCCTCCGGACGGAAACGCGCCTCGCTGGAGCAGGGCGCATCAACGAGCACACGCGCAAAGGCCCCTGGCCAGAGGCGCCCCGCAACCCGACCGTCCATACAGCGGGTGCGCACCTGTGAGGCCCCGAATCGCATCAGGTTGGCCCGAAGCTTGTAGTAGCGTGCGCGCACCTTCTCCACAGCCAGCACCTGGGCGGGACTGCGCACACGCGCGGCTAGCTGCAGTGTTTTTCCCCCGGGTGCGGCGCAGAGATCAAGCACCCGGTCTTCGGGCTCCGGGTCCAGAGCCTCAACGGGCAACATGCTCGAGAGGTTCTGCACGTACAGCCACCCTTTCCTGTAGGGCTCGGAGGCCAGTAGCGCATCTCGATCTGTCGGCGAAACCCGATAAGCGCCGGCAAGCCAGGGAACGGCAAAGACGCTGATCCCCGCACCCTCCAGCTCTGCCAGCACCTCCTGTTCCGAAGGGGCCAGCAGCGGGTTGATACGAAAGCCAACGTGCGGCCTCTGCCACAGCGCACAGGCCCATCGGGGGGCTTCCTCGCCCCAGAGCTGCTGCAGACGATCGAGAAAAAGCTCAGGTAGGGGGGCAAGCAACTTACGCCAATCCGTATCGCTCATCCCGGCACCAGAACGATCTTACCCACGTTTTCCCGCGCCTCGATGCGCCGGTGGGCGGAAGCCGCCTCCGAGAAGGGATACACCCGGTCCAAGACAGGACGAATCCGGCCCTCCCGATACCAGACCAGCAACGTCTCCATGGCCCGACGCAGGCGTTCCCGCTCGCTCCAGAGCCGGCCCAGGTGCAGTCCGATTACGGCCCGACTTTCCCACATCAGTCGGAGGGGATGAAAACGGGGCATGCGCAGGTATTCCCACAGCGCGGCCAGCACGTTGCGTCGGGGCCCACGGGAAAGACGCGTTACCCCGTAGAGGATGAGCCTGCCCGTGGGGCGCAGCAGACGGTAGTTCTTCGCCGTATCTCGTCCTCCCAGAGGGTCCAGGATCACATGCACCCCCCTTGCCCGGGTTAGCTGCCTTACCTCCTGCTCATAATCGCGACTTCGGTAGTCGATGGGATGGCACCCGTATTGCCGCAACAGCTCATGCTTGCTCGGGGAAGCTGTGCCGAAGAGCTCCACGCCGGGCACGGTACGGGCGATCTGCAGGGCTGCCAGGCCCACCCCACCGGCGGCCATATGCACGAGCACAGATTCTCCCTCCCGCAGCGCGGCCATTTCCACCAGGGCATAGTAGGCCGTGAGGTAGTTTACCGGCAACGCGGCGGCTTCCTCGAAGGGCATCTCTTCCGGGATCGGGAAGACGTAATCGGCGCGAACCACAACCTGCTCGGCCTGTGCCCCGAAGGGAACGAGCGCAAGCACGCGCCTTCCCCGCATATCGGCTACTTCGGGCCCGACGGCCTCGACCTCGCCGGCCAGTTCAAAACCCGGCACGAACGGCGGCCGAGGGGCGCCCAGATAGAGGCCCTTTCGGGCCAATACGTCGGCAAAATTTACCCCCGCCGCCCGCACGCGCACGCGCAATTCCCCCGAGCCCGGCTCACGCTCCGGCCAGTCGGCGACCGTTAGCCGCTCCGGTCCACCGTATCGCGAGACGACGACAGCGCGCATTGACAGCAAAAGTTCAGGCCTGCTATTTTTGTCCTCCGTTCGGGGCGTAGCTCAGCCCGGTTAGAGCGCTTGGTTCGGGACCAAGAGGTCGGAGGTTCAAATCCTCTCGCCCCGACACGTAGCCCTGACCCTGTGGTCAGGGCTATTTGCTTTCCCCTCCCCCGCAGAGGCGCTCCTTCCAGGCCGCAAGGCGCAGCAGCGCCTCTATGGGGGTAAGACGGGCCGGATCGATGGCCTCCAGCTCACGCCGGATCTCCTCCCAGAGGGGATCGGGAGCGAAGAGGGACAGCTGCACCCCCTCGAGTGGGGGATCCAGTCCCCGGAGCCGGCGGCGCACCTCCGATCGACTGAGGGTCGTTCTGGGCCTCGGAAGCGACCCCTCGCCGCGGCGAAGCAACTCCTCGAGTTCCAGTTCCTTGCTTTCCAGATAGGCCAGGATCTCACGGGCGCGGGCCACCACGGCGGCAGGCACACCGGCCATCTCGGCTACGTGGATACCGTAGCTGTGATCCGTACTACCCGGCACCAGGCGATGCAGAAAAACGATCTTGCCGTTCTGTTCCTGCACGAGCAGGTGGTAGTTGCGAATGCGCTCGTAGCGTTCAGCCAGCTCGGCCAGCTCATGGTAGTGGGTGGCAAAAAGGGTGCGCGCGGCCACCTCGGGGGTCTCATGCAGGTACTCGGCGATCGCCCAGGCGATCGAGAGCCCGTCAAAGGTACTCGTGCCCCGACCGATTTCATCCAGAAGAATGAGCGAACGAGGGGTGGCGTTATGCAGGATGTGGGCGGCCTCGTGCATTTCGACCAGAAACGTGCTCTCTCCGGCGGCCAGATTATCTGAGGCCCCCACGCGGGTAAAGATCTTATCTACCACACCGATACGGGCCGAAGCAGCGGGCACGAAGGAGCCGATCTGAGCCAATAAGACGATGAGCCCCGTCTGCCGCAATAGGGCCGATTTGCCCGCCATGTTGGGGCCCGTGATGATGAGGATCTGCGCCTCCTCGGTCGACAGGTACACGTCGTTGGGCACGTAGGCCTGTCCCGGAGGCAGAAGGCGCTCCAGTACGGGATGCCGCCCCTGTCGGATGTCGAGCACCGTGGAATCATCCACCGTGGGGCGCACATATCCATAGCGCTCGGCGATTTCGGCCAGATTGGCCAGCACATCGAGCAGGGCGATCAAGCGGGCGTTGCGCTGCAGGGGTTCGGCCTGCTCGGCCACCGAAAGCCGAAGCGCCTGAAACAGTTCCGCCTCCAGGGCCAGCATCCGCTCCTGGGCGGTGAGGATCTTTTCCTCCTGCTCCTTGAGCGCGGGGGTAATGTAGCGCTCCGCGCCCGTAAGGGTTTGCTTGCGGATGTAATCAGCGGGAACCTTGTGCCGATGGGCGTTCGTGACCTCGATGTAGTAGCCAAATACGCGGTTATACCCCACCTTGAGGGAAGGGATTCCCGTTCGGGCCGCCTCTTCGGCGCGAAAACGCTCCATCCAGGAGGAGATATCCCGCACAAGCAGGCGCAGCTCGTCGAGTTCCTTATGATATCCCTCCTGGATCACGCCGCCTTCGGCGAGCGTGGCCGGCGGATTGGGAACCAGCGCCCTTGCGATATGTGCCCGCAGTTCCGAGCAGGGATCGAGCTCCTCCTGTACAGTTCGGAGCAGACCGGAGGAGAACCCCTCGAGCAGATCTCGAATGCGGGGTATCAGAGCCAGTGTATCCCGGATCTGGGCTAGATCCCGGGGACCGGCCCGGTTTGTGCAGACCCGTCCGAGGACCCGCTCCAGATCGACCACCTCGGCCAGCACCTCGCGAATCGCTTCGCGCCGGCGACGGTGGCGGAGCAGTTCCTCTACGGCCTCCAGGCGACTTTCGATGCGCTCCCGGCGCAACAGCGGACGCAAGAGCCACTGGCGCAACAAGCGCGCCCCCATGGCCGTCCGAGTCTGGTCCAGAATGGAGACGAGCGTACCCTCTCCGCGCCCCCCCTCCTGCAGGGGGGCGATCAGCTCCAGGTTGCGCTGCGTGGCCGGATCGAGCACCATGTACTCGCCCTCTTGCTGGGCGACGAGCTTGCGCACGTGTCCCAGGTGCCCCCTCTGGGTCTCCTGGGCGTAATGCAGGGCGGCGCCGGCGGCGACGATGCCCTCCTGATAGGCTTCCACCCCGAACCCCTTGAGCGTACGCGTGCCAAAATGGCGGGTGAGCACCTGATAGGCGTATGCAAACCCCCAGACCCAGTCCTCAAGCCAGGTCACGGGGGCCGACACACCCAGGGCGCGCACGCGATCCCGATGCCTGCGGTCGGCCAGCAGTTCGGCCGGCTGTAGCGTCTCCAGTTGCTCTACGAGCTGCCGCTCCGTCTCGCATTCGGTCAGAGCAAACTCGCCCGTGGAGACATCCAGAAAGGCCAACCCAATGCGGCGTTCGCCGAAGTGCACAGCTACGAGGTAATGGCTGCGCCGGTGGTCCAAAATACGCTCACTGAAGGTGACCCCGGGGGTGACGATCTCCACCACATCGCGCTTGACCACCTTGCGGGCCAGCCTGGGATCCTCCAGCTGTTCACAGATGGCCACCCGGTAGCCAGCGCGCACCAGCTTGGGCAGATAGGTATCCAGGGCGTGATAGGGAAAGCCGGCCAGGGGGACATCGGCCGCCGCCCCATTGGCTCGCCGGGTAAGCACGATCCCCAGCACGCGTGAGGCGATCTCGGCATCCTCTCCGAAGGTCTCGTAAAAATCCCCGATCCGAAACAAAAGGATCGCGCCCGGATAGCGTTGCTTGATGCTCCAGTACTGGCGCATCAAGGGGGTATCGACCACGGGCTGCTGCATGGCGCCTTGTCCGTTTGCCGTAAAGTTAGCCTATCTTTACGGGCGCTTGCTACCTGGAGGGCATGATATGCATCCCATCCCCGCCCTTACCACTACGGACAAAGCGGGCCGATACCGGGAGCTTGCCCGGGCGTTGGAGGCCCTGCTCGAAGGAGAGCGGGACTGGCTGGCAAATCTAGCCAACACGGCGGCCCTGCTCTGGTGGACCCTGCCCGACATCAACTGGGTGGGTTTTTACCTGTACCGAAACGGAGAGCTGGTGCTCGGCCCCTTTCAGGGCAAACCGGCCTGCGTGCGCATTCCAATCGGGCGCGGCGTCTGCGGAACGGCCGCGGCACGGCGTCAGAGCGTGGTCGTGCCCGATGTGGACGCCTTTCCCGGACATATCGCTTGTGACAGCGCCTCCCGATCGGAGATCGTCATCCCCATGCTGCTCGGCGATCGCCTGCTGGGCGTCCTAGACGTGGATGCCCCGGTGCTGGAGCGCTTTGAGGAAACCGATCGACAGGGGCTGGAGGCGCTGGTGCAGATCCTGATCGGGGCTACGGACTGGCCCTCGAATTGGTGACGGAACGCGATACGGCAGGTTGGGGTTTTACCGACACCGGGAAGGATAAGGAGCGCGTCATGGATTTTACCCTGCCCGTCATCGATGCTTCCGAGTCGCGGCCGCGACGCCCGGAATGGCTGCGCGTCAAGCTTCCCTACGGGGGGCAATACGCCCGGGTGCGGGAGATCATCGATCGGCATCGGCTGCACACGGTATGCGAATCGGCCCGCTGTCCGAACATCGGGGAATGCTGGGGTGCGGGCACGGCTACGTTCATGATCCTGGGCAACATCTGCACACGCTCCTGTGGCTTCTGTGCCGTGATCACGGGCCGCCCCACAGAGCTGGATCTCGAAGAACCGTACCGGGTGGCCGAAGCCGTACGCCTCATGGGGCTTAAACATGCCGTTGTGACCAGCGTCAATCGGGATGAGCTGCGCGACGGAGGGGCGTCCGTTTTCGCCATGACCATACGGGAGATCCGACGCCTTAACCCCGACACCACCGTCGAGGTGCTCATCCCGGACTTCAAGGGCAACTGGGAAGCCCTGCAGCTGGTACTCGATGAGCGGCCCGATATCCTGAACCACAACACGGAAACCGTGCCCCGCCTCTATCCCACTGTCCGTCCCCAGGCCCGTTATGAGCGCAGCCTGGAATTGCTGCGCCGGGCCAAAGAGGCCGGGCTGGTTACCAAAAGCGGGATCATGGTGGGCTTGGGGGAAACGTTCGAGGAAGTGCTTGAGGTAATGGATGACCTGCGCGCTGTGGGATGCGACATCCTCACCATCGGCCAGTACTTGCAACCGACCCGCCTGCATTTGCCTGTGGTGGAATACGTACATCCGGACGTCTTTGCCCGCTACCGGGAAGAGGGGCTCAGGCGCGGCTTTCGGCACGTGGAATCCGGTCCCCTGGTGCGCTCCAGCTACCATGCCGAGCGCCACGTAGCTCGATAAAGGCTACTCCGGACGGATCCGCACCTCATCGGAGAGGGCATCCCCGCCTTCTGGAAGATTGGAGGCATAGCGGAGCACAACCTGACGGCAATCTTCCATGGCCCGCAACAGGCCTTCAGCTGGCTTACGCCGGCGTATACCCTCCACCACATCGAGCACTATCGACCGCCAGGCCTCTGTGGGCACCTGCTGAGCCAGTGTTTTATCGGGCAAGACCTCAAGCCGCCGTTCAAAAAGGGAAATGAAAATGAGCACCCCCGTTCGATTCGGGGTGGCGAAAACCTCTTCCTCCAGAAAAGCCTGCAGAGCCCGCTGATGCACCCGACGATCCAGCAGAGCCCGACCCACAAGCCAGCGCCTCAGCGGAGGCACATACCGGCCCAGGAAAGCCCCCAGAAGGCCAGAAAGTAAGCTCACCAGAATCACCTCCGTGATCGTAGGACCGATCGCCCACGACTGGCCCAGGGTGATCAGGGAGAGCACAAACAACCCGAGCACAGAAAAGAGCACAAATCCCCGCCAGGGGGCTTCCGGATACGGATCGCTGATCCCCACCACATAGGGCACGATCTCACTGCCGGTCTCCTGTTCGATCTCCGAGACGCGCTGCCGAATGCGCGCCTCTTCTTCCGCACTGAGCCATCGTCCGGGCATAAGCATTTTGCCTCCGCAAACCCGGCAGAAAATAAACACCCTGTGCCCTTTTCGGGCCAGATCCTCAGACGTTGAAGCGGATGTAGAGGATATCCCCGTCCTGCACCTCGTAATCGCGTCCTTCGATACGCAGCAGCCCCGCTTCTCGAACGGCCTGTTCAGAGCCGAGCCGATCGTAATCCTCAAAACGCATCACCTCGGCCCGGATGAACCCGCGCTCCATATCGGAATGAATCCGGCCGGCTGCCTGTTGCGCCCTCGTACCCCGCGTTATGGTCCACGCTCGCACCTCCCGGGGCCCAACGGTGAAAAACGTAATCAGCCCCAGCAGGCCGTAGGCGGCGCGAACGAGCCGGTCCAGTCCGGATTCCCGAAGCCCCATGGCCTGCAGAAAAAGCGCGCGTTCCGATTCGGGCAGCCGAGCGATCTGGGCCTCTAGCTCGGCGCAGATCACCAGCACTTCGGCGCCCTCCTGAGCGGCTATCTCCCGGACGACTTCCACCAGAGGTCCCCCATTGGGAAGATCAGACTCGGCCACGTTGGCCACATAGAGCACGGGCTTGGCCGTAAGCAGAAACAGCGGCTCGAGCAGGGCCTTTTCCTCCCCCGTAGCTGGAAAGGTTCGGACCGGGCTACCGGCATCCAGATGGGCGCGCAGCCGCTCCAGCAGCTCCAGTTCCGGTCTGGCCCGCTTGTCCCCCACACGAGCGGCCTTGCCCACACGTTCCAGCCGGCGCTCTACGGTCTCCAGATCCTTGAGCACAAGCTCGGTGTGAACGGTCTCGATATCCGCCCGGGGATCGATGCGGCCCTCCACATGGACGACGTTCGGGTCCTCGAAGCAGCGAACCACGTGCAAAATGGCGTCCACCTCCCGGATATGGGCCAGAAACTGGTTCCCCAGCCCTTCTCCCCGGGAGGCCCCCCGCACCAGACCGGCGATATCGACGATCTCCACCGTGGCCGGGGTAACCCGGGCCGGGCGCACCAGTTCGGCCAGGCGTTTCAGCCGCTCATCGGGCACGGGAACCACGCCCACATTGGGTTCAATGGTGCAGAACGGGTAGTTGGCCGCCTCGGCTCCCGCCGCGCTCAGGGCGTTAAACAGGGTGGATTTGCCCACGTTGGGCAGCCCGACAATTCCGCAACGCAACGACATTGTTTCCTCTCTGCCGAACCCGGCAAAGATACGACCCCCGACGAGTTTCAAGACGCCCCCGGAAGCCGGGCGCCAGTCCGGGCAAGGCTCTTGTATCGGCGGGAAGATTGCCCCCAGCCCCTGCAGGCCCCTATCTTCAACTCCGCCATGTCCACAGGGGAAATTCTTCAGCGCATTCTGTCCGGAGACCGACGCGCCATCGCCCGGGCCATGACGTGGGTGGAAAATGAACAGCCCGGCGCCATTGAGTTGCTCGAAGCCCTCTATCCCCATACGGGGCGCGCCTGGCGCATCGGCCTGACCGGACCGCCGGGGGCAGGGAAGAGCACCCTGGTGGCCGCTCTCACAGGAGCCCTTCGATCGCGGGGCTTGCGCGTAGGCATACTCGCCGTCGATCCTACAAGCCCCTTTACGGGGGGCGCCCTGTTGGGAGATCGCATCCGGATGGAGCCCCATTTTCTCGACGAGGGCGTATTCATCCGCAGCCTGGCCACCCGCGGTCGCCAGGGAGGGCTTACAGCGCGAACCGAAGAGCTGGCCGATGTGTTGGATGCGGCCGGATTCGATCTGGTGCTCATCGAGACGGTCGGCGTCGGCCAGTCGGAGCTGGACGTGCGCCAGGCGGCCGACAGCGTCGCGGTAGTGCTCGTGCCGGGCTCGGGAGACACCGTTCAGGCCATGAAAGCCGGCCTCATGGAGATCGCCGACCTGTTCATCCTGAACAAAGCCGACCATCCGGAAATCGACGCCCTGGAGCGCGCCCTGAAAACCGCTCTGCAGCTGCGTCCACCGGCCCGCTGGACCCCTCCGCTGCTGCGAACCGTGGCCACAGGAGGCGAGGGCATTGAGGCGGTGCTGGAGGCCCTCAACCGGCATCGCGCCTTCCTGGAAGCCGAAGGCCTATGGGAGGAGGGCCGCAGAAGGCGGCTCCTGCACCGCGTAGAACGCTATATCGCCGCGGAGTGGGAGCGACGGTTCTGGACCCCCGAGCGGCGAGCCCGTCTGGAGGCCCTGCTTGCAGAAGCGGCCCACAGGAGGGGGGAATCCCCGTATCGGCTTGCCCGCCGGATCCTAGAGGAGCCCTCCCCTCGGGCTGAGCCTCCCCTCCCGGAGGATCAGCCCGAGAAGAGGCGTTGAACGGTTTTCATCGGGTGCGCACAAGGGGTCGGGTGATGAGCCGATCGCCCACCTGCAACCGGAGCAGATACACCCCGGCCGGGATCCCTTCTGGATGCCAGACCCATTCCCGCACCCCGGAGGCGAGCCGACCCTCGGCCAGCACGGCCACCTGCCGGCCGAGCATATCGTATACGGCCGCCCGAACCGAGGTCGCCTCCGGCAGGTAGCAGCCCACACGCACAGGTCCGATGGACGGATTAGGATACACCCAGAGATGAAGGGGGGAAACCGCTTCGGACTCCACGGCCGTGCCCACGCGGCTATAATCCGTGTTCTGGGGATCGTAGTTGGCCCAGGGCAGATCCCACCGCTCTTCCGGCCCGAAAGCGCCGGCATACCCTACCTGACGGAAAAAACTGTCCTGGAGTTTAGCCCACACGAAGCTGGCCCCCACGGCCACCGGGCTATCGGGTCGGGGTCGGGGGTCGAACTGGGCCGGGTCGCCGGGATACGGGTTTCGAAGCCCCACATCGGCCGTGGCGCTTAGGATGCGGTTATTCCAGGCGGCGTTCTGAAACCAGGCCGCCCCATCAAACCCCGCCGGCGGGTTTGCGGTCTTCACCGGAGGCGTGTTGCGGATGCCGGCCAAAAAGATATTGCGCAGCTCCAGCTCTCCATCCCGGGCGGCCGTCGTGGTCGTGCTCCCATCGAGCAGAATTCCATCCGGCCATCCCATTATGATCGAATTATAGGCCGAAAGCAGGGAAGAACGGCGGATGTGCATACCGCGCCGGAAGTTGGGATTGATCTGCGTCTGCGCCGTGGCGGCCGGACCGATCAAGGTCACGTTCGAAAAGACGGGCGCCGTGCGGGGCTGGTTCGTGGTGCCCGTGCCGTCGTTGTCGGATTCAAACCCGTTTGAGCCTCCAATATCGGCGATATTTGGATTCCGGACCCCGAGGGCGAACTGCACCCGTCCCTGATAGCCGAAGTCCGTGTCGAAATCGTCATCCACGCCATGGTAGCTGATCAGGTAGCGGGCGTTGACGGTGCCCCCGAAGAACTCAAAGGAATCATCGCCAGAATAGCTCACCTGCACATACTCGATCGTTGTACGCCGGCCCACTCCGGCGAGCGTGAGCCCGTTGATCTCGTTGTCGGGCAGAAAGGCGATTCCGGGGAATTCGATGCGCACATAGCGCAGGATCCCGGAGTCATCATCCGGGTCCGGATTCGATCCACCCCCGTAGATGGTGCCTGTACCCCCTTCGATTTCGGCCGTACCGCCGGGTATGTTGATCGGAGCCCGGCCGGCGATGATAAGCCCCCCCCAGTCTCCCGGGCCGCGCTGCCCCGGAGGTTGCTGGCTGGTGAAGACGATCGGACGATCCGGGGTGCCCTCTGCGATGATCCGGGCTCCCCGGTTGATAATGAGCGTGCCCTTGGTGGCCTTCTCCCCGAAGATTATCACACCGGGCTCGATGCGCAGCACAGCCGGCGGATCCACCTGGACAAAACCCCGAAGCAGATAGCGCTTGCCGGATTGCAGACGCAGATCGCGCCCGATACGCCCCTCAAGCACGCTGTCTACCGGAGCCAGCTGAGCCCTGGATTCGGAGACGAACAGGCAGAGCAGAAGACCGAGCAGTACAGCACCTGGCATCGCTTTTTCCTCCTCGCCAATTCGGACAGGCCCAAGTTGGTCTGCGCAGGTAAAGAGAATATGAGGCGGAGGTTATCGTTCCGTTAGGGCTGCCAGCTGATGCCCAGCGACCAGACGGGGGCACGGCTGTTCTGACGGACCAGCTTGCCCGCCTGGGTGAAACGTTGCTCATGGGCCAACACATCCCGCACGCTCAGGCGAAGGCTCAGGGAGCGGAGCAGGCGCCAGCTCACCGATAGATCCACCTGATGGCGCGGTTCTTCGCGCACATCTTCCTCGTAGGCGGTGGCGACCTCGACGATTCGACTGCCGATGCGGTTATAGAGCAGGTTCACATGGAGCGGGCCGCGTTCATAGAACAGAGCCCCATTCAACACGTAGGGAGACTGGCCCTGCAGGGGGCGGCCCCTTCGGGCGATGGTCGTCTCGCTGCCCGGCACGAAAACCCGGGAGCGGATCCAGGCATAATTGAGCTGTAGCCGAAGCGGCCCCCCGAGAGGCCCGAGCAGGCGCCGCAGATGCATACGCAGGTCCACTTCCAGCCCGCCGTTTTCGGCGCGTTCTGCGTTGGCAAAGGTGCGCTCCGAGCCCAGCGCGCTTCCGGAGATGATCACCTGCTCGATGGGATGGCGCAGCTGTTTGTAAAACAGCCCCACCGCCAGAAGCTCCCCCACCCCCGGATAGTACTCTGCGCGCAGATCCCAGTTGCGCACCAACGCCCGGCGCAGGGAAGAGTCGCCGCGCACGGAGGTCTGTGTCTGAAAGTCGAAGTACGTAAAGGGAGCCAGCTCCCGCAGCTCAGGCCGATTGACCGTCTGGCTCCAGGCCAGACGCACGTTCAGACGCTCCGAGGGGCTATAGGTGAGGTTGAGCGCCGGGAGCAGATCGAGCTGCCGTTGTCGGATATGCACATCCCGCTGGTCGGAAAAATCCCGCGTTCGAACCCAGATATCGGCCTCTTCCAGGCGCACCCCCCCGAGCAGGCGGAGCCGGCCTCCAGCCGGCAGAGCAATGGGCCAGTCCAGCATGCCGTAACCGTAGCGGAGGATCGAGCCGGCCCGGTAGCGGTTGGTGCCGTTGCGGTACTCATCGAGAGCCAGCCCGTTACGGCGGAAATGCTCCGGCCGAAACAGGGAATCGGGCCCGAGATAGAGCAGTCGAAAGTCCGTAAAACCGTTTCCAGGGGCGTTTATGATCACCCCGATGAGCCGGGACCTAAAAGTGCGCGCACGATCTTCCCCCCCAACCCCACCGCTCAGGCGCATCGCCGCACCCAGGGGCTTTCGGGCCTCGATCGAAAACCCACGCCCGCTTTCCCGCATCTCGGAATAGAAGCGCCCTCCATTTTTCAGATTGGCCTGAAAGCCCAGCACGGCGGCGTAGGGGTCCGTGGAGCCCATCTCGCGTGCGTACATGTATCGCCGGTAGTCGGGCTCCTCCCGATCGGAACGGCTGTAGCGGATCGCCCAGTTGAGCTCCAGCCTGCCGAGCAAGGGCAGAAAATGCATCCCCTCGAGCTGTCCGCTGTAAAGACCCCGGCTAATGAAGCGCAGGGCGGTCTGTTGTTGCTCCTTGCCCGCGTCGGTGTACTGGACCCCCTCGAGCCGGATGACCTCATCTTCCGCCGAGCGGGTGTACGTATTGCGCCAGCTCAACCGGTGCGCGCTACTGAGGCGCAGGTTCAGGTTGAACAGTCCCCCCCAGAGCACGGAAAAGGCGTGGCGCTGGCCCCGGTAATCGAAGCGCAGATCCCCGGAGGCCTCATACTCGCGCCGGATGAGGTCCTCGATCATGTATCCGTTCCGGTAGGAGGCACCGATCAGGAAGCCCAGGCCTCCGCCCAACAGACGGGCGTCATCCGCGATAGAGAGGCCCAGATGCAGGTTGGCCGGCGCGCGTTCGGATCGGGGAGTCCATATCGCAGGCAATTGCTGGGCCAGCTGGTGTCGTTCGGAGATGGACAGCTGACCGACATCCTCCGGAAATCCGGTGGGCAGGCGACGTCGGCCATCGTCGAGACCCCAGAACCGGCTGCCCGGATAGGTCCAGAAAAGGCGCCCCGTGGTGGCCGGGTTCCAGGACCCAGATCCGCTCAGGCGCACGATGCGACTAGACGGGAAATCGATCGTCTCCATCCGCACCACACCGCCGGAGAAATCCCCGGGCTGATCGGGCGTAAAAGATTTCTGGATGACCGTGTTGTCGAGCAGTTCGGCCGGGATAAGATCGAAGGCGAAGCTACGTCGGTCCGGTTCCGTGCCGACCAGTGGGGTGCCGTTGAGCAGGGCCACCGAGTAGCGCTCCGGGGTGCCGCGCACGTAGAGGTATCTTCCTCCCAGGACGGAAACCCCGGTTATACGGCGCAGGGCGTCGGCCGAGGTGGGATCCGGAGCCCGGCGGATCTGTTCGGCCGCTATAGCATCCCCAATAGCAGGCGCCCGGCGCTGCAAGGCGATGAGGGCCGCCTCCGTGTTGCGCACGGCCTCCGCCTCGACGGTAAGCTCACCAAGCTGAAGCGCTTCGGATCGGAGCGAGACGGCCAGCTCCACGGTTCTGCCGGCAAGCACCTCTACATCCTCTATCCGCAGGGGCTGGTAGCCCACATATCGGAAAAGCAGCGTGTAGCGACCGGGGGCGAGCTCCAGGCGGAATCGTCCCTGCAGGTCCGTCGTGGTCCCCTGCGCGCTCCCGTGCAGGATCACGGTGGCCCCGATAAGCGCCTCCCCCGTCCCCGCATCCCGCACGGTGCCCGTGATCACCCCCCGGGACTGGGCGTATAGCAGACCATGCACCAAGAGTCCGAAAAGCAAGAACAGATAGCGCCCTGCCATGAGCGGCCTCCCCTGGTTATGTCATCGCAAGCTCGGGAGGCCATGTTAGCAGGAGATGAAAAGGCGGTTAAGAAACCGTAACCTCAGCGGATGATGAGCACCTTGCCCACTGCGGAACGTCGCGTGGCCAGATCGACGGCCGTGATCAGGTATACCCCTGAAGGCACAAGCCGACCCTCGGTATCCCGGCCATCCCAGATGGCCTGTCCTCCCCGGACATACAGTTCCCGGACCAGATGGCCCTCGATGGAGAGAATTTTGATTCGGGTCTCCTCGGTCAGTCCCCGGATGTAAATGGGTCGGGGCCCCTGCAGGCGAACGGGGTTGGGGAAGATCCGCAGCGTGCGCAGTTCGGGCTCCGGCCCGAGCACGTCGGTCATGATACTGACCAGGCCTGCCGAGGTGGCCACAAACAGCTCTCCCGTATCGGGCCGGTAGGCCAGTCCGAGTATGTTGTTGGACAACAGGGGGCTGTTTTCCGTGGTGTAATGCGCCAGCACCCGGGAGACGGCCTCATCCGTCACCCACAGCCCATCCGGAGAGCCGATCCATTTGCGATTGGCGCCATCGATGGCGATAGCGTTCACGCTCAGCTCGCGCAACAGGTAGCTGCGCCGTCCCTGGCCGGTATCGGCCGAGACGGGCCACTGCGCTTCCCGTTCGGCCGTTGATCCCTCGATAAGCAACCCGGGGAAGGGATAGTAGGCCAGGCCCCGTGCCGTGCCGATCCAGATCATGCCCCTTCGGTCCTGCACGATCGCATTCACCTTGCGATCCGGCAGGTTTCCCGCTCCCCGCTCGGCCCGCAGGTAGAGCGCCCGATCATCGGCCGGGTTTTCCGGGGTGTCTCGCGTATCGAGCACCAGCAGCCCCATGCCCACATTCTTGTCATCCGAAGCCCGCAGGCCAATCCAGAGCAGGCCCGAGGAGTCCGCATACACGGTAAAGTATGTCGCATTGCCCGGGGCCTGGCTGTGGCGCGGCAGGCCAGTCCAGCGGCCGTTTTCGTAGACGAAAAGGGGATAGCTCGACAGAAAGCTCACCGCCCATATCCGTCCCCGGGGATCCCGACTCAGGGCGGGGACGACCACATAGTCTTCGGATCCGGGGATGCCGATGAGGCCGCTTCGGCGGTCAAAACGCCGCAGGGTACCATCCGGCTCTACGCGCACAATCCCCCGCCCCCAGGTTCCTGCCCACACCCCGCCATCGGGATCGGCCAGCACGGCGGGTACATCGAAGATGCCGGCCAGCTCGGGCAGGAGATCGGGATGGAAGTTCGTCCACCGGGTCCCATCGAAGCGATAAAAGCCGCTTCCGGGCCGGTCCAGCTGACTGGAGGCCGCCCACAGCAGGCCCCGGGGGCTCCAGGAAAGCTGGCTGATCAGGTTGCTATAGGGCCCCTCGGGGATGAACTGCCAGCGGAGCTGGCCCCCTTCGTAACGGCAAAGACCTCGCTGGAAATCGCCCACCCACCAGATCGTGGGACTCTGCGCCCAAAGGGCGCGCGGCTCGCCCGGAGAGAGGGGAAAACGGCTCACGGCCAGAGCGGGATCGAGCCGGGCTACGGCCGAAGGGGTGAGGACGAAGAGATAATCCACCTGCCTGGAGAGGGCCACCACGGGCTCCCGCAGGAGGGGCAGAAGACGCCAACAGCTTCCGTCGTATCGGGCAAGCCCGCCGGAGGTGGCCGCATAAACGGTGTTCTCGTAGTCGGCAAGGGCATAAATACGCCCCGAGGGAAGCCCACAGCCGCTTCCGTGTAGCTCCCAGAATTCGGGGGCTTTCAGGTTGGGGGCCGCAAGGGGGGCGGAGGCCACACCGAAATCCGTAGCCGCCCAGATCCGGCCGGCTGCGATAAGCACGGACCATACCGGGGTACCGGGGTTGAGCGTCCCCAGGCGCGTGTAGGAATCGCGCACCCGTCCCTGCGAATCCAGCAGCACGATGCCAAAATCCGTGGCCACATAGAGGGTATCCCCGTAAACGAAAAAGGAGCGCACACCCCGCTGGGTAAACTGGGTACTGCGCGCGATATCCAGGATGGTCCGCCATCGCTGTTGGGTTTCGTCCCAGACATCGAGCACCCCGTTGGGATAACCCACCCAGAGCCTATTTCGGCGCTCATCATAGAGCAGGGCGGAGATCTCGATGCCGCTCATACCCTCCACCCGCGTAAAACGGCGCACCTCGCCGGTAGCGAGCTCGTAGGCGAAAAGTCCGCCCGTGGTGCCGGCCCAGAGGGTCGAACGGGATGCGGTGAGCGTGTTTACCTGCCGCATGGCGGTATAGGCCTGCCAGCGGCCGGGCTGGGCCTGAAGGGGGAGCAGGGCACAGAGCAGAAAACCGAGCAGCGAGCCGATCCGTCTCATCTCAGTCGGGTGAGCAAGTGAGCCATCTCCACCGCAGCCAGGGCGGCCTCGGCCCCCTTGTTTCCCGCCTTACCTCCGGCCCGCTCAAGGGCCTGCTCGAGGGTATCGGTTGTCAGGAGCCCAAAGCCCACGGGGATGTTCAGCTCCAGCATTGTGCGGGCCAGACCTTGCGTGGCCGCCGAGGCCACGTATTCGAAATGGGGGGTTTCCCCCCGGATCACGGCCCCCAGGGCGATGAGCGCATCGAAACGACCTGTCTCCGCCATGCGGCGCACCAGCAAGGGCAGCTCGAAGGCTCCCGGACACCAGGCCACCTCGATCCGATCCGGATCTGCCCCGTGGCGGCGCAGCGCTTCCAGGGCCCCCTGAAGTAGCTTGCCGGTTACGAGCTCGTTCCAGCGGCTGATTGCAATACCCAGCCGCAACTCCCGGGCGCTGAGCGGAACCTCATGCACGACGGGCATTTTTCCTCTCCCGCTGTTGACGAATCCGAGCAAGCAGGCGCTCCACCACGACACCGGAAACGGTAACTGTGCCGAGCAGAAGCGCCTCTTCCGCTCTTCCGTGGTAATCGGATCCGCCGGTGGTGAGCAGTCCAGCGCGGCGGGCCAGGACCTCGTAGTAGGCCGTCAGGCGCCAGTCATGGCTCGGGTGAACGGTCTCAATCCCATCGACCCCAAAACGAAGGAGCGCCTCCATGGGTGCGCCGGCCAGAGCACGGCCCGGATGGGCGATCACGGCCACCCCTCCAGCCCCTCGGATCAGACGTACGGCCTCCTCAACGGGAAATCCCACGCGCGGCGCGGCGGCCGGTCCATGAGCCCCCAGATAGCGGACAAAGGCCTCGCGCACGGAACGAGCCCATCCGGCCTCAACGAGTACGCGCGCCACATGGGGACGCCCCACGGTACCGGAGCCGGCCACCTCCAGCACCCGGTCCAGGGACAGCAAGATCCCGACCTCCCGCAGGCGCCTTAGGATCTCCCGCACCCGTTCCAGGCGCGCCTGCTGCAACAGACCGAGCGCGCGCCGAAGGCCCGCATCGCCGGGGTCTATACCGTAGCCCAACACATGCAGCTCCCGATCCCCCCAGTGGGCGCTCAGCTCCAGGCCCGGTATGAGCTCCAATCCCTTTTCCCTGGCCGCCTCCGCGGCCTCAAAGAGGCCCTCGACCGTGTCATGATCCACCACCGCCACCACACCCAGGGCGGCTTCTGCGGCCTGCCCCATCAGATCACAAGGACCCAGACGGCCGTCCGAGTAGTTGCTGTGCAGGTGCAGGTCTGCGCGTTCAGCCCTGGACACGACGATGCACCTTGAAGACCGAGGCCTGATCACGCGGCTTGAGGATGATCACATCCACGTTGACATGCTCCGGTTGCTCTACGGCCCAGAGGATGGCCTGCGCCACATCTTCGGGGCGCAGGGGCGTGAGCCCCTCATAGACCTTCCGGGCCCGCTCCTGATCTCCCCGAAAGCGAACCAGGCTGAACTCCGTTTCCACCATGCCGGGATCGATGCTGGTCAGCCGAATCGGCGTGCCGAGCAGCTCCTGGCGCAAACTCTGTGTCAGCGCCCGCAGGGCGAACTTCGTGGCACAGTATACACTGCCCCCCTCGTAGGCCTCCCAGCCCGCAATGGACCCGAGCATGATCACATGTCCCCGGCCGGCCTGAAGCATATGCGGCACAACGGCCTGGGTGAGCCGGATGACCCCTTCTACGTTCGTCTGAAACATCGTCTGATAATCTGCTTCGGGCGTATCCAGCAGGGGGCGCAGACCCAGGGCAAGTCCAGCATTGTTGACGAGCACCGTCGGAACCCCGTTGTGGGCCATAGCGCCCTGGACAAAATTTCGTACGGAATCCGCATGCCGCACATCCAGGGGTGCGGCGTAGACAGAAACCCCGTAGCTCTTCTGGATTTCCCGGGCCAGGGCCTGCAGCCTCTCCAGGCGGCGGGCGCCGATGGAAAGCGCCCATCCTCGCTCAGCGGCCAGATGGGCGGTAGCCGCTCCGATACCCGAAGAGGCTCCGCTGATGAGCACATGATGCCCCATCGTTCAGGGATCCCCCCGATCTAGCTGTTCTACAAGCGGCGGGATCTGAAGCCAGTCCTCGGCCACAGCATCGGCCGTATGTCCTTCTAGATCCCGGCGATTGAGGCCCACGTATAAAACGGCCCGCATCCCGAGCGCCTGAGCGCCCTCCACATCCGTGCGCTGCAGATCTCCGATATGCACGGCCTCTCTGGGCTCGACCCCGAAGGCGCGCAGGGCGTTCAGAAAAGCTCGTGGATCGGGTTTGGCATATCCGGTCTCATCGGAAAAGACGAAATGCTGAAAAAATCCAATCAGCCCGGCCTCTTCGAGCAACTGGCGGATAACCCGTCCAGGGGAAAACATGGTATCGGAGACGATGCAGAGCGCATAGCGCTGGGCCAACTCCGCCAGTCCCTCCTTCAGACCCGGGGCGAAGGCGGGGGGAGCCTGCAGGAGCCCCTCTTCGAAGACGCGCACCGTCTCCCGATGGGCTTCTTCGGCAACCTCCACGTCCAGTTCTTCCCAGATCCGCCGGACGAGCAATTCGACAGGCGGGGTATAGCGCGCCTCCTGCCAGGATCCCTCAAACCAGAGCCGCGCCTGCTGATAGACCGCCTCCAGCTCTTCGAGCTCCATCCGACGCCCCGCCTGCCGGAGAACCCGCTCCAGCTGGGCAAAACGCAGCTCTTTGCGCTTCTCGCCCCCGACATGGGGGTCCACCATGGTGTTCCAGAAGTCGATCGTTATAAGCCGCACCGCCATTGCCGCCACTGTCGATGCACGACCATGATGCACACCTCGGGAATATACCGCAGCCGGGCTCGTTCCGCCTTCCGCTGTGCGAGCTCGCTGTGGGCCCCCAGCTGAGTCCAGATCACGGGCTGCTGACCGGAGGCCAAGACATCATCCACCACGGCCTCCACGGCCTCGGGACGACGAAACACGTTGACGATATCCACCTCCACGGGCAGATGCCGCACCGAAGGGTAAGCGGGGATCCCGAGCACTTCCGGATAGCAGGGATTAACCGGAATTACCTCGTATCCCTGCTCCATAAGATAGCGCATGATCTGATGGCTGGGGCGATGGGCATGCACAGAGGCACCTACAATGGCAATACGCCGCGCCCGCGCTAAAATATCGAACAAATCGGTCATAGGATCCGAGCATGGGTCGGAAGCGGAAAATAGGGGGCAGATCAGGCTTTTGCCAACTTGGTGCTATCTTTGGCCGCTCAACGTGGAGGCGGGCATGCGCGCCTTTGTGACCGGAGGAACGGGATTTATCGGCAGCCATCTGGTGGAATACCTGCTGCAGCACGGCTTTGAGGTCTATTGCCTGGTACGGCGGGAGCCCCGCTGGCTGCGTGGACTCCCCGTACGCTTCCTCTACGGAGATGGTCTCGATGAGAGGGCGCTCCGGGAGGGCCTGAGCGAGGCCGAATACGTCTTCCATGTGGCCGGATTGACGCGCGCTCCGGACTGGGAGTCCCTGTATCGGGCCAACGTGGAGGCCACTGAACGCCTCTTGGAACTGGCCCGCCATCACGGATCCCGGATCCGGCGAGTGCTCCTCGTAAGCAGCCAGGCTGCGGTAGGTCCCAGCCCGAACGGACCGGTTACCGAGACAAGTCCCCTGCGCCCTATCAGCGCCTACGGGCGGAGCAAGGCGCTCATGGAGGAGCGCGTCCAGGAACGCTTCTCCGATCTACCCTTTACGATCGTACGCCCCCCGGCCGTATATGGGCCAAGGGAGCGGGATATCTACACGTTTTTCCGGACCGCGGCCAGAGGGCTTGTGGCGATCGTGGGCTCCGGGCGCGAACCGGAACTCAGCCTGGTACATGTTCGCGATCTGGTACGCGGCATCTACCTGGCCGCTGTGCGGCCCGAGGGGCTTCGGGAGGTATTTTTCATCTCCAGCGAACGCTTTTACAGCTGGCGCGAGCTGGTCGCCGTCACCCTGCGCGCCCTGGGCCGCTGGGCGCTGATCGTGCCCGTGCCCCGCAATCTCGTGGTGCCGATAGGCGCCGTGGTGGAGCACGTCGGACGCCTGCTGGGCACCTATCCACCCCTGAACCGGGAAAAGGCGCGTGAACTGGTGGCCCGCTGGACCTGCTCTTCGGAAAAGGCCATGCGTCTGCTCGGATATCGACAGGAAATCCCCATCGAGCAAGGTATCCCGGAGACCATCGCCTGGTACCGGGCCCATGGGTGGCTTTAGCCCTCCAGCTGCTGCCGCACGAAGTTGGGCAGCGCAAAAGCGGCCACATGCACCTCCGGGTTATAATAGCGCAACATCTCCTGAAAAGGGGCGATGCGCGCTCGGGCGCGCTCGGGATCAAAATCCCGGACCGGATGATAGATCCGGCTGGCCAGCGTAAAGGACCACATGCCTGTCGGGTACGAGGGAATGAAGGCCAGATACATGGTTACGATGGGAAACAGACGGCGCAGAAAACCGTGCGCCGCCTGGATGGTCTGCTGAAATAGCCGATCAAAGGGCGACTCGGTCTGAGCCACCAGCACCCCCTCGGCGGTCAGAATACGAGCCACCTGGACGTAGAAATCCTCCCCGAAAAGCCCCTCTGCGATCCCCACGGGATCGGTGGAGTCGACGATGACCACATCGTAGTATCCCGCCGGGGCGCTTTGCACGAACTGCACCCCGTCGGCCACATGCACGTGCAGGCGCGGATCATCGAAGGCGGAAGCCACTTCCGGGAAGAAACACCGAGCCGCCTCGATAACGACAGAGTCGATTTCCACCAGATCCACCCCCTCTACGTCGGGATAGCGCAGAATTTCCCGAACCGTACCCCCATCCCCACCGCCCACAACGAGCACCCGTTTGGGGTTTTTCAGCAGGCACAGCGCCGGATGGACGATCATCTCATGATAGACGAACTCATCGCGCTCGGTGATCATAACCAGCCCGTCCAGGGTCAGAATCCGGCCAAAGGCGTCTGTCTGCCAGACCTGCACGTGCTGGTATGGACTGCGCCGACTGAAGAGCAGGTCCTCTACGCCGAAGGTCTGCCCGGTGCGCCCTTCCCAGTATTCCGTAAACTGGATCTGGTAGAACTTGGCTGTGCTCATCGCTCTCCTCACCCAGGACTCCGAAAACATCAAAGGGGCGGATCAAACCGCCCCCCGAACCTCGCCCGAACGATCCGGGATTAGCCCGCCTGAACCACCTCAGCCGGCTTATGCCGCACGGGCTCCGGAAACAGTCCCCGTTTAAGCTCCATACTGGAGACGTTCCGGGAGCGAAACTGCTCCTGCAAATACCGCTGGATCACCCACGGATCGATGGTCTCCCCGCAGGTGAAGATATCCACTGCCGCATAGCCATACTCCGGCCACGTATGTATGGCCACGTGCGACTCGGCTATCACGACGACCCCGCTTACCCCATGGGGACTGAAAGAATGGAAGGAATCCGTCACGATCGTGGCCTTTGAACGGCGCACCCCTTCGATGAGAATATCGCGAATTCGGGCCTCGTCGTTCAGCACCTCCGGGTCGCACTGGTAAAACTCGACCAGGATCTGTCTTCCGAGAGCCTGCATCGCTACCCTCCTTTCCGCACCCCCCGCCCTGCGGACGGGGTCTAAAATTGCATGTTTTGATAGCCCCGCAGGGGAGCTATCACCCATACAACCGCGGACCGGTGGACGAAGGGTAGGGGGGATGCCGGAAGACGTTCAGAGATGAAACGCTTGGCTCACATCCCCTAAAACCGATCCACCAGCCGCTAGCGCTGCACCGCCTCCATGCTTCGAGGTCGGCATGCCAGACACGAACGGACAGGCTCCCCTGAAAAATAGCCGACCCCGTTCGGCAGGCGCCGCAAGTATACGAAAACCCGTTCCTAAAGGGCAACCGAATGGGGTTGCCTGCTAAGCACAAAGAACGGATTTTTCCATTGCCGCACAAGGAGCTTGTGACCATGTGGTGGGTACTCATCGCCTGCCTGGGCCTGCAGGCAGAGACAGATTCGCTGCGAGCCCTGCTGGACGCTGTCTGGGCGTTTCGATTGCGAGAAGATCCGCTGCTGGCCACCTATCAGGGGCTCTCCGAAGGGGCGGATCGGCTACCGGGACGAAGACCGGAGGATGTTGCCCGCCGCCATCACCAGATCGAGCACTTCTGGAAC
This sequence comes from Bacteroidota bacterium, assembly GCA_025998875.1. Lineage (GTDB taxonomy): Bacteria > Bacteroidota > Rhodothermia > JANXDC01 > JANXDC01 > JANXDC01. Next base: position 955,929 of record AP024675.1, on the reverse strand, counting down.
CGGCTACAGCGAATTGACCGCCCGCGACTCGCCCCGCAGGATCGCATCAGCTACGACGTACTGCGGCACTGGCTGGAAAACGAACGGGCCGAATACCGGTTCGGCGCCTACCGCATCCCGATCACCTCCGACGACGGTTTTCATATCGCCTTTGCCCGACTACCCAGCTGGATGCCATTTCGCAACGAGCAGGATTACCAGAACTACCTGGCCCGTTTGCGCGCCTTTCCGGACTGGGTACGGCAGCATATCGCGCTAATGCGCGAAGGCCTCCGGACAGGATGGACCCTTCCGGAGGCCATCCTCACAGGCTATGAGATTACCATCGAAGGACACCTGCGCCCGGACCCGGAAGAGACGGTTTTCTTTGCACCCTTCCGCCGCTTCCCCCCCTCCGTGCCGGTAGAACGGAGATCCCTCCTGCAGGAAGAGGCCCGCCGGGTGATCCGGGATTCGGTGCAGTATGGATACCGCCTGTTCCTGGAGTTTTTCACCCGCGAGTACCGGCCCGGTGCACGCAAAACGATCGGTATTTCAGCCGTACCCGGTGGTCGAGAGTACTACGAACACCTGGTGCGCTACTACACCACGCTGGCCCTGAGTCCGGAAGAGGTGCACCGTATCGGTCTGCAGGAAGTGCGACGCATCCGAGCAGCGATGGACTCGCTCATGCGGAGCACGGGCTTCAGGGGGACGTTGGCGGAGTTTCTGGAGTTTCTGCGCACCGATCCCCGATTCTATGCCCGCAGCCCTGAGGAGCTCCTCAAAGAAGCGGCCTGGATCGCCAAACAGATGGATGGCCGCCTGCCCCGGCTCTTTCACGTCCGCTCCTTGCCCCGGCTACCCTATGGGATCGCGCCCGTACCCGAATATCTGGCCCCACGCTACACGGGGGGACGCTACATACCCGCCCCACCCGATGGCACAGAGGCGGGATATTACTGGGTTAATCCGTATCCGCTCGACGGTCGCCCGCTGTACGTGCTGGAGGCGCTCACGCTGCATGAGGCCGTTCCGGGCCATCACCTGCAATACGCCATCCGGCAGGAACTGGAAAACCTGCATCCCTTTGTGCGCTCTGTAAGCTTTTCCGCCTTCGGGGAGGGATGGGCGCTCTATGCCGAACGTCTGGGCAAGGAGGTGGGCTTCTATACGGATCCCTACCGGGAGTTCGGACGGCTCACCTACGAGATGTGGCGCGCCTGCCGGCTTGTAGTCGACACCGGACTGCACGCCATGGGCTGGACCCGGGAGGAGGCTATCGCCTTTCTGGCTGAACACACCGCCCTGTCCCGACACGAGATCCAGACCGAGGTCGATCGCTATATCGCCTGGCCCGGACAGGCCCTGGCCTATAAGATCGGCGAACTCACGATCCTTCGGCTCCGGCACCGAGCCGAAACGGAGCTGGGCAGTCGTTTTGACGTGCGCGATTTCCACGACGTGGTCTTGCGCGCCGGGAGCATCCCGTTGTCCACCCTGGAGGAGCGGGTTATGGAATGGATCTCGGCCCGAAAAGCCTCCGGCTGACGGGTTGCCCTGCATCGGGCCATGTCGTAGCTTTGGATATGTTTATGCGGATGCGATTTCCCATTCGGCCTCTGGTGATGCTGGGCATAGCGGTGGGGCTGATCGGTTGCCGGGGCGCGGAACAGCAGCTGGAGCGCATCGAAGTCCTGCGCACGAGGCTTACCGAAAGGCCGGAGGACAACCGGTTGGCCGATTCGCTGGCCACGGAGGCCCTGCGCTTCGTGGAACGCTACCCGGAGCACGAACGGGCTCCGGAATTGCTCTTTCTGGCCGCTCAGCTCTACGGGGGCATGCTTGACCGCGCAGAGGAAGCCATCTACCTGCATGAGCGTCTGCTGCAGCGCTATCCTCACTCCCCACAGGCGGAGAATGCGCTCTTTATGATCGGCTACCTCTCTCACAACGCACTCGGAGACACGCTGCGGGCCCGACGGGCGTATGAGTCCTTTCTGCGTCGCTATCCGGAAAGCGAACTCGCCTCCAGCGTGCGCTTCGAGCTGCGCATGCTCGGCAAACCCCTCGACAGCCTGCTTGAGCATATCCCGGGTCTGGCAGATTCCACCGGCTATGTCCCGTGAAACCCGCACTCTTCTGGATCCGCGCCTGATAAGCCGCATTAAAAACTTCGAGCTTCGGGCGCGGCTTATCGTCGAGGGCTTCATCACCGGTCTGCATCGTAGCCCCTATCACGGCTTTTCTGTGGAGTTTGCCGAACACCGGGCCTATCATCCCGGCGATGAGCTGCGCTACGTGGACTGGAAGGTCTACGGCAAATCGGATCGTTTCTACGTCAAGCAATACCTCGAGGAAACCAACGTACGGGCCTACATGCTGCTGGACACAAGCAGCTCTATGCGCTACCGGTTCCGGGCTGACTTCTCCAAACTCGCCTACGCAGCCCATCTGGCCGCCGCGCTCCAGTATCTGATGCTCCTGCAGCGCGATGCGGTGGGGCTGGTGATCTTCGATGAAGCCATCCGGTCCTGGTTTCCTGCCCGCTCTGCGCCGGCCTACCGCCGGGTGCTGCTGCGCCAGCTGGAGGCGCTTCTGGCCGATGCATCTTCCTCGGAGCGGCGCCGCACCAACGCCGCCGCCGCCCTGCATGAGGTGGCCGAACGCCTTCGACGCCGCAGCTTGGTTATCGTGCTCACGGACCTGCTTGAGGAAGATCCGGAGGCCCTGCTGGCCGCGCTGCGGCATCTGCGGTATCGCAAACACGAGGTCATTCTCTTTCACATTCTCGAAGAGGCCGCAGAGCGGAAACTGGAACTACCCAATCAGCCCGTCATCCTGGAGGACGTTGAAACAGGGGAAACCTTACCTGTACACCCGGGCGCCCTTCGGGGCGCCTATCAGGAGGCCGTGCGGCGGTTTATGGACACCTTTCGACGCCGGTGTCGGGAAAACCGCATAGATTTCGTAGAGCTGGATACGGCCACCCCCTATGACGTGGCGCTTCTGCACTATCTGGGGAGGCGAAGCAAGCTTTTCTAGGGGCTTGTTCGCTCCACCCCCACCCGGCGCACGCGTCGCCACCAGGTGCGCACCCGCTCAAGGGGCTCCCAGTAGCGCTGTTCTTCCCATGGGTCTCCGATCAAGTGATAGCCCCGCTCCTCCCAGAAACCAGGCAGAAAATCCGTCTGCAGCTCTAGCCCACAGAGGTACTTGGCGCTCTTCCACGCATACAGCCGGGGCACCACCAGCCGCAAGGGGGCGCCGTGTTCCGGACTCAGGGGAGCCCCGTTGAGCTTATCGGCCAGCAGCACATCCTCCTCCCATAGATAAGACAGGGGCACGTTCGTCGTATACCCCTCCAGGCAATGCGCCATCGCCTGTACGGCTTCCGGGTGTGGGCGGACGCGCTCCAGCAGGATCCGCACGGGAATCCCCTCCCAGACCAGCGCCCGCTTGGACCACGTCGTCACACAGTGAAAATCGGCCACGACCTCCAGGCGGGGAAGGGCCTCTAGCTCCTGCCAGGAAAGCTCCAACGGCGCCTCGCAGGCGCCCCAGATACGAAACCGGTATGTGGCCGGATCGAACCGGGGTCGCTGCGGGGTGATGTCGTAGATAGGAAAAGTATCGATATACCGCTGCCCGGGAGGCATGGGGCGGCGCAGATTGGGGCTTTCCAGACGAGGCACGCGCATAAGCCGCCTCCTTTTTACGAGCTCACGGGAGGATAGCGCAGCGAGGGCAGAATGGCCTCAATCCACCCCCGACGGGGCTCCAGCCAGGGAGGCAGAATGAGCCGTTCCCCCAGATGATCCGGATCCTCATCAATGGCAAAGCCCGGCCCATCGGTGGCGAGTTCAAAGAGCACCCCTCCGGGCTCCCGAAAATACACGGAGCGAAACCAGAAACGATCAATCGGAGGCGTGGGGTAAAGCCCCAGCACAAGCAAATGGGACCGGATCTCTTCCTGATGCGCCTCATCGGATACGCGCCAGGCCAGATGATGGATGGTTCCGACCCCCTGGCGGCCGGGCGACAGCTCAGCGCAAACCTCAACATCCAGGTAGCCCCGGCCCAGATCCGGAGCCTGAAAACGCACCCACCTCCCCTCCACACCGACCCGGAACAATCCCAGGCCCTCGGAGAGCAGAGCTTCGGTGGGCCCCAAATTGCGCACGCACAGACGCACCGCGTGTAGCCCGCGAATCTGATACTCCGGGGGCACCGAGCTTTCCAGCCAGGGGCTGAAGGGGCGCTCTTCGGCCTCCGGAGTCTCCACAAGTGCCAGCCGAAGACCATGGGGGTCCACAACGGGTAGCGTCCGTTCTCCGAAACGGCGCTCCTCCGGCCCGAAAGCGACCCCGTAGCGGCCCAGGCGCCCCTGCCAGTACGATAGACTGCCGAGAGGAACGGCCAGAGACACCTCGACAGCCATACCCGTTCCGGAACGCCCGGGGGGCATTTCCGCCCAGGGGAAGAAGGTGAGCTCCGTACCCGGGTGCCCCTCCGCATCGGCATAGAAGAGATGATACGTGCCCGGGTCATCCTGATTTACGCTGCGCTTGACCAGGCGCATGCCCAGAATGCCCGCGTAAAAATCCACGTTCTCCTGGGCCGGACCCGAAATGGCCGTTACATGATGCAATCCCAACACGCCCCGCATAGCAAACCTCGGCCAGTCTTGTGCTCGGATAAATCGTTTATCCCGATCTCCGGTTCCTGCCCTCCCCTACCACCGCACCACATGCACGTTGGGCAGGGCTCGACCCAGAAAACGCTCCCCCAGCGTACGAAAACGCAGGGGCACGTCCGTGACGTAAAACGTATACCGAGGCGCCTGGCGGGAAGGGTTGAGCAACCGCATCTCGTTGAGCAACGCGGCCGTGCGCTCGGCCACGGCTTCGGCCGAGTCGATCAGGCGCACTTCGGGGCCGGCCACATCCTGCAGAAGCCCTTTGAGCAGGGGATAGTGTGTGCACCCCAGCACCAGGGTGTCGACTTGCTCAGCAAGCACAGGGCGCAGATACTCCTGGGCGACCATACGGGTAACGGGATGGTCCACCCATCCCTCCTCAACCAAGGGCACGAAAAGGGGGCAAGCCTGTGAGAAGATACGCACCTCTGGATCCAGCGCATGAATGGCGCGGGCATAGGCGTTGCTGTTGACCGTCGCAGGAGTGCCGATGACGGCCACCCGTTTGGATCTCGTGCTCGCCACGGCCATGCGGGCCCCCGCTTCGATGACATCCAGCACGGGCACCGGAGAGAGATCGTCCACCACCTGATACGCCACGGCCGCGATCGTATTGCAGGCGATAACGAGCAATTTCACTCCGCGAGCAAGCAGAAATTCGGTGATCTGGGTGGCGTAATGCGCGATCGCCTCAACGGATTTGACCCCGTAGGGCACCCGGGCCGTGTCGCCGAAATATATGAGGTGTTCGAAGGGCAAACGTTCCATGAGTGCCCGAAAGACGGTCAGCCCTCCTATACCGGAATCGAAAACCCCGATGGGACTTGCCGCATGTAGCTGCATACCGCTCAGTTTCCCCTTCCGCGCACCAGCACAACAAGGGCTCGATGGGTCTCCGTGCGCACCGGATCCCCATACGTGGCCTCCAGCAACACAATATACGGTCCGGTAGCCAAGGGGCGGCGCCCTTCGGCATAGCCGTCCCATACCCAATACCCTTCCGCTGGGGCATAGGTGCCGGCCGGGACGAGCTCGCGCACCAGGCGCCCCCGCTGGTCAAAAATGCGCACGCGCACGAAGGCGGGCTCATCCCGCCGCAAACGATATCGGATAAGGGCTTCTTCCTGCCAGCTATCCCCGTCCGGAGAAAACGGATTGGGCTCTATCCAGAGAAATCTCCCCCCCTCGCTCGCCTCCGGCGGGCGCACGCTGTTGGGTCTTCCCGGCGTACCCCCCATCGGATCGGCGCTCGTGGTCCAGTTGGACGGATCTATCGAGGGACGGGACAGATCACGTCGTTCCAGAGACCGACCCCGGGGATCGTAAACGGCCGGGTGGTGCCATTCGGGCCGGTAGTAAACGCTATCGATCAGGGTGCCATCCGGACGCCGAATGACAACGGCATCCCCCTCGTCGGATAATCCCAGATTGAGCCCCGGCCTGATCAGGAACACGGCCTGCCGGGGATCGGGTTTGCCAAACAGGCGCACCAGACGGCTTTCTTCCCAGTGAGTCGCCGTATCGGTGGTGAGCACAAGGAAACGCCCGGGCTCCAGCACAACCGGTTCAGGGCTGATCGGATAAGCGACGACCTTCCCCCGACTATCCGGACGACGATGCCAGCTCCATCCGCTTAGCAGCAGGGGGCGATCTCCCGTATGGTACAGCTCGATGTATTCGGCGCCCCCCGGGAGGGGATCATAGAGGATCTCTGTGATGCGCAACAGGCCCGGATGGGCATCGTTGGGATCCCAGTATCGTAGTTCCGCTTCCCCTTCCTCCAGGGTGCGACCGGTCCAGTCTCGCACCCCGCTGATACGCACCCGATAAGAGAGCCCACTGCGCAACTGCAGGGGCAGGCGCAACAAGACGTCTCGGGGATCTTCTTCGAGCCACACCTCCAGAGGCTCGAGCGAGCCCGGATCGATGCGATAGGCGCCCCTGCGCGTCGCCGAGGCCGAATCCAGCGGGTGGCTGTACCGCAGGCGAAATACATCCGGCGCCATGACCTGAGCACCGATCACAGCGAAAGGGCGCCGGTCTGGATCCGGCCCATCTCCCCAGACGGCTTCCAGATCGTCAAAGGCATAGGCCGATCCCGCCGTGGCGCTATGTTTGACCCAGAAACCGAGATAGCGGCTGTATCCGATCAGGGTATCCTGGACCGGGCCATAGCGGATGCCGTTGACCTCCAGGTACCAGGTGCCATTGAGACGACGCTCGACGTGGAACAGAAACAGGTGTTCTGTACCCGTCCCCAGAGCTGGGGTGCGCAGCAGTTCGATGCGCCGATCTCCATCTTGCCGGATCAGCCGCACATCGTCGGAGTTGGTGGTGCCGATTTGCACGTAATACCCCCGCACGGGGCCCTTGAGATCGGCCCGATCGGCCAGCAGATACCATCGAAGACCATTTGCCGTGCTCAGGTTTACCCCCGAGATGCGTATCCAGCAGGACCAGCGCCCATAGGCGATCGGGGAGCGCAGCAGAAGCTGTATCGTATCGGCCCGATTCTGGCCCCGAGTGCGGAGCCGATATCCCGCCTCCTCGCGCACCACGACGAAGCGGTCCACTGAACCCATCCAGGGGGGATTGTGCAGAAAATCCCCGTCCTCGAAATTGTCTCCAACAACCTGGGCGCTGAGGAGGGCCGGAGCCCAGGCCACCCAAAAACTCACCAACAGACCCATCCTCATGGGGCTTCAGGGGGCCAGCGGCGCAATACCTCACCCATCAGGCAAACGGCCAGGGGAAGGGCGCCTTCATCGATATCGAAGCGGCTGTCGTGCAGCTCGAAACCCGTCTCCGGACCGGAGCGGGTTCCGACTCGAACCATAGCACCCGGAGCATATTCCAGGTAAACGGAGAAATCTTCCCCTCCCATGCTGGGCTGTTCCAGTTCGGCTATCGCCTCCGGTCCGAAGAGCGCAAGGGCCAGTTGACGGGCATGTGCAATCAGCCGCGGATCATTCCACACAGGGGGGGCGCCACGCGCCACGTGCAGCTCACAGTCCAGTCCGAAGGTGGCGGCCAGCGCCCGGGCGCTTTCCCGCATCATCGTATGCCAATGCTCTCGGGCCACCGGATCTGTGGTGCGCAAGGTGCCCCCAAGCTCGACCCGATCCGGGACCACGTTCAGGGCCGAACCCGCCTGCAGGTACGTAAGCGCCCATACGGCCGGCTGGCGCGCATCGTGCACACGCCCCGAAAACCCATACCAGAGCTGGGCGATCTGCACGGCCGCCCACACCGGATCGGGTGCTTCATGGGGACGAGCCGAATGCACGGTACGAGGACCGCGCAGCAGAAGACGCACGCTGTCAGTGGCCGCGCTCAGGGGACCGGCCCGAAAGCCGAAAACCCCCACGGGCAGAGCGGGATCCACATGCACGGCATAGATCGCCTCTACCCCCTCCATAACTCCTGCCCGCACCATTTCCGGGGCGCCGCTGGGCGTGGGCTCCTCGGCCGGCTGGAAGAGCACGCGTACCGTGCCGGTCCAGTCGTTGTGCTCGAGCAGATACCGCACCACACCGAGCGCAATGGCGGTGTGGGCGTCGTGTCCGCACAGATGGGCCACGCCGGGCCTGGAAGAAGCGTAGGGCACCTGTTTGGCATCGGCGACCGGCAACGCATCGATGTCGGCCCGATAGGCCCGGATCGGACCCGGCCCCCTGCCTGTAAGGTCTACCACCACCCCGGTGCCGGCCACCCGGCGGGGCGTAAGCCCCAGAGCCCGCAGCTCGGACTCCAAGAAGGCGGCTGTTTCATGTTCCTCAAAGCCCACCTCGGGGTGTTGATGCAGATGCCGTCGAATGGCAGACAGCCATTCAGCCCAGGGCAGATGAGGCAGCGCAGACACGATGCTTCCTCCGCTACGATGAAGACCCCCTGTACCTGGAACCTGTTACGCACCGCGCAGGGAAACCGACCCTGTTCCCAGCGTAATCCTGGCGCGGGGTTCCCGTATCCCGCGTTCGAGCTCCTGGCGCAGAAAACGGCCTGTATGGCTTTCCGGACAGGCGGCCACCGCCTCCGGAGTTCCCTCGGCCACCAGATACCCCCCCGCCTCTCCCCCCTCCGGACCCAGATCGATGACCCAATCAGCCACCTTGATCACCTCTAGGTTGTGCTCGATGACGATTACCGTATTGCCCCGATCAACCAGCGCCTGCAATACGAGAAGCAGTAGCCGCACATCTTCAAAATGCAGTCCTGTCGTGGGCTCATCGAGGATGTAGAGCGTCCGACCCGTTCCCGGACGGGCCAGTTCAGTGGCCAGCTTGACGCGTTGCGCCTCCCCTCCTGAGAGCGTGGTCGCCGGCTGGCCAAGCCGAATGTATCCCAGACCCACGCGCTCAAGCACCTCCAATCGGCGCGCGATCTGGGGTACGGCCTCGAAGAAGGTCAGCGCCTCCGCGACGCTCATCTCCAGCACATCGGCGATCGAACGACCCCGGTAGCGCACCTCGAGTGTTTCCCGATTGTAACGCCTTCCCCCGCAGACCTCGCAGCGCACATACACATCGGGCAAAAACGCCATCTCGATGCGCCTCACCCCGGCGCCCTCACAAGCCTCGCAACGGCCTCCGGGCACGTTGAAGGAAAACCGACCCGGTCCATAGCCACGAGCGCGCGACTCGGGCAGCTGGGCGAATAGATCGCGGATATGGGTAAAAAGCCCCGTGTACGTGGCCGGATTGGAGCGCGGATTGCGCCCGATGGGACTCTGGTCGATGGCGATGACCTTGTCCAGATAGCTAAGCCCTTCGATGCGCTCATAGGGCAGAGGCCGAAGTGCGGCCCGATGGTAGTGCCGGGCCAGAGCGGGGTAGAGGGTTTCGTTGATCAGGGTGGATTTCCCCGAACCGCTGACCCCCGTAACGCAGATGAACGTGCCCAGCGGGAAGCGCACGGTGAGGTTTTTGAGGTTATGCCCCCGCGCGCCATGCAAGACGAGAAAACAGCCGTTGCCCGGGCGACGGTCGGCGGGAATGGGAATATACCGTTCTCCACGCAAGTACGCTCCGGTCAGGGAAGCCCCGTTCAGCCCCTCCGGAGGTCCGGTCGCCACGACCCATCCCCCGAGCTCACCGGCTCCCGGGCCCAGATCGACGACGAAATCGGCCGCCTCGATCGTTTCCCGATCGTGCTCGACCACCACAACCGTGTTGCCCAGATCGCGCAACCGCTGAAGGGCACCGATAAGCCGCCGGTTGTCTCGGGGATGGAGCCCAATGGAGGGCTCATCAAGGATGTAGAGCACGTCCACGAGTTCTGTGCCGATCTGCGTGGCCAGGCGCACCCGCTGCGCCTCTCCGCCGGAGAGCGTGTGCATGGGGCGATCCAGGCTCAGATACCCCAGCCCGACCTGCAAGAGAAACCCCAGACGGGTGAGGATCTCCCGCAGGATGGGCTCCCCGATAGCCCGCTGTCGCGCACTCCAGGTATCCGGCAGGCCGGAGAGCCTTTCGTACAGCGAGGCCACATCAAATCGGCTCATCTCCGCGATATTAAGCCCCTCGATCCGCACAGCCAGGCTTTCCGGGCGCAGGCGCATCCCGCTACAGCTCGGACAAGGCTGAGGGCTCATGAAGGATTGCGCCCATTCCCGCTGGGATTCGCTCGAAGCGCGTTCCCGCACGTTCTCAATGTAGGCGGCAATACCCTCAAAGCGAATCCTGTAGGGGCGCCCCTGCTCCTCGAGCTCCAGCATAACGGGATCGCCTGAAGCTGTACGCCCCCACAACAGAGCGGAGAGGGCCTCCTCAGAAAGCGCCCCCAGAGGGGTATCCAGATCGAAGCCGAATTGCGCCCCCAGCAGTTCGAAGGCACGCCGGAACCAGTCCCCTTTTGCGGGACGTCCGATGGGCGCTATACCTCCGCTGGCGATGCTTTTGCCCGGATCCGGGATGATGCGTTCCGGATCGGCCCGAAGCCGCTCGCCCAGGCCCTGACAGTCCGGACAAGCCCCGTAAGCGGAGTTAAAAGAAAAGCTGTGGGGCGCCAGCTCCGGATAGGCGATCCCGCAGGCAGGACAGCTGAGGTGCTGGCTGAAGAAGAGCTCTTCTCCCGTATCGAGTCGGTGCACCAGCAAAGACCCTTTGCCCAGGTTCAAGGCCAGCTGTACGGCCTCCCGCATGCGCACCTTTTCTTCCGGATCCACCCGGAGCCGGTCGACCAGAAGCTCGATGGTATGCGTCCGATAGCGATCCGCCTGCAAACCCGGCACGAGTTCACGCACTTGCCCATCGATACGCACCCGGGTAAACCCCTGACGGGCAAGCCCTTCAAAAAGCTCCCGGTAGTGCCCTTTACGGCCCCGCACAAGAGGGGCCAGGATCTCCAGCGGGGTTCCCCGGGGAAGAGAGCGCAGGCGGGCCAGGATCTGCTCATCGGTCTGTCTTTGCATCACCTGCCCGCATCGGTAACAGAACACCTCCCCGAGCCGGGCATAGAGAAGCCGCAAAAAATCGTAAATCTCCGTTGTGGTGCCGACCGTGGAGCGCGGGCCGTAGCCCACACCGCGTTGCTCGATGGCGATGACGGGGCTTAAGCCTTCGATCTGATCCACGTCGGGCCGCTCCAGCATGCCCAGAAACTGGCGGGCGTACGGATTGAGCGTTTCCAGGTAGCGCCGCTGGCCTTCGGCATAGAGGGTATCGAAAGCCAGCGAACTCTTCCCGCTACCGGAAAGGCCGGTAAAGACGATCAGGCGATGCCGGGGCAGGGATAGGGAGATGTTCTTCAGGTTATGCTCGCGTGCTCCGTAGATCCGGATCTCCTCCAGGGTGTGGGCAGCCATAATTCGTGCACCATCCCAGATGATGCGCTTTGAACCGAGACCGTTTACGGGGGAGTTCCAAACACCACAGCCCGCCAGGGAGGGCGGGCTGTGGAGGCAAGCGGGATTCTATTGCCCTGCTCAGGAAGGCCGCAGGAACAGATAACGCCGATCCTCTATCTTGGCCTGGTTGCGCAGCTCCTGGAGCCACTGACCCATCAGCTGAGCGCGCTTCTGGGAAAGCAGTGTCTCCCGGATGCGCTGTCGCTCCTCCTGCGTTATGGCGTTCGGGTCCGGCTCCTGCACGCGGACAGCCCGGATCCAGTACGCTCCCTGCCCTCCTGCCAGGACCGGAGCGTGCTCTCCGGGCTTGAGGCCTAGAGCGGCGGCCGCTATCAGGGGCTCTGCTCCCCTGCCGGGCAGGACCGTATTGCGAAACGACAGCCCCTCGGCCCTTTCCACAGGGCGGGATAGCGCTCTTGCCACGGCGGCCATATCTCGATGCTGGCTGACGGCCTGGCGCAGGCGCTCCACGGCGAGCTCACGGCGCTTTTCCTGCTCTAGCTCGGCGCGAATGGCCTCCTTGACCTCTTCGAAGGGCCGATATCCTTCGGCACGACGCCCCTTCAGGCGGGCCACCACAAAGACCTCATCCATCTCGATAGGGGGACTGATCTCGCCCACCTTGGCCCCCTTGGCAAAATGCAGAAGCGGCCCGGCCACGCCGACCCCGGGGACAAAGCGGGTCTCCTCGTTGAGCTCTGCGCTCTGCACGGTCAGCCCGCGCCGCTGGGCCTCTTTTTCGAAACCGGATTCCTGGGCGAAGTATCGAAAATCGTCCGCCGCCTCCTGCACCCGGGCCACCGTTGTGACGGGATCGGCCTCGATACGCCGGCTCAGATCGGCCAGCCGGTATTCTGTCTGACTCCGAGCTTCGACACGAATGATATGAAACCCGAAGCTGGTTTCCACCGGTCCGATGAGCTGACCGGGACGAGCCGAAAAGGCGGCCTCTTCAAACTCTTTGACCATGCGCCCCTTGCCAAACCAGCCCAGATCCCCGCCTCGGGACGCCGAGCCGGGATCCTGCGAGACCTCCCGAGCCACGGTGGCGAAATCCTCTCCGGCCCGCAACCGGCGCAGCACCTCCTCCGCCCGACGACGCCCCTCGGCCTTGTCCGCCCCCGCCGAGATCAGAATATGCCGAGCACGCACGACGGGGTTTGCACTTGGGCGGGTCTCCAGAACCTTGATCAGATGCACGGCAAAACCGTCGTTGATGGGCCCAAGAACCTCGCCCACCCGAGCGCCGGATACGGCGTTGGCAATGGGCTCGGCCATATCGGCCAGCGTCAAAAACGCGCGCGAATATGGGGACAGGCTTCCGTGCTGAACCAGAAAGAGGGAGTCGTTTTCCGCGCGAGCAAACTCCTCCTTAAGCTGAGCGAGCTCTTCAAGGGTGCGTAGCGTATCCTCGCGCGAGGGCTTTTTGGAGAACAGCACGTATTCGATGGAGTAGGAGGCCGGCACCCGGTACCGTTCCCGCTGCGCGCTATAGGAACGCCTCAGATCGCCGTCTGTGATCTTAATCTCCGATTGGGGAATGTCCGCATAGGGAAGCACGATATACTCGATATCGACCGCCTTGTTTTCCAGATAATACTGCTGTCGGATCTCCCCCTCGCTTACGCGGGCTATGGTGGCGATGAGCTGCTCCAGCTTCTCCGCCTCCCGCTTACGTCGCAAGTATTGCTCTACCTGTAGCCAGCCCTCGCGCGTTTCCGGGGCGCGGATGGCGGCCAGAAGCGCATTGCGATCAATACGACCATCCGGGCCGGCAAACTGCTGTTGGATAAAGGGATCCGGGTTTTCTCCCACCACAAGCTCCAGGATCTCGCTATCGCTCACCCGAAGCCCCAGACGGCGAGCCAGCTCCTGGCGCAGGATTTCGTTGGTCAGGCTTTGCCAGGCCATATCCCGATACAGCTCCACCATCTGGGGGGTGGCGCTCTCCCCGGTCTGCTGTTGATAGGCCTGCAGATAACGATCTACTGTTTCCGTGTATTCCTGATAGGAGATCGCATGGCCATTGACCTCCCCCACGTGCATCCGCTGGGTGCCCAGCGCCTCGAACAGACCCGCATCAGTCATGACCCAGATCAGGCCAAAGGCGATCACGAGCATCCACAGGATAATGTGCGTATTGTCGCGCAGCCGGGTCATCAAGCCCATGGATAAATCCCCCAGAAACTGTTACCAAAATCCCACAGGCACAATTACGTTTTGATCCGTCTTTGAGCCAGCAATATACGCTCCTACACCGGAGGTGCGCAAAAGGGGCTACTGGTACAGGGCTTGCCCGCAAACCAACCCGGGTAAGCGTAGAAGGCACCGTACAGATGCATACGCGCAAGCGCATTCCGGACCCCCTGCTTGTGGTCGATTCGGCGGTCTCCTGCACCCCTGTACTGAAGCTGTGGCCCGAGCTCGCCCCGTATGTGGAGGAAGCCCCCACGATGGATCGGCTCACCGAGGCGCTGAGCCGGATCGACCCTGAGCATCCGCTCTATCCAGAGGCCGCCTTGATGCGCGCCTTCTATCTACTGCAGCGCGACATGCACGAAGAGGTCATTCTGCAGCTGGATCGCATCCCGACCAGCACGGTTCGGCACCGGGGCATCTCGTTATGGCTCGAAGGCCACCTGCAGGAAAAACAACACAAAGCGCGGGAGGCTTTCTCCCTCTATGAGCGCGCCTATACGATCCTGCGTCACCTGCCTGGCGTGGGTGGCTGGCTTCTGCTCACCCTGGATGGGCTGGGCCGCATGTCCTATGTGCAGCGGGATTACGCCACGGCGGCCATGTACTATCAGCAGGCCCTGAGCCTGGCGCGAACCGAAGGGTTCCGCCCCTGGGTGCGGGTGCTCACCCACAATGTGGGGGTGGTTCTGCAATACCTCGACGGGCTGCACGAAGCGGAGCGATATCTACAGGAAGCCCTGAGCTTGGCCCAGGAGGGGTCCGATGAGCGGGCCCAGGCTCTGGCCCTTTTTCATCTGGCCCACCTATACCACGAACGCTTCCGCTACTACGGCCTGGCCATCCCGTATTACGAATGCGCGCTCATCCTCTTCTTTCGGCAGGGCATGCCGGAATTGCACAGCCGGACGCGCTCCGGCCTGGTGCGCTGCCGACAGGCGCTCGATACGCTCAACGTGGCCGCCCTCGTGGGCCTAATGCCCATCGAAGAGCTCGAGGCCCGGTATACGAACAGCCTGCTTGCCCACTTCTCCGAGACCCCCAGACCGGAGGCGTATGCGACTTCGACAGGTTTCCTCTGATTTCCACCCACAACTGACCCATCCAACCCCAACCCAAACAGGAGGTGGTTCTATGCGTAAGGCCTTCTTCCTCGCCCTGCTACTCGTTCTGGCCGCCGGCTACGTCGGTTGCGCCACCGAGGCCTTCGGGCCGAATCAGGAAGTCCACCAGCTCCAGGGAGGAGAAGACGTAGACGACACCTGATCGGCATCCCCTGCGTGGGGGCCCGGGGTTGGAGGCGAAGTCCTATTGCCCGACACACAACGCTTTGCGTAATTACGGGTGTAATCTGACATGTGGGGGGTGAGGGTTATATGGAAACGGGCCTAGCTCGCAAAGACATCTCGGCCTTTCTGGGGGAGATCGAACGGCTCATCGAGAAGGGGGAATCCCAGGAAGCCATCCTGCTCTGCCAGCAGATGCTCGAAGAACTGCCCGAACAGGATCGGGCAGCACGCACCCGCATCCAGCTGGAGATGGCCAATGCCTATCTGCGGCTCAAGGACCCGAAAGTCTTCGAGTTGCTCGATCGCATTTCGATTCAGACGGACCTGGAACATGCCATCTGGTTGGTACGCTACGGATCGGCCCTGCTGCGGCTGCACGGCGACAGCACAGGCGCCCGGGAACAGTTCGAAAAGGCCTATCTGCTCTTCCGCGAACTGCATGAATACGACTGGATGGTTCGCGTGATGACCAATATCGGCAACACCTACCGGGCCGAACAGGACTTCGAGCGCGCCCAGGAGGCCTATAGCCGTGCCTACAACCTGGCCAAACGGCACGGACTGAGACGCCGTTTTCTATTTATCTTCAACAACAAGGGCGTATGTTTTCAGGACGAACACCGCTTCGATGAAGCCGAAGAATACCTCAAACGAGCCTACAAGCTGGCCCAGGAGCTTCAGGATCGGCTTATGGAGGCCACGACCCTGGCCAACCTGGCCGACCTGTACGAAACCATGGGATATTTCGGGCTGGCCTTGGAATACTACCGAGCCGCCCTGCGCCTGTATCGAGAACTGGGCGCAATCCGGGATTTTGAGCAAAAATACGCCGCCTATCGGCGCTGCCGGGACAAGCTGGACCGGCTGGAAATCGCCAAGGTGCTGGGCCTGATGGATGTACAGGAGCTGCGCCAACGCTATGTGACCGGGCTGGTAGACGGGTTCATCGGGGTGCCCGGCATCCGAAACCAGTCGGACATCGGTCGGCGTATCGGTCTCACCCGACAGGCCATCCATAAAAACGTACGACAGTATCGGCGCATCCAGTTCCGGGAACGAGACGAGGACATCTGAGCGCTCGCCCCGGAACGAATCCGGAGGGCATATCTATGTCCGTAGATGCACACAACATGCACGCCATCCTGTGCCGCTTTGCTCAGGACTGGACCGAAGCGCACGCCCTGGCCGCAGAGCAGCTGGCCTCCTGGCGTCCTCAGGAATCCATATTGCACGTGGTCGTGGCGGGCATGGGGGGGTCGGCCATCGGCGGGGACCTGCTTCGGGCCTACCTCTATGATCGCATCTCGGTTCCGATTTTCGTCTGTCGTCATTACACGCTGCCCGCCTTCGTCGGACCCCACACCCTTGTGTGCATCTCCAGCTATTCCGGTCAAACAGAGGAGACCCTTTCTGCCTATGAAGAGGCCATTGCGCGCAAGGCGCAGGTGGTGGTGACCACCTCCGGGGGGACAGCCGCAGATATGGCCCGCCGATACGGCCATCCCCTGGTGTGCATTCCCGCCGGCAGACCCCCCCGAACGGCACTGGCCTATTTGTTTACCCCGCTCCTGCATGCCGTCTGGCAGGCCGGACTCATCCCCGATCCCCGGGCGGAAATCGCGGAAACCAGGCAGGTTCTCGAAGAACACCTGGGCCGTTACCCTCACGCCTCTGAAGACAACCCGGCCCTGCGCCTGTCCCGGGCCCTGCACGGAAGGCTTCCGATCCTTTACGCCGGGCATGGCCCTATGGAGGCCGTGGCCCTGCGCTGGCGCGGCCAGTTTTCCGAAAATGCCAAGGTCCTGGCCTACGGCCATGTGTTGCCGGAGATGAACCATAACGAGATTGTCGGGTGGGAAAACCTGCCCGAGCTACTTCGCCAGACCGCCGTTATTTTCCTGCACGATGCCGAGGATCACCCGCGCGTGCACCTCCGCATGCGCATCACACGCACCCTGCTGCAACCCTACACGGATTCCATACACGACATCTACAGCGAGGGGCAGAGCCGTCTGAGCCGCATGTTCAGCCTCATCTACCTGGGGGACTGGACGAGCTACTATCTGGCCCTGCTGTATGCGGTAGATCCCACCCCTGTGAGCAAAATCGAGTTCCTGAAGAAGGAGCTCCTTCAGGCCCAGCTTTAATCCGCCCTCCCCACATAGAGGGCGCGCGGGCCTGTAGCGAATCCGGAGGAGCAGCCATGAAGGTGTTCGAGCGATTTTCCGAATGGTTTGCCTACTGCGCAGAGGAGGGCATCGACCTGGCCGAATCCATGGTCCGGTACGAAATGGAGCTCAAGGGCCGCAGCAGGGAGGAGATCTACGCGCGCCTGGAGCGGGCGTTTCAGGTCATGGAGGAAGCCGTGCGCACGGGCCTGGAACAAGACATGCGTTCTCGGAGCGGCATGCTCGACAACTGGGGCAAACGCGTGGCCCGATCCCCCTTCAGCCTGCTCGGCCCCCGGGTCAAGACCCTGATCGCGCGCGCGCTGGCGGCCAAGGAGGTCAACGCCTGCATGGGGCGCATCGTGGCCGCCCCGACGGCGGGCTCTTCGGGGATCCTTCCGGCCATGTTGACGGTGGCCATGGAAGAGCTCGCCATCCCACGCCCGCGCATATGCGATGGTCTGCTCGTGGCGGCGGGCATAGCGCTCCTCATCGAACGACGAGCCGGTATCGCCGGCGCCGTATCCGGCTGCCAGGCCGAAACGGGCACAGCGGCCGCCATGGGCGCCGGCGCGCTCACCTACCTGCTGGGAGGCTCACACGAACAGGTGGGCAACGCCGTGGCCATCGCCCTGCAGTGCCTGCTGGGGCTGGTCTGCGATCCGGTGGCCGGACTGGTGGAGGTGCCCTGCGTGGTGCGTAATGCCTCCGGCGCGCTGGTGGGATTTGCTGCCGCAGAGATGGCCCTTGCGGGCGTGCCGAGCGTGATCCCCGTAGATGAGGTGGTCGAAGCACTCGGCGAAATCGGCAGGAGTATGGACCCTCGATACAAGGAAACCGCCATGGGTGGGCTGGCGGCCACGCCCACAGGCAAGGCCATCGCCGAACGGGTGCTTCTGCGCGATATCCCCGTGCTCGACGCCCCGGCGGAAGCTAGCGATACGCAAAACGCGCCGTAAAATGGCGCAGCACAGGGGGCTCCCAGACGATGCGCATGCCCCGCAGCTGGTGCCGGCGCTCATAGACCTCAACAACGACCTCAATCACGTAGTCCATATGGCTCTGCGTGTACACTCGCCGGGGGATGGCCAGCCGCACCAGATCCATACGGGCCGGTTTTTCCGATCCATCGCTCTGCCGGCCAAACATTACGGTGCCGATTTCGCATCCCCGCACCCCGCCGTGTACGTAGAGCTCCACGGCAAGCGCCTGACCGGGATACTGCAGAGGTGGAATATGGGGCAGCATGGCGCGCGCGTCCAGATAAACGGCATGCCCTCCGACAGGACGCACAATCGGCACCCCGGCTTCGATCAGGTGCCGCCCCACGTACTGGGTGGAGGCGATGCGATAGCGCAGATAATCTTCGTCGATAACCTCCTCTAGCCCCACCGCGATAGCCTCCAGATCCCGACCGGCCAACCCCCCATAAGTCGGGAATCCCTCGGTGAGAATGAGCAGCGTGCGAGCCTGCTGAGCCCAGGCCTCGTCGTTCAGCGCCAGCCAGCCCCCTATGTTGGCCAGCCCGTCTTTTTTAGCCGACATGGTGCATCCGTCGGCATAGGAAAACATCTCCCGCACGATCTCCAGCACGGACCTATCCGCATAGCCCGGCTCTCGCAGCTTGATGAAATAGGCGTTCTCCGCAAACCGACAGGCGTCCAGAAAGAGCGGAACCCCGTAGCGATGGCACACCTCGGAGACAGCCCGGATATTGGCCATGGAAACCGGTTGCCCACCCCCGGAATTGTTCGTCACCGTGAGCATACACAGCGGCACCCGCTCCGGACCCAGACGCCGGATGAGCTCTTCAAGCCGGCCCACGTCCATGTTGCCCTTAAACGGATGCTCCAGCTCCGGATAGGAGGCCTCCTCGATGGGCAGATCCACCGCCTCCGCACCGGTGAACTCGATGTTGGCGCGCGTGGTATCGAAATGGGTATTGCTCGGGATCACCTTCCCGGGCCCGCCCGCGATGGAGAAGAGGATCTTTTCTGCCGCCCGCCCCTGATGGGTCGGGATGATAAAGCGAAAGGGCATAAGCCGACGGACCGCTTCTTCAAAACGGTCAAAAGAGGGACTGCCCGCGTAGGATTCATCTCCCTGCATCAGGGCCGCCCACTGCCGGGAACTCATGGCCGCCGTGCCGGAGTCCGTCAGCAGATCGATGAGCACGCGCTCTGCATCCAACGCGAACAGGTTGTAGTAGGCCTCCTCGATCCACCGAGCCCGCTCTTCCCGGGAGCTCATGTAAATGGGTTCAACGGTCTTGATCCGAAAGGGCTCGATAATGGTTTTCATGGCTCACCTCTCCCTGCCTAGCGTATTCCCCTCTCCCCGCCGGATCGGAACGGCTCGCAGACGGGCCATCACATGCCCGCTGAAAGCCAGTACGGCGATCCATTCCAGCATCCGCCCGGCGAAAACCCAGATTCCGGCAAGCCCGAAAAGCGGCCCATAGCCGGCCAGCAGCACGCCGGCGTTGAGCGTGATCCAGGCCACCCAGGCGTAGCGGAATCGGGATGGTCCACCGGCGGAATCCCCTTTATGTGGAAGCATCCAGTAAGCGACCCCAAAGGCGAACTGCACGATCCATCCAAAAAGCATGCTCTCCACGTGGGCCGGGAAAATCGTCCACATAACCGGATGCAGAGGGAAGGCCTTGTAGAGGAGCATAGCTGCCCCCCATGTGGCTCCGAAGGCGAAGTGCAAGAGAGCCGCTTGAAGAAAACAGCGGGCCAGCGCGGGCATATCTTGTTACTTCCCCCGTACGCGTGGCCAGAGCAGGTACACCCACCCCAGCGCGGCGATCCATCCCAACAGGGCGGAAAACACCAGCACCACCGACCATGCCGAGCCCGGTCGAGCCGAAGCCATGGGCTCGGCCAGAGCACGCAACAGGAGCCCCGCATTCAGGAGCCCATAGGCCGCCCATCCCACCTCCTCGGATCCCCGAGGAGAGCCGGAGCTCCGCCTGGGAAACATCCAGTAGGCCACCCCGAAGATGAGCTGAGTTACCCAGCCTAGCAAAAACAGGTGCAGATAAACGGGCATGAGCGCCACAAACGCCCAGAACCCCAGCCCCAGATGACGGGCCGCCAGCAATACCCCCACGAGCAAGGATAGCCCCAGATAGACGAAGGCAGTGCGGATGAGATATCGGCTCAGGGTGGGCATGCGGGGCAGGAGGCGCTACGGACACAGAATATACGCCACAATCCTCATAGCCCGCAGCGGGGCCGAGATCGGATGCGGGCCAAGCTTATGAACTCGAAACCATCCGAACAGAGCCGCAAGAAGAGGCGGGATCGGCTATCTGTCCCCCCAAGAAAAGCGCGCTCAGCGCGCCCCAAACCAGGATCAGGCGGCGTATCCACCTCACAGGCCGCGCACCAGAATCACCCCCAGCATCATGGCCAGTAGGCCCAAAAACAGTGTTACCCGACCCAGCCACCGAGCCAGAAACCGATAGCGTACCGCAGAGGAGCCCTCCGGATCCAGACGCCATAGCCGAATCGCCCGGGGGCCGATCCAGAGGTCGTGTGCGGCACTGACAAGGAGCATAAGCGCGACCACGAGCAGTTTATATCCCACGGTGCGGCCCAGGGGACTGTTCCACCAGCGCGCACCCCAGAAAACCTCCCACGGAACCCAGCGGTAGAACAGGTTGAAAAGCCCGGTAAACACAACCACAGCCAGCGCCACCCAGCCCACCAGGCGAAAACGCATAGCCGTTCGCTCCAGCAAAGGCCTTCGCACAGGATCGAACTCCCCATCCCGGAGGGCGGGCACGAGCACAACGGCCAAAAACAGCATGCCCCCCACCCAGAGCGCAGCAGCCAGGATGTGCAGAAAAACGGAGATGAGATAGAACATGCGCATTTCGACCCCCCCTACACCGCCTGTATCCCTCTGGCCTGTTCCGGATGGATTCCGGACGCTTACCATTCCGATTTCTGTATCCCGCCTCCGGATACCCACCACCGGAAAGCGCCCGCTCAACGCTCCGGAGGCGAATCAAACGCCGCTGACCACAGCTCCACCTCTACCTCGGTTCCGGCCGATACCGGCCCCCAGGATTCGGGCAAATGGGCCAGGGCCGTTGCTCGGGCAAGAGAGTGCGTGATATGAGAACCCTGAGGTCCGGTCGGGCGAACCCCGATACGGCCATCGGGGCGCGGATACCACCGTACGCGAAGAAACGTGTGCAATCCCACTTTTTTGGCCGGGAAGGCCTCTTCCAAGATGGCGCGTAGCCGGGGACGATACAGGGGTTCCATGCCCATCATGTACCGCAGGGCGGGCCGCACGTATTGATCAAAACACACGCCGGTTGAAACCGGATTGCCCGGCAGACCAAAAAAGGGTTTGCCGGCTAAAAGGCCGAACAGCAGGGGCTTCCCCGGACGCTGACGTACCCGCC
Organism: Bacteroidota bacterium; assembly: GCA_025998875.1. Classification (GTDB taxonomy): domain Bacteria; phylum Bacteroidota; class Rhodothermia; order JANXDC01; family JANXDC01; genus JANXDC01. Next base: position 934,328 of record AP024675.1, on the reverse strand, counting down.
AGAAAACGCGCTGAAAGTCGCACTTCTGGAGCGCCTTCTCAACGCAGTCGAAGGCCCCTACGGAAACCCCCCCGGTTGTAAGCACCATATCCGCCTGGGGCAGGACGCGCACAAAGGCCTCAAGCAGCGCCCGCACGTCATCGCCTGCGGCGAGGGATTCGACCACCTCGGCCCCTTCGTTTCGGATAAGCGCCTCAAGCAGATAGCGATTCGTATTGCGGATCTTGCCCGGGACGAGGTCCTCTTCCGGTTCCAAGAGCTCATCTCCTGTGGTGATCACCGCCACCCGGGCCGGCCGGTAAACCGCCAGCCGACCCCGGCCCGCTGCGGCGGCCAGCGCGATGGCGCCGGGATACAGCACCGTGCCGGGTTGCAGCACCACGGATCCCGCCTGCGCGTCCTCCCCAGCCCGTCGGACATGGCGACCGGATTCTACCGGCTCATCGATGCGCACAAGGGCCTCTGCCTCGATGGCCACCCTCTCCTGTTCGATGACCGCGTCGGCTCCCTCCGGAAGCGGCGCTCCGGTCATGATGCGAACCGCCTCCCCCGGGCCCAGGGGAGAGGGCCATACAGAGCCCGCCGGCACGGTCCCGACCACCCGCAGCAGGACGGGGGCCGATTGCGTATCGGCTGCGCGCAGCGCGTAACCATCCATCGCCGAGGTATCAAAGGGGGGAACGGGATCCCGCGCCCGAACCGGCTCGGCCAGCGCCCGTCCCAGCGCCTCTGCAAGCCGAAGCGACACCACAGACAGCCGGCCAAGGCATTTCATCATGAGGGTTTGGGCCTCGGATACGGAAACGAGCTCCATGGAAACCTCTCTTTTTTCCCGAAAATATGGCCGCCTGTAGTCGGTCACCAAGCAGAGTGGTGCGCAGAGAGACTTGCGAAAGTAGCAGAAATTTTGTAAAAACGAGTGTTTGTCCTACGCCGATCCCCGGCTGGAGGGGTAAGGAGCGCCATGAAAGCCTGGTTGATCCTGTTCATAGGCTGTCTGCTATACGGTGCCGCCGCGATAGCCAGCGCAGAAGGACCGGAGGAGCTGGAACTCCAGCGCCCGGTTAAGGCACCTATCTGGCGTGGTTTTGGCCTACATTTTCACCCCGTGCTGCGCAAAAGCCAGATGAATCTGGGGGTGAGCTTTGCCATACAGGCGCGCACCCCCGTATATGCGGCCGCAGAAGGCAGGGTGCGGGAGATCAATCGCACCCTGACGCGAGGGCTGTACGTGGTCATTGAGCACAAACGGGGATACGAAACCGTATATGCCCACCTGGCCCAGATCGTGGTCGAACCCGGACAGCGGGTTTCGGTGGGATCCATTATCGGCTACGTGGGTGCAGAGGGGACGAACACGGGGAACACCACCCATCTGTTGCGCTTCGAACTGCATCGACGGGGCAATGCGATCGACCCGGAACCGTATTTTCGCAAGGGATAGCGGGGAACCCCCCGGTTCGGGTACAGGTTTGTAGCCCAGAGGTCGAGAAGTGTCCTGAACTATGTTTTCGCTTCTACTCATCCTTCTGCTCAGCTACCTGGTAGGTGCCATTCCCACAAGCGTGCTCATCAGCCGCCGGTACGGCATCGATATCCGGGAGCATGGGAGCGGCAACGCGGGCATGACCAACGCCTGGCGCGTGCTGGGATGGCGCGCGGGTCTGCTGGTCGGGATAGTCGACATGGGCAAAGGCCTGCTGGCCTCCGGCCTCATCGCTACGCTGCGCGTCGATTCCTTACCCTCGGGGCTGGCGAACTGGGAAGTGGAAACCCTGGTGCGGATCCTGGCCGGCATGGCTGCCGTGCTGGGGCATATGTATCCCATCTGGGCTGGATTCCGGGGAGGCAAAGGGGTCAACACATCGGCCGGAGCGCTGCTGGCGATCACCACCTGGACCACCCTGATCTGCGCGGGCGTTTTTCTGGTGGTGACGCTCTTGTCCCGATACGTGTCTCTGGGCTCGATTACGGCCGCCATCGCCTTTCCGATCGTGCTCGCCGTACGGAAATACATCTTCCATGTGCCGCTGGACGGTAGCCTGCTTGTCTTTGGCATTCTGCTGGCCCTGGGCATCGTGTACGCGCATCGAAGCAACATCGAGCGCCTGCTTGCGGGCAGGGAAAACCGAATAAAACTCCCATCAATTCGGCTGATATGAGCGAAAAACGCACGACCATTCTGGGAGCGGGTAGCTGGGGAACGGCCCTGGCTGTGTTGCTGGCCGAGAAGCGTCGTCGTGTTGTGCTCTGGGCCCGCCGCATTGAGCAGGCCCGGCTGATGCGGGAAACCCGCAGCAACCCCACCTATCTGCCTGGCATTCAGCTGCCTGAGACCGTGCACATAACGGCGGATCTGAGGGAGGCGCTGCAGGAGGCCGATATGCTCGTGGTTGCCACCCCCTCGCACGCCGTTCGACAGCTGGCCGAACGTATGCGGCCGTACGTGACGGCAGGCATGATCCTGGTCAGCGTCACCAAGGGCATCGAGGCCAGCACGCTCAAAACCGTCTCCCAAATCCTCATCGAAAACTTGCCCCAGATACCGGAAACCCAGCTCTGCGTGCTGCACGGTCCCAGCCACGCCGAAGAGGTGGCCCGGCAGAAGCCCACCACGGTCGTTGCCGCCTCCCCGGAGCTGGAGACCGCCCGACGGGTACAGGAACGCTTCATGACCCCCATGTTTCGGGTCTACACCAATACCGATCTGCTGGGGGTTGAAATCGCAGGTGCGGTAAAAAACGTGCTGGCCATCGCCGCCGGTATATGCGATGGCCTGCAATTGGGCGATAACGCCAAGGCCGCGCTCATCACCCGGGGTCTTGCAGAAATGGCCCGGCTCGGCGTGGCCATGGGCGCCAGCCCGCTCACCTTTGCCGGATTGGCCGGAATCGGAGACCTGGTCGTTACCTGCATGAGCCGACACAGCCGCAATCGCTATGTGGGCGAGCAGCTCGGCCAGGGACGGACATTAGAGGAGATCCTCTCGGAGATGTCCATGGTCGCCGAGGGGGTCCGTACGGCGATCTCGGTACGGGCTCTGGCGCAACGATACGGGGTGGAGATGCCCATTGCCACGGCTGTCTACGAGATCCTCTTTGCGGGCAAATCCCCTCAGCAGGCGCTCGAAGAGCTCATGAGCCGTGCGGCCAAGGAAGAATACTGGACCGGTCCGCTGGCTGCGTATTCTTCCTGATCCCTTTGTGCCCGCAGAGGCGATGGCTGCCGGAAAGGAGGGCTTCTATGACCGTCGATGCGCTTCGACAACTCATCGCCCTGGGGGAGGGCTTCCGCATAGAATTCAAACGCAAAGTCCCCTCGGCGGACAAGCTGGCCAAAGCCCTGGTGGCTTTTGCCAACAGCCGGGGCGGACATATCCTGATCGGGGTCGACGACAACCGTTCCGTAATCGGTATACGTAGCCCGGAAGAGGCAGAATTCGAAATCGAACGCGCCGCTCGCCTCTACTGCGATCCTCCGGTTGCCTATACAATCGAGCTCGTTCCCTACGCCGGACGCCAGGTGCTGGTCATCCACGTGCCCGAAAGCACGCAGAAGCCCCACTTCCGGCTTGAGCCCAACGGTCGTACGGCCTTTATCCGCGTACAAGACAAAAGCCTAGAGGCCAGCCGCGATGTGGTGCGAGCGCTGCGAGACGAGCAGGCCGACCGACCCATCCGGTTTCAATATGGCCCTCGGGAGGAACAGCTCTTTCGCTATCTGAACCGATACGAGCGCATCACGGTGCGCGAGTTCAGCCGCATGGTGCACATATCCCCCCGTCGCGCCTCCCGCATCCTGGTCACGCTGGTGCGCGCCGGGGTGCTTCGGCTGCACAAAACGGAAAAGGCCGAATACTTTACCCTGGCCTACGATGAACCGGGGGCCGACTCCCCTACGGTATTTCGCACCTGAAGGCGCGCCTCTTCGAGCAGCTCCACCAACAGATCAACGTCCTCCGGACCGGTCCGGTAACTGGTAATGCAGGCCCGTATGACCGTCTCTTGGCCCCGCAGCCGCGCTGTGGAGATCCACGCTCTCCCGGAACGAACCACTTCGCGTACGATCGCCTCATGATAGGCACCGTCTCCGGAACGCTGCGGATCCTGCACGCAGAGGAGCGGAAGGGGCGTAGCGTTGCGCACATACCAGCCCCGGCTGCGCAGCCCTACTCGTAAGCGGTCCCCCATCTCCACCGTATGCCGGATCATGGCCGCATACCCGGCCCGTCCATAGACCATGAGCGAAAGCCACACCTTAAGCCCGATAAAGCGCCGGGACCACTGCAGGGAGCGGGCAAACGGATCGGGCACCTCCCATCCCTGCGCATCCCGGGGCATGTAGGTTTCCGTGACGCGAAAAGCCCTTTTCCCCAGTTCCGGATGTCGGCACAGGCTCAGTCCTGCCCCCATAGGGACGGAGAGCCACTTATGCGCGTCCACCGTAATGGAATCGGCCCGCTCGATGCCGCGCAACCAGGGCCGGTACTCCGGTACGAGGGCAACCGCCCCTCCCCAGGCAGCATCCACATGAAACCACAGCCCCTCGCGCCGGGCCAATTCGGCCAGATCCTCAAGGGGATCGATCACACCCGCCGCCGTGGTGCCCGCTGTGCCCACCAACATGAAGGGGATATACCCCCGGCGCCGATCTGCTTCGATGTACCGAAGTACGGCTTCGGGATCCAGCGTAAGCGCCTCGGTTGCCGACACAGACCGGACGGCCTCCGTTCCCAGCCCGCTCACCCGGGCAGCTTTGAGGAGGGAGTGGTGTGCCTCCTCGGAAACGTACAGAACGGGCTGGGCGGGAAGCGCCCGCAGTCCCCGCTGGACTGCCTCAGGGAAGCGCGCGAAAAGGGCCAGAAGCAGTGCCGTGTGGTTGGCTTCCGCTCCCCCTGAGGTAAATACCCCCTCGGTTTCTTCCTCAGACCATCCGAACTGGACGCCGAACCAGCGGGCCAGCCGATGTTCTGCCTCTACGGCAAAGGGGCTGTGCGCCCAGGCGGCCAGCTGCGGGTTGAAGAGGGCGACCAGAAAATCGGCCGCCACGCCTATCATCGTGGGGGCCGGATTGAAAAGACCGAAATAGCGGGGGTGGGCCGTATGCACCTGATGCTCCACCAGCTGCGCGAAGGCCCAACGGACGGCCTCAAGAGGGGCGGTGGGGTGCTCAAAGTCATGGGCGGCCAGCTCCCCGCGGAGGGCTGCCGGATCCCAGTGCGGACTCACACGGCGCCCGGGCAGGCTTGCCCAGTAGCGCTCGGCCAGCTCGGCCAGCTCCGACCACAGCGCCGTTCGCGTATCGGGATCAAAATCCAACATGCACTGCAGGCGCTTTCAGGGTTAAATTCGGCATATCATCCTGTTCACAGCAAACCGAGCCGGGAGACGGCCATGTCCCAGCACATCGACGCGCTTCACGATCAGGTGGTGGTGATCACCGGAACCGGCCGCCTGGGTAGCGCCGTAGCGCGCCTCTTTGCCCGAACCGCCTTGCAGGGAATGATCCTGATCGGGCACAGGATCCAAGAAGCCGAAGCATTGGCGGAGACGCTGGATATAGGCGAACGAGCCCTTGCGCTTGCGGCGGATCTCAGGTTGGAAGACGAGGTGCGGGCCGTCTTCGAGCGCGCCCATGCCCGGTGGGGAAGGCTTGACGTGCTCGTACACACAGTGGGCACGTGGGCCGGAAGCCCGCTCCTGGAGACCTCGCTGGAGTCGTGGGAGCATCTTCTTGCGCTCAATCTTACGAGCACCTTTCTCTGCTTTCGGGAAGCCCTCCGCTGGATGGTCCCGCGGCGATATGGACGACTCATCGCCATCGCCTCCATGCAAGGGGCCGATCGGGCGCGTCCCCAACAGGCAGCCTATTCCGCCTCCAAGGCGGGCCTCATCCGGCTTGTGGAATCCGTGGCCCTGGAATATCGGGACTCGGGTATTACGGCCAATGCGATCGCACCCAGCCTGATTCTGGAGCCCGGACAGTCGGGCCCGGGTGTTCTGGCCGAATCGGTGGCGCACCTATGCCTATTTCTGGCCGACAAATCCAGCGAGGCCATTTCCGGCGAAACCATCCGCATCTACGGCGACTACCCGGTCTCCTGAAGGCCTTTGGTCAGGCCCGATTTTATTGTATATTTGCCGCGAAGCCTTCGTAGTAGTGGCGCCCGATACAGCGTTGCGCGCAACCGCAACTATATTCCTATCCGGCAGGGTCCTTTTCCTGGGGCTTTCGTACGGCAAAAAACCGCCTGGCGCAGGGGGGCAGAACGCCTATGAACCGCTTCATTGAAGGGGTGACCTACAAGCTCTCGGATTTTCGATACAGCTATCCGCCCAAACTGGTGGCCAAATATCCGGCCGAACCCCGTGACAGCGCCCGGCTCATGGTCGTGCACCGCGACACGGGTCAGATCGAGCACCGCATCTTCCGGGATATTGTGGAGTATTTCAACCCGGGCGACGTGCTGGTGCTCAACGATACCCGCGTCTTCCCGGCCAGGCTCTGGGCACGCAAGGAAAAAACCAACGCCAAGATCGAGGTACTGCTGCTGCGGGAGCTACAGGCCGAAAACCGGCTCTGGGATGTGATCGTAGACCCGGCCCGGAAAATCCGGATCGGCAACAAGCTCTATTTCGAGGAAGGCCTGGTGGCCGAGGTGATCGATAACACCACCTCGCGGGGCCGCACAATCCGGTTCATCTTCGACGGCACCAACGAAGAGCTCTACGAGGTCATCGACCGCATCGGCACCCCGCCCATCCCTCCCTATCTGAAGCGTAAGGCCGAATCGCGGGATAAAGAGTGGTATCAGACCGTCTACGCCCGCAACCGGGGCTCGGTGGCCGCCCCGACAGCGGGCCTGCATTTTACCGAAGGACTTCTGGATCGGCTCAAGGCCAAGGGAGTGGAAATCGCCTACATTACGTTGCACATCGGGCTGGGCACCTTCAGACCGGTGGAGGTAGAGGACCTGACCAAGCACCGCATGGACTCGGAGTTCTTTTCCATCTCTCCAGAGGCAGCGCGTATCGTAAACGGCGCCCTGGAGCGAAAAGGCAACTATGTCTTCGTATGCGGCACCTCCTCGGTGCGCGCCGTGGAGTCGAGCGTAACGGCCGATAACCGGCTCAAGGCCGGCAGCGCCTGGACGGACAAATTCATCTATCCACCCTATGACTTTAAAATCACCCAGCGGCTGATTACCAACTTTCACATGCCCGAATCGACCCTGCTCATGCTCGTTTGCGCCTTCGGGGGCTACGACCTCATCATGCAGGCCTACAAGGTGGCCATTGAACAGGAGTATCGACTCTTCAGCTACGGGGATGCCATGTTGATCATCTAACCATGCAAGTGGCCGTTCTTATCCCCGCCGCTGGAAGCGGATCCCGCATGGGAGGCCAACGCCCCAAGCAGTTTCGCCCTCTGGGCGATCGTCCGCTTCTTATACACACGCTACAGGTCTTTGAGGATCATCCGGCCATCGAGGGGATCTTCCTCAGCGTACCCCGGTCCTTCATGGATGAGGTCGCCCTCTGGGTGTACCGCTACGGGTTGCGCAAGGTCAAGAAGCTATTCCCCGGAGGACGCACGCGGCAGGAATCCGTATGGAATGCGCTCAGCGCCCTGTCCGAAGAGATCGAATGGGTGCTTGTGCACGACGCAGTACGCCCCTTCCTTCCCTCCGCGCTCATCGACGCCGTCCTGGAGGCCAGGCACCTGGCCGAGGCGGTCGTGCCCGTCGTGCCCGTGGTAGACACGCTCAAACGGGTCGATGCGGAAGGATGGGTCCTGGAAACGATCGATCGCCGCACGGTACAGGCCGTTCAGACCCCCCAGGTTTTCCGACGCAGCGTGTTGCTCAGAGCCCACGAACAGGCTCGATCTATGGGACTGGAGGGCACAGACGACGCCAGCCTCGTGGAAGCCCTGGGCGTGCGGGTGCGCACCGTGCCCGGCGCCCCGGAAAACCGCAAGCTGACCACACCTGAGGACTGGGCCTGGGCCGAGTGGTGGCTTGCCCGGCACCCTAGAGAACGGGCATCCATATGATTCGCCCCATGCGCATCGGGTTTGGGTACGATGTGCACCGGCTCACCCCGGGACGGCGGCTTATACTCGGAGGGGTCGAGATCCCCTATGAGCAGGGATTACTGGGCCATTCCGATGCCGACGTGCTCGTGCACGCCATCTGTGATGCCCTTCTGGGCGCTGCGGCGTTAGGCGACATCGGCCAGCACTTTCCCGATACGGACCCACGCTACCGAGATGCCAACAGCCTGGAGCTGCTCGAAGAAGTCGGATCCCTCGTTCGAGCCCATGGCTACCGCATCGTCAATGTGGATGCCATGCTGGTTCTGCAGGCGCCCCGGATCGCCCCCTACGTACCGGACATGCGCCAGAACATCGCCCACGCGCTCCAGCTCTCCGTACACGAGGTTTCCGTGAAGGCCACCACGAACGAAGGGCTCGGCTTCATCGGCCAGGGTCAGGGGATAGCGGCCTATGCGCTGGCCGCTATTACGGAGCAGTGAGCTCCTGCAGGGGCACGTCTTTTGCTTCCCTTTTCAGAGCCATGTACTGTGTCTACCTCCAGCTGGAAAACGGCGCCCGCTGCCTGCTGGCGCAGCTGGCCACCCTGCCCCAGGCAGAGGCCTTCATAGAGCGCTTCTGCCTCCACATCCCGGGTGGGGTGCGCCTGCTCATCCAGTACGTCCCGCTGGGCGATCAGGCCCGGTTAGCGGCGGGCTGACTTTTTGGCCCCACGCCGCCCCTTTTTGCCCTGCACCTCGGCCATGAGCGTGGCGTGGTCGATCTCCGTGCGCACGAAAAACTTCAGCTGCAGGATCGTGAGCAGGTTGAAAACCAGGTAATAGAGGGAAAGCCCCGAGGCGACGTTGTTAAAGAACAGAAAGAGCATGATGGGGAACAGGTAGTTCAGAAACGCCATCTGGCCCTGAGTCGCCCCGGAACCGGACATGCGGGTCTGCAGGATCAGCGTGAGCGCCATGAGCAGGGTAAAGCCACTTACATGATCCCCGTAGAGGGGTATGCTGAAAGGCAGATCCAGGATGGAGTCCGGAGCCGAAAGATCCCGGGCCCACAGGAAACCCTTCTGGCGGATCTCGATCACGCTCGGGAAAAAGCGCCACAGGGCGATCAGAATGGGTAGTTGCAGCAGCATGGGTAGACATCCCCCGAGGGGATTGACGCCCACCTCCCGATAGAGCTTGATGATGGCCTCCTGCTGCTTCTGCGGGTTGTCCGGATATCGGGCCTTGATGGCCTCCAGCTCCGGTTGCAGGGCCCGCATCTTGGCCATAGACTCGTAGCTCCTGGCCGTCAGGGGATGAAGGGCGATCTTGACCAGGATGGAAAAAAGGATGATGACCAGGCCATAGTTCGGGATAAATCGCCCCAGAAACGTGAATACGGGGATGAAAACGTACTGGGTCAGGGGGCGCACGATCCAGTCCAGCCAGCCCGGTCCGAGGTTGACCATCCGATACAGGTTCTTTTCGTAGGCAGCCAGCCGATAATACTCCATCGGCCCGATGTAGAGACGGAAACGCTTCTCCAGGCGGGCCGAGTCCGGATGAAACGGGAGCGTCAATCGGAGCCGGTAGTGCTCGGCGTATTCCGGGTCCTCGGGCTTCTGCCCGATGCGCATTCCCAGAATCTCCGCCCCTTCGGTGGGCTCACCCGGCAGGAGCACGGAGGCGAAGTAGTGGTTGCGCACGGCAACCCAGTCCACCTGACCGCTGAGGGTTTTACGCTCTGTATCCTCCCGATCGAGCCGCACAGCCTCCAGCACCCCCCCGGAATAGGCGAAAGCGCCCATTTCCATGGCTTCGGTCCTGCGATCTTTTTCGGCAAAGGGGACGCCGGAATCCCACACCAGATCGATCTGCCGTCCGGCGATGAGCGATCGCAGCCCCTCAAGACGCACCTGCAGGCCGATTTCGTAGTTGCGGCTCGTGAAGGCGTATTCGATCCGGATACGACGCAGGCTGTCGAGCGCCCACGTAAAGGGCAGACGCAGCGTATCGGAGGCCCCTACACGAAGCGTATCCGGGGTCCCAGGTTCGAGCGAGAACAGAAGACGCCGCGTCTCCACGTTGCGATTCGTGGTCGTCAACCATCCCAGCTCGAGTGCGCCCCGAAGGGAATCGGCGATCAGGCGCACGGGTTTGCCGTCCCACGTCCGATAGTGCTTCAGGGTCAGCTGACGCAGCGTAGCCCCCCGGCTGGAGAGCTCAGCCGTATAGAGCTCGGTTTCCACGACCAGGCGCCGTTCCGGGGCCGCTACCGCCCGGGAAAAAGCATCCAGGCTATCCTCCGCACTTTGCCCTGTCCGCTCGGAGGTAGGCGCTTCGGGCTCCTCCTGAGGAGATACCGCCTCGGGCACTTCCTCTTGTGCCGTCTTTGGCCGCGGCGGGGGAGGAGGTGGGGTCAGGTAGTAGAGCCAGATCATCATGATGAGCGTGATGAGTATGAGCCCTATGGCGGCGCTACGATCCACGGCGACTTCCTCCGATTACGAAAGCGGCTACGGGACGGGGTCAAATCCGCCCGGATGGAATGGGTGACAGCGCAGCAGACGCCGGACGGCCAGGTAAGTACCCTTGAGCGCCCCGTGTTTTTGGATCGCCTCAGCGGCGTACTGGGAACAGGTGGGGTAAAACCGGCATGTGGGCCCCAGATGCGGGGAGATCACACGCTGGTATACCCAGATGATGCCCAGCAAAACATTACGTACCATAATGGGCTTGCAGGGTTTCTATCAAGGACCGCATGGCCCCTTCTAGCTCCGCAAAGGAGACCGAGGCCGTCCCGCGGAAGATAAACACTAGGGCCAGTGTATGGGAACGCTGCCGAAATGTCTCCAGAAGGGGGGCCTTGTGAATACGATACACCTCGCGCATGCGGCGCCGAATGCGGTTGCGTAGCACGGCTGAGCCCACCTTCCGGCTTACCGCAAAGGCAACCTGCAGGGGCGCTTCCTGCCTATCCAGGAGAGCAGCCACCACACGGATCGGCCCGGAGGCCCAGGACTGACCTTCGGAGAAGACACGGGCGATGAGCTTGCGACGACGCAACCGTTCTGCCCGGGGAAACCGGGCCCGCAGCCGGCCTCCAGCGGCCATCATTTGTACCGGGGCTCATCACTGACGGTAAGCTTATGACGCCCTTTTGCCCGCCGGCGCGCCAACACCGCCCGCCCCTGCTTGGTGGCCATACGGGCACGAAATCCGTGGGTGCGCCGACGTCGAATCCGGCTGGGTTGATAGGTCCGCTTCATCGTCTCGTTCCCTTCGTATTCGGCTCTTCAAGACGTTCCCGCAGGCCAGGCCGCCGGCCCGCCATATGCCCACGGCATGGGCGCGGAACGCGCAAAGTTACGGAAACCCCGGGAAAAAACAACTTGACAAGCCCGCCTCCGGGACGCTAATATTGCCCCTGCATGCGGGCGTAGCTCAGTTGGTAGAGCATCAGCTTCCCAAGCTGAGGGTCGCGGGTTCGATTCCCGTCGCCCGCTCCCGACGAAGGGACGGTTTATGAAAAACCGTCCCTTACGCATTTATCCGGGCGGTTAGCTCAGAAGGTCCAGAGCACCTGCCTTACAAGCAGGGGGTCGGCGGTTCGAGTCCGCCACCGCCCACGGAAAGGCCCGAGCTCGGCGGGCCTTTGCTTTTTTCCGATGCCGGTTCCGGTTGCCTTCTCTCCTGCGCTGCCATGTAACTTGAGCCGTTCTGCTTCGACATTCCCGCCATGATCGCGCGCTATACCCGCCCCGAGATGGGGGCTATCTGGAGCGAGGAAAACCAGTTTCGCTCCTGGCTTGAAGTGGAACTGGCCGCCTGCGAGGCATGGGCCGAGCTCGGGGTCATACCCCGCCAGGATCTGGAGGCCATCTGCCGGGGCGTCCGCCTAAACCCGAGCCGCATTCGGGAACTGGAGGAGGAAACACGACACGACGTGGTGGCCTTTCTGCGGGCCATCGGAGAAGGGCTTGGCCCGGAGCGCAAATGGATCCATTACGGACTGACCTCCTCGGACGTGGTGGATACGGCGCTGGCTTACCGATTGTTACAGGCCAATCGGCTGCTTCGAGAGGGACTGCAACGGCTGCGTCAGACCATAGGGGAGCTGGCGCGGCGCTACAAATACACCCCGATCATGGGGCGTACGCACGGCGTGCACGCCGAACCCACGAGCTTCGGCCTCAAACTGGCGGTCTGGTACGTGGAGCTGGGCCGTCAGCAGGAGCGCTTTGAAGCCGCGGCAGAAACGGTGCGCGTGGGCAAACTCAGCGGCGCCGTGGGGACCTTCGCCCACCTACCCCCGTTTGTGGAGCAGTACGTTTGCCGAAAGCTCGGCCTTCTGCCGGAGCCCGTGGCCACCCAGGTAGTGCAACGCGACCGGCACGCCCATTATGTAGCCACACTGGCCCTTATTGGGGCCTCGATCGAGAAAATCGCCATCGAAATCCGCCACCTGCAGCGCACCGAGGTGCGCGAGCTCGAAGAACCCTTCTACGAGGGGCAGGCGGGTTCCTCCGCCATGCCCCATAAGCGCAACCCGATCGGGGCGGAAAACCTGACCGGATGCGCCCGGCTACTGCGCGGATACATGCTCGCCGCTTATGAAAACGTGGCGCTCTGGCACGAACGGGATATCTCGCATTCTTCCGTAGAACGGATCATCCTGCCCGACGCCACCATCCTGCTTGATTACATGCTCCACCGCCTTCGGCGCATTCTGGAGGAGCTACGCGTATATCCGGAGCGCATGCGGGCCAACTTCGAGCACAGCCTCGGACTGGCCTTCTCCCAGCGCGTGTTGCTCAAACTCATCGAAAAAGGGCTCAGCCGCGAAGAGGCCTACCGAGAGATCGTCCAGCCCTTAGCCATGCGCGCCTGGCAGGAAGGCCGCCCCTTCCGCCAGGTACTGGAAGCAGACGAGCGCGTGCGACGCTACTTGAGCGATCAAGATATCGAGGAGGCCTTCGACCTGCGCCCGCATCTGGCGCATGTGGATTATCTCTTCGAACGCGCCGGCCTCTAACGGCGATACCAGGGCCCGGAGCGGGCGATAATCTGGCTTAAGTACTGGGTGATCTCCGACTGCAGATGGCTGTAGTTGGGCGTGCTCGGACTCAGGTAGCGCAGGGCATACTGAAAATACACCCGGGCCTCCTGATATCGCTCCTGTGTGTAAAGCACCCGGGCTAGCCAGTAGTTGGCCGCAAAATCCCGGGGATTTCGGGCTAATACCTGACGAAAACGCATCTCGGCCGGAATATACTGGCCGACCGAGTAGAGCCGAATCCCCACCCCGAGCTCCTGAGACAGGTCCTGACCGTAGATTTCATACGGGGCGACCTGAGGTTCCGGAATGCGCCGACTGCTTATCCCGAGCAGATCGTCGCGCGTGATCGGTCCCGACGGCGCGCACGCGCTGAGTCCCATTCCGATACCCAACACCCCGATCCAGCCCACAAATCGCCTCATACGGCCTCCTTGCCCGTTCGTAGGAGGGAGAGAGACAGAAAACGTGCCAGAAGAAAAAAGCCCCTCTTCGGCGAGGGGCTTTCCCCAGTCCGCAGCGGGCGATAGATCAGGCGGTAAAGGAGCTTCCGCAGCCGCAGGTGCTTTTGGCGTTCGGATTGTGAAAGACAAACCCGCGGGCGTTGAGCCCATCGTGGTAATCCAGGACCGTGCCCATGAGATAGAGGGCATGACGGCGATCGACGATCACGCGGATGCCGCTCTGCTCGAAGATGTCGTCAAACTCCCGCGGCTTATCGAAACCCAGCACGTAGGAGAGCCCCGAGCAGCCGCCTCCCTGGACACCCACACGAAGTCCGTACTCGGCTGGCACCTGCTTTTCGGCCATGATGCGCTTGACCTCCTCGGCGGCGCGCTCGGAGAGCACCACAGGAGCGAGCACCTCAGAACGGCTTTCCGTGCTCAGGCTCATCGCAAGACCTCCTTTTGCTTCGCCAGCAAGGTACGCCCATTGGGCTTGCGTGTCAAGCTAAACCCGACTTCTACGATCCGGGTTCCCATGGCCCCAGATGAGGGCGCCATGGGCGCAGCGCCCGCGGCGGACCCAGCACCTCACGATACAGCATGGCCTGCCGAAGAGCGTCCCTGTGCAGGGGTAAAGCAGGAGTGCGGGGCAGAGCGGCTTCAGAGGGAGGCCTGCGCTCTACGGGAGAAGGACCAGCAGACCGAGGAGGCGAGGCCTCATCAAAAAAGCGTGGCGAGCGAAAAATCGCTTCCTCATCCTCCATCCAGGAGCTCCTCTTGTGCGCTACCTCCTCGGCGGGGGCGGGCCTCTCCGAGAGCCCCCCAAGAGCCTCTCGGATCTCCCGCAGCGCCTCTTCTAGGGTCGGCATAGCCTCCCCGGAAGAGGGCAAGCCGGGCTCTCTGTCCGGCATACGGCGCCTGCGGAACAGCGACGTCCATACCCAGTAGAGCACAAGGAGCCAGAATAAGAGCTCTTCAAAGCTCATGTTTCCCTCCTCGCAGTAATCCGACAGCGTGAGGCAAAAGCTCTCGCAAACCGGGAAGAAGCTCCGAGATGGCCTTCGGGTTGCCCGGCAGGTTCACGATCACCGTCCGATTCCGGATCCCGGCCACGGCGCGGCTGAAGACGGCCAGCCGGGTATAGCGCAAACTTTCGGCGCGCATCCACTCCGCAACCCCGGGTAAGAGCCGATCACAAACACGCAGGGTGGCCTCTGGGGTCACATCCCGCAGCGCCGGACCCGTGCCGCCCGTGGTCAATATAAGCTCCACGGCGAGCTCATCACTCAATCGCCGCAGCGTGGCCTCAATGCGATCGCGCTCATCGGGCACGACCTCAGCGGCCACCACGACATACCGGGCATCGAGCAATTCCCGTATCCGGGGCCCGCTCCGGTCCGCGTATTGCCCCTGCCAGACCCGATCGCTCACGGTCACCACGGCGGTTCGAATCGGTTCCATCTAAATTCGGTAGCCGTAACTGCGCAGGTGAGAGGCTTTTTTGCGCCAGTCAGGCCGCACCTTCACGTGCAACTGCAGATACACGGACCGCCCCAGAAACGCTTCGATCTCCTGACGGGCGCGCATCCCGATCGTTTTTATGGCCCGTCCCCCTTTGCCGATCAGAATGGCTTTCTGTGAGGGGCGCTCTACGACGATTTCCGCATCAATGAAGTCTTTCTGTCCGGGTCGTTCTTCAAAAGCCACGATATTGACCTGTGTGGAATAGGGGATCTCTTCTTCAAAGAGCTCAAAGATCTTCTCCCGGATCAGCTCGGCCACAAAAAAGCGCTCCGGATGTGCACTGATCACGTCCTTGGGATAAAACGGGGGCCCAAAGGGCAGGTATTCAAGCAATCGCTCTTTGAGCAGGGGCACATTGTAGCCCGTCAAAGCCGATATGGGAATGACCTCGGAGAAGGCAAAGCGGTCGGTGTAATGGGCCACGATCGGAATCGCCTCTTCCTGGCGAACCGCGTCCATCTTGTTAACCGCCAGCAGGACGGGGCGGGAAATTCCCTTCAGGTGATCCAAACTCCGATCCTGTGGATCAAAACGCGTGGCATCCACCAGGAGCAGAACGACATCGGCGTCTTGCAATGCCTCCTCTACGGCACGCATCATGGAACGATGCAGCAGGTACTGCGGCTCGATCACACCCGGGGTGTCGAGGAAGATCACCTGCGCCTTTTCCTCGTTGAGAATACCCAGCACCCGGTGACGGGTGGTCTGGGGCTTGGGGGAGACGATGGAGAGCTTCTGCCCCAGAAGCGTGTTGAGCAGGGTGGACTTCCCTACGTTGGGCCTACCGACGATGGCCACGTATCCGGCCCGATGGTCCGGGGGAACATGAGCCCCGGGATCTATGTTGAGTGCTTCGGTCATGCCCACAGAATACAGCGCCCTAGGCTCGGGAAGCAAGCCGGGCTGGAAAGCCAGGGACGTCCGCGTGTAGTTTTGTCTGAACCCAAGCTGAAAGGAAACAGCATATGACGAGCTTCCTGGCTTCTGTGCTCCTTATGGCTCCACCTCCGACGAACGGAGGGGCCCCCAATCCGCTGGCCACCTTTCTTCCCCTCATCCTGATCTTTGTGATCTTTTACTTTTTCATCATACGGCCCCAGCAGAAACGTCAGAAAGAGAAACAAAAAATGCTCGAGGCCTTGCAGAAAGGGGACAAGGTGGTCACCATCGGCGGCATCCATGGCCGCGTGGTGAGCGTCGATGGGGATACCGTATTGCTCGAGGTCGACGAGGACACAAAGATCCGCTTCGACAAAAACGCCATCGCGGCCGTGCTGGCAAAGAAAGAATAAGCACACCCCTCAGACCATGGAACCCATTCGTTTCAATACGATCCCGGAGGCCCTGGAAGATCTGCGCCAGGGCAAGCTCGTGATCGTGGTCGACGATGAGGACCGCGAAAATGAGGGAGATTTCATCGGGGCAGCTGAGCTTTGCACACCCGAAATGATCAACTTCATGGCCACACATGGACGGGGGCTTATCTGCGTGGCCATCACCCGCCAGAGAGCGGAAGAACTCAAGCTGGAGCCCATGGTTCGGGATAACACCTCTCTGCATGGAACCCCTTTTACCGTTTCCGTTGACTATACGATCGGCACGACCACGGGCATCTCGGCCGCGGATCGGGCTCGAACGGTGCGCGCGCTGGCCGATCCGAGAGAAGTACCCGAACACTTCGCCCGACCCGGACATATATTCCCTCTGCGCGCGGCTGATGGGGGGGTTTTGCGCAGAGCCGGCCATACGGAGGCCGCCGTGGACCTGGCCCGGCTGGCCGGCCTCTATCCGGCCGGTGTGCTGGTGGAGATCATGAACGAAGACGGCACCATGGCCCGGGTGCCGGATCTGTACCGGGTGGCCCAGCGTTTCGGGCTGAAGCTCATCACCATCAAAGATCTCATCGCCTATCGCCTGCGTACGGAATCCCTGGTAGAACGGGTGATCTCCGTACACCTGCCGACCCGGTGGGGGGAGTTCGAGCTGACGGCCTTTCGGGATATCCTTACCGGAGAGGAACACCTGGCCCTCACGAAGGGGACCTGGAACCCCGAAGAGCCCGTGCTCGTGCGCGTGCACTCCCAGTGCGTCACAGGAGATATCTTCCACTCCCTGCGCTGCGACTGCGGCGACCAGCTTGAGGCCGCCCTGCAGATGATCGAACGCGCCGGAAAGGGCGTGCTCCTGTACATGAAACAGGAGGGCCGGGGAATCGGCCTCATCAACAAACTGCGCGCCTATAAGCTCCAGGAACAAGGCCTCGATACGGTCGAAGCCAACGAGGCCCTCGGCTTCCGGGCCGATAACCGGGACTATGGCATCGGCTGCCAGATCCTCTGCGCCCTGGGGGTGCGCAAAATGCGCCTGATCACCAATAACCCCGTCAAACGTATCGGCATCGAGGGATACGGGCTGGAAATCGTCGAGCGCGTACCCATAGAAATCCCTCCTAATCAGCATAACCGGCGCTATCTGGAGGCCAAGCGCGATCGGCTCGGCCACCTTATTCTGCTTGGCGAACCGCCAGGGAAGAATGAAACCTGACCCCGAAGAACTGCTCCGGTTGGCTTATCGACTCCGGGGATCGGGACACTTTGCCGATCTGTTTCTGGAGGAGACCTGCGAGCAGCGCTTGCACCTGCGCCCGGATGGCACCATCCTCCGGCAGGAAAAACGACAATCCGGAACCGCCCTCCGGGTCTGGCCCCGACCCGAAGAAGTGCGCTTCCACTGGATCGAGGGGACGGATCCGGAGGCGATTCGATCGGCAATCGAAACACACCGTCTGCCCGGATCCAGCTCCCTGCCCTCGGACTACCGAATCGTTCGCGTATCCCTTCCTGCCAAAACCCCCGAAACCGTGGGACTTTCCAGCCAGGACATACCGCATACCCTGAAAGCGCTTCAGCTCCTCCTGCAGGACAGCCTGCCCGGACTGATCGGCCTGGAGGCCACGGTTCTGCTCCATCATCGGCATAAGTACATAGCCCACACAGAGGGCCTTTTCGTAGCCGAACCTCTTACCCTGTGGACGGTGCGCGTTGAAGCCCAGCAGCGGAGCCCCAAAGGCCTTCTGCGCGGCACGTTTCTAGACGGAGGTGCAGGCCCGGCGCGCTGGCTAGATCTACCAGAACGCGTTCTGCGGGGCTTGATCGAGGAGCTGGAACAGGAACGGGAAACGTATCCCCTGCGTCCCGGCGCCTATCCAGCCCTTTTCGGACCGGGCTCGACGGGCATGCTCTGGCATGAGGCGCTGGGCCATCGGGTGGAGGCGGACGTCTGGTCGGCCGGGGGAGGCCGCCCTGCGCTGGGAAGCCGGATCGCTTCCGAAGCGGTCACGATCTGGGATGAGGGAACCGCCAGGGCAGGGGATGTGGGCCTCTTCGATGATGAAGGCACCCCCCGACAGCGGACCCTGTTGATCACCCGAGGCCGACTCGTCGATCTGCTCACCGACCGTCTCTGGTCGGCTCGCCTGAATAGACGGCCCACGGGAAACGGGAGACGGGCTTCGTTTCGGGATCCTCCCCTGCCCCGTATGACGAATACGGTTTTTGCCCCCGGTCCTCATGAACCGAATGCGCTCCTGGAGGGCATCGAGACCGGACTGTGGATTTTGCGCCTGGGGTCCGGTGGTCTGCTTCCCCGATCAGCCCGGCTGTGGTTTGAGGTACTGCGCGCCTACTGGGTGGAGAAAGGGCGCCCTCGCTATCCCGTCCATCCGTTTCGGATCATTGCCTCATCAAGCCAACTCCTGCGCGAGGTCCTGGCCGTGGGTTCCGACCTGCAATGGGCCACCGGATATGGCTGGTGTGTCAAGGCCGGACAGGTGGTCCCGGTATGCGCCGCGGCTCCCAGCGTGTTTATTCGCCGGATCCCGGTTCGGGCGCCGAACAGGCATTTGTAATGGTGACCACCATGACCACAGGACCCAGCTCTGCGGCGGCCCGATAGGCACGGGCCAGCGCAGAGAAAAGCGCCTCATCGGGTCCGTAAACCTCCGTGTGCATGGTCTGTACTTGTAGCTCAAGCTCCTTGCTCCGAAGCGCCTCAATAGCCCGATCCACAGCCCGATAATCAGGTTGGGCAAGGGGATAGACGGCTACGGTAGCGGCAAGGTACATGGCTATTTCCTCCACCAGCCCAGATAGAGGGCGGGTTCGTTACCGGCGCGCCTTCCGGCCCGATCGGCCTCCTCAAACGGGGGTTCTGCACCCGGAGCGGCATACACAACCCCTTCGTATCCTTCGGGGGCGCGCCCGAGGAGCTCCCCCCAGTCGGGAAGGGAAAAGAAGCGGGCCGCTGTCCACGGCAGTAGCCCTTTATCTGCCCCATATCGATACAACGCCGCCCAGGGACTTCGGGCCTCAAGAAAACCCACATACAGCCATCCACCTGAACGCAAGACCCGAAATGCCTCCCGGAGGGCCTGGTTTGGATCGGAGACGAACTCCATCGTGGTAAAAAACACCACCCCCACGAACGTTTCCTCCGGAAACGGCAGGGCTTCGGCACGCGCCCCTATCCAGGAGACAGCTCCCCTTCCGGTTCGAGCCATACCCACCCGACGCATAGCAGGGGAAGGTTCCAGGGCCACAACCCGACATCCGAGGCGAAGAAGCTCTCGCACCACAAAACCCGTCCCGGCCCCCACCTCCAGAACCCGTTCCCCGGCAAGGGGACGAAGCCGACGGTATAACAGCTCCCTTTCGCGTTCGGCCACAAATGCGCCCAGTGGGGTCTCAAACCAGGAGTCATAGGCTTCCGCCAGGGAATCGAAGGGATTCATCCGGGCACCGAAGTAGGCAATCCAACGTAATATAGGCTGCGAAAGCGTTTCCCGCGCACTATGCAGCCCAACTGGAAGGAGGCGGAGGAACACCTAAGCCGATGCGATCCCGTACTGGGAGCGCTCATTGAGGCCCTGGGCCCCTGTTCCCTCAAGCCCATTGGGCCCCCTTTTGACGTGCTCTGCCGTGCCATTATCGGACAGCAAATCTCCCTGCGGGCCGCGCAGAGCCTGTATCGAAAGCTTCTTTTCCTGATCGGGGGGAGCGCGCTCGAACCAGAATCCATTCTTCGGAGCCCGGAGTCGATGCTCCGCCAGGCGGGGTTGTCCCGAAATAAGATCCAGACCCTTCGATGTGCAGCCCAGGCGGTCTGTTCGGGCCGACTGTCCCTAGAAGCCCTTGCTTCGGCGCCTATGGAGACGGTTTTTCACCACCTCACCGCTCTGCCTGGCGTTGGTCGGTGGACCGCGGAGATGGTGCTCATCTTCGCTTACCTGCATCCCCGCATCCTTCCGGTTCAGGACCTGGGATTGAAACGAGCCGTCCAGATACAGTACGGACTGGCGGAACGTCCCTCCGAAAAAATGCTCCATGCGCTTGCCCGTCCCTGGGCACCGTACGAAACCATAGCTACGTGGTATCTGTGGAAGAGCGTAGACGGAGATCCGAGCCTATGAAAGCCGTTCAAGTACGCATATTCGGACGTGTCCAAGGGGTGGGATTCCGATACGGGGCTCTGAAACGAGCACACTCCTTGGGTCTTTCTGGATGGGTACGCAACGAGCCCGACGGGTCTGTGAGCCTGCTTCTGATAGGAGAGCCGGAGGCTGTAGAGCAAATGCTTTCCTGGTGTAGAGAGGGTCCTCCTATGGCTCGCGTGGAACGGATTCAGACCACTCCTGTGTCTCCCATACCACACGTCGTTGGTTTTTCTATTCGATGAGTTCATAATCCCTGTAGTCGTAGTAATAGAGGATGTGGATAAGGGGAAAACTTTTTTGTACACATCGCATACACAGGCTTTCCACAATGTATTCCACAAAGTGGACATTCTAAAAATAGCTTTCTGGCGCTTAAAAAGGCCCTGGGAAGGGTTTTCCACTTATTCACAGGACACTTGTTTGAACCCGTAGGGTAGATATTCACACCTGGAAGCCTGTGGAAGAGTGGTGGGGTAGATATGAAAAAGTTTAGGTCGATGTGGTTATGTGCTCTGGCGATTATAGCGGGGAAAGGGTTTTCCTCATTTACCCCCCGCTCTTCCCCCGTCTTTTCCCGCTTTTGTCCACAACTTAAAGAAGACACGACCCCTTTAAGTGTGCACAACAGGCCCTGTAGGGCCTGTTGTGCACATTGTGTATAATATGTGAGTAAAATGGGGTGGATAGATTAGAGGCTTAGTGGTCGCACTTTGAGTAGCCGCACTCTGGATCGATGCAGACCAGGCATCCGTTTTCGATTTTCACGCTTCGGCGGCCGCATTCCGGGCAGATCTTCAGCTCTGTCGGTGCATTGGCTTCGGCTTCCCGGGCGCTGGCTCCGGGTGTTTGGCCGGCTGAAGGCATGCACCCGATATCCTGGAAGAAGCGCTCAATGATTTCGGCCACTTCCGCGTAGAAGGAGTGTATGTAGCGCCCGTTTTTGAAGTAGCCCCCGTTGGGATCGTAGATCCCCTTGAGTTCTTCGAGGATGAAGGTGGCATCCGTGGATTTGCGGAAAATGGCCGAAATAAGCCGGGTAAGCACGGCGTATTCGGCAGCGCGCGTAAGGTCCTTGGAGTTGATGAAGATCTCAATGGGCCGCTTGCGTCCGTTCTCTTCGATATAACCCAGCGTGATGTAGACGCTATGTTTGACGAATCCGCTCCGGAGTTTATAGACCTTGGCATCGACCACGTCCGGCCGGGTGACGATCACGCCAGATTCGGCGTCCATGGAGGCGCTTGGAATCGGTTTTTCGACCTTTACCTCTTCAATGGCGACCGGAATACTGGAGAGCTCAATCATGAGTTTTCCTCCTCTGGATGTCAGTTCTGATGAACCGGTACCCTTACCAGCGGTTCGGTTTCCTGGCTCTGTCCGTGTTCCAGCTCCAGCAAGAGATGGTACACCGTGCTCAGGCGTCCATTGGGCAGACGGATAACCTCGTCGCCTGTGGCCTCGATCATAGATCCATCTGCCAGATGGATGCGGAATCGCCGGTCTTTGAGCTCCTGAAAGCGCGTCTTTTTCCCATCCACACTCAGGATCGGATATCGGCTTCCGTCTCGATAAACCGTGATGCCTTTCAGTCCCTGCTTCCAGGCCTCCAGGTAAATGGAGGAAATCACCTCGGGCTCGATATCCTCCGGCAGGTTCACCGTCGAGGAGATAGAATGATCCACGTATTTCTGGCAGATGGCCTGTACGCGAACCCGCATGGCCGGATCGATGTGGTGTGCGGTGCGGAGGAAGTGCTCCGGAAGAAGCTCGCTCAGGTCTCCTTCCTGGGCTTTTTCCGAAAGCCCGTGCATGTCCAGATAAGCCTGTACTGTGCTGTGGAAGATCCGGAAGAACCGGTTTCCGAAGGACTCCGAACGCCGGGTATAGTAGAGGGCGAAGATAGGTTCCACGCCTCCGGAGACTCCGATGTAATGGCGGCCTTCGTGCTCAAAGCCCAGTACGATATTGGAAATCGTTCCCGTAGGGGCGATGGAGAGCAGGGCGATGTTGCGGAGTCCATGCTGGCGTATGAGCTCGCGGGTTTCAGGCCAAAGCGCCTCCTCAAAGAAGGGGCACTGGCTGTAGAGCTGGAAATCGAAGATCGGGGAGGCCCCCTTTTCTGCCGCCAGATGCGCAGAGGCCTGGTAGGCCGCATTGGCTATATGGGCCATGATCTGTTCCAGGAGCTCCAGGGCCACCGGGCTGTCGTAGGCCAGCCCCAGTTGATTGAGCATGTCGGCGATGCCCATCACACCCAGCCCGAGCCGGCGTGTTTCGGAAGCGGCCCGGCGTTGCTTCTCCAGGGGGTTGAGGAGTTCGTTCCAGCTGACCACGTTATCCAGAAAGCGCACCGCCTCCTGAGTGGCCTCCCAGAGCCGGTCCCATTCGATTTCCGCTTCCGGTCGATAGCCATTGCGCACAAAACGGCTCAGGTTCAGCGAGCCCAGATTGCAGGCGCCCCCGTCTTCAAGGGGCACCTCTGCACACGGATTGGTGCACGAGATGGGGCGGCCCACATAATTCGATGGGCTGTAGCGGGCCATGGTGGACCAGAAGATCAGGCCGGGCTCGGCCGTCCGGTAGTTGCCCTCCACGAAGGCATCCCAGATCTGGCGGGCCTTGATCAGACGCCGGATTTCCCCCGTGGGTTCGGAGCCGAAGTAGAGCAGAAAGTCCCCCGCGTAACGGATCGCCAGGTCATAGGAGCGATCCGGTAGCTCGAGCACGTAGTCACCAAATACGTCGCGCCGGAACGGATCGGCCAGCGCCTCCTCCCCCAGGCCGGGCAGCCCCTCCTGAGCCAGGAAGCGGTTCAGGGCCTCCAGGCTTTCGAATACCTCCCAGAGCTCGTACTGCCGGATATCCTTCGAGGGAATGCCATGGGCATAGTGCCGCCCCGGACCCTGATAGGCTTCTCGAACGGTGGGACGGGAGTATTTGCGGTAGAGCAATACTTTGTGCGGGCCGTAGCGGGTCTGCTCCTCGACGGCCTGCATGAACTCGTCGCTTACCTTGATGCTGATATTGGCAAAGCGTACCTGGGTGTTTTCCATAACCTGGCGCTCGATTTCCCGCAGTTGGCGCTCCGTAAAAAGGCCCGTCCACTGGCATTGCTCGACAATCTGGCGCGTGACCCAGTTGGGGATCTTCTTGACCCGGATAAAATCGAGCACGTCGGGATGTTTGACGTCGATGGTGATCATGAGCGCTCCGCGGCGACCCGATTGCCCGATCAATCCGGTCGTGAGGGAGAAAAGATCCATAAACGATACGGCTCCGGTGGAGCGATCCGCCGCGTTGTGCACGACGGAGTCTTTGGGCCGCAGAGGCGAAATGTCTACACCGATGCCCCCGCCAAAGGAGTACGTACGGGCGCATTCGTAGGCGGCCTGATAGATGGACTCGATGGAGTCATCGGCGATCTGGGTGACGAAGCAGTTGGCCAACGTCTTGAGGCGATATAGATCCCCCGCGCCCGCGATCACCCGCCCTCCCGGGATAAAACGACCCTCGTAGAGCAACCGGTAAAAGGCCTCAGCCCACCGGCGCTGTTTGCTCTTTGTGGGTTCCAGGGTGGCCATGAAGGCAGCCAGGCGGATGAATACATCTTCCGGGCGACGCTCCAGCAGATGCCCTTCGAGGTCTTTGAGATAGTACTTCCGCTCGTAGATGTTTGTGGCCAGTTCGTTTCCCCCCAGATAATCCGGATGGCTGGGCAGATCTCCTCGCTGCACGCGGCGGCTGAGGTATGCGTGCAGTTCCGCGTAGGCGCGTACACGCTTCGGACCGATTCGCTGCGCCGTTTTGCCCCGGTGGGCGAACATGCGTTCGATCATGAAATCGACCTCCTCGGCTCAGATTCCCCCTCAAGTACGCAATCTGCACCCCATCGGTCAAGACCCGGCGCGGATTTGTTCCGATCTGCTGAGCGGATTACCCGGAATCCAGAAGGGATCTATCGGGGGGCCTGTGCATAGTTTTCCGGATCGATCCGGGGGTGGGACGCTTGGCCTCCGGGCTCATTCGGCCCTACTGCCTCGCGAAAGCCGGATGTCAAGGCTTGTGCCATGTGAAGGGAGCCTGCTCCGAGGTTATCCACATCCACAGGGGGGGGCGTGCAAAAAATCCGTTATCAAGCTGTCCGGCTGGCGGGACGGCTCCCTCACCTGGCCGTCCCGCATGGCAGCCGAACAGGGAGGAGAGGGCCTTACGGATATTCCGAGGGGGCAAGGCGGGAAAGCTGTCGACGCAAATTCCGCAGTCGGGCTTCCAGTTCCTGGAGCTCGCGTTCCAGAAGGCGCAGCTCGGTTTCCGGATCCCGATGGCGCAGAAGCCTCTCCTCAAGCCGGAGTATATTCATGCCCGGAGGAATCCAAAGGAGAAGATTCCGGGCGGGGGAAAAGAGCAACCGCTCTGCCAGTCGTGCGGGTCGGGTTGTGGAAGGCAGAACGAAGATCCGTTCTCCTCCGGAGAGCCGTATCTCCACAACCCCGCTGGAGTCCGGGTGTACGGCCTGGTTTCCGATGTAGACCCGACCGTTTTCGATGCGGATTGTCAGCGGTTCCGCTCGGGTAGTATCCTCCCGGGCTGGCCCGAGGGCCAGCAATACGATGCCGAGCCATAGCGCAGATACGGACATCGGGTATCCTCCTTTTTATTGCACGATGATCATAACGCCCCCGCCGCCTGAAGAACCGAATCGGGGGTTGACCACGTTGTTGTAGATCGCGCCAAAGGTGTACGTGAGCCCCACACTGATCCAGTAAGAGTAGTTCGTGGCCAATTGCCGCTGGCGCAGCAGGATCTCCTCCGCAGTGGCTCCTCGTCGGGGAAGGGTGATCTGATCTCGGATCCAGGAGAAGTTTCCCGCCAGGGTCAGCGAGAGCCCTTCGCGCAGACGCAGATCCATGGAGCCGAAAAGGGTCAGGCGTCGTTTGCTCAGGTCGTGAAAATAATGTCCGCCTTCTATGGAGGCGTTGATCGAGCCCCAGGGTTCACGGGCCTGGGTGGCTATGGTGAGGCTCTGGGCCCAGAGCCCCTCCTCTGTCTTGCCGAAAAGGGTTTCTTCCCGATACCGATTCCAGATCGGTCCCGTGCGATAGAGGATGCGTAGCTGGCGGCGTGTGGCCTCGGCGTAGGGAAACAGATTATACTCGATCGCAGGCTGGGCGCTCAGGTTCGCGTTCAGGTTCCGGTACGTAGATCGGGTCAGGTTCAGAAAGCCTCCCGCAGACCAGTGTGCACCCAGACTGCTGACCAGGAGCGCGTTGACGTTCTGATTCCAGGAAACGGAGCGTACCTGGCGTTCCCCCAGGTTGAAACGGCTTTCCCCCTGGCTGTAGGAGAGTTGGAAGGTGATTTTCCAATCCGGGGTAATGCGTTGTGCGGATAAAGAGGCAGAGTAGTTGTTCGTCCGGGTTTGCTGTTCGGCGTTCAGGTATCCGTTGAGGGAGACCCTAAAGACCCAGTTGTTCCATCGATCCCGCACCCGCGCTGCAGCCAGATGGGCGGAGGGTACCGTGTAGGTGAGTCGTAGCTGATCGGCCACCGGGGTGCGGGCCGCATAGCGGACAAGACCCAGCCGGAGCCGATGTGCCAGCTCCCGTCTGCGGACCTCTACGGGGGCTTGCGGTGGGGTAGAGAATCGCAGGGTATCGTACAGGCCGGCAAAGCGGCGCCGTCCCTGAAAGGTAAGGGTATACTCCGTACCTCCGCTGCCCGTGCTCTGCGTGGTCAGAAGCACATAGACTTCGGCCTGCGCCGGGTCCCGTACGTAGTTCACGAAGGCCACCTCCGTGCGGATGTAGTCAAGGTCGCAGAAGCTGGTCGGGCAGTCCAGGAAAACGCGGGGGGCATGCTGGTGCAGGCTGTCCGGTATCTGAGCCCGAAGGGGATATGCCAGGGCCATGCCGCCCAGAAATAGCACGCAGTATACCCAGAGGCATTTCATTTTTCCCTCATTATTCGTTTTTCCCTAGTATGTCGCGCAGGCGGCGCTCGATGATTTGCTGACGTCGTTGCTTTCGCTCCTCGAGCGAACGGCTAACTCGCTCCAGTTCCTGACGCAGAGTCTGGATCTGCTGTTCGTACATGCGCTGTTGTAGCTCAAAGAGCTCCTCCAGATAGGAGCGCAGCCTGGCCTCGAGGGCCTGGCGTTGTTCGGGGGTGATCCGCGGTGTATACGGCTGGCCGAGCACGTTGCGGTATCTGGCCAGAAGATTTTCGAGCTGGACCTCGAGGGCCTGCATCTGGGCTTCCCAGGCCTGCAGGCGAGCACGTTGTGCGGCCAGCCCTATCTCTTCTTCAGCGTCCGGAATGCCCGGCCAGGGCAGGGGGATAAGTTGAGCGCGAACCCCTGCTTCCCGGGAAGGGCGCAGCTGGCCCTCGGGGGTAAAGATCCACTGCTTCCCGGAAGGATCGACCAGGACCCCGTAGGTGTCCCGTCCCCTTACCTGGATGCGCAGCCCGTCTAGTCGGCTCGGGTCAAAACCCTGGGGTAGGTCCTGTTGGGAAAGTTCCCGACCGTTAATGAAGACCCTCCCACCACGGATTTCCAGGTTTGCGCTCTGCGCCCAGAGTGAACCGGTACAGGTGATGAGCAGAACCAGCCCCATCCAGCCCTTCATGGTGCTCACTCCTCCTGTTGTGCGAATCGGAGTTCGTAATCCAAGCTCTGGCGTATCCACACGATATGGTTCTGGATTTCTTCCAGGCGGGGTTGCAGCTGTTGGCGTGGAAATTCCCATTCCAGCGTGGAAAAGTCGTCGGGGGTGGGCGCCTGCTCCGGGCCCGGTCGGGCCCACCAGGCTATTCCCAGTCCGAGTATCAGAAGCAGGAGGGCCCCGGCAAGGGGTCTTATTCGACGTCGGAGCCGGCGCAGACGGGCTCGACGTCGGGCCTCCTCCATGAGGGAGGTGAGGGCTTCTGCAGGGGGATACCAGGTGGGCAGAGGCCACCGGTCCGTCCAGGCAAAAGGTTCACGAGACATAATGCTGCACCTGCTTTCGTAGCTTGTTGATGGCGTAATGCATTCTGCCCAGCGCTGTGTTCAGGGGGATCTGGAGCAGTTCAGCGATCTGCCGGAACGATAGCCCCCCGTAGAGGCGAAGCAGAACGACCTCTTTCTGGGGTTCCGGTAGGCTGGCGATCCAGCCCCGCAGCAGCGCCTCCTGTTCCCGGGCCTCGAGCGCCTCCAGCGGATCGGGTTCCTCGGAGGCCAGATCGTTTTCTGGGGCAACCTCCAGATCCTCTTCTTCCGGAAGAGGTTCTGTGGGGGGCGTTCGCCGCAGATGGTCGAGCCAGACCCGGTAAGCGATACGCATCACCCAGGCCAGAAAGCGTTCCTCATGGCGGTACGTTCGCGGCAAGGCCTCCAGCACGCGCAGAAACGTCTCCTGAAACAGATCCCGGGCCAGCTCCTCTGTTCCGGCCCGCCAACGCAGAAAACTGTATACGCGCGCTCCGTAGCGCTCCAGGAGCTCGGCGAAGGCGCGCTCATCGCCGCGCTCCAGGTAGGCTCGGATCAATACCGCATCGCGCATCGCGCCCCGGGAAGGTGCCTCAAGTCCAGAAATATAAACGTCCGCAGAGGCCGGTTTATTGTATGCGGCCGCATGGACCCCATATCTTCTTCTCCCTCTGCGGGGTGGAGTGGGCTATGAAGATCTGGGCGGCAGCCGCGCTGCTGGGCTATCTGGTCGGTTCCTTTCCCACCGCCTACCTCCTGGTCCGGTGGCGCACGGGGCTGGACATCCGGCTCATGGGCTCAGGGAATGTGGGGGGACGTAACGCCTACGAGGTCACAGGCAGCAGGGCGATCGGGATCCTGGTGGGCATCATCGATGGACTAAAGGGGCTTGTGGCCATAGTGCTTGCGGGTCTTCTGTTGGGCTGGCAGGTTTCGGTGTACTGGGGGGCGCTTCTGGGAGCCGTGGCGGGGCACAACTACAACCTCTGGCTTTCCCTATCCCTTGGGCGGCTTTCGGGGGGAAAGGGGTTGGCCACGGCCGGGGCGGCCTTGCTTTTATTGGCCCCCGGGCTTGTGTTCCTCTGGTGCCTGCTCTGGTGGGTGAGTTATCGGTTGTGGTTGCGGGACATCAACCGGGCCAATATCGTGGCCACCCTGGCTTCGGTCCCGCTGGGAGGGATCTTCTACAGAGGGGAGGTGGACTGGGCGCTTGTGCTGTTGGCGGTGCTCATATTGGGCAAACATGTAGCTGACGCCAGGCGGTGGTACCGGACGCGCGCCTAGCCGCGTACGAGCGCCAGCATGTCCCGCACCGCCCGATCCAGCCCCACGAGCACCGCCCGGGCTATGATGGCGTGTCCGATGCTGACCTCCTCTACATGAGGCACGGTGCGCTTGAAGGCGGAAAAATTCCAGTAATCCAGTCCATGCCCGGCGTGTACGCGCAACCCCAGCTCGTGGGCAAGCTGAGCCGCCTCGCGGAGCAAGATGAGCTCATGTTCTCGCTCGGACTCCGTGCGCGCGTTGGCGTAGTCGCCCGTATGCAGCTCTATAGTTGTCGCCCCGATAGCCCGGGCCCACTCAATCTGGACCAGGTCAGGGTCCACGAAGAGGCTCACCTCAATGCCCGCATCCTGAAGCCGTTTGACTATGGGCTCCAGCTGCCGGGCCTGGCCCTGCACATCGAGCCCTCCTTCGGTGGTGAGCTCCTGTCGCCGTTCCGGAACTAGGGTGGCCAGCTGGGGACGCGTCTCCAGGCAGATACGTACCATTTCCTCGGTAGGTGCCATTTCGAAGTCCAGCTTGCCCACCACGACCTCGCGGAGCAGGCGTACATCTCGCTCCGTGATATGACGCCGATCCTCGCGGAGGTGGAAGACGATTCCGTCGGCTCCCGCCAGTTCGCAGAGCACGGCTGCCTGTACGGGATCCGGATAGCGCGCGGCTCGTACGTTGCGCAACGTGGCCACATGATCGATATTGACCAATAGGCGCATCGCTCCTTCAGCCTCTTTGCTGTTCGGTCCCGGTGATGAAGTTTTGTATTTTACACGCGTTGTGCAAGCCCTGAGGGGTTATGCTGGGATCCGCGCGTGAGCTAAGAGCGGGGCTATTGCTCATCGCTCAGCCCCTGCTGCAGGACCCCCACTTTCGGCGCACCGTGGTTTTGCTCTGTGAGCATGGGGTGCAGGGATCATACGGGCTGGTGATCAACCGTCCCCTTCCGGTTACGCTCCGCGAGGCCGCTCCGGAGTATTTTGCCGCCGATCTTCCCCTTTTCTACGGGGGACCTGTGCAGCCGAACACGCTGCATTACGTGCACCGCTATGGGGCATATATCCCGGACGCCCACCTCCTGGTTGAGGGGGTATATTGGGGAGGATCACTCCAAGCCGTGCAGGAGCTGTTGCGCGAAGGGGCCGATCCCGATGGATTCCGATTCTGTATCGGTTACGCGGGCTGGTCGCCCGGCCAGCTGGAAGGGGAGTGTGCACGCAGCGACTGGATCGTCATGCCGGCTGAGGCGCGCTTTGTGTTCGACACCGAACCCGAACGGCTGTGGCGGACCCTCCTCCATGAGCTGGGTGGGGAATATCGCCTGATGGCCAATTTCCCCGAACATCCCAGCCTGAATTAACAAAAAACCGGGCTTTTAGACCCGGCCTGCGGCTGCCCGGAGAGGATTCGAACCTCTAACCCCCTGATCCAGAGTCAGGTGCTCTGCCAGTTGAGCTACCGGGCAGTGGACGGCATAAGTTATGGTGGAAATGCGGCCTTTCGCAAGGGGTGGGATCTTTTACCAGACGTGTACGTACATGGGTCAGCGGAATCGGGGATCGGGATTATGGGTTTCTACGACGTGATCGTGGTGGGTGGAGGACATGCGGGCGTGGAGGCCGCCGCCGCTTCAGCCCGGATGGGCATGCGCACGCTCCTGATCACGATGAATCTGCAGACCATCGGGCAGATGTCCTGCAATCCGGCCATCGGGGGGATCGCCAAGGGACAGATTGTTCGGGAGATCGACGCGCTGGGCGGGGTGATGGGGCTTATCACGGACCGGGCGGCGGTTCAGTATCGGATGCTCAATCGCTCCAAGGGGCCAGCTATGTGGTCTCCCCGCGCCCAGTGCGATCGGATGCGGTATGCTTGGGAGGCCAGAAAGGAGCTCGAGCGCATTCCGGGATTGCACTTTCGTCAGGATACGGTGCTGGAGCTCCTCATCAGCGGGGATAGGGTAGAGGGGGTGCGCACCCTGACCGGCGCCGAGTTCCGCGCCCGCGCCGTGGTGCTCACCACGGGCACGTTCCTCAATGGCGTGCTCCACATCGGCGAGCGGCAGCTCCGGGGTGGCCGGGCCGGGGAGCCGGCATCCACCGGGCTGACGGAGTGCCTGGTCCGGCTGGGGTTCGAGGCGGGTCGCTTCAAGACAGGTACCCCACCCCGTATCGATGGGCGCACCGTGAATTTCGGGCGCATGCAAGAACAACCAGGAGATCCCGATCCCCGTCCTTTCTCCTTTCTTCATGATCGGGTGCTGATCGAGCGGCAGCTTTCCTGTTGGATCACGTATACCTCGCCCGAGGTGCACGAGGTGCTGCGCGAGGGCTTCGATCGTTCTCCGCTCTTTGCGGGCCGCATTCAGGGCAGGGGCCCTCGGTACTGTCCCTCCATTGAGGACAAGATCGAGCGCTTCGCGGATCGGGAGCGGCATCAGCTCTTTCTGGAGCCGGAGGGCTGGGAAACGACGGAGATGTATCTCAATGGGTTTTCCACCAGCCTGCCGGAGGAGGTTCAGCTTCGCGCCCTGCGGCTGATTCCCGGCCTGGAAGAGGCGATCCTGTTGCGGCCGGGTTATGCCATCGAGTATGACTACTTTCCTCCGCATCAACTGGCTCCCAGCCTGGAGACAAAGCGCATAGAGGGGCTCTTCTTCGCCGGGCAGATCAACGGCACGACGGGCTACGAAGAGGCGGCCGCGCAGGGGCTTATGGCGGGGATCAATGCGGCCCGTCGCGTTCAGGGGCTTGATCCCCTGATTCTGCGCCGGGATCAGGCCTACATCGGGGTGCTCATCGACGATCTGGTCAACAAAGGCACCGATGAACCATATCGCATGTTCACCTCTCGGGCCGAGTTTCGCACGCTCCTGCGTCAGGATAATGCGGATCTGCGGCTGACCCCGATCGGACGGCAGATCGGACTGGTCGATGGGGTGCGATGGGGTCGGTTTGAGGAGAAGCGGCGGGCTATTGAGCGTCTGACCCGCATCCTGGAGGCGACCCGCGTACGTCCAGAAGAGGTGAACTCCTGGTTGGAGGGGAGGGGTTCTTCGCCGATTCGGCAACCGATTCCCCTTCGGGCGCTTCTGGCCCGTCCGGAGGTGGCGCTGGGGGATCTGATCGGGGTCGTCGACGGTCTGGAGCGGGCGATAGCCGAAACCCCCCGGGAGGTGCTCGAGGAGGTGGAGATCGAGCTCAAGTACGCCGGATACATCGAAAAGGAGCGGGAGTTGGCCGAGAAGATGCGCCGGTTGGAGGATGTGCGCATTCCCCCGGATTTCGATTTCGATCGGCTTCCGGCCCTCTCGGCCGAGGCGCGGGAAAAGCTCAAGCGCATCCGTCCTCGGTCGATCGGGCAGGCCTCTCGCATCAGCGGGGTGAGCCCGGCAGATATTTCCGTGCTGTTGGTGTACCTGGGCCGGTGAATGTTTCACGTGGAACATTCTTGGGTGGCACATCTGAGTCTGAGCCAGGAGCAGTGGGAGCTCCTGCGGCGCTACGAGGAGTTGTTGCGCTTCTGGAACCGACGCCTTAACCTCCTTTCCCGGCGCGATGAGGACCGGATCTGGGAGCGCCATCTTCTTCATAGCCTGGTGATTGCGCGGCGGAAATTCGGGGTGGGGGATTGGGTGCTGGATGTGGGCACGGGAGGGGGGTTGCCGGGGATTCCGCTGGCGATCGCTTTTCCAGAGGTACGTTTTGTGCTGGTGGACGCCGTGGCCAAAAAAGTGGCCGCCGTGCGGGCCATGGTCTATCGGCTTGGGTTGGAGAATGTGGAAGTGCGTCATGGCCGTGTGGAGAGGCTTCGTGAGCGTTTTACGCACGCGGTAAGTCGGGCTGTGGCCCCCCTGGGCCAGCTCTGGAGGTGGGTTGGTCCTCTGCTTCGGGATGCTCCGGCTCCTTGCCCGGATCGGTGGGAAGGGGGGTTGATTGTGCTCAAGGGGGACGACTGGGTGCGGGAAGTTGGGGGGCTTTCTGGGGTGCGCGTGCGTGCGGAGTCTATTATGGAGTTTTGGCCCGTTGCGGAGATGGAGGGGAAGTTTTTGCTCCATCTTTCCCCAAGGCCCGCATGTGTCTCGGGGGAATGAATGAGATTCTGGTTGTGGGAGGTTATGGAGGGGTGGGTGTGGGGTTGTTTGTGAGGGTATGTAGGGCCTCCCAGAGTTCGCACAGGCTACCGATACGTTCTATGTGGACGAGCAAACACTTCTCCTTCTGGCGGAATCGGTAGGGGCGATCAAGTCTCCTGAGCGCCTCCAGAAAGGCCTCGAAGTGGGGACTCTGGTAGAATTCGGTTTGTTCTGGGGGAGGGATCTCAAGGGTAAGGCGGCCTTTTTTCCAGGAAAGGCGGGTGAAGCCCGCTCGAGAGGCGGCTTGTTTGAGCCGGACCGCCTCGAGCAGGTAGCGAGCGGGATCCGGAAGGGGGCCAAAGCGATCCCGTAGTTCCGCTTCGATCTCCTCCAGCGCCCCCTCATCCGATGCGGTGGCCAGGCGTCGGTAGAGGCGAAAGCGCTCGTTGGGGTTCTCTACGTAGGAGGAGGGTAGGTAGGTGGGCAAATCCAGCTCTATCGTCGCCTCCGGCGCCTTGGCGACGGGGATATGTGGGTCCTCCTGGAGCTCTTCCTGGCGTAGCTCCTGAAGGGCTTCTTCCAGAAGCTGATAGTACATCTCTAGACCCACTTCGGCGATAAAGCCGCTTTGCTCGGCGCCCAGCAGGTTGCCCGCCCCCCGTATGTCCAGATCACGCAGGGCGATCTGCAGTCCGCTTCCCGGATCGGTGAAGAGTTCGATCGCCTGCAGCCGATCGCGTGCTTCGCGGGATAGCTGTCCCAGTGGTGGGGTGAGCAGGTAACAGTACGCCTGCCGATCGCTCCGGCCTACGCGGCCCCGGAGCTGGTGTAGTTCGGCCAGTCCGAAGCGGTGGGCGTTGTGGATGAAGATCGTGTTTACGTTCGGTAGGTCTAGGCCGGATTCGATGATGTTTGTGCATACGAGCACATCGTAGTGGCCTTCCATGAACCGGTACATGATGGCTTCCAGCTTCTGAGGGGGAAGCTGGCCATGGGCCACCGCCACGCGCGCCTCCGGCACGATGCGACGTACCATCTCGGCCACCGACTCGATGTCCGAGACGCGGTTGTGTACGAAAAACACCTGTCCTCCCCGATTCAGTTCAAAGACAATCCCCCTCCGGATGAGCCGGGGGTCGACGGCGTGTACTTCTGTGTGGACGGGGAGCCGATTGGGGGGAGGGGTGGTGAGCAAGGACATATCCCGGATGCCCATCAGGGCCAGCTGCAGGGTGCGGGGGATGGGCGTGGCGGTGAGCAGGAGCGTATCCACATTTACCCGCAGCTGGCGCAGTTGCTCTTTGGCCGCCACGCCGAACCGGTGCTCCTCGTCGATGATGAGCAGCCCAAGGTCTTTGAAGGCCACGTCCCGGGAAAGCAGCCGGTGCGTGCCGATCAGGATGTCCACCAGCCCCCGGCGGGTGTCCTCTAGGATCGCCTTGAGGCGCCGGGAGGGGACGAAGCGGGAGATGACCTCAATCCGAACGGGGAAACGGGCCAGGCGCTCGGAAAAGGTGCGGTAGTGCTGATGGGCCAGGATCGTGGTGGGCACAAGCACGGCGACCTGTTTGCCGTCCTGGACGGCCTTGAAGGCGGCGCGCACGGCGATCTCCGTCTTCCCGAACCCTACATCCCCGCAGAGGAGCCGATCCATGGGAATGGGCCGCTCCATGTCGGCCTTTACCTCCGCTGTGGCCCGGGCCTGATCAGGGGTATCTTCGAAGGGGAAGGATGTTTCCAGCTCCAATTGCCACTCCGTATCGGGGCTAAAGGCGTACCCTGTAGAGGCCCTCCGCTGGGCGTAGAGGCGCACCAGATCCCGGGTGAGGTCCTTAAGGCGCTGTTTGGTGCGACGCTTGGTTAGCTCCCACTCCGGGCTGCCCAGGCGGGTAAGCCGGGGCTCGTCTCCCTCCCGGGCCCGGTATTTCTGGAGCTTGTGCAGGCTGTGGAAGGGCACATAGAGCACGTCTCCGTCCCGATAGAGAACCCGGACCACCTCGTATTCCGCGTCCTGTACCGTGATGCGGTCCAGGCCGGCGAATCGGCCTATACCGTAGTCGATATGCACCACGTAATCACCCGGCCGTAACTCTTCCAGATTCCGCAGCGCAACGCGCATCCGGCTCCGAGTTCGGTCGTTCAACCGAGGGGGGCGACGGAAGATCTCGTGCGCCGTCAAAACGGCCAGGCGGGCCTCCGGCCAGGTGAATCCTCCACTGAGCGTGAAAGGCTCTACATGCAGGTGGGGGTGATCCCCGAGGAGCTCGGTCATGCGGCGCACCTCCAGGGGGGAACCCGCTGCGATGTGGACCTCATATCCAGCTGTAAGGTGCTCTTTAAGCCAGGCTCGTAGCAGGCTCAGCTGGCCATGGGTTTCTGGATGCGGGCGGGCCTGCAGGTCGATTCGTTCTTCCTCTGCCCCCGCGGAGGACAAAGGGCCGGTGCAGACTATGGCCTGTGCGCGGAGCCATTGCTCCAGCTCCGCCGTGCCCACGTAACGCATTTCCGGGGGCAGGTTGGCCTCTCCCACCGCGTGCTCGTAGGCCTCCCAGATGGTTTGCTCACTTTCCCGCCAGAGGCTTTTGATCAGCTCCGGGCCGTAGAGCACGACCAACACCGGCTCGTGCAGATAGGTCCATATCGGGCTCCCCTGTCCGGCGGTTCCCGCTTCGGGAAGGGGAAGGAGGACGGCTTCCTGTAGGAAAGCCGTAGAGCGCTGGGTGTCCGGATCGAAGGTGCGCAGCGTATCGATCTCTTCTCCAAGAAACTCGATCCGGATCGGTTCCGTGCTCGTATGAGGAAAGACGTCCACGATGCCGCCTCGAGCGGCGAAGGAGCCGATTTCGCGCACAAAGTCGACGCGTACGAACCCGTGTGCTCGCAGCCAGCTCAGCAGGTTGTCCCGTTTGAGCGGGGTGCCCGGGCGGAGGTGTAGCCCTTGTTGCTGAAAAGTCTCCGGATCGGGCGCTTTCTCTATGGCGGCGGATACGGAGCTGACAAGCAGGGGATGTTGTCGGCCGCTGAGCAGGTGGAGGGCCTCCCAGCGCCGGGCGGTGGCCGTCGGGTCGGGAAGCTGTTCGGGATCATAGGGCTTGATCCCGCTTTCCGGCAGATGGACCAGATCCCAGCCCAGGGTGAGTGCGTCCGTCGCCCAGCGTTGGGCTTCTTCTTCGGTGGGCACCAGAACCCAGATCGGACGTGCCTCCTGTTGATAGGCTTCCTGAAGAAGCAGAATGGGCAGGCTGCCCGGTGCCCCCAGCAGGTGAAGCGCCCGGCCCGGCCGCAGCGTCGTGAGCTGCTCTACGGCCCGCTGTGCCGAGGGTGTGCGTCGTAGCGCCTGACGGATCGCATCCATATCCGGCCAACCGGCTCATGCAACGGGCTAGTTACAGCGGGAGTTCCGCATCGAGGTGCGCAAGAAGCCAGAAGAGGTTTCTGTTTGTCTTTCATGGCAAAAAGTGCTATTATACTCGTGCAAAGTTTTGAAATGAACGAAGCTTTTGTTGCAAAAGGGTGGATCATGCCGATCCAGTGTCGTCTGCGGTATCTGATGGCCGAGCGGAAGATTCGTTCCGTTCGCGCCCTCTCCATGCAGGTGCCGGTTTCCTACCAGACGCTTAACGCGCTCTACAAGAACGAAACCACGCGGATCGACTTCCGCACCATCGAGGCGCTCTGCAGGTTCTTGCGCTGCCGCGTAGGGGATCTGCTGGTCTGGGATGGGGAGCCCCCCGAGGGGCCCCTGCAGCGCCAGCCGGAGCCAATGGCCGTCCGTCGACCGCGTAAAACGTTCTACGACTTCTGAGCCCTGCTCTTGGGGAAGCTCAGGGTCTGCGGCTTGCCAGTCGGGGCCACACCATGAGGCTTTCGTGGCCTTCCTGATCGACGGCCTGTACGGCGAAGAAGTAGTTGTCCTTGGAATATCCCTGGAGGGTGACCTCTGTCGTGTTGCCTACGAAGAGCTTGCGCTCCCAGACGGGGGAGGTGGTTTCCCGCAGAAGCACGTAATATCCGGCCAGGTCCGGAGGGGTGGACCCCGGTTTCCAGCGCAGGGTCGTGTCGCTGCTCAGGCCGGAGACATCAATCTCCACTTCCTGCGGGGCGGCGGGCGCCCAGGCCAGATTGGCCGCCACGGCCAGGTTAACGCGCGCCACCTGGGCCACGTAGGCAACGTCCACGTATTCGGGTAGATCCCCAAAGGAACGCCCGTTTTCCGTGCGCACGTTCTGGTGTTGCCGGTCGTAGTGTTCGTGCATCTCCGTCAAGCGTACGGCTGCATAGCCCTGTCGGCTGAAGGGGATATGATCGCCCCCGCGCAGAAAGCGGTCGCGGCGGTAGATAAGTTTGATTTCGAATTGGTCCAGGTAGCGCTCGGCGACCTCTTTGATGTAGCGGGCCAGCTGGCGAGCGGGGCTGTCGTTTTCTCCCCCGATGCTTTGCCGCAGCTGGGCCTGCTCGGCTGTTTCCGTGGCGGGCACGCCTTCGGAGAAAACGCGCAGGCGCCGGTTATCTCGGATGCCGTTTTCCCCTTCTGTGTTGCCCACGATGTCGTTGGTGATCATGGCCACGATCTGCCAGCCCTCTTCTCTGGCGCGCCGGGCCAGATGCTCGGATCCAAGTAGCCCCTGTTCCTCTCCGGCAAAGAGCACCAGTACGATCGTGGCATCGTAGTCATAGCGGCTCATGATGCGGGCCAGTTCCAGCACCACGGCGGTGCCGGATCCATCGTCGTTGGCCCCCGGCGCATAGGAGATGCTGTCCATGGGATTGGAGGCGCGGCTGTCGTAATGGGCGCCGATGAGGATGACCTGTTTGTTTGCCGGATCGCGGCCGGGAAGAATGCCCAGGATATTGGTCAGGCGTACCCGCCGGTTGATCCGCCGACCATCGGGCTCGACCCAGAAGGTATCCAGCTCCACGCGCAACCGTCCTCCGGAGGCTTCGCTGTAACGGCGCATCTGCGCCTCAAGCCACCGGGCTGCGGCGCCGATCCCCCTGCGGGGATCTTGCTGGGTGCTCAGGCTATGGCGGGTGTGGAAGCCGGCCAGCGTGCGGATGTGGCGCTCGATCTCTGCCGGGGAGACGTCCCGGAGCATCTCCTCGATGCGGGGATCGCGATGAATCGCAATCGGTTGGGCCCTTAAGGACAAGCCCGGAGCCAGAAACAGCATCATGAGCAACAAGCGCAGCCATCGCATAAGGGTGTGCCTCCCTTCTAGCCGCAGGGCAAGCTAAGCGGCTGCCTTCCCTCGGTTCAACCGTGAAAAGCTCGTAACCATCCAGTTTGGTGAGCTCAGCGACCTTACGTACCTTTGTGCATATCAAACGGGGCAAGAAGGGCATGTTCGAAGAGCTATCTCAGAAACTGGAGGCCGCTCTTAAAGCGCTGCGCGGCGAGGGGCGTATTACGGAGCTCAATATCGCCGAGGCGATGCGTCAGGTGCGGCGCGCGCTGCTGGAGGCCGATGTGCACTATGAGGTAGCGCGGGATTTCACCGAACGCGTCAAGGAGCGCGCGCTGGGACAGCGCGTATTTGCCCAGGTTTCGCCGGGGCAGCAGCTGATCAAGATCGTCTACGACGAACTGGTCGCCCTTCTGGGAGGAGAGCACGAGGACATCCGGTTCAGTCCGCATCCGCCGACGGTGATCCTGCTGGCCGGCTTGCAGGGTTCGGGCAAGACGACTTTCGCCGCCAAGCTGGCCGCGTACCTGAAGCGCAGGGGGCGCGCGCCGCTTCTGGTGGCTGCCGACGTGTACCGACCCGCAGCGGCCGAGCAGCTAACCCGGTTGGGGGGGCAGATCGGGGTTCCTGTTTTCCGGATCCCGGAGCCCGAGGCCGTGCGCGCCGCGCAGGAAGGGGTCCGAGAGGCACGCCGTACGGCGCGCGATGTGGTCATCATCGACACGGCTGGCCGGTTGCACGTGGACGAAGAGATGATGGCCGAGGTTGAGGCGATCAAGCGCACGGTTGCCCCGCATGAAACCCTTTTTGTCGTGGACAGCATGACCGGACAGGACGCCGTCAATGCCGCCCGCGCCTTTCATGACCGGCTGGCCTTTGATGGCGTGGTGCTGACCAAGCTCGATGGGGATGCCCGTGGCGGAGCGGCGCTCTCGATCCGGTACGTGGTGCAAAAACCCATCAAGTTCGCCTCCACGGGAGAAAAGCTCGATCAGCTCATCCCGTTCCATCCGGATCGCATGGCCCAGCGCATTCTGGGCTTCGGAGATGTGCTCACGCTCGTGGAGCGGGCGCAGGAGCAGTATAACCGGGAACAGGCCGCCAGGCTGGAGCGCAAACTGCGCAGGGCGGAGTTCGATCTGGAAGATTTCTACGAGCAGTTGCAGCAGCTCAAGAAGATGGGTTCGCTGCGGGAACTGCTGAGCATGATCCCGGGCGCCCAGAAAATGTTGCCCGCCGAGCTGGAGTGGGACGAACGCGCATTGCGCCGTGTCGAGGCCATCATTCAGTCCATGACCCCCGAAGAGCGCCGCAATCCGGATATCCTGAACGCGAGCCGCCGACGTCGGATCGCGCAGGGCAGTGGGGTGGATCTGCGAGAGGTCAATCAGCTGCTACGCCAGTTCGAGGAGATGCGGCGCTGGATGAAAACGGCTCAGAAGCTGGGCAAACAGGGGCGTTCCTTGCGAGGCTTTCCGTTTCTGCGCTAACTTTTGTATTACGACCAAAGAAAAGGAGTCGCAACCTTGGCCGTTAAACTGCGTTTGCGGCGTCTGGGGCGTAAGAAACGTCCCGTATACGAACTGGTAGCTGCTGATGCGCGCGCGCCCCGGGATGGGCGTTTTATTGAATCGCTGGGACAGTACGACCCGTTGAGCGAACCGCCTGAGATTCGCCTCAAGGAAGACCGGGTGCTGTACTGGCTCCGCAACGGCGCAATCCCTACCGAAACGGCCCGTAGCCTGTTGCGGCAGGCGGGCATTCTGCTCCGGTGGCATCTGGAGAAATGGGGCAAAAGCCCTGAGGAAATCCAGGCTGCCTATGAGGAGTGGAAGGCCCGTCGGGAGGCGAAGCGGGAGGCGATTCGCCAGCAGGTGGCTGCGCGCAAGCAGGAGCGGCTGGAGCAGGAGCGTCGTCTGGCCCAGCAGCGGGCTGCTGCCCAACAGGCCGCTTCCGAGCCCTCCTCTCAGAGCGCAGTAGCTGAATGATATCTTCTCCGGGCTCGGGTAGAGGAAAGGGCCGGGCATGAGGGAATTTGTAGCCTACATCGTACAGCATCTGGTCGATCACCCCGCGGCGGTGGAGGTGACCGATGAGCGCGCCGAGGATGGGCGGGTGCTTTACCGGTTGCGGGTCGATCCGCGGGACGTGGGCAAGGTCATCGGCAAGGCGGGCAAGACGGCGCAGGCCCTGCGGGTGCTGCTCGTGGCGGCCGCTGCTCGGCGCGGACAGCGGGCTCGGCTGGTGATCGTCGAAGAGCGATCCGACCAGAGCGAACATGCATGATCTCTCCGGAGAAGCTGTGCCTGATCGGGCGCATTCGTCGCAGCCACGGTCTG
Organism: Bacteroidota bacterium; assembly: GCA_025998875.1. Taxonomy (GTDB): domain Bacteria; phylum Bacteroidota; class Rhodothermia; order JANXDC01; family JANXDC01; genus JANXDC01. The sequence goes on along the minus strand of AP024675.1, from coordinate 893,933 downwards.
CGCGGTGAGGTGCGCGTATCTCCGGAGACGGACTTTCCGGAGCGCTTTCGCAAGCTGGATGTGATCTACGTGGGCCCGGATCCGGCCCATGTGCGGGCCGTGCGCATCGAGCGAGTGCGCGTGGAGAGCGCCCACCGACTGCCGATCGTGCTCAAGCTGGCCGGCATATCCGATCGCACCCAGTCGGATGCGCTGGTGGGGCTTTCCCTCTACATCCCCGAGGAAGAGCTCTGGCCCCTGCCAGAAAATATGGTCTATGTCCATGACGTGATTGGCGTGCAGGTGCGGACCGAAGACGGCGAGGACTGGGGATATGTAGAGGATATGCTGCGTATGCCGGCCCAGGATCTGTATCAAATCCGGCGTCCCGACGGACGTCGGGTGCTGTTGCCGGCGGTCGAGGCCTTTGTGGTGGATCTGGATCTTCAGGCGCGACGGCTTGTGATTCGTCCACCAGAGGGGTTGTTGGATCTCTGATGCGGGTCGATATCATCAGCGTCGTGCCCGGCGTGCTGGAAAGCCCGTTGCGGCATGGTCTGCTCCGGCGGGCCCAGGAACGGGGAAAACTGCAGGTTGTCGTGCACAATCTTCGAGATTACGGTATCGGCCGGTATCGACAGATAGATGATTATCCCTATGGAGGTGGGGCGGGTATGGTGCTCCGGCCCGAACCCATTTTCGCCTGCGTGGAACGCCTGCAGGCGGAGCGCAACTACGACGAGGTGATCTACCTCACCCCGGACGGGGAGCGTTTTACGCAGGCCGTGGCCAACGAGCTCTCCCTGAAGGAAAACCTGATCTTGCTCTGCGGGCACTACAAGGGGGTTGACGAACGGGTTCGGCAGAGTCTGGTGAGCCGCGAGCTTTCCATTGGGGATTATGTGCTCTCTGGGGGCGAGCTGGCCGCGCTCGTGGTCCTGGACGCCGTGGCCCGGCTCATACCCGGTGTGCTCGGGGATGCAGAGTCGGCCCTTACGGATTCGTTTCAAGCGGGCCTGTTGGATGCGCCCTGGTATACCAGGCCGGCGGAATTTCGTGGTATGCGGGTGCCGGAGGTGTTGCGCTCCGGAGATCACGAAGCGATTCGGCGCTGGCGTGAGGTGCAGGCACTGGAGCGCACCCGACAGCGTCGGCCCGATCTGTTAGACGCGGAAAACGTGTAAGCGCAAGGAGTCAGCCATATGGAACATCTCTTGAAAGTGGTCGAGGCCACCCAGCTGCGGGATGATATCCCGGTCTTTAATCCAGGCGACACGGTCAATGTACATGTTCGTGTTGTGGAGGGGGATAAGGAGCGCATTCAACAATTTCAAGGGGTGGTGATCGCCATTCGCGGTGAGGGAGCGAAGAAAACCTTCACTGTGCGCAAGGTCTCTGATGGCGTGGGCGTAGAGCGTATTTTCCCCCTGTATTCCCCCCGCATCGCCAAGATCGAGCTCGTTCGCCAGGGCCGTGTCCGGCGAGCCAAGCTCTATTACCTGCGCAATCTGCAGGGCAAGGCGGCTCGTATCCGGGAGAAGCGTCCCACCTCGAGCGGCAACACCGAAAGTAGCCACACCGCGTGACAACGGGGGTGCATACGCGTCGCCTGGGGATCTGGGATCTGCCCGCGGGGCGTTTCTGGGCCTGGGCCGCGGAACACTTTCGGCATCCGGGAGGGGCGTTGCGCTTTCAGGTGCGCCTGGGCAGTCCCGCTGAATGCGCAGCCTGGCTGCGCGGGGGCGAGGTGGATCTGGCGCTGATCTCCCCCCTGGAGTATGCCCGCTACCATGAGCACTACGAGCTGCTGCCTCAGGTCTCTGTCAGCACCCGAAGCGCCAACCCGACCGCACGGCTGTTTCTGGGAAAGCCTCTGGATGCGATACGCACCATTGCCCTCGATCCCCGGGCCGTCCTGGAGGCGGTGGTCGCCTATCTGGTGCTTTTGGAGCACTATCAGGAAAAGCCCGCTTTCGTACCGTTGCGGAAGCCCGACCTGCAGGAAGGGCTGCATCGGGCCGACGCCGTGCTACTCGTCGGCGAAGAGGCCCTGTTGACCCCTTACCAGGGGGTTGTCCTTGACCTGGGACAGGAGTGGTTTGAGCTCACCACCATGCCCATGGTCTGGGGGTTGTGGGCGGCCCCACCGGAGACGCTCGACGATGCCACGGTCTCGGCCTTTCTGGAGCTTGCCCGGTGGGCCGAGTCCCATCGTTCCCGGTATGTGCGCGGCCTTGAACCCTTCGAGGTGTATCGAGACTATTTTGACCAGCTGCGCATCGATCTGGATGCCCACCTCAAGGCGGGCCTGGAGGATTTCCTGGAATACTGCTTCCTGCATGGGCTTCTGGAAGAGGTTCCCATGCTGGACTTTTATCGCTGGCCTCCACCGGAAAAGGCGGACGCGGAAGCCCGAACGTGAAGGATGCGGCAGAACATACCGTGGTGAGCAACCGCAAGGCCCGGCACGAGTACGAGATCCTCGAAACGCTGGAGGCGGGCATCGTGCTGCTGGGTACGGAGGTCAAAGCGCTCCGCCAAGGGAGAGCCAATATCCAGGACGCCTATGCCGTGGTGGAGAACGGAGAGGTGTGGCTGCGCAATATGCACATCAGCCCCTATGAGTTCGGCAATCGGTTCAATCACGATCCCCTGCGGCCCCGCAAACTGCTGCTGCACAAGCGGGAGATTCTGCGGCTGTACGGAAAAACGCGGGAGCGCGGGCTGACGCTCATCCCGCTACGGGTATATTTCAAACGAGGGCGTGCGAAGGTGGAGCTCGCTCTGGTGCGCGGAAAGAAACTCTACGATCGCCGGGCCGAAATCGCCGAGCGCGAGGCCAGACGGCAGCTGGAGCGCGTCCTCAAGCGCCATCGCGGGGAATAAAAAAAGCCCACCCACCGGGCGAGCTGGCGGAGGGGGTGGGATTCGAACCCACGAGGCCCCCGAGGGGCCTGCCGGTTTTCAAGACCGGTGCATTCAACCGCTCTGCCACCCCTCCGGCTGCAAATTTACGCCCGCTTGCCCTTTTCCCCAAGGCTTGTCTCCGTCGAACCTCCAGGGTCTGGTGGTATCCTCTGGCCTCGCCTTTCGGGGGTTTCTCGGCCGGGTTCGGCGGTCGTATTTTGCGCCGTTGGGCTTTGGATTGGGATCTGGAGGCAGCGTATGGCTTTTCTTCCGGTCGAAGAGCAGCTGCGCATCATCCGCCGGGGTGTGGTGGAAATCATCCCGGAAGAAGAGCTTGTGGCCAAGCTGGAGCGCGCCGTGCGCACGGGAAAACCCTTGGTGGTCAAGCTCGGCTGCGATCCGAGCAGGCCGGATTTGCACCTCGGGCATGCCGTGGTGCTGCGCAAGCTTCGTCAGTTCCAGGATCTGGGGCATGAGGCCGTGCTCGTGATCGGGGATTTTACCGGCATGATTGGGGATCCTACGGGTCGCAACAAAACCCGTCCTCCCCTTTCCTTAGAGGAGACCCGCCGTAACGGGCGCACCTACCTGGAACAGGCGAGCAAGATCCTGGACCCGGCCCGGACCCGGATCGTGTACAATTCCGAATGGCTGGGATCGATGACCTTCGCGGACGTGATCCGGCTGGCGAGCAAGTACACGGTGGCTCGTATGCTGGAGCGGGATGACTTTCAGCAGCGCTATCGGGCCGGGGAGCCGATCGGGATTCACGAATTGCTCTATCCTCTCGCTCAGGCGCAAGATTCCGTAGTGCTGCGGGCCGATGTGGAGCTGGGGGGCACGGATCAGAAATTCAACCTGCTTGTGGGACGGGATATCCAGCGTGAAGCGGGACAAGAGCCCCAGGTCTGCGTGCTCATGCCTATCCTGGAGGGCACCGACGGGCGGGAGAAGATGTCCAAGTCGCTGGACAACTACATAGGCCTCACAGAGCCTCCGGAGGAGATGTACGGCAAGGTGCTTTCCATACCCGATCATCTCATCTATCGGTATTTTGAGCTGGCCACGGATGTGCCCGAGGAGCAGCTTCCCCGACTGGCAGAATGGGCCCAAAGCGCCCCTCGGGATGCGAAGCATCAGCTGGCCTGGACGATCGTGCGTCTGTACCACGGTTCGGAGGCGGCCGATAGGGCGCGCGCACACTTCGAGCGCCTGTTCGTGCACCGTCAGGCTCCGGAGGAAGTGCCCGAATGGAGGGCTCCGGAACGCCGGATCGGGCTGGTGCGGCTGCTGCGGGAGGCTGGACTGAGCGCCTCAAATTCTGAAGCCCGCCGGCTCATCGAGCAGGGCGGGGTGCGTGTGGGGGACCATCCGGTTCGGGATCCGGATTGCATATTGGAGCTCACCGCTCCCTTGCTCATCCGGGTGGGCAAGCGGCGCTTTCTTCGCGTATTGCCCCCGGTTACCCAGCCTCAGGAGCGGAGCTGAAGGTCGTGCGCATCGGGCTGATCACCAGCTGGCCGCTGAGCCTGGCCGAAGGCAGTGGTACAGCCGTTTACGTACGAGCCTGGCTGAAGGCCATGCGGGCCCGTGGCCATGAGGTCCTGCTGTATCATTACGTAAGCCCTTTCCAGAGCTACGCCCTGCAGGTGCTGGATCGCGTGCGGTGGAATCGCTATGTGCTTCCCCGCCTGCTGCGCAGAACCGGAAGGCCCGATCGGCTCGTAGGGCTGGACTGGGAAGGGGTTTTCCTCGATCCTGGTCCGGAGCTTGTCGTGCCGCTGGCCATTTTTGCCGACATCGCCCCTACGGAAGGCGGTCTGAACCGATGGGCGCTGCGCTGGCAGGCGCAGCTGGAGGCCCGTGCCGTCAGGCGCGCGCCCCGGGTGGTGGCCATCAGTCAATTTGCCCGGGAACGAATACGGCTCCGATACGGGCGCCCCGAGGCGGATATCGAACTCATTTATCCGGGGCTGGATCATGAGCGGTGGCAAAGGCTTCTGGATCAGCACGCACCCCGATCCCGATCCCAACCGGAGATCCTGGCCGTGGCCCGTCTGTATCCTCGAAAAGGGATCCGCTATCTCCTGGAAGCCGGCGCGGAGCTCAACCGGCGTGCCCTCCGATGGCATATGAGCATTGTGGGCGATGGGCAGCAGAAGGCGGCCCTCCGCGCCCTGGCCGAGCGGCTGGGGCTTGGGGAGCAGATCACCTGGGCCGGCGCTATCGAGGACCGAGCCCAACTGGCGGGATATTTTCGCAGCGCGGATGTTTTTTGCCACCCCAGTGTGCACGAAACCTTTGGTTTTGTGGTGCTGGAAGCTATGGCTGCTGGCCTGCCTGTGGTAGCCGCCCGCGCGGCTACAATGCCCGAGCTGATCGCAGACGGGCAGACCGGCCTGCTCGTACCCCCCGCTGATGCCCGGGCCCTGGCTGAGGCGCTCGAGCGCCTGTTACGGGATCCCCAGGGGGCTCGAGATCTCGGCCAGGCCGCCCGCCGACGGGCGGGCGAGTTTTCCTGGTCGAAGACAGCGGCGGCTTTTGAAGCCATTCTGCAATAGGAGAAAGGGCATGCGGAGCGTCTGGATTGTACTTGTGGCCCTTGTGGGCGGATTGGCCTGCCGAGGCACGGCTCAGTCCCCCGTCTCGGAGCAACCCGCATCGGCTTCCTCCATGTCCCGGAGCGCGATCCTGCAAGATGAGATCGCCCGGGTTCGCCACAATGCCATCACCCTGGCGGTCGAGAAGGTGAGCCCCGCGGTGGTGAGCATTAGCGTGACGGCCGTAGAGCGATACGTGAACCCGTTCTATGATCCGTTTTTCGATTTTTTCTTCGGCCGCCGACAGAGCCCCTATCTGGAACGTCCGGTTACGAGCGTGGGGTCCGGGTTTGTGATCTCCCCCGATGGCTATATCGTCACCAACCAGCACGTGATAGGGGAGTCGGCCACGCAGATTACCGTCTCGATCTCGGGACGGCATTACGAGGCCCGGCTTGTGGGGGCCGATCCGGTTACCGATCTGGCTTTGCTCAAGATCGATGCCGAGCAACCGCTACCCTTTGTGGAATTCGGCAACTCCGACAGCCTCATCGTCGGGGAGTGGGCTATCGCTCTGGGTAACCCCTTCGGGTTGTTTGTGGACCAGCAACCCACGGTCACCGTGGGGGTCATCAGCGCCGTAGGCCGCAATTTCCGCCCCGATCCCCGGGAAAGTCGGGTATACAGGAACATGATCCAGACCGATGCGGCCATCAATCCCGGCAACTCCGGCGGGCCGCTCGTCAACGCGCTGGGTCAGGTGATCGGGGTCAACACGTTCATCTATACGGGGGGCACAAGCGGCGGGTTCGTCGGGCTGGGTTTTGCCATCCCCTCGAATCGCGTCCGGGAGATCGTAGCCGAGTTGAGGGAAAAAGGCTACGTGGACCGAAACATCTACACGGGCATTCAGATTCAGGACCTGACGCCTGCCCTGGCGCGGGCGCTCGGGTTGCGCGCTGCCGAGGGGGTGGTGGTGGCCCACGTGGAGCGCTCCAGTCCGGCTGAAGAGGCCGGCGTGCGGGCCGGGGACGTGATTCTGGCCATCAACGGAGATCCCGTGCCCAGCGCGGAATACGCCCTGGCCGCGATCCGCGATGCGCGCGTCGGAGATGTGCTCGAACTGCGCATCTGGCGCCAGGGGAAGCTCCTGACAATCCGTCTGCGCGCGGCGCGCCGCCGCTAGTAGCCGCTGAGCATGACCGGCATTACGAGCATGAGCACCTCCTCCTCCTGAGGGCCTTCTGTTTGCTGAGGTTTCAGGACGGCGGCCCGGTTGGCGTGGGTGCACTCCATCACGACCACGGGGCTTTCCAGATGCTGCAGGGCCTCCTGCAGGTATCGGGCGTTGAACCCGATCACCAGGGGGTCGCCCTCCAGTTCGGCCGGCAGACGCTCTTCGGCAGAGCTGGAGCGATCGATGTCTTCCGCCTCCAGGCGTATCCATTGGGGTTCTAGATGCAGGCGCACCTGGTGGGCCTGCGTGCTCGCATAGAGGGAGACGCGCTTGAGCGCCCGGAGGAAGGCCTCCCGATCGAATCGCACCCGGCGCTGCCATTCCACCGGAATAACCGCCTCATAGTTGGGATAGGATTCCTGAATCAGGCGCGTGGTGAAGAGCGTTCCGCTCCACTGGAAGGAGGCCTGACTGGCGCCAAGCCGGATGCGACAGGTGTCTGTATCCGAGTCCGAACGTCGCAGCATTTTCTCCAGTAACCCCATGGCGCGTTCCGGGATAATGGCCTGCAGGGTGGCGCCTTGCGGGTTGCGGATCAGGCCGGAGGATACCAGCCGGACGAGCCGGTGACTATCGGTGGCCACCAGGCGCACCTCTTCGGGATGCACCTCCCAGAGCACCCCGTTCAGTGCGGGCCGCAGGTCATCTCGGCTGGCGGCAAAGAGCACGGTTTCCATAGCCCGGGCCAGGGGCTCGGTTTCCGACTCGAGTTCTACCCCTCCTTCCAGGTCGGGTCGAGAGGGGAACTCCTCCTGCCCTCGGGCGGCGATGCGGTATCGACCCCGCGAGGTGCGCAGCTCGACCGCGTCGGGATCTACCTGCACAAGGAGCATCTCCTCGTCGATCGCCCGCAGGGTTTCCAGGAGCCGACGGGCGGGGACGGCCAGACGGAACGGCTCGGTTTCGATGGGCAACGTGCGGGTGACAAAGATTTCCAGATCCGTGGCGGAGAGCACGAGCTGGGATCCATCCGACTCCAGCAGCACACACTCCAGGATGGGGATCGTGGAGCGGGAGGGTACAGCGGGGGCCAGTACCCCCAGGGCCTCCAGAAGGTCTTCGTTCCGCAGTTCGATACGCACCACGGTCGATGCGTCGGGCTTGCCCGGTGTATCGAAGACATCGGGTTGCATGGTGTTTCCCCCTCTTTAGGAATTTAGCTCGATGTTGCGCTGTATTTCGGAAATCATCTTCCGGTAGCGCTCATCCTTCTCCAGCAGCTGCTCAATGCTCTCACAGGCGTGGATCACGGTCGAATGATCTCGACCCCCGAAGTGCTGGCCGATGGTTTTCAGGGAGGATTTGGTGAGCTTCTTGGCCAGATACATGGCGATATGCCGCGCCAGAACGATCTCCTGCTTGCGCGTTTTGTCCCGAATCAGATTTTCCGGGATCTGAAAATAGGCACATACCTGGCGCTGGATCTCCTCGATGGTCACATTGAGACGCTGATCGCGAATGATATCCCGGAGCGCCTCTCGCGCCAGAGCCAGATCGATGGGGCGGCTCTGGGAGGAAGAGGTGGCCAGTAGCCGGATGAGGGCGCCCTCCAGTTCGCGGATGTTCGAGGTTATATGCTGGGCGACGAAGTCCACCACCTCTTCAGGCAGGGAGAGCCCTATATCCAGGGCTTTGCGTCGCAGGATGGCCATGCGGGTTTCCAGATCCGGAGGCTGCAGGTCCACGCTGAGCCCACAGCTGAAACGGGACAGGAGGCGATCAGTCAGGCCCTGTAAATCCCGGGGAGGGCGATCGGAGGAGAGCACGATCTGACGCTGGTTCTGCCGAAGCGCGTTGAAGATGTGGAAGAACTCCTCCTGCGTGCGCTCTTTTCCGGCGAAGAACTGCACATCATCGACGATGAGCAGATCGATCTCCCGATAGAACCGGGAAAACTCGCTGATCCGATTGTGCTGGATGGCGGCGACGAACTCGTTCGTGAACGTTTCGCTGGATACGTAAAGTACCCGGAGGTTGGGCTGACGGCGCTTTACCTCGTTGCCGATGGCTTGAATAAGGTGGGTTTTGCCAAGCCCCACCCCGCCGTAGACCAGAAAAGGGTTAAACGAGGTCTTGCCCGGGTTCTGTGCGATAGCCCACGCCGCGCTGCGGGCCAGCTTGTTGCAGTCCCCCTCGATGAAGTTCTCGAATCGATAGGTCGGTTCAAGCCGGCTCTCAAAAGACTGCGGCAGCAATCCGGGTACCACCATGGGGTGAGGCAGCGGGCCTGCTACAGGAGGGCGAGGCGGGACGGAAAAGGCCCATTCCGAGGGGCGGGGCGAGGGGGAGGAAGGGGGGAGCAGGATCTCATTATCCTGGTGTTCCAGGGTTACCTGGTATCGTACCCGAGCCTCGGAACCCAGCACCTCGCGCACGGCGGCCCACAGCAGCCTGCCATAATGCTCCTCGATCCATTCGATGTAAAAGTTCGAGGGCAAGCTCAGCACGAGAACCGGCGCCCCGGATTCCCACACCAGCCCCGTGGCCTTGATGGGCTCAAACCAAGTCTTGAAGGCCCGCATAGCCAAATTGTCCCGAATCAGCTCCAGGCAGCGAGCCCACGCCTCCGGACCCGTAAGCCCACCGGCGACCATACCCTCCGGTCGTCCCCCGAGATCGCCCTGTGTGGATAAGTTGTCCACAGCCTCCAGCCTACGCGTTTCCTCGAACAGGATTTTCGATCGCACCTTGCTCAATAAATGGCTCATTTATGTCGCATAAATGAATCATAAGGTGGATTTCTGTTCGGGCAAGTCACGAAAGATCACGTCTTCCCCTGCTGCATGCAGCGAGGGGGTGTTTTGTGCACAAGTTATCCACAATCCGGGTACAGGGAACACCCAAACCTACGGTGGGGAAGGGCTTTCGTCAAGGGGAAGATTGTGAAAAACGCACCTTGTGTCTTTGGGGGTGGGTTTCTAACTTTGTGCCCTACGTGTGTGGCAGGCATGGTGCGTATTCCGATTGTGCATCTGTCCGAGGGCTGGCACCGGATGCGCCTGGCGCATTCCGTCGGGGAGCTGGAGCTGGTCGAAAGCCCTTTTCGCGGGCAGGTGGAGATCGAAATTCAAATCGAGCGTCGGGGGCGTCAGTACCTGGTGCTCTTTGAAACGGCGGCGGAGGCAGAGCTCTGCTGCGATCGGTGTCTGGAGGTGTATACGGAGCGGCTGGTGGGGGCGTACTCCATTTTCTTCGCCCCGGAAGAGCCTGCCCGCCTACCTGCCGAGGAGTTCCGGCTCCTGCGGGCTGGCGATCGGGAACTGGACGTAACCGACGACGTTCGGCAGACGGTGTTGCTTTCCCTCCCTCTTAAGCAGCTCTGTCATGAGGACTGCCGGGGGTTGTGTCCAGAGTGTGGGGTGAATCTGAACCTGGAGCCCCATCGATCGGGTTGTCCCCGTGAGGTGATAGGCATCGGAAGATAGGGAGCATCGCATATGGCCAATCCCAAACGGAAGCATTCTAAGTCTCGTCGGGACAAGCGGCGTACGCACTACAAGCTGGCTATGCCGCATCACGTTGAGTCCTGTCCGAACTGCGGTGAGCCCAAGGAGCGTCATCGCGTCTGTCGAAATTGTGGTTTCTATCGCGGTCGCCAGATTCTGAGCCCCGTCCGTTCGGCTTAGCGGAAGGTGTTGGGCATGCGCATCGCCCTTGACGCCATGGGTGGGGATCATGCTCCCCGGGTGACCGTTGCGGGTGCCATAGAGGCCTTGCGCGAAGCGCCCGGGCGCATTCGGGAGCTGATCCTGGTGGGTCCGGAGTCCCTGTTGCGGGCCGAGGTGGATCGGCTGGGCGGGGGAGATTTGCCGTTGCGGATTGTCGATGCTCCAGAGGTGATCGGCATGGAGGAGGGGCCCGCGGCGGCGGTCAAGGCCAAGGCGCGCAGCTCGATCGTGGTCGGGCTTACTCTGCATGCTCGGGGGGAGGCCGATGCCTTCGTGAGCGCGGGCAATACGGGGGCGGTCATGGCCGCCTCGCTTTTCGTGTTGGGCCGCATCGAGGGGGTGGCTCGTCCCAGCATCGGGGCCTACCTGCCCGGTCCTGAGGGGTTCTCCTTTTTGCTCGATGTCGGGGCTAATGTGGACTGTCGGCCGGAGCATCTGGTGCAGTTCGCCCACATGGGTCGGATTTTTGTGGAGCGCATCCTGGGGCGGGCAAATCCCCGGGTTGCCTTGCTCAATATCGGCGAAGAGGCCTCCAAGGGCAACGAGCTCAGCAAGCAGGCGTACGCGCTGCTCGGGCGCGACCCGGGTTTGCGTTTTGTGGGCAATGTCGAGGGGGGCGATCTGCTCCAGAATCGGGCTGATGTGATCGTCTGTGACGGGTTTGTGGGTAATGTGGTGCTCAAGTTCGGGGAATCCTTCGCCGAGGTGCTCGAGCGCCTGGTGCGCATCCGTCTGGATGCGCGCTCCCTTGGCGGGGAGACCCTTGGTGGCCTCGGGGCGATTCTGGGCGAGTTGCGCGCCCTGTTTGATTATGAGCATTATGGCGGGGTGCCTCTGCTGGGTGTAAATGGGGTGGTGATTATCGGGCATGGCCGTTCCACGGCGCGGGCCATCTGCCGTATGCTCTGGAGGGCGGAGGAGATGGTGCGCCTGGAAGTAAACCGGCACATCGCCGAGGCGTTGCGCGCCCTCGGTGTATCCTCGTAGAGCCCGTCAAGGTGGAGGAGGCGCTATTATGATACGGGCGGCCATTACGGCCGTGGGCCACTTCCTGCCGGAGGATCGGCTCACGAACCAGGATCTGGAGCAGATGGTCGATACCTCGGATGAGTGGATTCGGGTCCGCACCGGAATCCGAGAGCGTCGCATTCTGCGCGATCCCACTAAGGCGACCTCCTATATGGCTGCCCGGGCGGCTCAAGAGGTGTTGCAGAAGCGGGGCATAGAGCCCGAGGAGATCGATCTGATCATCGTGGCCACGGTGACTCCGGACATGTTCTTTCCCGCCACCGCCTGTTTGGTGCAGCGTGACATTGGCGCCAGGCGGGCCTGGGGGTTTGATCTGTCGGCCGCCTGCAGTGGGTTTCTGTTTGCTCTGGCCACAGGAGCGCAGTTTATCGCCTCCGGACAGCACCAGAAAGTGCTCGTCATTGGGGCCGACAAGATGAGCGCCATCACGGACTACACGGACCGGCGCACCTGTGTGCTCTTTGGGGATGCGGCAGGCGCCGTGCTTCTGGAGCCCGCACTGGATTCCGAAGTGGGGATTATGGACATGTGTCTATACTGCGACGGATCCGGAGCGGAGGCGCTCTGTATGCCGGGCGGGGGTAGCTTAAATCCCCCCTCGTACAAGACGATCGACGCCAAGATGCATTTTCTCTATCAGGATGGCCCGACGGTTTTTAAGCGGGCCGTGGAGGGAATGGCCGATGTGGCCGCCGAGATCATGGCCCGCAATGGGCTTTCGGGAGAAGATGTGGCTTACCTGGTGCCCCATCAGGCCAACTGGCGCATCATCGAGGCCACGGCGCGCCGCATGGGGATCGGCCGGGAAAAGGTGATGGTCAACATCGATCGCTATGGAAACACCACGGCGGCCACGATCCCGCTCTGTCTATACGACTGGGAGGCCAGGCTCAAGCGGGGAGACAATCTGATTCTGGCCTCCTTCGGAGCCGGGTATACCTGGGGGGCGATATACCTTCGATGGGCCTACGACGGGACCCGGGTCGGGTTCGGGATGGAGTCCGAGGCGCAGCTTTCCGCTTCCTGACTCGGAGGGGGTATGGCGACGGCGTTTCTTTTTCCCGGTCAGGGTTCTCAGTATGTGGGTATGGCCCGCTCCCTCTATGAAGCCTTCCCGGAGGCCAGGGCGCGTATTGAAGAAGCCGATCGCATTCTGGGTTTCCCCCTTTCGGAGGTGCTCTTTTCGGGTCCGGAGGAGCGTCTGCGGCAGACGGCCTATACCCAGCCAGCTATTTTTGTGCACAGCATGGCCGTGTGGGCCTGTCTTGCCGGGGAGCGTCCGGACATGGTGGCGGGCCACAGCTTGGGGGAATATACGGCTCTTGTGGCCGCTGAGGCGTTGGACTTTGTCGACGGGGTGCGCCTGGTGCGCCTGCGGGGGGAATTGATGCAGCAGGCCGGGGAGCGGGAACCGGGAACTATGGCCGCCGTGATCGGCCTGGACGAGGAGGCTGTGGAGGCGCTCTGTCAGGAAGCGGAGGCGGAGGCGGGGCTGGTGCGGCCGGCTAACTTCAACGCGCCCGGTCAGGTGGTCATATCGGGTTCTATTGAGGGGGTCCGGCGGGCCATGGAGCTGGCCCGCGCCCGGGGGGCCAGGCTGGTTCGGGAACTGGCCGTAAGCGGGGCGTTTCACTCTCCCCTCATGCGGCATGCGCGTGAGGGGCTGGCCGAGGCGCTGGGGCGTGTCTCCCTGCGTAGGCCTATCTGTCCGGTCTACCTGAACGTGACCGCTCGACCCACGCAGGACCCCGAGGAAATTCGGGCTTTGCTTTTGGAGCAATTGACGGCACCTGTTCGGTGGGCGCAGAGTGTGCGCCATATGGCCGCAGACGGGGCCGAACGCTTCGTAGAAGTGGGCCCGGGAAGTGTGCTTCAGGGGCTGGTGCGCCGGACGGTGCCGAACGCCCAGGTGTTCGGGCTGGATACGGCTGAGCAGGTGCGCGCCTGGCTGGAGGCGGTGCGTAGCTGAGGGGAAAGCTATGGGCGAACGGTTTTCGCTGCAGGGTCGGGTGGCTCTCGTCACGGGGGGATCGCGCGGGATCGGAAGGGCCATTGTGTTGGCGCTGGCCGAGGCCGGAGCCGATGTGGCCTTTACGTTTCGTAGCGCCGCGCAGGAGGCCGAGTCGGTAGCCGAGGCCGTGCGCGCTCGGGGTCGGCGTGTGCTCCTCTATCAGGGAGATGCCGCCGATCCGAACCACGCTCCTTCTGTGGTCGAGCACGTGCTTCGGGAATGGGGTCGGCTCGATGTGTTGGTCAACAACGCCGGCATTACCCGCGATGGCCTTCTGGTGCGTATGCGCGAAGAAGATTGGCATGCGGTGCTTCGCACAAACCTCGATAGCGTTTATTACTTCACCCGGGCCGCGTTGCGTCCCATGATGAGCCAGCGCTGGGGACGCATCATTAATCTCTCCTCCGTTGTGGGGTTGACGGGAAATCCGGGGCAGGCCAATTACGCGGCGGCCAAGGCCGGGATCATCGGCTTTACCCGATCGGTGGCCAAGGAGGTGGGTTCTCGGGGGATTACGGCCAACGTGGTGGCCCCGGGGTTTATCGAGACCGATATGACGCGCCTGCTGCCGGAGGCGACCCGGCAGGCCATGCTGGAGCTTGTGCCCCTGAAGCGGACTGGGCAGCCGGAAGAGGTGGCCGATGTGGTTGTTTTCCTCGCTTCCGAGGCGGCCCGCTATATTACGGGGCAGGTTATCCAGGTCGATGGCGGCATGGCCATGTAGTTTGCGAGCCGTTCCATGGAGTTTGTACTTTCGTCCGCTGTCACCTTAAACAGGAGGGTATGGGTTATGGATCTGGAAGCCAAAGTCAAGCAGATCATCGTCGACAAGCTCGGGGTCGATGAGAGCGAAATCCGCCCCGAGGCCAGCTTTACCAATGATCTGGGGGCGGATTCCCTCGATACGGTTGAGCTGATCATGGAGTTTGAAAAGCAGTTCGGTATTACCATTCCGGACGAAGAAGCCGAAAAGATCGCCACTGTGGGCGATGCGATCGCCTATCTGAAGCAGAAACTGAACCTGAGCTGACGCCTTTCTATGGCTCTTTCGCGACGAAGGGTTGTCGTAACCGGTATGGGAGCGCTCACGCCGATCGGCCTGAGCGTTCCTGATTTCTGGAGGGGCATGCTTGAGGGGCGCAGTGGCGCGGGGCCCATTACGTACTTTGATGCCTCCGGATATGATACGCGCTTTGCCTGCGAGTTGAAAGGCTTCGACCCGCTGGCGTATTTCGATCGGAAGACGGCCCGTAGGCTAGACCCTTTCTGTCAGTATGCGCTCGTAAGCGCCGAGGAGGCCCTCCGGGATGCGGGACTGCTGGAATATCGCGGGCTGGATAAAACCCGGGTCGGGGTGGTTTTTGGTTCCGGGATCGGGGGTATCCAGGTCTTCACCCAGCAGGCGCGGGTGCTGCTTGAGGAAGGGCCCCACCGGATCAGTCCCTTCTTCATCCCCATGCTAATTCCGGACATCGCTCCCGGACAGATCTCGATTCGCTATGGCTTTAAGGGGCCCAATTACGGGGCCATTTCGGCCTGCGCCACGGCCACGCACAACATCGGAGAGGCTTTTCGGCTCATCCAGTTGGGGTATGCCGATGTTATGATCTCCGGAGGGGCGGAGGCGGCTATCTGCGAGCTGGGCGTGGCCGGGTTCAATGCGATGAAGGCGCTCTCCACGCGCAACGAGAGTCCGGAGACAGCCAGCCGGCCTTTTGACGCCACGCGGGATGGTTTTGTGCTCGGTGAGGGTGCCGGCGCGCTCGTGCTCGAAGAGCTCGGGCATGCCATGCGCCGGGGGGCGCGTATTTATGCCGAGGTAGTGGGGGTGGGCTATTCCGCCGATGCGTACCACATCACCGCTCCCGATCCTTCCGGGGAGGGCGCGGCCCGCGCCATGCAAGCCGCCCTGGAGGACGCCGGGTTGGCACCGGAGGAGGTGGACTACATCAACGCCCACGGCACTTCAACCCCGTTCAACGATGAGATCGAGACGCGGGCCATCAAAAGGGTCTTCGGCGAGCATGCCTATCGGCTCAATATCAGCTCTACGAAGTCCATGATCGGCCACCTTCTGGGCGCGGCTGGGGCCGTGGAGGCCATCGCCACGGTGCTGGCCATCTACCACAGCGCAATCCCGCCCACGATCAACTACACGACCCCGGATCCGGAGTGTGACCTCAACTACACCACCCGGGGGCCGGAGGTGCGCGATGTGCGCGTGGCGCTCAGCAACACCTTTGGCTTCGGGGGGCATAATGCCACGCTGGCGCTGAAGCGTTTTGAGCCCTGAAGAAACGAAAAGCCGCGCTTGCTGTGTTTAAACCAGAAAACAGGCGATGAAATGGATCCGGCGACTGCTCCTCCGATGGTTGCGCTCCGGGTCCGAGACGCCGAGGCGCTCTCGGCGCGAGCGGGTCGAGGCCCTGCTGGGCGTCCCTGTACGGCGCTGGGAGCTATTTGAGGAGGCGCTTCGCCATCGTTCGGTGGCCTTCGGGGGACGTTCGTATGAGCGGCTGGAATATCTGGGCGATGCCGTGCTGGGGCTGGTGGTGGCGGATTTTCTTTTTCACCGCTTTCCGGAGGCCGATGAGGGCACCTTGACGCGCTATCGGAGTCAGCTGGTCAATGGGCGTAATCTGGCCCGATACGCCAAGGCGCTGGGCCTTCCGGACCTGCTTGAGCTCGGCGCTCAAGCCGAGGCCGCCGGGGCGCGATATAACGCTACGGTGCTGGCCGACGCCCTTGAGGCGCTGATCGGCGCCATATTTCTGGATCAGGGCTTCGAGGCGGCACGGTATTTCCTCTGGCGCCTACTGCGCGAGGGCGATCTGGAGCGCGTGCTTGCGCAGGAGGACAATTACAAAAGCCTGCTTCTGGAGTTCGCCCAGGCCCGCGGGTGGGCCCCTCCGTTTTATCGGGTGGAAGAAGAGCGCGGACCCAGTCACGCGCGGGAGTTCACCGTGAGCGTGTGGGTCGAGGGGCGGGCGCTGGGTACCGGTACCGGCCGCAGCAAGAAGGCCGCTGAACAGGAGGCCGCTCGTCAGGCCTGGATGATGCTGACCGGAAAGACCCCATAAAGCCGACAGAGGGATCGTATGTCCGAGCCGTTGTTGTTTGAAAAAAGCCGGCATGGTCGCCGAGGCTACACCCTTCCGGAGCTGGATGTGCCGCGCAGCGCGCTTCCTGAACCCTGGTTGCGTCGTCAACCCGCCGCGTTGCCGGAGATGAGCGAGCCGGAGGTGGTGCGCCACTTTGTGCGGCTCTCTACGCTGAACTTTCATATCGACAGGGGGTTTTATCCTCTGGGCTCCTGTACGATGAAATACAACCCCAAGGTCAACGAGCGCCTGGCCGCGCTGCCCGGATGGACGAGCCTGCACCCGCTGGAGCCGGAAAGGGCCGTGCAGGGGGCCCTCCGGCTCATGTACGAACTCCAGGAGCTGCTCAAAGAGATCACGGGCATGCAGGCCGTATCTCTGCAGCCGGCCGCGGGCAGCCAGGGCGAGTTAACGGGCCTATTGCTGTTTCGTCGCTATCATGAACGACAGGGGCGCCTTCGTCGCAAAATTCTGATTCCGGATTCCGCCCACGGTACCAATCCCGCCAGCGTGCGCATCGCAGGATATGAGGTCGTCAACATCCGCTCCCACGAAAACGGACTGACGGATCTAGAAGATCTCCGGCGGCATCTTGATGAGGATGTGGCGGGGTTTATGCTGACCAACCCAAACACGCTGGGCTTGTTTGAACGCCAGATTCTGGAGATCGAACGCCTGGTGCACGGCGTGGGCGGGTTGCTCTACATGGATGGGGCCAATCTAAACGCCCTGCTGGGCATTGTGCGGCCCGGGGATATGGGCTTCGATGTGGTGCATATCAACCTGCACAAAACCTTCTCCACCCCCCATGGCGGGGGCGGACCCGGAAGCGGTCCTGTGGCCGTGGGGGAGCGGTTGCGGGATTTCCTTCCCAAACCCGAGGTGCGTCGCGATGGGGATCGGTACTGGCTTGACTGGGGTAATCGGCAGAGCATAGGCAAGGTGCACACTTTCTGGGGGCACTTCGGTATGTTCGTGCGGGCCTACGTCTACATCCGCATGCACGGCCCGGAGGGACTGCGCCGGGTGAGCGAACACGCCATTCTAAATGCCAATTACCTGCTTCACCGCTTGCGTCCCTACTACGAAGCCCCCTATCCGGGCCCCGTGATGCATGAGTGCGTGCTCAGCGGGACACGGCAGAAAGCCCACGGCGTGCGTACGCTGGATATAGCCAAGCGCATTCTGGATTACGGCTTTCATGCGCCCACCATTTACTTCCCTCTCATCGTGCCCGAGGCGCTCATGATCGAGCCCACGGAAACGGAGTCCAAAGAAACGCTGGATGCCTTCGTGGAGGCGATGATTCAGATCGCCCACGAGGCCGAGACCCGGCCAGAGCTACTCCGAACCGCCCCGCATACGACCCCTGTGCGTCGGTTGGACGACGCCTACGCGGCCCGACACATCAACGTGCGCTTCGAGGAAACCCCCGAAATCGTGTCCTCCCGGTAAAAACCGGTCCCCTGCCTCCGGGGCCCGCTTTGTGTGGATTTTGTCTTTAGGCGCCATATTTTGCTTTTTTATTTTACGACTTTTGTTTTTCACACAAAGATCAAAAAATTACGTCGAATATAAAAACAAATAGGTAAAGTCCGCTTAGAGACTCATGGGGGTTGACTTTTGCTCTTTAGACGCTAAATTCGCCGGTGATAGGAATTTGTGGTAGAAAGTGGTGGGCTTTGGCGGGTCTTTTTGAATGCCCAGCTTCAAAGGCCGATATGATTACGCCGTTGATGAAAAGGGGCGGATTATGCTGCCCTATAAGCTGCGTCGATCCCTCAGCCCCGAGGCCGAAGGGCGTTTTGTCGTCACCCGGGGAGAGGATCCATGTCTGGTTCTCTACCCTGCCGATGTCTGGCAGCGGATCGAGGCGCAGCTTCGGCAGCACAACCTCTACCAGCAGCAGGTGCGGCTTTTTCTGCGCGAATTCCTGGCTTGGGCCGAAGACGTGGAACTGGATGGGCAGCACCGCATCATGATTCCTCGGGAGCACCTGGAATGGGCCGGCATCCAAAATCGGGTCATCATCCTCGGTATGCTCGATCGCATCGAGCTCTGGAGTCCGGAGCGCTTTGCCCAGCATCAGCTTTCACCGGAGCAGTTCGGTCAGGTGGCCGAATGGGTTATGGGAACTTCGTGATGTACCATCATGAGCCCGTCCTGTGGGAGGCCGCCGTAGAGGCCGTCTTCGTCCGTTCGGACGGCGTCTATCTGGATGCCACCATCGGGGGCGGCGGGCACGCCTGTGCGCTGTTAAGCCGGCTCGGACCGAAGGGAAGGCTGATCGGTATCGATCAGGATGTCGATGCCCTCCGGGCGGCCCGTCAGAGGTTGGCCCGTTTCGGCAAGCGGGTGCACCTGCTGCACGGCAACTTCGCTGATGTCGATATCCTCCTGCAGCAGCTCGGGGTCGAGTTGCTCGATGGGGTGCTGGCCGATCTGGGGGTGTCATCCTATTTCCTGGACTCCCCGGAGCGAGGTTTCAGCTTTCGGGTGCCGGGTCCGCTGGATATGCGCATGGATCGCAGCCGACCGCTTACCGCCGAGCTGGTCGTCAACACCTACTCGCTCCACGAGCTGGAGCGGCTGATCCGGCGCTACGGGGAGGAACCTCGCGCACGTCGGATTGCGCGGAGTATCGTGGCAAAAAGGCCACTGCGCGACACGATGCAGTTGCGCCATGCCATAGAAGCCGTGGTGCCTGAACCGGAGCGTCTGCAGACCCTGGCCAGGGTCTTTCAGGCCATCCGGATCGAGGTCAATGACGAACTCGGGGCCCTGGAGCGCTTTCTGGTGAGCATCGCACACTGGGTGCGGCCGGGGGGAAGGCTGGTGGTCCTCAGTTACCACTCTCTTGAGGATCGACTGGTCAAGCGCCTGATGTGCTACGGAAACCCGGAGGGCAGACCGATACGCGATCTGAAGGGGGTTCTAAGGCGACCCTGGCGTATGCTTACCGAAAAGCCGGTACGCCCAGACCCGCTCGAGGTGGCTCGCAACCCTCGGGCGCGCAGTGCCCGCATGCGCGTAGCCGAACGGCTGGAGGATAGCCCATGAGTCGCTATGTCAATCAGGGACAGGTTTTGCCACCGAGGCGGACAGTCCGGGCTCGACCGCGCCCCGGCCGGAGACCGACAGCAGGGGCCGTCTTGCACAAGCGGAGCGGATGGTCCGGGTTGATGTGGTTTTTCGGGTTACTGTTGCTCGGGGCCGCCTACATCTGGCACGTGCTGCGGGTCCAGGTTCTGGCCGAGGAGCTGGCCCAGATCCGCCGAGAGCATGAGTCCCTACAGGCGCAAAAAGCACTACTCGAACACGAGTACTATCGCCTCACCGCGCCATCCCGGATTTACGAGGCGGCCAACGCTCTGGGGCTAATCGAGGACCTGCGTTATCGTGAGCTCTATTTCGAGCAATGAGCAAAGAATCCGTTCAGATGCGGCGTCGCCTCCTTCTGGTGGGGCTGATTCTTCTGCTGGGTTTCCCGATCCTGCTCGGGCGTCTTGTGCAGATTCAGCTCCTCGAGGGCTTCCGGTGGCGCCAGCTGGGCCAGCAGCAGGCCTATCGGCATGTGGACATTCCCGCACGGCGCGGGGCGATCTACGATAGCCAGGGAAGGGTGCTGGCTACCCTGGAGGTGCGTTATCGGGTGGCCGTAGACCCGAAAGTGTCCCGCTTTGCCGAGTCTGCATCGGCCTTGTACAATCGTCTCGCTCAATTTTCTGGTCGGGATCCGGACTTCTATGCCCGGCGGGTGCGCCAGGCCGGCAGCGCTCGATATGTGCTCCTGGAGTCCGGTCTGCCGGAGCAGGAGGCCAGGCAACTGGAGCGGGAACGCTGGCCCGGGCTCATTCTGGAGCGGCGACTGGAGCGAACCTATCCGTATCGGCAGCTTGCGGCCCATGTGCTCGGCTACGTGAACCTCGAGGGCAACGGGGTAGCCGGCGTCGAGGCCTACTACGATTCTCTCCTACGGGGGCATCCGGGTCGTCGGCTGGTGCGGCGCGACCGATTGGGCCGACTGCGTCCCTTGGTGGGTGCTCCGGAGGTCGAGCCCCACCATGGCCAGGATGTCGTGCTCACCCTGGATCTGCGTAAACAGGCTATTGTGGAGGCGGAACTGGCCAATGGGGTGCGCACGGCGGGCGCCGACTGGGGGGTGGCCATCCTTATGGATCCGCATACAGGGGCGATTCGGGCCTGGGCCGTGTACCCGACCTATGATCCCAATCGTCCGGGGGCAGTTCCTGTGGAATGGCTGCGTAACCGGGCCATCACCGATCCCCTGGAGCCTGGATCGACGTTCAAGCTCGTCACCGCTCTGGCCGCTCTAGAACGGGGGGTGGTGCGTCCGGAGATGCGCTTTCCCTCCGGATTCGGGGTATTTCGCGGAATTGTGATGCGCGATCCCGAGGACTGGGGAGCGATCAGCCTCGCCGAAGCGCTGGCTCGTTCCAGCAACGTGGCGCTGGCGCATGTGGCCGAGCGCGCCGGAAAGGGGGCGCTCTATCAGATGGCCCGTAATCTGGGTTTCGGTAGCCGGACGGGCATTGATCTGCCGGGCGAGGTCGGGGGGCGTTTGAAAAAGCCCTCGCAGTGGTCGGGCACGACTCTGTACTGGATGGCCATTGGCTACGAGGTGGCTGTGACGCCGCTTCAGCTTCTCTGCGCTTATGCGGCCGTGGCCAACGGCGGATTGCTGATGCGGCCTTATCTGGTCGCCGAGCGCAGGGATCCCAACACGGGGCGTCGATGGATTACGCGACCCCAGGTGACCCGTCGCGTCTGTTCTCCTGAAAGCGCTCGTATCATGCGCGAATTGCTCATGCAGGTGGTTGAGCGGGGAACCGGAGTGCGAGCTCGCCTGGAAGAACTCTCCGTGGCGGGCAAAACGGGAACGGCCAAGGTGGTGCAGGAAGGCCGCTATGAGGCTCAATACCGGGCCATGTTTGTGGGGTTTTTCCCCGCTCAGGAGCCGCGGGCTGTTCTTCTGGTCATGATCGGGCATCCCCGGGGAGCCTACTATGCCGGCGAGGTGGTTGCTCCGGTGTTCCGCCGCATCGCCTATCGGTTGGGCGGGCTTATGCCGGACGTGCAGCGTTTGCTGGCCTCTTCGGCGCAGGCGGACGGATATCCTGCGGAGGCACGGCTGCCTGTGCCCAATCTCGTAGGCCTTCCCCTCGAGCAGGCGCAGGAACTCTGCGCGGCGTTATACCTAAAGCTTGAGGCCTCCGAAGAGGAGGCGGGCTGGGTACAGGAGCAGCAGCCCCGTCCAGGAACCCTGGTGCCGGTGGGTTCTGCTGTTCGCGTTCGGAGTCTCAGGCGTCCCGGGCCTATGCCGGAGTTGGTCGGCTTACCGCTTCGATGGGCCGTGGAGGCGCTGGAGCGCAGCGGGGTCCGGGTCAGGTGGGAAGGGTGGGGAAAGGTGGTCCGCCAGGAGCCCAACCCGGGCGCGGCGATTCCCCCACGAGTGCATCTCATAGCGGGTTGGAAATAAGTATGCGCCTGCAGACCCTCATAGCGCCCCTTGAAGTGCTCGAGGTGCAGGGCGATCTCGAGCGGGAGGCCGTCGATATCGTTTATGATTCCCGCCGGGCGCGTCCGGGAAGCGTCTTTGTAGCGCTGAAGGGCAGCCAGACCGACGGCCACCGATTCGTGGGTGAGGCCGTCCGGCGGGGGGCTGTGGCCGTGGTGCTCGAAGAGTTGCCCGAGTACCGGGATCGGGGGGTCGTCTATGTACGGGTGCCCCATAGCCGGAGGGCGCTGGCGCAAATGGCGGCCGTCTACTACGGGCACCCGGAAAAGCGCCTGTTGCTCGTCGGGGTGACAGGCACCAATGGCAAAACCACCACCACGCATCTGATCCAGTATGGCTTGCAGCAGAGCGGTATGCCCGCCGGGCTCATTGGCACGGTGCGCTATGATCTGGTCGGGGAGATCGAGGATGCGGTGCATACCACTCCGGAGTCGCTGGATCTGTACGGCCTGCTGGCGCGCATCGTGCAGCATGGGGGGCGGGCAGCCGTGATGGAGGTCTCTTCGCATGCGCTGGATCAGGATCGCGTCTGGGGTCTCCCCTTTCAGGTGGCCGTGTTCACGAACCTGAGCCGGGATCACCTGGATTATCACGGCACCATGGAGGCGTACTTCGCGGCCAAAAAGAAGCTCTTTGATGGGCTACGGCCCGATGCCGTGGCCATCTACAACGCGGACGACCCATGGGGTCCGGCCATCGTGGCCGACAGCCCCGCCCGTCGGGTGGTTTCCTATGGTATAGAGACGCCGGCGGCTTATCAGGTCGAGGTCCTGGAGCATTCCCTTGACGGGATTCGGCTCCGGGCCGGAGGGCATGAGTACGCTTTTCGGTTGGTGGGCCGCTTCAATGTCTACAACATCCTGGCCGCTTGGGCGGCCCTGGTGGAAGCGGGGCTGGAATCCCATCGGGCGCTGGCGGTCTTGAGCACTTGCCCGCCGGTTCCGGGGCGTTTCGAGCGGGTGGTGAGTTCCGACGGGGTCATCGGGATCGTCGATTATGCCCATAGTCCGGATGCGCTCGAGAACGTACTACGGGCGCTTCGGGCCGATATGCCCGCAGCAGGACGTCTCTGGCTGGTCTTCGGTTGCGGGGGGGATCGAGACCGGGGCAAACGCCCCATCATGGGGCAGATCGCCGAGGAGTACGCCGATGTGGTGATCCTGACGAGCGATAACCCGCGCAGTGAGGATCCCGAAGCTATTCTCGATGAGATCCAGGCCGGTATGCGGCACCCGGACCGCGCCGCGCGCATCATGGACCGGCGCGAGGCGATCCGATGGGCGGCTCTGCAGGCCCGTTCGGGCGATGTGGTGCTTGTGGCCGGCAAGGGGCATGAGACCTATCAGGTAATTGGTCAGGAAAAGCGCCCCTTTGACGACCGCTGGGAGCTGGAACAGGCCTTCCGAGAAAGAGGGAGGTAGCGTGCTCTACGAACTGCTCGCCTGGCTAGAACGCACCTACGCCCCGCCCGGATTCGGGGTGTTTGGCTATATATCCGTTCGGGCCGGCCTGGCGGCTCTATCGGCCCTGGCCATCGCCTTACTGCTCGGCAACCCCCTCATCGAGGCGCTGCGGCGGCGTCAGATCGGGGAGCGGATCCGCGATCTGGGCCCGGCCTCCCATCAACACAAGGCCGGTACCCCGACCATGGGCGGATTGCTCATTTTAGTCGCCATCCTGATTCCGCTGCTGTTATGGGGCGATTGGTCCTCGATCTACACCTGGACGATGGCGCTGGTCACGGTCTGGATGGGCCTGGTGGGTTTTCTGGACGACTACATCAAAGTGGTCAAGGGCAACAAAGCGGGATTGCGGAAGCGAACCAAGCTGATCGGCCAACTCTCCCTGGGTGTTCTGGTCGGGATGATTCTCTACATACACCCGGCCTTCGAGGGGTTTCGGACCGTGACCACGGTCCCGTTTGTCAAGCAGGGGGAGCTGGATTACAACTTCCTTCGTCACTGGATCCAGGGTGTAGACCTGGGATGGCTCATCTACATTCCCGTGGTCACCTTCATTATCACGGCCGTATCCAATGCGGTAAACCTCACCGATGGGCTCGACGGTCTGGCAGCCGGTACGACGGCGATCGTGGGGATCGCGCTGGCGATACTGGCCTACGTGTCCGGGCGTGTGGACTTTTCTCGTTACCTCGACATCCTCTATCTGCCCGGGGCGGGGGAGCTGTCCATCTATGTGGGTGCCATGGTGGGGGCATGTCTGGGCTTTCTGTGGTATAACGCCTATCCGGCTCAGGTTTTCATGGGGGATACCGGTTCGCTCACCCTGGGGGCTGCTATCGGTACGATCGCTATTCTGGTTCGTAAGGAGCTACTGCTGCCGATCCTGTGCGGCATTTTCTTTCTGGAGACGCTCTCGGTGATCATTCAGACGACGTATTTCAAATACACACGGCGTCGTTACGGGCACGGCAGACGCATTTTTCGGATGGCCCCGCTCCATCACCACTTCGAGCTCAAAGGGTGGCATGAGGCCAAGGTGGTTGTGCGTTTCTGGATCATCACGGTGGTGCTGGCCATTTTCACGATCATCACGCTGAAGTTGCGGTGAGGGTATGCGCGCTCAGGTATCCGGGCAGCGGGTGACGGTTATCGGGGGGGCTCGTAGCGGGCGGGCGGCAGCGGAGTTGCTGAGCCGGCTCGGGGCTCATGTGTTTGTGACCGAACGGGCCACGTTGCCGCAACAGACGCGCCTGGCGCTGGAGCGGGCCGGCATTCCGTACGAAGAGGGGGGGCATAGCGAGCGCGCCCTGGAGGCCCACTGGGCTGTGATCAGCCCCGGGGTGCCGGATGAGGCGCCCATCGTGAGGGCTCTGCGAGAGCGGGGGGTGCCGATCTACAGCGAAATCGAGGTGGCCTCCTGGTTCTGTCCGGCCCCCATAGTGGCCATTACGGGGACCAACGGCAAGACCACAACGACGAGCCTACTCGGGCATATACTGCGGCATTCCGGGCGCCCCACCGTGGTGGCAGGCAACATCGGAGCCCCGTTTTCGGATTTTGTGCTCGAGCTCACCCCGCAACACGTCGTGGTGCTGGAGGTCTCGAGCTTTCAGCTCGACCACATTGCCACTTTTCGACCGCATCTGGCGATGATCTTGAACATTACGCCGGATCATCTGGATCGCTACGGGGGGGATTTCTTCCGGTACGTGCAGGCCAAGTTCCGTATCCTGGAAAATCAGACCGAGGGGGATTTCTTCCTCTACAACGCCGACGATCCGGTCATCGTCGCCCATCTCAAGGAGTCCATGCTCAGGCCCCGTGCCTTGGCCTTCAGCCAGAACCTGGAGCTCTCCGAGGGCGCTTTTCTGCGGGGTCGGGAGCTCGTCATTCGTTGGAACCAGGAGGAGTGGAGTATCGCCATGGAGCAGCTCAACGTGCGTGGACGGCACAACATCTACAACTCCCTGGCTGCGGCGCTGGCAGCGCGGATCATGGAGATCCGGCAGGATGTGCTCCGGGAGAGTTTTCAGACCTTCCAGGGCGTGCCGCACCGGCTGGAGTTCGTGCGCCAGCTCGATGGGGTGATATACATCAACGACTCCAAGGCGACAAACGTGAACTCCGTCTGGTATGCGCTGGAGAGTTTCGAGCAGCCCATCGTGCTCATCATGGGGGGGCGGGACAAGGGCAATGATTACAGCAAGATCAAGCCTCTGGTGGCCCGTAAGGTGCGGGTGCTGATCACCATCGGAGAGTCAGCCCGCAAGATAGAGGAGGAGCTCGGCGGGCTGGTCGAGGTGACCGTGCCGGCTCGCTCCATGGAAGATGCGGTTCGGGCTGCGCGTGCGCTGGCACGTCCGGGGGAGGTGGTCCTGCTCAGCCCGGCTTGTGCCAGTTTCGATATGTTCGAGAACTACGAGCATCGGGGAGAGACCTTCAAACGCCTGGTGCTGGCTCTGGAATGAAGCACACGGCCACCGAGCTTGCCACTCCCGTGGACCGCGTTTTTCTCTGGACGGTCCTTGCCCTGGTGTTGTTGGGCACCTGGGTGGCGCTTTCGGCCATGGGCTCGACCTTGGGTCCGGGGTCCGGAGGAACGCTGGGGGGTATTTTTGTCCGGCGTCTGGCGCATGTGGCCATCGGTCTTGTTGTGCTGGCACTTTTCAGCCGGCTGGATTATCACCTGGTGGCGCGCTGGAGCCGGCTGGCCGCTCCGCTGTCTCTGGTTCTGGTCGGGGGTGTGCTGTTGTTGAAGGGTTCGCTGAGCGCCTCGGCGCGGTGGCTGGAGGTGGCCGGGTTGACGTTTCAGCCTTCGGAGATAGCCCGGGTGGCTCTGCTCGTCTTTCTGGCCACACTTCTGGAACGCAAGCAGCGCTATATCCGGGAAATGGATCGGGCGCTGTTGCCGGCGCTGTTCTGGATCGGGCTGGGCGCTTTCCTGCTCGGTCTGAGCAGTTTAAGCGCGGCGCTGTTGCTGATCCTTTCCTCCTTCCTGTTGCTCATCCTGGCGCGTATTCCCTTTCGCCAGCTGGTCCTGCTGGGGGTTCTGGGTGCCGCGCTGGTCGGGTTTGCGCTCTGGCAGGGGCCGTATCGATGGGAACGTCTGGAACGTTTTTATGCCCTGTTGAGGGGAGAAAAGCTCGATGTGCTGGGGGAGGATTATCAGGTCGTGCAATCCCTGATCGCCGTTGCAAACGGGGGGATTCTGGGGGTGGGCATGGGCAAAAGCCTGCAGCGGGATTTCCTGCCCTTGCCGTATAACGATTTCGTATTCGCCATACTTGCCGAAGAATACGGCCTGGTGGGGGCGGCGGGGGTGATGGGCCTGTTTCTCATGCTCTTTGTCCGGGGGATTTTCTTCATAGCGCCCCGAGCCCCGGATACGCTCGGTCTTTTTCTGGCTGCCGGCCTGGTGGGTAATCTCGTCCTGCAGGCCCTCACCCATGCCTTCATTACCCTGGCCCTGGCTCCCGTGACCGGCCAGACACTGCCCTTTGTCAGCCATGGGGGGACGGCTCTCGTGGTCAGCTGCGCCCAGTCGGGTATTGTGCTCAATGTTTCCCGTCAGGCCCGGAGGCGAGGATGAAGAGCCCGCGCGTGCTCCTGACAGGTGGTGGTACGGGAGGACATGTCTATCCCGCCGTGGCGATAGCCGACGCCTTGCGTCAGCTGTGTCCCCAAGTCGAACTCGCTTTTGCGGGTACGGCCGAGCGTCTGGAGGCGAAAGTGGTACCCCGGGCCGGATATCCGTTTTATCCGATTCCCACTCGGGGTCTGGATCGCCGGCGGTGGTGGCGCAACGCGGCGTTGCCCTTCGTTCTGAGCCGAGCGCTGCGGGGTGCTCTGAGGCTGGTGCGGCGTTTTCGGCCCTGCGTCGTGGTGGCCACCGGAGGGTACGTGGCCGTTCCCGTGCTGACGGCGGCCGTGCTGTGTCGCATTCCCTACATATTGCAGGAGCAGAACAGCTATCCGGGTCTGGCCAACCGATATTTCGCCCGCTGGGCCCGATGGGTATGTGTGGGCTTCGAGGCCGCAGCGCCGTTTTTCCCTCGGGATCGGGTTCGGGTAACGGGAAACCCCGTGCGGGCCGATATCGGAACGATTCCCCGTACGCAGGCCGCCGGCAGATGGGGGTTTGATCCGGATCGGTTCACGGTGCTGGCCATGGGGGGCAGTCTGGGGGCGGAAACCATCAACCGGGCCATGCAGCGCTGGGTGTATGCGTACTTGGAGGCCGGATGGCAGGTGCTCTGGCAGACGGGTCCGGCCGCTTACGGGCAGCTTCAAGGGCAGATAGGACCCCATGCGCGGCTGTATATGAGTCCGTTTCTGGAGGCCATGGCCGAGGCATACGGGGCGGCCGATGTGGTGGTCTGCCGAGCCGGCGCGCTCACGCTCAGCGAGCTGGCCTGTGCGGGGTTGCCCGCCGTTCTGGTGCCCTCCCCCCATGTGGTGGCCGACCATCAGCGGCGCAACGCGGAGGTCTTTCTTCGCGCTGGGGCGGCCGTTGTACTGGAAGACGCGAAGGCCGAGGCAGGGCTCGGCCCCGTGCTGCGGGCGCTGGCTGAAGACACCGATACGCGTCAGCGCATGGCCACGCGCGCCCTGGAGCTGGCTCGGCCCAGAGCCGCCGAGCAGATCGCAGAGCTGGTTCGGGAGCTTCTAGAGGAGCGAAACGGCGTATGACGGGCTCACCCTTGCGTCGCTCCCGTCTGTTGGGCCGAACCCGGCATGTACACATGGTCGGGATCGGGGGGATCGGCATGAGCGGCATCGCCGAGATCTTGCTCCGTCTGGGGTTTGTGGTCTCTGGCTCGGATCTGAAAAGAAGCGAACTCACAGAACACCTCCAGCGACTGGGGGCGCGCATTTACGAGGGGCATGCCCCCGAACACGTGCATGGGGCCGATGTGGTCGTCTACTCCTCGGCTGTGCGCCCGGAGGAGAACCCAGAGACCCGGGAAGCCCGTCGGCTGCGAATCCCCACCATTCGCCGGGCGGAGATGCTGGCCGAGCTCATGCGGCTCAAATATGGGATCGGGATAGCCGGCACCCATGGGAAGACGACCACCACCTCCATGGTGGGGCTCGTGGTGGCCCGGGGAGGCTACGATCCCACGATCATCGTGGGGGGGCGCGTGGGGGTCTTCGGGACCAACGCCGTGCCGGGGTCCGGCGATCTGATCGTCGTAGAAGCCGATGAATACGATCGCACATTCCTGCAGCTGAGCCCTACCTGGGCGGTGCTGACCACGCTGGATCTGGAGCATACGGACATCTACAGCTCCCTGGAAGAACTCGAAGAAGCTTTTCTGACTTTTGCCAGCAAGGTGCCCTTTTATGGGTCTGTCATTCTGTGTCTGGATGATGCCAATCTGCCCCGCCTTCTGCCCCGCCTGGAGCGGCGGGTGGTCACATACGGCTTTTCTCCCCAGGCCGATTTCCGGGCCGTTGGGGTGGAGCTGGACCGCTTCTACAGCGCATTTACCGTCCTGCACGGCGAGCGGGCGCTGGGACGGGTCAGGCTCTCGGTTCCGGGTCGGCACAACGTCCAAAACGCCCTGGCGGCGATAGCGGTGGGTTTAGAACTGGAGATCGATTTTCCGACCATTGTGGAGGCGCTGGCGTCCTTCACCGGGGTGGAGCGGCGCTTTCAGTTACGGGGAGAGCACGGCGGGGTGATATGGGTAGACGACTACGCCCACCATCCGACTGAAGTACAGGCCACGCTCGAGGCGGCGCGCAGCGGATGGCCGGATCGGCGCCTGGTCGTGGTCTTTCAGCCTCACCTCTACAGCCGTACGCGGGATCTGTTCCTGGATTTCGCCCGCGCGTTTCTGAACGCGGATGTGTTGCTGGTCCTCGATATCTATCCGGCTCGGGAGCAGCCAATCCCGGGCGTTAGCAGTACCCTCATCGTCGATGCGGCGCGCCGCTTCGGCCATCGCCACGTCCATTACGTGGCGGATCGAGCGGAGCTAGAGGAGCACCTGGCCCGATGGCTTTTGCCGGGGGATATGCTGCTCAGCATGGGGGCGGGGGACGTATACCGTATCGTTCAGGAAGCCTGGACGCGCTGGGGTGCGAGGCAGGGATGATCGAACTGGACAGGCTCCGACGGTTGTTGCGTGGCGAAATCCGGCTTCGAGAGCCCATGAGCCGGCACACTTCCCTGCGCATCGGAGGGCCGGCGGATGTGTTCATCGTTCCGGCCGATAAGGAGGACGTCATCCGGATCATGACATGGCTCCAGGAGCGGGAAATAGCCTATTTCATCCTGGGCCGCGGTACCAATATCCTTGTGGGCGATGAGGGGATCCGGGGCGTGGTCGTGGCCCTGGGCCATACGCTCGAGTATCTGCGCATCGAGGGCAATCGGGTAACGGTCGGCGCCGGATATGCCCTGCCCAGGCTGGTGCTGGAGTGTCTGCGGCGTGGGCTGGGGGGCATAGAGGGGCTCGGAGGGGTGCCGGGCTCCGTGGGGGGGGCGGTGATCATGAACGCCGGCGCTTACGGGGTAGAGCTCTTTGAGTACCTCTGCGAGGTGGAGCTGGTCCAGGGAGGATGTCACCAGGTAAGGCGGCGTGAAGAGATTCAGTATGGATACCGGTACACGGATCTGAAGGGCAGCGTGGTGCTGGAGGCTGTGCTCCAGTTGCCCTCCGTAGACCCGAAGGAGGCGCTTCGACGCAGGCGCGAGCTGCTCGATCGCCGCAATAGAACCCAGCCTCTGGATATGCCCAACGCGGGAAGCATTTTCAAGAATCCCCCGGGCGACTATGCGGGCCGCTTGATCGAGGCCGCCGGGCTGAAGGGGTTTTCCATCGGCGGGGCCATGGTTTCCCCACGCCATGCCAATTTCCTCGTCAATACGGGTTCGGCTACCGCTCGCGATATGTGGCGCTTGATTGAGCATGTTCGGCAGACCGTACGTGACCGATTCGGGGTGGAACTGGAGTTGGAAATTGAGCTGGTCGGAGAGGGGTTCGGATGAGTTCCCGCGAAATACGGGTGCTTTTCTTCTGCCTGCTCCTCATCGGTCTGGGGGTGGGGCTGTGGCAGTGGCGGGAGCGGCTGATCGCCAGCCGACTGGTGGTCAAGGGGAATCGCCTGGTGGCCGATTCCACGCTGATTCGTCCCCTGTTGTCTGAGCTGGGGTCTCCGCTTTACGGGGTGGATTGGACAGTCTGGGAGCGTCGACTGGCTCGTCATCCCTATATTCGCGCCGTACGTATTCGGTCGCGTCTACCGGATACGTGGGTCGTTTCGGTCGAGGAACGTATGCCGGTAGCTCGCCTCAGCGAACGACCCGACCGGTTTCTGGACGAAGAGGGGCGTCTGTTGCCGGAGCCGGAGCGCCCGCTGGCCGGTGTGCTGTGGGTACGAGGCCTCGGGCCTCCATACACGATCGGTCTGGTTCGCACCGATACGGCTATGAGGGCGATCCTGCCCTGGTTACGGTGGTTGAGGCAAGATCCCCGACGGAGCGCGCTTGTGGCCGAGATCGTCATACGGCCCGGTCCGGAGCTCGTATTGTACACCACGCTTGGCTATGTGCCGGTGCGAGTCGAGCCGGTTCGGGTCGAGGAGCAGTGGGTGGCCTTTGAGGCATTCTACCGGCAAGTACTGTTGCCCCGTAGAGGGCAAGGCGTTCAGGAAGTGGACCTCCGATATCGTGGTCAGGTGATCACCAAAGAGAATCCCAAGGGATCCGGATGATGAATAGCGGGGCGCTGGTAGCCGGGCTGGACGTGGGTACCACGAAGGTGTGCGCCGTTATCGCAGAACGCGATGAATGGGGGCAGATCAAAATTCTCGGGCTCGGGCAGGCGCTCTCGACAGGGGTGGCAAGGGGGGTGGTGCTCAACATCGAGCACACCATGCGGGCCATTCAGCAGGCCGTCCAGGAGGCCGAGCGCATGGCGGGCGTGGAGGTAAAGGCCCTTTATGTGGGCATCGCCGGGGAGCACGTTCAGAGCCTGATCAACCGGGCTATCATCACGATTCGAAGCGAGGAAATCCGGGAAAACGACGTGCGCCGGCTCACCGAGGAGGCCCAGCGTCTTGCCCTCCCTCCGGATCGGCAGATCCTGCATATCCTGCCTCAGGAGTTCATCGTCGACAACCGCTACGCGGTCCAGAACCCCGTGGGGATGGCCGGTTTGCGTCTGGAGGGGGTTTTCCTCGTGGTGACCGGCCTGGTTACGGCCATACGCAATCTGCAGCGTTGTGTAGAGCGCGCCGGATATGAAGTGGCCGATATCGTCCTGCAGCCCTTCGCCTCCGGGATGGCCGTTCTGGACCCAGAAGAGCAGCGCGCTGGCGTGGCGTTGATCGATATCGGCGGGGGAACCACGGATGTGGCTGTCTTCGAGGACAATACGATTCGCTACATGGCTGTAGTGCCCTTCGGGGGCAACAAAGTCACCGATGACCTCCGCCATGCCCTTCAGCTACTGCCCGAGCAGGCCGAGAGTCTGAAGCTTCACTATGGCTGTGCCAGAACCGACCTGATCCGAGAGGTGGCCCAGATCACCATTCCGGGCATCAGTGGTCGTCCTCCGCGGACCATCGAGCAAAGTGCCCTGGCCCACTTCATTCAGGCGAGCATGGAGGAGATCCTGGACCGCGTCTACGAGGAGTTGAAGCGCTCTGGCTACATGCGGCGCCTGACCGCGGGTGTGGTGCTGACCGGCGGTGGCGCCCTTCTGCGCGGCCTTCCCGAACTGGTTTCGGACAGGCTCGAGCTGGAGGCGCGTCTCGGCCTGCCCGTAGGCATACACGCCGGTATAGTGGATGAGATTCGTTCCCCGAAATACGCTACCGGGGTGGGGCTAATTCGGTATGCTTTCGACTTGTCTGCTCAAGAAGGGATGTTCATTCGTTCGGCTCGAGATACAGGGGCTTCCTTTGGGGATATATTTACGAGGGTCTGGCAGTGGCTTCGGAGGCTCAAGGATAATTTGTTTGAATCGTAACGGCCAAGCACGGGGACCTCGCCATGGCAAGAGATAGAGATGGTGTTGTGGACTTTGTGATCGATGTGCCTTTCCCGGAGGGCGCAAAGATCAAGGTGGTCGGTGTGGGCGGTGGAGGGTGCAATGCCCTCAACAGCATGATCGAGCAGGGGATCAGGGGCGTCGACTTCATCGCTATCAACACGGACGTGCAGCATCTGGAGGCCAATCTTGCTCCGGTGAAGCTGCAGATCGGACGGCGATACACGCGCGGGCTCGGGGCAGGCTCCAGACCCGAGGTGGGTCGTGAAGCTGCGCTGGAATCGGAAGAAGAGATCGCCGCCGTACTCCAGGGGGCGGACATGGTCTTTCTGGCCGCCGGTATGGGCGGAGGTACCGGCACGGGGGCCACACCGGTGGTCGCTCGCATCGCCCGGCAGCTGAATATCCTTACGGTTGCCGTGGTCACCATCCCCTTCCACAACGAGGGGCCCGGGCGCATGCGCAAGGCGCTGGCAGGCCTCGAAGAGCTGCGCTCTGAGGTGGACACGCTGATCGTGATCCCAAACCAGCGACTCCTGACCCTGGCCGAAGAGCAGCAGAATCTGGATATCATGCGGGCGTTTCAGCTGGCCAACGAGGTGCTCTACAACGCTGTCAGAGGGATCGCCGAGGTGATCACGGTCACGGGCGTCGTCAATCTCGACTTTGCCGATGTGAATACCGTCTTGAGGAACAGCGGTTCGGCGCTCATCGGGAGCGCCTCGGCTTCGGGGGCCGATCGGGCAACAAGGGCCGTTACAGAGGCCTTGCATCATCCTATGATGGACGGAAGAAGCATCGCTGGGGCCCGGCATATACTGGTCAACATTACCAGCGGAGGAGCCCCATTGACCGTGGAATTGAGGGATATACTGGATATTCTTTTCGAGGAGGGTGGGGAAAGCGTTGAGGAGGTTATGCACGGAATCATCATCGATCCGGATATGGATCCGCAGGAACTGCGCGTGACCGTGTTGGCCTGTGGGTTCCCTGAGCCCATCTCCTATATGGACCAGCTACCCGCCACGTACTTCAACAAAAAACCCTCTTCTAATCCCACCCACCCCGCCGATTCCCCTGCTCCGCCTGCTTCTACGCAGAGGCCTCCGGGGTCGCGTTTCTCCAATGGGGGTGAGGATCCAATCCCAGGTCGTGATCCGTCGTCCTCACGTTCGGACTCCTCCGGCTCGCAGGTTGCCAGCTTCTGGAGGCGCATTATGGATTGACTTCTTGGGTGCGGGGTCGTTTCTTTATACCTGGCCCCTCGGGGTCACCCTCCACGGAGCCGGCCACGCGTTCTGGTGTGGCCGGCTTTGCATTTCTGAATTAAAGACGCGTAACATGATCCATGATACGATCGGTTACTGTGTTCGCCCGAACACATCCGTATCGTACACATAGCCTTCATAAACCAGTTCGAATGTTGCTGCCATGAGCCTGCAAGGAAAAACTGTGCTTGTTCTGGGAGGTGCCGGCCTGGTCGGCCGTGCCGTATGTCGAGAGCTTATCCGGGCGGGGGTGGGCCGTCTCATTGTCGCCGCCCTGACGGAGCGCGAGGTGGGGGAGGCGTTGGAGGAGCTTTCCGAACAGATGGGCACAACCGGCTCCGCCCCCGAGCTCCAGGGCGTCTGGGGCAATGTGATGGTGCGCGCCAGCTGGAAGGATCGCTCTTTTCGCGAGCTGCTGGCCGATCCTCAGACGCGGCGGCGTCTACTGCGCGACATCTGGGATACGCTGGATGAGGAGATTCTTTCGGCCAACTGGCTCTATCAGATCCTAACCGGCTACCGGCCCCACTTCGTGGTGGACTGTATCAACACGGCCACGGTCGTGGCCTATCAGGACGTCTATACTGCCTCTCAGCGCTTGCTTGAGGAGCTGGAACGGGGCGCGCCGTCGGATTCCCTGAGCGAGGAGGTCGAGCAGGTGCTGGCCATACAGTATATCCCCCAGCTGATTCGGCATGTGCAGATCCTGGCCGGTGCCCTTGAGCGGGCCGGCACAGAGGTCTACCTCAAGGTTGGCACCACCGGAACCGGGGGCATGGGGTTCAACGTGCCCTACACACATTCAGAGGGAAGGCCTTCTCGTATGTTGCTTTCCAAATCCGCCGTGGCCGGGGCCCACACCCTGCTCTTGTATCTGCTCGGCCGTACCCCGGGCCGCACGATCATCAAGGAAATCAAGCCGGCCGCTGCAGTGGCCTGGAAGCGCATTGCCTACGGCCCCGTATACCGGGGAGGAAGGCCCGTCGAGCTGCAGGATTGCCCCCAGCCACTGGAGTTGTGCTTCGGGGGGCTGCTGGCGCTGCACAGCGAGGAAGGGGTGGTGCGTCTGGGTAGATACCTGGAGGCCCCCTTTATCGATGCCGGGGAGAACGGCGTCTTCGCCCGAAGCGAGTTTGAAATCCTCTCCGAGGAAGGGCAGATGGAGTTCATCACCCCGGAGGAGATCGCCCAGGTGGTGCGCTGGGAGCTGGAGGGGCGCAACACGGGCCACGACGTCATCGATGCGCTCGACGGGTCCGTGCTGGGACCCACCTACCGAGCGGGCAATCTCCGAGCGCGGGCCCTGGCCATGCTGGAGGCGCTGGAGCGCGAGCACGGGGTGGAAGGGGTGGCCTTCGAAATGCTCGGCCCTCCCAGGCTGTCGAAGTTGCTCTGGGAAGCGCATCTGCTCCGGCTGGAGGTAGGCTCCCTGCGTGCCCTGGCGGTTTCTGATCCGGATCAGCTCTCTGCCCGCCTGGAGCGTCGGCTCAAAACCCAGCCCGAACTTCGACAGCGCATCCTCTCCATTGGCCTGGCGATTCTGGCCCCCGACGGCCGACGGTGGTGGCGGGGCGCTGAGCTCAAAATCCCCGAGCCCCCTGCCCGGAATGAAGACCTGCGCATTACACCCGAACATGTGCATCGGTGGGCTGAACAGGGGTGGGTGGATCTGCGCCCGGAAAACATGGCCTGTTGGGTTCGCCGCGCTCGTCAGATACTGGAGCATAGCCAACGGATCGGACCCCGCCTGGACAGTTCCGAGACGCACGATAGCCTGTACTGGCAACCCGACGCAGAAGAAGCCCTGCGGCCGGGCAAGGTAGCCGCCTGGATCTTTGTGCATGAGGACGGCGGATACCGTATGAAGCGTTAGCCGGAACGGCGCGCCGTGGGCTTTTCGAACGCTTCCACCTCTGCGGGGTCTTCCTGCATGAACGGGTAGGCGAAATGCCGCGGAGGCAGGAAAGTTTCCTTGATGGCTCGCGGTGTAACCCACCGGAGCAGGTTCAGGTAACTGCCCGCCTTGTCGTTAGTCCCTGAGGCCCGGCTTCCGCCAAAGGGTTGCTGTCCGACCACAGCCCCTGTAGGCTTGTCGTTGATGTAAAAATTCCCGGCCGCATGACGCAGGATCTCGGTAGCCAGCTGGATCGCTCGACGATCTTGAGCGAAAATCGAACCCGTAAGCCCATAGGGGCTGGTCCGATCCACCAGGTGGAGCGTTTCCTCGTATCGGGCCTCCGGATAGACGTAGAGCGTCACCACGGGCCCGAAAATCTCTTCGCACAGGAGTCGGGATCCGGGATCGGTGGTCTGGATCAGCGTAGGGGCGATGTAATAGCCCACCGAGTCGTCATAGGTGCCCCCGTAGAGGATCTCCGTGTCGCTGCGCTGGCGGGCGTATTCGATATAGGCCGTGATGTTCTGGAAGGCGGCCCGGTCGATGACGGCATTGAAAAAGTTGCGGAAATCCTCCGGGGGCCCCATGCGGATCTGGCTGAGCTGGCCCAGAAGCAATTCCTTAAGCTCAGGCCACCGACTGGCGGGTACATAGATGCGCGAGGCGGCGGAGCATTTCTGCCCCTGGTACTCATATCCTCCGCGTATGATGGCTGTGGCCGCCGCTTCCAGATCCGCGCTCGCATGCACGACGATGAAGTCCTTGCCCCCTGTTTCACCCACCAGGCGCGGATAGGATCGGTAGCGCTCGATGTTCTGACCCACGCGTTTCCACATGTGCTGGAAGGTGCTCGTGGAGCCCGTAAAATGGATTCCGGCCAGATCCGGATGGTCCATCACGAGCGCTCCGATGCGGGCACCGCTGCCGGGTAGGAAGTTGATCACGCCCGGAGGCAGGCCCGCCGCCTCAAGCAGGCGATAGACGTAGTAGTTCGAATACAGCGCCGTGGAGGCGGGTTTCCAGAGCACGGTGTTCCCCATCAGCGCCGGCGCCGTGGGCAGATTGCCTCCAATGGAGGTGAAGTTAAACGGGGTCACGGCGAACACAAAGCCCTCTAGGGGCCGATATTCGACCCGATTCCACACGCCCGGGGCCGAATCGGGTTGCTGTTCGTAGATGAACTGCATGTAGTAGGCGTTGAAGCGGAAGAAGTCGATGAGCTCGCAGGCCGAATCGATTTCGGCCTGGAAGACGTTTTTGCTCTGCCCGAGCATGGTGGCCGCGTTGAGCGTATCCCGCCAGGGTCCGGCGAGCAGCTCGGCCGCCTTCAGAAAAATGGCCGCCCGATCCTCCCATGGCCACCGAGACCAATCTTGCCAGGCTTTTCGGGCCGCTTCGATGGCCATTTCCACTTCGCGGGGGCCGGCCTGGTGGAAACGGGCCAGCACGTGCCCGTGCTCGTGGGGACAGACTACCTCTCCTATATCGCCCGTGTAGATTGCTTCTCCCCCCACGATAACGGGAATTTCGATCACCTCTGCGCGCATTTCCTCGATGCGTTTGCGCAGGCTGGCTCGCTCCGGACTGCCCGGGGCATAGGAGCGAACCGGTTCGTTCTGCGGACGGGGGATTTTATAGATGCCCATGGGCTCTACCTCCATATGCCATCAGGAAAAGGTACGAACCGGAAGCCAAAGATGTGACCTGCTTCCAGCCCGACGTCGCCCGGCCAAGAGCTACCGATCTCTGCGCCGATGGATCAGGGGCGTTTGTAGATGACCCCGCCCTTCATAACAAAGAGCACGCGTTCCATGACCGTGATGTCCTGGGTGGGATCTCCAGGTACGGCGATGAGGTCGGCGTACTTTCCGGGTTCGATGGTGCCGATACGATCTTCCCATCCGAGCAGACGTGCCGCTTCCCGCGTGGCCGAAAGCAGGGCGTCTACGGGCCGCATGCCCCCCTCAACCAGGAGCCGGAATTCGCGCGCGTTCTGTCCGTGGGGAGAGACGCCGGAATCCGTGCCGAAAGCGATCTTGACCCCCGCCTGCACGGCTTTGCGGAAGCTTTCCCGCATATGAGGGGCGATCTCCAGGGCTTTGGCCGCCGGTTGCGGGGGCAGTTGTCCGCGCCGGGCCTTCTCGTAGACCGTCTCCCCGGCCAGACGGGTGGGGACCAGATAGGTGCCGTGCTCCTTCATGAGCGCAAGAGCCTCCTCATCGAGCATGGACCCGTGCTCGATGGAGGCCACTCCGGCCCGGATGGCCGCCTTGATCCCCTCGGTTCCGTGCGCGTGCGCGGCCACGCGTTTACCATGTCGAGCGGCCTCTTCGACCACAGCGCGGATTTCCTCGTAGGTCATCTGTTGGGCTCCCACGGGGTCGCGAATGGAGAGCACCCCGCCCGTGGCGCAGATCTTGATGACGTCGGCGCCGTACTTGATCTGATAGCGCACAGCCGCCACCGCTTCCTCGGGGCCATTGGCAATGCCCTGCTCAATGCCCGGTTCCCGGCCGAAAAGGTCAGGCCGAAATCCTGTTACATCGCAGTGCCCGCCCGTAATGCCGATGGCGTGTGCGGCCACCTGCAACCGAGGACCGGGCACAAGGCCCCGATCGATGGCATCCCGCAAGGCCACATCTACCCAGTCCGCCGCGCCCACGTTGCGTCCGGCTGTAAAGCCGGCCTCGAGCATCTTGCGCGCGTTCACGCTGGCCCGCAAGGCGGCGTAGGCCGGCACCTCCTGCAGGGGCTGAAAATAGCCCATGACCGAGGAGCTATCCGAGCTCAGGTGCACATGGCAGTCTATGAGCCCCGGCAGTACGGTATACGGGCTCAGGTCCACAACGGGCACTCCGCGCGGGATCTGGGAAGCCGGCACGACGGCCTCGATGCGATCGCCACGTACCACGATGACCATGTCCCGCTGCAGACGGCCGTCTACGGCGTCGAAAAGCCTGCCCGCCCGAATGGCCAGGCGTTCCGGCTGGGGCTGTGCCCAGGCGATCGAGCTCAGAAACGCAAGGGTACACATCAGGCTGTGTCGCATCGGCTTGGCCTCCTGGCTTTGCACTACTCGCCGGGTTCTTCGGGATCGATGAACTCCACCTGCACCCTTTTCGGGATCCATCCCGCCTCATATCCCCTGTCCAGAAACAGCTGTACGGCTTGTCGACCATCGGGGCCGTAGTCCAGGGTGCGCCGGTTAACGTACATGCTCACGAACCGGTCCGCTTCCTGCGAAGAAGACAGTTCTCGGGCATATCGGAGCGCATACGGAAGCGCTTCCTGGCGATGGGTGAGCGCGTAGGCGATGCTCTGGCGCAGGAGCGCAGTAAGCCGGCGCATGTGCTCCGGACCCAGATCACGGCGGATTACGTTGCCCCCCAGGGGCAGGGGCAGTCCGGTCTGGCCATACCACCAGCGACCCAGATTGACCACCTCTGCAAGCCCCCATCGGGCGTAGGTCAACTGGCCCTCATGGATAAGCAGGCCCGCCTCGAGCTCCCCCCGGGCGACGAGCTCCAGGATCCGATCGAAAGGCACCACGACGGGCTCAAACTCGGGTAAGTAGAGCCGAAGGGCAAGATAGGCCGAGGTCCACAGGCCCGGCACAGCGATACGTCGGTTGCGCAGCTGTTCCGGGGAAAAAGGACGACGCGCCACAACCACAGGACCATAGTCCGCCTCGGCCATACTGGCCCCGCAGGACATGAGCGCATACCGGTCGGCCACATAGGGATAGGCGTGAATGGAGAGCGCGGAAATCTCGTAGCGACCCTCGAGCGCAGCCCGGTTGAGCGTTTCGATATCCGCCAGCGTGTGCTCGAAGCGGTACGGGCCGGTTGGGATCCGGGGCGGATCCGCGGCCAGCGCGTAGAACATAAACGCATCGTCGGCATCCGGGCTGTGCGCTACCCGAATGCGTATAGGTGGGACTTGGGTATGGGCAGTGTGCATAGATGCCGATGCCCTCGTAGCCGGTATGGAGCTCTTGCCCTGGGTCGGACTTGTTGAGCTTGCCGGTATCGCCTACAAGGCCAGACCAAGCCGCAGCTGCACCATGTTGAGCTTGAGGTCTTCCCACGGGCCGCGTTCGTTGAGTTTGTCTAACCCGAAATTGTAGCGTAGCTCCGGGTATAGGACCAGGCCCAGCACGTGCATGCGCAGACCCAGACCTACGTTGGCGCTCCAGGAGAGCAGGCGGAAGCGATCTTTCAGCGAGCGATCGTCTTCGTCTCTGGCGTCGATACGGATGGCGGCCTGGGGGCCAAGCAGCACGTAGGGAGCGATGAAAGGTATGGCCAGCTCAAGGCGCAGATCCAGCGGAACATCCACATGATTGAGCTGGAAATCGCTTCCCAGACTCAATCCCCCGCCCCCGGGCTGAACGCCTATTTCCTTAACCGACCAGATGGCGGCCGGTCGGAGGTGGGTGCGTTCAGAGAGGCCGAGATCCACAAATAGCCCGAAATGGTATCCGGAGCGCCGTTCGTAGATTTCCCGTGCGGAGCCGTTCTGCAGGGCCTGTGGGGAAGTATAGGTAAGCCCCCCGATGAGCCCGACGCTGATATCCTGAGCCCTTGTCGCAGTGGCCATAAACAAAATGCCACAGCCGAGTGTCAAAATCCCGGATCGTCTTCTGCGCATGGTTGCTTATCTCCTCCATCCTTTGTACAGGGCGCATACCCCAAAGGTAAGACGGCGCCAGGTGACGGGAGAAAACCCCGCCCGGCGTAGGTGATCGACGAATTCCTCCCCTTCCGGAAACCGACTGACGGATTCAGGCAGATAGCGATACGCCTCCGGGTGCCCGGATATCCACCTGCCCAGGCGGGGAAGAAGGTGACGGAAATAGGCCTCAAAAAGGGGCCGAAACCCCGCCATCCGGGGGCGGGCGAATTCCAGCACCAGGACCACGCCTCCCGGACGAAGCACCCGGTGCATTTCTCCGAGTGCCCCCCCGAGGTTTTCGAAGTTGCGCACCCCGAAGGCGACCATGACGGCGTCAAAGGAGCTGTCCGGAAAGGGCAGGGATTCGGAATCTGCCCACTGTAGGTGAATGCGATCCTCCAGGCCCAGGCGGCGCACCTTCTGGAGACCACGCTGGAGCATGGATTCGGCGATGTCGACGCCAATGATCTCCTGCACGGTCCGGATCCGGGAGGCGGCGATGGCCAAATCGGCCGTGCCCGTGGCGATGTCGAGCAGGCGCCGGGGCTGTTCCGGGGCCAGCCATCGGACGGCCTGTCGGCGCCAGTGCTGATCCAGGCCCAGGCTCAGCAGTCGGTTGAGCAGATCGTACCGGGCCGCGATTCCGTTAAACAGGGAGCGCACATAACTCTTCTTGCCCGGATGGCCGGGTTCAGCGTACACAATGTGGGCATCCCGGTCCTGATTAAGAGCCATGGCTGCGCAGGGCCTGGTACATTTTGGCGATGTTGCCGTTGGGCCCCAGAAGTCCGTTGCGGAAATTGGGGAATTCGGAGGCATACCGCATCAGACGGGGATCCTGCAGAAGGGCCTCGGTGGCCTCCTGGAGCGAGGCTCCACGCTGGATCTGCTCCCGAACCAGCTGTTCCAGCTCGCGCAGGTAGCGCACATAGAGTTCCAGTCTGGCTGTGCCGATCTGTACATCTCCGTGGCCGGGGATGATGGTGCGAATCGGAAGCCTGCCCACCTGCTCCAGCGTGCTGGCCCAGGCCAGCGGGCTGGCGTCCCGCATAAAGGGAAGCCCTCCGACGAGCATGTCTCCGGTGATGAGCACTTGTTCTTGGGGCAGGTAGACGAAGACGTCGCCCTGGGTGTGGCCCTCTCCAAAATAGAGGACGTCGATCTGCCGATCCCCCAGCCATAGCCGCAAGCTGCGTTCGAAGGTCAGGTCCGGAAGTGTGATCTCCAGCTGTTCCAGCTCGCGCAGATAGGCTTCGCTGTCGGCAAGCTGAGCTTCCAGGGCTCGACGCGCGGCCTCATCCAGAGGGCTTCCATCCTCCCTTTTCCCCTCGGCCAGTTGCTGGCGCAGCCGGGTGATCCGCTCCGGAAGCATGCGGCGGGTTTGTTCCAGATTGGGAATGCCTTTGCTGAGTAGATCCTCACGGGTGCGGTGATGGGCGATGAAGACGGTTCCCCGGGGAAAAGCGGCTTGATAGGCCCGATTGCCCTGCGTGTGGTCGTTGTGCCAGTGCGTATTGATGACAAACCGCACAGGCCGGTCCGTGATGCGCCGGATATGGGCCAGCAGGTCCTGTGCCCAGGAGGGACGCAGGTGCGTGTCGACGACCACCACGCCTTCTTCTGTCAGGATAACCGCGGCGTTGCTGAGCACACCCGGTTTGCCGATCGCCGCGTATACGCCGGGGGCGACCTCTTTCCAGTCGAAGTATCGAGGCTGCGCCAGGAGAACGCTACTGCTGAGGCTCAGAAGCAGGACGCTGATCAGGCCGCGCATAGTAGATGCCTCCGGTTTTGAATTACTCCCCAGAGCTACCAACCTTCCCAGAACGGACCCTCCAGGAATTCCCAGAGCAGAAAGCCGCGCAGGCGGTAGCGGTACGACGCCTGCCGGTGCAGAGGAAATTCGACTCCCAGCGCAAGGGCCACATGTCCCCGCCGGGGTGGGGTAAGGAAGAGCTGGGGAACGAGGCGATGGTGGAGCGGGGCTCCGGATGCGAGGGCTCGTTCGCCCACCCATTCGATGGCGGGGGCCAGCAGGCGAGCGCGATTGGCCATGAGCAGCTGTCCCCCCAGAACCCACCGTAGCAGGGCGGGCTCTTCGGAGGTGGGTTCGTAGAGCAGGCGCAGGCTTGCGTGCAGGGCAGCCCGTTCGCCCAGGCCCTTTATCCCGGTTAGGTAGGGCTGAAGGCTCCAGGGTTCATTTCCTTTTAGGTAAAAGGCCGCCTCCAGTCCGGCCGAAAGCAGCCATTGCGCCGACAGGCTGTGGGCCAACGCCTGCTTGAAGCCCACCTCGACCTCCAGGGCCTCATAGCTGGAGGCTGACCATTCGGGGGTGAGCTTGAGCTCCCATTGCCGACGCGGCCCCCATCGCTGCGCCCAGTACAGGGTGGCCTTACGGATCGTCGGCCGATGCGGGCGGTTTTCCTGCCAGACGATCCACAGCGCCTCGCTTTCCGGGAAGGGCTTGGTCGCGTTAAGCAGTCGAGGATAGGCCAACTCTCCGGGGGGATAGCGGGGATCTGCCCCCAGGCTTTTGAGATATTCGGCCAGCTCGCGGATTTTTTCCTCAGAAAGGGCCTCCCCGAAGGCGGGCATCTGGATCGAAAGCCCGTAGGGTTTGCCCCCCTCCCGGATCACCCCAATCCAGTCGGCCAGCGGCTCTAGGGAGCTAAAAAGCGGATCGGTAAAGTCCGGAGGGGGCACACGCAGGGCCGTTAGCTCCCGCCATGCTCCATCCGGATAGCCACGTCCATCGGGGCCATGACACTGCGCGCAGGCGATCTGGAAGAGGCGAGGGGCGGGCAGGTGGTTTAGATCCACCTCGGTGGTATCGACCTGCGCAAGAAGCGGGTGGGTGCCCAGCAGGAAAACGATAACCGATATTCCCCACTTTCGCATGTTTACGACACGGGCGAGCACGCCGTAATTTACACGACGGTGTAAACGGGAACCAAACCGGAGGCTCCTATGCGCATCGCGGTCGGTAGCGACGAGGCCAATGAGCTCACCCGGGTGTTGCTCGAAGAGCTGCGCTTGCGTGGACATGAACTAGTACTTTTCGGCGCCGTGGCCGATGGGGACCCGGATGTGGACTGGCCGCTTGCGGCCAGTCGCGCCGCGGAGGCGGTGGCCCGTGGTGAGGCCGATGAAGGGATCGTATGCTGTTGGACGGGCACAGGGGCTTCGATTGCGGCCAATAAGGTGCCCGGTATCCGGGCCGCCCTCTGTCACGATGCGTATACGGCCCGTGGGGCGCGCATCTGGAATCACGCCAATGTGCTCGCGCTGAGTCTGCGTCTGGTCTCCATCCCCGTGCTCAAGGAGATCCTCGAGGCATGGTTTTCCACGCCCGTGCATGAGGGAGAGGCGCAGAGCGAGTGGAATCGCCAGCAGATCGAGCGCCTTCGCGACCTAGAGGCGCGCTATCTATGCGCCCCCGCGAAGTAGCTCAAGCCGCTCCCCGGCCAGATGGTGGAGAAGGGTGCCCAGCAGGAGCCCGACGAGATACCCGTAAGGCAGGGCCGCCGAGCAGAGCCCGACCAGCAGGGCCAGCGCGAATTCCCCGGGTTTTTCTGCCCGGTCGGCCACCAGACGCATAAGCGCCCACCCTTCTATGAGCAAAAGCACCCCCAGCACGGGCAAGGGGAAGGCCGCTACCACCCGGTCGAATCCTGCTCCCCAGAACAGTCCCCCCAGCAGAAGGACGGATCCGTAAATCACGACCGAGCCCCCGGTGCGGGCACCGAGGGCCACATGTCCGGCCATGCCCCCGGAGCCGTGGCATACGGGCACGCCCCCGATCCAGGGGGAGAAGAGGTTCATGAGCCCGTAGGTCCACCCCAGTCGGCTCAGGGAAAGCCGGCGATCCGGGAAATAGTCCTCCACCAGCTGGCGCGTGGCCAGAAGCGAGTTGGCCAGGGAAAGGGGTAGCTGCGGTAGGGCCAGCAGGAGAAAGCCGGTTCCGATGTCCGTCCAGGTAATCCGGGGCGCCTCCCACGAGGGGAGTCCGAAAAACCGAACGGGCCAGTCCCAGGGCAACCGGAACGCCCATG
The DNA here is from genome assembly GCA_025998875.1 of Bacteroidota bacterium. Taxonomy (GTDB): domain Bacteria; phylum Bacteroidota; class Rhodothermia; order JANXDC01; family JANXDC01; genus JANXDC01. Next base: position 849,566 of record AP024675.1, on the reverse strand, counting down.
CACCAAGCAGGCCCAGACCCACCAGCAACAGGCCGGCGGGCAGGCGGGATCGCACTCCCCAGAAGAGCCACAGGCCGAATCCGAGCAGGGCGATCCCATATCCCCACCCGCCCAAGGAGGGTATATACTCTCGAAGGGCCAGCAGGGAAAGCTGTAAGCCCAGGCCAAACTGAATGCCCCGGATGACCGTTCGGGGGACATGTTTCCCGATGTATTCCAGAGCCCCCGTGGCCACGAGCAATATCATGAGCAGGCCGATCGCCAGCCCACCCCCCCAGAGTACGGAGGCGGGCAGCTTCTGCGCGATCACCAATGCGGCCATGGCCTTAAGGGGCTGCACGGGCATGGGGAGTCGATAGAGCAGACCGGTCAGGATCTGCAGCGCCCCAAAGCCCATCAGCACCCAGGCGCTCTTCAGGTTCGATGCCAGGATCATGCCCACCAGCAGGGGCAGATCCGTTCCGATATCCCCGAAGGCACCGGCCCATTCCCGCCGATCAAAGCGCAGCGGAGGACGCGCAGAAGCGGTGGTCATAATTCGGCGTGGGCTAGCGCTTGTTCCCACCAGCGGCAGACCCAGTCGGCCGGGTCTTGGCCCGAGCCCTCCAGCTGGTCCAGATCAATCCAGGTACGCAGAGCCGGATCGCGACGAAACCAGGTGTGCTGCCGTTTGGCGTAGTGCCGCGTGTTGCGTTGGATGAGATAGATGGCGCGCTCCAGATCATATTCCCCCCGTAGATAGGGGAAAAGCTCCATATAGCCCGTCGTGCGCAGCGCGTTTAGTTCCGGCGAATATCCCTGTTCCCAGAGGGCGCGAACCTCCTCGACCAATCCGCGCTCGATCATAGAGAGCACCCGATCATCGATGCGCCGGTACAGATGTCTCCGGTCCCGGATGAGCACCAGCGGGGCAAAGCGGAAGGGACGGGTTTTCCGCTGACCGAAGAAGCTGGAGATCGGTTTTCCGGTGGCGTAATAGACCTCCAGGGCGCGCAGCAGGCGCTGGGTTTTCGTGGGGTCCAGGGTCTGCGCCATTTGGGGGTCGAGATGCTCCAGTTCGGCGTATAGGGCCGCCCAACCCTCCCGCCGGGCCCGTTCCGTAAGCCAGCGGCGGAGCTCCGGTTGCGCCGGCGGAAGGGGATCCAGACCGTGGAGCAGCGCGTGCAGATACAGGGTGGATCCGCCCACGACGATGGGGATCCGGCCCCGCGAAAAGACCTCGGCGATGCGTCTGAGGGCTTCGCGCTCATACATCCCCGCGCTGTAGGGCTCCTCCAGGTCTCGTTCGTCGATGAAGTGATGGGGTATCCGGGCCAGATCGGCCGGATCCGGTTTGGCCGTGCCGATGGTGAGCTGCCGGTAAATCTGTCGGGCGTCGCAGGAGATCACCTCCCCTCCCAGGCGCTCTGCCACCGGCAGGCTTAGTGCGGTTTTTCCCACCGCCGTGGGACCGGTAAGGACCAGCACAGGGGGATACGTCATGGGGCCGATACGGCGCGCAGAAATTCTGCTACTCGAGCTCGAATGCCTTCTCGTACCCGCCGGAATACCGCCAGTACTTCCTCTTCGGTTCCCGTAGCCCGAGCTGGATCTTCAAAGGGCCAGTGCAGTTTGCGTACCCCCGGAGGAAGAACCGGACAGTGCTCATCGGCATGCCCGCAAACCGTGATCACGTAATCGGCCCACCGGAGCATTTCGGGATCGAGCTCCTTGGAGCGCTGATGGGAGATATCCACTCCGGCCTCGGCCATCGTGCGTACGGCCCATGGGTTAAGCCCATGAGCCTGTAATCCGGCTGACCGCACCTCGATCCTTTCCCCGCCCAGATGCCGGAACCAGCCCTCGGCCATCTGGCTGCGACAGGAATTGCCCGTGCAAAGGATCAGAATACGGAGCGGCCGTTGCATGAGCGATCGCCCTTTTTTCCAAAAATGCTCCCCCGAGCGGCTGTAGGGCAAGAATACTTAACTTTGTTTTGCAGGGTTCGTCTGTGTGCTCAACCGGTATGGAGGGCGCTATGCGGCTTGGGCGCATAGATCCATCCGCCCTGGAGCAGATCGCGCTCGCGCTGGCCGAGCGGGGATACGGTATATGGCCGAATTTCTGGCCACAGGAGGAGGTTCAGGGGCTTCTGGCCGAAGCCGAAGCGGGTTGGAATGCGGGTGTTTTTGCGCCCGCCCATATCGGACATCACGGATCTCGACAACGGCGGCCAGAAATCCGGGGGGACTGGATCCGCTGGCTGGATCCGGAGGCGCTTTCCCCGGCGCAGGCGCGCTACTGGGCCTTCATAGAGGCGCTGCTACGGGCACTCAACCGCACGCTCTATCTGGGGTTGCACGGCGTTGAAATGCACCTGGCCATCTATCCTCCCGGAACGGGCTACCGGCGTCATCTGGACCAGTTTCGGGATGCCCCGCACCGGGTGGTGACCTGTCTGCTCTACCTGAACCCCGATTGGAAGCAAGAGGACGGCGGCAGGCTTTTGCTGTGGCCCGACCCGAACAGGGAGGATGTATACGAGGCGGTTTTGCCCGAGGCGGGCACGTTCGTCTGTTTTCTGAGCGATCGGATCTGGCATGAGGTGGAGGTCGCCCGTCGCGTCCGCTACAGCCTTACGGGCTGGCTTCGGCGCCGTACGCTGTGGGATTGAGGGCAACAGACCATATGATCAGATCCGGGAAGTGCTCCTTGAGTTCCCGATAGAAGCGACTGAGCGGAAAGCCGACCACGTTGTAGTAATCCCCCTCGATGCGGCAGATAAAAAGCGCCCCGAGATCATCCTGGATCCCGTATGCGCCCGCCTTGTCCAGGGGTGATCCCGTGGCGAGATAGGCGGCGATTTCCTGTTCGCTCAAAGGCGCAAAAGTTACCCGTGTGGTTTCGTGTCCGATCACGCGTCGGTTTGTGGGACCATCGAGCAGGCAGAAGCCTGTATAGACGGTATGGGTTCGGCCCGAAAGCCTGCGGAGCATGAGGCGCGCCTCTTCTGGAGAAGCCGGTTTGTTGAAGATCTCTCCGTCGAGCACCACCGTGGTATCGGCGGCGATCACGAACGCCTCCGGTCGGATGGAGGAAACGGCTGTGGCCTTGGCTTCTGCTAGGTTCTCGACCAGCTGCGCAGGGGGAAGGCCATCGGGGACGATTTCCTCTATCTGGCTCGGGATCACCTCGAAGGTAAGCCCCGCCTGTTCCAGAAGCCGACGCCGACGTGGAGACTGGGAGGCCAGCACAACGGGGCGAACGAGTCGAAGAAGCGGCATGGCGTTTTCCCGGGTTCTGGGTTTTGGGCTCTGGAAACGGTTCATCCGGAGAAGAGTTCCCCCTGTGGGGCCTGGGCAAGTTGGGCGAGCAGTTTTTGTGTGGCGCGCGCCAGGGCATAGTGGCCAATCTCTTCGGGGGCTACCCATCGGATATCCTGGCCTTCTCGTCCCTCGGGTGTACCCTGCTGGATATGGCATCGAAATCCGTGCAGCGTGATCCGAAAATGGCTGTACGTATGCTCTACAACCCCGACGGGGGGACCCAATCGGACCTCGATGCCCAGCTCTTCGCGCAATTCCCGCCGGAGGGCCTCAGCTAACTCTTCCCCGGATCGCACTTTGCCGCCGGGCAGTTCCCACAGCCCGCCGAGCATTTTCCCTTCCGGTCGTCGGGCCAGCAGCCAACGTCCCTGAGCGTCTTCGATAAGCCCGACCACGACGGTATAGTGGGGCACCGGACGCCGTGCGCCTTTAATCGGGTAGGCTTCGGATCGCCCCGTCGCCCGGGCGCGGCAGACGGCCTGCAGGGGGCAGGAGGCGCAGTGCGGCTTTCGGGGTCGGCATACGAGCGCCCCCAGCTCCATGAGGGCCTGGTTCCACTCCCCGGCCTGTCCCCGGGGAAGCAGCTCCTGAGCCAGCGCCCGCAGGGTGCGACGGGTGCTCGCCCGGTCTATGGGATCGGGCAGGGCCAGAACCCGGCTGAGCACGCGCATTACGTTTCCATCCACGGCCGCATAGTCCTGCCCGTAGGCAATGCTGAGCACGGCCGCGGCGGTGTAGTCGCCCACGCCCGGCAGGGCACGCAGCGCTTCCCACCGGTCCGGAATGCGCCCTCCATGGCGCAGAAGGATTTCCCGGGCCGCCCGGTGCAGATGGCGTGCCCTTGCGTAGTAGCCCAGGCCCTCCCAAGCTTTAAGCACGTCATCCAGCTCGGCCCGGGCCAGGGATTCCAGCGTGGGGAATCGCGACAGAAAACGTTCGAAATACGGCCATGCCTGCTGGGTGCGGGTCTGCTGCAGAAGCGTTTCGCTGATCCAGATGCGATACGGATCCCTGTCGCTCCTCCAGGGTAGCGGGCGTCGGTGGCGGGCAAACCAGGCCAGCAGGTCTTCGGTAACGGCGCGGCGAAGGGTGTCCGGAATCGGGCTCATGCGTTCAAAAATAATCGGCCGCTGGCTCCTGGTCCAGCTTCTGCTCTGGGGCCATGCATCGGCGATCCAGGCGCAGTCCGGCTACCGGGTGCTGGGGGTGGAGGTGCGGGAGGAGATAGCGGCGCTACCGGAGTCGGTGCGTCTGGAGCCCTTTCGGTCCCTAATAGGCCTTCCCTATGAGGAGCGCCCCTGGCGGGCCGCCTTACGAGGGCTGCTCCATCGCTACGGGGAAATGGGATATCGGGCCCGGCTTACCGCCGAGGGGATAGTTCGGGCGGATTCGACGTTGTGGATTCGGGTTTTCGTCGATCCGGGCCCGCCGCTGCGGGTTTCGAGCATCCACTGGGAAGGGGTATCCTCCGAACAGGGTGCCGCGCTGCAGCGAGCGGTCGATTCCCTGATCGGGCAGGTTTTTACGCGATCCTGGCGGCTAAGGCTTCTGGAGCTCCTGCGCGCCAGGGGCTACGATGGCCAGCCCCGGGTGCGCCTGATTTCCACCCCCGACGGCCTGCAGATCCGCATTCGGCCCCGCTCACCCTCGCGCGGAAGCGCCGAAGGGTTTTTGGGCTGGGGGTCGGTGCACGGGTGGTTTGGGAAATTACGGCTGGAGCTGGATCCTTCCGGACAGCAAACCCAGCGCCTGCAGCTGAGGCTTGAGCGTTTGCCCGGATTGCGGTTTCGATCTGAAGCCCGTTATGAAAGAGCCCGTCTGTTCGGGTCAGGCTTTGCCCTGCATCTGGAGGGGCACCTGGTTCAGCAGGACAGCGCCTGGAGGCAGCTTGTACTCGATGGGGGGGTGGGATACGCACAGGGTTCGGCGGAGGCGGGTTTCCGCTTTCGGTGGGCCAATCTGTTGGAGCGCATCCCTTCGGGGGTCCAGGGCCGAAGCGGGATCTGGGCAGGGGGATGGGTGGCCTGGCGGGGGGAAGGGCGTATGGATATGCGCCTTCGGGCGCTGGTGGGCCGGTGGCGGCAACCCGGATACGCACTCGGTCAGTTGCGCAGGCAGTTGGAAGTCTATGCGCAGTTTGCCCTGCTGCGCTCCGGCTCCTGGTTCCTATGGCTTCCCGTTTCTGCGGCCGGCGTCTGGGGATCGGAACTGCATCCGGCCGAGCGCCTCGTTCTGGGAGGGCGTGATCTGCCCGGATATCCAGAGGAAGCCTTTCGGGCTGAACGGTATCTGTGGGCCCGTCTGGAACTGCAGCGGCGCATGGGGTTGGAGGCCTACGTGCTGGGATTGGTGCAGGGAACCCTGATGCGAGAAGGTTCTTCTGATCCGGCGCGTGCCCTGCTTTCATGGGGCGTGGGCATGCTCTACCCGACGGCGGCAGGCGTGGTGGAAATACTCTACGGCGCGCCCGCAGACCAGCGCCCCGGACGCGGGCTTCTACACGTGGGCTATCGCCTCCGGTGGTGATTCGACTTACAGCCAGCGGTACTTGAACATCGTCCAGAGGGCCTCAAAGGCGTCGCGGAGCCCGATCTTTTTGCCCGAACTGTAGAATCGGGGTCGGTAGCGAATCGGAACCTCCACGATGCGCCATCCCCCGCGGGCGATCTTGGCCGTGATCTCGGGCTCCACATTGAAGCGATCCGATTCGATCGAAAGCGTGCGCAGGACCTCGACCCGCAGGACCTTGTAGCAGGTCTCCATGTCCGTCAGCCGCAGGCCCGTTAGGCGATTGGAGATCCAGGTCAGCAGGCGATTGCCCAGATAGTGCCACCACGGCTCTCCGGCGGGCCGACCGTAATAGAAGCGGGAGCCGTATACCACATCCGCTCGGTCCTCAAGGATCGGTTGCAGGAGCTTGGGATATTCAGCCGGATCGTATTCCAGATCCGCATCCTGAATGATGACCACGTCTCCGGTGACAAACCCGAATCCCGTTCGAATGGCCGCTCCCTTGCCCCGATTTTCCGGTTGCAGGATAAGTCGGATGGGCTGCTCCTGGGCCATGCGCTCCAGAATCGCCCGTGTGCCGTCGGTAGATCCGTCATCGACGATGATGACCTCTTTTTCAACTGGCACGGCCAGGACGCGTCGGAGCACTTCTTCGATGGTGGCGTTTTCGTTGTAGACCGGGATAACCACCGACAACCGCAGGGTTTGGGGCACCACAGATCGGGCAGTTTTGGGTTGCGTATGGATCTCGGCCATATCTTCAGCCCCTTCGTCCCTCTGGGTGCAGGAGGAGAGCCAAAACCGTACCGCGCCGATCTGTGGTACCCGGGGAGCGGGCGCTTTGGCTCATTTAGAGGCTGGCCATCCGCAGTACGCGCTCGAAATTTGCGCTTACTGCGGCCCAGTCGATGTGTTTGAGAAAGTCGTCGATATAGGCGGCCCGGTTGGCGCCGTAGTCCATGAAGAAGGCGTGCTCGAACATATCGAGTGCCAGAATGGGACTCGCGTTCCAGATTGGGAACAGGTTCTGCGAGTCGCCGATGTAGTTGAAGAGCGTTTTCTTCTCGAAGTCGTAGGCCAGCCAGACCCATCCGCGCGCGGCGATTCCCGTGGCTTTCAGATCGGCGGCCCAGGCCTCGAAAGAGCCGAAGTTTTTCTGAATCGCCTCGGCGAGCCGACCCGTGGGCGTGCCGCCGTTGCCCCCGAGGATGTCAAAGTAGACCTCGTGGTTTTTCACCCCTCCGATGGCGAAGGTGAGCTCTACCTTCATAACGCGGATGTCGCTATAGGTCGCGTTGGCTTTGGCCGGATCGCGATCCAGTTCGGCGATCTTCTGCCACAGCTCGTTGGCTTTGTTGACGTATCCCCGGTAAAGCCTCATGTGTTCTTCCACGGCCCGCTCCGAAGGCCACTGAAAGACGGCGGGTTTGAGGCGACGATAATCTTTGGCTATCCACTGGGGCTCGGGATTGGGCACCTCGGAGCGGTCCAGGGCCGAAAGCACCGACGGACTCAGCGCACCTGCGGCTGCACCCAGGGCGGCGGTCTGCAGAAAACGACGGCGACTCGGCATGGGAGCACCTCCTTGAGCTTGGGGGGATCGCAAAGATAAACGTTTGCCGCCTGTAGCGGGTTTCGGCCTTTATTCTCGTTTCGCCAGCCCGTATCTTCGAGCCCAGCATGTAACATGGGAGGCGTCTATGGACTACCAACCCGGACAGTACAAGGTCCGAAACCTCGCTTTAGCCGAGCAAGGCCGCAAAGAGATCGCCTGGGCCGAAAGCCGTATGCCCGTGCTCATGGCCCTGCGGGAACGCTATCGAGAGTCCCAGCCCCTAAGAGGCTATCGGATCGCGGGTTGTTTGCATGTGACCAAAGAGACCGCCGTGCTTATCGAAACCCTGCGTGCGGCCGGCGCCGAGGTGGCCTGGTCGGGATGCAACCCGCTTTCGACCAATGATGCGGTGGCCGCCGCACTGGCCGTCGAGGGGGTGAAGATCTTCGCCTGGCACGGACAGACGGTCGAGGAGTTCTACTGGTGCATCGAACAGACCCTGCACATAGCACCCCATCTGACGCTTGACGACGGGGCGGATCTCATCTTCACGGTGCATAGCCGGTATCCCGAACTGGCCGATTCCATCATCGGGGGTACGGAGGAGACGACCACCGGGGTCAAGCGGCTGCGGGCCATGGCCGAGGATGGCAAGCTGCGCTATCCGATTATTGCCGTCAATGATGCGGAGACGAAGTGGGACTTTGATAACGTATACGGAACCGGACAGAGCTCCATAGACGGCATCCTGCGCGCTACGGGTATTCTCCTGGCCGGTAAGCGCTTCGTTGTGGCCGGATACGGGCATTGCGGTCGGGGTGTGGCCATGAGGGCTCGTGGTATGGGTGCGCAGGTAATCGTGACCGAGGTCCGGCCCACAGCCGCCCTGAAGGCGGTACTGGATGGGTTTCAGGTCATGCCCATGGATGAGGCCGCCTCAATAGGCGATGTCTTTATCACGGCCACCGGAATGAAGGATGTAATCGTGGGCCGCCATTTCGAACGCATGAAAGATGGGGCCATTATCTGCAATACGGGGCACTACGATTGTGAAGTCAACCTGCCCGATCTGGAGGCGATGGCCGTCTCGAAGCGCCAGATCCGACCTCATACTGAAGAATACCTCCTCCGAGACGGCCGCCGGCTATATCTCCTGGCCAAGGGGAGGCTGATCAATCTGGCTGCCGCCGAAGGGCATCCTTCGGAGGTGATGGATATGAGCTTCGCCAACCAGTTTCTGGCCCATTTGCATCTGGTGGAGCTGCACCGTCAGGGCAAGCGGCTTGAAAACCGGGTCTACACGATCCCGGAGGAACAGGACCAGGAGATCGCCCGGCTCAAACTGGAGACCATGGGCATCCGGATCGATACGCTCACCCCGGAACAGGTGGCCTACAGCACCGATTATTCAGCGGGCACCTGATCGGCGCACAGAACAAAAAAAGCCCCGCCATGCGGGCGGGGCTTTTTGGTTTTCGATCAGGTCAGATCTTCTGCACGTTCTGTGCGGAAGGCCCCTTGGGACCCTGCACGACCTCAAAACGAACCCGATCATTCTCCCGAAGGGTGCGAAATCCGCCATTGGAGCGAATCTGGGAGTAGTGCACGAAGATGTCCTTACCCCCATCGTCGGGCTGGATGAATCCAAACCCCTTCTGCTCGTTGAACCACTTGACGGTGCCTTGAGCCATGACGAGGCTCCTTACTGCTGGGTGAAACATACGGGATAACCTACTTCCGTACTACCTTGGGCGATGGGGTCACCGAAGAAGGGTTCCTGCAACCCGACAAGGGTGTCAGACTTCTGCCGTCGACCCGTCAGCTGCCACAAGCCTGACGGAAGGATTTGCCGGAGCAAATCAGCGCCCCCAAGATACGAAGAAACCGGGAAAAGTCAAGGGGACAGAAAAATTTTTAAATGCGCAGGCTGGCCAGCCGCACGGAGAGGCGGTTCCAGGCCAGGCCCGTATAGTAGCCCACCCAGCAGGCAAGATACCCCCAGGCCAGACCCGCGACCACATCCAGAACGCCGTGCTGTTTGGTAAAGAGGGTACTCAGGGCGATCACCGCCACCATACTCCAGGCCAGCAGCCGGCGGGCCAGACCGCCCCGAAGCGTAAAAAACCAGCTGGCCACGGTCACGCTGGCCACGTGCAGGCTGGGCAGGGCATGTGTGGGGGGGTCGGTGCTGTAGATGCGGTGGATGAGCCACAGGTGGAGATCGGAGGTCTGCTCCGGTATCGGGGGGCGGGGCATGTAGGTGGGAAAAAAGTAGTGGATCGTCCAGGCACCGAGCTGCATGAACAGGGCCGCAAACCAGAGCCGGCGGATCTGGATCCAGTCCGATCGGTGCTCATAGATATACCATCCTGCCGCTCCAAACAGGTATACAAGCCAGAGCAGCAGGTAAACCCACCCCCAGACAGGAATAAACGGAATGAAGCGGTCCAGCCAGATCTCCACACTGGCCGGTGAGCGGGGATTGGGCAGGCGCTTGATGAGGAAGTCGCCCGCGTAGAGCAACACCCCGGTTATCCACACCACCCAGGGGCGAAGGCGGAGGATCGCTTCCCGCGCACGCATCGTTATCGGACGTTCCGTATGGGGACGAACGCATGTACGGTCAAAAGACGGGCCGAGTTCCGCCGGAGAAGCGGCATTCAGCCCATAAGCGCGCCGGCGATGGTGGCGGTCATGAGGTTGGCCAGTGTGCCCGCAAGAACGGCTCGCAGCCCCAGCTGAGCCAGCTCGGAGATGCGATGTGGAATCAGGGGCCCGATGCCACCGAGCTGGATGGCGATGGAGCTGAAGTTGGCAAATCCACAGAGGGCAAAAGTGCTCATCGTGATGCTCTTTTCCGTAAGTAGGCCGGACCGAATGGCGTCGGCCAGTCCCAGATAGGCGACGAATTCGTTGACAACGACTTTGGTGCCCAGCAGGGAGCCAAAGGTGGATGCCTCACTCCAGGGTATGCCCACAATCCAGCCCAGCGGACCCAGGGCCCACCCGAAAAGGCGCTCTAGGGAGAGCTCCAGGCCCACCAGGCCGCCCAGCCAGCCCAGGAAGTAATTCACCAGCGCGATGAGCGCGATGAAGGCAATGAGCATACCTCCCACGTTGGCGGCCAGCTTCAGCCCGTCGGCCGCACCCCGGGCGGCGGCGTCGATCACGTTCTGGCTGGTGCGTTCTACCTGGGCCCGTACTACTCCAGCTGTTTCGGGCACGCCGGTTTCCGGAATGAGTATCTTGGCCAGCACCAGCGCCGCCGGAGCGGCCATGACGCTGGCCCCCAGCAGCTGCTCGGCGAAAAGCAGGCGGGCGGTCTCCAGCTCCAGCCCGCGGGCCTGTGCGAAGGCGTCCCCCAGCATCTGGATATAGGCCGCCATAACCCCCCCGGCGATCGTGGCCATACCCCCACTCATGACGGCCAGAAGCTCAGAGCGCGTCATGCCCCCGAGATAGGGCCGAATCACCAGCGGCGCCTCCGTTTGCCCCACAAAGATGTTGGCCGTCACGGACAGGGATTCGGCTCCGCTGGTGCCCATCAGGCGCGTCATCACCCAGGCCATGGCCTGCACAAGCCGTTGCATGAGGCCCAGATGGTAGAGCACGCTCATCAAGGCGCTGAAGAAGATGATCGTGGGTAGCACCTGAAAGGCGAAAAACGCCCCCATGCTCCCCTCCTGGCCCGGGCTTAAGGCCAGGTTGCCGAACAGAAAACGCGCTCCCTCCGTGGTGAAGTGCAGAATGAGCACAAAAAAGGAGCTCACCCAGGAGAAAAACGCCTTGGGCCAGCCCAGAGGGGCGAAATGCCGGCTCAGTTCATCCCCTTTGAGAATGAAGAGGGCCAGGGCAAGCTGCAGACCCAGCCCGACCCCCACCAGACGCCAGGAGATGCGCCTGCGATCGGCCGAAAGAATCCAGGCGATCGCCAGAATGACAACCAGACCCAAGGCCCCGCGGAGTACGTTTCCAATGGCTTCCATTCTGCCCTCCTGCTGGAGGTCGAGTTCATATCCCGGGAGGCTCAAAGCAGCGGCGACAGCGCGGCTCGTACAGGTCTGCTGCCCCGAGCAACACCCGATCTGCGCGGGAGATCAGACGCTGGGAGAACTGCGCCGGAGCTCCGCAGCGAACACAGATAGCGTGCAACTTGGTGATGTATTCCGCTATAGCCAACAGCTGCGGGATGGGCTCAAAGGGCTGGCCCCGGTAGTCCATGTCCAGTCCGGCCACGATGACCCGCTTGCCCTCTTGGGCCAGCAGCTGACAGACCTCAACGAGCTCCGCTCCGAAAAACTGCCCCTCGTCGATGCCCACCACCTGCGCCTCCCGGGCCAGGTCCATGATCTCCCGGGCCGAGGCTACCACCATGGAGGGCAATGCCTGTTCGCTGTGGGATACCACGGCATCCGGGGCGTAGCGGGTGTCGATGCGGGGTTTGAAGACCGCCACGCGCTGACGGGCGATCTGGGCGCGCTTCAGGCGCCGGATGAGCTCCTCGGTTTTCCCGCTGAACATCCCCCCACAGATCACCTCGATCCAGCCTGTGGCGGGCTCTCCGTGAATATGCGGCTCCATGAGCAGGCGCACCAGCCAAGGCGCCCCAATATACGGAATACGTCCCCAGAAATCCGACGCCCGATCCCTTTCCCGGAGGAGGGGGTCGGTTGTATTATCTCTCTATGTGGCCCCTACTGCTCCTGTTGCTCTGCTGTGTCGCCCTCCGGGTTGAGGCGCAGTACTACGGCTTCGGCCGCAACAAGGTGCGTTACGAACGCTTCACGTGGCTTCTGCTCCGCACGGAGCATTTCGACGTGTACTACTATCCGGACATACGGGATGTGGCCGAACGAGGAGCATATTTTGCCGAAGAACAATATCGAGAGCTACAGGCCCGCCTGGGGGCCAGGCCGACACGGCGCATCCCCCTGATCTTTTACAGCTCCCCGGTGCATTTCCAGCAAACGCACATCACCCCCGGCCTCATTCCAGAAGGGGTGGGCGGGTTTTTCGAGTTTCTCAAAGGACGCGTTGCCCTGCCCTTTAGCGGCAGCCTCTATCGGTTCCGACGCGTCATTCGCCATGAGCTCGTGCACGTCTTCATCTACCACCGGCTCTATCAGATCCGACGTGCCTATCGCGTAAGTCAGGATCTGCCTCTACCCCCCCTGTGGTTCATGGAGGGACTGGCCGAGTACTGGTCTGGTCCGCCGGACTATCAGGCCGAAATGATCCTGCGCGACGCGGTTCTGAACAACTACCTGTTGCCCGTACAGGATCTCTTCAAGGTGGAGGGCTCCTATCTCATGTACAAAATCGGGGAGGCGCTATGCCGATTCATCGCCGATCAGTGGAGCGAAGAGCATCTTCGCCTGCTCATTGAACAGTCCTGGAAACATGCCGATTTCAACAAGGTGCTCGAAGCCGTACTGGGGCTCCCGCTCCGGGAGCTGGAGGAGCGATGGCTGTTATGGATGCGGAGCCGCTATTATACCCGCCTGCCGGCCGAAACGTTGCCCAGTCTGCTCGCTCCAGCGCTGACGGAAGGGGGCTTTACCCTGAAACCCGCCTTCTATAGAGATCGCGCCGGCAGGGAATGGCTCTTCTACATGGCCCGAAAAGCGGATTACGCGGGGGTGTATCGAGTTCCAGTGGACTCGACCCTGCGCCCCCTGGGAAGTCCGGAACGCCTGATCGCCGGGGAGCAGACGGCCGCGTTGGAGGGTTTTCATGAGCTGGAGAGCAAATTAAGCCTTTCCCCTCAAGGGGTGCTGGCTTTTGTGGCCCGGTCTGGACCCTCCGATGTGCTCTATGGCTACGATGTGGAGCGGGGCAAATGGCGTTTCCGGGCGCGGTTTGCCGATCTGCTTTCTCTGTATTCGCCGGCCTGGAGTCCGGATGGAGCCCGGGTTGTTTTCGTGGGCATCGGACGCGACGGATACGCCGATCTGTATGTATACGAACCGGATCGCGGGCTGCGGTGGCGGCTTACGCAGGATATCTACGAAGAGCGCGATCCGGTCTGGAGTCCAGATAGTCGATACATCGTCTTCTGCAGCGATCGCACCCCGTGGGGCAGGGAGGGACACAGTAACCTCTTCGCCTATGATCTGGCCACGGGCGCAATCCGCTATCTGGTCTATGGCCCCTTTCACTGCATGAGCCCGGCGTTCGACCCCAGCGGACAATACCTGGTCTTTGCGGCCACCCTCACCGGCGCCCCGGATCTGTGGGCGCTGGGTTGGCCGTATACAGGGGACTCGACCTCGGGCGCTTCGGCTATGCGAAGACCGCTTTATCGTCTCTCCCGTACCGTTACCGGAGCCTTGGATCCGGCCTTCACGGACCGGGGGGTGCTCCTCTACAGCGCCTTTGAGGGATATCGATTCACCATTCGCATGCTGGATTCACTTCCGCAGCGCCTCTCGCGCGCCCCCGTATTTACGGCCACACTTCCGGAGGTGCGCGATGAACCCTGGGATACGGGGCGCATTGCGGCCGATAGCACGCGCAGCGCGCCTTACCGCAAACGCTACAGTCTCGATCTGGCCCAGGGACAGCTGAGCCAGTCCCCCATCTGGGGCACCACAGGCGGGGCGGCGGCCGTCTTCAGCGATCTTATGGGAGATGAGCAGCTCTACCTGCTCCTCTACAGCAACACCCAAGCGGGGGGTGGCTTCTGGGAGGGCATGAACCTGCTCCTGAGCCGTATTCACCTGGGGCGTCGGACCCCGATCGCCTACGGCCTCTATCGGCTTGCCGGATTGCAGTACGATCTGACCGAGCCCGATGCCAGTCCGGCGCTTCCGATCTACTGGGAGACCCTCTACGGGGTATACGGAAGCCTCCAGTATCCTTTTTCTGTTTTCCAGCGCCTGGAGGTGGGCGCCAGCCTGAGCTGGTCGGATAAGACCACCCTGCTCCGGGCCCGTCGGGCCCTGCTGCTTTCAAACAGCCTGGCCTGGGTGCACGATAACACGCTCTGGGGACCGACCGGGCCCGTGGTGGGTCTGCGCGCGTTGTTGGGGCTGGGCTATACGACGGATCTGCGCTATTCGAACGTGAGCTACTACACGATCCTGGCCGATGTGCGTCGATATACCCGGATCGGGGGGGATCTGATATACGCCCTCTGGGCCCAGCTGCGCTGGAACGAGGGCCGGGAGGCCCGACGCTTCTTCTTGGGCGGCAGCTGGGACGTGCGGGGATATCCCCTCTTTGGCATCCGCGGCCGGCACACCTGGCTGGTGAGCCAGGAACTGCGCTTCCCCCTCGTAGAGGGCATAGGGGCACGGATGCCCCTGCTCGCCCCCTTGGGCGTGAGTACGCTGCGGGGCGCGCTGTTTCTGGACCTGGCTCATGCCTGGGAGGAGGAATACAGCAAACGCATCCCGGAGTTATACGCGGGCGAAACGCTGGGTAGCGTGGGGTTGGGGGTGCGCCTGAACCTCTTTGGCGGCTTTGTGCTGCGCTACGACTGGGGATGGCGTCTGCGTGACGGGGGGCGCCGAGTCGAAAAACGTCCCTTTAAACAGCTGTTTTTCGGATGGGATTTCTAACACGCATAGCGCTGGTGGCTGTGCTCTGCGGCCTGGGATGTGCAGAGCTCGGTCCGCTTCGGATTCCCGAGGAGCAATCCGAATCGGACCGGGTCCTGCCCTCCGCCCCGAATGGTCCGCTCCAACGGCGCTGGCATCGCAATCTGGGGGCGGGTTTCGGCCCATGGGCTTTTCCCCTGTGCACGGGGCCTTATATCTGGTTGCCTTCCCGTCGGGGCGCCCTGCTCGTCCTGCGCGCAGGCGACGGACGCCCAATCGGCGCTCGCACTTTCGGTCGTGCCCTGGAGGCCGTTCCGGCCACAGACGGGCGGTATCTGTTCGTGCCCGTGGCCTTTGGAGGGCCTGGACTGGTGGCCTACGAGATCGCTACCGCCCGGGTGCGCTGGCATTTTGGAGAGGCTTCCGTAGAAGTGCCCCCGCTTTATCGGGAAGGAAGGCTCTGGCTCTGTACCGTCCGCGGGGGTATTCGGGAACTGGACCCGGAAACGGGCGCGCTGCGCAGGGGCTGGGACCCAGAGCGCGCCGTGCAGGCGGCCACCGGGCCGGTGTGGATGGGAGACGGGATCCTCTACGCCACGCTGGACGGGACGGTGCGCGCTTTCGATCTGGAGCTGCGGCTTCGATGGGAAAGGCGCCTTTCGGAGCCCATCTCCGGTGCGCTCGCCGCTCACCAAGGGCGGATATGGATCGGAACCACCCGAGGACGGGTTCTGTGCCTAGATGCCTCTACGGGCGCCTTGCGCTGGGAGAGGCGTATGGGGCCGGAGATGAACCGGATCGTATTTCCCCCCGTTGTGCTCGATGAGGGCGTGCTGGTGGCCGCCTGGGGTGGGTCAATCTGGCTTTTGGACGCGCAGACGGGCCAGGTGCGCTGGGAACTGCACCCGGAAGGGGGAATCGGGAGCCGGATTGTGGCGGCTCTTCCCTGGATCTGGGTGGCCACGACCGCCGGAGAGTTGCTCGGCCTGGAGCCCCGCAGCGGGCGGATCCGGTTGCGTCTGCCGCTTCCGGGAAGGCCGGCGGCCGGGCTGAGCCGGTGCGGGGATCTGCTTTTCGTGCTCGGAGAAAACGGGGATGTGGTGGCCTTTGAGCTATTTCCCTGAGCGAATCCGCTTCCTGGCCGGGTTGCTCTGGGCGCTGTTTGCTCAGGTGGGATATGCCCAGAGCGGATGGGGGACGCTGGAGCTTGGTGCTCCGGCCCGCTGGGTTGTGGATTCCCTTTCCCCTGTATCTGGCCCCGTTCGGCTGCGCTTGCCGGAGGGAACGTATCGGTTGCGCGCCCTGCCGCCGGAGCCGGATCTCTGGGGAGGCTATGCCCTGTGGCCGCAGATTCGGGTGCGGGCAGGGGATACGATCCGGGTGGCCGCTCCTCAGGTTGCCTATCCCCCCCGAGCGGCGCCGGTGCCCTCTGTTCAGGAGCCGTCCTGGATAGTGGAGTATACCGCGCTGGGGATAGCGATCGGCTCCGGGATCCTGTCTATCCACTACAAGTTCCGAGCGGATCGGCTCGATGACCGCTATCGTCGTACGGGGGACCCGGAGCTGTATCGCCGTATAGCGCGCCTGGACCGGGTGGCGGGGGCGGCGCTCCTGGTCAGTGAGCTTGCGCTGGCCGTCTTCTCCGTCCGTCTGCTGTGGTGCCGATAGGCTGGTTGAAAGAAAGCCCTTCTTGACGCCAACTTGCCAGCGATCGGACATGTCCATGCGGATTCGGGTCGGGTTTATAGGCAACGGGCGGGGATGGGAGGTGTGGCGCCGGCTCTGCACCCTGCCCTCGGTGGAGGTAGTGGGGGGCTGGATCTCCCCACCGCCGCCTCCGGCTCCGGCCGCCTCTCTGCCCCGCCTCGATGGCCTGGAAGGGATGCTCAGGCAGGTGGATGCCGTGGTCATGGCGGTGCCGATCGAGGAACGGTTTGCCCTCCTGCGTCAGGTTCTGCGCCAGCAGTTGCCCTGCTGGGTAGAGGCCCCGATCGGACGCACCTGGGATGAGGTGCGTCAGGTGGTGGCGCTGGTAGAAGAAAGCGGGGTCTGTCTGTTGCCCCTGCACGAGCTGCTGTTTCATCCGATCACGCGGGGCCTTCGGGAGCGGTGGCGAGCTCCCCAGATGTTAGAGCTGCGCTGTGAGCTCCCCGTTCGATCCCGACAGCCCCTGCCCGTGCTGGCCGAGGAGTGGCTGTATCCCAATCTGGCCCTGCTTGTCGGGCTTGTATCCGTCTCCGTGCACGGGGTGGAGATCGTACAGGTGTCCGTTTCCGGCCTGCATCCGGAACCGGATGCTCTGGAGGTGCGTCTGCGCTTCGAAAACGGACTGCCGGCTCGCCTTTGGGTAAGCCGGCTCGGGTTTGCCTTCGTACACGAACTGCGGTGCTATCTGCCCGCCCTGCTGGGCAGGGCCGATTTCGCAGCAGGCCTTCTGGAATGGAGGCGTCTGCATCCCCGGTCCGATCTGGAGGCCCTGAACGTGCTCGAAGAACAGCCCCGGCTTTCCGAGGTAGACCCCCTACAGGCCTCTCTGGAGGCTTTTCTGGAAGCCGTGCACAGAAACCAGGACCCTCCGGTCTCGGTTTATGATGCGGCACTTGTCTATCAGGTTTTTCACCAGGTGATGGAAAAAACGCGTGCCCATGGGATCTTCGGTTTCTGAGCGGGCTACGTCCCGGGACGTAGAGGCTTTTCTGGCCCGCGTTCGGGAAGAGCCTCTGCTCAAGCTCGTTGGCGAGGTGGCCGATCGGTTGGGCCTGGAGGCCTATGTGGTCGGTGGCTACGTGCGCGACGGCCTGCTGGGCCGCACGCACCCGGATATTGATTTTGCCGTGGTCGGATCCGGCTCGGGTATCCGGCTCGCCCGCGCCGTGGCCCGGGCTCTGGGCGCGGCTGAGCCGGTCGTATACCGGCAGTTCGGCACGGCCATGGTCTCTTACCAAGGCATCCAGCTTGAGTTCGTGGGTACGCGCCGGGAAAGCTATCGGGCCTCGAGTCGCAAGCCCCTCGTCGAAGAGGGCACGCTGGAAGATGACCTTCGGAGGCGGGATTTTACCATCAACGCGCTGGCCGTTCGGCTGGGCGCCTCGGGGGGAGAACTTATCGACCTCTTTGGCGGCCTTGAAGACCTCAGACGGGGGCTCATCCGCACCCCCCTGGATCCGGTGCGCACCTTCTACGATGACCCCCTGCGCATGATCCGAGCCATAAGGCTGGCCGTGCAGCTGGAGTTCACGATCGATCCCGCCGCGCTGGAGGGGATCCGGCTCGAGCGGGAACGCATCCAGATCGTCTCCATGGAGCGCATCACAGAAGAGCTTCAGAAGCTGCTGCTCACCCGACGTCCGGGCCAGGGCTTTGCCCTGCTACATGAGACGGGCTTGCTGGAGTTGCTGCTGCCGGAGCTTGCCGCTCTGGAGGGCGTAGAGACCGTCTCCGGCTACGGGCATAAGGACAACCTCCGACACACCCTGCAGGTACTCGATCAGGTAGCCGCCCTGAGCGAGGAGCTGCCTCAGGAGCGTAGGCTCTGGCTCCGCTGGGCGGCCCTGTTGCACGACGTCGGCAAAGCGCCCACGAAGCGTTTCGTCCCGGGAGAGGGATGGACCTTTCACGGACACGATGAGGTGGGGGCGCGTATGGTCCCGGCTATTTTTCGCCGCCTCCGCCTGCCGATGGATGAGCGCATGCGGCGTGTGCAGAAGCTCGTGCGCCTGCATCTGCGGCCCATCGCCCTCTCCAGTCAGCCGATCACCGACTCGGCCGTGCGCCGGCTTATTCTCGAGGCCGGAGAAGATCTCGAAGATCTTCTATTGCTGGCCAGGGCCGATATCACCACGCGCAACCGCGCCCGCGCCCTCCGGCATGAGGCCCGGCTCCGGACCCTGGAAGCCCGCATCCGGGAGGTCGAGGAGCGGGACCGGATGCGTCAGTGGCGCCCCCCTATCGACGGGCACGAGATCATGGCGCTTCTGAACCTGAAACCCGGACCTGCTGTGGGCCGCATCAAGCGCGCCATCGAGGAGGCCATCCTCGAGGGAATAATCCCCAACGAACACGATGCCGCCGTGGCATACATGATGCAGATCAAGGATCAGATCCTCTCGGAATCCGCCGCAGAAAGCCATGCCCGCTCGTAGAAAACGAACCGGCCTGTTCATCGGTATCGCCGGCAATATCGGGGCCGGCAAATCCTCTCTTACCGAGATCCTGAGCCGACACTTTGGCTGGAAGGCCTTCTTCGAGGTGGTGGACAATAACCCCTATCTGCCGGACTTCTATGCCGACATGCGTCGGTGGTCGTTTCACCTGCAGATCTTTTTCCTCTCCAACCGCTTTCAGCACCACCACCAGGTCACCCAGGGCCCCGAGGCGGTCGTGATGGATCGCACGATCTACGAAGATGCGGAGATCTTCGCCCGCAACCTGTTCGAAATGGGGCTTATGAGCGAGCGGGATTACCGAAGCTACAGGGAGTTGTACCAGCTCATGATCCGCTTTCTGCGGCCGCCCGATTTGCTCATCTACCTGCGCGCTTCGGTGGGCACGCTCGTGGACCAGATCCGGCGCCGTGGCCGACCATATGAGGCAAACATCAGCATCGAGTACCTGGACCGACTCAATCGGCTCTATGAGGAATGGATCGCGCGCTACGATCTGGGGCCGAGGCTCATCCTCGATACGGATGAGCTCGATTTCGTGCACAACCCCGAGCATCGTCAGCAGATCCTGGGGACCATCGAACGCCACCTCTTTGGGCTTTTTCCCCTCGTGCAGATCCCGAGGCGGACGTGATCGGCGCGTTGCTCATTGGCCTGCTGCTCTCTGTGCAGGGCGGGGATTCCCTAAACGGAAGGGAGCGCTTCGGACTCGATCCGTATGCGGACCGGGGAGCGCTGGCCTACGTGCGCCCCTTCATGGTTCGTCCCCTCGCTCCGGGGTGGCGGCTTTTCTATGATCAGGGCCTGCCCCCGGGCCTGCGTCCGCTGCGGTATCGCTCCTTCTCCCTGGAGGATCCCCTCACCCGCGAGCCCCTTCCCGAACTGATTCCCCCGGATGCTCCCCTGCTCAGGGCGCACCCTGTTTTCGGGTATCAATGGGGGGATCGAGCTCCCGTGCCGGAACCGTTGACCACGCTGCTTTATCAGCAGCGCTTGGGCGGAGGAGAAGCGCTGCAGGCCGTTCACGAGCAGCGGTTATACGGCCCCTCTCGGATTTTTTTTCGCTACGGGCTCGGCAGCGAGCCAAGTCGGTGGCCCGGGCAAACGGCTCGATCGCGCACGCTCGAGGGCGCCCTCGCTGCCGAAGCGGGGGATTGGCGCTGGGAGTTGCGCTATCTGTCCGATTCCCGGCTGGGACGCTCCAACGAAGGCCTGCTCCTGGAGTATCCCCCGCGCTGGGAGGAGTTCATGCGCGACCCCGTATGGGTGGCGCCGGAGGGCAGGCTGTGGCATCTCCGATGGCAGGCCTGGCAGATCCAGGGCCGCCGAGCGGGAACCTTCTTTTCCCTCGCGCACCAACGCTATGCCTACGGCTTCGATACGCTTTCCGAACGACGGGTCTCGAGCTGGGCCCTGCGGGCTCGTTTCCTCCGCAAGCACGGTGAGCTTGAGGGGACGGTCCGCCTGCAGCGCGCCCGGGATCCGGCCTGGAGCGGACTCCGGCAGGCGCCCGCATTGGAGCTTATGGCGCTCGATACGCTGCGGAAAGGACTGTGGGGCGGCGTGCGCCTGCAATGGGAGCCGGGTGTAGGGGGAGTATCTGTGGCCGGTCTGGGCGTTTATCGGGACGGGCTTTCTCTGCAGGCGCTGGCCGGATGGATAGGGCCTTCGTGGTGGGAGCGTTTCGCCCGGAACCGCCATCGCGGTGCCCTGATCCTGCATGCCGGGGTGCGCTACAGGACATCCGGCCTCCAGCTGGCACCTTTCCTGAGCTACACGGGCCAGAGTCGCTGGCTGGAGGCGGGCTTCGAGCTGGATGTCAGCGCCTGTTTGGGGCCATGGACCTTGAGGTTACAGGCCTTACTGGAAGACCGCATCGGGGCACCTCGGGAGTTGCCCCTGCTACAGGCACACCTCCGGGTCGGGCGGGATTTCACCCGAGGGGAATGGGGTTTCCGCCTGGAGGGCGTACTGCTGTTTCAAAGCCCGGGGGTGCGCATATCGCTTCCCCTTTCCACGCTGACGCGCACCCTCTCCTCTGGCCCCCGCACGCCGCCCGGTCTGTGGGCAAACGCGCGGCTCTTTGCCCGATATAAACGGGCCTGGCCCTTTGTGGCGCTCGACAACGTTATAGAGGGACTCCTCCCGGGTGCGCCCCCGATTCCAACCGCCTATCGGCCCCTGGAGTCTCGACAATTGCGCTGGGGAGTGATCTGGGAGCTGGCCTATTAAGCTCGAGACAAATCCGGGTCGTGCTCCCGAAAGCCCAGCGCCTCCGCCAGGACCTGCATAAGCTGATACTTCTCCAGCGGCTTGCTCAAAAAACCCGCTACACCCAGCTCCTCGGCGCGCCGACGAACCTCCCCATCCACGTAGGCGCTTTCGACCACAACGGGCACCTCCCTGTATGCCGGATATCGGGATCGGATCTCCTCCAACAGGCCAAAGCCATCCCAGGGCGGGGGCAGATGCACGTCCAGCAGGATGACATCAAAGGGCTTTTCGCTCTCGGTGATAAGCCGCAGGGCGTCGGAGCCATCCGGGGCCACGGCCACCTCCTCAGCTATGGGCTTGAGCGTTATCTGCAACCAGGAGGCGCTCTCCGGATGATCTTCAATGAGCAGCACCCGGGGACGGAGGCTCCGGAGGTAGAGTATATGGCGGGGATGGGCCCGCTTCGAGCTCACAGCTGATCCCAATCCCTCCACCTCCAGCGCGGGAAAGAGGACTTCGAAGGTGCTTCCACGCCCCTTCTCGGACTGCACACAAATCCGGCCCTGCATGAGCTCAACCAGCCGTTTCGTGATGGCCAGACCCAGACCGGCTCCTTCGTGCGTGCGGCGGTATCCGCTCGATTCCTGACGGAAGGGCTCGAAAAGATGGGGGAGAAATTCCGGAGCGATGCCCCTTCCCGTATCCACCACCCGCACGCAGGTCCACAATCGGCCCTCTTGCCGGCGTGTTCCCACCTCAACCGTGACCGAGCCCGCATCGGTGAACTTGATCGCATTCGAGAGCAGATTGACCAGCACCTGATGGAGGCGGTCCGGATCTGCCTCCACGGGGAAGTGCTCGGTCGCATGCAGCTCGAGTTTGAGTCCTTTTTTCTGGGCCATGGGAGACAACAGGCGCACTACCTGCTGGGCCAACTCTCCGAGCCAGACCCGTTGCATGCGCAGTTCGATTCGCCCCGCCTCGATGCGGGATAGATCCAGCAGGTCGTTGAGCAGGCGCAGGAGCCGCTCTCCGGAGCTGCGGATTGTCTCTACATGATCCATCAGTTCCTGCAGACCCCGCTCGGCGAGCTCATCGGCCAGCAGATCGGCAAACCCCAGGATGCCGTTGAGCGGGGTGCGGATCTCATGGCTCATGTTGGCCAGAAAGGTGGATTTGAGCCGGTTCGCCTCCTCGGCCGCATCCCTGGCCCGCTCCAGAGCCCGTTCGGCCTCGACCAGAGCGGTGACGTCTTCATGCAGGCCGATATAGCCCACATGCCGACCGGAAGCGTCGTAAAGCGGATCGATATGTACATGCGCCCAGTAGCCCGTCTTGTCCTTGCGGTAATTGTAGATCCGCACATCCACTGGCTCCAGGGCGTTGAGAGCAGCCCGCAGGCGCTCGATGGTGTCCGGATTCGTATCCCGTCCCTGAAGGAGCGCGCCGGGCTTTTTGCCCTGCGCTTCGACCAGGGTGTATCCCGTTGTGCGTTCCCAAGCCTCATTTACCCATATAATTTTCCGCTGAACATCCGTGATGACGACGCCCTGCGTGACCTGCTGGAGGGCGCGCGCCAGGCGTTCCCGATCCCGCTGGATGGTATGATATTCGAGGGCCAGCCCGGCCAGATAGGCCAGGCGTTTGAGCACCTCTTTTTCCCTCGGCTGAGGGCCCCGAATGTGATCAAAGTATACGGCGAAGGTGCCGAGCACCCGACCCGAAGCATTCTTAAAGGGCACCGACCAGCAGGCGCGCAGATGGTATTGCCGGGCGAGATCTCGATACGCCTCCCAGCGAGGATCTTGCGCTGTATCGGCCACCCATACGGGCTGGCCCGTGTAGGCGGCCGTTCCACATGATCCCACCCGGGGCCCGATGGGAAGGCCATCTATCAAGGCATTGTAGGCTTCCGGAAGATGGGGCGCCGCCCCATGGCGAAGCCGATCCCCCTCCAGAAGCAGGATCGAGGCCCGACTACCCGGGATAGCCTCTTCAATGGCCAGACAGAGCCCTTCGAGCAGGGCGGAGAGGGGCTTTTCTTCCCGGATCAGACCTTCAAAAAAGGCATTTTCCCGTTGCTGGAGCCGTTCTTGGATGCGAATCTGGGTGATATCCCGTGCAATGCCCGCAATCAGGTCCACTTTTCCCTCCGCATCCGGCAGGGGCACAAGCTGGGTCAACCAGGTGCGCTGGCCGGCGGGGAGGCTGAGTACCTCCTCGTATTCGATCGGTCCGCCCGCCTGTAGACAGGATCGGTAATTCCGACTTACGTGCTCGACGATTTCCGGTGGCAGTACCTCCTCGAGGGGTCGGTTCCAGAGCATCTCCGGGGTGAGCCCGGTCTTTTGCTGGTGTGCCGGATTGGTGGACTCGACCATGAAGCGACCATCCGGCAAGACGCGAATCCAGAAGATGGCGTCCTGGGTATGCGCGTGCAGGCTTTCGAAGCGGCGCTTGAGCTCGAACTCGTTACTCAGATCAACAATCGCCCCCTCAATCACCTGCGTACCATCGGGCTCAGTGACCAGGATGGCGTTTTCGATCGTGTGCAGGATACGCCCGCTCCGGTGCCGGTAGGCGGCCACATGGTTGCGCAAGATGCCCTCGCGGGTAAGTGCCTCCAGAAAGCGTCTGCGCTCTTGCGGCTTCAGATACAGGGCCTCGGCGTTGATCCCCGTCACCTCTTCGGGCGTAGCGTACCCGAACAGCCGGGCAAAAGCCCGGTTTACGGCCAAGAACCGACCTTCCGGGGTGCTGCGATACAGCGCCACCGGGCTTTCCTCAAACAAGCGCTGGTATCGAGCCTCGCTGTGCTGATAGGCTTCTTGGGCCTGGATCAGGCCGGATATTTCCACGGCCGTGCCCAGAACGGCTGGTCTGCCCTGATAGACAATAAGCCGGCTTGTGCAGGCCACATGGACGAGGGTTCCATCCCGGTGCCGGAGCCGGTAGAGGTGTTCAAGCTGGTTTTTTTCTCCGCGAAGCAGCGCCTCCAGGTTCGAAACCACCTGCTCCCGGTCGGGTTCGTAGATGAGTTCCAGCGGGGAGATGGCCAGCAGCTCCGGAAGCGTCCGGCCCACCAGGGTGGCCAGCCGGGGGTTGGCGTAGACGAATCGGAAATCCTGCATCAGATACGTGGCCGACAGGCTCGCCTCCAGCATCTCCCGGTAGAGCGCAACTTCCTCTTCCGGGCTTCCCCGCAGATCCCGAAACAGGCCGATGATATAGGTCTTCCCCTGAAACGAGAACGTCTGGCTCTGAATGTGCACCGGGATCCACTGGCCCTCTCCATCCTGTACAAACACCCCGTGGGCGGTGTCGCTCCTGCGGGATGCGGACAGGGAAAAGCTTTCCCGGATTTCTTCTTTCAGCTCGGGAGGATGCAGAACGCTCTGCGGCTGGCCGATCAGGCTCTGGCGGGGTCGCCGGAGGAGTCGCTCGGCCGCCGTGTTGAGCGCGACGAGGCGTCCGGTATGCGCCTCGGCCACAATCGTGGGCTCGGGAATGGCCTCAAAGAGATGGGAGAAAAAGTCCGCCTCCCTCTTCTTCCTCATGTTCGGGCTTTTCCTTCCGATGCAGGGCCAGAGAGCAACTGCACCAACACCTCGATCAGATCCGGGCGCCGAATCGGTTTGCTCAACACCGCATCGAAACCCTGCTGCAAAAGATATGCCTCATCTTCCTTTCGGTCTGCGTAGGCGGTCTGGGCGATCATAGGCCGGTGGGTATAGGGGTGGAGCTGGCGGAGTTCTGCGAGCAGTTCAATGCCGCTTTTGCCTCCCGGCAGGTGCAGGTCGATGAGGAAGGCGGAAAAGGGATCGTTATGCCGAGCCGCTTCGGTGGCCATATGGAGGGCGGTCTGCGCATCGGGAGCCACGCTGACCCGGGCCACTCCGCGCAGGTAGGCTCGCAGCAGCTCGGCGTTTTCGGGAATATCTTCAACGATGAGCAATCGGGGCGCAAGGGCGCGCAACTTTTCGATCGGGGTGGGGCCGCTCTGCGAAGAGGGGGGTGTGGGCAGGGGCAGTTCGATGGTAACGGTAGTGCCTGCTCCAGGGGCGGATTGCACCTCAACAGCGCCCCCCATGCGGTCCAGAAGCCGACGCGCGATGGCCATTTCCAGGCCCCCGCCCTCATAGGCGCGGGCTATTCCCTCGGATTCCTGCCGGAAAGGCTCGAACAAAGATTGCCGGAGAAACTCCGGGCTCATGCCCCGACCTGTGTCGGAGATCGTCACGCGTGCCCGGTTGGCCTCCGGGAGTACTTCCAGGCCCAGGCGGATTGTCCCCTGATCGGTGTACTTGATCGCGTTGCGCAGAAAATTTTCCAGCGCCTGCCGGAGCCGCAGTTCATCGGCTATCACCACGACGGGTTCCGGAGGAAAATCCCCTTCCAGCGCCAGACCCCGCGCGGTGGCCTCGGGCAGGAAGAACTCGATCAACGCTTTAAGCAGGATATCGAGTCTGAGCGGGTGGGGTTCTATGGGGAGCCGGTTGGCCTCCAGAGCGGCCAAATCGATGAGGTTAGAAAGCAGACGCATGAGCCGATGGCCACCGGCCTGGATTTTTTCGACGAATTCGAGTAGCTCTTTCTGTTCCTGGCTGTCCAGGGATTCGTGCAGGATTTCGGCAAAGCCCAGGATCGCGGTAAGGGGGGTGCGGATTTCATGGCTCATCGCGGCCAGAAAGTGCGTCTTCATGCGCGAGGCCTCCTCGGCCTCTCGGCGGGCGCGCTCCCAGGCCTCTTCCAGCGCCTTGCGTTCGGTGATGTCGCGCAGTATGTTCAGTGTTGCCTTCTGTCCTGCCCACGTAATCGGGCGCACGGAAACTTCCACATCATAATAGCGGCCCTCCCGGGATCGCAGGCGCAGTTCATAGCGACTCGGCACGGGCAGACCCAGCTGCGCCCGGCGGAAGCGCTCCTCCAGGATGGGGTGGTACAGGGGGTCGACGATCCGTTGTATATCGAAGTGCGGCCGGCACAGCTCTTCGGCCGAGTAGCCCGTAAGCGCCTCAAAGGCGGGGTTGACGTAGACCAGCTGGGGGCGGGGCTCCAGTATGCCTATGCTGATGGGGTCCGGAGCTTGCTCGAGGATGCGCTCCAGAAGCGCCTGCCGCTCAGCCAGCGCGCGCTCCAGCCGTTTGCGTTCCGAGATATCCCGGACGATGACCTGTATGGCCGGTCGGCCGCCCCAGAGGATGGGAACAGCCCGTATCTCCGCCTCGAAAGCAGAGCCATCGGTCCGCAGCAACATTTCTTCGGCCGGTGGGGCGGGCACCCCGGTTGTGAGCATCTGCCGGATGCGACCGATGACCTGATCCCGGTAGTCGGGATGAACGAAGTCCAGCACCGGACGGCCGAGGAGCTCCTCCGGGTTCCGGGCGCCCATAACCCGAAGGCCTTCCGGGTTCACGTAGACCAACTGTCCATCCTGATGGACGGCGATCGCCTCCGGGGAGTTTTCGACCAGAGCCCGGAAGCGCATCTCGCTTTCCTGCAGGAGGGTTATATCCGTCATAATGCCCCTCAGGCCCACGATCCGATCTTGATCCCACACCACCGTCACGCGGTCCTGTATCCAGACGATGCGGCCGTCGGAGGCGATCATGCGGTAGGTGAATTCGTGATCCTGACCCGCCTCCGTCATGCGGCGGCAGAAGCGGACAGCTTCCTCACGGTCTTCGGGGTGAATGTGGGATGCCCAGAAGTTCGGATCCTCCAGAAATGCTTCGGGCCGGTAGCCCAGAACCTCTTCTACGTAGGGGCTCACATACGTCCAGCGCCATTCGGGCAACTCCAGCTCCCAGACAATGCCCCGAATGCTGCGCACCAGGGCCTCGTATCGTCGGGCAAATGGGGAACTGTCAAACAGGCTTCCGGCGATAAGGCCATGCTCCGGATCAAAAAGGGCCGAAACCCAGAACGTCCGTGTGCTCCCATCTCGAAGACGCAGGACCACGGGCCGGGCCTCGATCCGGCCCTGCATACGCAGCTGCGCTATCAGATGGGCCCGTTCCTGCGGGTCCGCATACAGGGTTTCCAGCGGGATTTCGGCAAGTTCCTCGAAGCGCTCGTATCCGAGCAGGCGCACAAATTCCGGACTGGCCTGAAGCAGGCGCCCTTCAAGGGTCGAGAGGTAGATGCCCAGCATGGCGGATTTCCGGGGAAGCTGGTCTGCTTCCACTCCGGTTGTTGGGAAGAAGGCACACGGCGGTTGGTTCTGTCAAGAGCTAGGGGCGGCTTGACAGGGGCTGAGGCGAGGGGCTATTTTTGCGGCGCGCAGTGCGCCCGTAGCTCAATTGGATAGAGCATCTGACTACGGATCAGAAGGTTGGAGGTTCGAGTCCTCCCGGGCGCGCGGGGAAAGCCGCTCCGATAAGAGCGGCTTTTTTGTTCAACATGGCTGCCATTTCCCATCCAGAAGGTGCGGACCCCTCTGCTCCGTCAGGGCGGCGGGTAAAAGTTCGGTGGGCACGTTCTGCAGGGCCACGGGGCGCAGGAAGCGCTCGATGGCCCGGGCGCCCACAGAAGTGAAGCGGCTGTCCGTGGTGGCTGGGAACGGGCCCCCGTGCACGGTGCTGTATCCGACCTCCACACCGGTGGGAAAGCCGTTCCAGACGATGCGTCCGGCCCGGTGCAGGGCTTCTTCGATGAGCCGGCGGGCCAGCTCCTGATCCGGATTGGCGGCCTGCAGGCAGAGGGCCAGCTGACCCTCCAGATGCGCGACAAACAGGGAAAGCTCCTCGGGCTCTTCGTACCAGAGCAGTACGGTGGTCGGTCCGAAAACCTCTTCGTGTAGCTCGGCGCGTTGCCAGAACATGGCCAGCGGAGCCTCCCATACTGTGGGATCGGCCGGCCAGGGGCTTTCGGACCGGGGAGGTGAGGGACGCCAGAAGGGCTGGAGTCCGGCCTCTTGGAGTCGGGCCAGGCCCTGCTGATATCCGGCGTGGATGCGCTCCGTAAGCAGGCATCCGGGCTGGCTTTGTTCCAGAAGAGCCCGAAGGCGCCTGCGAAAGCGCTCCGCCTCCGGAAGGCGGGGCAGAAGGACAAGGCCCGGGCGGGTGCAGAACTGGCCTGCGCCGAGCGTAAAGGAGGCATACAGCCCCTCGGCGATCGCCTCAGCCCGTTCACGCAGCGCGCCCGGCAGGACAAGCACGGGGTTCAGGCTGCCCATTTCCGCAAAGACGGGGATCGGGTCCGGACGCTGAGCGGCCAAGCGCCAGAGCGCCATGCCCCCCTGACGGGATCCGGTAAAGGCCACAGCCCGCACGGCCGGGTGCCGCACCAGGGCGCGGCCCACGGAAAAGCCGGCGTCGAAGAGCAGGGCAAAGCTTCCGGCCGGCAGCTTGAGCTCATCGAGCGCCCTGAGGATAGCCTGTGCAGCCAGTTCCGAGGTTCCGGGATGGGCGGGGTGAGCCTTCAGAAGCACGGGACAACCGGCGGCCAGGGCCGAGGCCGTATCCCCGCCAGCTACGGAGAAGGCCAGGGGGAAGTTCGCCGCTCCGAAGACCGCCACGGGGCCCATGCCGAGGCGAAAAGAGCGCAGCTCGGGCTTCGGGGTGGGTTTCCGGTCCGGATCGGCCCGATCGAGGCGCACATCCCGCCACCAGCCGGCGCGGAGCACCTCGGCAAAAAGCCGCAGCTGTCCTGTGGTGCGCCTGAGCTCCTGTTCCAGTCGCCCTCTGCCCAGGGCCGTTTCCTGATCGGCCCGCGCGATGATCCGGGGCGCCGAGGCCTCCAAGTGCTCGGCGATGCGCTCCAGCAGGCGCGCTCGGACTTCGGCTGGGCTCAGAACCAGGGCCGGGAAGGCCTCCGCGGCCGCCCGGGCGGCCCGGTCTACGTCGCCATAGGTGGCGCTCCGGTAACAGGGTTCCAGCTTACTGCCAGTGGCCGGGTTGATAGCCCAGAAAGGCCGGCCTCGACCCCTGACGGCCCGAGCCTGAATCCAGGAAGCGCCGGTGAGCTCGCTCATGGGGTCATCTCCTCCAACAACCGAGGACGCGTGCTCAAGGCCCGGCTTACCAGTTCCCATACCCGGGCGCGTTC
The DNA here is from genome assembly GCA_025998875.1 of Bacteroidota bacterium. GTDB lineage: Bacteria > Bacteroidota > Rhodothermia > JANXDC01 > JANXDC01 > JANXDC01. Next base: position 820,228 of record AP024675.1, on the reverse strand, counting down.
CGGCTCCGTGAGCTCCTGTCGGGGCGGACGCACGCGTGCCGAACCCACGCCCACGATCTCCTGAACGAGTTTGATGAGCTGCACGAATTTCGGATCCGTATCCAACCGCAGGAGGGGCAGAAACCAGGCGTACAGCCCCTCCAGCGGTGCCCCCTGACGGGCCCGCTCGAAGAGCAGCACGGATTCTCGGGGCAGCGCGTTGGCCAGTCCGGCCACCCAGCCGCAGGCCCCTGCGCGCACCCCCTCTACGATCAGGTCGTCGATACCCACAAGCACCCGCATTCGATCGCCCAGGAGCGTGCGCAGGGCCGTGATGCGTCGCACATCGCCGCTGGATTCCTTGACCGCCTCAAGGTGGGGAAAGTCCGAGGCCCACCGGGCGAGGGTTTCCGGATGCACGTCTGTGCCGTAGGCGATGGGATTGTTGTAGAGCATCACGGGCCGGGTTGTGGCCTCCAGCACCGTCTGCACATAGCGGTGCATTTCCCGCTCGTCGGGGCGGTAGACGTACGGGGGCAGGAGCATGAAGCCGTCGGCTCCAAGCTCCTCTGCCGCCCGGAGGAGCTCCAGAATCTGGCGGGTACTGAGGCCCGAGAGGCTCAAGATCACCGGGGCACGGTCCCCCGCCTCCTGGAGCGCTACCTCCAGGAGGCGCAGTTTCTCTCCGGGCTCCAGTGTGGCCCCCTCGCCCAACGAGCCAGCCAGGATGAGGCCTGAACAGCCGTGTGCCAGGAGCCAGCGCACGTGATGGGCAAAGAGCCCATAATCGACCGAGCCGTCGGGGGCAAACGGAGTAGTAACGGCGGGTATGACGCCAGTCCAGGTGGGGGACATGGGCTATACTCCTTTCCATTGGGACCAGAGACCTGCCGGGAGGGGAAACAGAGGCGGCCGAGGCGTGCTGAGTTTCCATCCCCGGAGCATCTGCAGGATAGGCCCACAGACCCGCCCCTGGCAAGGCCCCATGCCGCAGCGGGTCTGCAGTTTCGCCGTGGGTCCGTCTTCGCAGGGCATAAGCGCTGACCAGGACACGTCCTCGCAGCGACAGATGATCTCTTCGGCCCGGATATGCTCCCGCAGTTCCCTTCTGGGCGCCAGCAGGGGCGCAAGCCGAGAGGCGAAGCGCTTTTCCAGGGAGTTCCTCATCCGCCACGGGATGGGAACGGGCGCTCCGGCGGCTTTCCGGCCGGCTATAAGCCCCTCCAGGAGGGCTTTGGGCATGCCCCCGATGCCGGTCAGCTCTCCAGCCGCGTAAACGCCTCTGCGAGAAGTCTGCATGTCCGCATCTACGGAGACGAACCCATCTGGAGAGCAGGCGAGCTCCATGAGTTCGGCCACTTCCGTATTGGGCACAAGCCCGTATCCAAGCCCTACGTAGCGGCACGCGATCCGACCCGACCGACCCCGGGCATCCACCCAGCGCAGTGCCTCTACCTGGCCGTCCCCCTGGATTTCCACAGGCCAGCTGTTCCAACGCAGGCGCGCGGGCGCAAGCCCTTTCCACAGACGCAGTGCCTGCCGGATCCGCAGCCAGGTTCCCGCCTGAAGCAACATGGACATCCAGCGCAGGGGGCTGTGCTGTTCGAGTACGAGTTCCAGACGCGCCCCGCGTCGCGACAAATCCGAGGCCACAAACCACAGCAGGGGGCCGGATCCCGCCAGCACGACAGGGATTCCTGAGATGGGCCATCCCTCCTTGCAGAGGGCTTGCAAGCCGCCCACCCCGAAAACACCCGGCAGGGTCCATCCGGGAACCGGCCAGAACCGTTCCCGCGCGCCTGTGGCGAGCACGACGCGTTCGGCCTCAAAGAGGTCCAGGCGTCCCGGCCGGTGGACGCCGAAACAGAGCGAATCCGCGGAGGCGAAGACCACGGCGGCTGTGGGCCAGATCTCCAGAAGCCCCCTGGCGCGCAGGCGGGCCACTTCGGACCAGAGCTTCCCATAGCGGCCCGATCGCCTCGTGGGTGGGCCTATGGCCCCGCCCAGGCGGGGAGCGGCATCCAGGAGCCCTACTCGACAGCCCTCCCGGGCAGAGGCGACGGCCGCCGAAAGCCCGGCCGGTCCGGCGCCGATGACGAGCACCTCATACCTCATCGAAGCGGATCTCCAGCTCCGGGGTGCAGTAAACCCGACAAGCGCGTTCCGGCAACCCATTAATGCGCACGAGGCATTCGAAGCAGAGGCCGATACCGCACAGGGGGCCACGGGGCTGGCCCGAGGGGGATCGGCGAAAGGCGAGCTGTCCCCGCCGCGCCAGCGCGGCGGCCACCGTGATGCCGGGCTCTACGGCTACAGGGCGGCCGTTGATGCGGATTGTGATGGATTCGGGCATAGCCGTCCCTCCAGGCGATACGGGCTCGGATCCAGGGGGGGCTCCTTGGCGCTGATGTAGGCCCACACGAGCTCTGCAACGGCGGGTGCCATGGTGATCCCCAGACCTTCCTGGGCGGTGGCCACAATCCAGCACGGCTCCTGCGGATGGGGACCGATCAGGGGGCGGCCATCCCTGGAGGCCGCGCGCAGGCCGGTCCAGGAGCGAAGCACGTTCGTCGTGGCCAGCTCGGGAATATATCGGCAGGCCTCCTGGAGCAGCTGCGCGCCCCATTTCGGATCGGGGCGTCGATCCCAGACGTCCCATTCCCGGCAGGAGCCAATGAGGAGCTGTCCGTTGGGCCTCGGATGGACGTTAAAGGCCCAGGAAGCTTGCTGGCGGGATTCCACCGTGGCCGAATAGCTCATGCTCACCAGGGCGTGTCGAACAAGCCCGGGGCGGCGTTCGCTTACCAGCAGGTGGCCTCGTCGGGGACGTACGGGAAGATCGGGGAGCAGCTCGACCGCCTGCACGCCGGCGGCGATCACCGTGTAGTCGGCCTTCAGGCATACACCCCCGGCCAGGCGAACCCCGTCAGGCTCGAGGGCGACGACACGAGCCCGGATAAGCCGGGCTCTCCGTGCGCGGGCGCGTTCCAGCAGCCTCCAGGCGGCTCGGGGCGCATAGACGGTGGCATCGTCCGGCACGTACAAGGCCCCGAGCCAGTAGGGACGGAGATGAGGTTCCCGCCGGCCCAGCTCTACCGGATCGAGCAGCTCGGTCCGAAATCCGCAATCCCGGAAGCGTTCCTGTAGGCGTCGGGCAAGGATAAAGGCCTGCTCATCGGGGATGAGCCATAACGTGCCGATGCGGTGGTATTCGATGTCGGGCTCCAGTTCCTCGGCCCAGCGCTCCCAGAGCGAGCGTCCCGCCAGGGCGAGCTCCCAGACGCCTGCTTCTCCCTCGTGCACGGTGAGGTGCCCCATACCCGCGCCGGTTGCCTCTCCCCCGATCGGGGCCTCATGGACTACGGTTACCGAAAAACCCGCCTCGGCAAGCCTCCAGGCACAGGCCGATCCCGTGATGCCGGCTCCGATTACGAGCACCTCCGTCATGGCTGTAGGCCCCAGCAGAAGGGGTCTTCTTCATCGAAAACGAGCACGGATTCGGCGATCACGTGCGCCCGCCCTGTGATGATGGGGATGACGCGTTGCGGGTCCGATGTGGTCTCAATTTCCCCCTCGAAGACGGATCCGAAGACGCCCTCCTGGCGCCACAGCTGGCCGGGTCGAAGCCGGCCATCGGCATACAGGCAGGCCAGCAGGGCCGATGTGCCCGTTCCGCAGGGGGAACGATCGTATTGCCCGCCAGGACAGAGGACGAAGTTGCGGCCGTCTCTTCCAGGCTCCGGAGAGGAGTCCAAGAGTTGCACGTGATCGATGATGGCCCCGTTGGCGGCCCGAAGCCCTTCGAGTTCCAGCGCCCGGCGCACGCCGTGGGCAAAGGCGGTCAGCTCCTCGAGGTATTCTCGCCTTACAGGCAGCGGGGGGTTTTCGATGAGGAAAAACCAGTTTCCCCCCCAGGCGATATCGCCATAGACCGTGCCCCACGGGGGTACCTGGAGGGGAACGCGAGCCCGGTAGCGATAGGCGGGCACGTTGCGCAGGCGCACGCGTCCGTCCGGAAGTAGCTCGGCCTCTACCCCGCCTACGGGGGTTTCAAAGCGGTGACGGCCCGGGCCGATACGGCCCAGCCAGGCCAGCGCGGTCACAAGCCCGATAAGCCCGTGTCCGCACATGCCTAGATAGCCCACATTATTGGAGAAGATCACCCCGGCCGCGGAGGTCTTTTGCTCAGGCTCCAGCACCCAGGCGGCCACCCAGTGCGCCGCACCACGCGGCTCGCTGACGACCGCTCTGCGGAAATGATCGTAGGCTTCGCGCAACCGCTCCAGACGGGCGGCCACCGGGCCCGTTCCGAGCTCGGGCAGACCGTCGAGCACAATACGCGTGGGCTCGCCGGCCGTGTGTGTATCGATCACCCGCAGGCGATGGACCATTGACCTGCTCTCCACGGGAAAGCCAGCGAGTGTAAATTACAGGCAGTAAGCCATGGATGCTTGACCGGTTGCTATGAAGCAAAGACCCGAAACGGCACAACCGCTCCCCCGACCGTCCTGGGAAGAACTGCTCCGGTTATTTGACGTGCTTCCGGATGTGGTGTTTTTCGTCAAAGACGAACAGGCCCGCTACGTATATGTCAACGAGACCCTGTTGCGGCGGGTTGGAACCGGTGGCAAATCCGCTCTGCTTGGACGGACCGCGCGCGAGGTCTTCCCCCCTCCCTGGGGCGCCCGGTATACGGAGCAGGATGAGGCCGTACTCCGAACGGGTCTGGCCATCCGGGGGCATCTGGAGCTTCATCGCTACCCGAACGGCCGGGAAGGATGGTGTCTGACGTACAAATTCCCCCTTCGGGACATCGCGGGACGGGTGGTGGGGCTTTACGGGTTTTCGCGTGACCTGCCCCGGCCCGATCCCGGGGCTTTTCTCTACCGCGCCGTGGCCGAGGCGCTGGCGCGGATGCGGGAGCGGCTGGATGAACCCCTGCAGGTGGGGGAGCTGGCCCGTCAGGTCGGGTTGCGTCCGGAACGCCTGGAACGCGCCTGTCGGACGCTGTTCGGGCTCAGCCCCCGACAGATGCTCTTACAGGCCCGCATGGAACGGGCCATGGAGCTTTTGCGCCGAACAGACTGGTCGATTGCTCAGATCGCGTTGGCCTGTGGATACGGAGATCAGAGCGCCTTCAGCCGTCGTTTTCGGCGGATTGTGGGTATGAGCCCGCAGCGCTTTCGACGCCTTTCGCCCCCCGCCTCAGGATAGCCATCCGGTCTCAGCCAGCCGATCGGCCACCCAGGAGCCGATGCCCAGCGAAGCGGTGGCGGCCGGACTGGGGGCGTTGGCCAAAAACAGTAGCCGATCGTGGATTTCCAGCAGGAAATCGTCCACAAGCCTGCCCTGCGGATCCACCGCCTGCGCACGCACCCCTGAAGGGGCGGGTAACAGGTCTTCGGGGCCCACTTCCGGCACCAGGCGCTGCACGGCCCGACAGAAGGCCTTCCGGCTCCAGGAGCGCCAGATCTCCTCCAGTCCCACGCGCCAATAGCGTGCAACCAGCCGCCAGAAGCCCGAATAGCTCACGTAATCGGCTATCTCATCCCATCGTATCTGGCCCCACCGGTATCCCTCGCGCGCCAGGGCCAGTACGGCGTTGGGGCCGCAGGTAACCTCTCCGGAAAGCTTACGCGTCAGGTGCACGCCGGCGAACGGGAACCGGGGGTCGGGCACAGGATAGATCAAGTTCCGGCACAGGCCTCTGGCCTCGGGCCGGAGCCGGTAGAATTCCCCCCGGAAGGGGATGATGCGCACGCGGGGGCGATATCCCAGACGCCTGAACAATCTATCTCCCTGCAGGCCAGCGCAGAGAAGCAGGACGTCTACCTCGGCCTCACCCGCCGGGGTTGTCACAATCCAGCGCCGGCCTCGTCGTTGTGCCCCCTGTACGGGGCTGTTCAGGTAGAGCATCGCCCCGCGTTCCTGCAGCCGCTGGGCCAGGCGCTCGCAGACGGCCCGGAAGTCCACAATGCCCGTCTCCGGTACGTGCAGGGCGGCGATTCCTCGTGCATGGGGCTCGAGCGCTCTCAACGCCTCCGGGCCGATTCGACGGCATTGAACCCCGTTGGCCTCTGCACGACGTTCCAGTTCCTCCAGCCAGGGCAGTTCGGCCCGCTTTACGGCTACAATGACCTTGCCGCAGCGTTCGAAAGGAATCCCCTCGGATTCACAGAACGCCTCCAGGGCCTTTTTGCCCGCCCGGCAGGTCCGGGCCTTCAGAGAGCCGGGCCGATAATAGATTCCGGAGTGCAGAACGCCGGAATTGCGTCCGGACTGATGCGCCGCTAGCACGGGTTCTTTTTCGAAGATGAGCAGGCGCAGCCCGGGGAACCGCTCCTGAATCCGGTATGCGGTAGCCAGGCCTACAATGCCCCCTCCAATGAGGCCGATGGTCATCGGGCACATCCTCCGGCGTAAAAGTACGCTCCTGGCCTCAAGCCCACAAAGCGGCACGCCGCCTTGGCTTCCCCGCACCTGGCCGGCCAGAGGAATGTTGCGGTGCCGTTGTGGGAGGCGTCCTGATCGCAAAGCGAAGCGATGAAGCGCTGGGAGGCCCTGTGTCGGTTTCTTGCTCTGCGCCCCGGCGATGCCCTGGCGCTCTGTCTGGTGTGTGTCGCCGCGCTGGCCGTAGAGGGGATAAGGTGGCTGCGGCGTCCGGATCCGGAGTTGGCCGCGGCGCTGGTGGCATCCGATAGCCTGTTCCAGGCCCGATGGCGCGCCGTGGTCGAGACCGCCGCTCAATTTCCGGATACCGTGCGGGATGGCCTCCGCTTCCGCTCTTCGGCGGGGCGGGGTTCGGCACCCCTGCGTCTGATCCCCATCAACCGGGCCACGGCGGCCCAACTGGAGCAGCTGCCCGGTATAGGGCCCAAGTTGGCGCGGGCCATCGTCGCCTATCGAGAACAGCACGGCCCCTTTCGACATCCGGAGGATCTGCTGCGCATCCGGGGTATCGGGCCCAAGAAGCTGGCTCAGATTCGGGATCGCATTACTCTGGAGTAGGTGGAACCTGCCAGGAGGCGGGGATCAGCTCCAGGGCGCGATGGAGCCGACGGAGGCAGCGTTCCCGACCCAGGACGGCCATGAGCTCGAACAGGCCCGGACCAAAGGTCATCCCTGTAAGGGCGAGCCGGGTGGGATGGATCAGGCGGGCGGCCGAAACGCCGCGCTCGGCCGCCAACGCGCGGAGTTCCGCCTCCACCCGTTCGGCGGTGAATTCCGTCTCCGCTATCGCCTCCAGCCGTTTCCTGTAGGCCTCCAGAAGCGCCGGTGTGTCCTCCTTCCAGTGCTTCTCGATCCCCTCGGGAGCGTATTCGGTGGGGTCCTCGAAGAAGTAGCGGCTGAAGGTTACAAATTCGTGGATAAATTCCACGCGCTCCTTCATCAGCCGCACAACCCCGAAAAGGTAGGCCTCATCGGGAACGGGCATCTGACGGGCTATCAGTTCCCGGCGAACGGCCTCGACAAGTTCCGCGTCTGGTTTGCGGCGGATGTACTGCTGGTTGTACCACTTCAGCTTATCGAAGTTGAACACGGCCCCGGATTTGACCACCCGATCCAGGCTGAAGGCTTCTGCCAGCTCCGGCAGCGTCATGATCTCCCGCTCATCACCCGGATTCCAGCCCAGGAAGGCGAGAAAATTCACCACGGCTTCGGGCAGAAACCCGGCCTCGATGTAGTCCCGCACGTTGACCGGGATCCCCAGCTCAGCCGCGCTTCGTTTGGAGAGCTTCCCCCCTTGGGGATTGAGGATCAGGGGCAGGTGAGCCATCTTCGGGGGCTCCCAGCCGAAGTAGCGGTACAGGAGAATGTGCTTGGGCGTGCTGGAGAGCCACTCTTCGCCCCGGATGACATGCGTGATCTGCATGTAGTGGTCGTCGACCACGTTGGCCAGATGATACGTGGGGAGGCCGTCGGATTTGAGCAGCACCTGATCGTCGAGCTCTTCGCTTTCGAAGGCGACCCAACCGCGGATCTCGTCATAGAAGCGGATCACCTCTCCCCGGGGCACCTTGAGCCGGATTACGTACGCTTCCCCCGCCTCCAGACGGCGGCGCACCTCTTCTTCGGGCAGGGTGAGGGAGTTTTTCATGGAAAGCCGGGTGATGGCATTGTATTTCGGCGAGGGGTTCCCCGCTCGCTGAAGGCGCTCGCGCATGGCCTCCAGCTCCTCGGGGGTATCGAAAGCGTAATAGGCATAACCCTTCTGGACCAGCTCATGGGCATGCCGACGGTAGAGCTCGGAGCGCTCCGACTGCCGATACGGTCCATAGGGGCCGCCGACATCGGGTCCCTCATCGTAGAGCAGACCCGCCCATCGCAGGGAGCGGATGATGTCCTCCTCAGCCCCCTCGACGTAACGGCTCTGGTCCGTATCCTCGATGCGCAGGATGAACTGTCCCCCGTGATGGCGGGCGAAAAGGTAATTGTACAGCGCCGTGCGAAGGCCGCCAATGTGTAGCAGACCGGTGGGGCTGGGAGCAAAGCGGACGCGTACGGACATGGGCTTCTGTTCCTTTGCCGGGTTTTCCCCGTAAAGATACGGCGGTTGCCCCCAAACTCAGTGGCCCACAGCGCCCAGCACCAAGAGCAGGCCATTTAGCGTCACGATCAGGACGGCAATGAGCCAGCCTATCATCTGCTGCCAGCGCCTGTTGACGAACGGCCCCATGAGGTCGGCACGGGAGGTCAGGCGTACCAGCGGGATTACGGCGAAGGGGAGCTGAAAGGAGAGGATCACCTGGCTTAATACCAGCAGCCCCATAGGTCGGGCATGCAGCCAGATGGCGATCAGCGCCGGGAGCATGGTGGCCGTGCGCATGAGCAACCGAATCCGCGCCGGGGAGAGGCGCGGTAGCCCCAGAAAACCCTGAAACACGTACTGTCCGGCCAGAGTGGCCGTGGTGGAGCTGGAGATGCCGCTGGCCAGGAGCGCAAGGGCGAACGTCAGGGCAGCTGCCCTGCCGAGCAGGGGTTCCAGGGTTCGATAGGCTTGGTCGATATCCGTGATGAGCAGGCCGTTTTCGTAAAAGACGGCCGAAGAGACGATGAGAATGCTGGCGTTGACCAGCCAGGCCGCATTGAGGGCCAGAATCGTGTCCCATATGCTGATCCGGTACAAATGCTCCCGTGGTTCTCCGTTCCCCAGCCGATGCAGTACCTGGGCCGAGTGCAGGTACAGGTTGTGGGGCATCACGGTAGCCCCCAGGATGCCCACGGCTACAAACAGAGCACCGGCCTCCCACAATCTTGCATCGGGCCAGAAAGCATGCCGAACGACCTCACCCCAGTCCGGTCGGGCCCAGAAGAGCTCCACCACATAGGCCATCCCGATGGAGGCCACAAAACCAACGATCACCAGCTCCAGGAGCCGGAATCCGAAGCGCTCCAGATACAGGATGAGAAGCACATCCAGGAACGTGATCACCGCCGCCCAGCCCAGCGGGATACCAAAGAGCAGGTTGAGCGCCAGCGCAACGCCCATGAATTCGGCCAGATCCGTAGCCATCATAGCCAGCGCGGCCGTGATGAAGAGGATCTCCCGCCAAGGACTACGGTACTGTTCCCGGCACAGGGTGGCCAGGTCCTTCCCGGTGGCCAGTCCCAGTTTGGCCGCCAGAATCTGCAGAAAGATGGCCATCGCGCTGGAGAGGGTAATCACCCACAGGAGGCTGTAGCCAAAACGACTGCCGGCCTCGATATCCGTGGCCCAGTTGCCCGGATCCATGTATCCGACGCTGACCAGGAAGGCCGGACCGAAATAGTACGCCCATCGCCTTCCTTTCCGCAGCGTGACGTTCTCCGGAGCAAGGACGGACATACGGGATCTCCCAGATTTTCAATGAACCTAAATTATTTTTTTAAAAATCTAAAATCAAGTGCTGCCGATCGCCGAATTCAAGAGATCTTCATTCTTTGCACCCTCTTGCCGGGCTAGATTTGTTCTTTGAGCTCCAGGCTTCTCGTACGGGTGCGATATGGAGCTGTTTTTACTCGGGCTGCATCACCGGCGTGCTCCTGTAGAGGTGCGCGAGACCTTCGCCCTTCCTGTCCAGGGGCGCGCCCGCTTTTATGCGGCTATCCTGGATGGGAGGACCGAGGCCGTGCTACTGAGCACGTGCAATCGGGTCGAGCTTTACCTCTGGGGCACGGAGGCCACCAAGCAGGGGCTCCTTGCTCGTCTGAGCGAGCTGGCCGGGGCGCCCTGGCCGGAGGGGTATGCGTTTGAGCTCTCGGGTCTGGATGTGGCCCGGCACCTGTTTCGTGTGGCAGCCGGGCTGGACTCGCAGGTCTTGGCCGATGAGCAGATCTTGGCCCAGCTCAAGGAGGCCTATCGCGAGGCGGTAGCGGCTGAGGCGGTAGGTACGGTGCTGCATCGGCTTTTTCACGAGGCTTTTCGGGCCGGCAAGCGCGTTCGGGGGGAGACAAACCTCTATCGTGGTTCTACCTCCGTTGCCGCCGTGGCGGTAGAGCATCTGGAGCGTTCGCTTACTCGTCCGCTCCAAGAGGCCTCGGTGGCCGTGGTGGGGGCAGGGCGCATGGCTCGCGCCGCTCTGGGGGCGTTGCTTGATCGAGGGGCGCGCCCGGTGGTGCTCAACCGGACCCTGCCGCGGGCCCGGGAGCTTGCCCAGGCGTTCGGGCTCGAGGCCGGGCCGCTGGAGGCCTTGTCCGGGATGCTACCCGGATTGGACGCCGTGCTGGTGGCCACAGCGGCTCCGGAGCCGATTCTGCGCCCAGAGCATCTGCCCGCCCTTGCGGGGCCGGTGTGGCTACTGGATCTGGCCGTGCCCCGCAATGTGGATCCGGCCTGCGCCCGGGTGTCCGGCTACCATCTGCTCGATGTGGATGATCTAGCCCCTGTGCTCGATAGAGCCCATCGGGCTCGCCTGGAAGCGGTGCCCTCGGCCGAGCGCATTGTGCAGGAGCATGTGGATGCGTTTGCGGAGTGGTGGCGTCAGCGGCGGGTGCTTGAGCCGTTCCTGGAGGTGCTCGTGCGCACCTTCGAGGCGCTTCGGATACAGCATCTGGAGCGCTATCGGGATCAGTTCCCTCCAGAGGCGCAGGAAGCGCTCGATCGCCTTACGCGCAGTCTGCTGCAGAAGCTACTCAGTATCCCGCTTGTGCGGGTGAAGGATCTCCTGGATCGCTATCCAGAGGATCTGCTGGAGCGCGTGGCCTTGCTGGTGGCGCTCTTTGAACGTCCGAACTGTGAGGAATCCGCCCCTCAGCCCCAGCCCCGTTCCGCCCGATCGGAGGTCGTTGATGGATGAGCTGCGCATCGGCACCCGAAAGAGCGCACTTGCCCGCATGCAGGCCGGCTGGGTGGCCGATCGGTTGCGGGAGGCAGGGCTGAGCACGCGTCTGGTGCTCATTGAAACCGAGGGGGATCGGCGTCTGGAGGAGCCGCTCTATCGTATCGGGGGCAAGGGGCTGTTTACAAAAGCCCTCGACGAGGCGCTCTTAGATGGACGCATCGAGCTGGCCGTACACAGCCTCAAGGATCTGCCCACCGAGTTGCCCGAAGGACTGGGTATTCTGGCCATTCCCCCGCGAGCTTCCCCGTATGATGTGTTTGTCCCCCACCGGAAGAGCGGGCGGCTGGCTGAGGCGCCGCCGGGAGCCCTTGTGGCGACGAGCAGTCTGCGTCGGGCTGCCCAGCTTCGGGCCTGGCGTCCGGATCTGGAGATCACTCCGGTGCGGGGCAATGTGGATACCCGTCTGGCCAAACTGGCCCGCTCCACGTGGTATGGCCTCGTGCTGGCCGAGGCGGGTCTGAGCCGACTGGGAATGCCTGAGGACCGGCTGGAGCGCCTTCCTGAGCAGATCATGCTGCCCGCTCCCGGCCAGGGTGCGCTGGCTGTCGTGGCCCGTATGGACGGGGGGAGGTGGCAGGAGCGCATTCGGGCGGTGCTACACGATCCGGATACGGCCTGCGCCGTTCGGGCCGAGCGCGCTTTTCTGCGTGCCCTGGGCGGGGGATGTCATGTGCCGGTTGGCGCCTTGGCGCGCCGGTCGGGATCGGAGCTCTATCTGATCGGAAGGGTGCTGGGGGTGCAGGGACATCCCGTTTTCGAGCTCGGACTTGCGGGGCCGATCCAGGAGCCCGAGTCGCTGGGGGAGCGGCTGGGCGAGCGCCTGTTGCGGCAGGGGGCTGAAGAGCTGCGGCATTCCTGGAGGGAGACATGAATGCGCTGCTTTGGTTAACGCATCTGCGCGCGCGGGATCCACGCGATGCCTTTCGTCTGGAGCTCGAACGGATGGGCTGGCAGGTAGAGGCCGCCCCCCTGCTCGCCGTATGTCCCCGGCCCGTTTCGGCCGTGTTGCGCTCGCTCCGCAGCTGGCCGGATCCAGCGGCGATCCTCTTTACCAGCCCCCGATCGGTAGCGCATCTGGGATGGGCGCTTAGCCTGGATCCGGTCCAGGAGGCGCGTCTGTTGCGCGGCCCCTCTGTTTACGTGGTCGGGCCCGCCACCGCCCGATACGCTCAGGCCTTTGGCTGGCGCCCGCGGCGCATCGGCGGAGGCGGAGCCGAAGGGATGCTCCAGGCCGTACTTGATGATGGGATCAGCGGGCCTGTGCTGTTCCCCTGCAGCGCAGAACGGCTCGATGTGCTTCCGGAAGGCCTTCGGCAGCGGGGTATTCCCGTGCTGGAGCTTGCGCTCTACGCTCCCGAGCCTCTGGATCCGGAGGCGTTCTGGAATCTGAGGCGACGTTGGCGTCTTCGCCGACCCGACGGGGTGGTGTGGTTCAGTCCCTCGGCGGTGGCCGTGGCCCTGACGCGGCTTTTCGATCTGCCCTGGGAGCAGGTCCGACATATCGCTATCGGCCCCACCACAGCCCGCGCCCTGCAGGCTGCCGGCCTGGAGCCAGCGGCCGTCTCGCCCCACCCCGATCCGGCCGGTCTGCGCGCCGCTCTGAAAGGGCTGGAACTGGAGCTTTCCGCGAGGAGCTTATGAGCGAATACCAGAACGATCGTTTGCTGCGCGCCCTGCATCGAAAGCCTGTCGATCGGGTGCCTGTCTGGATGATGCGTCAGGCGGGCCGATACCTGCCGGAATATCGCGCCGTGCGCAGGCGGGCGGATTTTATGACCATGCTCTCTACCCCAGAGCTGGCTGCTCAGGTGACGTTGCAACCCGTAGATCGGCTCGGGGTCGATGCGGCTATCGTGTTCTCCGATATTCTGGTCGTGCCGCGGGCCATGGGTATGGAGTTGCGCATCGACTCGGGGCAGGGCCCGCGACTGCTGGAGCCCATTCGCGCGCCGGAGGAGCTGCGTCGGCTCCGTTCGGTGATCATAGAGCGTGATCTGGGCTATGTGCTCGAGGCCGTTCGGCAGGCCACCGTTGCGCTGGCCCGTCGCGTGCCGCTGATCGGTTTTGCCGGTGCTCCCTGGACGCTCATGGCCTATATGGTCGAGGGCGAGGGCTCAAAATCCTTTGCCGTCGCCAGGCGCTTCCTGCACGCCTATCCCGAGGCCGCCCGGCAGTTGCTCGATCGGCTGGCGGCGGTGGTAGGGGAGTTTCTTCTGGCGCAGGCGGAGGCCGGCGCCGCCGTCGTGCAGGTGTTTGAATCCTGGGCCGGTTTGCTGGGCCCGGAGGACTACCGCCGATGGGCGCTTCCGGCGCTGGAGCGTGTGCTGGAAATCCTCCGGGGCCGAGTACCCGTGATCGTTTTTGCCAAAGATGGAGGCCATGTGCTCGAGCCGCTGGCCGAGCTACAACCCCACGGGCTGAGCCTGGACTGGACGATCGATCCCACCGGGGCGCGCGAGCGCCTGGGCCATCGGGTGGTCCTGCAGGGTAATCTGGATCCCGCCGTCCTGTACGCCGATCCCGCTTACATCCAGGAGCGCACCTGGCGCATGGTGCGCGCCTTCGGCGTGCAGGGCTACATAGCCAACCTGGGGCACGGGATCCTGCCCGATACGCCTCCAGAACATGCGCAGGCCTTTGTGGAGGCGGTGCATGGGTTTCCTGTTTCGGAGTTTGCCCCTGTTTCCCCCTAGGTGGCGCTTTCCGGATGGGCGGTGGAGATCGGGGGCAGGGGGTGTGCGCGATAACGAGGCCAGCATAAGGATAAGGAAATGATGATCACGATCGATTTGTTGCGCCGCTATGATCGTCCCGCGCCGCGGTATACGAGCTATCCTCCCGCGCCCGCCTTTGGGGAGGAGTTCACGGAATCGGAGTATCGCGCCCTGCTGGCCCAACGGGATCCCCGACGTCCCCTGGCCCTGTATGCGCATCTGCCCTTCTGCGATACGCTCTGCTACTTCTGCGGCTGTACGATGCGCGTATCGCACAACCGCGATTTCATGCGGGCCTATCTGGAGAGCCTGCTGGAGGAGATCGCCCTGCTCCGGGAGGCGCTTTCGGATACGGGTTCCGTGGTGCAGATGCACTGGGGCGGGGGTACACCCACGTATTACGAAACCGAGGCGCTCCTGCGCCTCACCGAAGCCTTCCGGGCAGCCTTCCCTTTCGATCCAGAGGCGGAAATCAGCGTCGAGGCCGATCCCCGGGGGCTGGAGTTTGAGAAACTGGCCGCGCTCCGGCAGGCGGGGTTCAACCGGATCTCCATCGGCGTACAGGATTTCGATCCCCGCGTGCAGGAGGCGGTAAACCGTCTGCAGCCCTATGAGCTGGTGGCCCAGGTGAGCGAATGGGTCCGTGAGCTGGGCTTTTACAGTCTGAATTTTGATCTCATCTACGGGTTGCCGTACCAGACCGTGGAGCGTTTCGCTCGCACGCTCGAGCTCGTGCTCACGCTTCGTCCGGACCGGCTTGCCGTCTTCCGTTACGCGCATGTTCCCCACCTCAGGCCCCACCAGCGGCTTATCCCTTCGGAGGCGCTGCCCTCGGCGGAGGTCTCCTGGCAGATTTTCGCCTATACGGTCGAGCGCCTCACCGCCGCCGGATACGTCTACATCGGCATGGATCACTTCGCTCTGCCAGATGATGCGCTCAGCCGGGCGCAGATCGAGGGCACGCTACAGCGGAATTTTATGGGATATACCACACACGCCGATGCGGACCTTCTGGCTGTGGGCATGAGCGGCATCGGCGAGCTGGAAGCGGCCTATGTGCAGAATACGCGCGACCTGAGCCGATATCGGGAAATGATCCGGCAGGGTCGTCTTCCGGTGGCGGCCGGCTATCGGATGAGCTTTGACGATCGACTGCGGCGCTTCGTCATCCGCCAGCTGATGAACTACGGTTTTCTGGACAAACCGCGCATCGAGGCGCAGTGGGGCATCGACTTCGACACGTACTTTGCCGATGCCCTGCGCGCGCTTACGACCCTGGCCGAAGACGGCCTCCTTGAGCTGGATCCGGATCGTATTCGGGTCACGTTTGCGGGGCGATTGTTGATCCGCCATGTGGCTCGATGCTTCGATGTCCACAGCGCAAGGCTGGAAGAAAAGGGGTTTCGCTTCTCCCGGGTTATCTGAAAGGAGGTGTTTCCATGCCGTATGTGTTTCGTCGCGTGCCCAGGCCCCCGGTGCGGGAGCGGACTCTGCCCATGGGTCCGATTCCCAGACCCGGTGAGCGTATTGCCGTGGTGCTGCTCAATATGGGCGGACCCGATAGCCTGGAGGCTGTGGAGCCGTTTCTGTTCAACCTCTTTTCCGACACGAATATCATCTCCATGGGGCCTGTGGATCGGTATCCTCGTCTGCGGCGCGCCATTGCCCGGCTTATTGCGCGCACGCGGGCCATCTCCGTGCGCAAGAAATACGCCCAGATCGGGGGCCGTTCGCCGATCACCCCGCTTTCCGAACTGCAGGCCCGCGCATTGGAGGAGCGGCTCAACGCCACCTGGGGCGATCGGTACCGATTTCGTACCTACCTGTGCTGGCGCTACTGGCATCCGTTCTCCTGGGAAGTCGTGGAGGCGTTGCGTCGGGAGGGTACGGATCGGGTCGTATTGCTTCCGCTTTATCCGCAGTATTCGCGCACGACCACGGGATCCAGCTTTCGAGATTGGTTTGAGCAGACCGTGCGCCGCAACGGGGGGCGAGCGCTCTGGCCCACACACGTGGTGATCTCCTATCCGGATCATCCCGCCTTTGTGGCCGCGATATCGGCTCGCATGGACGAGACGCTCCAGAAGGATTTGCCTCCGGAAGCCCGTTCCGGGGTGCACTACGTCTTCAGTGCACATGGCACGCCCCTGTCCGATGTGCGGCGGGGAGATCCGTATTCCCACCAGGTGCGGGCTACGGTGGAGGCCGTCATGCGGCTGCGGGGATATGATCGGCCCTATCATCTGGCCTTTCAGAGCAAAGTGGGGCCTGCCCGCTGGTTGGAGCCTTCGACGCCGGATACAATACACAGGCTAGCGCGTTCCGGGGTACAGAGCGTGCTTGTGGTGCCCGTGGCATTTGTCACAGACCACATCGAGACAAGTCACGAGTTGGATATCGAGATCCGCGCCGAGGCGGAACGGGCCGGTATCCGCCACTACGTCGTCATGCGCGCGCTCAACGATCATCCGCACTTCATCGAGGCTCTCGCCGAGCAGGTAGAGGGCCTGTTGCATCTAACGGCCGAGGCCAGAAGGGAAGTCGACGATGTCCGAGGAAGCAAGACGGCGTGAGGTGCTTGTGGTGGGGGCCGGGATTTCCGGTCTTGCGGCCGCCTACGCCCTCTCTACGGCCGGTCTGGATGTGGAGCTTCTGGAGCGTTCCGAGCGCGTGGGCGGGAGCATCCGGACGGTGCGCGAATCCGGCTACCTCTATGAGCTCGGCCCCAATACGCTGGCGCGCCGGGATGCGGCGCTCTGGAAGCTGATCGGAGAACTGGGTCTGGAGGGCGAGGTCCATTACGCCGCCCCCGAGTCCAGGAACCGCTATATCGTGCGCGGAGGCAGGCTCCTGGCCCTTCCCCAGGGGCCCGGGGAGTTTCTGCGTACGCCCCTGCTTTCCTGGTTCGGCAAGCTGCGCTTGCTCGGGGATTTGGCCCAGCTGCGGGGAGCCGATCCAGACGAATCCGTGGCCGCCTTCATGCGGCGGCGTCTGGGCAGGGAGGCGATGGAGTATGTTGTCGATCCGTTTGTGCGGGGGATCTATGCCGGCGATCCGGAGCGCCTCTTGATACGCACCGCCTTTCCCATACTGTACGGATGGGAGCGGGAGGCGGGCTCGCTCCTGGTCGGCGCTCTGCGGGCCTACCGTCGCCAGGCGGCTCGGCGTTCCGGGGAGGTTCCCCCTCCATCGCCCCTGTATGGCTTTCGCGACGGGCTTTCTGTGCTGCCCGAGCGCCTGGCCGAGGCGCTCTCTGGCAGGATTTACCTGCGCACCCGCCTGGAGCGGTTCTTCCCCCTTCCAGAAGGAGGCTTTGAGGCCTTTCTGATCCGCGAGGGGCAAGCGGAGCGAGTGTGCACCCGATACCTTGTGCTGGCTGTTCCATCCTTCGAGGCGGCCTCCCTGGTGCGGTTCCTCGATGGGGAGACAGCGCGCCGGCTGGAGGAGATCGAGTATGCGCCTCTTGCCGTGGTGTATACGGCATTCCGGCAGGAAGACGTGCCGCGCGCCCTCGATGGGTTTGGCTTTCTCTGTCCGAGCCGGGAAGGGCGTTTTGTGCTGGGTAGCCTGTGGAGCAGTACGCTTTTTCCCGGCCGCACTCCGGCAGGTCAGCTAGCGCTTACGGCTATGGTGGGGGGCGCCACGCGTCCCGAACGGGCTTTTCTGTCCGATGCGGCTTTGCTCGACGGGGTGTTGCGGGATTACCGGGAGTTGCTCGGCATCAATGCTCAGCCGGTTTTCGTGCGCATACATCGCTGGGAGCGCGCCATTCCCCAGTACACGGGCCGGCACGCTGAAGCGCTGGAGGCTATCGAGAGGATGGAGCGCACCTTCCCGGGCCTATATCTGCTGGGTAGCTATCGCCAGGGGGTGTCGGTGGGCGCCTGCGTGGCGCAGGGCCTGAACCTGGCTCGACGTCTGCTCGATGCTTCCCGGCAAGAACATGCCGCGCCGGTGGGCGGGTGATTATTCCCATCCCAGGGCCCGCCGGAGGTAGCGGCCCGTGGGGCTCTCCGGGTGGCGGGCGATCGCCTCCGGGGGGCCCGAGGCCACCAGATATCCTCCGCGCTCGCCCCCTTCCGGCCCCAGATCGATCACGTAATCGGCGCATTTGATCACCTCCAGATTGTGCTCGATGACCACGACGGAATGCCCCTGCTCCAGGAGCCGCTCAAAGCAACCCAGCAGCCGTCGTATGTCGTCGAGATGCAGTCCCGTGGTGGGTTCATCGAAGAGGTACAAGGTAGGACCCCGATGGGGCTCGGCCAGGTGGGCGGCCAGCTTGAGGCGCTGGGCCTCGCCGCCGGATAGCGTGGGGGTGGGCTGTCCGAGCCGCAGGTATCCGAGTCCCACATCCTGGAGTACGCGCAGACGCTGAACGATTTTGCGGTGCTCGGAGAAAAAGGCCACCGCCTCGTCGACCGTCATCTGGAGCACATCCACAATGCTTCGGTCTCGGTAGCGTACATCCAGGACCTCTTCCCGGTATCGTCGTCCCTCGCAGACCTCACAGGGTAGGTACAGATCGGCCAGAAACTGCATCTCGATGCGTTGCCAGCCCTCTCCGGCACAGGCCTCGCATCGTCCTCCTTCGACGTTGAAGGAGAAAAACCCCGGGCTGTAGCCCCGTGCGCGGGCCAGGGGCAGGTCCGCGTACAGTTCCCGGATGGCATCAAAAGCTTTGACAAAGGTGACCGGATTGGAGCGCGAGGAGCGTCCGGGTGGGCTCTGATCTACGAGCTCCACAGCATCAAGGTGTTCATGTCCGCTGATGCGATCATACAGGCCCCTGCGCACCGCGGGCTCTTCCTCCTCGGGTTGTCCCTTGAGCCGGCGCAGCGCCTCATACAGGGTATGGTGCACGAGCGTGGATTTGCCCGAACCGCTGGGGCCGGTCACACAGACAAGCACGTTGAGCGGGAAGGCCACGTCGATGTTTTTCAGGTTATGGGAGCGGCACCCGTAAAGCACAAGGGCCTTTTGGCCCTGACGCCGCCGCTCCGGTACAGGAATGCTTCGCCGCCCGCTCAGGTAGCTTCCGGTTAGGGATTGGGGGTGGCGGAGCAGTTCCGGATACGAACCCTGAAAGATGAGCTGGCCGCCCTGCTGGCCGGCACCTGGACCGAGCTCGACAATATGGTCGGCCGCCCGGATGATGTCCGGATCGTGTTCTACGACGAGCACGGTATTGCCCAGATCGCGCAATCGGTAGAGGATATGGATGAGCCTTTCCGTATCCCGGGGGTGCAGGCCCACCGAAGGTTCGTCGAGCACATAGAGGGCCCCCACGAGGGCGCTTCCCAGCGCGGTGGCCAGATGAATGCGCTGCACCTCACCCCCGGAGAGCGTCATGGTTAGCCGATCCAGGGTGAGGTAATCCAGTCCGATGGCCACTAGGTAGTCCAATCGCCGCCGGATTTCTCCCAGCACCTGAGCCGCGACGGCTTCTTCGTATTCAGTAAGCTTCAAGGATCGGAAGAAGCGCTCTGCCTCGCCGATGGAGAGGGAGACAACCTCACCGATATGCTTGCCTCCTACGCGTACGTACAGGGCCTCGGGACGCAGCCGGTATCCCTGGCAATCCGGGCAGGTCGTATAGCCCCGAAAACGGGCGTAGAAGATCCGGTAGTGCATCTTGTGGAACTGGGCCTCGATCTCCCGGAAGAAGCCCTCGATACCCTCAAAGCCGGGCCATCCCTTCCAGAGCAGGCGTCGGTGCTCTTCTGATAGCGCGGCGTAAGGCACCTCGAGCGGCAGACCCACCTCATGGGCACGGCGCAGGAGGCGATCAAGCCAGGTGCGGTGTTTATCTGTGCGCCAGGGGGCTATGGCTCCTTCCCGAATGGAGAGTCGAGGATCGGGAACGACCTTATCCGGATCGATCCCGGGTACGCGACCGAAGCCCTGGCAGGTGCGGCAGGCGCCAAAAGGGCTGTTGAAGCTGAACAGCTGGGGGGTGGGTTCTTCGAAACGCAGGCCGTCGCGTTCGAAATGCCGACTGAACCGAAAAGTACGTCCATCCAGGGTGCGGATCCAGCAGTATCCCTCCCCTTCCCGGTAGGCCAGCTCGACGGCCTCCGCAAGTCGGCTTCGAAGCGTTTCTTCGTCTGGATCCCAGAGCAACCGATCGACCAGCAGGCCCAGCTCCTCTGCAGCCCACGAGGCCGGTATGGGATCGTGGGCCGTGTCCAAAACCTCCACACCCCGGAGGAGGCGATAGAAACCCCGATCGCGCCATATCGCCAGGGCTTCTTGCAGTTCCTGGCCCGGGCGCAGCTGCAGGGGAAAGGCCACGTAGAAACGAGTTCCTCTGTGCAGCTGGGCGGCCAGCTGTGCCCAGATGCGCTCCGGGGTGTCTCGGGTGACTTCTTGGCCTGATACAGGGGAGTAGGTGCGGCCGATGCGGGCGAAGAGCAGACGCAGGTAGTCGTACAATTCCGTTATGGTAGCTACCGTGGAGCGCGCGTTGCGCGAACCTGTCTTCTGTTCGATGGCTACTGCGGGGCTGAGTCCTTCGATCCTGTCCACATCCGGTCTGGGCATGCGCTCTAGAAATTGCCGGGCGTAGGCGCTCAGGGATTCGGTGTAGCGGCGGTATCCTTCGGCGTAGATTGTATCGAAGACCAGCGAGCTTTTGCCGCTTCCCGACGGACCGGTGACGACGATGAGCTGATTGCGGGGCAAGGAGAGGTCCAGGTTTTTCAGATTATGCTGTCGTGCGCCACGGACGATCAGGTAGCGGTGTCCTTGCCGGGTTTCGGGGTGCAGGCGCGTTTCCATAGGGGTGTTCTGTAATCTCGCTCAAGGGCGGGGGGCTTCGGGGCCGCTGCGGGCCCGTCGCCAGCGAGCCTCCAGGGCGGTATACACCAGCACGCCCGCGGCCACCGAGGCGTTGAGCGATCCCACGCGGCCCTGCATGGGGATATGCACCAGCCAATCGCAGTGTTGACGGACCAGCGGACGGATACCGTGCCCCTCGCTTCCGATGACGAAGGCGATCGGATCGGCGTAGTCCAGCTCCCAGAGGCAGGTCTGTGCTTCGGCTTCAGCGCCCACGATCCAGAAGCCCGCCTCCCGGAGGGTTTCCAGGGCGCGGACCAGGTTGGTCACGCGCGCGATGGGCAGGTGAGCGGCCGCGCCAGCCGAGCTTTTCAGCACGGCTCCCGCGATAGGAGCCGATCCATGCCGGGGCACAATCACGCCCGAAACGCCGGCCGCTTCGGCTGTGCGGAGGATCGCTCCCAGGTTTTGAGGGTCTTCCAACTGATCCAGGACCAGAAGCAGGGGGGTGGGCTCGCGGGCGAAGGCGTTCTCCAGCAGCTTGTCCAGTTCCCAGTAGGAGACCAGCCCGGCCAGCAAGGCCACGCCCTGGTGGCGATGGGTGCCGGTAAGGCGCTGTAGCCGTTCTGCTGGTACTCGTTGCACGGGCACGCCCGCCTGGCGGGCCAGGTGCTCCAGTTCGCCCAGCCAAGAAGTGCGAAGGTCTTCCCGAATGTAGAGCTTTTCGGCCGGTTTCCCGGCTCGGAGCCATTCCCGCACGGGATGTCGACCGAAGACGATCGTGTGTTGGTGCGCCTTCATGAACGCCGCCGCCAGGTGCGCAGCAGGCCGACACAACCGCCCAGCAACAGCAGCAGGGCGATCAGCTCGGCCTGTGTGGCCTGCCAGCCGAAAAAGGAAAACTCCGGATTTACCCGAATCTGTTCGATGAGCAGCCGCTCTGCGCCATTGAGCACCAGGTAGAGGGAAAACAGCCAGCCGAACCGGTAGGGATGGCGCCGGAGCGCCCACAGGAAGAGGAAGAAAAGCGTGCAGAGCAGAAACTCATACAGGGGGGTGGGGTAAACGGGCACCTCAGGGGGGCCCACGATGGCGCGCGGGTAGGTCTCCGCCCAGAGCCAGGTAGGAATCCAGGAGGGGCGGGCGTCCAGGTCGGCTGCAATCCCCCAATCGCCATCTCCCGCCAGGTGACAGCCGATGCGCCCTACCCCGTAGGCGAGCATAAGTCCGGGGGCGATGGCATCGGCCGCGGGCCAGATCGGCACCCCGTATCGCCTCAGCCCCCAGATCACGCCCACGGCGCCGAAGAGCAGTCCGCCGTAGAAGGTCAGGCCACCGGGGCTGAAGATCATCTCCAGCGGCCGAGCTCGGAAGAGATCCCAGTACTCCAGGAGGTGGAACAGCTTGGCGCCCACAAGGCCGGTTCCGGCTGCCAGCAAGGCGAGGGTGCTTACGATCTCTGAGGGTGGGCGTATGACCCGCTCCAGCCGGCCTCTCTGGCGCACCTTCGCGGTGACCGCGGGCAGGATGCCGGCCTCGTACATCCAGCGGAAATTCACCGAGGTCGTATAGGCGGCCAGCAGAATGCCCACAGCCACCATGAGGCCGAAGGAGTAGAGGGGAATCGGGCTTTTCCAGCCGAAAAGGTCGTAGAACAGATCCGTGATACGGGGATACATACGGCTTTCCTCTTCCGTTATACCTGCCCACCCGGGCTGTCTTCAGGAGGAGGGCGTCGGAGAGCGTTCCGATTCCGCCCGGCGGATTCTGGCTATCAGGGTATCGGGTAGGGCATCCAGGCTCAGGAGGGTCTGCTCGCCGGAGTCCAGGGCTTTGAGCGGGGCGCGTCCCCGGGAGAGTTCTTCCTCGCCCAGGATGAGCACGAACCGGGCCCGGATGCGATCGGCTTCTCGAAGCTGACTTCTGAGGCTCCGTCCGGCCAGATCGTATTCCACCTGCAGGGAGAAGCGGCGGCGCCATCGGTTGGCGTGCACAAAGGCCCACCGCCGGGCCTCTGGGCCCAGCGCGGCGATGTAGAGGTCCGGGCGCGCCGGTTCGGGAAACCGGTATCCCGCCGTCTCCAGGGCGATCAGGAGCCGTTCCAGACCGCCGGCAAAGCCCACACCGGGGGTGGGACGGCCGCCGAGCTCTTCCGCAAGCCCGTCATAGCGTCCGCCTCCGCCCAACGCATCCTGGGCTCCCAGCAGGGGGCTTGTAATCTCAAAGGCCGTATGCATGTAGTAATCCAGGCCCCTGACCAGAAACGGATCCTCTTCGTAGGGGATGCCTAGCTCCTCCAGATAGGTCTTGACCTGCTCGAAGTGTTCCCGACAGGCCTCGGTGAGGAAGTCCGTGATGCGCGGCGCTCCGGCCAGAAGCTCCTGGTCCTGCGGATCTTTGGAGTCCAGAATGCGGAGCGGGTTTTTCTCCAGCCTCTCCCGGCTCGAGGGGCTCAGGCGCTCGGCCAAGGGGCGGAAATAAGCCTGCAGAGCTTCCCGATAGCGGGGGCGGCAGGTGGCATCGCCGAGCGAATTGATCCGCAATCGGAGCTGGCGCAGGCCGAAGTGCTCCAGAATACCCATCTGCAGGGCGATCGCCTCGGCGTCGGCCAGGGGATCGGAAGAGCCGAGGATTTCGGCTCCATACTGATGAAACTGCCTCAGTCTTCCGCGCTGGGGGCGTTCGGCGCGGAACATGGGACCGATATAGTAGAGCTTCATGACCGCCCCCTGGGTGTAGAGGCCGTGTTGCAGGTAAGCCCTCATGACGGGGGCCGTCATCTCAGGCCGCAGCACGAGCCGATCCTCGCCCCGCTCGAGGGCGAACATCTCTTTGGTGACGATATCCGTTGTCTGCCCCACACCGCGGGCGATGAGCTCCAGCTGTTCCAGGATGGGGGTCCGGATTTCCGCAAACCCGGAGAGCTCCAGGATCCTCCGGATCTCCTCTTCTACGTGGCGCCAGCGGAGCGCTTCTTCAGGCAGAATATCGTGGGTGCCCTTAACTGTGCGGAATCGCATGGGTTAGAGGCGAAAATAGAGTTCTTCTTCCTGAGCGAAGATAGCACACAGCTCCTCGGGGCTCTGCGCATCGAGCAGCCGTTGGCGGAAGGAGGCATGGTTCATGAGCCGGGAGAGGCGGCTGAGCAGCTTGATGTGCTGACTTATCTGATTTTCCGGACCCACAAGCAGGAAGGCGATCTGGACCGGTTGTCCGTCCAGGGCCTCATACTCGACAGGTTCTGCCAGCGTGGCCGCCGCGGCCACATTATCCGTGACGCCGTGGGTTTTCCCATGAGGAATAGCCAACCCTTTGCCCACCCCGGTGGACATGATCGCCTCCCGATCCAGAACGGCCCGTCGTACTTCAGCCGGATCCACGACAGCGGGATGCCCGGCCACCAGATCCAAGAGCAGATCCAGGAGTTCGGCTTTTGTGTGGCAGCGTACGCGCACCCGCACGCATTCGGGTCGAAGGAGGGCGGCGATGGTCATCTGGAGTGTATGACCTCTGGAGCCCCTGAATATAGGGCCAGAGGTCTGGACCTGTCAAAAACTACAGACGCCGGCGGATACGGGGCAGCAGCTCCGCTTTCCAGGCACTGAAATCCCCCTCCAGAATGTGGCGGCGCGCTTCGCGCACCAACCACAGGTAGAAGGCCAGGTTCTGGGTGGAGACGATCTCCAGGGCCAGGATCTCCTCGACGGAAAACAGGTGCCGGACGTAGGCTTTCGTATAGCGCTGGCTGACCTCAGTGGGCAAGCCGGGATCGAGGGGAGAGAAGTCGCGTGCCCAGCGTGCGTTGCGGATATTGAGGATCCCCTCTGTGGTAAAGACCATGCCGTTGCGTCCGTTCCGGGTCGGCAATACGCAGTCGAAAAGATCCACGCCGCGGGCGATGGCCTCCAGAATGTTCTCCGGGGTGCCCACGCCCATGAGGTAGCGGGGTTTATCGGCAGGCAGAAGCTCGGTGACGAGTTCCGTCATGGCGTACATGAGTTCGGCTGGCTCCCCCACGGAGAGCCCTCCGATGGCGTAGCCGCTGAAATCCCACTGCAGGAGTTCCTGGGTCGATCTGCGCCGCAGATCTTCATATGTGCCCCCCTGCACAATGGCAAAGAGCCCCTGGGCGTGTCCGTAGCGGGGTTCGGATGCCTGCCAGGCGCGCCAGGCCCGTTCGGCCCATCGCGTGGTTCGTTCTACGGCCTCGACCATGTAGCTGTGTTCACAGGGCCAGGGCGGACATTCATCGAGCACCATCATCACATCGGAGCCCAGCAGGCGCTGGAAAGCCACCACGGATTCCGGGGTGAAGTGGTGATAGGCGCCGTCGATGTGGCTGCGAAAGACGACCCCCTCGTCTGTGATGCGGCGCAGACTGGCCAGGCTGAAGATCTGATAGCCTCCGCTATCGGTCAGGATCGCCCGGGGCCAGGACATAAACCGGTGCAGACCACCGGCCTCGGCCAGAATTTCCGGGCCAGGCCGCAGGTAGAGGTGATAGGTGTTGCCCAGAATAATAGGGGCGTCGAGATCGTTTTCCAGTACCCGTTGAGCAACCGCCCGTACGGAGGCGCGGGTACCTACGGGCATGAACATGGGGGTGGGAATAGAGCCGTGATCCGTATGCAACCATCCCGCTCTGGCGCGCGAGTGGGGATCGGTGGCAAGCAGCTGGAAACGTATCATGCCGCAAAGGGGAAAGGATCATCCCTGTTTGCGTTTGCACTCGATGCAGATCGTCGTATGGGGTACGATCTCGAGTCGCTCTTTGGGGATGGGGCGGCCACACTGGCGGCAGACTCCGTAAGTGCCCTCCTGGATACGCAGCAGGGCGCGTTCCAGATAGCGCAGGAACTTTACCTCCCGGTCATGGAGCAGGTAGGCTTGTTCTAGATCGCTGTCCGGATTGCCCGTGATCTCCTCCATGGAGGGGGCTAGCCGGCCCTCGCCGTTGCGATTTTCCAGGTTGTCTCGGATCTGTTCTTCGAGATACTGGATGTCCGCCTGTACCTGGCGCATCTTCTCCAGAATGATCTGGCGAAAGTACTCCAGCTCCTCGGGCGAATACGGCGACTTGGGCGGCGTTTCCATGGCGGTCCGTTCCTCTGTGCCTCGGTAGCGGATAGCGACAGCTGTTCCGGGAAATGGATGGAGCAAAATTACACGGCCGGGGGGATCCTCTCCAAGCGCATTGAGACCCCTTCAGATGGGGAGCGGTTGCTTGACCTGAGGCGGAACAGGCCGGGGACGGTAATGCTGATCCCGAAGTCGGGGCTGGAAACCCGCTTCCAGAATACAGCGCTGCAGGCCTTCGGCATCCATTCGATAGGAGGCTCCGGCGGCGGAGACCACGTTCTCCTCGATCATGATCGAGCCCAGGTCATTGGCCCCTCCGTAGAGGGCCAGCTGGGCCACCTCCGGACCTACGGTGAGCCAGGAGGCCTGGATGTTGGGTATGTTCGGAAGCATAAGCCGGCTCAGGGCAAGCACACGCAGGTATTCTTCGGCCGTCACCCGGTTGCGCACCCCCAGGGCACGGGCCAGGCGGGTACCTTCGTCCTGATACGGCCAGGGGATGAAGGCGATGAATCCAACAGCCCCCTCGGGCTTTTCATCCTGCAGGTCCCGGATCAAGATCAGGTGCTGGATGCGTTCGGGTACGGTTTCCACGTGGCCGAACATCATGGTGGCCGTGGTCAGGAGGCCCAGCCGATGGGCCACGCGCATGACCTCCAGCCACTCCGATGCGCTGCATTTGCCTCGCGCGATGAGTCGGCGCACGCGATCGGAGAGGATCTCCGCCCCGGCGCCCGGAAGGGAATCCAGACCGGCTGCCATGAGCCGACGCAGCGCTTCTTCGATGGTAAGCCGGCTCGTTTTCACAATATGGATTACTTCGGGCGGGCCGAGGGCGTGAAGCCTGAGCTGGGGAAAGCGGGATTTGATCTTCCGGAACAGCGTTTCATAGTACTCGATGCCCAGCGCCGGGTTGTGTCCGCCCTGCAGGAGGAGCTGATCACCCCCCAGATCGAGCGTTTCCTCTATCTTGCCGTACAGGGTTTCCTCATCGATCACGTATCCGTCCGGATGTCCAGGTGGGCGGAAGAAGTTGCAGAACAGGCAATTGGCCGTGCAGATGTTCGTATAGTTGACGTTGCGATCGATGATCCAGGTGACCACCCGTTCCGGATGAAGGCGCATGCGGAGCTCATGGGCGGCAAGCATGAGCTCGCTCAAGGGCACCCGTTCATAAAGCAGGAGGCCCTCCTCCAGGCTCAAGCGTTCCTGACGCAGGGCTTTGTCCAGCGTAGGGAGGATGGTGAGCATCTATCTGCTCCCTCGACAGATCCGACGGAATCCAGCGTAGCTGGGGCACAGCCGGAATCAAGCTCTCCGCATAGGCCAGCTCAAAAAAGAGCTGCATACCGAGGAGATGCACCGGCGCAAGATAATATTCGATGCGGTTCTGCAGATAATCCAGATAAAAACCCGCATCGCCCCCATGGACCTGTTGCCATTGTCGGGCGATGTGCGCTCGGTGGCTCAGCCCCACCTCCAGGCTCCGACGCAGCAGACTTGCCCGTTCCGGGGTGAGGTGTTCGGGATATCCGGCCCAGAAGGCGAAAACGAACCCCGTGCCTGTCCACTCGACCCATTCTCGGGCCAGATCGTAGACGTAGGGCCAGCGTTGCAGGTGGGCAAAGGCGCGATCCCCGATGACCAGGCCCGCCGTGCGTCCGCCAATATGGGCCTCATATCCGGGCCGGGTTTCGATGAATCGGGGTTGTATGCCCCATTTGCGCCTGCAGAGAATTTTGAGCAGGCTCACCGACGTCGAGGAACTGTAATCCAGCAGCACCTCCTCGATATCCTCCAGCGGGACCTCCCCTACCAGTAGCACGGTATGTACGTATGTGCGGGTCCCGATGCCGATCCCGTCCGCTATGACCAGATCGGGAATACGGGCGTATGCGATTACCGGAAGCAGGCCGATGTGCGCCTGGCCGTCTGCCAGTTTCTGGGCGCAACGGCTCGGCAGGTCGAAGCTCAGCTGTAAGCCGAGCCTGTGTGGGACCCACCGTTGCAGGCCGTACACCAGGGGGCGTGCGTTCAAATAGCTTACCGCACTGATCTGCGTAAAGGGCGCCGCGGAGGGCGATTCAGGGCAGCTGGCAGCGCAGGTCCTCATAGGGGCTTGCCTTTATCGGCGGTCCGAAACCGGTCCGGAGGGTCCTTGGGGCACGGTGGGCTAATAGCGGCTCATGGGGTCGGGTTCGGGATCCAGGTGGGCGGTGCAGTTGAGTAGCAGCGCATGGAACCGTTCCCCATCGTAGTCCAGCACGTTGAGGGCTCCGTTGGTGTGCGTGATCGCCTCCATGCGTTCCAGGCCCCATCCAAGCAGGGTGGTCAGTAGTATGCGCAACATCCGTCCATGACCCACGATAAGAATGTGCCGGGCCGGACTGCGGAGCAGCTCGTCGATCACGAACCGGAGCCTGCGTTGCACGTCCAGGGGGCTTTCTCCGCCCGGTAGCCCGCGATGGAGCTCCCCCTCTGACCAGGCGAAGATCAGATCGCGCAGAAGCGCCTCCAGTTCCGCATCTATCGCTCGGCCCTCATAGATGCCCCAGTGCATCTCGGCCAGTTCCGGATACAGGCGCAAGGGCACACCGGGATGCCGTGCGGCCAGGATGCGGGCCGTCTCCACCGCCCTTTTCAGCGGGCTGGAGGCGATAAGCTCAATGGGTTCTTCGGCCAATCGCTCAGCCAACCGCTCGGCCTGCTTTCGGCCGGTGTCGTTCAGGGGGGGATCCAGGCCGCGCCCCTGCAGTACCCCCAGCCGGTTGGCCTCCGTCTGGCCGTGTCGTACGATATAGAAGCGCTTCATGCCAGCATGGGCAGGTCTATGGGCTCCGTGGGAGGATGCTCATTGTAGATGCGCCGTACCCGATAGAGGCTGTCACGTTCCACCGGGATACGTCCGGCTCCCCGGATGAGCCCGATCAGCTCCGCCGTCGACATGGCCGGATGTTCTTCTCCACCGGCCATAGCGTAGATGCGCGTGGTATCATCGATGGTGCCATCGACATCGTCCACCCCGAAGGACAGGCTCAGCTGTGCCGTCTGGCGGCCGATCATGGGCCAGTAGGCCTTCAGATGGGGCATGTTGTCCAGGTAGAGCCGGCAGACCGCGTAGTTCTTCAGGTCCTCGAGCATGGGCACTTCCCGGAGATGGCTCATGCGGTTGTTTTCCCGCTTGAATTTCAGTGGAATGAAGGCCTGAAATCCTCCTGTCTCATCCTGCAGGGCGCGCAGGCGCTCCAGGTGATCGACCCGGTGTTCGTAGGCCTCCAGATGTCCGTAGAGCATGGTGCAGTTGGAGGGGATGCCCAGCTCGTGGGCGGTGCGGTGGATGTGCAACCACTGCTCGGCGGTGGCCTTGCTGTCGCAGATCTGTGCGCGCACTTCGGGGTGGAAGATCTCCGCCCCACCGCCGGGCAGGGAGTCCAGTCCACAGGCGCGCAGATACTGCAGGGCCTCCCGGATGCTCATACGAGAGCGGGCCGCCATGACGGCGATCTCCACAGCGGTAAAGGCCTTGATGTGCAGATCGGGTCGTATGGCCTTAATACGGCGCAGCATCTCCCCGTAGTACTCCACTCCGCGCTTGGGGTGTACCCCTCCGACGATATGCACCTCCGTTACGGGCGCCTCCGCATAGCGGCGCACGATCTGTTCGATCTCTTCGAGGGTGTACTCCCAGGCGCCTTCCTGCCCCGGTCGTCGGGCAAAAGCGCAGAAGGCGCAGTCGAAGACGCAGATATTGGTGGGCTCAATGTGGAAATTGCGGTTAAAATACGCGTAGTCGCCGTGCAGCCGTTCCCGTACGTAGTTGGCCAGCGCGCCCAGAAAGGAGACGTCCGGGCACTGGTAGAGGGCGACCCCTTCTTGGAAGGAGAGGCGTTCCCCGGAGAAAACCTTCTCCGCAATGCGCCGGTACGGTCGGGCCAGGCGATAGCGATCGATAAGGTGGCTCAACAGATCCCCCATAGCCGCTCCCTTTCCTATGCACGTCGTTGCAGGAACTCCAGGATGCGCTGCCGCATCTCCTCAAGCCCCGGCAAGGGGAGGCCGAATCGAATAGCATATCGGATCAAACACCCTCTGAGGATCGCATCCGCTTCGGGCAGATGATACCAGCTGAGCTTGAGCGTGCCCAGCGTCTGACGGGCGATCCAGTCGATGATCCCATAGCGGAACAGCACGAATCCACCCAGCCCCGTCAGCGCAGAGGCCCATTGATCGGTCATGAGCAGTACGGAGAGCACGACCAGGTAGAGCAGAAACTGCAGCCAGAGTTGCTCCAGATGGTAAAAAAGGCCGGCCAGCGTGTGGGCATACCAGGCGGGTTTGATCAGCTCCCAGAGCACATATAGGCCTAGCGTGGTCAGTGCGGCCACCCACCAGGGCAGCGCCAGCAACAGCAGGGGGAGCAGCACAAGGCCCAGGGCCCATCCGGATCGGTACCAGACAGCGGCTTCGGCCAGAACCCGCTCCAGGGGTATGCGCTCCAGGATCGAGCCCGCGTAGGCGCGCAGCGCTTCCTCGGTGGTGTAAAACCACACGCCCTCGGCCGTAAAGATCCCACCCGGGGTGTTAACGTACGTGGTGGGCCTCATTCCGCTTCCTCGGTATGCGAGCTTCCCCAGCGAAAAGCGCCCGGATCCGGTAGGCCCAGCAGATCCAGCACCCGGTGCACGATGCTATCGATGAGCGCCTCCACGCTCCGGGGTCGGTGGTAGAAAGAGGGACAGGCCGGCAACACGATGGCACCAGCCTCGGTCAGGGTGAGCATATTGCGCAGATGAATGGCATTGAGCGGGGTATCCCGCGGAACCAGGATCAGCCGACGGCGCTCTTTGAGCATTACGTCAGCCGAACGAGTGATCAGATCATTCGACGTCCCGCTGGCGATCCGCCCCAGCGTGCCCATGGAGCAGGGGATGATGACCATATCCGTGTACTGGGACGATCCGGAGGCAAAGGGGGCCGAAAAATCCGTCGGGGCGTAACGGGGAAACGGTATCTGCCTCAGGCTCTCCTCGTCGAGTTCCTGACACCAGACGTCGGCCGCCTGCGGGGAGAGGACGACGGCCACTTCAGCCACTCGATCCCGCATACGATCCAGATGCTCCAGCAGACGCCGGGCGTACAGGGCACCGCTGGCTCCCGTTATGGCCACGACGATGCGCTTTTCCATCTCGCTACGGCTCCACGACGGCGCTTCTGCGGCGGATTGCGCGCAGGTATTTGCGCGAAGGGCTCGGCACAAAGGGGCCAAGCCCCAGGCGGGGCCAGAGCGCATCGATGCGTGCGATCACCTCGGGGGTCATGGTCAGGATGTGGGGCCAGGGCCGCGTAAACCCCTCTTCGGGCCATTTGCGCGTGGCGTCAAAAACCAGCCGAGAGGGCAGGCCCGGACCCCGGGATGGGACGATCCAGCTGTCCCGCTTTGCGTCGATGTTGTTCGTAAAGCGCCAGACGGCTTCCGCCGTATCAGACACATCCACATCCTCATCCAGGATGACCAGGATGCGCGTGCGCTCCAGCTCCGGCATCTGTAGCAGCGACTCGGCCACCTGCCGGGCATGACCGGGACGGCGTTTTTCGATGGCGACAAAGGCCATAAAAGGACGATGGCTGGGGACGCAGAAATGTAGCCCCCGCACCTCTGGCAGGCGCTGCTGCAGCGTTTGCAGATCGATGGGGGCAGGCCTGCCCCGTATGTCGGCGGCGTCTGGTAGCCCTCCAGCAAGGCGCAATTCATCCGCTGTTTTCGTGCTCAGATCCACAGCCAGCTTGCCGCCAAATCCCGGACGGCTGCAGGCGTGATCCAGAATATCCATGGGGCCTTCGGAGAAGATCACATCCCGGGCCGGCTCGAAGCGTTCTACCCCGTAGGCGACCAGTTCGCTCAGATTCTGTATGTCCACCCCCTCATCGGTGATGATCAGTAGCTTGGTAAACATCATCTGTCCCGCGCCCAGGATCGTATGCATGACCTTGTGGGCGTGTCCGGGGTATTCCTTGCGGATTTTTACAATAGCCAGGTTATGGAAGACCCCTTCTATGGGCAAGTGCATATCGAGCATCTCGGGCAGGAGCGTTTTGCGAATGGGGGCCAGGAAAATGCGCTCCGTGGCTTTGCCCAGGTAGGCGTCTTCCTGTGGGGGGATGCCCACGATCGTGGAAGGATAAACGGCATCTCGGCGGTGGGTGATGCAGGTTACGTGAAAAACGGGAAAATAGTCCGGCAGGGAATAATAGCCCGTATGATCCCCAAAGGGGCCCTCGAGGCGAAACGGCTCCTGGGGATCCACATAGCCTTCGATGACGATATCCGCATCGGCGGGCACGTGGAGCGGAATTGTGCGGCAACGGACAAGCTCCACGGGCCGGCGGCGAAGGAATCCGGCCAGGATATACTCGTCGATTCCATCCGGCAAGGGGGCTGTGGCGCAGTACGTATAGACCGGGTCACCCCCCAGCGCTACGGCTACGGGCATGCGTTCGCCCCGTTCCTGGTAGCGTCGGAAGTGGCGCGCCGATACCTTGTGCGGATGCCAGTGCATGCCCGTTGTGCGCCCGTCATAGACCTGCATGCGGTACAAACCCACGTTGCGTATGCCCGTTTCGGGGTCCTGCGTGTGGATGATGGGCAGGGTCAGAAAGGGACCGCCGTCCTCAGGCCAGCAGGTCATCACAGGTAGCCGCCCCAGATCCGGGGGATCCATGACCACTTCCTGGCACGGCCCACGGGAGACGATGCGGGGCAGGTAGCGAGCCAGACGGGCATATCTGGGCACCATGCGCAGCTTGTCCAGCAGCGTGCCGGGCGGGGCAAAGGAGAGCAGCTCCATGAGCTCGTCGTGAATCTGATCCAGACTCTCTACCCCGAGAGCCAGGCACATGCGCCGGTAGCTGCCAAAGAGGTTAATGGCCAGGGGAAAATCCGTGCCCGTGTTTTCGAACAGCAGGGCGGGACCCCCGGATTTGACCACCCGATCGACGATTTCGGTGATCTCCAAGTGGGGGCTTACGGGTTCGCGGATACGTACCAGCTCCCCTTCGGCCTCCAGTCGGGCCAGGAAATCGCGCAGGCTACGATAGGCCATCTTTCTCTAGCGGAGGTAGTATGTGGTCGGGAAGGTACGCACACTCCCGGTCCGCACGCCAGAACAAAAAAGGCGGAACTCTCCGTTCCGCCCTGCTTGCGGAGAGGGTGGGATTCGAACCCACGGTACCCTTTTGGGGTACACTCGCTCTCCAGGCGAGCCCGTTCGACCACTCCGGCACCTCTCCGGAAACAAAGATAGTCTCTCCGGACGGACGGCGGCAATCTACGGAACCGGATCCAGAGCCACCACGCGATGCACCCAGGGCAGGTAGCGCAGGTAGCTTAAAGGGATCTCGGAAAGGGGCTGATCCATTTCGATCACCATCTTAGCCCGATCCGCTCTGGCCTTGCGGGCCACGTGCATGGTGGCGATGTTGACCCCGTCGTTGGCGATCACCGTCGAGATGATGGCGATGGAGCCTTTGACGTCATCGGCGTCGATGACCAGCGTGGGCAACTGAGCCGAAAAGTTGACCTGAAATCCGTCCAGTTCAATGATCGTGATCAGTCCCCCACCGCGGCTGACGCCATAGAGATCCAGCTCGCCGCCTTCTGCGCCGCGCAGATGCACCTGTATGGTGTTGGGATGCAGGGTCAGGGCCCCGCTTACGGGACGAAACTCCAGCCGCAACCCGCACTCGGAGGCCAGCTCCAGCGCCCGCGGAATGCGCGTATCATCGGGCGCCATGCCCAGCAACCCGGCCGCGATGGCCCGATCGGACCCATGACCCTGATACGTAGTGGCGAAGGAGTTATAAAACGTAATATGGGCCTCCACGGGCGGCTGTTCCAGCAGCTGCCGGGCTACATAGCCGATACGCACTACGGCGGCCGTGTGGGAGCTGGAAGGGCCCACCATGATGGGTCCGATCATATCGAAGATGCTGCTCGGTTCCGGCATAGGAAGTTTACGTTAAGCCACCTCCGGCAACGCAAGTCCGAACAACCGGCATGCCGCCTCCGTAGTGCGTTGGGCTACCTCCTCGGGGGCACAGCCCAGTATTTCTGCCAGACGATCCCGCACATAGGTCAGATAGGCGGGCTCGTTGCGCCTGCCCCGGTGCGGCACGGGAGCCAGAAAGGGGGCATCCGTTTCCAGCACGAGATGGGCAAGCCCTACGCTGCGCACCACCTCGGGCAGGGTGCTTTTCCGGTACGTGATCACTCCCCCGATACCCAGCAGAAATCCCATCCGGACGGCCTCACGGGCGAAGGCCTCATCTCCGGAGAAGCAGTGTAAAATTCCCCGAAGCCCGGAGCGGGCCTCCTGGCGCAGAATGCGCAGCAGATCGGTATGCGCCTCCCGATTATGGATGATTAGCGGTTTGTCGAGTGCGATCGCCAGTCGGATGTGCTCCCGGAAGAAAGCCTGCTGTTTGGCCTCAAAGGAGCGATCCCAGTAGTAATCAAGCCCGGACTCCCCGATGGCTACCACGGAGGGATCTCGGGCCAGGGTGGCTATGCGCTCCAGATCGGCTTCCGTGGCCGTTTTCACCTCGGAGGGATGGATGGCCGCCATGGCCCAGAGGCGGTCGGGGTACTGACGGGCCATCTCGATGGCCTGCTGCGTGGTATCGGGGTTGGTGGCCGATTGCACAAGCAGGGCCACGCCTGCCTGCTCGGCGCGTCCGAGCACGGCCTCTAGGTCGGAGGCGAAATCGGGCCAGTACAGGTGGCAATGGGTGTCTACCAGCCTCATGGGCGGCGCTCAATAAACGGGGGTTTGACGACCTCGGCGGGCACCAGACGGTCCCGGATGGCTATCCAGATCTGGCTTCCCGGTTCGGCAAAGGCCGTTTCCACGTAGCCCATCCCGATGCCCACTTCCAGTATGGGGGAGTGCGAGCCGCTCGTGACCTGCCCGATTCGCCGTCCTTCGGCATCCGTGATGGCGTATCCACTGCGGGGTATAGCCCGTTGCTGCAGCCGAAAGCCGACCAGGCGACGCGAAGGCGGGCTTTGCCTGATCCGCTGTAGCGCTTCCCGGCCCACGAAAGGTCCCTTTTCCAGTTTGACTACCCAGCCCAGGCCCGCTTCATAGGGATGGGTGTCCTCGCTGATCTCGTTGCCATAGAGGCAGTAGCCCATTTCCAGCCGAAGCGTATCTCGGGCCCCCAGTCCGCAGGGGACCAGACCCAGATCCTGACCGGCCTCTAGAAGCGCATCCCATACGGCGGGTGCGCGTTCGGCCTCCATGTACAGCTCGAAGCCCGGCTCCCCGGTATACCCGGTGGCCGAGATCAGGGCGCGTCGGCAGCCCAGGAAACGCCCGCCCGTGAGCTTGCGGAAATGATAATAGGGGATCTGCTCGGGGTCGGGGTCTGCAAGCAGGCGCCGAAGAATCGCCGCAGAGGCGGGCCCCTGGAGGGCCAGCAGGGCGGTTTCCTCGGAGATGTCCACCAGATCCGCCCCCATGGAGTTGTGTTCTATTAAGTAGGCCAGGTCTTTGGCGATATTGGCCGCGTTGACCACAAGCAGGTACTCGGAGGCCGTGATCCGATAGACGATCAGGTCGTCGACGATTCCCCCGTGTTCGCGGCAGAAAAGGCTGTACTGCGCCCTGCCATCGGTGAGCCGGCTGATATCGTTTGTGGTCACATACTGCACGAACTCTCCGGCCCGGGGTCCGCGGATGAGAAACTCTCCCATATGGGAGATGTCGAAAAGGCCAGCGCGCTGTCGCACGGCCCGATGCTCTTCCACAATACCCCGGTAGTGCAGGGGCATCTCAAAGCCCGCAAAGGGCACCATGCGCGCTCCGGCCTCCAGGTGCCGGTGGTAAAGGGGGGTGCGTTTACGGAGGTTCTGCATACGTGTTCGTACCTGTTACGGTTCGTTTTCTACCCACCGGCCTCGGTTGTAAATCGCCCACGCCCGGCCTATCAGGCGCTCACCCAGAAACGGGGTGTTGCGGGATTTGGACCGGATATGTCGGGGCTCAAAAGTCCAGGGGGTTTCTGCATCAAATACGGTCAGGCAGGCCATCTGGCCCACGGCGATCCGGGGTATGGGAAGCCCCAGGATGCGACGCGGGGCCAGAGTGATCTTGCGCACCGCTTCAAGGAGACTCAGTAGACCGGGCTGGACGAGCTCGCGCACGATGAGCCCCCAGGCGGTTTCCAGGCCGATAATGCCAAAAGGTGCGGCGATGAATTCGACCTCTTTTTCCTCCGGGGCATGTGGGGCGTGATCGGTGGCGATAACGTCGATGGTGCCGTCAGCCAGCGCTTGTTTGAGCGCCTCTACGTCCTCGGCGGTCCGCAGTGGGGGGTTCATCTTCGTGTTCGTGTCATACCCGGAGGCGGCCACGGCCTCATCGGTCAGGGTAAAATGATGGGGGCAGACCTCGGCCGTTACCGGGATGCCCTCCGCCTTGGCCCGTCGAATGAGCTCCGCGCCGCGCGCCGTGGACAGATGGGCTACATGCAGGTGGCCCCCGGTCCGAGCGGCCAGTTCCAGGTCACGGGCGATCATCACCGTTTCTGCCTCGGCCGGAATGCCCCGCAGACCCAACCGGGTCGCCACGGCCCCCTCGTGCATAACCCCCTCGCTGCTCAGAGCGGGTTCTTCCATGTGGTTGATGATCGCTCTGCCCAGCATGCGGGCGTACTCCAGCGCCCGACGCATCAGTCCGGCATGCCAGATCGGCGCGCCGTCGTCGGAGAAGGCCACCGCGCCGGCCTGGGCCAGATCCCACATCTCGGTCAACTCTCGCCCCTTGCGCTCCTTGGAGACGCACGCGATGGGGTATACGTCCACCGCCTCTGCGGAAGCGCGGCGATAGATGAATTCCACCACATCGCGCGTATGGATTGGAGGATCCGTATTGGGCATGCACGCCACCGCCGTAAACCCCCCGGCCGCGGCCGCCCGACACCCGGTTGCGATCGTTTCTTTGTGCTCCTGGCCCGGTTCGCGCAGGTGTACGTGCATATCCATCCAGCCGATGGAAACGTACACCCGCCCCTTGTAGGTTTTCTGCGGCGTATCGGAGGGGGCTTCGAGATTCGGTCCCAGGGCGGCGATTTTTCCCTCTGCCAGCAAGATATCCAGGGGCTCGGAGATCTCCGAGCGCTCCACATCCACAATGCGCACCCCGCGCAACAGCAATCGCTCCATGGGAGAACCGTCTTTTGGAACAACGAGCACCGCCAAAGATAGCAGTAAGAGGCGGTATTGTGCCGGTAGGGGAATTGCGACGATCTTTTCCCTGTGATCTGGAGCAGGGCTGCTGTGCGAGGATGGTGGTGGGGTCTGTGTGCGCTGAGCTTCTGGGGCTGTGAGGGGCTGTCCGTCCCCGATCCGGGGCGGGTGCCGGAGCTGATCACCTTTTCCGCAAGCCCTCAGGAGGTGCTCCTGGATACGATTCCGGCCGGATCCGACGGCCGAATCTCGCTGAGCCTTCGGCTGCAGGCCGAGGTCTATGATCCGGACGGCAATCTGCGCGCTGTGCGCGCGCTGTGCCGGGACCCGTACCGGGCTCGGGCACTGGCGGAGTCCGAATTGCTCCCCGCCGGCGGAAATCGTTATACGGGGGAGCTCCGGTTGCTCCTTTCGCGCGGGGAGGTGGGGCGGTACATCGTATACGCCTGGGCGGTAGATCGCCGCAACCGGACGGGCAACCTGCCCCGGCTTGAGTTCACCGTGCGCGCCACAGGCGCCCCGCCCCGCATCCTGGAGGTGCTGGCCCCCACACAGGTGCGTATCCCGGCGCAGGGCAGACAGTCTTTCGATGTAGCCGCTCGTGTGTACGATCCCGATGGGCTGGAGACGATTGTGCGCGTTTACATGCTCACCCCCGGTGGGGGGGAGATCGATCTCTACGACGACGGCCGGAGCAACGAGACCGGCGATCAACGGGCCGGGGATGGCATCTATACGCGTCGTCTTTCCGTCTCCAGCACGGATGTGCCGGGTTCGTATACGTTTCTTTTCTACGCCGTGGATCGGGCCGGCCTGCGTAGCGAGGGCCGCGCCCACAGCATCGAGCTGATCCGATGAGCCCCTGGTTGCTAATGGGTATCGGGCTACTGGCGATGGGGACGGGGGGGGGCAAAGCCCACGTCCTGCCGCTCAGGCCGGACTCCTTGCTGCGAGGAATCACGCGCAATACCGTCACCCATCTGGCCGTCCAGGAACCGGTGCTCTGGACAGGCCCCAAGCTGGCCTACACGCCGGACGGCGGGCGGAGCTGGTATCTGGCCCGAGCCGACTCCCTCTACAACGGGCGCGGAACGGTCTATGCCCTCCACGTGGAGGGAGACACGATCTGGGCCTCCGTCGGCTATACGCGCCGGATGCAAAGCGGCGATCGGGTGCAGTTTATCCCCACCGCCATCGGGTTCGTCTATTCCCTGGATCGCGGCCGTACCTGGCGCTTTCGTCCGCCTCAGCTCGACACGGCCACCGATACCGTGCTGGTCTACGGAAACAACCGTATTCGTGCCCTTCCCGTCATCGCCCCGGAGCAAAGCGTGGTCTATGATCTGCATTACCGCCGGGGACAGCTCTGGGTGGCGGGATGGGCCTCCGGAATCCGGCGTTCTCGGGATATGGGGCGTACGTGGGAGCGTATCGTATTGCCTCCTCGAGAACTGGCCGCCGTTCGCCCTGATGAGGTCTATAACTTCGTGCTCGATCCGCGTCAGGACTTCAACTTTCTGGGCTTTTCCGTGCTGGTTGATCAGCGCGGGGTCGTCTGGGCGGGCACGGCGGGAGGGTTACACCGCTCTGAAGATGACGGACGGAGCTGGAGGGCCATCCGGGCCAGTCGAGCCCCGGACGCGCTGGCCGGGAACTGGATCGTGGGCCTTGCCGAGCAACCCGGACCGGACGGGATCCGAATCTGGGCGATCACCTGGCCTGCGGAGTCAGGCGAAGAGTTCGCCCTCTGTGTTAGCCAGAATGACGGGCGAAGCTGGGATCGCCTGCTGCTCGGGGAACGCCTCTACGCGGTCGCTTTCCAGGGCAAACGGATCTGGGCCGCGGGCACAAGCGGCCTCTTCTACTCCGATGATGGCGCAAGCTGGCAGCACATCCGTCAGCCTCTGCTCCGCTCCGGGGCCATGCTGAGGCCGGACTGGGTCGCCTATACGGTAGCTGTGCAGGACTCCCTGGTGTGGGTGGGGACCAACGACGGGTTGCTGCGCTCCTCCGATGGGGGCAGGAGCTGGGATCTGCTACGCGTCGACGTGCCGCTGCGGCCCGAGGCGCCGGATCCCCGCATGCCGCCTGTAGAGGCCTACGCCTATCCCAATCCCTTTGCTCCGGAAGACCATCGCTGGTGCCGTATCCGGTTCGCCTTGCCGGAGCCCTCGACGGTTACCGTGCGCATCTATGATTATGCTCTGGCCCCGGTCCTCACCCTGATGCAGGGGGCATGGCTCCCGGCCGGGGTTCACGAGGTGCCGTGGGACGGCAAAGACGCCCAGGGACGCCGTCTGGCCAACGGGGTCTATGTGTACACCGTGGAGACCCGATTCGGCCTCGCCCGGGGCAAAATCCTGCTGCTGGAGTAGGTCAATGCGTGCTCGGTGTGCCTTTGCTCTTCTGTATCTGAGCGTGGCCCTCTCGGCCCGGGCGCAGGATGGGGGCGCAGCCGGTGCATTTGTGCGCCTCAGCTGGGGGGCCAGGGCGCTCGCCCTCGGGGATGCGCTCGTGGCCGTTCCCTGGGGAGTTGTATCCGGAGTGCATAACCCGGCCCTGTTACCCTGGAGTCCGGGGCAGATAGCCGGTGCCTTTGCCGCGCTGTTGCCCCTGGACCGACAGCTTATGGGTGTCTTTTTCCAGGCCCCTCTGCGCCCATCGGCCGGGATGATGGCCAGCCTCGTACAGGCCGGAGTAGAGGGCATAGACGGGCGAGACGGGAGCGGATACCATACCGAATGGCTGGGGGTGCGAGAGCAGCGGCTGTATTTCGGTTTCGGCTACCGTGCCGGTCCGCGGGCCGCCTTCGGTGTGGGCTTCAGCTTCAGCCGCAACCAGTTGCACGCCTCCATTCCCGCTCCCAGCACACTCGGCGTCGATGCGGGTTTGCTCCTGGAGGCGGCTCCGAATTGGTATCTGGGGGTCTCCGTTGCCGACCTGCTGGCGCGCTATTCCTGGGATACGGCAAATCTGTACGGGTCGGAGGGAAACACGCTGACGGACCGATTCCCTCTGCGGCTACGCCTGGGCTCGGCCTGGAGGCCAGGAGGTAACTGGATGATCGCCACGGCGCTGGAGGCGCGCCTGTATCGAGCCCAGCGGCAGTGGGTCGAGTTCGTCGTGCAGGAGGGGACACCTGTGCTTATTTCCCGACAACAAGGGGAGTGGGTCCGGACACTCCGCTGGTCCGGGGGAATAGAGTACACCTGGCCAGAAGGGTTGATCGCGCGGGCCGGTCTTCAGGCCGAACCAGGAGGCTGGAGGCCCGCGGCCGGTTTCGGCCTGCATCGATCCCTGGGCGCGCTCTGGATAGAGACTGCCTATGCGGCAGGCTGGGATGTGCCCATCGGGTTACTGAGCCATCGGATCGAAGTTGCCGTGCGTTTCTAGTCGGCTCTCCCCACGTAGGCCAGCATGCGGACCGGAAAAAGGCGTACCTCTTCGCCCTGGCGTACATAAGCCATCTGTCGGTCCGGATCATAGCCCTCTACGCGCCATTCGTAGCGCTCCCGGTTCCGGGGTGAGGCCCGCCAGGCATCCAGGTCCATCCAGCGCACCACGATATCTCCGGGCTCCAGAGGGATCTTCT
Source organism: Bacteroidota bacterium (assembly GCA_025998875.1). Classification (GTDB taxonomy): domain Bacteria; phylum Bacteroidota; class Rhodothermia; order JANXDC01; family JANXDC01; genus JANXDC01. The sequence continues at coordinate 779,518 of AP024675.1, read as the reverse complement.
CGCGCGCTTCCATGGCTTGTGCTTTCTTATGGGATCCCGATAACTTTTTCCATTGGCCCGGATGGCGGAAACGGTAGACGCGAGGGACTTAAAATCCCTTGGCCCGAAAGGGCCGTGCGGGTTCGACTCCCGCTCCGGGCACACCTTAGAGCGTGCCCTCTTCTATCCAGGGGCGTAAGCGGGGATGATGGCGCAGGTGCTGTACGACACGGTGCCAGTATACACGCACGGTTCCTGGAAGCATCTCCAGCCGATCGGCGATCTCCTTGAGGCCGTATCCGTAATATATGTGCAGGCGCGCGATCTCCCGTTGCGCCCGCGGGAGGGCTTCGATGAGCTCCCCGATCAGGTTGAGTAGCTCTGTCTCGTCGATCGTTTCTTCGATCCCCCTTGGCGGATCGGGTTCCGGGAGATCGAATTCCAGCTCATCCGGTGTGCGGCTCGTTCCCCGGTGGGCCGAATACCATACGTTTGTGCAGATCCGGGTCACCCAGGCTGGATAGGCCTGGGGATGGCGTAGACCCTGGAACCCCAGGTGCACGCGTTCCAGGGCTATGCCGATCATGCGCTCCAGGTTCGAAGGCCACGCGGTGCGATGGGCGCGAAGGGCGAAAAAGCGCACGATCCAGTAATACGTCCACTCCCAGAGCCTCTCTCGGAGCTCCTCGCGCCCCGTGCGCCGGTACTCTTCGCAGAGCCTGCCCACGGAGACCAGATCCGGAAAATGCTGGCGGATTCGATGCTCCAGATCCGCTAACAACCAGGGGTTCATGGTCGTTGTGTTCAGTCGGTGGGGGGCTGGAAACGTTCCTGAACCGTATCGTGACCACGGGCGCTGTACTTGATCACGCGCACTTTCTCCAGGGTCACAAGCCCGTCCTGCACCATGGGTTCGATAGCATCCAGGATCTGTTCGATTTCCGCTTCCTCATCGACGATCTCGATTACGATCGGCAGATCCTCGGAAAGCCGGAGCAAGCGCGCCGTATGCAAGCGGCTACTTTTGCCGAAACCTTCAATCCCTCGCAGAACGGTAGCCCCGGCGAAGCCCATCTGGCGCACTTTGCGCACGATGGCCTCATAGAGGGGGCGCCCCTCATAACGATCATTCTCCCCGATGAAGATGCGCAGCAGGTAGGCCTCGATGTAGCGCCGCTTCATGAGGGTGGCTCTCCTATAACAGGCGCCCTATGGAGTATCCCAGCCACACCCCCCCAAGGCCCAGTAATACATTCAGGGCTATATAGCTCAGGCCCTGCAGGTAGAGGGCCTTTTGCAACAACACGAGGGTTTCATAGGAGAAGGTGGAAAACGTGGTAAAAGCGCCCAGAAACCCGATCGCCAGCGCCGTACGCAGATCGCTGGAAATGGGCATGCGGCCCTCACTGAGCCCCATGAGCAGGCCCAGAACCGCGGATCCCAGCACGTTGACCGCGAGCGTGCCCCAGGGAAACGATCCGTTGAAGATCCGATATGTCCAACCACTGAGCGCGTAGCGGGCCAGTGTCCCAAGGGCGCCTGCCAACCCCAACCAGAGCAAAGTGCGCATGGTAGATGCACCGTAAAACAGGTGCAAAATACGCCGGAAGGCGCTCTGATGCCACCTTTTGTGGCACTTTTTTGCTGATATTCCGTCCCTGATATGCTGAAAAAAGAGGTGAGCGGATCTCCCTGGCGGGCGATCGGTCGAGCGGTTTGATCGGGCCCGGTCTGCTTCGAAATGGCCCCTCAAGGGCGGGACAGGGCCACAGGATGGGAGGGGAAGAGGCGTTCCAGCCGAGCCCCCGGATAGTAGGCCTCTAGGATTTCCCGGTAGGTGTGCCCGGCCCGGGCGCGACCCTGGGCGCCATACTGACAGAGGCCGACCCCATGTCCGAGGCCCCGGCCCTCGAAAATCAACTGATCGCCCGTGGTGGAGATGCGCACCAGGGTGCTGCGCAGCGCCTGCCAGCCCAGGGCCTGGCTCAGAATAGCCCGCAGCTGGGTTCCGGTAAGCCGTACCGGTTCCCGTCCCTCGGCGAGCACGGAGGTGATGCGTCCGCTGGGTCCCTGTTCGAGTACGCGGAGTCCGGTTACGGCTCTTCCCAGGGCGCGGCTGAGCGCATCGAGTACGGCGCGCCTGGGAAGTGCGCTGCGCCATCGGGCATGGGGGGAGTGGGCGCAGAAGGGGTCCTCTGCGGCCTTGAGATACGGTACGGGGAGGGCAGACCAGGCTTCCTCACCGGCGGCTGTAATGCCCCCACAGGTAGAGGAGTAGACCGCTTCGACGGGACGACCCTCATGGGTCAGGATCTGCCCGAAGGTTTCTATAGCCGCCCGCCGCGTAAGCGGCCGTTCCGTAGTCAGTCCCCGATAAATCTGGCTTGATTGGTGATCTTCCATGTGATAGCCGAGCGGAAGGAAACGGTACAGGTTGGCCAGCGTGTAGGTGCGCACAAGCACGGCCTGCGCCTTGAGCGCTTCCAGCTCCGAGAAAGGCATCTCCGCTCCGACCACACTGGCCACATAGTCTTCCAGATCTACGACGTTGATCAACCACAGAGAACCATCGGACTGGACCTCTACCTCCATGGCGCCCCGATAGAGGTATTGCTGCGCTCCCTGCTGTACCACGAGCGTATCGGTAGGATCCGGACGCAGATAGAGCCGGTCCCCCGTGTTGCGTAGCCCGGGAGTATGGCCAGCCTGCAGGCGCACCGGATGCCGGGCCGGAAACAGGGCGACGCGTTCGGCCCGAGAAGGTCCGTAGAGGCGCAGCTCCTGATTGCGGCTCCAGAGGGTAACGACCTGCAGACTGCGATCGCTAAAGAGACGAACCCGGATATCCTGTGCCTGCGCACCTGCGGCGGCCAACAGCATCAGCATCCCTGTATAGAGCGGCCAGCCTCTGCGAGGGGTAAGAATAGCGCCCATGTTAAGTTAGTATTTTGTTTCTTGGTGGGCGAGTCAATCACAAACCCCTTGCCAGAGCGCACAATGTGGCGGAATCATAGTAAACTGAAGTTCACCAGATTTGACTGGAGAAGAAACTTCTCCGGTCCGTTACCTTTCTGCCCCCGGGAAAAGCAAAGCGCCCGGCCTTGGGCCGGGCGCTGGTTTATCTGGCGCTGAGGGCGAGATAGCGGTTACTCGGAGACGATCTCGGCTTCGAGCTCACGCGCGATGGTTTCGAATCGGAGTCCGTCCGGCCCCCGATCGATGCGCACCACATCTCCCGGCCGGATCTGGCCCCCCAGGATGCGGCGTGCCAGCTCGTTGACGAGCTCTCGCTGCAGGACGCGCTTCAACGGCCGGGCTCCGAAGACGGGATCGTAACCCAGCTCGCCCAACCAGTCCTTGGCCGCGTCGGTCAGTTCCAGCCGCACGCGATTCTGTTTCCAGGCCAACTCTTCGATGCGGCGGAACTGAATCTCCACGATCTGGTGGATCTCCCCTCGGCCCAGGGGGCGGAAGACCACAATTTCGTCGATACGGTTGAGGAACTCCGGCCGCAGGTGCTGCTTGAGCAAGCCCATGAGCTGCTCGCGAAGGGCCTCGAACTGCTCTTCGGTAAGCTCGCCGCCGAACTGCTCCATCTTCTGCAGGATCAGGTGGGAGCCCAGATTGGAGGTCATGATGATGATGGTGTTTTTGAAGTTTACCGTGCGGCCTTTGGCGTCTGTGAGCCGGCCGTCGTCGAGCACCTGCAGGAGTACATTGAAGACCTCCGGGTGGGCTTTCTCGATCTCATCGAAGAGCACCACGGAATACGGCCGACGCCGGACGGCCTCGGTCAGCTGGCCCCCTTCCTCGTAGCCCACATATCCGGGAGGAGCGCCGATGAGGCGGCTGACCGTATGGCGCTCCTGGTATTCGGACATATCGATGCGGATCAGGGCGTTTTCGTCGTTGAAGAGGAATTCGGCCAGCGCACGGGCTAGCTCTGTTTTGCCTACGCCTGTTGTGCCCAGGAAGATGAAAGAGCCGATGGGGCGATGGGGATCCTGCAGGCCAGCGCGAGCGCGGCGGACGGCATCCGAGACGACCCGGATCGCCTCATCCTGTCCGACTACGCGTTTGCGCAACTCCTCTTCCATACGCAGGAGCTTTTCGCGCTCCGATTCCAGCATGCGCTGTACGGGGATGCCCGTCCAGCGGGAGACGATTTCGGCGATATCCTCGGCGTCGACCTCTTCTTTGAGCATGGGTCGGTCTTTCTGGATCTCCCGCAGGCGCACCTGCGCCCGCTCCAGGGCGCGCTGAAGCTCCGGTATGCGACCGTACTTCAACTCCGCGGCGCGGCCGTAATCGCCTTCTCGCTCTGCCCGTTCCGCTTCGAATTTGGCCTGCTCGATCTCCTCTTTGAGCCTGCGGATCTCCTGAATGACCTCGCGTTCGGCCTGCCATTGCGCCCGCAGTCGGTTGCGTTCCTCCTGCAAATTGGCCAGCTTTTCCTCCAGGAGACTCAGTTTGCCCGTGTCGTTCTCCCGTCGGATGGCCTCCCGCTCGATCTCCAACTGGCGGATTTCGCGCTCGATCTGATCGAGCTCTTCGGGCATGGATTCCACTTCCAGACGCAGGCGCGCGGCGGCCTCGTCAATGAGGTCGATAGCCTTATCCGGCAGGAAGCGATCCGGAATGTAGCGTACCGATAGCTCCACGGCCGCCACGATGGCCGCATCTGTGATGCGCACTCCGTGGTGGGTTTCGTAACGCTCTTTGAGTCCGCGCAGGATGGAGATCGCCTCTTCCGGGCTGGGCTCGTCGACCAGAACGGGCTGGAATCGACGCTCCAGGGCGGGGTCTTTTTCGATGTGCTTGCGGTACTCATCGATCGTGGTGGCCCCGATCGTGCGCAGTTCTCCGCGGGCCAGGGGTGGTTTCAGGATATTGGCCGCATCCATAGCCCCTTCGGCCGCGCCTGCGCCCACGACGGTGTGGATCTCATCGATGAAAAGAATGATCTCCCCTTGGGAATCGACGACCTCCTTGACAACGGCTTTGAGGCGTTCCTCGAATTCTCCCCGGTATTTAGCGCCCGCGATCAGGGCGCCCATATCCAGGGCCAAGATGCGCTTCGAGCGCAGGCTTTCCGGAACGTCCCCCTGGGCGATTCGGTGGGCGATGCCCTCCACGATGGCCGTTTTGCCCACGCCGGGTTCCCCGATGAGCACGGGGTTGTTTTTGGTGCGCCGGGAAAGGATCTGCAGTACGCGGCGGATCTCTTCATCCCGCCCGATGACGGGGTCGAGCTTGCCCCGGCGGGCTAGCTCCGTCAGGTCCCGAGCATATTTCTTAAGCGCCTCGTAGGTCGCCTCCGCGCCGGGATCCGTCACGCGCCGGTTGCCCCGAATATCCCGAAGCACGAGCAGGATGTTGTCCTTGCTCACCCGGAGCTGGCGCAGGGCATGGCCCAGCGGATCGGGGCTTTCGGACATGGCCAGCAACAGATGCTCTGTGGCCACGTACTCATCCCCGAGCGCTTTGGCCTCGGTCGTGGCTTGATCCAGTACGCGCTTGAGATCAGCCCCGATATACGGCCCCGTTACGGCCGCTCCGCTTACCCGGGGTAGGCGCTCTAAAGCCTGGTTGAGCTTTTCCTCCAGAACCTCCCGGCTCACGTTGAGCCGATCCAGGATGCTTTGTACCGGACTTTCGGGATCCTCCAGCATGGCCCGCAGCAGATGCGCTGGGGCCAGCTCCTGATGCCCCCGCGCCTGGGCGATTTCTACGGCCCGCTGCAGGGCCTCCTGAACCTTGTGGGTAAAACGCTGCAAATTCATGGACTCTCTCTCCTCTGCCTTTTTAGCGCCAGGGGCGCGATTTCAGTGCCACTTCGGAGAAAAAGGACATTGTGGCATAAAGGGAAATGAAACCAGACAGGATGGCAGAAGACCGGATGCCCCGGCGCAAGAGGAGGATAATGCCAGGCCCGCGAAGCCCGCTCAATGACTTGAGCCTCTTCAGGGCCTTCAGCGATGGTGCTCTGTGCCGCGTCTCAGCTCGAAAAGGCCGGATTGGGGCCTGAGTTAGTTTGTTCCGAGCATGATGAACAGGCCCAGCTGGGGCTTACGCAGAGGCCGAACCGCCTGGCTTCCGAGTGCCTCGAAGTAGCCCATCCGTGCCTCGAGCAGGAGCCACCGACTCGGGCTCACCCCCAGAGAAAGCTCCGGGACCACGCTGAAGAACCCTTCGTCGAATTCGATCAGGCGTCCGGATTCGAGGCGCAGTTTCCCTCCACCCACCATCACCTGACCCGCCAGGCGAAATATGGAGCTGATCCGATGGCGATACCCCGCAATAAATCCTCCATAGCGGAAATCGGCTCGATCCACCGTGCGGGATTTGCCATAAAAGGTGGCCGAGCCGCTCCCGCCCCCGAAGTAAAATCCGTTGAGAAAAAAAGCCCCCTGACTGAAGAATACGACCGGCTGTCCATCATAGATCGGGTTTAGATCGCGTAGAGACCAGAGAGGAAAGACCGGGCCAAAGCCGCCAAATCCCCCTTTCTGCTGGGCTTCGGCGGGGGCGATGGCCAGAATGAGCGGTGCAAGCAAAAGAAAGACCGTTGTGCCTGTTCGCATAGGGGGGAACCTCCTCAGCAGCTGGACAAGAAAAATATACGAATACGCTCCGATCGGGTTTCGAATTCGATCGTGGGAGCGCCATGCGTATCGGAATCGCGGGATATGGAGGGTTCGGCCGCTTTCTGCATGAGGCCTGGAAGGCATTGCCTGGGGTGCAGGTGGTAGCCGCGGCCACAGCCAGCCCCATGAGCTTGCATCGGGCCCGAGCCGAAGGGGTGCGGGCCTATCCAGACTGGCAGCAGCTGGTGGCGGATCCCGAGGTGGAGCTCGTGGTGGTGGCCACGCCTCCGCATTTGCACGCCGTGGTGGCCCGCTCCGCGCTTCGGGCCAGAAAGCCCGTACTGGTGGAAAAACCCGTCGCCTTGAGCCTCTCGGAAGCCCGCCGCATCCAGCGCCTGCGGGATCGGGTGGGCATCCCCGTGGCGGTAGACTATCCCTTGCGATTTCATCCCCTCATAGAAACGCTACTTGAATGGACCCGAAGGGGGGTGTGGGGATCGTTGCGTCGCCTGACGGTGGAGAACTACGCCCAGGATGAGTCTCTGCACGCCGGGCACTGGTTCTGGGATCGGGCCCGATCGGGGGGCATTCTTGTGGAGCACGCTGTGCACTTTATCGATGTGACGCACACCCTCTGTGAGGCTCCCCCGCTGGTGGTCCGCGGGTTGGCCTTTCGGCGTCCGACTGGTCAGCAGGACCGCATGGTGCTGGAGGCGCTCTATGCCAATGGGCTGTTCGTAAGCCAGTATCACGCCTTCGGCCGGCCCGGCTTTTTCGAGCATACCGCCTGGCGCCTGGTATTCGATCGGCTTGAACTCGAACTGGAGGGATGGATCCCTCTGCGCGGACGGGTGCGGGCGCTGGTCGATCGGCAAACGGAGCAGGAACTGAAGCGGTTGCCCGGATGGCAGCTACAGCGGCGCGTGCCGGTCGAGGAAGCCGAAGACAGCTCTCGACCTGAGGGATGGGGCGAAGAAGGACTCGCTCCGCCGACGGATCGCCGGCAGGTGCGCATTCACGGCCATCCCTACCGGGTCGAGGCGCTCCTGGAGGGGGCCTTTTCTTTTCCGGTGAGCAAAACGGAAATGTACGCCGCCTGCGTGCGTGCGGTGTTGGAGGACCTGCTGTGGGCCATAGAGGATTCAACCCATCAACTGCGCACTCCGCTGGAAGCGGGTATAAAGAGCCTCGATGTGGCCCTGCGTGCCACCCGTTCAGCGGAGGCCACCCTGTCCCGCCTTTCTTCTTCGGGGCGGCCGATTTCACACGGATAATGCCTCGCCTCATGGAGGTCCCTTGACGGAAGACCCTTGCGCTCCGGGGGGATTCGTCTGTGGCCGGGGAAACAGCGGCGAGCGGGCCTTCGTAGAAACAGGCTTCTTGGAGGGCCCCCCTTAGGAGCGCGCGGGTAAGCCTCATGACCGGAGGGGGACCTGGACGGCGCATCCCGGCCTGCGCGTACCGTTCGGGCGTGGGCACACGGCAGCGGGAGTGTCGCCACGGGGCCGATTGTCGATACCGGCCGAAGCGGCCTTCGCGCCGATCCGGTCGCGTATGTAGGAGAAGATCCCGTATTCCGAGGGGGGTACCGCAGGGAAGGCACGCCTTCGATGTTTCGGATGTGTACCGGATCCGGGCTCAGGGTGCGGGCCCTTAAGAGAGGCCCCCGAAAGGGGGAAGCGACTTTTCCCGGTCTTCGCTCGGGGTCCTGCTCCGGGAGCCGCCAGCGGATGTTCGGGTAGTGTTTGCGTCTGAGAGGGCCATGCGTCTTTTTGTCCGCCACCCGCACCCGATTCTGGGGCCTATGAGCGAGCTTCCCTGGGCGGGAGGTGCTGTCTTTAACCCGGGCGCCTGGTATGACGGAGAGCGTGTGCACCTGCTGTTTCGCGCTATTCCGGCCGGGTATCGTCGCATCTCCCTGCCGCAGTCCCGGGCCGGGGAGCCCGCTTTCGGTTTTGATCCGTACATCTCCTTCATAGGATATGCCTGGAGCACAGACGGGGTGCATTTCTCTGTGCGACCGGAGCCGTTCCTGCTCCCGGACACGCCCTACGACCGTTTCGGTGTCGAGGATCCACGTGTTGTCCGTCTGGAGGGTCGTTACCTGATCACGTATACGGCCCTGAGCCGTCCGGCCTTCGAGGTGCCCGGAGGGGTGCGTATAGGGCTGGCCGCAACGGAGGACTTTCAAACCGTGGAGAAGTGGGGGCGCATCGGACCGGATTGTACAGATAAGGATGCGGTGCTTTTTCCGCGACGCATCCAGGGCCGGATCGCCCTGTTGCACCGGATCGTTCCCTCCATTCAGCTGGCCTGGTTCGACAGCCTGGAGGAGCTCCACAATCCTCCTCCGGGATACTGGGAGCGACACTTGGCTGAGCTGGATCGGCACACCATCCTGCGGCCGGAGTTCCCCTGGGAGGCCCGGAAAATCGGCGCCGGTCCGACGCCCATCGAAACCGAGCAGGGGTGGTTATTGCTCTACCATGGGGTTGACAGCCAGCACATATACCGCATGGGCGCGGCGTTGCTGGAGCGGGAGAACCCGGCGCGCGTGATCGCCCGCTCTCCGGTTCCGCTTCTGGAGCCAGAACGGGACTTCGAGCGTCGGGGCGATGTGCCCAACGTGGTCTTCCCCACAGGGGCGGTGGTGCGGGGAGAGGAGCTATACGTCTATTACGGGGCGGCCGATAAAACCATAGGGCTGGCCAGGGCCCCTCTGCGGGCTCTGCTGGACTGGCTTTTGCGTACCGGTAGGGAATAAAGACGTGGAGCTCAAGCAGACCATCGAGGCTTGCCCGGTTCCCGTGTACCGGCTTCACGGGGGAAGGCCGGTCCTGGAGGCGCTTGCGAGCTCGGACTGGCAGGCTCGGGTGGTGCTCAACCCCGCGGCCGTGTTGATCGAAGATCGCGCAGAACTGATCTGGCTCGCCGACAGGTGGGGGCTTCCTCAGGAGAGCCGGGAAATTTTGCTAGCCGCCGGTGGTGTGGTGGTGATGCTGTACCGTGCTCAGGGCGCCCGGTCCGGCCCCTGGAATGTGGCGCCTTCCTCGATCGGACTGGCCCTTTTTACCCCGGAGATGGAGTTCGTCTGGCGGCACCCGCAACCGGTGATCGCCCCCGGCGCGTGGTTTGACCGCCTGGGTGTAGAGGATCCGCGTTGTACCCGTGTGGGGGACCTGTTCTACCTTTTCTACACCGGATTTACCGCTCGACGCAAAGGGTCGCTGGAAGCAGTGGGAGAGGTACGCATCCTGTGGGCCACGACTCGTGACTTCCTCATCTGGGATGTTAAGGGGCCCCTGAAGGGGGATCTCAATAGGGTGCCGAACAAGAACGCGGCCCTTTTCCCAGAGCCCGTAGACGGTCGCTGGTATCTGCTACACCGGCCCATGCGCGGGCCCGACGCAATGAGCATCCATCTGGCCTCCGCGGAACGGCCCGAGGGGCCGTGGCGCTCCGAGGGTGTGCTCATGCGTAGCTATCACTATGCCGCCTTTGCCAGCTCCTGGGTGGGGGCTGGCGGGCCTCCGATCGCGCTCGGCAACGGGCGATTTTTGATGATCTACCACATCGGCCACTATGTTACCCCAGATCGCCGTCGTCGGGAGTACCACCTGGGGGCCGCTTTGCTTGATTTGCGCGCCGCTCCCGCTGAGCGGGTACGGGCGCGTATTGAGCCCCTGCTGCGTCCGGAAGGGGAAGGGGAGCAGGTCGGCGATCCGGAGCTGGGGGTGGATAACGTGGTGTTTAGTTGTGCCAACTACGTCTGGCGGGGCCAGCTCATCATCCCGTATGCGGGCGCAGACAGCCGTATTTTCGCCGCCTCGGTTCCCCTGGAGGCCCTTGTGCACGCTCTTGAAGCCCGAGCCCGTGGGGCGCTCTAGGGGGTATCCTCTTCAACCCAGTCGGCGACAAATACGTTCGTATTCCGGGTGCCTCCGTTGAAGCGGTTCGAGCACCAGACCAGTCTGCGCCCGTCCGGGGAGAACATGGGGAAGGCGTCGAAGGTGTCGTCGAAGGTGATCTGTTGCAGGCCCGTTCCATCGAGGTTGATCAGGAAGAGGTTAAACTGGCGGCCGCGCTTGCTCTGGAGGGTGTGGTGGTTGGAGGCGAAGATGATCTTTTTGCCGCTGGGATGAAAGAAAGGCGCCCAGTTGGCTCCGCCCAGGCGGGTGAGCTGGCGTTTTTGCGAACCATCGGCCCGCATGACCCAAATCTCCATCTCCGTAGGCTCTACAAACCCCTGCTCCAGGAGCTCCCGATAGCGCAGTGAATCGGCAGCCGTGCGGAGCACGGATCGACGCCAGGCGATGAGGGATCCATCCGGAGAGAACACCGCCCCGCCGTCGTAGCCGAGCTCGTGGGTCAGCTGCAGGAGTTCACCGGTCTGCAGATCAAGCCTCCACAGATCCAGATCTCCGCTCCGGGCCGAGGTGAAGACCACATACCGTCCATCCGGAGAGACGGTGGCCTCCGCATCGTAGCCAGGCCCCCCGATAAGCACGCCCAGCAGGTGTCCGTCCGCCGTGGCATGGTAGATATCGTAATCGGCATATACGGGCCAGACGTATCGATTCCCCACGAACATGGGCGCTTGCGGACAGGCTGGATTGGCGGCATGGGTGGAGGCGTAGAGGATCGTGCCGTCTTTGAGAAAGAACCCGCACGTGGTACGACCTCGGCCCGTGGAGACCAGGCGGGGTGGGGCCGATCCATCGGCGGGGATAATGAACTGTTGATCGCACCCCTGTGGATTGATGCGGGGATCGTCGCTCTGAAAGATGAGCCAGCGCCCATCGAAGCTGAAGTACGCCTCCGCGTTATTTCCCCCGAAGGTGAGCTGACGCACGTTGCGCAGGTGCCGCTCCTGGGGGTAGCGCAGGGAATCGGATAAGAGAAGCAGGATGCCCACAATCAGCGTGCCCACAGCTTAGCTCCTTGCTTTTTCCGAAGGCGAGACCTTGAACCAGCCGAGTGGAGGGGCGGATTCCGGAGGGAAGATGAAAACTGTGTGAATTACGCGGGCTCACAAGAAACCCCGTGTCCCAGGGGATCTCGGAGCTGGATGATGCCGTCTTGGGTGCGGGTGAAATCGACCCTTCGGGCGCGAAGATGCGCCTCGAGGGCCTTGAGCGCGTCGTGCGGAATGCGCCAGCGGTAGCCCAGCAGTCCAGTGGCGTTATCCGGAGCTGGGTTGCGAACCCAGGTGTTGGTGCCGATGTGGTGGTGATAATGCCCTGCGGCAAAGAAGCGCGCCCCGGGGTAGTCCCGGATCGTCACATGCAGGCCGAGGAGGCCGGAGAAGAAGGCTTCGGCTTCCTCGAGATCTGGCACATGCAGGTGAATATGGCCCAGCTCGGTTTCCGGGGGGAGTGGAGCGGATCGCCGCGAGGCTCTGAGCAGGGAGTCAACGTCCAGGGGGCGGGTAAAGCCCCACAGGCGGCCGTCTCTGCGCGGCCATTCCGTCCAGGGACGATCCGCATACAGCTCTACGCCGTTGCCCTCGGGATCTCGCAGATACAGGGCCTCAGAAAAACCGTGATCACTGGCCCCTTCCCAGTGGGGATAGCCGGCCTCCAGGAGGCGGCGGACGATCCGGGCCAGTGCGGCTCGATCCGGCAGGCGCAGGGCCAGATGGTATAGACCGAGCACGGGGCTTCCGGGGGGCTGACTCTGGGGGTCTTGTCGGATCTCTAGCGTCATATGCCGGGAATGGAACTGGATCGCCTCTGGCCCGACCACCTCAGCGAGGCCCAGGAGATCTGCATAAAATGCCCGCATGGCGCGCAGATCTCGCGCCCGGAGCGTAAGTCCTCCGAGGCGGGCCTCAGAAGGCATGCAAAACGAGGTCGACATAGCCTGGTCACAAAAAAACGCCCTCGGAGCCGCAGGTGCCGAGGGCGCATCAGGACGGTCTTGCTATTTTTACGACTGCGATTTCCAGAAATACAGCAGCAGCAATACGCTTCCCAGGAGGGCCACATTTTTCAGAAACATGCTCATCTCCACCATGCGCTGCTGCGGATCCTGTACAGACCAGAAGCCGTGCATCCAGGGCGTCACGAATACGAAAAAGATCACCAACGCCCAGAGCCCGATCTGTACGTAGCGCCCGAAGAGGATCGCCAGCCCGCCCACGGCCAGGAGCAGACCGGTTACGATCACGGCCAACGTGGGCGCGGGCACCCCTTTGGAAGCCGCATAGCCACTCAGGTTCTGCAGGCCAATGAAATGGTTGAGGCCGCTGAACAGAAAGAACCCGCCCAGAAGAACGCGGCCGATCCAGAAAAGCACCTGATCCATAGCAGATCCTCCTTCAAACTTCTTCGGGTTGAGAACCCCCTGTGCGACGCAACCGTATAAGCCCTGTGGGACCACAAGAAAGTAGGTTCGTATGCTATATTTTGTCAAGCAGTATACTGGAGAAAGTAATGGTCTCCCATACCAGCCATCGAGAGCTGAGGGCTTCTGCCCATGAATTCTGCCCTGTATATGCTGCCATTGAGCTGCTTCAGAGCAAGTGGACCCTGCATATCGTGCGCGCCCTATTGAGCGGAGATAAGGGGTTCAATGAGCTGGCACGCGCCGTAGGAGGATGCAATCCGGCTACGCTCTCCCAACGACTCGAGGAGCTGGTGACTATCGGGGTGGTATTCAAGGCCGTGGAGTCCCATATGCCTCCCCGCACCCGATATGGGCTTACGGAAGCCGGTCGTGCGCTCGAAGACGTGATCCGCTCCATCGAGGAATGGGCTCGGCGTTATCTTCCCGCCCCGTCTCCGGGGTCTTAGTTGCCGACACGGAACAGGATCGCTATCTTTGCAAGCCTGGACGCATACGAGGGATAGCCATGGCCAGACGAGATGAGCTGACCGGTAAGGGGCCAGTAGCGGGTTTTCATGTTTCCCACGCCAATAACCACACCAAGCGCCGTTTTCTTCCGAATCTGCAGAAAAAGCGCTTCTACGTGCCCGAAGAGGGGCGATGGATCACGCTCAAAGTTTCGGCCCAGACGATCAAGACCATAGAGAAGAAGGGCATCTACGCTGTGCTGCAGGAGGCCCGTAAAAAGGGCATCAAGGTCTGATGCGCCTCATCGTCCTGCGGGGGTTGTGGTTGCTGTTCCTGCTGAGCTCGCTGGCGTGGGCTCAGTACCCTCCGTACGTATACGATGCGGACCGACTGGCGCCGGATTTCCATCGGGAACGTCGGGAGCATCTGCTGGAGCGGATCGGGCCGGATGGGCTGGCCGTGTTCCTGAGCAGCCCCGTGCGGAACCGGTCCAATGACGTGGACTATTCCCCCTACAAGCCGGAAAATAACCTGTACTATCTGAGCGGAATCGACGAACCGGAGGCGGTGCTTGTGCTCTCTGGAACTCCGCTGGAGGTCGATGGTCGTCGGACGCGTGTTGTGGCTTTTGTGCGCCCGCGCGATCCACAGCGGGAGATCTGGACCGGTCGCCGTCCGGGTCCGGAGCTGACCGAGCGCATACTGGGGCTGGAGAAGGTTTTGCCGACGACGCGCTTTGCCGGGTGGATAGATTCCCTGTTGCGCCGTTTTTCCGGGGTTGTTTACCTGCTTCCCCCACCGGAAGGGGTTCCGGAAGGCAGTGCGTTGGCCCGGCAGATGGAGGCGCTCTATGGCGCCCTGGGATACAGGCCGCCGGGCCCGATGGAGCGCCGGGTGCGCGCTTTGCTTGTCAGCGCCGACACGCCGGAGCGCTTCGAGCGGGTGCGGGCTATGGCACGTGCGGCCAGCTGGACGGTCCGCGACAGCACGCTTCGGCGCCTTCTGGAGGGTATGCGCACCGCGGAGCGGTTTGAGGACTGGCAGCAGCTGCGGACACGCTGGTTGGATGGGCTCCGCGGGCGGATCCGGGTCGATGATACGAGTCTTCTGAACTGGATGGCCGAGCTTCGGCAGATTAAAACAGACGAAGAGCTGCGCCTAATCCGGCGTGCCACCGAGATCACCGTAGAAGCCCATCAGGAACTTCTGCGGCAGGCGCGGCCCGGGATGCACGAGTACGAGCTGCAGGCTATTGTAGAGTACGTATTTAAGCGCCGCGGAGCGGAGGCGCCGGGTTTTCCTTCGATCGTCGGAAGCGGAGAGAACACGGTCATTCTGCACTATGAAACCAACCGTCGCCAGACCCGAGCGGGGGATCTTGTGCTGGTCGATATCGGGGCCGAATATCACGGATATACGGCCGATGTGACGCGCACCTTCCCCATATCGGGTCGGTTCAGTCCGGAGCAGCGGGCTGTCTATGAGATCGTGCTCGCCGCTCAGGAGGCCGTTTTGCGGGCCGTCAAGCCGGGGGCTACGCTGGCCGAGCTCAATCGGATCGCCCGTCAGGAAATAGCGCGGGGATTGCTTCGGCTGGGTCTGATCGGCGAGGAGGCGGAGGTGGGTCGATATTTCATGCATGGTGTTTCCCACCACGTCGGACTCGATGTGCACGATGTCTCCACGGGATCAGCTCTTGAGCCCGGTATGGTCATTACGGTCGAGCCCGGAATCTATATCGCCGAAGGTTCCCCCTGCGATCCGAAGTGGTGGAATATCGGGGTGCGCATCGAGGATATGGTGCTTGTAACCCCGCAGGGCTATGAGCTGCTGTCCCGAAACGCCCCCCGGACCGTGGCGGAGATCGAATCCCTCATGCAGGAGGGGCGGAAATAAAAATCGAGCGCGTGCGAGGGACCTATGGCCAAAGCTAAAGGAAATCGGGTGCAGGTTATCCTGGAATGTGTCTCCTGTAAAGAGGGGGTGCATGCCGGGGTATCTCGGTATGTGACGACGAAAAATCGGCGCAATACGCAACAGCGGCTTGAGTTGCGCAAATACTGCCGCTACGAGCGCAAGCACACCCTGCACCGTGAGGTAAAGTAAATCTGGAGCGGACAAGTTCAGCTGTGCCGCATAGAGCGAGGAGTCCTCGTCATGGCCAAAAAGCAGGTTGCCACTTTCAAGCCCAAGGAAAAGCAGGAGCCCACGAAGCTGGTGGCCCGCGTCGTTTATGCGGAGCGCAACGAGCGCGGCGGGTGGTCGTACCGGGATCGGATTGTCCCCGTAGCCGAGTTGGATGAGTTTGTGACCGCGCTCAAAGCGCGGCATTCTTCGTGAGCGAGCCGGCCTGAGGCCGGGTTCGGGTTTCTTCTATGGAGGTGATGCAAGAACCCTTCTCCGCTTTCGGAGCCGGGGAGGTCGCCCTAGAGCCCCCCGGAGCACTGGCGGAGGCCATTCGTGCCCTCAAGGAGGAAAAGCAGGCCGTTCTGCTTGCTCATTACTATCAGGATCCGGCCATTCAGGATCTGGCCGATTACGTTGGCGATAGCCTGGGGCTTGCCCGCCAGGCCGCCCGTACCCGGGCGCGCATGATCATCTTTGCCGGTGTGCATTTCATGGCCGAAGTGGCCAAAATGCTTAATCCGGATAAGAAGGTCATCCTGCCCGATCTGGAGGCGGGGTGCAGTCTGGCTGATGGCTGCCCTCCAGAAGCCTTTGCGGAGTTCGTGCGCGCGCATCCGGGGCATGAGGTTGTGGTCTACATCAACACCTCGGCCGCCGTGAAGGCGCTGGCCGATGTGGTGGTGACCTCCAGCAATGCCGAGCACATCATCCGGCAAATCCCGCCGGAAAAGCCCATTCTGTTCGCGCCCGATCGCAACCTGGGTCGTTACCTGCAGCGGCGCACCGGACGCCATATGGTGCTCTGGGAGGGCACCTGTGTGGTCCATGAGGCCTTCTCCGCGCAGCGGATTCTGGAGCTCAAGGCCCGGTATCCGGATGCGCTCCTGCTGGCTCATCCGGAATGCGAGGAGTCCGTGCTTGCCCTGGCCGATTTTGTGGGCTCGACCACGGCCATCGCCCGGTATGCTGCGCAGAGTTCGGCCCGGACTTTTATTGTGGCCACAGAGCCGGGCATTTTGCATCGCATGCAGCGGGAAAATCCCGAAAAAGTTTTTCTTCCTGCTCCGCCTCGCACGGAATCCTGCTCCTGCCAGGAATGCCCCTACATGCGCCGGATCACCCTCGAGAAGGTGTACTGGAGTCTGCTGTACGAAGCGCCGGAAATCCGCCTTCCGGAGGATCTGCGCCAGCGCGCCCTGCGGCCCATCGAGCGTATGCTGGAGCTCAGCGCGGGTATCCCGTGACAATAGGCAGAAGCTGTGAGCTTATGTGGCGTCTTGTTTCACAGGTAGGGTTTCTGGTCTGGGGCATCGGGCTCTTCGCCTGCGGTGCGTGCGCGCAGGTTCCGGCTCCGCCTCCCTGGCGGCCGGAGCTAACGGCGGGGGAGTTTTTCTATCACGTACGTGTGCTCGCCTCCGATTCCCTTGAGGGGCGTGAGGCGGGTACTGCCGGGGCCCATCGGGCGGCCCGATATCTTGCCGGTCAGTTTGCCCGGCTCGGGCTGTGGCCCCTGGGCACGGACAGCGCGCGCGGGCCGGCCGGACTATATGGACAACCGTTCTCCTTTGTGCGCGCTGTGCGCGCCGCCTCCGGCAGGAGCTCGCTCTCTTTCGCCGGCAGGCGCTATACGGAGCAGGTCCGTCCCGCCTGGATTTCCGCATCCGGACAGGTCTCCGGACCCCTTCTGTGGGTTGGATACGGACTCGTATCCGAAGATCCGGCATGGAACGACTACGAAGGGCTGGATGTAACGGGCGCCGTGGTGCTCATGCTGGAGGGATATCCCCGCGCGCCAGATCCACACGCCCCCCTGGCCTCGGCCGGCTCGCTGCGGCGCAAGGTCGAGACGGCCGCCGTGCGTGGTGCGGCCGCTGTGGTCGTGTTGCGCGACAGCCTTTCGGATGCTACCCCCGCCCTGGATCCGGCCCGCTTGAGCCCGGTTTCCATCCCTGTACTGGAGCTGGGTCCTCGAGCGGCGGCGGAGTTGCTCGCCGATCTGGAGCTGGACGGAGGGCGACTGCGTCAGGAGGCCGAGCGGGGTGCGCGGGGGCAACAGCTGGCCAGCTCGGTGCGGGTAGAGGTTGAGCTGGAACGCGAGCTGGCCACCGACTACAACCTCATCGGTTTCTGGCCCGGTCAGGGGCCCAATCGAGATGAAGTGCTCCTCATTGGCGCCCATTACGATCACCTGGGCTGGGGAGGACCGGCCAGTCTGGCCCCGGGACAGCGGGCCATTCATTATGGCGCCGATGATAACGCCTCCGGGGTGGCCGCACTGCTGGAGCTGGCCGGATACTGGACGGCCCGGGTGCGCAACCGATCTGCGCTCTTTATCGCCTTCGGAGCCGAAGAAAAGGGCCTCATCGGCTCTGCGCATTTTGTGCGACATCCCCCCTCTCGTGTCCCTGCTCAGAGCTGGGTGGCCATGCTCAATCTGGATATGGTGGGTCGGCTGCGGGACGGCGGCTTGATCTTGCACGGCACCGGTACCTCTCCGGTGTGGCCTCGTCTTCTGGAAAGCGCGCTGCGGGGCATGGACACGACAGGCCTGCGGATCCGTTTCGTGCCCGGTGGTCAGGGGCCAAGCGATCACGCTTCTTTTTACGCGCAGGGGGTGCCCGTGCTGCACGCCTTTACCGGTACGCATTCGGATTACCATCGTCCCACGGATCGGGCTGAGCGGATTGACACCACGGGGGCTCGCAGGGTGCTGGAAGTGCTCGCCCGGATTCTGGACGGGCTCGATACGCTTTCGGTCCGCCCTGCCTTTACCCCCACCGCAGACCCGAACCCGAGAACGGCCGTCTCGTTTCGGGTCAGCCTGGGTGTGCTGCCGGATTACGGCTACAGCGGTGGGGATGGGTTGCGTATCACGGGGGTGAGTGAGGGACGTCCCGCCGCCCGGGCCGGTCTGCGCGCCGGCGATCTGATTGTGCGCATAGGAGCGTACCCTGTGCGGGATATCTACGACTATATGCAGGCCCTCTCCCGATTGCGGCCCGGGGATCGGGTGGAAATCGAGCTGATCCGCCAGGGCCAACGGCTGCGCCTCGAGGTGCAGCTCTGAGAGCTTGAGCCTCTGGGGGGGCCGTCATCTGCGGCAGGTTTTTTCCCGGTAGCTCATCATGACGACCTGGCTCATATTTTTTGCCGGACTCGGGGCGCTGCTGCTGGGTGCGGAATGGCTGGTTCGGGGGGCTTCGCGATTGGCCCTGATCTGGCGTATTCCGCCCGTGATCGTGGGGCTCACGATCGTTGCCTACGGCACAAGCGCTCCGGAACTGGCCGTCTCGCTTCAGGCCGCCTGGGGCGGGCAGGGTGAGGTAGCGCTGGGCAACGTGATTGGCAGCAATATCTTCAATGTGCTCTTCATCCTGGGCCTTTCGGCGCTGATTGTTCCGTTGAGCGTCGACAAACAGCTGATCCGGCTCGATGTGCCCCTTATGATCGGGGTGAGCCTGATCCTCTATCTTATGAGCCTCGATGGCCTGCTGAGCCGGCTTGATGGGATCATGTTGCTCAGTGGTGCGGGGCTGTACACGTTTTTTCTTCTTCGGGAGGGTCGGAGCGAAGAGCTCCCTGTTGAGATGGAGCCTCCACGCGGCCGGCACGTATGGATACAGCTGGCCCTGGTGCTGCTCGGGCTTGTTTTGCTGGCCCTGGGATCGCGTTGGCTTGTGCGCGCCGCGGTCACCTTGGCTGAAGCTTTCGGGGTCAGCCCCTTGCTGATCGGGCTCACGATCGTGGCGGCGGGCACTTCGTTGCCCGAGGTGGTGACCTCTGTGGTGGCCGCCGTGCGGCGGGCGCGAGAGCTGGCCGTGGGCAACGTGGTGGGAAGCAATATCTTCAATGTGCTGTTCATTCTCGGAACCGCCGCCTTTGTGGCGCCCGGGGGGATTGCGATTCCTTCCTCGGTACGCGACTTCGATCTGCCCGTTATGCTGGGGGTAGCCGTGGCTTGTCTGCCGGTTTTCTTCACCCATCGACGCATCGCCCGCTGGGAAGGAGCCCTTTTTCTGGGCTACTACGGCCTGTATATGGCCTATCTCTTCTTGCGTACCACGGGACACCCCGGGCTTCGGGACCTGGAGGCCGCCCTGCTTGGCTTCGTTCTGCCCCTTACGGCCATTACCCTGCTTGTGCTCTTTCTGGGCGCTCGCCTCCGAGCGCGTTCCTGAACAGCCGGAGGCTTGCTTTTATAGAAGAATCCTTGTAAATCGCTCCCGTCTTCTGGCAAGGAGGTCGCACATGCGAACGTGTGGATTGGGGAGGGGAGTCCTGCTGCTCCTGACTGTAGTGGGGACCGCCTACGGAGGAGGATACTCCATCTATGAGCAGGGGGCCCGAGCAAGTGGGTTGGCCGGCGCCTATACGGCCTACGGCCGCCACGTGTCCACAATCTTTTATAATCCGGCCGGGCTGGCTTTGCTCCAGGGATGGCACAGCTACTTTGGATCCACCCTCATCTTGCCCCAGAGTCGCTTTCGGGGTCCTTTGCCGTATGCGCTTGCCGCCTACCGCAGCCAGTCGCAGCAGTTCTGGCTGCCGAATCTGTATGCTTCGCGCGATCTGTTCGCTTCGGGCTTCGTTCTGGGGGTGGGGCTGTATACGCCGTATGGGCTCGGCCTCCGGTGGCCTGAAGGGTGGCCTGGCCGGGGTATTGTGACGGAGATCGCGCTGCGCACGCTCTTTCTCCAGCCCACGCTGGCTTATCGGACGCCGCTTCCGGGCTTATCCCTGGGGGTTGGCCTCTCCTACAGCGTGCTCGGGGAGGTGGTGCTGGATCGGGCCGTGGTGGATTTCATCCCGGAGGGGCGGATTCGGCTCGAAGGGGATCAAGAGGGGGCGGCTACGGGACTGGTCTGGGGGATCCTCTATGAGCCCGTGCCGCATCTGGGGGTCGGGTTCACCTATCGAGGGCCGATCACCCTGCGTTTCAGGGGCACGGCCCGGACCGAAAACCTGCCCGCTTCGGCTTTTCCGCCCAGCAATACGGGGAAGACGGAGCTCAAACTCCCTGCCCACTGGGCTCTGGGGGTGCGCTGGAGTCCGAACGATCGCCTGACCGTGCTGGCCGACTACCTCTGGTGGGGTTGGTCGCGCTATGATACGCTCAGGCTCGATTTTGCCCAGGAGACGGCCGTGTTGCAGGATCAGCACATTCCGCGCCTATACCGGGATACGTACCAGATCCGTGCCGGTCTGGAATATCAGCCTCAAAAGAAGCTCACCCTGCGCTTCGGGGTGGCCTTTGACAAAAACCCCGTGCCTGATGAGACCCTGGACCCCACGCTGCCGGACGCGGACCGGTGGATTTTCGCCGCAGGGATGAGCTATGCGGTAACGGATCGGGTCTCGCTGGATGCTTCCTATACATTTGTGCGCTTCCGGGAGCGGCGCAATACAAGCGCGGAAACGGGGTTCTATGGCATCTATAACTCCCGGGGCGATCTGCCAAGCCTAGGGGTGACAATCGCGTTCTGATCCGAGGAGGGGAAAAGCATGCGCCGTATTCATGCGGGGTTTGGGCTGTTTTTCGGGCTCTGGGTGGGCTGTATGGAGTACAACGAGGCCACGCTGGAGCCCGTGCCCTCCGGTTCGGCCCGTCTGGATAAGTATGTGGCCGTGGGCAACAGCCTGACGGCGGGGGTGCAGAACGGGGCGCTCTATGAGGAAGCGCAGCAGTACTCCTATGCGGCTCTTCTGGCGCGCCAGATGCGGGTGGCCGATTTTCAGATGCCCCTGGTCTCTAGCCCGGGTATCGGAAACCGGATCGAGGTGCGCAATTTCAATCCCATCACGCTGACCGTTAACACCGCCCAAGGGCAGCCGAAAAACGCCGGCCTCGCCCGGCCATACGATAACCTGGGGGTGCCGGGAGCCGTACTGGCCGATTATCTGAACGCGGACAATGGGCTCTCGGCCCGTGCCCAGCAGAATCCCTACTACGCGCTGGTATTGCGTGGGGCCAACTCCATGCATCAGCTCGTCACCCAGCTCAGACCCACGCTGATCACCTTCTGGCTGGGCAACAACGATGTGCTGGGATATGTTACCAGCGGCGGGGTGCGGCCCTTTGTGCCGGCTGACGTGTTCGATGCCCTCTACCGTCAGACCGCGGCCGCGCTCCGACAGACGGGGGCAAGCGTGGTCGTGGCCAATATTCCGAGCGTCACGGCCATCCCCTTCGTCACGTATCTGAACCTCACCCTGGAGCAGTCCGGTCAGCTTGTCCGTGAGGGAAATAGCTACCGGCTGCGCACCCCGCAGGGCAATCTGCCCATCTATATCCAGACCGCCCAGGGTGTGCGAACCATGACGACGAACGATTTTCTCCTGCTTTCTGCACAGGCATATCTGGCCAGCTTCAACCCGGCCCAGGGGGATGCGGTTACTCCCCAGCGCCCCATACCGACGCCGTATGTCCTGGATGCCAGCGAGCTGCAGACCGCTTCCGCGCTGGTTGCCGCCTATAACCAGACCATCGCCCGGGAGGCGCAGGCCAACGGATTTGCGCTGGTGGATATCTTTTCGGAGTTCAACCAGATCGTACTTACCTTCTTTGCCAGCGGCGGTAAAGCGGGGATTACAGAGGACGGCGTTACGCTACGGCCCGTTCCTGGGGAGCTCTTTAGCTTCGACGGGGTGCATCCGTCCAATCTGGGCCATGCTATCGTGGCCAACCGGTTTATTGCGGCCATTAACACGAAGTTTGGGGCTCAGATCCCCCGCATACACCTGCGGACCATTCCCCGGGGGATCCCCATCGCCGTGGGAGCCCAGTAGGTGGCGGAGGTGCGACGCATGCCCGGCCCCCAGGCCGGCCCTGCGTTTTCGGAGGCTCGGTGACCCGATGGCGCCGAGCCTCCGCGCAGGGGATATCATCTGCTAACCGGCTAGAGGAGGTCCTTCTATGGCGGACAGGATCGGGCAGGAGGCCTCAAGGGACACGTCCCCTGCCTTTCGGCCCTATATCGGGGCAGAAGTCCATATCTCCGAATTTACCCTGCGTGCCGTTTTGCTGGGCGCCTTTTTTGGGATTGTATTCGGCGCGGCTACCGTGTATCTGGGTTTGAAGGTGGGGCTTACGGTCAGCGCCTCGATCCCGATCGCCGTGCTCGCCATATCGATCCTCAAACGGCTTGGCCGTCCCACGATCCTGGAGAACAATATCGTGCAGACGATCGGCTCGGCCGGGGAGTCCATCGCCGCCGGTGTCGTATTTACCCTTCCGGCGTTGCTTTTTCTGCCCTACGGAGAGGCCTACTTCCGATACGGGCAGATTTTCTTTCTGGCTCTGGCCGGGGGCATTCTGGGGGTGCTTTTTATGGTCCCTCTGCGGCGCTACCTGATCGTGCGGGAACATGGTAACCTGCCCTATCCGGAGGGCACGGCCTGCGCCGATGTGCTCATCGCCGGCGAACGGGGAGGGGAAATGGCCCGCAAGGTGTTTGCCGGACTGGGCATGGGGTTTTTATACAAGAGCCTGATGAGCATTTTCGGGCTCTGGAAGGAGGTGCCTCAGTACGTGACCGGGCCGAGGAGCGCCTATCCGAACGCCACCGTGCAGGCGGAGATCGTGCCTGAACTGCTGGGGGTGGGCTACATCATCGGTCCCCGGATCGCCGGGGTCATGGTGGCCGGTGGCGTGCTGGCCTGGATGGGGCTCATTCCCCTCATCTCCCTTTTGGGCTCCGCGCTCGAGAACGTAATTCCTCCAGGGGGGAAGTTGATCCGGGACATGACACCCCGGGAGATCTGGTCGAATTACATCCGCTATATCGGTGCGGGGGCCGTAACGCTGGGCGGGGCCGCTACGCTGATCCGCACCCTTCCCACAATTATCGGCGCCTTTCGGGAATCCTACCGCGATCTGATGCGAAGCGGCGCAGCGGGCAGTGCCTCGGCAATGCAGATGCGCACGGAGCGCGATATTCCAATCACGTACGTTGTGCTGGGCTCGCTGGTGCTTGTCTTCTTAATCGCCGCCATCACGTATCTGTCTCCTTCCGGAGAGGCGCGTTTCCCGCTTGGGGCCTCTCTGCTGTCGAGCGTGCTGATTGTGCTCTTCGGGTTTTTCTTCGTCACCGTCTCCTCTCGAATCGTGGGGCTTATTGGCTCCAGCTCCAATCCCATATCTGGGATGACGATCGCCACCCTGATGGCCACTAGCCTGCTTTTTGTGGCTATCGGCTGGACGCGCGATGTCTATCAGCCCGTGGCCCTGATTGTGGGTTCCATAGTCTGTATTGCGGCGGCCAACGCGGGCAATACGTCTCAGGATCTGAAGACCGGTTTTCTGGTGGGGGCCACCCCACTCTATCAACAGCTTGGGCTCATCATCGGGGTACTGGTTTCTGCGATCGTCATCGGGGGCACGCTTCTGCTCTTGCATGCCAACCTCCAGGTGGGTAGCGATGCGCTGCCTGCGCCCCAGGCCACGCTGATGGCCACCGTCATCAAGGGCCTCATTGGTCAGGATCTGCCCTGGGGGTTTGTGATCGCAGGCATGGTGATCGCGCTCGTCATGGAGCTGGCCGGTGTCCGCTCGCTGCCCTTCGCCGTCGGGGCCTATTTGCCCCTGTCGACCACGATGCCCATCTTCCTGGGCGGACTGCTGCGGGGGTATGTGGACCGAAAGACCGGAACGGATGGAGAGACGGAGTTGGGGCCAGGGGTGCTCTACAGCTCCGGGCTTATCGCCGGCGGGGCGTTGACAGGCATTCTTATCGCCCTGCTGCGGGGATGGGAGTGGGAGCCCGGCCGTAGCCTGCTCGATGTGCTCAACCTCGGGGAGCGTTACGGGATTACGGCTCGTATGGGTGCGGCTGCCGACGCGCTGGCGCTCGGGATTTTCCTCCTGTTGGCCTATCTGCTTCTGCGTCAGGCCCGCAGCGGACGCAACGGATGAGGGGGAACTCTTGCCCCTCGGCCACCGTTGACGGATCGGTTCCCTATCCATCCGGACGGGGTGAGATGCGCGAACTGGTGGTGCTGGGCTCTACGGGCTCGATCGGCACCCAGACCCTGGAGGTAGTTTCCCATTTTCCCGAAAAGTTTCGGGTCCGGGCGCTGGTGGCCCGCCGTCAGGTGGCGCGGTTGGCCGAACAGGCCCGCCGCTTTTTGCCCGATTCTGTTGTGCTGCTCGACCCCTCCGGCCGCCAGGCGCTTGAGGAGGCGCTGCGGGGAACGCCGACGGGCGTGTACGTCGGCATGGAGGCGGCCGAGGCGGTCGCCTCCGATCCAGAGGCCGATCTGGTCGTGAGCGCGCTGGTGGGGTTTGCCGGGCTGCGCCCCACGCTGGCCGCGCTTCGGGCGGGCAAGCGCGTGGCGCTGGCCAACAAAGAAAGTCTCGTTGTGGCCGGTCACCTGATGCGGGCCCTGGAGCAGAGCTCCGGAGCCCAGATCGTGCCGGTCGACAGCGAACACAGCGCCATCTTTCAGTGTCTGCAAGGAGAACCCCGAGAGCGGATCGAAAAGCTGATCCTCACCGCCTCCGGAGGGCCCTTTCGCACCCATTCCCGCGCAGAGCTCGAGCGGGTCACCCCTGATCAGGCCCTGCGGCATCCGAACTGGTCTATGGGGGCCAAGATCACCATTGACTCGGCCACACTCATGAACAAGGGCCTGGAGGTCATCGAGGCCCACTGGCTTTTCGGCATCGAGCCCGAACGGATAGAGGTGCTCGTTCATCCCCAGTCGATCGTGCATTCCATGATTCAGTTCGTTGACGGGTCCATCAAGGCCCAGCTCAGCCTGCCGGATATGCGCCTGCCCATTCAGTACGCGCTTACCTATCCGGATCGCTTGCAGGCTCCGTACCCGCGCCTGGACTGGAGCCGGGTGCGGCAGCTGGACTTTGAGCCCCCGGATGTGGAGCGTTTCCCCGCACTCCGGCTGGCCTATAGGGCCCTGGATCGGGGGGGGAGCGCCCCGGCCGTGCTCAATGCGGCCAACGAGGTGGCCGTCTCCCTATTTTTGGAGGGGCGTATCCCCTTTACGCGCATTCCCGTTCTGGTAGAGGCAGCCATGGAAAGCCTGCCCTGGGAACCAGAACCGGATCTGGAGACACTGGAGGCGATCGATCGAGAGACGCGCCGCTGGACGCTGCAGAGGGCGGGCTCCAGTAACCCGGTACAGAAATAAAGACAGCGAGGAGATATCACCGGTGGGGTACGTGCTTTACCTGCTTCTAGCCGTGTTTATCCTGGTGCTCGTACACGAGCTGGGGCATTTTCTGTTTGCCAAGCTTTTTGGCATGCGCGTGGAGCGCTTCTCGATTGGCTTTCCTCCCCGGCTTTTCGGGATTCGGATCGGGGAGACGGATTACTGCATCTCCGCGCTGCCCCTGGGAGGATACGTCAAAATCGCGGGCATGGTGGATGAGAGTCTGGATACGGCCGCCTTGCATCGTCCGCCCGAGCGCTGGGAGTTTCGCGCCAAGCCCCTCTGGCAACGCTTTGTGGTTATCGTGGCCGGTGTGGGGTTCAATGTGTTGCTCGCCTGGGTGATTTTTACAGTTTTCAAATACCGGATCGGGGAGCGCTATATCCCGGCCGAGAACGTAAAGGCCGTCTATGTGGCGCCGGGCTCGATCGCTTACGAAATGGGGATGCGCACGGGAGATCGGATTATTGCCGTAAACAATCGCCCGCTGGAGCGCGCCCTGCAGGAGGGACAACTGCTGGAGCTTTTGACCCGCCGCCGGGTGACGTTTACCGTAATCCGGGCAGAGCGCGATACGCTCACCTTTGAGGCTCCTCCGCAGTTTCTCTCCCGCCTCAACCAGGAGCCCTTTGGAATCGATATTCTGCCCCCGCTGGTCGGAGGGGTCGAGCCGGGTGGACCCGCAGCGCGGGCCGGATTGCAGGTGGGCGATCGCATCCTGCGCGTTAACGATCAGCCCGTGGAATTTTTCGCCCAGCTGCGCCAGCTCATCTCTGCCCATCGAGGCGAAGAAATTCGGATCGAGTGGGAACGCGATGGACGCCGATATAGCGCCACGCTGAGCGTGCGCGCCGAGGATGGGCGTATCGGTATTGCCGGACCCTCGAGTGCGCAGCTGGAGCGCTATTTTGGCGCGGTATCCGTGCGTTATAGCCTGGGGGGCGCGATCATAGCCGGCGCGGAGCAGACGATGCGTTCCCTGCGGGGTATCGTGCAGGGATTTGCCCGCATCGTTACGGGGCAGGAGTCGGTACGGGAGTCCCTCGGAGGGCCCATTCAGATTGCGCGCATCACGCGCGATGCCGCGGTGCAGGGCGGTGCGGAGGGGTTCTGGTATATCGTGGCTATGCTCAGCCTGACGCTGGCCTTTATCAACATTTTGCCCATCCCCGCTCTGGATGGCGGACATGTAGTGTTTCTGCTCTATGAAGCGATCGCCCGTCGGGAGCCCTCGGTTCGGGTCCGCATGGTCGTTCAGCAGATCGGCATGGTGTTGCTGCTTGGATTGATGGTGTTTGTGATTTTTAACGACCTCTCGAAGCTGTTCTAGCTGGACCCCAGCAGGGTCTGCAGTTCGCCGGGGCTCCAGCCGAAGAGTTCGGGCCGGATCAAGAGCGCGGGACGCTGTCCCAGATGGGGGCGGAGCTGTCGCAAACAGGCCGGTGTGTAGAGCACCAGATCGCAGGTGGCCACCAGGGTCCCCAGCGCCTCGTGGTCTCTGAGCAGGCCCACAACGGTTCCCCGAAAGCCCGTCCAGCTGCGCAGTCGCTCGGTATAGCGGGTGAGGGTTTCGCTCTCCTGCGTTACGAGCCCTAGGCTCTGTTCAGCGCTCAGTTCGGCGACCGCCTCGAGCACCGTCCGCGGAAAGGTGAAGGGCAACCCGACAAGCTGTTCGCATCCCTCGGCGCGTAGCAAGCTCAGATCGGAGAGGAAGCAGAAAATCCGGCTCGCCTGCCGGTAGGCGGACAGCTCTTCGATCCGGACAGGATAGATGGGACCTGCCCATCCGGAGGCCAATAGCAACGCTTCGGCGCCCAGCTGCGCCTCTTCCCGTCCGGGGGCGGCAAAAAGCACTCGAGGGGGTGGTTGGGTCGGGCTTTCGTAGGTGAGCTGTTCCTCGAGTAGGTGCAGGATGTCCGGTGCGCTCAACCCCAGTGGAATCAGGCGGCGCAGGGCTTCTTCGAGAATGCGCGCTCCCTGTTCGAGCCGTTCGGCTTTCGAGAGCGCCTGCTGTTGCCGCAGGACGGTGGCGCCACGACCGACGTGCAGGGCAATCCAGCCTTCCCTGGCCAGGATCCGGTAGGCGGCCCCTACCCGATGTGGACTTACGCCGAGCCGACGGGCCAGGGCGCGAATGGAAGGTAGCCTATCCCCCGGGGGATAGGTGCCCCGCGCGATCTCATAGCGCAGAAACTCGGCGATGCGGCCCGCCTCCATGGCGCCTATATTGTATCGATGTTTCATGCACTGAATCAATCTTTATCCCCCGACGGTGCGTTTTCGGGCGCAAAATGGCTTTCCGGGACTGGATTGGCGCGGGATGCTCTTGCCTTTCGGGGGGAGAAGCCGTAACTTTGGCGGCTCTCAGAAAAACGGGCAAACCAAGCGGAAGGAAGTCGACCGTTGCCGACGATTCAACAACTGATCCGGAAGGGCCGGATGCAGAAGGTGGAGAAGAGCAAGTCGCCGGCCCTGCAGGGTTGCCCGCAGAAGCGGGGCGTGTGTGTGCGCGTCTACACGACCACGCCCAAGAAGCCGAACTCCGCTCTGCGCAAAGTGGCCAAGGTGCGTCTGACGAACGGGATTGAGGTGATCGCCTACATCCCCGGTGAGGGGCACAACTTGCAGGAGCACTCCATTGTGCTCGTTCGTGGGGGTCGTGTCAAGGACCTCCCGGGGGTGCGGTATCACATCGTTCGAGGTGCCCTGGATGCGGCCGGAGTGGAGGGGCGTCGGCAGGGGCGTTCCAAATACGGGGCCAAGCGGCCGAAGAAGAAGTAAGGAGCCAGGCGAGCTATGCGAAGAAAGCGTGCAGAAAAACGGCCGATCGCTCCGGATCTCCGGTACAATGACGTTATGGTGGCCAAGTTCATCAACCATGTCATGCGGCATGGCAAGAAGAATCTGGCCAGACGCATTGTCTACGGGGCCTTTGATATCATCGCGGAGCGCACCGGGGAGAACCCGCTGGAGGTGTTTCGGCGCGCCATCGAGAATGTGGCTCCTGTGGTGGAGGTGCGCAGTCGGCGTGTTGGGGGGGCGACCTATCAGGTGCCCGTAGAGGTGCGTCCGGAGCGGCGCATTTCCCTTGCCATGCGGTGGATTATTGAATACGCCAAGCAGCGGCGGGCGCAGAAAACCATGGAGCTCCGTCTGGCTTCCGAGCTCATGGATGCGGCCAAGGGGCAGGGTAGCGCGGTCAAGAAGCGCGACGATACGCACCGGATGGCTGAGGCCAACAAGGCTTTTGCCCACTTCCGGTTTTGAGTTTCGTTCGGTATTAGGTGTGGAAGTGAACGATGGGGATTTTGAAGCCCAAACAAATTCCGCTGGATCGGGTGCGCAATATTGGCATCATGGCGCACATCGATGCCGGCAAGACCACTACGACGGAGCGCATCCTGTTCTATACGGGGCTTGTGCACCGCATGGGTGAGGTCCATGAAGGTGCGGCCACGATGGATTTCATGGAGCAGGAGCGGGAGCGGGGTATTACGATCACCGCGGCGGCTACGACCTGTTTCTGGAGTGGTTCGGCCAAGGATCGGCCCGAGCATCGGATCAATATCATCGACACGCCCGGGCACGTGGACTTCACTGTAGAGGTGGAGCGTTCGCTGCGCGTGCTCGATGGGGCCGTGGCGCTCTTCTGTGCGGTGGGCGGGGTGGAGCCTCAGTCCGAGACGGTCTGGCGGCAGGCCGATAAATACCGGGTGCCCCGGATCGCTTTTATCAACAAGATGGATCGCGTTGGGGCCAACTTCGCCAACGTGATCCAGATGATGAAGGATCGGCTCAAGGCCAACCCCGTTCCCGTGCAGATGCCCATAGGGCAGGGGGATATGTTCCGCGGGGTGGTGGATCTCATCACCATGAAGGGGATCATCTGGCACGATGAGACCCTCGGGGAGACGTGGGATGAGATCGATATCCCGGCAGACCTCATGCCCGAGGCGCGCCACTGGCGGATTCTCATGCTCGAGGCGTTGGCAGATCTCGATGACACCCTGCTGATGAAGTATCTCGAGGGTGAGGAGATATCCGAGCAGGAGCTCAAGGCCGTCATTCGGCGCGCCACCATTGAGATGCGCATTACGCCCGTGCTCTGCGGTTCGGCCTTCAAGAACAAGGGGGTGCAGCGCCTGCTGGATGCGGTGATCGACTACCTGCCCAGCCCGCTGGATCTGCCCCCGGTGCGCGGGCGCAATCCTGTGACGGGTCAGGAGGAGGAGCGTGCGCCAGATCCCAACGCTCCCTTTGCCGGTCTGGCCTTCAAGATCATGACCGACCCGTATGTGGGCAAGCTGACCTTTATTCGCGTTTATTCCGGCCGGCTGGAGCCGGGCACAAGGGTGCTCAACACCACAACGGGTAAGGAGGAGCGCATCGGCCGACTGTTGCTCATGCATGCCAACCATCGGGAAGAGATCCAGCTCGTGCAGGCCGGTGAGATCTTCGCCGCTGTGGGGCTCAAGGAGGTGCGCACGGGGGATACGATCTGTGATCCGGCGCATCCCATTCAGCTGGAGTCGATGGATTTTCCGGAGCCCGTCATTCAGATCGCCATCGAGCCCAAGACCAAGGCCGACAGCGATAAACTGGGTATGGCGCTGTCGAAGTTGGCCGAAGAGGACCCCACCTTTCGGGTCAAGGTGGACCATGAGACCGGACAGACGCTCATCAGCGGCATGGGCGAGCTGCATCTGGAGATCATTGTCGATCGGCTCAAGCGCGAATTCAGGGTGGAGGCCAACGTCGGCAAGCCGCAGGTCGCCTATCGGGAGGCGATTACCAAGCCCGTACGGCATCGCACGCTCTTTAAGAAGCAGACCGGCGGGCGGGGTAAGTATGCCGATGTGGTGATCGAATTCAGTCCTCTGGAGCCCGGACAGCAGGGCTTGGTGTTTGAAAACGCCATCGTGGGGGGTGTGGTGCCCAAGGAGTTCGTGCCCGCCGTAGAGAAGGGGCTTCGGGAGGCCATGCTCAATGGCCCGCTGGCCGGCTATCCGGTCGTGGGCCTGCGTGCCCGGCTCGTGGATGGGTCATATCATGAGGTCGATTCCGATGCGCTTTCCTTCGAGATCGCGGCGCGCATGTGCTTCCGAGAGGCGGCCCAGATGGCCGATCCGGTGCTGCTGGAGCCCATCATGCTCGTTGAGGTGATCACCCCGGAGGAGTACATGGGCGACATCCTGGGGGACCTGAACGCGCGGCGGGGGCGTATTGAGGGTATTCAGGCCCGTCCGGATGCGCAGGTCATCCGGGCCCTGGTGCCGTTGGCTGAAATGTTCGGGTATGCCACCCAGCTGCGCTCCTTGAGTCAGGGGCGGGCCCTCTATACCATGCAGTTCCATCATTATCAGGAGGTGCCCAAGCAGATCGCCGAGGAGATTATCGCGGCATACAAAGGCAAAACGGTAAACGCATAGGTAAAGGAGGTTTGCGTCATGGCCAAAGGCGTATTCGAGCGCACAAAGCCTCACGTCAACATCGGGACGATCGGCCATATTGACCATGGCAAGACGACCCTGACGGCGGCGATCACCAAAGTGCTTCACAAGTTCAATCCGAACGTCGAGGAGCGCAGCTTTGAGTCCATCGACAACGCGCCCGAAGAGCGGGAGCGGGGTATTACGATCAACACCTCGCATGTGGAGTACGAGACGGAAAACCGCCACTACGCGCACGTGGACTGCCCCGGGCACGCCGACTACATCAAGAACATGATCACGGGTGCGGCCCAGATGGATGGGGCGATTCTTGTGGTGGCCGCCACCGATGGGGTGATGCCTCAGACCCGGGAGCACATCCTGCTGGCTCGTCAGGTCGGGGTGCCCTATATCGTCGTGTTCATGAACAAGGTTGACATGGTTGACGATCCGGAGATCCTGGAGCTCGTCGAGCTCGAGGTGCGGGAGTTGCTGAGTAAGTATGGCTTCCCGGGCGATGAGGTGCCCGTGATCCGGGGCAGCGCGCTGGGCGCCCTCAATGGGGATCCGAAATGGGAGCAGTCCATCCTGGAGCTCATGAAGGCGGTCGATGAGTACATCCCCACCCCGCAGCGCGAGGTCGACAAGCCCTTCCTGATGGCCGTAGAAGACGTCTTCTCGATCACGGGTCGGGGTACGGTGGCCACGGGTCGTATCGAGCGCGGTGTGGTTCGTCTGGGTGAGGAGGTGGAGATCGTGGGCCTCCGTCCCGAAAAGAAGAAGACCGTGGTTACGGGAATCGAGATGTTCCGCAAGGAGCTCAAGGAGGGCATTGCGGGCGATAATGTGGGTCTGCTGCTGCGTGGCATCACGAAAGACGAGATCGAGCGGGGTATGGTCATCGCCAAGCCCGGCACGATCACTCCGCATACGAAGTTCGAGTGCCAGGTCTACGTGCTCTCCAAGGAGGAAGGTGGGCGGCATACCCCGTTCTTTTCCGGCTACCGGCCGCAGTTTTACTTCCGCACCACGGACGTGACGGGCGTTGTTCAGCTGCCGCAGGGCGTGGAGATGGTCATGCCGGGCGATAACGTGCAGATGACGGTGGAGCTCATTCAGCCCGTGGCCCTGGAGGAGGGCTTGCGCTTCGCCATCCGGGAGGGCGGCCGTACCGTGGGCGCGGGTGTGGTTACGAAGATCCTCGAGTGAGCGAAAACGGGTAAGCCGGGGTCAGGCGCGGGCTTGACCCCGGCCTTTTGTTCGCACAATCCAGAAAGGATGCGACGGTCGTGGCGGGCAATAAGATTCGCATCAAGCTGAAGTCCTACGATCATACGCTGGTGGACAGGGCTACGGAAAAGATCATCCGCAGCGTGCGCGCCACCGGCGCGATCGTGCGGGGTCCGATTCCGTTGCCGACCGAGCGCACGGTGATTACGGTCAACCGCTCTCCGCACATCGATAAGGAGAGTCGCGAGCAGTTTGAGATCCGCAACCACCGGCGCCTGATCGATATCGTAGGGGCCGGACAGAAGACGATCGATGCGTTGATGAAGCTGGAGTTGCCCTCCGGCGTCGATGTGGAGATCAAGACCTGATGGGCGGAGAGGCTCGGAGCGCATCCCGGCTCGGCAAGAAGCTCCTGTTCGCCCTGCTGGGCGGAGTGGGTCTGGGATGGGCCGTCATCGCGCTCAGCGGCTGTGATACGCTCTTTGGTAGCGATGCTCCCCTGGCCCTGGTGGGTAGCTGGAGGTACCGGGCCGCTCAGGTCAACGGGGCGCCCGTGGATCTGTACCGGGGTCAGGTGGCTATCTGGACCTTTACGCAGGATAACGATCCAGGGCAGGTGCCCTCGGGCCGGTTTGTGATCCGCGTCAACGGGGCCGTTGACAGTCAGGGTTCCTGGCAGCAGGTGGCGCCCGACCAGATCCGGATGAACGACGGACGCAACGTGCTCACGGTGACGTGGGCGGTAACGGGGGCCCAGCTACTGCTGGAGTATACCCAACAGGGAAACCGGGTGGCGATCCTGTTGGAGCGCCAGAGCTGAATTAATCCGGAAGGACGGCAATGAGCGGGTTGATTGGTCGCAAGGTGGGTATGACCACGGTCTTCGACGGGCAGGGCAATCAGATTGTTTGTACGGTGATCGAGGCCGGGCCCTGCGTGGTCACCCAGATTCGCACCCGAGAACGGGACGGATACGAGGCCGTGCAGCTGGGCTTCGGGGAGCGCCGGCTCAAAAGCACCCCCCGGCCTTTGCAGGGGCACTTCCAGAAGGCCGGCACCACCCCCAAAGGCAAGCTGGTCGAGTTCCGGGGATTTCCGATCGAATCGCTCGCCCTGGGACAGCAGATTCGGGTCGAGGAGATCTTTCAGGAAGGGGATCGGGTGCATGTGACGGGCATCTCCAAAGGGCGCGGCTTTCAGGGAGTGGTCAAGCGCCATGGATTTGCCGGCGTGGGCACGCGCACCCACGGACAGCACAATCGGGAGCGCGCACCGGGTTCTCTGTCCGGCTCGACCTTCCCGGCCAAGGTCCCCAAGGGGCGCCGGATGGCGGGCCGCATGGGCGGAGACCGGGTCACGGTGCGCAATCTGGAGGTGGTGCGCATCTTCCCGGAGCATAACCTGCTGTTGGTCAAAGGCGCGGTGCCCGGTCCCAAGAACGGCTTTGTGGAAATCCGGAAAGGATAAGGACATACGGCGATGCAGGTGCCTGTATACCGCATAGATGGCACAGAGACGGGCCGCATGATCGAGCTGCCGGAGGCGGTTTTCGGTATCGAACCCCACGATCATGCCATATACCTGGACGTGAAGGCGTACCTGGCCAATCAGCGTCAGGGCACGCATAAGACCAAAAAACGTAGCGAGGTGCGCGGCGGTGGGCGTAAGCCCTGGAGACAGAAGGGCACCGGACGTGCCCGGCAGGGATCCATCCGCGCGCCCCACTGGGTCGGCGGCGGCCGTGTCTTCGGGCCCGTTCCGCGCGACTATCGTCAGGAGGTGAACCGCAAGGTCAAGCGTCTGGCCCGTTTGTCCGCCCTCAGCTACAAAGCCCGTTCGGGTGCGATCCGGGTGGTTGAGGATTTCGACTTCGAGGTGCCCAAAACCCGGCGTTTTGTCGAGCTGCTGCGCAATCTGGGGCTGGAGGGGCAGAAAGTACTGTTGCTCACCCCTGCCACCCAGCCAAACCTCTACAAGTCGGGCCGCAACCTGCCGAAGGTGCAGGTGCTGGAGGCGCCCAAGGTGACCACGTATGATATCCTTAACGCGCAGGTGCTCGTATTCGAGGAAAGCGCGGTAAACCGACTGGTAGAAGTGCTGGGGGGTGTTGCTCCCGCTGAGGCGGCCTGAAGGAGGAGCCGGTCATGGAAGAGCTCAAAAAAATCATCAAGCGCCCGGTGATCACGGAGAAATACACAGAGCGGCGCGAGAAGTACAATCAGTACGCCTTCGAGGTCGATCGTCGGGCCAACAAGATCCAGATCCGGCAGGCCATCGAGGCCCTCTACCCCGGCGTGCGTGTGCTGGAGGTGCGCACCATGATCGTGCGGGGCAAGCGCAAGACCCAGTATACCCGTCGGGGTGTGCTCACGGGGAGGCGGCCTACCTGGAAGAAGGCCATCGTCACGCTCAGGCCGGGCGATAAGATCGATCTCTTTGAGGGGATCTAGGGGTAAAGGAAGCCAGCCATGCCCATACGCAAGCTCAAGCCGGTAACCCCCTCGACGCGTTTTATGACCTTTGATGCGTTCGAGGATATTACCACAGACACGCCGGAAAAATCGCTCCTGGAGCCGCTCAAAAAAACCGGGGGCCGCAACAACCTCGGGCGCGTGACCATGCGCCATCGGGGGGGTGGGCATAAGCGCCTGTATCGTCGGATAGACTTCAAGCGGGACAAGTTCGGCATACCCGGCGTGGTCAAGACCATCGAGTACGATCCGAATCGTTCGGCTCGGATCGCGCTTGTGGTCTACGCCGATGGGGAGAAGCGCTACATCATCGCTCCCGATGGGCTCAAGGTGGGGCAGAGGGTGCTCTCCGGGCCCCAGGCGCCCCCGGAGGTGGGCAACGCCCTGCCGCTGCGCAATATCCCGCTGGGTACGTTTGTGCACAACGTGGAGCTCAAGCCCGGCAAGGGGGGACAGCTGGCCCGCAGCGCCGGCACCTATGCGCAGCTACTGGCCAAGGAGGGCAAGTATGCTACGCTCAAGCTGCCCTCTGGGGAGATGCGGCTGGTGCCTCTGGACTGCATGGCGACCATCGGGGCGGTCTCCAATCCGGATCACATGAACATCACCCTGGGCAAGGCGGGTCGGAGTCGTTGGCTGGGCCGCAGGCCTCATGTGCGCGGCGTGGCTATGAACGCCGTCGATCACCCGCAAGGGGGAGGAAAGGGGAAATCCAAGGGAGGTGGGGGATGGCATCATCCCCGTTCTCCGTGGGGACAGCTGGCCAAGGGCTTTAAGACGCGCAGGAAGCGCAATCCCTCGGACAAATACATCATTCGTCGGCGCAATCAATAGGTGAGGCTATGGGGCGATCGCTCAAAAAAGGGCCGTTTGTAGACGAACACCTGCTCAAGAAGATCCGAGAAATGAATCAGACGGGCAAAAAGCGGGTCATCAAGACCTGGTCCCGTCGTTCCACAATCACCCCTGAGTTTGTGGGGCATACCATCGCCGTGCACAACGGCAAGCAGTTTATCCCGGTCTACATCACGGAGAACATGGTGGGACACAAGCTTGGGGAGTTTGCGCCGACCCGGACGTTTCGAGGCCATCCGGGCACGAAGGCGGAAAAAGCGGCCCGAAAGAAGTGAGGTCTGCGATGGAAGCACGCGCGATTCGTCGCTATATTCGCCGTTCGCCGCGCAAGATGCGGCTGGTGGCCAACCTCATCCGCGGTATGGATGTGGATAAGGCGCTGCGCATTCTGCGCTTCAGTCCGCAGGCTGCCGCCCGCGATATCGAGCGCACGGTCCATGATGCGGTCAATAACCTCATGCAGAAGTACCCCGATGTCCGCTTCGATGAGGGCGATCTGTATATCAAGACCATCACAGTCGACGGGGGACCGATGCTCAAGCGCATTCGTCCCGCCCCCATGGGGCGCGCCTTCCGGATCCGGAAGCGCAACAGCCATCTGACCGTGGTCGTGGCGCGCAAGCCAACGAGAGCACAAGGGAGCTGAGGCAAGGTTATGGGCCAGAAAACGCATCCGATCGGATTTCGGCTGGGGATCATTCGGGGCTGGGATGCGAGCTGGTATCCGGAGAAGAACCGGTTCGCGGAAGCCCTGATGGAGGATGAGGCGCTGCGCAAGTATCTGCGCACCCGGTTGCGCAATGCCGGCCTGTCGCGGGTGACCATCGAGCGCACGCCCAAGCGCATCATTCTCACCATCCATACCTCCCGGCCTGGGGTGGTTATCGGCCGTGGTGGGCAGGAGGTGGAAAAGCTCCGCGAAGAGCTGCGCAAGCTCACCAATAAAGAGATCCAGCTCAATATCAACGAGATCAAGCGTCCGGAGCTGGATGCCAGCCTGGTGGCTCAGAACATCGCCCGCCAGATTGAGGGGCGCATCTCCTACCGGCGCGCCATGAAGGCGGCCATCGCCTCGGCCATGCGCATGGGCGCCGAGGGGATCCGGATCAAGGTCTCCGGCCGGCTGGGGGGTGCGGAGATCGCCCGTTCGGAGCAGTATCTCGAAGGCAGGGTACCGCTGCACACGTTGCGGGCGGATATCGACTACGCTCAGGAGACGGCCAGAACCGTCTACGGTACGATCGGGGTCAAGGTCTGGATTTGCCGGGGAGAGATCATCGGCAAAGTGGACCTCACTCCTCAGGGCATGGCGGCTCGCCTGGCGGGTCCGACCACAGGGCTGACGGTTGTCTCCTCGGCGGCGGAGCGTCGTGGGCGTCGGTCGGCCGCCCGGTCTCGTCGCCGCGCAGGACGGGCCGTGGAACCGGAAAACGAGGAATAAGGAGTAGCCGGCCATGTTGATGCCGAAGCGAACCAAGTTCCGGCGCATGCACCGGCCCAAGGTGCGCCGGATAGCCAAGCGGGGATACGAGATCGCCTTTGGGGATTTTGCGCTCAAGGCCCTTGAGGGGGGGTGGATTACGAGCCGGCAGATCGAGGCCGCGCGCGTGGCCATGACGCGAAAAATGCGCCGTGATGCGAAAATCTGGATCCGCATCTTCCCGGATCGCTCCATTACCCGCAAGCCCCAGGAGGTCCGTATGGGTAAGGGAAAGGGGTTGCCGGAGTACTGGGTTGCTCCCGTGGAGCCCGGGCGGATCCTCTTTGAGGCCTCCGGTGTGGCCCGTGAGCTGGCTGAAGAGGCCATGCGCCTGGCGCAGGCCAAGCTCCCGATCAAGACCAAGTTCATCGTGCGCCGGGATTACGAGGGGAGCTAGGGTGCCATGAAAGCAAGGGAGATTCGTGAGCTTTCGACCGAGGAAATCCGCCAGCGGATCCGTGAGGAGGAAGCCGAATTACAACAGCTGCGCTTCCGCCACGCCGTGGCGCAGCTGGAAAACCCCGCCATCCTGCGCACGAAACGGCGCCTAATTGCGCGCCTGCGCACAATTCTGCGGGAGCGGGAGCTGGGTATCGAAGCGGGCCATAAGCCGAAGGGGAAATGAGCGATGTCTCAGGAACGCGGACGCCGCAAAGAGCGTATCGGTCGAGTCGTCTCAGACCGCATGCACAAATCCATCGTCGTGGCCGTTGAGCGCCAGGTGCCCCATCCGCTCTACGGCAAGACGGTCAAGCGCACCACCAAGCTCATGGCCCACGACGAGCACAACGAAGCCCGTGTGGGTGATCTGGTGCGGATCATGGAAACCCGTCCGCTGAGCAAGCGGAAGCGGTGGCGGTTGGTGGAAATCATCGAACGCGCCAAGTAGGGCTGGGAGAACGCGCCATGATTCAACAGGAAACGCGCCTCAAAGTAGCCGATAACTCCGGAGCCAAGGAAGTACTCTGTATTCGCGTTCTGGGGGGCTCTAAGCGGCGTTATGCCCGGGTGGGCGATATCATCGTGGTCTCCGTCAAGAGCGCCATCCCGGGAGGTGCCGTCAAGAAGGGCGATGTGAGCAAGGCCGTAGTTGTGCGGACCAAAAAAGAGTACCGGCGCAAGGATGGCTCCTACATCCGCTTTGACGACAACGCGGCCGTGTTGCTTAACAATCAGCTCGAGCCCCGTGGGACGCGTATCTTCGGGCCCGTGGCCCGGGAACTGCGCGAGAAGCAGTTCATGAAGATCGTATCCCTGGCGCCCGAGGTGCTCTGAGGCCCAACGAGGAATCCGGCCATGCGCAAGTACAATAAGCAGAAGAAGCTGCACGTCAAAAAAGGCGACCTGGTGCGGGTCATTGCGGGCAATGATAAAGGCAAGCAGGGTAAGGTCCTGCGCGTCTTTCCGGACAAGGAGCGCGTGCTCGTCGAGGGCGTAAACATGCGCATCCGGCATGTGCGCCCCAATCCCCAGTACCCCCAGGGCGGACGCCTGTTGCGCGAGATGCCCATCCATATCTCCAACGTGATGGTCATCGACCCGCAGACGGGCCAGCCCACCCGCATCGGGCGCAAATGGGTTGTCGACCCGAACACCGGCAAGGGTCGATGGGTACGATATGCCAAGAAAAGCGGCGTAGAACTGGATTAAAGCCATGGAAAAGCCCCGTTTGCAGCAACGCTACGAGGAAGTAGTGGTTCCGGCCCTAATGAAGCGGTTCGGCTACAAATCCATTATGCAGGTTCCCCGCCTGGAGAAGATCGTCGTCAACATGGGCGTGGGCGAGGCGGTGGCCGACCGCAAAGTGCTCGATGAGGCGGTTGAGCAGCTGGCCCTGATCACCGGACAGCGGCCCATGATCACGAAGGCCAAAAAATCGATCTCCAACTTCAAGCTCCGCGAGGGTATGCCGATCGGCTGCAAGGTGACCCTGCGCGGCGCGCGCATGTATGAGTTCTTCGATCGGCTGGTGACGCTGGCCCTGCCCCGGGTGCGGGATTTTCGGGGGGTTTCCGATCGCAGCTTCGATGGCCGGGGCAACTACTCCCTGGGCATCCGGGAACAGATCGTCTTCCCGGAGATCGATATCGACAAGGTCAGCCGCATCCTGGGTATGGATATCACCTTTGTGACCACGGCCCGGACCGATGAGGAGGCCTACGAGCTACTCAAGGAGCTCGGTATGCCGTTCCGGCGTCGTGAGGGGCAAACCGCTACGGCTACGGCAGCGTAACGCAAGCAGAAGGAGGAAACGACCTTGGCGCGACTGGCGCTCATCGTAAAAGCCAACAAGAAGCCCAAGTTCAAAGTACGCCATCGCAACCGGTGTCAGCGATGCGGCCGGCCGCGGGGATATCTGCGCAAGTTCGGCCTGTGCCGTATCTGTTTCCGGGAGATGGCCCTGCAGGGGCTTATTCCGGGTGTGCGAAAGGCCAGCTGGTAAGCATACGCTTCGGGGGCTCTGTGTCCTCTTCCGGGCAGACGCCCCGAAGAAGACCGGTGTATAGAGAGAAGAGGGACCTGCGATGATGACCGATCCCATTGCGGATTTGTTGACCCGCATCCGCAACGCCTACCGGGCGCGGCTCCGGTATGTAGATGCGCCCAACTCAAAACTCAAGCAGGCCATCGCCGAAATCCTGCTCGATCAGGGGTATATCCAGAACTACCTGGTCATAGACGACGGCAGACAGGGTATCCTGCGCCTGTATTTGAAGTACACCTACAACGGGGAGCCGGCCATCCGCCGTATCGAACGGGTGAGCAAGCCCGGTCGTCGGATCTATGCGGGGGTCAAAGACATGCCCCGCGTGGCCAACGGACTGGGGATCGCGATCCTGTCGACTTCGCGCGGAATCATAACTGATAAAGAGGCCCGCCGACAGAATGTCGGGGGTGAGATCATCTGCTATGTGTACTGAAGCATGCCGTCCCCGGGCGGGGTCGGTTTAGGCAACAGGGGATGGGCTATGTCACGGATCGGAAGAAAGCCGATAAGCTTGCCGAAGGGGGTGACGATATCCGTCTCCCCCCGGAATGTGGTCACGGTCAAAGGCCCTAAGGGCAGTCTGGAGTTGGCCGTCGATCCGGATATCCGGGTCGTGGTTGAGGGAAATCAGGTGCGCCTGGAGCGCCCGACAGATCAAAAGCGCCACAAGGCCCTTCACGGGCTCTACCGGGTGCTCATCGCCAATATGGTGCAGGGGGTATCCGAGGGCTACAGCCGGGAGCTGGAGATCGTGGGCATCGGATATCGGGCCACGCTGAAGGGGTCCATGCTGGAGCTGGCCCTCGGGTATTCGCATCCTGTGTACTTCATCCCGCCCGAGGGGATCACGCTCGAGGTCGGCACCAGCGCCGATAAAAACCCTCTGATCCGGGTTTCGGGCATCGACAAGCAGCTTGTCGGTCAAGTGGCAGCTAAAATCCGCGCCCTCCGGCCTCCGGAACCCTATAAAGGCAAGGGGATCCGGTACGTCGGCGAGTACATCCGACGCAAGGCCGGAAAGACGGCGGGTAAGTAATCGTTCCGGTGGGTCGGAAATCCCCGGAGGAAAAGGGAGCACGTTATGGATCGTCTGGAGAAAAAGCGCCTTCGCAGAGAGAAGATTCGCAGGCGGGTGCGCGCGCGCATCCATGGTACAGCCGAGCGCCCGCGTCTGTCTGTTTTTCGCAGCAACCGCTACATATACGCCCAGCTCATCGACGACGATCGTGGGTATACGCTGGTGGCGGCTTCCTCGCTGGAGCCGGAGATGCGCGCTATGCGCGAGGGCAGGACCCCGATACAGATCGCCTTCGAGGTCGGGCGCCGCCTGGCCGAGCGCGCGCTGGCGCAGGGGATTACCCGGGTGGTTTTTGATCGTAACGGGTACCTGTATCACGGCCGGGTCAAAGCGCTGGCCGAAGGGGCGCGCGAAGGTGGGCTGGTCTTTTGAGGCTAAGGGCACGCAACAGGGACAGAGGCTATGCCAGTAAAGCGCAAGCAGTACATCAAGCCCGGTGAGCTTCAGCTCAAGGAGCGTCTGGTGGCCGTCAACCGGGTGGCCAAAGTGGTCCAGGGCGGCAGGCGGTTTTCCTTTACCGCGCTGGTCGTGGTGGGCGACGGCCAGGGGCATGTGGGCATCGGCAAGGGCAA
Source organism: Bacteroidota bacterium (assembly GCA_025998875.1). Classification (GTDB taxonomy): domain Bacteria; phylum Bacteroidota; class Rhodothermia; order JANXDC01; family JANXDC01; genus JANXDC01. The sequence continues at coordinate 738,260 of AP024675.1, read as the reverse complement.
GGCGCGCGAGGTCAACGACGCCGTGGCAAAGGCCGTCGAAGACGCCAAGAAACACATCGTGCGGGTGCCCATTCTGCGGGGTACCGTGCCACACGAGATGGTGGGCAAGTTCGGGGCGGCCCGGGTGTTGCTCAAGCCCGCTGTGCCGGGTACGGGGGTGATCGCCAGCGGTCCGGTTCGCGCCGTGCTGGAGAGCGCCGGCTATACGGATATCCTGACCAAGTCGCTCGGTTCACGCAACCCGCATAATGTGGTCAAGGCCACCCTGCGGGCGCTGGAACAGATACAGGATGCCGTATCGGTGGCTCAGCGCCGGGGGGTGCCAATACGCAAGGTCTTTCATGGATGAGAGGGAACAGAGGCGATGGCCAAAAAGCTGCTCATTCGCCAGAAGCGGAGCCTCATCGGCGAACCGGAACGGCACAAGCGCACCATACGGGCCCTGGGTCTGGGCAGGCCGAACTGGCAGGTGGTGCACACCGATACGCCCACGATCCGGGGGATGATCGCCCGCGTGGCGCACCTGGTGGAGGTGCGTCCGATTGAGGAGTAATCCCAGGCGAGTGCCCCGGCTCCACCCCGGGGTGCGTGTAGCCAGCCAGAAGGAGTAGCGTGAAAATGGAACTGCACACTCTGCGGTATGCGCCCGGATCCCGGCGTCCACGCAAGCGCGTAGGACGCGGAGAGAGCTCCGGGCATGGCAAAACGGCGGGCAGGGGGACGAAAGGACAGAAATCCCGCAGTGGGGATCGGAAGGTGCCCGCTCATTTCGAGGGCGGGCAGATGCCGCTGCAGCGTCGCCTGCCCAAGGTGGGCTTTCGGAATCCGTTTCGGGTCGCGTATCGGCCCATCAACGTGGGACAGCTCGAGGAGCTTGTCGCCTCGGGTCGTATTTCCGACGGGGTCGTCACGCCGGAGGTGCTGGTGCGTCTCGGCCTGGCCCGGAAGCGGGACCGGATCAAGATTTTAGGTGACGGGGATCTGCAGGCGGCTCTGCGCGTGCAGGCCCATGCGGCCAGCGATTCGGCGCGGCGGAAGATCGAAGCGGCCGGTGGGCGGTTTGAGCCCATTGCCTAACAGAGCGGGGGCCAAGGCATGAGCAGCTTTACCGAGACGTTGCGCAACATCTTTAAGATTGAGGAACTCCGGCAGCGCATCCTCTACACGCTGGGCATCCTTGTCGTCTATCGGATCGGCGCTCACATCACCCTACCCGGTGTGGATGCGGCCCGGCTCGTAGATGAAGTCAGCGGCCAGAGCACAGGCGATCTGTTCGGCATGTTCGATCTTTTCGTCGGTGGCGCCTTCAGCCAGGCCGGCGTCTTCGCGCTGGGTATTATGCCCTACATCACGGCCTCCATTATCATCCAGCTCATGGGGGCGGTGGTTCCCTATTTCCAGAAGCTACAACGCGAGGGCGAAGAGGGGCGCCGCAAGATCATTCAGATGACCCGTTACGGGACCGTGTTGATCACGGCCATGCAGTCGATCGGTTACGCCGTCTACCTGCGCAGCCGCTTCCCGGGCGCCGTCATCGTCAGCCCGGGTTTGTTTACCTTCACCACCATGGTCGTGTTGACAGCGGGGACGATCTTTGTGATGTGGCTCGGGGAGCGGATCACCGACCGGGGGATCGGAAACGGGATTTCCCTGCTCATCATGGTCGGCATCGTGGCCCGGCTCCCGGTTAATCTGTACAACGAGCTTGTTACGCGCGCCAACCTGATCATCTTCCTGGCCGAGCTGGCCATTCTCGTGCTCATCGTGGCCGCCGTGGTGCTGGTCACGCAGGGCACCCGACGCATTCCCGTGCAGTACGCCCGGCGCGTGGTGGGGCGCAAGGTATACGGAGGGGCGACCCAGTATCTGCCGCTGCGGGTCAACGCCGCCGGCGTGATGCCGATCATTTTCGCCCAGTCTATCATGTTCATCCCGAGCACGATCGCCACCTTCTTCCCCACCAGCGAGGCCATGCAGGCCGTGGGGGCCTGGTTTTCCGATCATACGGGTGTGGGGTACTCGATCGTCTTTGCTTTGTTGATCGTTTTCTTCACGTACTTCTATACGGCCATCGCTGTGAACCCCCGCGACATGGCCGATACGATGAAGCGGCAGGGGGGCTTTATACCGGGCATTCGCCCCGGCAAGCAGACGGCCGATTTCATCGAAAATATTCTTACCAAGATCACCCTGCCCGGTTCGATCTTTCTGGCCCTGGTGGCCATTATCCCCGCCGTTGCCGTGCGGGTGGGGATCACGCCCGGATTTGCCCAGTTTTACGGGGGCACCAGCCTGCTCATCATCGTGGGGGTGGCGCTCGATACGTTGCGCCAGATCGAAAGCCACCTGCTCATGCGCCACTATGAAGGCTTCAGTCGGGCAGGACGTATTCGGGGGCGGACCGGGTTTTAGCTATGATCGCGCTCAAAAGCGAGTGGGAGATCGAACGCATCCGCGCCGCCTGCGAACTTGTGGGCCGTACGCTGGCCGAGGTGGCCCGCCATATCGCCCCCGGGGTGCGCACGCGCGAGCTGGACGCCGTCGCAGAAGCGTACATCCGGGAACACGGAGGCAAGCCAGCCTTTAAAGGCTATCAGGTTGGGGGTCGACGGTTTCCGGCCACCCTGTGTGTCTCCGTAAACGAAGAAGTTGTCCATGGCATCCCGGGCGACCGGGTGCTGGCCTATGGGGACCTGGTCTCCATCGACTGCGGGGTGCTTCTGGAGGGCTATTACGGGGATTCGGCCTACACGTTCGTGGTCGGCGACACAAGCCCGGAAAACCGGCGCCTGATCCAGGTTACCTACGAGGCCCTCTACAGGGGCATCGAACAGGCCGTACCCGGCCATACAGTGGGCCACATCGGCGCAGCCATTCAGGCTCACGTAGAGGCCAACGGATTCCAGGTAGTGCGGGATCTGGTCGGACACGGTGTGGGCCGCCATCTGCACGAGGATCCGCCGGTGCCCAATTACGGGCGTCCGGGACAGGGGCCCAGATTGATGCCCGGTATGACGCTGGCCATCGAACCCATGGTCAACCGCGGCACCTGGAAGGTCAGGACCCGGAAAGACGGCTGGACAATCGTGACAGCCGATGGTAGCCCCTCGGCCCACTTCGAGCACGTCATCGTCGTGCGCAACGAGGGGGCGGAAATTTTGACGACTTTTGCGTATATTACGCAGCTTTTAGCTCCGGAAAGCCTACCCTATGGGCAAGCAGCCGGTCATTAGGCAGGACGGGACGATCATCGAAGCGCTGCCCAATGCCCAGTTCCGGGTACGCCTGGAAAACGGGCACGAAGTGCTGGCCCATATTTCGGGCAAGATGCGCATGCACTTTATCCGCATCCTGCCCGGAGATAAGGTGACCGTGGAGCTCAGCCCATACGATCTGAGCCGCGGTCGGATCGTGTATCGGTATAAGTAAGGAGTCGATCATGAAGGTGCGTGCTTCGGTAAAGAAACGCAGCCCCGACGACAAGATCGTGCGCCGCAAGGGGCGTATCTACGTGATCAACAAGAAGAACCCCAAACACAAGCAGCGACAGGGCTGAGCGATGGCGCGAATTGCGGGCGTCGAGATTCCGCGGGATAAACGCGGCGTGATCAGCTTGACGTACATCTATGGAATCGGTCGCTCCAGTGCGGAAAAAATCCTGGCCAAAGCCGGGGTGGATCCGAACAAGCGCGTCAAGGACTGGAGCGATGAGGAGCTGGCCCGAATCCGGGAGATCATCAACAACGAGTACAAGGTCGAGGGCCCGCTGCGGACCGAGGTCCAGATGAACATCAAGCGGCTCATGGATATTGGTTGCTATCGTGGGCTGCGGCACCGCAAGGGGCTTCCCGTTCGCGGGCAGCGCACGCGCACGAACGCGCGTACGCGCAAAGGCAAGCGTAAGACGGTGGCGGGCAAGAAGAAAGCGCCGAAGAAATAAGGGCTGAATTCCTATGGCCAAGCAGCAGAGTAAAACGAGCGCGCGGAAGAAGAAATTGCATGTGGAGCCTCACGGTCAGGCCCACATTCAGGCTACGTTCAACAATACGATCGTGACCATCACGGATAACTACGGCAACACGATCGCCTGGTCTTCGGCCGGCCGTGTGGGCTTTAAGGGGTCGCGTAAGAGCACCCCGTATGCCGCGCAGCTGGCGGCTCAGGCCGCGGCCCGGGAGGCCTATGAGGCCGGATTGCGCAAGGTGGACGTCTTCGTCAAAGGGCCGGGATCGGGTCGTGAGGCCGCCATTCGCGCCCTGCATACGGCAGGACTGGAGATCGTGACGATCCGGGATGTGACCCCCATCCCACATAACGGATGCCGTCCTCCCAAACGACGTCGAGTGTAACCGCAACGTAGGCAGAGCACTATGGCACGATATCGAGGTCCCAGACAGAAAATCGCACGACGGTACCGGGAGCCCATCTTTGGCCCCAGCAAGGCCCTGGAGCGCAAGCCTTATCCTCCGGGTCAGCACGGGCCGAACCGGCGCGGAAAGGTATCCGAATACGCCATCCAGCTGGCCGAAAAGCAGAAGGCGAAGTTCATCTACGGGTTGCTGGAGCGGCAGTTCCGCAACCTTTTTGAGAAAGCCCAGCGCCGCAAGGGCAACACGGGCGAGAACCTCTTGCAGCTGCTCGAATCCCGTCTGGACAACACGGTCTACCGGATGGGGTTTGCCCGTACGCGCGCGCAGGCCCGCCAGCTTGTGGTGCACCGGCATATCCTGGTCAACGGTCAGGTGGTCAATATTCCTTCCTACCTGCTCAAACCGGGGGACATCGTGCAGGTGCGGCCCAAAAGCCAGAACCTGCAGGTAATCCGTGAGGCGGTTCAGCGTACACGGCGACAGTTTCCGTGGCTAGAGGTGGATCGCAAAACGTTCACGGGCAAGTTTCTGGAAATGCCCTCTCGGGAAGACATCCCGGAAAACATCCGCGAATCGCTCATTGTCGAGCTGTACTCCAAGTAATCCGGGCTGAGCCTCGCCCTCTATAGCCGTGAGGCAGGTGAGGGAAAAGTCCTAGTGCGAGGAAGAATCCATGAGCTACAAGATTCAGATGCCGGATAGCATACGGTTGGAGGAATCGAGCCCCACATTCGGCCGCTTTATCATGCAACCCCTGGAACGCGGCTACGGGGTCACGATCGGCAACGCCCTGCGTCGGGTGTTGCTCTCCTCGCTGCCCGGGGTGGCCTTTACGGGCGTACGCATCGCGGGGGTGTTGCATGAGTTTGCCACGGTGCCGGGCGTGATCGAGGACGTGGCCGAGATCGTCTTGAACCTCAAAGGCGTCCGGTTGCGCAAACTCGTCGAACACCCCTCGGGCCGCATTCAGGTCAAGGTTAGCGGGCCGCGAGAGTTCCGGGCCGGCGATCTGGCCTCGGCCACCCGGGAGTACGAGGTCCTCAACCCCGAACATCTCATCGCTACGCTCGACCGGGACGGCGAGCTGGACATGGAGTTGCTGGTCGGGGAAGGCAAAGGCTACGTGCCGGCCGAGGAGAACAAGCTGCCGGAGCATCCGATCGGGCTGATCGCGATGGATGCCATTTTCACCCCAATCAAGAACGTGCGCTACATCGTAGAGAATACTCGCGTGGGACAGCGCACGGACTACGAAAAGCTCATCCTGGAGGTAACTACCGACGGTTCCATCCGGCCGGATGAGGCGGTCAGCTACGCGGCGCAGATCCTGCGCGAGCACATCGAGATGTTCATCCACGTTGAGGCCACACCAACCCCGTCCGGCGCCCAGCCGTCCGCCAATGTGCACGTTCCGGGATCTGCCGCTTCGGCCTCGGAAGAGAACGAAGCCGAAGTCCAGCGCATCCGGAACCTGCTTAAAATGAGCGTCGATGAGCTGGAGCTTTCCGTGCGGGCGCAGAACTGCCTCAAGGCGGCCAACATTCGCACCATCGCCGATCTGGTGCAGTACGACGAAAAGCGCATGCTCCAGTTCCGCAATTTCGGCAAAAAGTCCCTGGCCGAAATCGCCGAGGCCCTGCGCGAGCGCGGATTGCATTTCGGCATGGACGTGCGCCGGTACCTGGAACCGGAATCGAAATGAGGACAAGCCATGCGACACGCGGTCAAAGGACGTAAACTGGGGCGCACCGCCGAGCATCGCCGTGCCACGCTGGCGGCGCTTTCGCGGGCCCTGATCCAGCACAAGCGCATCATCACCACCCTGGCTAAGGCCAAGGAGTTGCGTCGGGTCATCGAGCCCATTATCACCCGCGCCAAGGTGGACAGCACACACAACCGACGTATCGCCTTCGCCTTCCTGCAGGACAAGGAGGCCATCAAGGAGCTGTTCTCCACGGTGGGGCCGAAGGCCAAAGATCGGCCGGGCGGATATACGCGGGTGATCCGGCTGGGACGGCGTCCGGGAGATGGCGCCGAAATGGCTGTCATCGAGCTGGTGGACTTCAACGACGCAAAACCCACCCGGCCCGGAGAGCGGCGCAAACGGACCCGCCGGGGAGGGGGCAAAGGGCGCTCCCCCGCTCGGGCAAAGCCCGAACAGACGCCCGAAACACCGCCCAGCTCCGGGGAGGAAGCTGGATCGGGCTCTTAAGGTGCCCCGGGTCCAGGGGCCATGGATCGGAGTCGAGGTCCGCTCCAGAGCGGACCTTTTGCGTTTCCCCTATGCGGGTTGAGTCGGCTGAATTCGTCTGCGGCGTACTCCGCTGGGAGGATCTGCCCCGCGACGGGCGTCCGGAGATCGCCTTTTTGGGGCGATCCAATGTGGGCAAGTCCTCCCTGATTAATCTGCTGGTGGGTCGATCGAATCTGGCTCGGACCTCTTCTCGCCCCGGCAAAACGCGGGAGCTGAACTTCTACCTCATCAATCGCGCCTTTTATTTTGTCGACCTGCCCGGGCTGGGCTATGCGCAGGTGTCCCGACAGCAGCGCATCTCCTGGTCCGCGTTGCTGGAGCGCTACGTGCTGGAACGGGAGGTGTTGCAGGCACTCGTGCATCTGGTCGACAGCCGGCTCGATCCCCAGCCGCTGGATTGCGCCATCGCGCAATGGGCCCCCGAGCAACGCTTTGCTTACCTGCTTGTGCTGACGAAAACGGATAAGCTCTCCGGAAACGCGCTGCGTCGCCAGGAGGCCGTCTGGCGCGACGTGCTCGGCCCCCGTGAGGTGCCCATGGTGTTTACCTCGGTGCCCGAAAAACGCGGGGTTCGGGAGCTCTGGAGGCACCTGGAGGCTATCCTTGGACGCAGATAGGAGACCGCCATGTACAAGATGCGCCTCTTTACCCCAGGACCTACCCCGGTGCCCGAGTCTGTCCTGCTGACGACGGCCCAGCCCGTAAAGCACCACCGGCATCGGGAGTTCCGGGAGATTTTCGCCGAGCATAACCGTCTGCTGGGCTATCTCTTTCAGACCGAGCAACCTGTGCTCACGCTTACCGCTTCCGGCACCGGAGCGATGGAGGCGGCCGTGCTGCACGCCATGCGGCGGGGGGCGAAGGCTCTCTACGTGGAGGCGGGCAAGTTCGGCCAGCGGTGGGGTGAGATCCTCTGCGCCTACGGCCTGGAGGCCGTCCCCTTGTCTGTGCCCTGGGGCGAGGCGCCGGATGAGGCCCAGCTGGAAGCGGCGCTGTGTGCGCATCCGGATGTGCGGGCCGTCTTTCTCACGCATAGCGAAACCTCCACGGGCACCTGGATGGATGTGCGGGCGCTGAGTCGGGTTGTGCGGCAGCGGGCACCGGATGCGCTCGTGGTCGTCGATGGCATCACCGCCGTGGGGGCGCTGGAGCTGTACATGGACAGCTGGGATCTGGATATCGTAATCACGGCCTCGCAGAAGGGAATCATGGCGCCCCCCGGGCTGGCCTATATTGCGCTGAGCGAGCGCGCCTGGAAGCAGGCCCGGGAAAGCGATCTGCCCCGTTACTATTTCGATCTGTTCGCGGCGCTCGCCGCCTACGAGCGCGGAGATACCCCCTGGACTCCGGCCGTCAGCCTGATCGCCGGCGTCCGGGAGGCGCTCCGACGTATCGCCGAGGAGGGCCTTGAACAGGTCTGGGATCGACACGCTCGTCTGGCCCGGGCCCTTCGGGCCGGCCTGCTCGCCATGGGGCTGAAACTGGCCTCCCGGAGGCCCTCCAACGCCACGACCGCGGTCTGGTTGCCAGAGGGGATGGGGTGGGAGTCCCTCAATGAGGCGCTCAAACGACGCGGCATCACGGTGGCCGAGGGGCAAGGGCCCTGGAAAGGACGCGTATTTCGCATTTCCCATCTGGGCTACTACGATCCGCTGGACATGGTCGCCGTAGTGGCCGCTCTGGAGGACGCCCTGCGGGAGCTGGGCTACCCCGTAGAGCCCGGGGTGGGCGTGGCGGAGACGCAACGGGTTCTGCTACAGGTCGACATGGAGACGGGCTCCTGATGCGCGTCTTGCTTCTCGATGCCCTGGATGAGGCCTGTGCAGAGGTGCTCCGGCAGGAGGGGCTTGTCGTTGAAACCCTGGCCGGGGCCGATCCTCAGACCCTGCGCAGTCGGCTTCCGGAGGCTGACGCCCTCATTGTGCGTTCCGGGGTTCGGGTGACGGCCGAGTGGATTGAGGCCGCCCCGCGCCTCAAGGTGATTGGCCGCGCCGGAGTGGGGGTCGATAATATCGACCTGGATGCGGCCACCCGGAGGGGCGTACTCGTGCTCAATGCGCCGGACGCGAACACGATTTCGGCCGCCGAGCATACGTGCGCGCTCATTCTCGCACTGGCCCGTCATGTGCCGCAGGCCGACGCCTCGATGAAGGCCGGTCGATGGGATCGAGGTCGGTTTCTGGGGGTAGAGCTTTACGGCAAAACGCTGGGGATCATCGGACTGGGAAAGGTGGGTCGTGAGGTGGCCCTGCGCATGCGCGCTTTCGGCATGCGGCTGGTCGGCTATGATCCCATGCTCTCCCCCGAGGTGGCCGCCGCTCTGGGGGTGGAGCTGTTGGAACTCGAAGAGGTGCTTGAGCAGGCGGATTTTCTAACCATCCATACGCCCCTGACGGAGCAGACCCGCCATCTGCTCAACCGGGCTCGCCTGGCCCGGACAAAACCCGGTGTGCGGATCATCAATACAGCCCGGGGGGAGGTGATCGCGGAGTCTGATCTCCTGGAGGCGCTCGAATCCGGACACGTGGCCGGGGCGGCGCTGGATGTCTTCAGCCAGGAGCCCCCGGGAGAGGCGCTTCAGGCTCTTGTGCGGCATCCCCGGGTGATCGCAACCCCGCACATCGGCGCCTCCACGGAAGAAGCCCAAAGCAAGGTCGCCCGCCAGATCGCCGAGGCCGTGGCCGATGCCCTGCTGGGCAGGGCCATACGTAACGCAGTCAACGGGCTGGCGATCGCGCTGAGTATGCACGAAGAGGTGCAGCCCTATCTGCGCCTGGCCGAGCAGATGGGGCGCCTGTTGGCCGGTTTTCTGCGCGGACAGCTGCGCAAATTGCGCATCCGCTATGTCGGGGAACGAATCCGCCGCTTCCCCGAGGTGCTCACAACCGCCCTCCTGAAGGGATTGCTGCAGGAATGGCTCTCTGAGCCCGTCAATTACATCAACGCGCCCGTACTGGCTGAACAACTGGGCCTGGCGGTAGGGCAGGAACTTGATGCGGCCGCCGATAGCTACACGAATCTGCTTGAGCTCCTCTACGAGAGCACAACCGAGACCCATCTGCTGGCCGGAACGGTGCTGGGTACGGACGTGCGCGTGGTGCGTATCGACGAATACCCTCTTGAGCTGCGCCCCGAAGGATATCTGCTTTTTTATCGCAACCAGGACCGGCCGGGTATGCTGGCCCGTGTGGGGGCTATTCTGGCGGAGGCGAACATCAACATAGCCGGCCTTTCCCTGGGCCGCCTTGCCCCTGGTCTGGAGGCGCTGACCGTGATCGCTACCGACGAGCCCATCCCGGAATCGGTGCAGGAACGGCTCCGAATGCTGGAGGGCATCTGGGACGTGCGCGTGGTGGCTATGGGGCCGACAAAAAGGGGGTGAGGGCAGAAGCAGCCTCTAGCAGGGGGGGCACCAGATCGGTGATGCGGCGGGCCTGGGCCCAGTGCCGGACCCCTGCGCCGAAGGCCAGAAGCGGTACGGGGTTGCGCGTGTGCCCGCGCGTGGAGAGGTCTTCCACGTTGCCGTGGTCGCTGGTAACGAGAAGCAGATCCCGCTCGGCATCAAAGCACTCCAACCATCCCTGCAGAAAGCGATCCAGCTTCTGAAGCTCCCTCTGGGCCCAGAGGATGTCCTGAGCGTGCCCGGCGCGATCCAGCAGGTAGTGTTCATACAGGCTCAGCCGGACCTCTCGGCCCAGGGCATGCCACCGACGTCCGGCCTGTCGAGGATCGAGCAAGGGGATAGGGATGCCGAGCCGTTCCCGCCAGGCCTGACCGGTCATTTCCGCCGTCAGGGCCCGACCCGCCAGTACGTCCGCTACGCCCTTTAGGCGCAGGCCGGCGGCATGGGCCGAGCGACTCATCACGCTCCAGCGCTGTGTGCGGCGCAGCTGTTCGAAGAATACAGGGGGGTAGGCGTTGACGAACTGCACCGGGAATCCCAGCAGGCGGAGCCGATAGAGGAGGTTTTCCCGGTCGATCAGCGGCCAGAGCATCCGCGGCGCCCAGGGGCCGAAGTGCCGACCCATGAGCTGGGCCCCGTTACGGCCGGTCATAAGCGAAGTCTGGCCCGTTCCACTCTGCGGCAATCCGGGGACATCGAGCCCGGCATCGAGGGGAAGGAAAAGCAGGCGCTCATCGCGTATCGGATCGGCCCGTTGCGTCCACCGCTGCCCTCCAGCCAGAAAGCGCAGCGCCGGGTAATCGGCATCCAGCGGATTGGCCGCACCCGCCGGCCCCAGCCCCAGGCCGTCTATAAAGAGCAGGTAGATGTGCTTCATGGAGCGGGCGGGCGGGGAGCTTTCTCCAGCCAGATCGTCACCGGACCCTCATTGAGGCACTCTACCTCCATCATGGCCCCGAAGATGCCGGTCGGCACCGGCCGGGCCAGTAGCGCCTGTAGTTCCTCCACGAAGCGCTCATAGAGGGCCCGCGCCCGATCCGGAGGGGCGGCATCCGTAAAGCTGGGCCTGAAACCCTTGCGCAGCTCTCCGTATAGCGTGAATTGAGAGACCACGAGGGCTTCGCCCCCGATTTCGAGCAGGGACCGGTTCATGCGGCCCTCCGCATCGGGGAAAATGCGCAATCCGGCGCACTTGCGGGCCAACCAGCCGACCTCCTCCGGGCCGTCGTTCTGGTGCACGCCGAGGAAAATGAGCAAACCGCGGCCGATTTCCCCGACCAGGAGGCCCTCAACCCGTACTCGTGCGTAGCGAACCCGTTGTACGAGGGCGCGCATCAGCGTTCCCGAATCGCCTCCACTACGGCATCGGCCACTGCCGCCCGCACCTGCGCAATGCGCGGATTTTCCCGCGTAGGATAGACGCGGTTGGTGAGCAGAATCACGGCTAGGTTGCGGTCGGGATCGATCCAGAGGGAAGTACCCGTAAAGCCCGTATGTCCGAAGGCCCGCTCCGACATCCGGGTGCCGGCCGAGGAGTAGCCCTCCGCATTGCGGGTGTCCCAGCCGAGGGCGCGGGTGCTCGACGGGGAGGCGCGGCGGGTAAATAGCCGAATCGTCTCCGGACGCAACAGGGATTGTCCTCCGTACCAGCCGCCGTTGAGCAGCATCTGCGCAAAGACGGCCAGGTCCCGTGCCGTGCTAAAGAGGCCCGCATGCCCGGCCACCCCTCCGAGCGCGTCGGCCGTTTCATCGTGCACCGTGCCGTGCACAAGGCGGTGGCGCCAGTAGCGATCCTCCTCCGTCGGGGCGATCTCTTCGGGCTGAAACCCGTGCTCCAGAGGCCGGAAGACCGTGCGGCGCAAGCCCAGCGGGCGGAAGAAGGTCTCCGTTACGTACTCATCTAGGCGCTTGCCGGTTATGCGTTCTATGAGCTTGCCCAGCACGATGAAGCCGAAATCGCTGTAGACTGTACGCGTCCCCGGTTCATACTGCAGGCTGTCTTCCAGGATAAAGCGCCACACAAAGGCGGCCTGCTCCTCAGGCGGGAGCTGACGGAACAGGGAATCCTGATAAAACGGCCGGAAGGCGCGCAGTCCGCCTGTGTGCAAGAGCAGCTGGCGGATCGTGACGCGCCCTTTGCCCTTCCGGTCGAATTCGGGTAGATAGCGCGATACGGGATCGTCGAGCCCCAGCCGTCCCTCCTCGTAGAGCTTCATCAGGGCTGAGGTGGTGGCCACGACTTTGGTCAGCGAGGCCAGATCGAAGAGCGTCTGCGGCGTCACCGCGGTTTCCGATTCATAGGTGAGCGATCCGAAACCTTTCAGATACGCCAGCACCCCGTTGCGCACCACGGCCACGGCGGCGCCCGGAAATACCCGATCCCGGATGGCGCGCCGGAGCACGCGGTCTACCTGTTCCAAGCGTTCTCCATCAAAGCCCGCCTCCTCCGGGGTTCCATATCGAAGCGTCATCTGGGGCCACTCCAGTCCCGATCCGCGGGGAAACTCCGGAGAGATCGTGATCGGGAGCTTGCCTCGAATCGGAGCCATGCCCAGCAGGGCGTCGGCCGTGACGGCATAGGTCGTCGGGCCCCAGGAGAAGGTGGCCAGATAGGCGTCCACTTCGGGCACTTCGCGCAGAATATACGGGTTGCCGAAGGCGATCAGAATCGTGGGTTGTTTGTAGCGACGGGCCAGACGTCGGAGCAGATCCAGATGCGCTCCAGGCAGGCCGAGGCGGTTGCTGTAGGAGCGGATATACACGTAAGAGGCCACGATCACGTAGTCGGCCTTCTTGGCCCGATCCAGGGCTTGTTTGTAGTCCCGTTTGGTGCTACGGGTATCCAGCAGCAGGTGCTCGACCTCCGCATAGCGGCTGCGAAGCTCCTGAAAGAAGGCGCGGCCCACGCTCGGATCGTCGCTGTCGGAGAGGGAAATCAACAACAGCCGTTCTCCGTTCAGGCGGGTGAGGGGCAACACCTGCCGATCGTTTTTGACCAGCGTGAGCGCCTGTCGGGCGATCTCCCGGGCCAGGGCCCGATGTTCGCTTCTCCCCACATGGTGCGTAATTCGATCGATGTCCACAAACCGGTTCTCATGCAGGCCCAGGAGTTCTTTGAGGCGGAGCAGACGGAGCACGGATTCGTTGATGCGCGCTTCGGATATTTCCCCCCGCTTTACCGCCTCAACGATGGCGTCGATAACACCCGACTCATCGGGCGGCATGAGCAACAGATCCACGCCGGCTTTGAGGGCAAGCACGCTGGCGCGCTTGAGTCCGAAATATTTCGTGACCCCATGCATGTCCATGGCATCGCTCACGATCAGCCCTTCGAAGCCCAGTCGCCTTCTGAGCAGGGTGTCCAGCACCGCGGCCGAAAGGGTGGCCGGCACCCGCACGTCCGGCTCCAGGGCCGGAAAGGCGATATGGGCAGTCATGATCGAGAGCACCCCGCTGGCGATCGCCTCCCGGAACGGGACCAGTTCCAGCGTGTCCAGCCGCCGCAGGGCATGGGGGATGATGGGTAGATCGGCGTGCGAGTCGACATTCGTATCTCCGTGCCCGGGGAAGTGCTTGGCCGTGGCCACCAGTCCCCCTTCCTGCAGGCCCCGGATGAAGGCTCGTCCGAGCTCGGAGACCAGACGAGGGTCTTCGCCGAAGGAGCGCACGTTGATGATGGGGTTCTCCGGGTTGTTGTTGACATCCAGCACCGGAGCGAAGTTCTGATGCACCCCGATGGCCCGCGCTTCCCGGGCGATGGCCAGCCCCATACGGTAGGCCAGCTCAGGGTTGCGCGTGGCTCCCAGGGCCATAGCTTTTGGAAACTCCGTGGCCCCCTCCAGGCGCATGGCAAGCCCCCACTCCATATCCTGGGCGATCCAGAGGGGCAGGGGGGAGAGGGCCTGTAACCGGTTGGTGAGCAGGGCCTGATCCAGCAGATTGCCCCGGAAGAAGATGATGCCCCCGACATGCTCCTCGCGCACCAGACGCACCAGGCGCCGGTAGGTGGGATCATCCTCGCTGCGATAGGTAGCCGTAGCGGCGGGGATGACAAGCTGGGCCACCTTGTCCCGCAGGGAGAGCGTGTCCAGGACGCGTTCAGCCCAGCCGCCTCGCTGCTGGGCCCAAACGGGGGAAAGCAGACCGGACAGGAGGAGAAGACGTAGAATCCGCATAGGCATGCTCAGGGTCGAGGTAGCACTTCTCCATATCGGGCCGCTCCGAAGGCCGGCCGGTTACGGGGTGGAAAGATAACCCATCCGGGCAAGGCCTCCGCAAGCATCTGGCAGAGATGCTCCCGAAAACAGGCCGATTCGGTCAGACCTCCGCTGTAGCTGACCCGGCGCGAGGCCTCATCGAGCTGGCGCGCTACCAGGCGGACCTGGTTTTTAAGCTGCCGCAGCTGGCCGAGGAGGAGCTTTCTGGCCACGGGATCGCCGGATTGCGCGCGCTCGATAACCCAGGGGGCCAGCTCCGCCGGAGAGCGCTCGGAGCGATACAGCATGCCGATGAGATGGGCGCGTTTTGCGATGCCCCACCGGTGCATGAGCTCCCGCGTCAGCGTGGTATGTCGGCTCGGATCATCCATGGCCCGACTCAGCAACCGCAGGGCTTCGAGCCCGATCCGGTAGGCGCCCCCTTCATCTCCGATCAGGTATCCCCAACCTCCGGCCCGGATCCAGGCGCCCTCGCTGTTGCGGCCCAGCACCAGAGAACCTGTGCCGCAGAGCACGAGCAATCCGCTCTGGCCGTCTAAAGCGCCCAGATGGGCGATGAGCCCATCATGGCCGATGCGTACCTCCAGACCCGGAAAGCGCTTCTCCAGGGCGCAACGCAACTGGTGGGCCAGGACGGGATCACTCCCTCCTGCGACCCCGATGGCGAGCCGATCGGGCCTGCGGCCCAGAGCCGCTTCGGCCTGCAGGAGCAGTGCCTCCCAGCGGGCCAGTACGGCCGCCACTGGAAGCCGGCTCAGGGATGTAGCCGGTCCCTCTGCCTGAAAGACGATTCGATCCTCGGGATCGAGCACCAGGAGTTCTGTTTTCGTGCCCCCCGCATCCAACCCCGCCCGCCACAGCGCACTCATCGGGTTGGCTCCAGACGCAACGTGGAACCAGAGATCCGGGCTCCTGTGCTATCCATGAGCACAATCTTGTATCGGCCTTCGAGCCACCGGGGCAACTGGTCCCGGTAGTAGCGGCTTACGGGATGTCCGGATTGCCCGCCAGGCAGAATGGAGTAGCTGCGATCCGGCTGGGCCAGATCCACGATACGCCGGATGGAGGCCCCCACGCGCATGGCAAAGGGCTCCGTAAGCCAGTACTGGGCCTGGGGGATCGTCGTGTAGCTTCCCGGCATCCCGTAGGGGCCCAGGGCGAGAAGCCGGCGAACCAGAAAGCGCAGCAGGGCCGGGGCGTCCGGTCTTCGGGCCGCCTCCCCGAACAGGAGGGGCTCCAGGGTGAGGGTGTGCAGGTGCTCCCAACGCCACGTATAGCTGTCCGGGCCCAGACGACGCCGGAGTTCGCTGACAGCCTCTCCGAGTGCCTGGCGGATGCGCTCGTCCCGGTCCTCGCGTTGAGGGGTGCGCGGATCGTCGTACCAGGGGTTTTCCGGCTGTGCGATGAGCGCTTCGATCGTGCGTATCGGGGCCAGCGCCATAAACAGCCAGCGGTCATATGAAGCCCCCATGGGCTCGGCGAACAGGAGTCGGCTCCAGGCCAGCACCCAGGTTTCGAAGATGGATGCGGCGATGCTTTCCGGCGCGTATCGGTAATCCCAGTTCCGCAGGTAGCTCAGCGCCTCCCGTAAGGAATCCGGCGGGGACTGGCCCTCGAAGGCGTCCAGGATATAGGGCACCAGGTTGCGGGCAAAAGGGCTGAGCAGATCCAGCTGGATGCGCATCATATCCGAGGCGTCCAGCTTCCGGTCCGTCTGAAGAAGCTCCCGTATGCGGATGATCCGGGCCGAAGGCTCCCACAGCTCGGAAAGGTAGTGCGGATATCGATCCGAGACAGGCGGGGGGTTGTTGGCCGTGGCTACCAGCCCCGAGGGCGGATCCAGCAGCTGGGGCTGCTCTTCAAAGGGCACATATCCGGTCCACTGGCCGCGGGTTTCCCAGCCATACTCGATGGGCCGGGGTCGGCCGCCATGGCGGATGGGGATGCGCCCGGCGTACAGGTAGCCGATATGTCCGGCCGTGTCGGCGTAGACGAAGTTCTGAGCCGGCACGGCGAAATCCCGGAGGGCCTCTCGGAACTCGTTCCAGGAGCGGGCCTGGTTTACACGCCAGAGGGCGCGCAGCTCGCCACTGGGCTCAAAGCCCGTCCAGCGCAGGGTAATGAGGCGATCTCCCAGCTGGTTTGCTTCCGGCACCAGGTCCGTGACCACCGGACCGCGTACCGTGTAGCGGATCACGATCAGGCTATCGCCCCGGCCCCGGACACGGATACGTTCCGTGCGAGTCTGAAAACGCGCATACGTGATCGAGCCCGCCGGCCGGCCCAGGGAGTCTGTTGCCGATGCCGAAAGCACGTACCAGCCCGGCCGCCGGGGATCGACGGCTTCCAGATAAAAATCGCAGTCATCCAGCATGGCGTTCGTCACCCCCCAGGCGATCGAGGGGGTATGGCCGAGTACGACCACAGGGCCTCCGGGCAGCGTAGCCCCCGCCACCTGCCATCCCGGCGCATGCAGCACGACCTCGTACCAGCGGGCGGGGGCATAAAGGAGCAGATGGGGGTCATTGGCCAGCAGGGGTTTGCCTGAGCGGGTAAGGCGCCCGGAAACGGCCCAGGCGTTGGAGCCCCCCGCGACCCCTTGGGGCGAGCCCAGCCAGCTTGCCAGGGAGCGGCCAAGTTCGCGCAGGATGGCCAGTGTCTCCCGTACCTGCCGGGCGGCGATGGGGGAACTCGGCTCGGGGTAGGGTATAGGGAATAAGGCCTGAAAGCGCGCCGAATCCAGTTTTTCCGCAAGCAACCCCATCGTCAAATCCAGTTGCCAAGAAAAGGCAAGCTCCCAGCCCATCAGGCGCACCAGACCCAGAGAATGCAAAGGTGTCCACGGAATCGGGGAGAGGTTCGCCAACACCGCTTCCACGGGGCGGGGGTGACGAGCTGTGGCCGCATTGACCCCTGCGCTGTAGGCCTCCAGGCGAAGGCGTTCCACCTCGGTAAGCTCCTCCCACATGCTCTGGGCCAGGCGCCAGAAGCCGAGCGTGCGCATGAGTCGATCTAAGGGAACCAGCTCTGGGCCGAAAAACTCAGCGAAGCGGCCCTCTACAGCCAGCTGGACCAAGGTCATCTGCCATCGCCGTTCATAGGCGTGCACGTAGCCCAGAGCGAAGAATAGATCCCGTTCCGTACGGGCGTAGATGTGCGGCACCCGACTGGAATCCCACCGGATCACGACCGGTTCCTGCAGGCCGTCTAACTGGATGCGGCCGGTGTAGTTCGGCAGGGGGCGATAGATCAGAAACCATATGATAAGCCCCGCCAGGAGCAGAAGGCCCGACAGCATACCGAGCACGCCCAGAAACCATCGCCTCATGGCTCTTGCCCCCCGGCCCATCGGGCCAACTCCGCCTCGGCGGCGATATACCCAAAGGCGGCCCAATTATGCGCTTCGAGCAAGCGCAAAAACAGGGCCCGAGCCCGATCCGTTTCCCCCGTGTAGAGGTAGTAGTTGCCCACCGCGTAGCCCTGCGTGAGCAGGGTGAGCTCGTCCGTTGCGGATCCGAGCAAGGCCTCGGCAGACAGCTCGCCCCGATAGAAGCGGAGCCGGTTCAGATAGGCGTGGTTTTCCAGAATCTGGAGCGCTTCGGGGCGGATGCCCTCCAACAGACGCGCGGCCTCTTCTCCTCGACCCAGTCTGCGCAGGGTCATATACATCCAGTCCCAGACAGCCACGCGCATATCGTCTGTGGTAGCCCGTTTCAGGGCCGCTTCATAGGCGGCCAGGGCGCCTGCAAAGTTCCCTTTGAGGTAATAGGCCAGTCCCAGATGGTAGTAGATGTTCCCCTGCAGCGTGCTAGTAGGTATACCGTGCGCGTTGGGCAACCCATCAGGCTCGACCTCGTCCGGCCGGTCCCGGGTGAGCTCGGCGGCACGTTCTAGATCCGATATGGCAAGATCCAGCTGGCGCAGGGTGATGTATCGGTGACCGCGATGCCGATACAGACGTGGGTCTTCGGGAAAGCGGCCCAGCGCCTCGGTGTAGATCGCTACCGCTTCCCGGTAGCGACCCAGATACGCCGTGCGGCGGCCGAGCCAGATCCAGTGCTCCACGTCGGTGGAGTCGGCCTCCAGCCGGGCGCGCGCCTGTTGCCATTGCGCCTCCAGGCGTAGGCGCGCCTCTTCTGAAAGGGGAATGCGGTACAGAGGGCGGCCCAGCAGGGATATCGCCTCGGGCTCTTCGGATTGAGCCCGGGCCGTCTGCAGGGAGAACAGCAGGGCCAGGAACACCAGCCTATGCATCCCGGATTCTCCTTTTTTCAGGGCTGCAGTATGCGAAGCACGATCAGCGTCCGGTCGTCGGCACGGGGGGCGGTTTCTTCGAAGGCGCGAGCTGTGCGCAGTAGATGCTCCATCAGGACCCTGGCCGGTTCCCGGGCGTGGGCGAGGATAACGCCGTGCAGGGTGGATTCCTCCAGCAGTTCGTTTCGGCGGTTACGGGCCTCACTCAGCCCATCGGTGTAGAGCAGGAGCACGTCTCCGGGCTCCAGCAACAGGCGTTCCTGCTGTAGATGGTTTCTGAAGCGATCGTCGGTCGTGAGGCCTATGGCCATACCTCGAGGACGAAGGGTTTGCACGCGATGCAGGCGTCGACGGTACAGCAGCAGGGGCGTGTGCCCGGCCCGCGCGAAAGTGAACGTTCCATCCCACAGATCCAGGATGCCATAGAGCATGGAGAGAAACACCCCACGCCGGGCGTGGCGACAGAACAGGTGGTTGAGCCGCTCCAGCGTATCGGTCGGAGGCAGATTGGCCTGGCAGAGGGATTGCATGAGCCCCTTGACCAGGGTCATGTAGAAGGCGGCCGGAATTCCCTTGCCGCTTACGTCCCCGATGAGCACGCCGATGCGGTGCGCATCCAGCTCGCAGAAGTCGTAGTAATCCCCGCCGACCTCGAGCGCGGGTTCGCAGTGCGCAGCGATCTCCAGCCCCGCCCGCTCCGGGGTGCGCTGGGGAAGGAGGGAAAGCTGCAGCTGGCGGGCGATCTCCAGCTCTCGCTCCAGGCGTTCCCTGCGGGCCAGCTCTACCACGTAAGGGGGCAGGTATTGGGTATCGTCTTCGCTCGTGTCCGTCTGGCGCCCAAGAAGCCATCCCACGCCCCCGATCAGCAGGGGAAAAAGAAGCAGAAAAAGGCCATCCCACAGAAATAATCCCGACCTCGGAAGCCCGATCTGGTGGAGATGCCACAGGAGGGAGGCGCCCCAGTAGGCCAACCAGGCGGTGAGTATATCATGTCGGTAAAACAGCCAGCCCACAGTCAGTCCGGCGATGCCCGACAGGAGCGCCATGGCGATCTCGGACTGTACGGAGAAGCCCGTGGGGTTGCTCCCCATGCCGATCCACAGCAGAGCCGGAGCCAGGAGCAAAACCGCGCGATGGGGCCAGAGCCGCCACAGCAGGCCTGTTCCAATAGGCAGGCTGAGCAAGATTATCATGCCCCCCATCCAGCCAGAGGCGCCCAGCGCAAAGAGCGCATAGGGCCGGATGAACGAGGGCGCCCAGCGGACCTGGGCGGTTTCCGTGCCGAATGCAACGGGCGCCTCGGGGAAAAGGCTCAGAATAAGGCTCCCAAGCCCGGCCAGCGCCAGGGATCCGGCCGCTCCGCGCATGAGCGCATGCGCCAGGGAAGGCGATCGCCCGTTTCCCCGGGCCAGCGCGCGCAGGGAGCGGAGCCGTTCCGGTCCGGGGCGGGGCGAAAGGGTCTCTCCCGCCGCCACGAGGATAAAGAATACGCCTCCCCCACCCAGGGCGGCAAAGAAGAAAGACAGCAAAACAGGAATAAGGCGAAGCAGGGGATCGGGGGGCAAATCGGAGACCGAGCCGATCATAGGAAGCAGGATGGCAAGAGCGGCCAGCACGGAGCCGATCAGGCCTACTGTCAAGGCCAGGGGCACATCGATCATACGCAGGTAGAGGCGCCGTAAGAAGACTACGAGCGCGCTTACCCCCAGGATCACGTATACGATCAGGGTGCTTATGAGGCCTACCTGGCCGTTCCTGGAGCCAGCGCGAACCGGCGGCCATTGTGGGCGTAGCTCCAGAAGGCGTCCCTCTGCGGACAGGTGCACCATGATCCGCACAGAATCCCGCAGCAGGGGAAGTGGGCAGAAGCCGGAGATGCGATATCCTCCATCGGGACCGGCGCTAACGGAATCGAGTTTCCAGCCCAGCTGTCCCCACAGGGTCAGGGTCAGTTTGCTGTGGGCCAGCTGGCGAATCGAGTCCGGATCCAGGGCCGGTGCAGGGGAAAGGGGAAAGGAAGAGGCTCCATATTCCAGCCTCCATGGTATGCCCGAAGGCGTCAGGAAGAGGCGCAGCCTCTCTTGTCCCTGTTGCGGTTCGGAAAGCGCAGCGCCCTCCGAGGTGCGCCAGCTCACCTCCCAGCTGTAGGCGGGCACGTTTTCGGCGGAGGCGCGAAGTCGGCGCACAAGCTCCATGCGCCCGTATTGCTGGCCCAGAAGCTCTAAGAACTCTGGCGTGCGCCGGAAGAAGATCGAACTCTGCAGACCCTCGGTCTCGTAGCCGTGCGCCCGGAGGAAGCGTTCCGCTGCTGTTCTGGCTGAATCCGGGTGGAGCGGAAAGGGAATGGCCTGATCGGGGTGCTGATGGGGTAACAGAAGCACAAACAGCAGGCCACCTATCAGGGCGGCCAAAGCGAGCAGGAGATCCGACCGATGAATGCGAAAACGTCCGGACATCATGTGCAGGAAAGATAGCGCCAGAGGGGCCAATAAAAAAGCAAGCCGCGCCATACGGCGCGGCTTGCCTCTGTGGACCCGAGGGGAGTCGAACCCCTGACCTCGTGAATGCCATTCACGCGCTCTAGCCAACTGAGCTACGGGCCCATCGGGGACAGCAAAGATAGCATCCTGCGGGGGGCAAGTCAATGGGCGCCAACCGTTGCGAACCGGCAAAGGCCCCGGGCTTCAGGAGAGCGTCACGCGCCCCTCCAGTGCGCGCAGGAGTGTGGCTTCATCGGCGAATTCCAGCTCTCCTCCGATCGGGATCCCGCGCGCGATGCGGCTTACCCGCACCCCCATGGGGTTGAGCAGGCGGGCCAGATAATAGGCTGTAGCGTCCCCCTCCGTGGTCGGGTTGAGGGCCAGGATGACCTCCTGGACGGGTTCTCCCCGGGAGGCGCTCTCCTGTATGCGTGCGATCAGTTCCCGGATTTTGAGCTCATCCGGTCCCACGCCCGCCAGGGGAGAAATCAGCCCTCCGAGCACGTGATAGAGGCCCCGGTACTCGTGGGTGCGCTCAATGGCCAGCACGTCGTTGGGCTCTTCGACCACACAGATGAGACTTCG
Organism: Bacteroidota bacterium; assembly: GCA_025998875.1. Taxonomy (GTDB): domain Bacteria; phylum Bacteroidota; class Rhodothermia; order JANXDC01; family JANXDC01; genus JANXDC01. Next base: position 716,697 of record AP024675.1, on the reverse strand, counting down.
ATCCCGGCGCGGACTGGTACAAATGGGGCAGGGATCTTCGTCCGTTACATTGTAGCAGATGCGGCAGAAGCGGACCGCATCCTTGAGCGCCAGCAATGCCTCGGCCAGACGGGCCACGTCTTCTCGAGGGCGTTTGAGCAGGTACATTACCAGCCGTTGGGCCGTTTTGCGCCCGATCGAGGGAAGACGGCTCAGTTCCAGAATAGCGCGCTCTACGGCTTCCGAGGTATACCGCATCGGTCACCAACCGGGCAGTTTGAAGCCTGGGGGGAGCAGCTCGGCCGTAAGCCGGGCGGTTTCTTCCTGGGCCAGCTTGCGGGCCTCCTCGATGGCTTTGTTTACCCCTGCCGTCAGCAGATCCTCGAGTATGTCCCCTTCGCTGAGCACGGCGGGATCGATGCTGATGCGATGGATTTTTCCGGCAGCAGAGGCGGTGATGCGCACCATCCCCCCTCCGACTTCGACCGTGGTGGTTTTTCGTTCCAGCTCCGCCTGTAGCTGGGCCATACGGTTTTCCAGCTCGCGGAGTTTGCCGAAAAGATCCGCAAAAGGCAACGCAGCCATCGCTGTTTCTCCGGTTAGTAGATCGGATCGGCGCCGAAGCGATCGATTAAACGCCCCAGGGCGGGATACTGCTCCCGCAGTCGGCGTAGTTCTTCTCTGGGATCCAGCACAAGGGGTTCCTCGGGTGAGGGCAGCTCCTCTGAAAGCAGGAAGCGGGGGGCCGGTATCGGGCCGAAGAAGGCCTCCAGATACTGACGCAGCAGAAAGCGCTGTTCGGTGAGGGTTTTCTGATGAAACGGATCGGGGGTCAGGATTTCCAGTCCCTGCTCGCTGATCCTGGAGGGTCGACAGGCGGCCAGCAGCGCAGCCAGGCGCACGGATTTCTCCCGTACATGTTGGATGAACTCCGGCCACTGGCTCAGGATGCGTTCGAAGGGGATCGGATCGGCCAGCGGAGCGGTTTTCCTGGCCGCGCTGCCCTCGATAGGGGGTGGATCCTCCCCGGCCGATGGGCGGGAACGCTTTTCGAACAGGGCCGGGGGGCCGAAGGGAGAGCGGGCCGCCCTCTCCGGGCTGTTGTGTTCGGGCGTGGGGGCGCCCGTTTTCGGGGATGGGATCGGGTCTCGCTGTGGCGGGGTGGAGAAAGCCGGTGTTCTACTGAGCAGGGCTCTTTCGAGCCGATCGAGGCGCTCCAGGAGCTCCTCCAAAGGCTGTAGCTGTTCCAGGGAGGCCATGCGCACAAGCGCCCATTCCAGCTTGAGCCTGGGCTGGGGATGGTTTTTGAGCGCCAGTTCCGTATCGGAGACGATGTGAAGCATGCGGTGCAGGTCGGCCTCTTCGAACTCCCTGGCCAATTCTGCGTATCGTCCCCGGTCTGCCTCCGAGGCTTCTACCAAGCTCGTATCGCCGGTCAGTCGGCTGACGAGTATATGGCGTAGGTGTTCGGCCAGGCCCTGTAGGAATTCCACCGGATCGATGCCGTGGCCAAACAGCTCCTCCACAAGCCGGAGCACCTCGACCTTGTCCCTGCGGCGCACGCAATCGGTGACGCGGAAGAAATAATCGGTGTGCACCAGACCCAATGCGCGAACCAGCTCCTCATAGCGCACCCGATTGCCGCAGAAGCTGATAGCCTGATCAAGCACGCTCAGCGCATCGCGCAGCGAACCATCCCCTTTGCGGGCGATCAGGTGCAGGGCGGCCTCTTCGATCTCCACCCCTTCCTGAGCGCAGACCTGCCGCAGGCGGGCTATGGTATCGGAGATGGAAATACGACGAAAATCGAAACGCTGGCACCGGGACAAGATGGTCGGAAGGACCTTGTGGGGCTCGGTGGTGGCGAAAATAAACAGCACATACGAGGGGGGCTCTTCGAGCGTCTTCAACAGCGCGTTGAAGGCCGCGCTGGAGAGCATGTGCACCTCGTCTACGATGTAGACTTTGTAGGGTGTGCTCTGCGGGGGGATGCGAACCTGATCGCGCAACAGCCGCACGTCGTCGACCGAATTATTCGAGGCCGCGTCGATCTCGATGATGCTCAGGCTGCGGCCTGTATTCACGTCTGTACAGGAGGGGCAGCTGTTGCAGGGCTCCCCCTCCGGGGTACGATGGGGGCAGTTGACCGCCTTGGCCAGGATGCGCGCCGTGGTGGTTTTCCCCACCCCACGAGGTCCGCTGAACAGATAGGCGTGCGCCAGGCGGCCGCTCTGGACGGCCTTGCGCAGGGTCTGCACCACGTGCGGCTGGCCGACCAGTTCTTCGAAGCGTTGTGGGCGGTATTTTCGTGCCGCGACTTGATAATGCATGGCCTGCGCACCCGGACCTGACCGAATACAATAAGGTACGTGTATCCGGCATGCCAGCACAATCGCCGGATGTGGGTTTCCTCATACCTCCAGGTAACGCAACAACTCCTGCAGCCGACGCTGGAGCTCGTCGTCCTGGAGCGTGCTCTCTGCGGAGAGGAAGACCGAGTATCCGAAACGCTCCAGGGTGCGTGCGATGGGCTCGGCCTCGAGCACGTTGAGTTTGATCGTCACCCGGTGCCAGAGGGGGGCGTTCGAGCCGGAAGCTTCTCCCTCTGCGGGGGAGGCGGTGGCCGGGGCCAATTCGGTGGAGATACTGAGGATTTTGGCCCCATGCGACTCGATTAAACGCACGATCTCGCTCAGGGTATAGTCGCAGGGGGCAAGCAGTACGGTCAGCACGGCGCCGTGCTCGTGGGTAGAGAGCAGGCGGGCGAAATAGCCGTAGAGCGTGTCCCGTTCAATGCAGCCCATATACTTTCCGGAGGCGTCCACGACGGGATACAGCGTCCAGGGACCTGTCTGCAGGCGTCGGGCTACCTCGAAGGGGTGATCTTCAAGGGTGACCGGGGGAACCGATTCCAGCAGTGCGGAGACGGGCTCTGCCTCTGGGGCGGTCCGCAGCAGTTCTGTATTCACCATCCCCGCATACCGTTCGGAGGCGTCGAGCACGGGCAGGTATCGATACCGCAGGGCACGGCGTAGCCGTTTGCGTGCCGCGCCGGCGGGTTCATCCATCCGCACCCTGGGCAGGTGGGGGTTGAGGACGTCCTGGATCGTCATGGTTGCTGGTTGGGCTTTTGGCGCATCTTCTGCAAGCATCGTGCCTGTATATAACGACAGAGCGGCCCGCTTCTATTCCCGCCATCCGTTTCGCCTCAGTAGCCGATCTACCGCGCCCAGCTGTTTGGGCGCCACGCGCACACGAAGCCGGATCTGGTTCGGTTCCTCGAGCACATGCTCGAGCACTTCGGCTATCTGGTATATGTAAGCCAGGGTGCGCGCATCGGAAGCGGGAAGCGTAAACGACCGCTCTTCATAGCCGGACTCCACCAGCTCGAGCAATCGCTGGCGCAGCTCCCTCAAACCGATACCCCGGAGGGCGGAAAGGAAAATCGCATCGGGAAATTCCCGACGCAACCTGCTCAGTTTCCCCGGCTCCTCGATGCGGTCGATTTTGTTCAGCACCAGGATTGTCTGCTTGCCTCCGGCTCCGATCTCCCTGAGGGTCTGCTCGACCACCCCGATCTGTTCGGCAAGCTGGGGGTGGCTGGCATCGGCCACGTGCAACAGAATATCGGCCTCCCGTACCTCGTCGAGCGTGCTCTTGAAGGAAGCCACCAGGTGGGCGGGAAGCTTACGGATGAAGCCCACCGTATCGGCGAGCAGGATGCGCCGGTTCGGGGCCAGATATACCTGGCGCACCGTGGTGTCGAGCGTGGCAAACAGACGGTCTTCGGCCAGGACCCGGGATCCGGAGAGCTGATTCATGAGGGTGGACTTGCCCGCATTGGTGTAGCCGACCAGGGAGACACGGATTTCCTCTGATCGTCCTTTGCGCTGGGTCTGGCGTTGGCGATCGATCTGGCGGAGTTTGTGCCGGAGGGTGGCGATGCGCTGTTTGACGAGGCGACGGTCGGTCTCCAGCTGGGTTTCTCCCGGGCCCCGGGTGCCGATGCCGCCGGCCTGCCGTTCCAGGTGCGTCCACTGACGGGTAAGTCGGGGCAGGAGGTACTCAAGCTGGGCCAGCTCCACCTGCAGCTTGGCTTCCGCCGTGCGGGCGCGTGTGGCAAAAATGTCCAGGATGAGTTCGGTGCGGTCGATGACCTTCACCTGCAGCGCGCGTTCCAGGTTGCGTACCTGTACCGGGGACAGATCATCATCGAAGATGACCAGATTGGCCCCGGAGGCGAGCACCCACTGGCGAAGCTGCTCTACTTTGCCCTTTCCGATGAAAAAAGCCGGATCGATGGCGCGGCGCTCCTGCCACATGCGGCCCACCACCTCGGCTCCGGCCGTATCGGCGAGCAGTTCCAGCTCATCGAGGTGTTCCTGCACCTGCTGGCGAGAAACCTGCGGGGTGGCTACCCCCACCAGCAGGGCGCGCTCCCGATGGGGGGCGGAGCGGAGGCCCGGCCGACCCCGATCAACCTCCGATCTCATGGGCGGGGGAGAGTTCTCGGGTAGAAGGGTGAAGAAACTCATTCGTTGAGCATTTCCCGGCCATAGGCACGTTCGAGCGCATACTCGAAGCGACGGTCTACTTTTATGCGCACGATGCGCTGAAAGGCGGACAGAAGGGAGTTGGGTACGCGCAACTCAAGCCGCTGCCGTTCCCGATCTTCAGGCCCAGGCAGGGAGTAGAAGAACGTATACCGCGTGTAGCGGGCTTCCTGACGGATAAAATAATCCTCAATGGCCTCCCAGGGGATACTGCGATGCGGGGTATTTACGTACTGCACGATCCCATAATCCGTAATTACGCGCTGGGAGGCGAGCAGAGCCCAGAAAAACCAGAAGGCGCCCATCAGCACAAGGGGGGCAAGGAGGTTAAGCTGCTCCCACCGGTGCGCGTACAGGACCCACGCCGTCCAGCCGAAAGTGGCCAGCAGGTACACCGTGGGCAGGAGGGGATACCCCATCAAGCGCCCTTCGGGCCAGGAGAGCAGTACGCGCCGCAGGCGCATCCGGTTCAGCAGGGTCAGCCCGGCCCCCAGAGCGGCGATCGCGACCAGAAACCACAAGCTTATGGTCTGAGCCAACACGATCAGCTCGCGCACCATCTCTTCATCCCCAATAAGTGCATGCGCACCGGTTTTGTCAAGTGGCTTCCGTTGCCGCTGCCTGCCGGGAGCTGACCCACGAGCGACTCAGGTACGCCTCCAGGAGCAGCAGCAGCAGAGCCACGAACAGAAAATACGGCCACAGCTCAATACCGTACAGCAGGGTGCGCAGGCGTTCCGCTGTCGGCAGGTCCTGGAAGCCATGCACCTGAACCGTCCACCCAGAGGCGCGCAAACGCTGTTCCACTTCCCCAGCAGACAGCCGGCGCACGTCGCCCTCATCGGGCGAAGAGTTAAACGCCACATAGCGCAGGAACGTTTCTCCGGACCGCACCTCATACTGTCCCGCCTGCATGGCCGTATAGCGAAGGCCATACCGACCGGCCCCGAAGGCGGGCTCCAGCATCTGGGGAACCCCGTCCGGACCCGTAAGCCGCACCGGCTCCGTGATGCTGCCCGGCAGGGGAATCCAGACCGGTTCCCCCAGGGGAAAAGCCGCCGGCCTGTTCCAGTCCGCGCTGGCCGTGTAGAGCAGGGAGCGATACAACAGGGGGGCAAAGAGCCCTCGGAAGGGCCAATCCGACCATTCGGGCTCCGGGCTGAGGCCATAGAGCAGGACCCGCCCTCCAGAAGGGGGGCGTAGCTCGGTTAGAAAAGCTTCTCCGGTGGCCAGGACGATGATGAGCTGATCTCGACCGCCAGCTCCAGGCTGGTAAGGAAGAACGCGAAAGATCTCGGGAGATTCCGGCTGGGCTGGCCGGAGCGGGTTCTGCACAAAAAGGCCTTCCAGCAGGGGATGGGAGATCTCCACGGTGCCGAAGGGGACGGGGCGCTCAAAGCGGCGCACAGTGCCCCAGACACCACCCCCCAGCGCCGCGGTAAGCCGACCGTAAAGGGCTGAGGAGCCTTCGGCCGGAAACAGGCAGAGCCCGCCCCCGTTTTCGACGAAGCGAATCAGGTTCGTAAACGCCGCCTCTGCCAGTTGCTGAACACCGACTATCCATACGGCATCGAATCCGCTTAGATCCAATCCGTCCAGTTCCCGCGGGGATATGCGTGTCCATGCCAGCCCCGCTGTGCCGAGCACCTCTGGGCTGAGGGCCAGCTCGAGCCAATTCGTGTTGGCGTCCTCTCCCTGCACCAGTAGCAGACGGAAGCGTTGCGGGATGTAGAGGCTGAAGAGGAACTGGTTGTCGTGTGGAAAGGGATCATCTTCAAGCTGAACCACCCCGGAAAGCCAGCCCGCCCGCGGGGGGAGGAAGCTGAGCTCCACAGTGGCCTCCTCTTCGGGGGGAAGGGAAAAAGTGCCCTGAGCCAGGCGCTGGCCTTCTATGTGTACGGAGATCAACGCCTCTACGACCGGCGTGCGGCCGTAATTGGCCACCGTGATCCGGAGCCGCGCCGGCTGGCCGGGGACAAGAAGGGCGCTGGCTACCTCTACGGCGCGGATGCCGATGTTGTCCTGCACTCGGGTGCCGATCGGGATCGCGTGCAGACGGCCTGTGCCCGGAAGGCGGATCACGCTATCGCCCCGGAAGAGCGTTCGCTGAAAGTCGGAAAAGATCACGATCGCGCGTTCCCCCACAGGGGCTTCCTGCAACACTTCGGCGGCTTGGCGCAGAATCTCTTCCAGGGGATGGGCGACAGGATCCGGGCCCAGGGCCTCGAGCTGGGCTCGGGCGGCCTCAGGAGAGGTAATGGCCTCGGGCTTTGCAGAGCGTATGCCTGAGGTGGGGATCAGGTAAATCCAGTCCCCTTTGCGCAGTGTTCCCAGGAATGCCTCGGCCATCTCCCGAGCCTGACGCCAGTAGGGGCCGCGCTCATCGGCAATCGTCATGCTCAGAGAGTTGTCCACCACAAGCGCCACGGCCGCGCGGGAGGATGTGCCCAGCCACTGGCTCAGGGAACCCCGGGCCACGGGGCGGGAGAAGGCCAGCACCAGGGAGACGATCAGGAGCGTACGCACCAGGAGCAACCACCACTGTCGCAACCGGAAGCGACGGATAGCCGATACCTCCAGCGTCTTCAGGAAGCGTAGGGAGCTAAAAGGTTGCCGCCTGGGCCGCCGGAAGTAAAACAGGTGGATGAGCAGCGGGATCGCCGCCGCCCCCAGGGCCAGAAGCATCCAGGGATTGAGAAATTCCATGGCCGTATTCCCTCAGGCCCGCCGTAATCGGGCGTACTGCAGAACCAGCTTTTTCTGCCCATAGAGGTCAAAATGCACCAGCACACGCGCCTGAGGGCCCGATCCCTGTACCTCCAGTACGCGCCCTTCCCCGAACTGGGGGTGTTCGACCCGCATTCCCGGCCGCAGAGCGTGCCAGTCCAGGATATCCTCGTCGTAGACGACCCGGCGATCCGCATCCGATCCGGACAGGGTGCCGGTACCCGAACCGGCAATGGGGCGTCCTCGTTCGTCCACGAGCACCTCAGGGTCGATTTCCTGCAGAAAACGGGAACGCTCCATGTACTGCAGCGTTCCGAAGCGGTATCGGCTCTGGCTATGGGAGAGAAAGAGCCGCTCTCGGGCTCGCGTCAGTCCCACATAAAAGAGCCGGCGTTCCTCTTCGATGTCTGTATCCGGCGCCAGAATAGGGAACAGTCCCTCCTCCATGCCCGCGATGAAGACCACCCGGAACTCCAGCCCCTTGGCCGCATGCACGGTCATGAGCGTCACCCGATCGGTGTCGGGCTCGTAGGTGTCTATGTCGGTGAGCAGGGACACCTCCTGCAGGAAGGCATCCAGTGTGGCTTCGGGGCGCAGTTGCTGAAACTCGGCTATAGCGCTCAGGAGCTCCTGTACGTTTTCCCATCGCGCCTCCGCCTCCGGGGTGCGCTCTGCAAGCAGCGCCTCCATCAGACCCGTGGCGCCCAGATAGTCTCGCACCAGCTCCACGGCCGCCCGGGTGCCGAGCTGGGCCCGATAGTGTTCTACCATCTCCCGGAAGCGCTCCAGGGGGTTCAGGGCGCGCGTCGAAATCCCCGCCTCTGAGGCATGTGCGATGGCCTGCCAGAGCGAATAGCCCCGCTCGGCGGCCAGTAGGCGCAGCCGCTCCAGGGTGCGCTCCCCAATCCCCCGGGGCGGCACGTTGAGCACACGCAGGAGCGCCTCCTCGTCGTCTGGATTGACGAGCAGCCGCAGATAGGCCAGTACGTCCTTGATTTCCCTGCGCTTGTAGAAGGAAAGCCCACCTACGAGTTGATAGGGTACGGCCGCCATACGCAGTCCGTCCTCGATGGCGCGCGACTGCGCGTTGGTACGATACAGGACAGCCATCTCACGATACGGGTACCCTTCCCGGCGCAGCTGCAGCAGCATCCGGGCGATGGTTTCTCCCTCCTCCCGTTCCGAGGCGCAGCGCAGCAGCACGATGGGCTCACCGTCCGGGTTGGCTGTCCACAACTGCTTGGGAAGCTGATTGCGGTTGAAACGAATCACCGAATCGGCCGCGCGCAAAATGCGCTTGGTGGAGCGGTAGTTCTGTTCCAGGCGGAACACGGCGGCATCCGGATAGTCCTCCTGAAAGCTCAGGATGTTGCGGATGTCGGCTCCCCGAAACGCGTAGATCGCCTGCGCATCATCGCCCACCACACACAGGTTCCGATGCGCGGCGGCAAGCAGACGGGTGACCACGTACTGTGCCCGGTTGGTGTCCTGGTATTCGTCGATGAGGATATAGCGAAACCGCTGTTGATAGCGGGCCAGCACCTCGGGGAACTGCTCAAAAAGCCGGATGGGTAGGAGCAGTAAATCGTCAAAATCGAGCGCGTTAGCCCGGGCCAGGCGTTCCTGATAAAGGGCGTATAGATCGGCGGCGTGGGCTTCCAGCACGTTGGCCGCCAGCCGACGGGCTTCCTCAGGGGAGAGGAGCTGATTTTTCCAGAAGCTGATCCGGTGCCGCACGGAGCGGGGGGAGATGAGCTTGGGATCGAGCTGTTTTTCCTTGATCACCCCGAGCAGGAGCCGTTCCTGGTCCTCGGTGTCGTAAATGGTAAACTGCCGGTTCCAGAGGCCCAGATGATCGATCTCCTGCCGGAGGATGCGGGCAAAAAGCGCATGAAAGGTACCCATCCAGATGTGCTGGGCCCGGGGACCGACGAGCTCTTCGATACGCCTTTGCATCTCACGCGCCGCCTTGTTGGTAAACGTGAGGGCGAGGATCTGCTCGGGATAGGCGCGCCCTGTGGCCAGCAAATAGGCGATCCGGTATGTGAGCACGCGCGTTTTGCCCGATCCCGCACCCGCGATGATGAGCACAGGCCCTTCGGTATGTTCTACGGCCTGCCGCTGTACGTCGTTGAGCTCTTCCAGAAAAGCGAACGCCTCGGAGGGTGGGGTGAGTCGAAACGTGCGCATCGTCTGCTCCTAGAGGACCTGCAGGACGTAGAACTTCAGGTATCGTGTCTCCGGCATGCCCAACAGCACGGGGTGATCCACGGGCTGGTAGCCCCGGTAGAGAATACGCACCGGGCGTCCGAGCGCCCGAGCGCTTTCTTGGAGGATGTCAAGGAAGGTCTCTTCGTATATGTGATGTGAGCAGGAGGCTGTGGCCAGGAATCCGCCGGCTTCGAGCCAGCTCAGGGCGCGTGAGTTCAGGTGTCGGTATGCCCTACGGGCGCTGCCTACGGTTTTGCGGCTTCGGGTAAAGCTCGGGGGATCAAGAATGATCAACCCGAAAGGTCCCTCTGCGGGCATGGGGCCGGCCAGAAAATCCAGCGCATCGGACCGGATCGTCTCCACGCAAGAAGAGGCAAACCCATTGCGGGTGAGGTTTCGGCGCAGTCGCTCTAGGGCCGGCTCGGAGATGTCCACAGCCCAGACCGCGTGCGCCCCACCGGCGAGGGCGTTGAGGGTAAAGCCTCCCTCGTTACAGAAGACATCCAGCACCCGGCGTCCCTCGGCGAAGGCCCGTATCTGGCGCCGATGCTCCCGCTGATCCAAGAAAAAGCCGGTTTTCTGGCCCTCCAGCACATCGATCTCGTAATAGAGCCCGTGTTCCTCGATTTCCACCGGTCCTTCCAACCGCCCGCGTACGACGGCGCGGTAGATGGGCAGTCCCTCATGCTGGCGCAGAGGGGAGTCGTATCGGGCCACGATGGCTTTCGGGGAGAAAAGCTCCTCCAGCGCATCCAAAAGCGCCTGTTCCCGCTGGGCCATGCCGAGCGAGAGGATCTGCACGGCCAGTGTGTCGGAAAAGCGGTCCACGATGACCCCCGGAAGCCCGTCGCTTTCCCCGAAACAGACCCGATAGGCGTTTGTCTGCCCTTCCAGGAACTCGCGACGCATCGCCCAGGCCTGCTCCAGCCGGGAGCGGAAAAAGGCGCAGTCCAGCTCTTCCGGCTCACCCCGTCCGAGCAGGCGTACGGTGATGAGGGAGTGGGGATGATAGAGGCCCCATCCCAGGTAAGCGCCATCGGTTCGGCGCACTTCTACGATCGCCCCCGGCTCCGGAGGAGAGCCCTCGAGGGTCTCGACCTCGTTGGAGAAAACCCACAGATGCCCTTCTAGGAGGCGGCGCTCGGCGCCTTTTTTGAGGCGAATCCGGCTCAGCGGCATGCTACAAAAGTAGTAGCCTGTCTGCTCAGGCCCAAGCTCACCGACGGGTAGAAGCCCACAGCAACCCGATCCAGGGCCGTCTCCCCGGCCGGAAACGCACCGTGGGTGCAGGCAGATGCAGGTGTTCGAGCAAGCCTAGAAGACCCCGACCGAGCGGACCCGGCCGAAAGAGGGCCTGCAGGTCGTAGTCCAGCGCCAGCATCCATTCCAGATAGCGACGCGCCCGATCCTCGGCCGTGGGGTGGTCACCGGAACGCAGATACTTGCCTCCCACGCCCAGGGCGATGCCCAGACCTCGGGGCCAGGGAGGGGCTAGCCCAAGCCGATGCGGATAGAAGACCAACCAGTAGTTGTGCCCCTCATAATCGTCCACGAAAGCGTGTTTGAAACCCACCGAGGGCCAGTAGCTCCACTTGAGCCGCATGGCCCCCAGCTCCGGAATCCGGGCGCGCAGGGCCGCCCACCAGGCCCCCAGCGCACCGAAGGCCCAGTCAAGGGGATCGGCTCCGTAGTTCTGTCCGTATCCGTCGAAGAACTCCACATAGGCGGCAAAGAGCGTCACCAACACGGCGCTGTACAGGGCCGCGCGTTCGGGGCTCCAGCCCGCCCAGCGCAGCGGCCCCTGGTACGTTTCTGAGAGCACCTGCGCGGCGTAAAAATGCCCGAGTTTGTCCAGATGCAGGGCATAAGTGCCCTCAACACGGATATTCCAAGGGCCACGTAGCGAATCCGGCCACCAGATCCGGGTATGCCACAGGTGGCTGGCTGCCAGGGCCGCACCCGTGGCCGCACCCAGGATTAAGCGCCGTTGCGGCAAAGGGATCCCGGTATGCCGGAAGGAGGCGGAATCTTCCCAAGCTGGAGGAAGGGAACCCCCCGCCGCGGTCAACGCGAAAAGCAGGACGCCGATGTAGCCTGCTTCAGCCATGGCCGCAGCGAAGATGGCCATCCCGGATCATGACGAACAATCCATGCCATGCCCTGGTGCGCGGATGCCCAATGAGGCCCGCTTCTTCCGAACGATTCGGTCCGGGCCTGAGATCACGGCCCGCTAGGATAGAGCCCCCTCCTTTCCAGGAGCGCCTCCTCCCGCAGCCGTTCCACGTAACCCGCCGGCACCTCCACGGCTAGACCCTGGGAGATGTGTTCGATATAGATGAGCAACCGTCCGCATCCCTTGCGCATCACGTATCGGCCCACGAGCCCCTTGAGAGGGCCTGCTACGACACGCACCCAATCCCCCTCGGCCAGATCTCCGTGCACGACCTCTACGCGTTCGGCTTCGTTCCCGAGCAGACGCCGGACGGCCTCGATTTCTTCATCCCGGATAGAAGCCGGCTTGCCCCCGAAACAGACAAACTGCACGATGCCCTCCACCTGCAACACATAGAGATATTCTTGCAGCGCAATACGGACGAAGACATAGTTTCGAAATACGGGGACGTCTACCCATTTTTTGCGGTCTCTCCACTGGCGACGCTGGCGAAGCAGGGGAAGGTAGGCCTCGATATGTCGCTCTTGAAGCCGATCAAAGACGCGCTTTTCCGCATTAGCCCGCGTGTAGACGACATACCAGCGACGTGATAAACCATCGGCCATGAGCCCTCCCTTTTCTGATCGTCTGGCTATGACGCTTCTGCGCACCCACGGGTTACATCGCCCCCCCAACCCGCCGGCAACACACCGAAATAAGGCACGGGACAGCGGAGGGGGCAAGCCCCTGCAAAAAGTTTTCGATCCGAACCCAGAGCGGGCACAAAACGAACTCGGAGACGGGGGACGTTTTGACTTGTTTTCGGCAGGGTCAAAAAAAGGTTCCCGGATATCATGCGCATTTTCTCCTCCCCTGAGAGGCACACTTTTTACGGATGCCTCCTTCCGTATGCGTACTCTTGCAGACCCCATACGGCGCTGGTATGAAGAACTGCCGCGGGTGCACCCGGTACGGCTGCTGGTGGAGGGCGCGGTTCGGTTTTTCCGCAACGCGCCCAGGCCGGATCTGGAGCTCGATGTGGATCGGTATTTTTCCGGCCGGTTTCGCCGCCTGGAGCGGCGCATGCTGTGGGTGCGCGCAGGCGCCTTTGGCCTTCTCTGCACGCTTTCAGGGGCGCAGAGCGGGTGGCCTGTGGCGGCTCAGGTGGCCGGGGCCGGGCTCCTGTATATACTGGGCCTGTGGAGGCTGTGGCGATGGCTGAAGCCCAGGTATAAGCCCGTCCGATCTCGATGGGTGTTGGCCGGTTGGGATGCCGCCGGGTGGGTTGGTCTGGGTGTGCTCGGAGGGCTCGACGCTCTAGAGCCCCTTGCGCCGGTGGGTGTTTTCCTGCTATGGGTGTTTCTGTACGTTTTCTACGCAGAGGCCCGGCTGATTCTGGCCCTGTCGGTTTGCTTGCTCTTTGCGATGCTCCTGTTGCCCGGGCCGCACGGAACGGTCATCCTGCTCTGGGCGGGAGCTACAACGTTGGGCATTGTGCTTGCCCACATGTTGCGGCGGCAATGGCGCCTATATGCATGGGCCCAGTATCAACAGACGAGCGATGCCCTGCGCTCCAATCTGGAGGCACTACGGCGCAGCGAGCTGGAGCGGCTGGATGGCATGAAACGGCAGTTTATCACCGTCCTGTCCCATGAACTGCGCACCCCGATTACGCCTATCTCGAGCGCCCTGGAGATGATGCAGCCCTACGTGGAAGAGCACGAAGACCTGCGCGAACTATGGAGTATCGCCGCCGAGGCCGCTGCGCGGCTCAATCGGCTCGTAGCGGACTACACGCAGCTGGCCGAACTGATGGTAAACGAGGACTCCCCTACCTTATGGGAGGCCGATGTGGGCGGGCTGGCATGCGGCGTCCTAGAACGTACGCTAGCCGCGTCCCGCACAGTGTGTCAGATGAGCTGGCATCTGCCGGAAGCGCCGCTTATGGCTTATACGCACCCTCCATTGCTAGAAGTGGCCCTGGAGGCGCTTCTGCGACGCGCGCTGGGGGTGCCTCAGGAAGGGGTGCAGGCGCGCTTCGAGGCCGGGGTGTACAACGAGGAGGAGGTCTACCTGCAGGTCTGGGATTCCTTTACCCTGCTTTCGGAATCCGATATCGAGGCGCTCAACGATCTTTTCGGCATCACGGCGGAGCGCGCCTACTTTACGCAGGGGAGCGGTCTGGAGCTCGTGCTGGTGCGCTATATCATAGAGCGGTTGGGGGGACACTGGGAAATCCAGAGCCACGTCGGCACAGGTACCCGGATCACGCTCTATCTGCCCCGTACGGAGCTGGCCAGTAAAAAGCGCCGGCTCCAACCCCGTCTGCGCTTCGCTCATTCGAAGCCCACATGAGCCTTCCAGGGCTCAGGCGAAGCCCGCATAAAAACGGGCGCGCAGGCCCTCGAAGCGCTGCCTGATCTCCTCCAGATGATCGCCGCCGGTGACTTCCAGAAGGGCCTGAGCGAGGGTGAAGGCCACCGCGGCTTCTCCGACCACCGCGGCGGCCGGCACGGTGCAGATATCCGAGCGCTCATAGCGTGTGCGTACCCGCCGACGGGTGCGCACATCTACCGTCCAGAGCGCGTTGGAGGCGATCGTGGGAATGGGCTTCATGGCGGCCCGCAGTAGAATGGGCTCCCCCGTAGAAACCCCCCCTTCGATCCCACCGGCCCGATTGCTGGCCCTGCTGAAGCGCCCCTCTCGGATGAGGATCTCATCGTGTGCCTCGGATCCATACCGGCCGGCCAGCTCAAAACCGTAGCCGACTTCCACCCCCTTGATGGCCTGAATGGACATGAGGGCCTGTGCCAGACGGCCGTCCAGCTTGCGATCCCAGTGCACGTACGAGCCCAACCCGGGGGGGAGGCCGGTCACCCATACCTCGAAGACGCCCCCCAGAGAGTCCCGCCTCCGCTTGGCCTCTTCGATCTGCTGGACCATCTGCGCACTCAAATCCGGATCCAGACAGCGTACCGGGGAGGCGTCCGCGGCCTCGGATACGGCCCAGGCGCCCCGCCTGAGCAGGGGATCCAGTAGCCGATCCAGATGCGCCCGATCCGGATAGCCAACCGACCCGATCTGCACCACGTGGCTGCCGACCTCGACGCCCAGCGCTTCCAATAGCGCCCTGGCCACCGATCCGCAGGCCACCCGCATGGCCGTTTCCCGCGCACTGGCTCGTTCGATGACGGGCCGTATGTCGGAGAAACCGTACTTCTGCCATCCGACCAGATCGGCATGTCCGGGACGAGGTACGCTCACCGGAGGGGCTGGATCCGAGACGGGCTCGACGGACATGACATGGGGCCAATTGGCCGCGTCTCTGAGGAAGGCCTCATTTTCGATAAGCAGGGCCACAGGAGATCCGATCGTATAGCCGTAACGAACGCCGGAGAGGATACGCACCGTGTCCGATTCGATCTTCATCCGTCCCCCCCGGCCGTAGCCCAGCTGTCGGCGTCGCAGATGATGGGTGATGAGCTGAGGAGAAAGGGGTACCCCGGCGGGCATGCCCTCTACGATGCCCACAAGTGCAGGCCCGTGCGATTCTCCTGCCGTCAGGTAACGCAGCATGCTCTGCCTTTATGGCGGATCAGGGCATCCAGCGTGCCAGCGCGATCCCGGCCAGCAGGGCTGCCGAGAAGTACAGGTGCAGCTGGGCTGTGAGCAGATCCAGGAAGCTAAAGGATACCCGGGCGTGATTGAACGCCACCCGGATATTGCGTACGGCCGTGGGCAGCGTCAGGAACACCAACAGGCTCCAGAGGGGTAGCCATCCCGTGAGCACAAAGAACACGGTAAGGGCGTAGGCACCGGCCACGAGTGCCGTGTAGTACCAGGCCGAGCCCCGAGGACCTAGAATCCCCGCCACTGTACGATAGCCCGCCTGGCGATCTTCCAGGATATCCCGGTAATTATTTCCGTGCAGGATGGCAATGGTCAGCAGGCCAATGGGTATGGACAGCCAGACGGGCCGGAGGTCCAGTGCGCCCGTCTGCACGTAATAGGCGCCCAGAGCCATCAGGGGACCGAAAGCCAGGAAAACGGCCACATCTCCCAGGGCGCGGTACTTGAGCCCGATCGGGGGGACGGTGTAAAACACCCCCAGCGTTGCACCTGCGGCCATAAGATACCAGATCGCCGGACCGCTCTGCAGAACGAGCCAGATGCCTGTAAGCCCGGCCAGGGCCAGGAGCACGATCCCAAAATTGCGATGCGCACGGGGGGACAGGAGCCCGTCCACAAGGACTCGGCTTGAACCCAGCACTCGCCAGGTATCCGCTCCCCGACGCCAATCCATGTAGTCGGAGATCACATTGACTCCCGCGTGGGCTAGAAGCGTTCCCAACAGGGTCAGCCCTAGAAGTGCCCAGGATAGCTGGGGCGCCAGCAAAGCGCCCAGGAGTACGGGAGCAAGGGTAGCCGTAAAAGAAAATGGGCGCACCGCCTTCCCATACACCCGCCATCGGGCCACGCGGTCCCGTAGCTCGGAGCGGAACAGCTCCAGCGCCTCATCGGTCACCTCAATCTCGGCACGGGGTTTCCAGAATTCCGTAAAGTCGCTCACGAAAAGCTTCGTGGGCCGGATCCGGAATACCGTCACGCCGGGAATAAGCTTGGCGTACAGGACCAGCTCCAGCGCCTTGCGAAAGATGTAGTGCCGCTCCGGACGTTCTTCGATCGGGCCGAGTGGCTCGGCGATGCCCTTGCCCTGTATGAAGCGATCCGGTATGCCGCGCTCGATTACGAAGGTCACCTCCGGGTTTTCCAGCACATTCCGGTAATTTCTTCCCTGTTCCAGGGCCGTGTAGAGATATCCGTCGTGCTCGGCAAAGTAGGCCTTTCCGGCCCACACACCGGAAGATCCCTGGGTTACGAGGGTGAACGCTTTATTCTCCTGAAAAACACGCTTGGCCACACGCAAGGCGTCTCGATCGACCGACATAGCGAAACCCTCCACAACCAGACCGCCTTACTAACCTACGGACGAAACTGGAGAGTTTCCAAAAATTCGACCTCTAACCGCTTCCCGGATGCGCAGCCCTCAGCCCCGGGAGGGGACGCCTTCCACGGGGGGCGTGGTCAAATCGGGGGAAGAAACGCATCCGGAAAAGCCTGCCCGATCGGCCCGCGGTGGAGTAGCGAAACTACAGGACCGGACCCGGCTTGCTAGCGCTCCCGCGACAGGTGCCCAAATTTGCCCTCCGCTCGGAGCCCGATGGGATCACGTAAATCTGCTTTTCCGGAAGGCCTGCCCGTCCCCCCGTTGCTTTGCATCGGCACATCGATCCGCCACAGCCCTTCATAGAGTTGACCCGCACTTGTAGGCTCCGCCTCCGGGCTTAGAGGGCGCCTTGGGTTTCGGAGCGCTCCAGCCCACCATGCTCGCGCTCACCGGCCGCGGGGCGGAAGGAGAGGGAAGGCGGAGTAATGATTTCGAGAATTTAAAATCCGAAATTCACAAAACCTTCATGCATCGACTTGCCGCCTGTTGTTTATTTGCGATCGAGCCGCGAAAGCGGGTGATCACTCACTGAAGAAACACAAGGAGCGTCGCCATGCAGCGTCTCGGTTTGCCCGTTCTTCTACTGCTTCTGGGTCTGGGAATGGGCTGTGGCGGAGGATCGAAGGCCGAACAGCCGGCGGGGGGAACTGATGGAACAGGAGTAGCGGCCAGACCCCTTGAGCTGGAAATCGGACCGATCAAGGAGAAGTTGCAGCTCGGTCCCGTGGACCCCACCCTGGCCGAACAGGGTAAGGTGATCTTTGAACAGAAGTGCACCAGCTGCCACAAACTCGACATGCGCTATGTGGGGCCGCCGTTGCGGGAGGTCACCCTCAGGCGCTCTCCGGAGTACATCATGAACATGATCCTCAACCCGGAGGGTATGCAGGAGCGGCATCCCGAGGTACAGAAGCTGGTCGAGGAATACATGACAAAGATGACCTTCCAGAACGTCACCGAACAGGAAGCGCGGGCGATTCTGGAATTTCTCAGGCAGGCCGCCGGCGAGGAGTAGCCATAGTGCTTCGGTCCTATTTTTGGACGATTTGTATACAAAAAAATCCTAAAATCCTTAAAAAGGAGGGCCCACCATGAGGCACAGGGCGATTATCTGGACAGCGCTCGGGGGACTGAGCCTGCTGGCGGGGCTGTTTGCGGGCTGTCCCGCCACGAAGATGGCTGCCGATCAGGATGCGGCGCTCAAGGTATACGTGCCGCCGGGCAAGTACGATGAGTTCTATGCTTTTCTGTCCGGGGGGTTCAGCGGGCAGGTGTCCGTCTACGGGTTGCCGAGCGGGCGGTTGCTTCGGATCATCCCGGTCTTCTCCGTCAATCCGGAGAACGGCTACGGATATTCGGAGGAGACCCGGCCCCTGTTGATGACTTCCAACGGTTTCGTCCCCTGGGATGACAGCCACCATCCGGAGCTATCCCAGACCGACGGGGTGCCTGATGGTCGTTGGTTGTTCATCAACGCCAACAACACGCCCCGGATTGCGCGGATCGATCTGGCCACTTTTCGCACGGTGGAGATGCTGGAGATCCCGCATTCCGGAGGCAACCACGCCTCTCCGTTCGTGACGCCGAATACGGAGTACGTGGTGGCGGCCACGCGCTTCAGCGTACCCGTTCCCCAGCGAGATGTGCCCATTGAGACGTACAAGCAGAACTTTCGGGGCACGATCACCTTTGTAAAGGTGGATCCCCAGACGGGCCGCATGGACTTGGCCTGGCAGATCCTGATGCCGGGCTTCAACTACGATCTGGCCCATGCGGGCAAGAACGTCTCCGATGGGTGGTTCTTCTTCTCCTGCTACAATTCCGAGCAGGCCTATTCTCTGCTGGAGATCAACGCCAGCCAGCGCGACAAAGACTTCATCGCCGCGGTGAACTGGCGGCTGGCCGAGGAGCTCATCTCCCAGGGCAAGGGGCAGCGCTGGTCGGCGGAGTACTATCACAATTGGTTCGATGAACGCAAGCAGATGGCCTTCTCGGAGCGCAAGACCGAGGTCATCATGCTGGATCCCAAAGAGCATCCCGGTCTTGTATACTTGATTCCCTGCCCCAAATCTCCCCATGGGGTAGATGTGGATCCCAGCGGAGAATACATCGTTGGCGGCGGCAAGCTGGCCACTGTGATTCCGGTATACTCCTTCTCCAAGATCCAGAAGGCCATCCAGGAGAAGGCTTTCGAGGGCGAGATCGACGGGATACCGGTTATTCGCTATGAGGCCGCTCTGCACGGGGAGGTGCAGAAGCCCGGTCTGGGTCCCCTGCACACGGAGTTTGACGACAAGGGTTTTGCCTACACCTCTTTCTTCGTCAGCTCCGAAGTCGTCAAATGGAATCCCAAGACGCTCGAGGTGGTGGATCGCATTCCGACCTATTACTCCATTGGGCACCTCATGATTCCAGGTGGGGATTCCAAAAAGCCGTGGGGCAAATACCTGCTGGCGATGAACAAGATCACCAAGGACCGCTATCTGCCTACGGGTCCTGAGCTGCTGCAGTCGGCCCAGCTTATCGATATCTCGGGCCAGAAGATGCGCCTGTTGCTGGATTTCCCCACGGTCGGCGAACCGCACTATGCGCAGGGTATTGTGGCCGATCTCGTTGTGCAGCGGCAGAAGAAGATCTATCCGCTGGAGGAGAACGAGCACCCGCATGCGGTCAAGCGGGAGCAGGACGCCCGTGTGGAGCGCCGGGGCAATGAGGTGCACGTATACATGACCGCCATCCGCTCGCACTTCATGCCGGACAACATCGAAGGGATCCGCGTAGGGGACGTGGTCTACTTCCATGTGACGAACCTGGAGCAGGACTGGGATATTCCGCACGGTTTTGCCATCAAGGGCGGTACGAACGCGGAGCTCCTCATCATGCCCGGGGAGACGCTCACCCTGCGCTGGGAGCCCAAGAAGCCCGGCGTGTACCCGTTCTACTGCACGGACTTCTGTTCCGCTCTGCATCAGGAGATGCAGGGGTATGTGCGGGTATCTCCGGCCGGATCCAATGTGCCGCTGGCATGGAACAAGCCCGGCCAGTAGATCAAAAGCGCACCGGGGGCCGGACCTCAAACCGGCCCCCCGGTGTGTATAGGAGACAGCGCCATGAAACCCCTGTACCGAGTACTCCTGGCCGTGGCCGCGCTGTTGCTGCTGCCCCTGTATCGGATGCCCCTGTGGCATATCGATCTGAAGGCTCCCCAGTATCCCGAGGGGTTGGGGCTGCGCATTTACCTCTGGGATGTGCGCGGCAAAGGGCCACATGATCTGCCCAATATCAACACGCTCAACCACTATATCGGTATGCGGCCCATCGAGCCGGATGCGATACCGGAGTTGCGCTATATGCCCTGGATCGTGGCCGGGCTCATCGCCCTCGGGTTGGGGGCTGCGCTGATCGGACGCCAGTGGGCGGCTCTGCTCTGGGTGGGAGTTTTTGCCGTCACGGCCGCGTTGGGGTTGTATGATTTTTGGCGCTGGGGGTACGAGTATGGACACAATCTGGATCCCAACGCGCCGATTCAAATTCCCGGCATGGCCTATCAGCCTCCCCTGATCGGCTCCAAGCAACTGCTCAACATCACGGCCACTTCGCTTCCCGGTCCGGGGGGGTGGCTGGCTATTGCTTCGTTGCTGCTGGCTTTGTGCGTTCTCGGGTGCGACATCCGGGAGGCGCAGAGAGGTAGAACCCCGGCTTCCAGAGCCGTGCCGGTGGCCCTGGTGCTGATTTTCCTCGGATCGGGATGCTCGGAGGGGCCTCGTCCCATTCGGATCGGGGAGGATACCTGCGTGTATTGTCGCATGACGATTGCCGATGACCGTTACGGGGCCGAGTTGCTCACTCGCAAGGGTCGGCTGTACACGTTTGATAGCATCGAGTGTCTGGCTGCTTTCCTGCTCCACGGGCAGGTTCCGGAGCAGGAGGTGCGCTCCCGCTGGGTGGTGGATTTCAGCCGTCCGGGGGCGCTTCTGCCCGTCGAGGGGGCGTATTTCCTGCATAGCGAGCGGCTGGGAAGCCCTATGGGGCTGGGGATCAGTGCCTTCTCCCGTCCCGAGGATCGAGACGCTATGCTACAGCGCTATGGGGGCCGTCCCCTGGAGAGGTGGGATGAGATCTTGGCGCTCGTTCGGGGTTCGACATGGTACGGCAAATCACTATAGGGTTGCTCGGTATACTCCTCGTTTCTTTGGCCCACGCCGAGGTCCGACTGGTCTCCCCGCAGGGACCTTACCGCAGTGTGCGGGAAGCCCTCGCGAGGGCTCAAGCCGGGGATGAGATCCGGATCCGGCCCGGTTTCTACGCAGAGGGCGAGCTGGAAATTCGCATCCCCGGTTTGCGGCTCATCGGCGAAGGGGCGCCGGTGCTTTCGGGCCGTTCGGAGCGCAACGTGTTGCTCATCCGGGCAGACGATGTGCAGGTGCAGGGGTTGATTCTGGAGGGGGTCGGGACGGGCAGTCTGGAAGATTTCGCCGCAATTCGGGTGGAGGGCGCCCGTCGGGTTCTGCTGCTCAATAACCTCATCCGGGATGCCTACTTCGGCATTTATCTGGCCCGGGCCGAGGAGGTCGTGGTGGCCCAGAACCGATGCTATGGGCCGGCCCACATGGAGAGTTTCTCCGGAAACGGCATTCATGCCTGGAACGCGCGGTATCTGCGCATAGAGGACAACGAAATCACCGCCCACCGGGATGGCATCTATCTGGAATTCGTTACCGATTCCGAAATCCGCGGCAACCGCGCCTACAGCAACGTGCGCTATGGGTTGCATTTCATGTTCTCGGATCGGTGTCGATACGAGGCAAACAGCTTCGTGCGCAACGGCGCCGGTGTAGCCGTGATGTACTCCCGGCGCGTGGAGATGCGGGCAAACACGTTTGCCCATAACAGAGGGGCTACGGGATACGGGCTTCTGCTCAAGGACATATCCGAAAGCCGTATAGAGCAGAACCGCTTCCTGCAGAATACTGTCGGCTTGTATGCCGAGGGTTCGAATCGGTTGCTCCTGCGAGGCAACACCTGGGAGCGCAACGGATGGGCGGTGCGGTTGCTAGCCAATTGCACGGAGAACCGTTTTCTGGACAATCGTTTCGTGGGCAACAGTTTTGATCTGACCACGAACGGCACGCGGCACGTGGGCAACGTCTTCGAGGGCAATTACTGGAGTCGGTATGTGGGCTTCGACCTGGATCGAGATGGCTACGGCGATGTGCCATACCGTCCTGTGCGGCTCTCTGCCTACGTGCTTGAGCAGGCACCCGGCGCCCTATTGTTGCTCAACAGCTTCTTTTTGCAGGTGCTCGAACTGGTCGAGCGCATCTTGCCGGTTTTCACCCCGGAGATCTTGCAGGATGAAAAACCCAGGATACGGGACGGGGGAAAATGATCGAACTGCGTGGTGTGAGCAAGCGTTTCGGTTCGCGCCTCGTGTTGCGGAACGTGGGCGTGACTTTTCGGCCCGGGGAGGTGACCGCGCTGATCGGTCCCAACGGCTCTGGCAAGACCACGTTGCTGAAGTCCATCGTGGGCCTGGTACAGCCCGATACGGGCCAGATTTTCCTGAACGGCGTGCCCCTCGATGGTGGCGCCTGGGCGTGTCGGGATCGGATAGGATATCTCTCCCAGGTCGCTCGTTTTCCGGAGAACCTCACGGTTCAAGAGCTCGTGGCCATGCTCACGATGCTGCGTCGGCGCGCCCCGGAGCGGCTCCAGGAGCTCAGGACTTATTTCAGGCTGGAGTCGGTCTGGGATAAGCCCCTTCGTATTCTCTCCGGGGGAACCCGACAGCGGGTGGCGCTCCTGCTGGCCTGGATGTTCGATCCGGAGGTGCTTTTGCTCGATGAGCCCACCGCCGGCCTGGATCCGGTGGCTGCGGCTCGTCTGAAGGATCTCATTCTTCAAGAGCGTGAGCGGGGAAAGGTGCTCTTGCTGACCACACACGTGTTGGCCGAGGTGGAGGAATTGGCCGATCAGATCGTTTTCCTGCTCGACGGGGAGGTGCACTTCGCTGGCTCGCCGGAAGAGTTGCTCCTCCGGACAGGAGAGAGCACCGTGGAGGGGGCCATTGTGCAGCTACTGGATGCTCACACAGGAGGGGTGCTCCATGTGGATCGGGTTATTGGGCTATGAAGTGCGAGAGGCCCTGCGGGGTCGGTGGGTGTGGGCCTACGGGGCCTTTTTCCTGTTGCTTACCGAGGGGCTTTTTCGTTTCGCCTCCGATCCCGCTCGGGTGAGTGTGGGCCTGCTCAACGTGGTGCTTTTTATCGTGCCCGTGGTGGCGCTTTTCTGGGCTCTGGTGGGGTTTTACCAGACGCGGGATTTCCTGGAGCTCATACTCTCCCAGCCTGTACCCCGTCGGTGGGTGTTGTGGACCAAAATAGGCTCAGGAGCCGGGACGCTTATACTGTTCTTCGCCATCGGGATCCTGATCCCGTATCTGCTACACGCCCGGGGGCAGTGGGCTGCCCTTTCCGAGGGCCTCTGGTTAGTCGGTACGGGGAGTTTGCTCATTGTCATCTACTACGGGATCGGTTTTGGGCTGGCGGTGACACGGGAAGATCGGACACGGGCCTTTGGGATAGGGATGGTTTTCTGGTTTTTCACGGCCGTGCTCTACGACGCCCTGTTGCTCTTGTTGCTCCTGCTGCTGCGCGATTACCCGGTAGAGCGTCCCGCTTTCGTGCTGACGTTTTTCAATCCTCTGGACCTGGCGCGCATTCTGTTGACGATGCGCCTGGAGGCCGCGCTCCTGATGGGTTATACGGGGGCACTCTATGAACGCCTGCTGGGAGGGGTGCTCGGCCAGCTGATCGCGCTGGGGGTGCTGCTGTTGTGGGCTGTCGGACCCCTGGGATGGGCCCAGTGGCGGTTTATGCGGAGGGATTTCTGAAAATGGCGCGTTCCGCTCGGAAGGAAGCCGAAATCCGGAAAGCTGCCCTGCGGCTTTTCGTCGAGAAAGGCTATGAGGGCACGAGCACGCGGGAAATCGCCCGCCTGGCGGGCACGGCCGAGGGGAATCTGTATCGTCATTTCGCCAGCAAAACGGATCTGGCCCGCAAGCTGTTCGAGGCCTGCGCCGAACGCATGGGCACCGCGCTTCAGAACGCGCTCGCCGGCCGGGAGGGACCCCGTAGCCGGTTGGGCGCGCTCCTGGTGGGCATGTTCGAATTCGCCTTACAGGAGCCAGAGGCTTTTGCCTATCTCCAGCAGCTGCACCGTCATCCGGTCATCTGGAATCCACCCCCGGCGGTTGTGCTGCCCAAGACGTATTTCGTTGCCGTGATCCGGGAGGGCATCCATCAGGGAGCATTTCGTCCCGTCGATCCGGAGCTGGCCACCGCCTGGATCGTGGGTATGATCCAGCATGCGTTCTGGTTCTGGCGCATGGGGTATGTGGCTTCCCTCGAAGGTATGGTGGGCCAGACCCGGGAAGCCGTCTTCCGGATGCTGGAGCGCACGCGCCCCTGCGCTCAAGAGGTCGTCGAGGCCACGAGCGCATCCCGATAGGCCCGCCAGGCGGGGGAAAGCGTCTCCGCATCGACGCGGGGCAACCAGTCCCGCAGCGCGCCTTGAAAGGAGGCCAGCAGGGAATGGCCTGCTGGGTAGAGCTGTTGCGGGGGTAGTACGGAATCCATGCCGGCATCCCGGATGATGCGCCAATAGTCTTCCCGCAGGCCCACAAGCACAAGCCGGCCCCCTCGGCGGTGGAAGTATGTAGCGAACTCGAAGAGCGCGTTCCAGCAGGAGTAATCGATCGAGCGGGCGCC
Source organism: Bacteroidota bacterium (assembly GCA_025998875.1). Classification (GTDB taxonomy): domain Bacteria; phylum Bacteroidota; class Rhodothermia; order JANXDC01; family JANXDC01; genus JANXDC01. The sequence goes on along the minus strand of AP024675.1, from coordinate 692,298 downwards.
TCGGGTGCGCAGCACGATCACGCGTGGCTTCTGCAGTTCCACGATCTGCTGTAGTTGCGTGCGCAATTCCTGGGCGACGGCGAAAAACAGGTCCCCATAGACGCCCAGGGCCACCAGTCCGCTGGGCTCGTGGGTTCGATCGGGCAGGTAGGATACCTCTGCGAACGATCCCCCCTGCTGGGGGAGCAGCTCAAACAGGTGCAGGATACGGGCCCGGCGTAGAAACATGATCAGGGCGACAAGGAGTCCGGAGAAGATGCCCAGTTCGATTCGATAGCCCACGGTGACGAGAAACGTGATGCCGAGCACCAGGGTATCGGAGCGCGAGATGGCCCATGTCTGCTTGAGCCGACGCAGGTCGATGAGCCGATAACCGATGTAGAGCAATAAGCCAGCCAGCGAGGCGATCGGGATGCGTTCCAGCAGGGGGGCTATCGTGAGCACAGCCAGAGCGATCCAGGCCGCATAGGCCACATTGGCAAAGCGGGTCTGTCCTCCGGCTTGCTCGATGAGGGCCGAACGGCTAAAGGAGCCCGAACCCGGAATGCCCTGAAAGAAAGCGGCTACCACATGGCTCAGGCCCTGGCCGAAAAATTCCTGATTGAAGTTGAGTCGCTCTCCGCGCTTGAGCGCAAGCGTCTGGCCGATGGAAACCGCCTCGATCAAGCCCAGAAGGGCCACGGCCATCGCGCCAGGCAGGAGCTCGTCGAGCAGATCGAATCGGAGTGCGGGCAGTTCCCAATGGGGGAGCTGTCGCGGTATGGGGCTGACGTCCCGCACCAGGGTCAGCTTCCCCTCAGCCCACAGCCAGGCTCCCAGCGTGCCCAGCCCGATGACCCCAAGGGCAACGGGAAAGTACCGGTTGTAGCGTTCCAGGGCGAGAAGCAGAACGGCTGTTCCCAGGCCGATGGAGAGGGCATACGGATTGGCTTCCGGAAAGCGGGCGAGCGTATCCCAGATGCGCCCGGGGAACCACGCGTTCGAGGAGGCCTCCACGCCGAGCAGATGATGGAACTGGCCCAGTCCGATGAGCACGCCGGCGCCCATCGTAAAGCCCAGAAAGGCCGACTCGGGTACGAAATCGATCAGGTTGCCCAGCCGCAGCAGGCCCAGAGCCATCCGGATGAGGCCTGTCAGCAGGGTAAAAAAGAACACGATCCCCAGGAAGTCTGGATCGCCGGCGAAGGCGGCCAGCGCGCCTGCCGTCAGGAGGGCGGCTGAGTTCGTGGGGCCCGTGTTCACATACGGGGAGCTGCCCCAGAGGGCCGCTATGGCTGCGGTTGTGATAGCCGCATAGAGCCCGTAGGTAGGGGGAAGGCCAGCCAGGATAGCATAGGCCATGACCTGCGGCACAGCGAAGACGGCCACCGTGAGGCCCGCCTGCAGGTCCATCCGAAACGTGCCCCACGTATAAGCGCGCAGATCCTTCAGAAACGGGGCCAGATGGATCCGGTCTTCCGAGGGATGCCCCATCGCGGCCAGCGCTCAGCTCTCTGGCGGTGATTGCGCCTCTGAGGTTACATAGAAGGTCTCTGGGGCGGGCCGAAACGGCCGGTTCAGCCACAGGGGCCGGCGCAGTCCTCCGGGACCCGGACCCGGGCGCGTCATGGCCAGCCACTGCCGGTAGACGGCAAAAGATTTGTTCGTGTCCACGAACACGTCTCCGTAGCGGTCCTCCGGTCTGGCCTTCTCGATGCGGCACCACTGGTGCCAACAGTGCATGCCCGAAATGGGATCCGGGTGTACGGGGTGCGTGATGTTCTGATGCACTCCGCCATCCCGCCAGAAGATGCGCCTGGAGTCGGGGTCGGAACTGACAAACGGCTCCACCCCCCGGACCTGTTGCATGCGCCACTGACCGGGCGCGATTTCCTCGATCCGCACGGTGCTGGTGGCCCATCGGTTGCCCGGCGGATCCTGTTCCCGTCGCCAGCGCCCGATATGGTGCGAGCAGGCCACCACGCCGGGTTTAATCGCCTCCGTGACCCAGACGCGATCGACGAAGTAGCCGATCTCCGTGGTGACTCGCACCAGGTCTCCCGTTTTCACCCCGATGCGCTCCGCATCGCGGGTGTGTATCCAGATCGGGTTTCGGTTGGAGATCTCCACCAGGTACTTGGCGTTACCGCTGCGGGTGTGGATGAGTGTGGGCAAACGGAACGTGGGCACCAGGACGAACTCGTTGTTGTCCCGGTTAATCCGTTCCGGATGCACATGACTTTTGATATAGGTCGGGATGGCGTATTCTGGCCATCCCCAGTCGACCATGGTCTGCGAGTAGAACTCCTGTTTGCGCGTGGGGGTAGGAAATCCCGTGCGGATCTGGCCCTGGTAGTATACCCCGATGGCCTGTCGCTCCCCGCTGTCCGTATGTACGTAGGCGATATGGGTTTCCGGATCGATTTCCGCCTGGCGGGCCAGCTCTTCGGGCACCGGATCGAGGTGTTTCTCGTAGACGTGCTTTTTCACCTCGAAGGCTCCGTAGCGGCGCATGTATTCCAGGGGGGTAAGCCCTTCCCGGGCGGCCGCTTCCGGAAGGCCGGGCACGTGCTCGAAGACGTACTGGTAGTATTCTTCAATAGTCATCTTCTCCCCGGCACGATAGGGGGATTCGAAGTGCTTCCGGATGCCCAGACGGCCTTCGGGATCGATACGCCAGGAGAGCTCAATCCAGAATTCGTCCTCTTCCCAGACTTCTCCGGGGTTGGCTTCGTAGGTGAAGCGGACCGGTTTGCCCTGCCGGCGAAGCGCTTCGCGCAGTACGGGCTGGCGAAAGCCTATCCAGATGCCGGAATGGGTTTCGTAGCTGACGATATCGTGTCGTTCGGAGGCATGTCCCATGGGCAGGACGTAGTCGGCCCAGTAGGCCGTCTCGTTCCACGTGGGGGTCAGGGCTACATGCAGGCCGATTTTGGATTCATCCCGCAACACCTCGATCCAGGAAAAGCCGTCCGGATACGTCCATACGGGATTGAAGACGCGCGTAAAGTAAACCTCCAGCCGGCCGCGCCCCTCCTTGAGGAAGTGTGGCAGTAGGAAGCTCATCTCGTAGTGGGCCAGCGGATACTCCAGGGGGAAATGGAGCTCGTTCCAGAATCGGGTGGCCGGCGGGGCATGCGGCACGATGGGCTTGAACTTGTTCCAGGCGCTCGGGCTGGTGCCACCATAGGTGCCGACCGATCCGGTAAGGACGTTGAGAAAATGCAGCGCGCGCGCCACAGTCCAGCCACCCAGGTTGCCGCTGGAGGCCGAGCGCCAGTTGTGGGTGGCAAAGCGGGATCCGGCCTCGCCGATCTCCCGGGCTACGGCGATGATGAGCTCAGGATCGATCTGGGCCTCCCGGGCGGCGAATTCCGGGGTGAAGAGGGCATATTCTTCCAGGAGCGCTTCGATGAAGGCCTCGAAGGTGCGCGGTCGCTGGGGATGTCGGGCGTTGAGGTAATCGTGCCAGTTGACCCAGTGCTCCAGGAATTCCCGATCGTATCGACCCTCCAGGAGCAGGATGCGCGCCATGGCCAGCAGTACAGCGGCTTCGGAGCCCGGATAGGTCGGCAGCCAGTAGTCGGCCATACTGGCTGTGTTCGAGAGCCGGGGGTCCATAACCGCCAGCTTGGCTCCGCGCATCATGCCCTCGATGATGCGCTGGGCGTGGGGGTTGAAGTAATGGCCCGTCTCCAGATGGGAACTCAGCAGCAGGATAAAGCGGGCATTGGCGTGATCCGGGGAGGGCCGATCGTATCCCTGCCAGATGGCGTATCCAAAGCGGGCCCCGGAAGAGCAGATGTTCGTATGGCTGTTATGTCCGTCTACGTTCCAGGCCCCCAGCACGCGTTCCATGTATCCCTCGTGGCCCGGTCGGCCCACATGGTAGACGATTTCGTTGTTGCGTCCCTCTTCGAGCGCGCGGCGGATCCGGGCGGCGATATCCTCCAGGGCTTCTTCCCAGGATACGCGCTCCCATTGACCGGATCCTCGCTCGCCTTTGCGGCGCAGAGGATAGAGGATACGATCCGGATCGGTGAGTTGGTTGATCGTAGCCGGCCCTTTTGCGCAGTTACGGCCGCGCGAACCGGGGTGGTAGGGATTGCCCTCCAGTTTGCGCACCTGTCCGGTTTCCTTGTCAATATAGGCCAACAGGCCGCATCCGGCTTCGCAGTTAAAACAGATGGTGGGCACAAGCATGTAGGCCCGTTTGCGCTTCCGGGGCCAGGCCCGAGGGTCATATTCTTCCCAGTGATTCCAGCGCTCCCTCGGGGGGTAGGAACGCAACCCCGAACCGGGCTCAAGTCGGGGCAGGGGGGTACTTCCGTTGGAGTCGATTCGGGGGATCAGGCGCAGAGCTTCGGCGGCGCGCTCTATCCAGGATTTGGCCATAGGCGAATACCTCCTTCTCTCAGGCCAGGGGGATGAGCTGAGGCACGCGCACCCAGAGGTGCTCGATGGGCAGCACGGCCACAAGCAGTATCAGGCCCAGCAGGGCCAACAGGGCCACAGGCCAACCGAGCCAGAGTCCGAGGAAAAGCCCGACTACGGGCAGCAGGTGTCCCCAGAGCACGGTATGCCAGAACAGCCGGCGATAGTAGCCGCGCATGATGATCTGGGCCACCAGATGAGCATCCCGTGTGGGATGCGGCATAGCCAGCTCTATGGCTACTATCAGGAGCCCTGCTGCCCCCGAGAAGGCGGTAACCCAGCCGAAGGGGGTTGCATCTAGGCCGAAACCCCAGGCCAGGAGCAGTCCCACCGATCCTCCGGCCAGCAGGGCGTGCAGAAGCATGTGCGGGGCAAGCATGGGGCTCTGCCAGAAGTCCCGCCCCTTGGCCTGAGCAAACAAAAAGGCCGTATATGTGGCCGCGCCCAGGGCGCCCAGATAACCCGTCAGGCGGGCCAGCCAACCCAGTTCGGGGCTTTCCAGCCAGCGTGATACCCCCCACAGGGCCAGGGCCGCTCCGTAGCCGGTAAGGATATAGGCGCCCTTGACGAGCCAGGAACGCTTCTGAGGGCGAAGCAATACGTACAGAAACCGATCGGGTCGGTCCAGGTCTTTGATTAATAGCAGTCCGGTCAGCAACAAAAACAGGAGGGCAACCCCCCAGGCGACCCATTCCGCCACGGGGCCGAGTCGGACAAGGCCCAGATCCTGCAGAAGAAACGGCACCAGAAACGCACCCGCGGCAATGGCCTTTGTCCAGATGTATCCGGAAACCTCCCATCCCCAGAGCACCCCTTTCGAGGGGGTGTCATAGGTGCGCCTGGCCGGGCTCTGCCCGTAGACGGCCTCCTGCATCCGGAGCAGGGGATCGCCCATGGCCCGCTGTCCGTCTTCACGGCGTAGCTCCTCGGCTACCCGGGCCTCAGCACGGGCCCAGTCCGAGGGCAAGACGGCCAGCTGATAGAGGAGCTGATCCGGATCCCGGTTCGCCTGCCGCATCTCCGCATAGCGGGCAAAATGCCCCACCCCGGTGGCCTGTTCGCTCCAGAAGTATTCCGTCTCTCGCCGGGTGGCCAGGGGATCTAGGGAGGCCTCGTCCCCATCGATGTACCAGAGCTTGGGCAGGGTGCCCTTTTCCGGTTTGCGCACCTGGACCTGTTCGCGGGCCAGAAGCTGGCTGATCTCCGAGTGGGGATCGTCCAGATCCCCGGCGATGATGGCATGTTCCGGGCAGACCACCACACAGGCCGGTTCCAGACCCAGGTCAATACGATGCGCGCAGAAATTGCACTTGGCCGCCGTGTGCGTCTCCGGATCGATATAGAGCGCATCATAAGGACAGGCCTGCATGCAGGACTTGCACCCGATGCAGCGGGCGTTATCGAAATCCACGATCCCGTCGGGGCGCACAAAGAGCGCCTCTACGGGGCAGATCTCCACACACGGGGCCTCGGCGCAGTGGTTGCACCGGTGCACGGCAAACAAGCGCCGCGTGTTCGGATAGCGCCCCTTTTCGACGTATTTGACCCAGGTGCGGTTGACGCCGAGCGGGATTTCGTGCTCCGCCTTGCAGGCCACCGTGCAAGCATGACAGCCGATACACTTACGGTTATCGATGATGAAACCATAGTTCATCCCCGCCCTCCTCTCCTGAGGCTCTGTGAGCGGTCCGAATGGGTCGCGCTGTTAGATAAACAGCGTGACTTTGGATTTGGAGGCATCGGCCAGGTAGGTGGCCACCCCACCCAGCTCCATGCCGGGAAGCAGTTCCTCGGCCCGGATGCCCATCACATCCATGCTCATCGTGCAGGCCACCAGGCGAACTCCCAGCTCACGGGCCAGCTGGAAGAGCTCCTCGAGGGACTGAACCTGCTTTTTGCGCATAATGGCCCGCATCATACGCGCGCCAATGCCGCCGAAGTTCATCTGAGAGGGGCCGAGCTCGCGCATGTTCTCCGGGAGCATGATGCTGAAGAGCTTTTCCATGAAGGATTTGCCCCGCAGCTGGGCGCCATTTTTGATCACGCTCAAGCCCCAGAAGGTGAAGAAAATCGAGACCTGCATGCCCATTGAGGCCGCGCCGGTGGCGATGATCAGCGCGGCCATGGCCTTGTCCAGATTACCGCTGAAGCAGATGATCGCCACCCGGTTCTCCGGTAGGTGCCGCTGGATGCGGCGCATGTCTTTTTCATAGCGGCTCTCCAGCGCTTCCAGGCGTTGGGTGAGCTCCTGGAGGCGGGTCTCCAGATCCTGGGCAATGGCTTCGGCCATGATGCTCTCCTCCTCCCTGGTTATTCAGGGTTCTACCCGTCGCAGGTAGTGCACGTACACCCGTCGTCCTTGCTCGTCGGTATATTCTTCCTGCTGGAGCAACTCGACGGAGTCGTCTGTTTCCGCCCAGCCCTTAAAGTCCAAAAGCGAGCCCCGATCCGTGGCCAGCACTTTGAGCACCTCGCCCACGGCGATCTGCTTGATCGCCCGGTGTGCGTTGACCAGGGGCATGGGACACTGTAGGCCGCGGACGTCGAGTTCCCTGGCTACGACGATCTCCCCCATGGCGGAGCCTCCTTTATGATGTTGTATAAGCACCCGAGAGCGCGCAGACGTTTTTGCCCAGCTCCAGTTCGTTGAGGCCCTCCTCATCCAGTCGCAGGAGCCCGGCGTTTACCCGTTTGATATCCACGTACTGCGGGGGAAACTCCGGAAGGTGGGCCAGGATATAGGAAACAAAGGCTTCCTCCTCTTGCAGAGCCAGATCGGGGTTGCTCCTGAGCAACTCGCCCAGCGGGGCGGCAAAGAGGCCATCGGCGCGCTGCTCCCGCGCGGCCGAGGCGTAATGGCCCGGCAGGACGATCGTATCCGCCGGAAGATGAAGCAGCCGACGCAGGGATCGGAAATGCAGAGGCGCCCACGCCTCCCCCCGACCGCCCAGATCAGGCCGCGCAACGCTCTGGATGAAGAGGCTATCCCCCGTAAAGAGGTAGCGCTTCTGCCCCTGCAGAAGAAAAGCCGTATTGCCTAGCGTGTGGCCGGGTATATGCAGAACGTCTAGGGCGGCCGAGCCCACCGAAAAGCGCATGCCCTCTTGCAGAAAGGCAAACGGGATCTGAGCCGGAAGCACGTCGATAGGGTGGATGCCGTCGTAGGGATGCAGATAGTAAGGAGCGCCGGTCCGTTCCGCCAGCGCGGGGCCTCCGGAGATGTGATCGGCATGGGCGTGCGTGTCCAGAATGGCCCGGATCTGTAGCCCTTCCCGCGACAGGAGCTCCAGTACGCGCTCGATATGCCGAGGGGGATCGATAAGGATCGCTTCGCCTTCCGAGGCAACTACGTAATGCAGGCACCCCCGGCCGAAGCGATCCAGCTGCCAGATGCGCACCGTATCCTGTTTGGATTCCGGAAGCAGGCGAATGCGATAGCTAGATCCCCAGGCCTCCATGCCCCCGATCATGTTCGCGACCTGAAAGCCCCGGGGCCGCAGGATCTCCTGGGCGATCCAGTCCGATGATCCTCCCTTGGCGCAGATGGCTAGGATGGGCCCCCGACCCAGCTCGGCCTCTACGCGAGAGACGAAGGCCTCCTCATCCTCCAGCGCCTCAAAGTAGGGGATATGCAGGGTTTGGGGGGTGTTTGGCCCCTCCAGGCGCCAGCGCCGGAATTCCTCTTCATTGCGTACGTCCAGCACGCCGAAGCCAACGCCTCGTTCCAGCAGCTCGGCCACTTCCTCGGGGGTGAACTGAGTTTTCCATTCCATAGGTGGAAGACCTCCTGACCGGATACCCCCTATAGTATAGAGGTCCGACTAAAAAGTCAAGACATCCGAGCCGCTGCGGGTATTTTCGGGTCGGACACCTGTCCGGCGTTTACAGATAACGGCGAATCAGATCGGCCAGATGGCCCAGGTTCTGGCGTTCTTCTTCGGAGAGGTGTTCCGTTAGCAGGCACTCCCGCGTGAGCAGGCGGGCCATCAGCTCGGCAAAGGTTTTATGCACCGCCTGGCGGGCGGCCATCATCTGCTGTATGATTGTGGCGCAGTCGGCCTCTTCCTGGATCAGACGCTGTAGAGCGCGGATCTGGCCCTCGATCCGGGCCAGGCGACGCAGAATTTCCTTTCGATCCTCGATGTGCGAAAGGGTCAGCTGTTCTGCTTTTTGCTTCATAGCCTTCCACCCAGGAGGTAGGCAAACGCGGAGAAAATACGTATTCCCCCCGGAGTACACAACCCGATGACATCTTCGCTACCCGGTTGCATCGAAAGGGCACAAGTACACGGGGTAAACCCTATGCGCGCGTGGTTCATCGGTATTCTGATGTTCGTGTTCGGTGCTGGAACAGGGGTCCAGGATTCTGGCTTGCCTCAGGATATCCCCAATGGGGTGCTGCTGCGCCCCGGGCTGGCCTGCGGTGGGCAGCCCACGGAGGCGCAGTTGCGCGCCCTGAGCAGGGCGGGATACCGGACCGTGATCGACAATCGCCTTCCCGAGGAGCGGCGTCCTTTTGATGAGGCCGAGGTGGCCCGTCGGCTCGGGCTGCGCTACGTGAACATCCCCGTAGGAGGGCCGGAGACGATTACCCCGGAGGTGCTGGCGCGTTTTGTGCGCGCCCTGGAGGAGAGCCCAGGACCCATCTTTATGCACTGCCGATCCGGCAATCGGTCCGCACAGCTTTATTACGGCTATCTGCGTTTTAAGGGGCTGTCTGCCGAGCAGGCGCTGGCCGAGGCCCGCAGGGCCGGGATGCGCGATGTGTCGGCGCTGCCCTATCTGGAGCGCGCCGTGGCCCGCCTGCTGGCCCGGCAACAGGGGAAGAGTAAACCCAACACAGGAGGATACAGATGAGTGGGTGGTTCTGGACCCCAAAGGGGTATGAAGAGCTCTCTCCGCAGGAGGCTTATGCGCGTTTTCAGCGAGGCGCCTGGCTGGTGGATGTGCGGGAAAAGGAGGAGTTGCACGAGCAGGGCGCCGTGCCCGGAGCGCTACACCTGCCTCTGAGCGCATTCGATATATCCCGGCTGCCTCCGGATAAGGAGGCGGAGCTCCTGTTTCTGTGTCGTTCCGGAAACCGATCCGCCATGGTCGCCGAGGCGGTGGCCCAGCAACTGGGCTACCGGAACGTCTACAACATCCGTGGAGGGATTCTGGCCTGGCGTCGGGCCGGATTGCCTGTAGAGAATGGACGCTACTAACAAGAGGAGATACCCCGATGACCCTGCTACGCGAAAGGGAGCGCGAACTGGTACGTCAAGAGCTGTCCGGACTGGTAAACCCGGTGCGACTGGTCTACTTCACCCAGGAGCTGGAGTGCGAATACTGCCGGGAGACCCGCCAGCTACTCGAAGAGGTCGCCGCACTTTCTGATCAGATCTCCCTGGAGGTCTACAACTTCATGCTCGATCGCCAGCGGGCCAACTCCTACGGGATCGACAAGATACCGGCCACCGTGGTGATGGGGGAAAGCGATTACGGGATTCGGTTCTACGGGATTCCCTCGGGATACGAGTTTGCCAGCCTGCTGGAAGCTATCCGGCTTGTATCCACGGGAAACACGCATCTGCCCGAGGATATCGTCGAACGGGTGCGCGGGATCCAGAAACCGGTGAACCTACAGGTATTTGTCACCCCTACGTGTCCGTATTGTCCGCGGGCGGTGGTGAGCGCTTTCCGCTTCGCCTATCTGAATCCGAACATCCAGGCCTCTATGGTAGAGGCCATCGAGTTTCCCCATCTGGCCAGCCGATATCAGGTCTATGGCGTGCCCAAGACGGTAATTAACGACCGCGAGCACATCGAAGGCGCCGTTCCGGAGTCTTATCTGCTGGAAGCGATCGAGCGAGCGGTAGCCTGAATGCAAAGTAAAAAAGCGGATGAGCGCGGCGCTCATCCGCTTTTTTGTAGCGCATACGGGATTCGAACCCGTGTTTCCGCCGTGAGAGGGCGGCGTCCTAGACCCCTAGACGAATGCGCCATCTCGCACCGCCAAAAATATAAAATCCAGCACGACGGCGCAACGGTTACATCTGTTCTTCCTCTTCCAGGGGAAGGACCACGGTGCCGAACTCCTCGTACTGTTCCCGACGGATATCCGCGCCCAAGGCGGAGAGCTTGACCTCGAGCGCCTCGTAGCCTCTGTCCAGGTGATAGACGCGTAGTACGTCTGTTCGTCCCTCGGCGACCAGGCCGGCCAGTACGAGGGAGACGCTTCCGCGCAAGTCTGTGGACATAACCTGCGCGCCGATCAGCCGGGTCCTGCCCCGGATGTGGGCGCGGTTGCCCACGACTTCGATCTGTGCGCCCATCCGGAGGAGTTCTGGCACATGTTTGAAGCGGTCAAAATAGATCGTATCCGTGACGGTCGAATCCCCATCGGCCTGGGTCATCATGGCCGTCCACTGGGCCTGCAAGTCGGTGGGGAAGCCGGGATACACCGCCGTCTGAATGCTCACGGGCTGGATCACCTCCGGACCTTCCACGTATATCCAGTCCGGTCCGACCTCCACGCGGGCACCGGTCTGGCGGAATATCTCCAGAAAATCGCCCAGATGGGCGGGTTCGGCCTGGAGCAGCCGGACGCGGCCCCGGGTCATGGCGGCGGCGATCATGTAGGTGCCCAGCTCGATGCGGTCCGGAGGGGTATGAGCAAGGAGGGGCTGCAGTTCTGGCACGCCCTCGATCTCCAGGACCGGTGTGCCCAGCCCCGAGATGCGGGCGCCCATTCGATTGAGCGCCTCGCCGAAGCAGACCACATCGGGTTCCATGGCGGCGTTTTCGAGGCGCGTTGTTCCGCGCGCCAGCACGGCGGCCAGGAGCACGTTCACCGTGGCCCCCACGCTGGGGGGCTCGAACCGGATGCGCGCCCCGCGCAGGCCCGAGGCCGGCGCCCGGGCTACCACGTAGCCTCGATCGAGGGAGATCTCCGCTCCCAGCGCGCGAAAACCCTCCAGGTGCAGGTTGACCGGCCTTGGCCCCCAGGCACATCCCCCCGGCAGGGAGACCCGCGCGCGCCCAAAACGCCCCAGAAGCGCCCCCAGGATGTAAAAAGAGGCGCGCATCTTTTTGACCAGCTCATAGGGTGCTTCAAAATGCCCCACGCGCGAGGCGTCGATGTGCATGGTGCGCGTCTCGGGGTCATAGTGCACATGGGCGCCCGTTACACGCAGCACGTTGCTGTAGGTGTAGATGTCCCGCAGGCGGGGCACGTTGTACAGCGTGCTGACCCCATCGACGAGCATGGCGGCCGACATGAGGGGTAAGGCGGTGTTTTTGGAACCGCTGATTGCAACTTCCCCCTCCAGGGATCGACCTCCAAGGAGTACGAGCTTGTCCATCAAAAGGTCTCCGCGTTTCTGGAACCGGACTATGGAGGGAACGGTTTCCCCGTAAGCAGGACAAAGGTACGACATATGGGCCATGTGATCTATCTGGACTACGCGGCCACGACGCCTCTGGATCCCCGTGTGCTGGAGGCCATGAGGCCGTACTGGTCAGAGGAGTTCGGTAACCCCTCTTCCATTCATCAGGCGGGCAGGCGCGTACGGGCGGCGCTGGAAGAAGCCCGAGACCGCATCGCCTCTTTGCTGGGCGCCGATCCAGGGGAGATCCTCTTTACCAGTGGGGGCACGGAAGCCAATAACCTGGCCCTGTGGGGCGTGGTTCTGGCCACCGGACGCCGACATGTGGTCTGCACGACGACCGAGCACCACGCCGTGCTGGAGGTACTGGAGGGGCTGGCTTACCTCGGCGTGCGGGCCACGCTGGTGCCGGTGGATGCCTGGGGACGGGTGGACCCGGAGGCGATCGCCCGGGCTATCGAGCCGGACACGGCCCTGGTTTCCGTGCTGCACGCCAACAACGAGCTGGGAACGATAAACCCGATCGAGGAAATCGCCCGTATCTGTCGGCAGTGCGGAGTGTGGCTGCACACCGATGGGGTGCAGAGCGTGGGCAAGCTCCGTTTCCGGGTAGATGAGCTGGGGGTCGATCTGTTATCGGCCTCGGCGCACAAGTTCTACGGCCCCAAGGGAGTGGGATTTCTTTACGTGCGATCCGGAACTCCGTTTGAGCCCCTGTTGCGAGGAGGGGCTCAGGAGCGCAATCGGCGGGGAGGTACGGAGAACGTGCCCGGGATCATCGGCATGGCCCGTGCGCTGGAGTTGGCCTGGGAAGAGGCCCCAGAGAACTGGGAGCGGGCCGAGGCGCTGCGCGCCCTGCTGGTGCAGGGCCTGCAGGAGCGTTTTGCAGAACGGGTGCGCATCAACAGCCCGGAGACCGATCGCCTGCCCCATATCGTCAATGTCTCCTTCCCTCCGCAAAACGGCCGGGCGCTCGACGGGGAGATGTTGCTCGTTAACTTGGATCTGGAGGGGGTTTGTTTGTCCAACGGAGCGGCCTGCTCCAGTGGAGCTTTCGAACCCTCGCATGTGCTGCGCGCCATCGGGCTCGATGAACCCACCGCGCGCGCCTCCTTGCGCCTTTCCCTGGGCAGGGAAACGCGCCCTGAAGAAATCACCGAGGTGCTCAGACGCCTGGAGCGGGTGCTGGAGCGCATGAATTGGCTGAATCGAAGCCACCATCCCGTCTAACGAGGGAAACCGGGAAGCCGGACCACGGCGGCGAAGACGGGGTCATTGCGGATTGCGTCGGGTTGGATCCAGCCCTGCTCGAAACAGATCCGCAGATGCGCCAGAGCCGCTTCCGGCCGTCCGCGCAGCGCCTCCAGACGGGCCAGCCCATAATGGGCTTCCGGATCGGTGGGCCGGGTCCGGAGAACGGCTTCGAAGGCCTGTCGTGCGGGCTCAAAGGCTTCGATCCAGAGCGCAGCGTGGCCCAGGCGCAGCAACAGCGTCCGGTTCTGCGGGTCCCGCTCTCTGCCCTGCTGATAGGCCTCGTAGGCCGCATCCCATCGGCCGTGGGCTGCATACACATCGCCAAGCAGGGTCCAGAAATCGGGACGATTCTCGCCCCAGCTGCGCAGGGCATTTCCTTCCTGTTCGGCTTCTTCCAGCATCCCGAGCCGCAGGTAGACCTCCATTCTCATCAGGCGCGCCTCTGGCCATTCCGGTCTTTCTCGGATCAGGCGCTCCAGACGGGCCCGCGCTTCGATCCAGCGGCCCGCTTCGATAGCCGTTCGGACCCGGGAAAGCTCTTCATCGGCCCCCTGCGCCAGGAGGGGAGGGGAGGCCTGGCCCCATATAGCTAGCAGAAAGCCTACCCAGAAGATCCAATTTTTCATTTTAAATATGGCTATATGGTGAAATGGATTGACTTTCGGTTTTTATGAAGTTATTTTCCCGCGACCTAAAATGGCCACCTGTGGTGTGTACTGGCAACCGGAGCGCTTCCAGCAGGCGCTGCAGACGCGATACCTGGGTCGGGCCTGGCGCTATGTACCTGAGCTGGACTCGACCAATACGGCTCTGCGTCTCTGGGCCGAAGAAGGGGCTCCGGAGGGGGCGTTGGTTGTGGCCGATTATCAGCGGGCGGGTCGGGGAAGGTTGGGGCGGTCCTGGTTGGCTTCTCCTGGTCGCAACGTGCTCGCCTCCGTGCTTCTGCGACCGGCCCCGGTTCCGCCGGGTTGGTATGCGCTGGCCTGTGGGTTGGCCGTGGCTGAGGCCATTGAGGGGCAGGTTCCGGGGCATGAGGTTCGGCTCAAGTGGCCCAACGATGTCTGGCTCAATGGGCGCAAGGTGGCCGGGGTGTTGATTGAATCAAGCGGGGCCTGTCTGATAGCGGGTATCGGGGTGAACGTGAACGAAGAGGCTTTCCCCCAGGAGCTGGCCTGGCGCGCCACCTCGCTGTATTGTGAGACGGGGCGTTGGATAGAGCGCGAGCTCCTGCTGGCCGCTTTGCTGGGGCGTCTGGAGTTCTGGTGGGAGGCGCTCACACAGGGACAGCCGGAGGCCCTGCGGCGGGCCTATGAGGCCCGTATGGCCCTTCTGGGCACGTGGGCCTGGATTCAGCGTCTGCCCGAGCAAGCCCCTCAGGAGGGATTGCTTCTCGGCCTGGCTCCGGACGGAGCGTTGCGCATTCGAACGCGAGCCGACGAGCAGATTTCCGTCTATGCCGCAGAGGTGACAATCGGAGGATCGGGCTATGTGGCTCACTGTGGATATCGGTAACTCAACCATTGTCGGGGGGCTCTTCGACGGCTATCGCCTGGTACATACTTTTCAGCGGCGAACCGATGCCAGCGCCCCGGTTTCGGCCTATCTGGACTGGTTGCGCGAGGGAATAGCGGGGCGCCCTGTGGAGCGGGCCGGGCTCGTCTCCGTGGTTCCGGCTCTGACGGGGGTGATGAGCGAGGCCATTCAGGGGGCCACCGGTCAATCCCCCCTGGTGGTGCACCACAAGCTGAAGCTACCCGTGCAGATGGGCTACCACACTCCGGAGACGCTGGGCATGGATCGGCTCTGCGGGGCCGCGGCGGCCTTCAATCGGCATCGACAGGCTGTCATCGTCGTTGACGCCGGCACAGCGCTCACCTTCAACGTGGTCGATGAGCAGGGGGTTTTTCTGGGCGGCGCGATTACGGCGGGGCTGGAGCTCATCCTGCGCTCCCTGCATCAGGATACCGCTCTTTTGCCCGAGGTCAATCTGCAGTTGCCCCGATACCCTGTTGGCCGCTCCACGCAGGCCTGTATTCAGGTCGGGGTGCTCTACGGGACCATCGATCTGGTCACGGGCCTTGTGCAGCGCATTCGCAAGCATCTTAAGGTGGACTCCAAGGTGATCCTGACCGGCGGCTGGTCGGCCTTTCTGTCCCAGTACCTGCCTGTGGACGAGCACGATCCCCATCTGGTACTGCACGGCGTGCGGCTGATCATGACGCTCAATACGCCGGCGGAGACTGCGGTGGCCGAGGCTCAGCCGGCTGTCTCCTGAGCGGTGCGGTCCATAAGCAGGGTTCGGATACGGGAGATCACCAGCTCGATGGCCACCTCGTTTTCCCCGCCCCGCGGGATAATGATGTCCGCATACTCCTTGCTCGGCTCTACGAACTCATAATGCATGGGCCGCACGGTGGTCTCGTACTGGTGGAGAATGGATTCCAGAGAGCGGCCTCGCTGCAGGATATCCCGTCGGATACGCCGGATCAGTCGGATATCCGCGGGGGTGTCGATGAAAATCTTGATGTCCAGAAGCGAGCGCAACGTTCGGTCGGCGAAGATCAGAATGCCGTCGACGATGATCACATCCCGGGGTTCGATGCGCACCGTATCGGGCAGGCGCCGATGCGTGGTGAAGTTGTAGATGGGCCGCTGGATCGGGTGCCCCGCTTTGAGCTCCCGCAGGTGCTCGATGAGCAGCTCTGTTTCCAGCGCGCTGGGGTGATCAAAGTTGATCTTGGCGGGATCCTGAACAGGGTGTTGGGCGAGGTCTTTGTAGTAATGATCGTGTTCCAGAAGCGCAATATGCTCCTGGCCAAAGGCCTGGATGATCTTGCCGATCACGGTGCTCTTGCCGGCCCCGCTGCCGCCGGCGATGCCGATCACGATGGGTTTCACTGGCCGCTTGTTGTGGCGAAACTGGCCTCGAGCGCCTTCTCGTAGCGTTGCTTGTACTGCTGGACGGCTTTGAAGATCGCTCGGGCTATGATTTCCTGACCTTCCGGGCTGGCCAGAAAGCGGGCTTCCTGCGGGTTGCTCAGAAAACCCGTCTCCACCAGGATACTGGGCATGGAAGGGCGCCAGAGTACCACAAATCCGGCCTGCTTGACCCCTCGGCTTGGGCGTCCCTGAGCGGCAAAGGCTTTCTCCACCAGTTCGGCCAGACGCTCAGATTCCCGCAGAAAGGCGCTCTGCGCCAGCATGTGGATAATGATCTGTTCCTCGGTAAAGTCCTTGTAACGGTTCGGGTCGGCTTCCAGCCGGATGACCGCGTTCTCCCGCTCCATCACGCGCCGGGCTTCTTCCGTCTTGTGTAGCCCCATGAAGTAGGTCTCCGTTCCCTTGACCCGCGAGGAGCTCGGCGAGACGTTGCAGTGGATGCTGATAAACAGCTTGGCTCCCGATTCGTTGGCGATCTGCCCCCGCCGGTACAGATCCACGGCGCGGTCATCTGTGCGCGTATAGACCACCTTGAGGCCCAGTTCCTCCTCCAGCATGCGGCCCAGGCGCAGCGCGATAGCCAGGGTGACGTCTTTTTCTCGGACTCCGTAATAGACAGCCCCGGCGTCGTCGCCTCCGTGCCCGGCGTCTATGGCAACGATATCCAGGCGCCAGCGGGTTTTGGAGGATTCCGATGGGGAGGGAGCCGGAGTGGTGTCCTGGCGGGCAGGGGGCGCGGCGATGGAAACAGGTTGGGCCCGCACCGCCGGTGTAGGAGAAGCTTGAAGGGTGAGGCCCAGCAGCAGATGGGGCCGCGCCGCATCCGGATACAGGGCGGCCTGGGCGGGTCGGGCTTCGTCGAGCAGGAGCGTCACCTCTACCCCCCGGGCATAGGGGCTGATCCGGATGTGGCGTACAATGCCGTGACCCGGTGGGGTGCGGAAGCCCGGGCGCAGGCGCACGCCGGCAAGGAAAATCCGAATGCGCCCTTCGGTTTCCTGCTTCCAGCTATAGCGCGCAGGCAGCCGGTTCGTGTGCAGACGCACCACGTAGCCCTGGCCATCCTGACGGGGGTGAACGGTGATCTGCGACAGGATGGCTGATTGCGCGCTGGCCTGCTCCGCCGGCAGGAGGTAGAACCACAGGGCGGCAGGGAGCAGGAGCATATAGAGGCAATGAGGGCGCATGTGGGGCGAAAGTATAGGTTTCGTCTTTTCCGGGCAAGCAAAGCCTGTTCCACCCTCCGGATATGCCCGAAATCGCCCCTCCGGTCCAGAAAGGGGGTAATTTTGGCCCCGGTGGTGAGAAGTTTTCGGGTTACCGTATTTTCCCTGCACACCGATGGCGGGGCGTATCGGGTATGTTGGACGAAATCGACTTCAAAATCCTGCATTACCTGGAGCGCCATGGCCGGGCCACGTATCGGGAGATCGCCGAGGCCATTGACCTGAGCCCGCCATCGGTGCATCAGCGCGTCAAGCGGCTGGAGCGGGAAGGATATATTCAGGGCTATCGTGCCGTGATCGCAAGGGAAAAGCTCGGGCCGCTTCAGACCGCTTTCGTGCAGGTGGTGACCCGGTTGGATACCGATGCGCTGGCAAAGCGCCTAGAGGGCATGCCCGAGGTGGTGGAGCTGTACAGCGTAACGGGGGCTACAGATTATCTGATTCGTATCGAGGCCCGCACGCCGGAGGAACTGGAGCGCGTTATCACCGCCATTCAGCGTATCCCAGAGATTGAGCGCACGGTAACGGCGCTGGTGCTTTCCGCGCGTCTGTTGCGTTGAGGATGAGTCTCACTTCGGGAGAGGGTGGGCCGAGAATCCCTTGAAGGCGCCGGAATCCGAACCGGCACGA
This sequence comes from Bacteroidota bacterium, assembly GCA_025998875.1. GTDB lineage: Bacteria > Bacteroidota > Rhodothermia > JANXDC01 > JANXDC01 > JANXDC01. Next base: position 674,468 of record AP024675.1, on the reverse strand, counting down.
TGCTTGAGTATGTCCGCGATGACCGCCAATGGGGTTTGGGGGTTATGGGGGCAAACGGTCGGGTTCTCCACCTACAGGGGGACCCGACTGATTTTTTACCCGTTTTTCGCATTGCGCTTGCCCCCGGGGTTGCGTATTTTCCGATAGTCCATCATCTATCCTGTGCGCGGTCGGTCTATTACCCCACAAAAGCGGCCAGCGGGAAGGAAGCCGTCTATGCGTATTGTCCTCTTCGGTCCGCCGGGGGCGGGCAAAGGTACCCAGTCGAAGCTCCTGCGTGAACGCTATCAGGCCACGATTATCGCCACCGGCGATATGCTTCGAGAGGAGGTACATCAGGAGACCCCGCTGGGCCGGGAGGTGCGGCGCTACATGGAGCAGGGCATGCTCGTACCCGACGAGCTCGTAATCGGCATGGTGGAGCGCCGGCTGCGTCGATTGAAGAATGGCCGTTTTGTGCTTGACGGATTTCCCCGCACCGTAGCGCAGGCTGAGGCGCTGGGTCGTTTACTGGCCCGCCTGCATCTGCCCTTGCAGGCGGTCATCAGCTTGGAAGTGCCTGCCGAGGAGATCATCTGGCGCCTCTCCCAGCGGCGTATCTGCGATGCCTGCGGGGAGACCTTTCATTTGACCTTCCGGCCACCCCCGGAGGATGGCCGCTGTCCGGTCTGCGGAAAAGGACCCATTATTCAACGTCCGGATGATCGTCCGGAGGCCATCGCCCGGCGGCTGGCCGTATACGAGGCCCAGACCGAACCCGTGAAAGCCTACTATGCCACCAATGGGCTTCTGCACCGTGTCAGCGGATTGGGGGAGGTGGAGGAAGTGCACCGGCGGATTGTGAAACTTCTGGAGGGGCGCCCGGCGTTAGCCACCATGTAGCATGATCGAGAGCAATGCCGGCACCTCAGGAAAAGTCCCCTTCTAGAACAGTAAGCCGCAAGGCCGATCACCTGCAGTTATGTATTTCCGGTCCGGTCGCGTATGAAAAGTCCACGGGTCTGGAGGCGATAGAGCTCATCCACTGTGCGCTTCCGGAGCTGGACTTCGATGAGGTCAGTACGGAGACCGAGTTTCTGGGTCGCCCGATCCATATGCCTGTACTGGTCTCTGCCATGACGGGCGGGTTTCCGGAAGGGGGGACGGTCAACGAACAGCTGGCGGAGTTTTGCGAGGCTTTTCGCATCCCCCTCGGGGTGGGAAGCCAGCGGGCGGCTCTCGAGGATCCCGCGCAATGGGAGACGTATCGCGTGGTGCGGCGTCGCGCCCCTTCGATTCCCCTTATCGGCAATATCGGGGCCGCGGAGCTGGCCGCAGGGCTGGATGTGGAGATGCTTCGTCGTTTGGTGGAGGCCATCGAGGCCGATGCGCTGGCGGTGCACCTGAACCCGCTTCAGGAGCTCCTGCAACCGGAGGGCACACCCCGCTTCCGGGGCGTGTTGCGGCAAATCGAGCGAATCGTGGGCGCGCTCCAGGTGCCCGTTATCGTCAAGGAAACTGGAGCCGGGCTTTCCGGAGAAGTAGTGCGGCGCCTTCTGGAAGTGGGCGTGCGGATCGTGGACATCTCCGGCGCGGGGGGCACAAGCTGGGCGGCTGTAGAGCTGCTGCGCAGGGGCGAACCCGATGGGCCGGGATGGGTATTTCGCAACTGGGGCATTCCGACGGCCATAGCCCTGCAGGAGGCCGCCTCCGTCGCAGGGTCAGAGGTTACGATCATCGCCTCCGGAGGCATCACCAACGGGCTTGAGGTGGCCAAATGCCTCGCCCTCGGGGCGCATCTGGTCGGTATCGCCCGGCCGTTTCTGCAGGCGCTGGCTCGTGGGGGCAGGAGGGCTCTTGAGCGATACGCCGAGGAGTTGCACTGGCAGCTGCGGGCGGCTATGTTTTTGACCGGCTCCCCGGATATCCCCTCGCTGCGTCGGGCTCGATGGCGCTGGGTTAGGAGCGAACCCGTTCGGGGCGAATGAGCAAGACGGGTTTGCGGCTGTGCTGGAGCACCTTCTCGGCCGTGCTGCCCAGGAGCAGATAGGCCAGCCCCGTGCGGCCGTGGGTGCTCATGACGATCAGGTCGGCTCCCTCATCGGCATACTGTACGATCTCATCATAGGCCGCATAGCCCCGCACGAAGACGCGCTCGAAGCGCACCGGAGGGGATTGTCGGTTGCGCCGCAGGCTTTCCTCAGATTCTACATGGTGTTCAGCCCGGATGTGTTCGTGCAACCGCTGGCGCATCGCCTCCAGCTCCGCCTCGGAGGGAGCTTTTTCGACCACGCGCGGGTCCTCTCCCAGGTAAAGCATGTGGAAGAAGATCACCGTGCCTGAGAAGGCCTCGGCCAGCAACAGCGCCCAGGGTAAGGCGGCCCGCGAAAGCTCGGAGAAATCCGTCGGATAGAGGATGCGTTCCCATCGGGGGGGTACCGGAGCATGCGGAGGCACGGCCAGCACGGGCACATGAGCCCGCCGCAGGATCCGTTCGGCTGTCGCTCCCGCTCCGACAGAGACCCCGTCTCCCCCGCGCGTGCCCATGACGATCAGGTCATAGTGTCCGGCATGGATCGTTTCCAGCAGCGCCGTATCGGGTTTGCCTATGGCGATGCGGGTTTCCCCGAGGACTTCCGGGAAGCTTTCCCGGGCGATCCTGTCGAGTTGTTCCTGCCGCTCAGCCTGAAGCAGAGAATAGAGGTCCTTGGACCACGCAAAGGAGGCCTCCGAGCGCACCAGAGACAGGGAGAGCGCTTCCGTCGAGGGGATAATATGCAGCAGATCCACGCGGGCCGCAAAGCGCTCGGCAAGAGAGCGAGCATAGGGATAGGCGCGCGCGGCGTTTTCCGACAGGTCCGTGGGCACCAGAATGCGGCGGGGGATCATGACACCTCCTCGTCGGTTTTTTGAGGGTGATGCTATGCTAGCGCGACAGCAGCGTATTCGCAAGCGGAGAAGCTGTGAAAAATTTATGCGCCGCTTCCATAGGGCTGTTGCAGGTAGCGGCGGGCTCGCCGATGGGCCCCGGCCTGATCGGGCATGCGGAGCACGCTACGGTACTGCGCAAGCGCTTCCTGACGCCTTCCCATCAGATCGAGCGTCATGCCCTGATGTAACCGGGCCAGGATGCGATAGGGAGAGTCCGGTTCTCGTTCGGCAGCCAATCGTTCGGTCTCCTGAAAGCCTTCGAGCGCCTCCTCGAGGCGGCCGGATCGCAGGGCGATCTGGGCCAGCTGGTAGCGGGCTTCCTGGGCCATGCGGACATGATAGCCGAAGCGTCCCTGTCCGTAGCGCGCCCAAATACCGCGATAGCTTGTTGTTGCCCCCTCCCAGTCCCCGCTAGAGAACAGCACATAGGCCTCCAGGCGGTGAAAAAGGGCATTGTTGGGATACCGCTCTCGCAGGGCGCGCACGTACGGCAGGGCCCGGGCCGGGGACTGTTCGTATTCGATGAAGATCATGGTCAGAAAGTAGGCCGCTTCTGTGCGCGTATAGAGGCCATAGCGGGCAACCCATTCCAGATCCCGCAGCCCCTGCTGGCGGTTGCCGGGATAGGGCAACAGCCACACAAAGGGCCGGGTGACGGGATATCGATCGGGAATGGCCTCGGCGTAGTAGCGATACAACCCGATGCCCAGACGCAGATCGACGTTGCTTGAATCCAGACGCAGAAGGCGAAACAGGTCTCCCAGCGCCCGACGTCCGGCCCAGAGCGAGGGAAGCCAGCGATCCCGGTTGGCCAGCAGGCGGGCCTTAAGGCCCAGCGCCGTACCCCGATAGAAGAGTCCATCGGGATCGTTCGGGTTCTGCTTCAAGCGAAGCTCGGCCAGCCGAACGGTCTCGTCCATGAGTCGAAAGAAGGCCTCGTCATGATCCTGCCTTACGTCCAATTCCAGCAGTACTCGCCACCAGGCCAGCAGACCCGGAAGGAAAGCGCGTACGGGATGATCAGGATAGCGCCGCAGGATGGGCTCGAAGGCGGCCTGGGCCCCGGCGAAGTCGAGATCATAGAGGCGTTCTAGGCCCAGGCGCACCTGGCGGGTAAAGAGGCTGTCGTCCATGATGGAGCGCGGCTGCGCCCCGCCGCGGAGGCAGAAAAACCCCACGGTGAGCAGAACGGCTGCAGCTGCCCTCCAGCGCAGAGACAGCGGAGGCCTCATCGCCAGGCGCATAAGGCGCGATACAGGGTGCTCAGCAGAAGCCACTTCGTCGCTTCCCATGGCAGGAAGCGCAACAGGCCCTTATCCAGAGACTCCCACCACCCCGTATGTCCCGCGGCCCAGTGTAGCCAGGGCACCCCGATACCAAAGAGCACCCCCCCTCCGGCCACCAGCGCCAGGAACAGTCCGGACCAGGATCGCCTGCTCTGGCTTAGCCGGCCCACCACATAGGCCGCCACAGGAGCGGCAAGCAGATATCCGCCCGTCGCACCCAGCAGATAGAGCGGGCCGTATCCCGAGCCGGCAAAGACGGGCAGAAACAGACCCAGGCCCAGGTACAGCAGCTGAGATAACAGGCCGTTGCGGGCCCCCAGGAAGAGGCCAGCCCCCAGTATGCCCAGGGTCTGAAACGTGATGGGGACCTCCCAGAGATAGAGGCGCACCTTGGCGCCCAGGGTCGTCAACAGGGCAAAGCCCACGATGCCCAGCACCTGAATGACCGGACTTGCGTCGGCTCGACGCAGTAGCTCGATGTGAGATGCGGGTGTGCTGTGCATTGCGCCTTTCCTCTTGAGTCGATGCCGTGTTGGTTACTTGTGCAACTTGAGTCCTGTCTGGCTTTTGTGAGCCAGAAGGTTGGTTTCATAGGAGCGCGTGCGCGTCTGTTTAACGCGATAGCGATCCAGCGCGATCCGAATCAGCTGTTCCAGCAATTCGACAAAGGGGAGGTCGGATCGTTCCCAGAGATAAAAGGCCAGCGATCCCGGGATCGTGTTGACCTCGTTGATATAGACCGATCCGGTGCGCCGGTCGATGAGAAAGTCCACCCGGGCCGTTCCAGAAAGCTCAAAGAGCTGGAAAACTCGCAGGGCGAGCTCTTCGAGCTGACGGGCCTGTTCGGCGGAGATCGCGGCCGGAATACGACGCTCAGCGCCGGCCATGCCCTTCTGGGGATCACCCCGCAGGTATTTGTCCGTATACGAAAGCACCGCATCGAGGCCCAGGGGCTCTTCGCAGACGGAGACCCGCGCTGCTGAAGGAGTGCCCAGGACGGCGCAGTTGACCTCTTGGCGCTCCTTAAGGGCGGGTTCGATGAGCACCTTGTCATCGAAGCGGAAGGCGAGCTCAATGGCCTCCTCCAGCGCGGCGCGATGCTCGGCCCAGCCGACGCCGATGCTGGATCCCAGCCGGGCGGGCTTGACGATCAGAGGATAGCCCAGCTCCTCAGCCCGCAGGAGGTATTGCTCGGGGTCGTGTTCCCAGTCCCGTTCCCGAAACCATACGAAGGGCAGCACGGGAAGCTGGTTAGCCAGGCAGAGGAACTTGGTGACCACTTTGTCCATGCCCAGCGCGGAGCCCAGCACCCCGCTACCCGTATAAGGCACATCGAGCGTTTCCAGGAGCCCCTGCAGACCGCCATTTTCTCCTTCCCCGCCGTGCAGGGCAAGCAGGGCCACATCCAGGGGCCAGCGCCTCGGCCGGCGCCAACGGGGAGAATCCAATTCCTGCACCACCACATCTCCCTGTGGGGTGCGTATGGGGGCAACGCAGACGGCTTTGCGGGCAAGAGCTTCCAGATTCCGAAAGGTCTCCAGCTCTCGGAGCGCCTCTCCCGTATACCACCGCCCCTGTTTGTCGATATAGAGCGGATAGGCCGTATGCCTGCTTGCTCGAAGGGCATGCAGGGCCTGTAGGCCGGTCAGGATGGAGACCTCGTGTTCAACGGAAACCCCTCCAAAGATCACCGCGACGTGCATAGGCTGCCGGATGCTTGTGCTGTAGCGGAACAAGATACACTGCGGAGGCCTCCAGAAGGAAGATTGTCCCGTTTCCCCGCAGCGCGATATTTTCGACCCTCAGATCCAGGGGACGCGACACATGTGGTGGTTGCCCGTCGGGTTGCTGTTCTGGGTGGGGATCACATCGGGAAAGTGGAGCGTAAGGGCAGAAGAGCCCTCACGGGTATTTTGGTCCGGTGAAGAGCTGGCTTATCGCGTTCGCTGGGGTCCTCTTACATTGGGCTGGATCACGGTACGCCTGCATGGCGATACGCTCTTTGAGGGGAGGACGGTCCGTCATGCCAGCACGGAGATCCGGTCCGTACCCGCTGTTTCGGCGCTGGTGAACATCAGCGGGGTCTATCATTCCTATCTGGAGGAGCTTGACGGGCTGGTGCGTAGTCGCTATTTCTGGTCCAGGGAGCAGGATAGGGGGGATAGCGTGCTTTCGGAATATCGGTTCGATTACCTCCGGGGTCGTGTGCTCACCATACGCCGGTCTCTACGTGGGGGCGTAGAGGAGCGAGCCTTCCCGCTGAGAGGACGTGGACAGGATGGCATCAGCGTCTTTTACTTTACGCGTCTGGTAGCGGGGGGGCAGAGGCGTTATGATGAGCCGACCTGGGTCAGCTACCGGTTCGGCACCACCGAGATCGAGCCCACAGCGGGGCTGTCTGTGGTGCGGGTTCCGGCTGTCCCCTATCCCGTGGCGGCCTGGTGTCTGCGTGGGGTGGCGCATTTTGAGGGGTTACTGGGATTCAAGGGGCCCTACGAGGGCTGGTTTTCGGCCGATGAGGCTCGCGTGCCCCTCCGGGCCCGCCTCTCCGTCATCGTGGGTTATGTGCAGGTGGAGTTGATCGCATGGAAACGCAAGGGATGGAACCCCCCCAGGGCTTCCATTCGCCCCCCGGGGTGACGATCGCCCCGTTTGAGGGACGCTGGCCCCGAGTGCATCCCACGGTGCACCTCTGCGAGGGGGTGCGCATCATCGGGGATGTAGAGATCGGAGCCCACAGCTCCGTATGGTACAACACCGTTATCCGGGGTGATGTGCACTGGATCCGCATCGGGGAGCGGACGAACATCCAGGACCTGTGCATGCTCCATGTAACCCATCGCCGCTGGCCTCTCGAGGTGGGCAGTCATGTGACCGTGGGGCATAGCGCGGTACTGCATGGATGCGTCATCGAGGACTTTGTCCTGGTTGGCATGCACGCCACCGTGCTCGACGGAGCCGTGGTGGAGCATCACAGCCTTATCGGTGCCGGCGCGCTCGTACCTCCTGGCATGCGGGTGCCGTCCGGCTATCTCGTGCTGGGTGTTCCCGCCCGTCCGGTGCGGCCCCTGACGGAGGAAGAGCGCCTCCAGGTGGAGGAGGCGGCGGCCAACTACGTGGCCTACGTATCCCGCTACCGCGCCGGTCGATGAGCTACCAGACCGGCAAGCTGGCCTGGATGCGATAGTACCCCTCCCGGGGTCGGGATGCCCCTGCCGTCAGCGGCCAGGCCAGGCCGAAGGCGTGCGCGATGCGGATCGTCCCGACTCGGAGCTCGTTTTTTATCTCCACCCCGGCCCCTAGGCGTTGCGTTACGGTTCTGCCCGTCCTGTCCCAGAGTATCCCCCCTTCCAGAAAGGCCGCTCCGCTCAGCCCGCCAAGTTGGATTATCCCGAAAAACGTGGTGCGCGCACTGCGGGTGAGCAGTTTTCTGAGCTCCAGGGTGCCGAACCCCATCCGTTCCCCGTAAGCCAGAGATCGATAGCCGCGCACCCGGGGCCGGTAGGGCCACAATTCCCCGAAAGCAGAGGTCTGTACCGGCAGCCCGGAGGGAGCGATGGAGACGTAATCCCCACGGCTGAATCCGATGTACTCCCGGGGCAGGTCGGCTCCGGAACGATAGGCCATCAGGGTTCTTCCGTAGAGCACCCAGCCCCGCCCGATGGGGTGGGACAGGAAAGCGTCCACATCGACACGGAAGCGGTTTGATCGGCTCCCCCACAGGGGACCGGAGAGCCGGTACTGCAGGCGCAGGCCGCGGGCGCTGAGGGGCAGTATGGTGCCGAGCCCATAAGGCGCCTCGTAGCGCACCGCGCCCCAGAGGACGAGTTCGCTCAGGATCCCGTATCCCGGCCGAATCGCTTCTGGCCAGCTCCGAAAGGCTTCCGGATGCGGGGTCTCGTATTTTGCGTGACGCAGCCGCAGGCCTGCGGCGGCCTGCTGGGGTGGGGCATCGAGGGCGTTTATCGGCAGGCGCAGATTCAATTCGGTGTAGGTGGCGGTTTCCAGCGCCAGCTCGCCTTTTTCGGAAAAGGCCACGTAGCTGGGAAGGCGTCCGACCGAAAAGGTGATCGTGGGCTCCAGTTGCGCGTTCCGGTAGGTGAACAGGAAAAGGGATCGGCGGGGGCGGGGCAAGACGAAGGCCCCGAGCCCGAGCAACGTGTGCTGGCCCAGGGGCTCCATCCAGATCGACAGACCCGCAACACCCCAGTTCCTCGGGGAGGCATACCAGGGCAGAAGGCCTCCGATGAGCGGGCGGATGTAACGCCAGCTCCGATACGGACCCTCGAAACGAACAAGGCCGGAATCCGGAACAGAAGGCGCAATCGGCGGGATATGGGGAGGACGGTGTTGCGTCCATGTCCCCCATGGAGAGGAGAGGCTATCCGGATCCCCGATGGCCTCCCGGACCGGGAGACGATAGACGCGGTCATATCCGCGAGAGGCGGTGACGATGGCTACCAGCTCCCCCGAGGGCAGCCAGGCCTGCACCCGTGTTCCGTAGGCGAAGCGGGTGAGCGCCTCCGGCCTCCTGTTCCCCACCACGGGGAGGCGATAGATGTTCGGTACTCCGGAACGGTAGGAGGTGAAGGCGATCCAGCGGCCATCGGGCGACCAGACGGGCGCCCGATCATCCGGGGGGTCCAGGGTGAGCAGCAGGACCAGGAGCCGCTCCACATCCAGCAGGGCGATCTCCCGGTTGCCCACGGCATCGAAGAGCGTAAAGGCGATATAGCGCCCGTCCGGGGAGTAGCGGGGATGCAGACACTGGGTATCGTCGGAGAAGCGCGTCAGGGGCTCTGCATCTGTGCCATCGGGGCGTATGCGCCACAGGTTGGCCGCCTGACCCTCGGATCGCACGTACACAATCCAGGAGCCATCCGGAGACCAGTCCGGATAGGCGGCTCGAGCCCCTCGGGTGAGTCGGCGGGTGCGCCCGGTCTGCAGGTCGGTGAGAAAGAGATCGCGGATGAGCCCCCCGTGCTTATCGCGTACGGTTTTGGCGTATACTACCGCACGGCCCTCCGGATGGAGTCCAAAGTACGGCTCCACACCCCGGGCGATGAGGCGAAAAGGGCTTCTCGGATCGGCACGACGAACCCAGAGGCCGCGTTCTCTATCATCGAGATCCCATAGGCCGCTCAGGGCAACCCACTGGGTATCCCGGCTGTATCGGACTTCGTGCACATACCGCGGTCCGCTGGTCCAGCGGTCCTGTCGACCTCTGGGCAGAGGCGGGCTCTGGGTTTCCTGGAACACGTAATGACGCAGTACCGTGCGTCGCCAGGACTCTTCGAACTGGTGTCGATCGAGGCCCGTGGCGAACCGGAAGGCGCTCGGGAAATCATACAGGCCCAGCCGGTTTCGGTAGCGCAGCAGACGACTCAGGACGGAGTCGCCGTACTGCTGGGCCAGATACCGGACCTGGCTGTGTCCTACGGCGTAGAGGAGTCGACCGCTCCAGGCGGACTGCCCGTCACCATAGGAGAGGCGTCCATCAAAGGCGGCCGTGCGCAGCCACAGATCGCCTCGAAGCACATCCCAGGATTCCGTCCAGTACTGGGCCAACCCTTCGGCGAAAGAACGCGGAAGGGGGCGTCCGAGCACGTAGCCCCATAGGCCGAGCCGGGTGCGGGTGGCCTCCAGGTGGAGCAGATGAGCGATTTCGTGGGCGACGACCTTGCGCACCCATTTTTCCGGGCCGCTGAAGAGCTCGGCCGCATCCGGAACGTGTACCCACACGAAGGCATTCCCCGTGGGGCTGGCGTAGCCGTTGGTGATCTCATCCGTATCGCTCAGATACAGGCCGAGCCTGCGCCGGGGTATAAATCCGTTCAGGTTACGGGACAGGGCCGCAAGCGTGCTCTCGGCCACGACCGCCGCCTGCAGAGCCGTCTGCCTGAGGTGGGCTGGATATACGATGCGGAAGTGCGCGCTCTCCAGCCTCTGCCATCGCAGTTCGGGATGATTGCGGTTGTTCCAGGGGCTAAAGCCCTGCGCCCAGAGCATGCCGCCGGCGCCAAGCCACAGCGCCAGGAAAAAGAAAGGCCGCACCATAGAGAGCGCCGATCGGCTACCTCCTCGACAGTGCTGCCAGAATACGAAGCACAATGGCCAGAAACAAGAGGAAGAGGGCAACGCGAAAGGCGAGCCTCAGCAGGGCCATGCCGATCTCAAAGAGGAACCCCAGAAGCCCAATCGCCAGCACGGCGATGAGCGCGATGACGATGAGCCTGAGCAAATATTCCAGAGGCCGCATTTAACGCTCCAGCTCAATCCATTCCACAGCGCGGCTGATGCCCTGCGCAGACCAGCCGCCTGATAACATTATTCGGTCATCCGGGGTTTTTGTTGCACGCAACCCGGCTCGGGCAAGAAAAAGCGGTTCGGGGTACAGGTAAAACCGCTCCAGAGCCGGTATGAAACATTCGATCGAAGGCACAAACGAGCCCGGCATCGAGCCTGTCAGAACAGCACCGCCGAGGACAAGCCAGATCCCCGGCTGCAGCTCCGCGGCGGCGTGTCCGGTGCGCGCCTGGTGAAAGGGGCGCAACGCCCGAGCGCGCGGCCGGTCCAGCTCCAGCAGTTGGTTTTGCGAGGTCGATCCTGCGCTGTAGAAGGCCGTATTCAGCAGGGCGTAGGTGCGCGCCCCGAGCGGCAGGAGCAGATGGCCGAAGGCGGGTTCCAGGTACAGCGGGGCGCCGCTCGATCCGTAGAGGGAAAGGGAATCGTTGCGAAACAGGTAAAAGCGTCCGTCCTGGCGAATGCCGAGGACAAAATCCGGCGAGGCGGGGGCCAGATCTCCCCAGCCGCCGAGCATCCAGATATAAGGGCCATTCGGGTGGGGATACCAGACCGCATCAAAAAACGCGCGATCGACGGGATACCCCGCCAGGGGCAGGAGATGAAAACGATCCGTAGCCGGGTCGTAGAGCTCTGCTTCCCGAACGAAATCGGCCGCCGTTCGAGGGGGGTATCGTCGGGCTCCGCCGAAAAAAAGCACGCGCCCATCGCTCAGGGGCAGGGCCACGTGTCCGGCCCGGGCGCGGATGAGCCCGCCCGCCGTAGGGTAGCTACGACCCGTGCGGGGATCGTAGCGTTCCACCTCGGCCATGGCCTCCCCGTCCGGGTGGCTTAGTCCTCCGACCAGGAGGATGGTGCCATCGGCAAGCGGGGTGGCGGTGTGAAAGGCGCGCGCCTGGCGCATGTCCGCACCGCGGCGGATCCGCAGAGAAAGCCGAAGCAGGTAGAGCGTGTCCCGACCGCGGACGCCCTCAAGATCAGCCGCCTCGAGCACGATCCGGTTTATACCCGGCCGGAGGGCAAGCCGCAGATGCCAGCTCCGATCGCTCTCCCGGTAGGCGAGCGGAAGGCCGTTGGCCCACAGGCCGGAGATGGGCCGAAAACTGGTGGCGCGCACCCGGAGGTCTACTTCCGCAGTGCGGATGACCGTATTCGGGTCGGGCTCCAGCACCGTGATCTCCGGGGGGGCTACGGCGACCATGGGCCTGTCGCAGTAAAGGCCGAGCAGCAACACGGCCAGATATGGCCAGCCGGTCCGCCTCATTTTCCAATGCAGAAGCGGGAGAAAATGTACGAAAGCACCTCCTCGGAACTCACCTCTCCGGTGATCGTGCCCAGTTCGTGCAGCGCGCTTTTGAGGGGGATGACGAGCAGGTCCGAGGGGAGCCTCTGCTGAAAGCCTTCTTGGGCCTCTTGCAGGGCCTCGAGGGTTCGCTTCAGGGCGGCATAGTGGCGTGCGTTGGTGATGAGCAGGGAATCCTCGGTCAGATTACCCCGATCGATGACGCTCTGCACCATGGCCTGCTTGAGCCGCTCCAGACCGTGCCCCGTCTGCGCGGAAATGGGCAGATGATCCGGGGCAGGCGGTCTGTAGTCCGGGGACAGCTGATCGATCTTGTTGGCCAGCACGAGCACAGCCGTATCCGGATGTCGGGTTCGATACGCATCCAGAAACCGGGCCTCCTCCTCCGTCCAACCCGCGGTTGCATCGTAGACGTAGAGCAGGAGCCGGGCCTGTTCCAGGGTGCGGAGGGTGCGTCGGACGCCTTCCTCCTCGATGATGTCGCCCGTATCCCGGATGCCCGCCGTATCGAGAAGCCGAAAAAGCAAGCCGTCGAGCTGGAGCTGATCCTCAATCACATCCCGCGTGGTACCGGGGATGGCCGACACAATCGCCCGATCGCGACCCAACAGCTGATTGAGCAGGGTGGATTTGCCCGCGTTGGGCCGACCCGCAATGACGGTCAATACGCCCTCCCGGATCGTCTCTCCCAGAGCGAAGCTGCTGACCAGCCTCTGTACCTCTGCGTGAAGCCTTTCCAGTAAGCGCAGCAGCTCGGTCCGGTCGGCGAATTCGACATCTTCCTCGGCAAAATCCAGCTCCAGCTCCAGCATGGCCACCAGGTGCAGGAGCTGATCCCGGAACTCTCGCAGGCGTTGCGAAAGCCGGCCCTCCAGATGCTCGATACATACCCGATGCGCCCATCGGGAGCTAGCCTGGATCAGATCGGCTACCGCTTCGGCCTGTGCCAGATCGAGTTTGCCGTTCAGAAACGCCCGGCGCGTAAACTCCCCGGGCTCGGCTGGGCGACATCCGGCCTGGATAAGCACCTCGAGGATGAGCCGGCTTACCAGCCAACCTCCATGACAGCTGATCTCGACCACGTCCTCCCCTGTATAAGACCGGGGGGCGCGGAAGACGGTGGCCAGCACCTCGTCGATGACCTCTCCGCGATCGTTTACGATCCGTCCGAAGTGTACCGTATGGGAGGAAACTGTTCGCAGATCTTTGCCTCGGAAGCAGGAGGATACCCGCTCGATGGCCCCCCGCCCGCTGACGCGGATCACGGCCAGCGCCCCCTGACCGGGAGGAGTGGCCAGGGCGCAGATGGGGTCTTCTTCCAGGTAGGTGCGCATCTTCGGTTACTCCGTACCGGGGTGCCAACGTCCGGCTCCGGTTCCGGGTTTCCGGCTCGTTACCGAAGTTTCACCTCCCTGACGATTGCCTAAAGCCGGGCGGGATACTATCATCATCCGGATAATCGAGCAGGAGAGGGTCTATGCGCTGGATTGTGCTCCTTGCGATGGCCCTTGCTGTCGGTACGGGACGGGCGCAGGATTTCGACGTCCTCATCCGCGGTGGGCGCATACTCGATGGCACGGGGAACCCCTGGTATCGGGCCGACATCGGCATTCGGGGCGATCGCATAGCGGCCATCGGGGACCTGTCCCGGGCCACGGCGCGTCGGGTCATCGACGCCTCGGGGTTGTACGTCTGTCCGGGATTCATCGATCTGCATTCCCATGCCGATGATGGCTCGCCTACCTACAGGGGGCTGCGGCATGAGGACCGACGTCGCCGGAGTGCCCCGAACGTGGTCAGTCAGGGCATCACCACGGTGGTCGTCAACCAGGACGGCCGCTCTCCGTGGCCCATCGGCGAGCAACGCCGGACCATGGAACAGCTTGGCATCGGGCCCAACGCCATTTTGCTTGTGGGCCACGGCACGGTGCGGGGCATGGTCATGGGGCAGGACTTTCGTCGTCCGGCGCGTCCGGAGGAGATCGAACGCATGCGCGCGCTCGTGCGCCAGGGGATGGAAGAGGGCGCCTGGGGGCTATCGGCCGGTCTGGAATACGTGCCCGGCCGGTGGAGCACCACCGAGGAGCTCATCGCCCTCGTGCGGGAGATCGTCCCCTATGGGGGGGTCTACATCGCCCATGAGCGCAGTGAGGGGCGCACGCCCATGTGGTACTGGCCCAGTCAGGATCCGCCGGGCCCGCCGACACTCCTGGAGGCCGTGCAGGAGACCATCGAGATCGGCCGACAGACGGGCGCCGTCGTGGTGGCCTCCCATATCAAGGCGAAAAACTACGGATACTGGGGCTCCAGCCAGGCGGCCATTTACCTGATCGAGGAAGCGCGCCGACAGGGCGTGCAGGTCTACGCCGATCAGTATACCTACACCACCTCGGGTTCGGATGGCAACACCGTGCTCATCCCCGACTGGGTCTTCGCCGGTCTGGGAAGGGGATCCGATGGCCAGCGGCCGGATTATAAGGCGCATTTCGAGCGCGTACTGGCCGAGCGGCCCGAGGCGTTGCGCATAGATATCCAGCACGAAATCGAACGCCGGGGGGGAGCGGAGCGCATCGTGATCTTCGAGTATCCGGATTCCTCTCTGATCGGCAAATCCCTGGCGGAGGTGGCGCGCATCTGGGGGATCTCTCCCATAGAGGCGGCCATCCGACTGCAGCGCGAGGGCTTCAACCGTCCAGGCGGGGCACGAGTGCGGGGCTTTTCGATGGACGAACTCGATGTGCGGCTCTATATGCAACAGCCCTGGACGGCCACGGCCACCGACGGCGGTATTGCGCTACCGGAGGATGGTCCGGCTATTCATCCCCGCTATTACGGCACCTACCCGCGCAAAATCGCCCGGTACGCTCGCGACTGGGGGGTGATATCCCTGGAGCAGGCCATCCGAAGCTCGACCGGACTGCCGGCGCAGATTCTGGGCCTCAAAGATCGGGGTTACATCCGGGAAGGCTACTTTGCGGATCTGGTGATCTTCGAGCTGGATCGAATCCAGGATAAAGCCACTTTCTTTGAGCCCCACCAGCACGCCGAGGGGATCCGATACGTGTTCGTCAACGGCGTGCCCGTCGTTGACGAGGGGCAGCTTACAGGCGCGTTGCCCGGACGGGTGCTGGTACCCCGCCCGGCTCCGGCGCCGGCGCCCGCCTCGCCCCGGGGCCGCCGCTAGGGGGCAGAGACCCGGTATCCGGCCTCAAGCAGGCGCTCCCGGGCGTTCCGGGCTTCCGGCTCACCCGGGAAGCGCAGATACAGCAGCCTGTTGTCGGCTCGACCCTGAAGCTGTAGACCAACAGGCTGCTGCTCGCCGAGGCATGCAAGCAGCGCCTCGAGGAAACCGGAGCGGATCGGGAGCTCTACCTGGAGGGCGGCTGAGGCCGGGGATGCTGGTTCTGTGCGCAACGCGCTCCGGTGGTTCCGGGCCTGCTCAAAACGTGCTTCGATCGCGCGCCAGGAACGAAACTCCAACTCACTGTAGAGCCGCTCCATGTGGCGCACAAAGGCGCTCAGGGCGGACAGGACGGCCGGACGGTTCTGTTCCAGGATGTCGCGCCATATCGTAAAGGGGGAGTCGGCGATACGGGTCATGTCCCGAAGGCCTCCGCCCGCCAGTATGGGCTCTTCCTCCCGACAGAGCTCGCCGATGGTCTGCATCAACACGGTGGCCACCAGCTGGGGTAGATGACTGGTGATGGCCACGATGCGATCGTGGGTTTCCGGGTCCAGCCGCAGGAGGCGCAGTCCGATTTCCAGCAACAGCTCCAGAAAAAAACCCGATGCCCGCCAGCTCTCCTCATCGCGCGGACAGAGCACATAAAAAGCCCCCTCCAGCCGCTGCGGGTCGGCATGTTCGGGTCCAGGGCGCTCGGATCCGGCCAGGGGATGTCCGCCCAGGAAGTAGACGGATGCGGGCAGATGCTGGCGGACGTGGTGTAACAGGGGGGCTTTTACGCTGCCGGTGTCCGTAAGCAGGGTGCCCGGACGCAGATGCGGGGCGAGCTCTTCGATCAGCGCCTCCATAGCGCGCAAGGGGGTGGCTAGGAGCACCAGATCGGCCTCCCGGACCGCCTCCTCCGCCGAGGTGGCTGGTTCATCGATCGCGCCGCATCTGCGGGCCACGGAAAGCACCTCCGCCCGGTCATATCCGATCCGGATCCAGGAGGGGCGCAGACGTCCGATGGCCAGTCCGAGGGTGGCGCCTATGAGTCCAGTACCGAGAATAGCTACCTGTTTCATGGCTGTCCGATGAGCAGACCGGGATGGAAGGAGAGGGGCAGCAGCGCGGCGCTCGAGGTGTGCACACCCCCGGCCAGCGCGACCTCGGCCTCCGGGGCCAGTTCGGCCATCACCTGCCGACAGGCCCCGCAGGGAGGACAGTAAGCGGCCTCGGCGGTGCAGATGTACAGCGCCGTAACCGGAGCCCCTCGGTAGGATATCCAGGTGCTCAGGACGTTACGCTCCGCACAGAGCACGTGACGCCAATTGCGTTGCTCCACGTTGCAGCCCAGAAGCCATCGCCCGTCGGCTGTCTGTAGCGCACAGCCTACCCGGAAGCCGGACTCCGGAGCATAAGCTTGCCGGGCCGCCTTCCGGGCCAGAGAGAGGCCGTCGGTGTCCGAATGGGCGGGCAGAAAAGGATCCAGCTCACGCCATGCCTCGGGCAACGCCACCGTGACCGATACAGAGCGGCCAGTCCGCTCGGAGAGCAGACCTACCCCCTCAGGGTCCACGATCCAGGCCTCCTCTAACCAGCCCGCACACAGATCCAGATCGGCCAGCGTGCAGGGTTCCGTGAGCGCTACGGCGACCACATCCCTTTCCCCGTAGGCAAAGGCCGTGCTGAGGGCGTTCTGTAGGGGGTCGATGAGCAGCCCATAGGAAGCGTTTTCCACCCGAGCGCCCAGGATCAGGGTTCCAGAGCGCGTCCAGAGTGCGCATCCCGCAGGACGCCTGCTGTAGGGCACATAACTCCGCTCGGCAGCCCGGCGAGCGGCCTGGCGAAGAACCTCGAAGGTATGCTCTTGCATCGTCGTTTTTCCTTCTGTGCGGGGGACAGAGCTGTCCGGAAAGTCGGACAGCGGTACGATCCCCACTCGGAGAAAATACAACCTCAGCAGGTATTTGCCACGACTGGCATGCTCTCTGAAGAAAAAACGCGCGTCTTCTGTCGAAAGGATGTTGCCATGTGCGGGATGCTTGTCTTTGCGTGGCTGGTTCTGGGGAGCGTGATGTATCGGCATCCGGTCGATGAAGACACCCTGAGAACTCGGCGTATAGACCTGGAGCGGATTCGTTCCCGGGACGGGTACTGGGCTCCGCCGCGGGATCCGAGCCGGCCTTCCTCCGTCGTATGGGCTCCTGAGCGAGCGCGGGGACAAAATGTTCCCATGGCCCAGCCCCCAGCCTGGCCGTCGGATCAGGCCGCCTCGAACCGATCGGCGCGCGGCTCGCAATCGCAGACGCAGGCGCGTGGGGAGCAGCGCTATTGCCGGCAGTGTCGCTCGTTCGCCTGCACGATCGTCGCCCACCGACCTTGGTGGGAATGGCGCGTGCGCGTCTATCTGCCTCCTGCGTGGACGCATTTCGGCCCCCGCTGGAGCGGTGTATATCGATATCGCCAGATCGTGTATCTGGAGGTGGGACGAGGGCGTGCGGTCAAGAAAATCCGGCTGGATGTGGAGACACACTTCCGTATGCGGGTCATCTATGCGGGGTATGACCGCATCGGGGTTGAGATCTTGCTTCTGGGCCTGGAGCTGGATAGGGATCCGGGAGGGCGTCTGCGTCTGGATGGACTGCCCCCGGCTTTTGCGCGCACGCGTGCGGTGCTGTACCGGGATGGCTGGGTGGAGCTGGAACGGCAATTCTACCTCTTCGGAGATCCCCGAGAGGGCTTCGAGCTGGTTTCGGCCCCATCCGGATGGGGATGGAGAGGACCGGATTTCTGGCAGCCCGGCCGGGATCGCGTGCTCGTTGGCCGGCTGGATATGCGGCTCGGCACCATCCGCTTCAGCGCCGATGTCCATGCGTGGTCTGTCCGTACTCAGGTGCCCATTCCTCTGTTGCCGGAAGACCTATTCTGGGCTTTCGGGCCGCAGATGGCCGAATGGAGAGAATGGGGAGAACGGGAGGGGCAAGCGGGATGGGCCTATGGTCTGTGGTTCTTTTCCGGGAACATCGACGAAGATCACTCCTGGCTGCATCTTCGGCCCCGTCAGCGCGGAAGGGCCCTGCCCGAAGGACAGGTGCGCCTGAGCTGGGATCCAGAGCGGGGTGATGTGGTCTTCCTGGAGGGATCCTGGGAGGGAACCATGGGGGATTCCCTGCGTTTGCAGCGCCGTGTTGAGCTGCGCCGTATCGAGGATTGAGTTTGTGTGCGGGTTTGCCAGATATTTTGTATACCCAAGGAGAGGCGTTATGGCGCAACAGAGACGGCGGCGGATATCCTCGAGCCGAGGGGTTCGCTCCCTGCCCTTTGAGCCCATCAACTACCTGCTGTTACTGATCGGGGTAGGGCTCATCCTGGTGGGTTTTGTGGCCATGCGCTTGGAGAACGCCGTCGACGGCTGGATCTCCCTCTACCTTTCTCCCCTGCTCATTCTGGGGGGGGTTGGGCAAGTTGTGGTGGCGATCCTCTATCGCCCTGATTCGAATACCCCCGCCTGAGCCTTGCGCGGTGTTGGGCGGGGTGCTATATTTGCTCTGCTTCTGGTCCCGTAGTTCAGTTGGTTAGAACGCCGGCCTGTCACGTCGGAGGTCGCGGGTTCGAGTCCCGTCGGGACCGCAAAATCCGGTTCGGATCCATCCGGCGAGTCGTGCTCGCCGGATTTTTTTCTCCTTTCTCCTTCCTGTTCTACTGAATCGGCCGGGATGGGCGGCTTCCCGCCGCAGAAAGGCCCCTCTGCCCTCCACGGCGGGTCTTCCGGGGATATGTTGGGGCGCTGATCGTTTTTGCAGTTCGGCAGGGGATATACCTGAAAAAGTTCTGATTTTTCCGCTTGACATATAAGAAAGTTCCGCCGATATTCGCATCGACCTTATGAAAGTGAGTTATGCATCACGAGCTTGATGCCATCGACCTGCAGATTCTGCAGCTTCTGCAGGAGCATGGGCGCATGAAGCGCACCGAACTGGCCGAGCGCGTCGGTTTGTCGTTGCCGGCCCTGTCGGAACGCATGCGCAAGCTGGAGGCCCGTGGATTCATTGAAGGCTATCACGCCGTGGTGGCCCACAAAGCGCTGGGCATCGATATCACGGCCTTCATCCGGGTCTTTGTCGATGGATCCCCGTATTATGCGGGTTTTGTAGAGCGGGCGACGGCCTTACCGGAGGTGCTGGAGTGTCATTCCATCACGGGGGAGGGGTCGCACCTGCTCAAGGTCCGCACCCGGAACACCACGACCCTGGAGCGCTTGTTGTCCACCATTCAGGCCTGGCCCGGGGTCAAGCAGACGCAAACGAGCATTGTGTTGTCCACGTTCAAAGAGACGCGCGCTCTGCCCATCGGGCTTTCCGATACGGTTTCCGCAGAACCCCAAAAACAGGAGTAGCGCTATGACGCCGCCGCTTATCATGGACATGCCCGTGGAGCTCCGCCGGGAGGCGATCCGGCAGGTATTCGAGCTCATCGAGCAAAACGGGGCCCAGATGGTCGACATCCGGTTTGTCGATTTCCTGGGCCAGCAGCAGCACTTTTCCATTCCCGTGGCCCACTTCAAGCCGGAGATCTTCGACGAGGGGGTGGGCTTCGATGGCTCCTCTATTCGGGGCTGGAAGAGCATCCACGAATCCGATATGCTCGTGCTCCCGGATCCGACGACGGCTTTTGTGGATCCGTTTTTTGCGCACAAAACCGTGGTCGTGTTGGGGGAGATTCATGAGCCGGGCACCCTGGAGCCCTTTCCCCGCTGTCCCCGGGGCATTGCGCGCCGGGCCGAACGCTACCTGAAGCAGACCGGGATCGCCGATGTGGCCTATTTCGGCCCCGAGGCGGAGTTCTTCGTCTTCGATCACGCCTCTTTTGACGAGGGCCCCAATCACGCCTTCTATAAGCTCGATTCCGATGAGGGTTTCTGGAACCGGGGCCGGCACGACAGCCTGGGGTATAAGCCCACCACCAAAGGCGGATACTTCCCCGTGCCGCCCACCGACTCCCTGCAGAATCTGCGCGCCGAGATGGTGCTTCATATGCTCTCCATCGGCATCGAAGTCGAGGCGCAGCATCACGAGGTGGCCTCCGGTGGCCAGTGCGAGATCGACATCCGCTATCAGCCCCTGTTGCGCTGCGCCGATGCGCTGCTCAACTACAAGTACATCGTCAAGAACACGGCCTGGAAGTACGGCAAAACCGTCACGTTCATGCCCAAGCCCATTTTCGGTGACAACGGCTCGGGCATGCACGTGCACATCTCGCTCTGGAAAGAAGGGCAGCCTCTTTTCTTCGGCGACGGATATGCCGGCTTGAGTCAGCTGGCGCTCTGGTTTATCGGCGGGATTTTGCATCACGCCCCGGCCGTGATCGCCTTTACCAATCCCACCACGAACTCCTTCCGCCGGCTGGTGCCCGGCTTTGAGGCCCCGGTGAACCTGGTCTATTCGGCGCGCAACCGCAGCGCGGCTGTGCGGATCCCCGTCTACTCCGACAGCCCAAAGGCCAAACGCATAGAGGCCCGCTTCCCGGATCCCTCCTGCAATCCGTACCTGGCCTTTTCCGCTCTGCTACTGGCGGGCCTGGACGGTATCCGCAACCGGATCGATCCGGGCGAGCCGGTGGATAAGGACATCTACCATCTCGATCCGGCTGAGTTGGCCGCCCTGCCTCAGGCGCCCAAATCGCTGGAAGAGGCCCTCGAGGCCCTGGAGCGGGATCACGAGTTCCTGCTCGTCGGGGAGGTGTTCAGTGAGGATACGATCGCGGCCTGGATCAAATACAAGTACGACAATGAGGTACAGCAGCTGCGCATGCGGCCCCACCCGCATGAGTTCATGCTGTACTTTGACGTTTGAACGCCCCTGTACCGGAACCCCGCGGCGGCCGGAGCCTTCCGGCCGCTTTTTTTTCGCCCCTCTCCTGGCCGGGGGAAAGGGTGTCGGTGTATTTTTTTCGTATGCGCTTGCGAAGCTTGCGGTTGCGTTATTTTCGGGCTCACGCGGACAGCCATCTGGTCTTCGGTCCCGGGCTGAACCTGCTCGTCGGGCCCAATGGCCGGGGTAAGACCAATGTCTTGGAGGCCATCTACGTGCTGTGCCTCAGTAAGAGTTTTCTGGGGGTCGAGGACCGCCATCTGGTGCAGTTTGGCAGGCCGTTTTTTGAGCTGGAGGGGGTCTTTGAGACCGATCAGGGGGCCGAGCGTACGGTGCGTGTGCAGTATCATCCTGAAACGGGCAAGCGTTTCTGGATCAACATGGCCCCTCTGGAGCGGCTTGCCGATCTGGTGGGCCGTTTTCCGGTCGTCGTTTTCGCCCCGCATGACCGACGCCTGACCATGGATGGGCCCGAGGAGCGCCGGCGCTTTCTAGATACGGTGATCAGCCAAGCCAGCCCCCTGTATCTGGAAGATCTGCTGGCCTACCGACGGGCGATGCGGCAGCGCAACGCGCTCCTGTGGGCGCACAGGCATGAAAGGGGTACCGCGTGGCTGGAGGTGCTGGAGCCATGGAATTACGCGCTTATCCACTACGGTTCCCGGATTGTCTGGCGTCGGATGCAGTTCGTGGAGGCTTTTCAGGACTTGCTGCGTCGCGCCTATGAGCAGGTGGCCCAGGTGAGCGAGGAACCCCGCATCCGTTACCGGCCTTCTTTCGCCCTGGAAGGGGCAGCCAGCCTGGAAGAGGTAGCCGAGCGCTTCGGGACGGCATTGCGGGATATCTGGCCCCTGGAGCGCCGCCAGGCTCGTACGCTGCTGGGCCCGCACCGCGATGAGCTCATCTTCTACCTCGATGATATCGAGGTGCGCCGCTATGCCTCCCAGGGACAGCACCGCACGCTGTTGCTGGCGCTCAAGTGGGCGCAGTATGCCTATCTGGAAGCGGTGCTCGAGGAGCGCCCCTTGTTGTTGCTTGATGATGTGCTGGGAGATCTGGATGCCCACCGGAGCGCGGCTTTCCTGCAGGTACTCGCCCGAGGGGGTTTCGGACAGGTGTTTCTGAGCGCTACCGAGGTGCCCGATCTGGCCGAAACGAAATCGGAGGTCGTGGTGCTGGAGATTCAGCCCCGGGTACAACCCGATCCGCGGGAGATCGATCATGGCTAAGCCCACAACGCTTGCCCAGGCGCTGGAAGCTTGGATCGTCCAAGCCGGCCTAGAGAAGCCTTTCTACGAGGCCCGGGCTGTGGTGGAGTGGTTCGAGCTGGCTGGACCCCAGATTGCGCGCGTCACCAAGAGGGTGTGGGTCGAACGGGGGCGTCTCTACGTGCAGGTCTCTAGCCCGGTCTGGCGTCAGGAGCTACATCTGGCCCGCTCGCACTGGCGCGATCGGATCAACGAACGACTCAGCAGGCCGGTGATCGAAGAGGTGGTCTTCTGCTGAGATCGCACCGCCCATGGCTAGCGGGGTAGCGGTTCAGGCAGGTCGGCAACTACGTAGGCCATCACGGCCATGGCGGCCACGCACAGGTTGAGCTCTCCGGGGTCGAGCTTATCGACCGTATCGGCCTCGGTGTGATGGTACCAGAAGTAGCGCGTGCCATCCACAACGAGCCCCATTCCGGGCACGCCTCGACGCATGAGCGGGCCGATGTCTGCCCCTCCGCCGCCGCGCGTGATCCGTCCGGCCCCTATGGGATCGAGCAGGGTGCCGATGGCGCGCACAAGCTTGTAGGCTTCCTCTGAGCCTGAAAAGCCGAAGCCCAGCGGACGGAAAACCCCCGCATCGGATTCTATGGCCAACACATGCTGATCCGGGTTGTGTCGTGCCGCATATGCCGTGGCGCCCCGGAGGCCGTTTTCCTCGTTTGTCCAGAGCACCACCCGGATGGTACGCCGGGGTCGGAGCCCCAGGTTTTTGAGCAGCCGCACCGCCTCCCAGGCCGCCACGCATCCTCCGGCGTCGTCCATGGCGCCCTGTCCGACGTCCCAGGAATCGATGTGGCCACCCAGCACGACCACTTCATCGGGTTTTTCCCGGCCGACCAGTTCGGCGATCACGTTTCGGGACAGGGTATCCGGCAGGGTGCGCGCCTCCATGCGCAGCCGCAGGCGTACGCGCTCTCCCCGCGCCTGCAGCCGGGCGATGAGTTCGGCATCTTCGACGGTGATCGCCGCATGAGGTATGCGCGGTACCCCAGGATCATAGCTCATAGAGCCCGTATGCGGGGTCTGCATGGAGAAAGGGGTTACGGAGCGGATCAGGCTGGCCACCGCGCCGAAGCGCGCCGCCTCGATGGCCCCCTGAGTCCGGTAGCGTACCGTTTCCCCATAGGTCGTAAAGGGCACATTGAAGAGCACGATCTTTCCTTGGGCCTCCGAAGCACGGCGCCGCAGCTCCTCAAAAGAGCCCACGACCAGCACCTCGGCCGTAATACCCTCCGGAGGGGTGCCTATACTGCCGCCCAGCCCGAGCATGGGCAGCTGGCGGTAGCGGGGTTCCAGCATCTCGATCGACTCCCGACCCCGCACCCAGCGGGGGACGGAGACAGGCTCTCCCCGAACGTTTTCCAGTCCATCGGCTCGCATCTGCTCCAAAATCCAGTCTATGGCCCGCTCTAGGTTCTCCGTGCCGCTGAAACGGGGTCCGAAGCGATCACAGAGTTCGGCCAGCCGTCGGTAGGCGAAACTATCCCGGGTGGCTTCCTGGATGATACGTTCTGCGATGAGCCGATATGTGCCTACGATCGCGGCCGAATCCAGCGGCTGTGCTCGGAGGGGAAGCGCAACACAGCCGAAAAACAGCCATCTTGCCAGGAACCGAAGCATGAGGCACCTCTAGCTGGGAGGGAAAAAATACGGCACGATCCGAGGTTGTGGTGTAACGATCTGGAAACCGTTGCCTCGGGCCGGATAGGGGACGGATTTTTGCTGTGATAGGCCCGAGGGAGATCGGTTTTCATGAACCACGAAAGAGCCATTAATACGATCCGATTGCTGGCTGTGGACGCCGTTGAACGGGCTCGGTCCGGACATCCGGGTATGCCTATGGGGGCTGCGCCTATGGCCTATGTGCTCTGGACCGAGTTTCTGCGCCATAACCCGGGCAATCCGCACTGGCCCAACCGGGATCGCTTTGTGCTCTCGGCCGGGCACGGCTCCATGCTGCTCTATGCCCTGTTGTATCTGACCGGCTACGGGTTGACGATAGAGGAGCTCAAGCAGTTTCGGCAGTGGGGAAGCCGTACGCCCGGACATCCCGAATACGGGCTCACCCCGGGCGTGGAGACGACCACCGGTCCTCTGGGCCAGGGTCTGGCCACGGCGGTGGGGATGGCGGCGGCGGGCAAGCATCTGGCCGCTCGCTTTAACCGGCCGGGTTTCCCGCTCTTTGATTACCGGGTCTTCGTGTTGGCTTCCGATGGCGACCTGATGGAAGGCATTACCGCCGAGGCCTCCTCCCTGGCCGGGCACTGGGGACTGGACAATCTGATTGTGCTCTACGACGATAACCGCATTACGATCGATGGGCCGACGGATCTAGCCTGGAGCGAGGATGTGGCGGCTCGGTACCGGGCCTACGGGTGGTATGTGCGTCGGGTACCCGATGGCAATCATCTGGGTATGCTGCGCAAGGCCATCCGGGGTGCCCTGCAGGCCGGTCGGCCGGCCCTGCTGCAGGTCCGCACCCATATCGGATACGGTAGCCCGAACAAACAGGATACAGCCAAAGCCCACGGAGAACCCTTGGGCCCGGAGGAGGTCCGTCTGGTCAAGATGCGCTTCGGATTTCCTCCGGATGCGGATTTCGTGGTCGAGGAGTCCGTGTTGCGCTATTTCCGCCGGGCCCTTCGCCGGGGTCGGATCCAGGAAAACCGGTGGAGGAAGTTGCTGGCCCGCTATCGCAAGGCTTATCCTGAAGAAGCGCACGAACTGGATCGGGTGCTTGCGGGGCAGGGGGATCTGGACTGGTGGGAAGATCGCCCCCGTTTTCCGGTCGGCGTGAAGCTGGCCACACGCGCGGCTTCGGGGAAGGTACTTGAGGTGGCTGTTCCTCGGGCTCCCCGTCTGCTGGGTGGTTCGGCTGACTTGACGCCCTCGAACAACACCCGGCCCTCGGAGGTGAACGCGTTCCGTAAAGAGGATTTTTCGGGGCGGTATGTCCACTTTGGTGTGCGGGAGCATGCCATGGCCGCTATCGCCAACGGGCTGGCCCTGAGCGGGTTGCGCCCGTACGTGGGCACCTTCTTGGTCTTCAGCGACTACATGCGACCCGCAATTCGCATCGCCGCCCTTTCCCATCTACCCACGGTGTTCGTCTGCACCCACGATTCCATCGGGCTTGGGGAAGACGGGCCCACGCATCAGCCCGTAGAACACCTGGCCTCCTTGCGGGCGATGCCGAACTGCTGGGTTATCCGGCCCGCCGATGCGAACGAAACGGTCTACGCCTGGCGCATCGCCCTGGAACGGCGCGATGGGCCCACGGTGCTGGCCCTTACCCGACAGCCCGTGCCCGTGCTCGCAGGCACGGACACGGAGGCCGTGCTTCGGGGGGGATACGTGCTCCGGGATGCCCCCTCGCCACAGCTGCTGCTTCTGGCCACGGGATCCGAGGTCGCACTGGCGGTGGCTGCTTGGGAGCGGTTGCTTGAGGAAGGGGTCTCGGCCCGCGTGGTGAGCATGCCCTGCTGGGAGCTTTTCGCCCAGCAGCCGGAATCCTACCGTGCCCAGGTGCTCCTGGAAGGGGTGCCCCGGCTGGCCATCGAGGCGGGCGCCACGCTGGGATGGGAGCGCTACGCCGATGCCGTAATCGGGCTGGATCGCTTTGGCGCCTCCGCTCCCGGCGAGGTCCTGTTTGCCCAGTTCGGGTTCACCGTAGAGCACGTATTGGAGCGCGCTCGTGCCCTTCTGGAGGCTCTGCAAACCCGAAATGGATCCCCTGTTGCTTCCATGCGGCCGTGGAACAAAGGGCTATAGCGTCATGCACGGTCTGCTCTACAGAGCACAGCTGTTCTGGGTTCTCCTGGTGGTGGGGATGTCTCTGCCCGTGCGAGCGCAGTCGCCGGAGTTTCGATGGTTCGACCCGGCCTCCGGACTAGAAGAAGCCCGCCGGTCAGGGAAACCGATGCTCATAGCGGTCTATACGGATTGGTGCTCCTGGTGTCGGCGTATGGATCGGGAGGTCTACAGCCGATCCGATGTGCAGGCCTATCTGGGGCGCACGTTCGTACCCATACGCCTTAACGCCGAGGATACAGAGAGCCGGTTTGTGTTTCGAGGACAGACCGTGACCCCGGCGCAGCTGGCGCGCGCCTTCCGGGTATCGGGGTATCCGACCACGCTGTTTCTGGAGCCGGACGGGACGCTTATCGCTCCTCTGCCCGGGTATCATCCCCCGGATCGGTTTCTGCTCATCCTGCGCTATGTGGGCGAGCGGGCCTTTGAGCGCATGCCCTTTGAGGACTTCGTGCGCATGCGAGCCCCGCAATAGAGGCCTTGACGGGGGAAGAGGCGCGTGCGTATTTTACGGCCGCGCTGGACAGGTAGCTCAGGCGGTAGAGCAGAGGACTGAAAATCCTCGTGTCGGGGGTTCGACTCCCTCCCTGTCCACCGAGGCCGGGCACTTCAGCCCGGCTTTTGCGTTTATAATTTTTGATCATGCCCGATACGCTGCAGATATACTACTACCTGCGCGAACCCCTTGGAGAGGAGGGCGCCCGGCGTCTGGCCGAGGTGATGAGCCAGTTCTATGAAGAGCTGGCCCGGACGGTCACAAAAGCCGACTGGGAAGCGCTGCAAGGAGTCCTCCATGCCCTAGCCGAGGCGCAGCGGAAGACGGAAGAGCAGCTTGAAAGGCTCACAGCCCGGGTAGATGAACTAGCCGAAGCACAACGGTTGCTCACGGCCCGGGTAGATGAGCTAGCCGAAGCACAACGGCTGCTCACGGCTCGGGTAGATGCCCTAGCCGAGGCGCAGCGGAAGACGGAAGAGCAGTTACAACGGCTTGCCCACCGGCTGGAGCAGACAAATCGGCGTATCGATGAGACCAACCGGCAACTCGGTGGTCTGGCCGCTACGGTTGGATACACGCTGGAGAACGAGGCGTACCGGTATCTGCCCGCCCTCCTGGAGCGGGACTACGGGATCGTGCTCGAAGAGCCCCTGAGACGAGACTACCTCACCGACCGCAAGGGGCAAGAAATAGAGGTCAATATCCTGGCGCGGGCGCGCAGGGATGGGTTGCCGGTACTCATCGTGGGAGAAAGCAAGGTGCAGCTTTCCAGAAACGATGTGGACCGTTTCCTCAAGCGTCGTTTGGCGGAGATCGATCCTGCTGGAAGTCGGAAGCTGTTCCCCGTTATCGTGGCGCACATGGTTACCTCGCGGGATGTGCCCGAGTACGCTCGTTCCCAAGGGGTAGCCCTGTACCTCTCCTATGAATTCGGCCGATAGGGCAGATGACCATTCGGGATGTACTGCAGCAGGCTGTGTGGCATCTGGAGAGCTGCGGCGTTCCTGAGGCACGCCAGAGCGCAGAATGGCTCCTGGCCCATGTGCTCGGATGTGGACGGCTGGAGCTCTACATGCGTTCCCGTGAGCTCGTAGGAGAGTCGGAGCAGACGCGATTTCTGCAGTTGCTCAGTCGGCGTCTGCGGCGGGAACCGGTAGCCTACATTCTGGGATGGGCCCCTTTCTATGAGGATGTGTTTCGGGTTACTCCGGACGTGCTCATACCGCGGCCCGAAACAGAGCGCCTGATCGATGTGGTGCGAGCGCACATGTCCGCTCATCCCGGGCGTATTCTGGATATCGGTACGGGATCCGGTTGTCTGGCCCTGACTTTGCAGCGACTCTTCCCCTCTGCGGAGGTCTGGGGAGTGGACATAAGTCCCAAGGCGCTGGCCGTGGCCCGGCAAAACGGGGATTTGCTTGCCCGTCCGGTTCACTGGGTGCGGGCGGATGTGGCGGATCGGAATTTTCTCTCTGAAAGCCCGTCCTTTGATCTGATCGTGGCCAATCCTCCGTATATACCCGATCAGGAGCGGTCGACGCTGGAACCGGAGCTCTGCTATGAGCCCCCGGAGGCCCTCTTCTGTGGGACCGATCCGTTGCGCTATTATCGGCTCATAGAGAAGCATCTGCCCCGTCTGCTGAGCCCCGGGGGGATGCTGGCCGTCGAAGTGCACGCCTACTACGGGGAGGCCGTGCGAAACCTGTTCTGTGAGGCCGGGTGGGAGGCCAAGCTCGAGCAGGATTACGCCGGCCAACCTCGGGTTGTCTGGTTTCGCCGGCCGGAGCGATAGCCTCCCCGTGCTCCCTGAGATCGTTTCCCTGCCGATGCCTACGGGGCGTTCCGGATGGTCAGAAACCGATCTACGAGCAACAGGGCGAGCATGGATTTCATATCCTCGATCTCGTTGCGGTATATCCGATCGAGTGCCTCAGTCCAGGGGAGGCGAACGGGTTCCAGGAATTCGTCCTCTTCGGCGTGGCTTACGACGGGCTCCAGCTCCTCGGCCAGGTACAGGTACATGACCTCATTCGAGTATCCTATGCACGGGTAGAAACGCGCCAGGAAGGTGAGTTTGCCAGCCCGGTAGCCCGTTTCTTCAGCTAACTCCCGCCTTGCGGTCTCCTCCGGGTCGGCCTCCGGATGATCGAGCTTGCCTGCCGGGACTTCGAGAAAGCTTTTGCCCACCGCGTAGCGGAACTGTCGTACCAGGATGGTGCTGCCATCCGGGAAGAGGGGAACGGCGATCGCGGCGCCGGGATGGCGTATCCATTCCCGGATCGCAGTTCGGCCATCGGGCAGGCGTACCGTGTCCCGATACACCTTCAATAGCACCCCCTCAACGAGGGGCTGGCTGTGCAGAAGGGTTTCTTTCAGCCCGTGATCCATGGCGGTCTCTCCTACAGAAGGCGCAGGACAAGCAAGGTCAGGTCGTCGTCGAAATCTTCTTTTCCGCTGAATGCGCGCACATCGCTGAGAAGCGCTTCGATCAGCAGGGAGGCGGGTACGTGGCGCAGACGGGACAGTGTGGCCCGCAGGCGGTCCTCATCGTAGCAGTTTCCCTGTGGATCGCACGTTTCCGTAAGGCCGTCGGTGTAGAGCAGCAGGGTGTCCCCCGTACGTAGCTGGATGGTTCGACTCTCATAGGCTCCGGTTTCCGCCATGACGCCCAGGAGCAGGCCTCCGGTGGTGAGTTCCTCGATGTCGCCGTTGGCGCGCACAAGGAGCGGGGGGACGTGACCGGCATTGACATACTGCAAGGTGCGCTCAGCCGGATTGAGGATCCCCCAGAAGAACGTGATAAAGGTACCTGGATCCGTATTGTGGCAGATAATGCGGTTGATGCGCGCTGTGGCCTCTTCAAGAGACATGGGAATGGGGGCCAGCACATGCAACATAGCCTGCAGGTTGGCCATGAGCAGAGCGGCTGGCACCCCTTTTCCTGTCACATCGGCGACGGCCAGCAGGAATCGCCCGCCTTCAAGGGGCAGTACGTCGTAATAGTCTCCCCCCACCGGACGCACGGGGTGCAAGTAAGCGGCCAGTTCGCAGCCCGGTATATCGGGTATGGTTCGCGGCAGCAGCCCCTGCTGAATGCGTCGGGCGATGTGCAGTTCCTCCTCCAGGCGCTGTTTTTCCAGGTGCGCCTCAAACAAATAGGTGTTCTCCAGCGCGATACCGGCCAGCTGGGCGGCGGCCTCCAGAAAGCGGATCTCCTGTTCCTCGAACGGGTCGCCCGTGGCACGACTGCCCAACAGGAGCACCCCGCGCGGGCCATCGGAAAGCCAGATGGGCACCATCCATTCCAGCCCCCAGGCGGCCAGCGCACTGTCGGGATCGATGCGGCGGGGACGGGGTTCCTGCAGCCAGCTTTCCGGGATGAGCTCGGCAGAGAGCGCTTGCGCAAGGCCGCGTTCCAGCAACACGGTTGTCGGGCGATTCGGGGGGCGGAACAGGATCGCAAACCGGGCCACCAGCAGCTGGCCCATGAGCGTATAGCCGATCCGCTTGAGCAGGACCTCTCGATCCAGGGTGCTGTTGAGCGCCCGACTCAGATCCAGCAGCGTTTCCAGTTCGTGCACGCGTCGGTCCAGGGTCCGGTTCATTTCTCGGAGCCGGTTGACGGCGAAGGCGTTCTCCAGCCCCATGGCCGTGATGTTGGCTAGCGCCTCGATGTACTGGGCCTCATAGCTGGAGTAGGGTTCTCCGGTCGCCTTGGGTCCCAGGCCGAGCAGGCCGAGCAACCCCTGTCCGCTTCGCAGCAGAAAACAGGACACAAGGCCCCGCTTTCGGAGGGATTCCGGCAGATGCAGGCGGCCATCCTTCGGGGGCCATGCTTCGGGCAGCTCAAGTTCGGCTCCCGGACTCCAGTCCGGAATCCCTCGGGCACGGGCCACGCGGAACCGGTTTGCGGATTGGCGGAGCAGGATTACCCCCCGGGAGGTGAGCACCTTGGCCATGGCGATCCGGAGCAGGTTGTCCAGGATAAAGTCCGCATCCAGCGAGCCCACAAGAAGCCGACTGGTCTCCAGCAGGGAGTCCAGATCGTAGCGCGGAGGGACGTTCCAGAGGGGTGGGGTCATAGGTATTTGATCAGCCGAACAATGTTGAACTCATCCCGATAGTCGTACTGGATCTCGTCCATGAGGCGGCGCATGAGGAGCAGGCCCAGACCCCCTCGCTGGCCGGAACGGGCCAGCTTCTGCGGATCGGGTTCCCGGTATGTGCTCGGATCAAAACGCCGTCCTTGGTCGGAGAGCGTGATCTCAAGCCGATCTGGATAGGTGTCGACGACGATCTGGATCTGCTGGGCGGGATCTCCCCCGTAAGCGTGCCGGATGATGTTCGAGCAGGCCTCATCGACGGCGATCACGATCTGGTCGACGGCCTCTTCCGTGAAGCCCATGCGCAGGGCTTTTCGACGCACAAACCGGCGTACTCGGGCCAGGGCCTCTGTACGGCTCGGTATGGTGAGCTCACTCCGATTGCGAGGTTTGGGCATGGGAGCTAAAGCGGGCGATCGCCTCGGTTTCGGTGGGCAGGATATCGTACAGCAGGGGAAAACCCAGCAGGTCGAAGATATTGTAGATCTTCGGGCTCATGTGGCAGAACTTGATGTCCCCGCCCCGGCTGCGCATCTCCTCCACATAAGCCATGAAAACCCCCAGGCCGGCGCTGGAGATGTAGCTCAGCTCGGCGCAGTTGATCACGACGCGACAGCGACCCTCCTGAAGCAGGCGCTCAAAGGCGGCCTCCAGCTCCGAGGCCGTGTGGGCATCGAGTTCCCCTCGCAGCTCGAGGATATCCACCCCATTGTGCTGGCGAAAGGAGACGGAAAACTGGCTCATGGCTCCCCTCCGGTGCGTTGTAGGATAACGAGCGTTAGATCATCATGCCACGGGTTGGCTCCCCGGTGGGTGGCGACGGCTTCCAGCAGGGCATGTTCCAGTTCCCGGGCCGAGGATCCGTGCTGATGGACGATCTCGAACAGGCGTTCATAGCCAAATTCCTCTCCTCGCTCGTTGCGCAGCTCGATGAGGCCATCGGTGTAGAGCAGGAAAAGATCGCCCGGATCGAGTTGTAGCTCACACTCCTCGACCAGACTGCTGAATCGGCCATCCCGGACCAGACCCAGTCCCGGACCTCGGGTGCGCAGAAAGCAGGTTTCTCCACTGGACCGGCGTAGCAGGGCGGGGGGGTGTCCGGCCCGGGCCAGGTGGACGCGGAAAGTGCGCATATCCATCCATCCGACGAGCATGCTGACGAAAAGCCGGCTCTCCAGATGGGCGCTCAAGGCCTCGTTGATGCGCGTGAGCAGTTCGACGGGGCGCAGGCTTTCTCTGGCCAGCACCTGAAAGATGCCTTTGAGCTCGGCCATGTAAAAAGCGGCCGAGATGCCTTTGCCCGAAACGTCGGCGATGGCGAAGGCCAGCCGTCCGTCCGGGCGGGCGTAAAAGTCGTAGTAATCGCCTCCGACCTCTTCGGCCATCATGGCGCGGGCGCTGATGTGCAGACCGGGGTAACGGGGGAGTTCCAGAGGCAGGAGGCGTTGCTGGATGCGTCGGGCGATCTCCAGTTCCCGTTTCAGTCTTTCTCGTTCCAGGGAGAGGGTAAAAAGGCGGGCGTTTTCCAGCACGAGCGCCGCCTGGTCGGCCAGCGTACGGAGCAGGAGCACATCGTCCGCCTCGAAGCCGAAGGAGACCTCTTTGAGCACATAGAGCACCCCGATGGGCTCCTGCCGCGCATAGAGGGGCACGACCACCAGGGATCCGGATCGGCCCTCCAGGCTGTGCAGCACAACGGTCTGTCGGTTTTCCAGCACGATACGGGAGAGCTCTCCGTTCACCCAGTGTGCGATCTGTTCGGGTTCGATGCCACACCAGGCCGCCAGCCGGGGATGGACGGTTCCGGACTGCCAGTCGAGCACCTCCAGCCAGGCAGCCCGGGCGCCGACAGCCTCGGCGGCCGAGGTGGTGACCGTGCGCACGAGCTTTTCCGGGTCGAACACCTCGGTGATCAGCCGGCTGACGTTGTGCAGGCTGGAGAGCTCCGTCTGTCGGCGTTCGAAAATGGAAGAAGTGGGCAGATGAAAGAGCGTGCTCAGGATGGTCGTGCTATTGTAGAGGATACCGAAGGCGAGCGTGAGCAGGCCGAACATCTCCAGCGGATAGTCGTACAGCCAACCCGCCTCCCGGCGGACCTCCTCCGAGGGCCAGAAGCCCAGCTGGCTTCCCAGGAGTACGGCCATGACGAGCAGGTTTAGACCCGCCAGCAGCAGCGCGAGCAGTTTTTTCCGGGCAGGCAGGTACACGATCCAGGCCAGGCGCATGCTGCACCAGATCATGAGCAGTATGGCGACGAAGCCCAGGATCCGGGCGATCAGGTGGGGTGCCTGCTGGTAGGAGGCCATGAAGAGGCTAAAGGCGCTCAGGGCGAAGACCACCAGCATGGCGTTCCAGTATCGCACGGCCCGCAGGGTGCGCTTAAAAAGCACAAGCTCCCGGAGGTTGAACAGCGTCCAGAAAGTGTAGAGCGCCTGTCCGAGGTCGAACACCCGGGCGCGCAGCAGGCCTCGTATCCCGCCCGCCGCACCCCGGTGCTCGACCGATCCCGAGAGGGCATCGAAGCCATAGGCCAGTAGCAGAAGGCCCAGACCGGCCAGCAGGACCGTCCAGAGCGCCTCCAGCGGCTCAGGCCGATAGGATTGGTAGCGTCGGTGAAAGTACACAAACAGGGCCGTATAGCTGGCCACGAGGGCGAGCCCACGCAACAGGGCCAGCTCCGGAACGTGCAAACCGGTTTCCACTCCGGTCTGCAGGGCCAACAGGAAGGCATCGAGCCCGAAGACGAGCCCGTTGAGCAGGAGGGCTCCCAGCAACCAGCCGATATGGGGGCTGTAGCGGACCGGCATGGACAGAGAGGTTTTTCGCAGAAAAGCCCCGAAAGTTGCACCTCCAAAATATCCGGCTCCCCATCGCCGCGGGGCAATGGGGGAGGTTTGCTATCGGCGGCCGTTGTGGCGTAATTTCACCCCGCAACGGGCATTACCGGGTATGTCCATTCAGCTCCAACTGCCCGATGGCCGTCTTCTGGAGGTGCCAGCGGGTATTACAGGTCTACAGGTAGCCCGCCAGCTCGGTCCCCGATGGGAGCGCGAAGCGCTGGCGATCGAGGTGGACGGCGAGGTCTGGGATTTGACCCGTCCCATTACCCGTTCGGCCCGCGTGCGTCTGTTGACCTGGGAAGACGAGTGGGGACGCAAGACGTACTGGCACTCCACGGCACACGTGATGGCCGAAGCGCTGGAGGCGCTCTTTCCCGGCGTCAAATTCGGCATCGGTCCCCCTATCGACAACGGGTTTTATTACGACGTGGATCTCGGAGACCGCCGGCTTACCGGGGAGGATCTGGCCCGGCTGGAGGAGAAAATGCGCGAACTGATCCGGCGCGATGTGCCCTTCCAGCGCCGGGAGGTTTCCAAAGAAGAGGCGATCGCCTACTTCCGGCAAAAAGGGGATCCCTACAAACTGGAGCTGCTCGAAGAGCTCCCCGATGGTGCGATCACCTTCTACACCCAGGGGGCTTTTACGGATCTGTGTCGGGGGCCGCATGTGCCTTCCACAGGCTATATCAAGCACGTCAAGTTGCTCAACGTGGCCGCCGCCTACTGGCGGGGACGATCGGATCGCCCCCAGCTGACCCGCATTTACGGGATCTCCTTTCCGAAGCAGTCCATGCTGGAAGATTACCTGCGTCGGCTGGAGGAGGCTAAACGGCGTGATCACCGCAGGCTGGGACAGGAATTGGAGCTTTTTCTGCTCGATCCCCGCGTGGGTCAGGGGTTGCCGATCTGGTTGCCAAAGGGCGCCATAATTCGCCATGAGCTGGAGCGTTTTCTGCGCGAGGAGCAGCGTCGTCGGGGCTACCAGATCGTCTATACCCCGCATGTGGGCAACATCGAGCTGTACAAGACAAGCGGGCATTATCCATACTACAAGGACAGCCAGTTTCCCCCCATGCAGATCGAGGGGGAGGAATACTTGCTCAAGCCCATGAACTGCCCGCACCATTTTATGATCTATGCGGCCCGGCCGCGCAGCTACCGGGAATTGCCGTTGCGGATCGCCGAGTTCGGCACCGTATACCGCTATGAGCAATCCGGCGAGCTTACGGGGCTCATACGTGTGCGCGGCTTTACGCAGGATGATGCGCATATCTTCGTTACCCGTGAGGGGCTGCGCGAAGAGCTCTGTGAGGTGATCGCGCTCACGCAACATGTTTTCCGCACGCTCGGCCTGCAGGCGGTGAGCGTGCGGCTCTCGTTCCGGGATCCGGCCAACCGGGAAAAGTACGGGGGGTCGGAAGAGCTCTGGGAGCAGGCCGAGGCCGACGTGCGGGCCGCAGCCGAACGCATGGGGCTGGAGTACTTCATCGGCATCGGGGAGGCTTCCTTCTACGGGCCGAAGATCGACTTCATGGTCCGCGACGTGCTGGGTCGCGCCTGGCAGCTGGGTACCGTGCAGGTCGACTACGTCATGCCCGAGCGGTTCGGGCTCGAGTATGTGGGGCCTGATGGGGCCAGACATCGGCCCGTGGTGATTCACCGCGCCCCCTTTGGATCCTTCGAGCGCATCGTGGGCCTGCTCATCGAGCACTACGGCGGGGCTTTTCCCACCTGGCTGGCCCCCGTTCAGGTCGCCCTGATCCCGGTGGGTGAGGATTTTCTGCCTTATGCCCGCACGGTACAGGATCAGCTGCTGCAGGCCGGGATCCGGGTTGAGCTCGACGAGCGCGATGAAAAGGTGGGCTACAAGATCCGATACTGGGAAACCCAGAAGGTTCCCTATATGCTTGTCCTGGGCGCCCAAGAGCAGGCTACCGGCACGGTGGCGGTTCGGCGCCACCGCAAGGGCGATCTGGGAAGACACCCTTTGGAGGTGTTCCTAAAGGCGATTCAGGAAGAAATTCACCAACGCATCATCAGCATGGAGGAGCCGAGCCATAGCCAAGCACGACAAAAGCCCTGAGGTGCGCGTCAACGAGCAGATCCGGGCCCGCGTGGTTCGGGTGGTCTCCCCGGACGGCAGGCATGGCATCTACACGCGGGAAAAGGCCCTGGAGATGGCGCGCGAGCTGGGGTTGGATCTCGTGGAGATCGCCCCGCATGCAGACCCCCCGGTGTGCAAGATCATCGACTACGGGAAATTCCGGTACGAGCAGCAGAAAAAAGAGCGCGAGGCGCGCAAGCGGCAGCAGAGCACGGAGGTCAAGGAAATCCGGCTGCGGCCCGTCACGGACACGCACGATTTCGCCTTCAAGGCCCGTCATGCGCGCGAGTTTCTGCTTGAGGGCAATAAAGTGCGCGTCTACGTTCAGTTCCGGGGTCGGGACATCGTCTATCAGGAACGGGGGGAGGAGATGCTGGCCCGCTTTGCCCAGGCACTCGAGGATGTCAGCAGGATCGAGGTGCCTCCCAAACTGGAAGGCAAGCGGCTGAGCATGATCCTCACACCCGATAGAAAGAAGAAATAGCCCGCCGGTGTCGCACGAGCAAGGGTCGGGCTCGTTTTTTTGACAAGCTCGGCTCTGGATGGCTATCTTTGGATTCCCGCCGTACTCGCCAGAGAGGACAGCGATGCCGAAGATGAAAAGCAACAGCTCGGCCAAGAAGCGTTTCCGGGTTACCGCCACGGGCAAGATCCGTCGCTATCGGGCCGGGCACAGCCATCTGCTTACCAAGAAGCGGCCCAAGCGCAAG
Organism: Bacteroidota bacterium; assembly: GCA_025998875.1. Lineage (GTDB taxonomy): Bacteria > Bacteroidota > Rhodothermia > JANXDC01 > JANXDC01 > JANXDC01. The sequence goes on along the minus strand of AP024675.1, from coordinate 638,296 downwards.
CGCCGCCTCCGCCAGGCCGATGTGGTGGCCTCCGTCGACGTGCCCCGCATCAGGCGGCTGCTGGCTGTTTGAGTTCGCCGTCAGACAAAAGAAGGAGCAGGCCAGACATGCCACGCGCAACGAACAGTGTGGCCTCCAGGCGCCGACGCAAGAAAATCCTCAAGCAGGCCAAAGGTTTCTGGGGCAGGCGCAGCAAAAACTACACGATCGCCAAATACAGCGTTGAGAAGGCGATGCAGTACATGTACCGCGACCGCCGCCAGCGGAAGCGGGATTTTCGTCGCCTCTGGATTATACGCATCAACGCCGCCGCCCGAGCGCATGGCACCACCTATGCCCGCCTGATCGATGCCATGCGCAAAAAAGGGATGGCGCTTAACCGCAAGATGCTGGCCGATCTGGCCGTGCGCGATCCCCAGGCCTTTGCCGCGGTGGTGGAAGCCGCTTTGCATTGAGCGCGCCCATGATGTTGGCTATGCGAAGGGCTCGAGCGCGCTCGAGCCCTTCGTGGTATTTTCACAGGCCAGATGGAGCATGATATGGAGCTACTTGCAGCACATCTCCAGGAGCTGGCCGAGCAGATCGAGGCCTATCCCGTCAGTTCCCGTTCCGAGCTGGAGCAGTTCAAGGCGTACTTTCTGGGCCGAAAGGGGGTGCTGAGCGCCTACTTCGATCGGTTGCCCGAACTGCCCCGTGAGGAGCGCGCCCGCTGGGGGCGACAGCTCAATGCGCTCAAAGAAGCCGTGCTGGCCCGCTATGAGCGGCTCCGGGCCGAGATCGAGGCGCGCGAGGCCCAGCAGAGCCCGATCGGGGACCTGTCCCTGCCCGGGCGCAGGCCTTTCGTCGGCGGGGTGCACCCGCTCACCCAGACGCTGCGCACGATCGTGCGCATCTTCACTCGTATGGGGTTCGCTGTGGCAGAGGGGCCGGAGATCGAGACGGACTGGTACAACTTCACCGCGCTCAATTTCCCCCCTGAGCATCCGGCCCGCGATATGCAGGATACCCTGTTTGTGGACTCTGAGGTGCTTCTACGCACGCATACCTCACCGGTGCAGGTGCGTGTGATGGAGCGCAAGCCTCCCCCGATCCGCATCATCGCCCCGGGACGCGTCTATCGCAACGAGACCATCAGCGCCCGTAGCTATTGCCTTTTCCACCAGGTCGAAGGGCTGTATGTGGATGAAGGGGTGACGATGGCCGATCTGGTGCAGACCCTGCAGGTTTTCGCCCGACATATGTTCGGCCCATCGGCCCGGATCCGGTTGCGCACGAGTTTCTTTCCCTTCACCGAGCCCAGCGCTGAGGTGGATGTGAGCTGTTTCCTCTGTGGGGGAACCGGATGTCGGGTCTGTAAGGGCTCCGGCTGGGTGGAGATCCTGGGTTGTGGCATGGTCGATCCCAACGTCTTCGAGGCCGTTGGCATCGATCCGGAGCGCTATACGGGCTATGCTTTTGGTTTGGGTGTGGAGCGCATCGCCATGCTGCGCTACCAGATCGACGATATCCGGCTTTTTTATGAAAACGACCTGCGCTTTCTGCGCCAGTTCCCCATAAGCTGAGGGGGCATATATGCGGATCTCGTTGCGCTGGTTGCAGACGTATGTGGATATCCCCTGGACCGTAGAGGAGCTCGCGGAGCGGCTCACGCGCGCCGGTCTGGAGGTGGCCTCTGTAGAGCCCTTCGGGGATCGTCTCGAGGGGGTGGTAATTGGGCGGATACTCGAATGCCTGCCCCATCCGAACGCCGACCGGCTGCGCCTCTGTCGGGTCGATGTGGGACGGGAGCGGGCTCTGCAGATCGTCTGCGGCGCGCCAAACGTCGCCGCAGGTCAGAAGGTCGCCGTGGCCCTGCCCGGAGCGGTACTGCCGTTTGAGCGCGGCGCCGGAGGACGACTTCCGATTCGGGAAAGCTCCATTCGGGGCGTCCTATCGGAGGGGATGATCTGCGCCGAAGATGAACTGGGGCTCGGCGAGGACCATTCCGGCATCCTCGTCCTGCCCGACGATGCCCCTGTGGGACAGCCCCTGGCCGCATACTGGGATCTGGAGCCCGACGTGGTACTGGAGATCGAGCTCACCCCCAACCGGGCTGATGCGGCCTCGCATGTGGGTGTGGCGCGCGAGATATCCGCGCTGGCCGATCGGGATCTGCGTCTGCCTGCGGTGACCCTCTGTCGTCAACCCGGCGAGGCGGCTCGTATGGTGCGGGTCGTAATAGAGCATGCGGAAGCCTGTCCCCGATATGTGGCCAAGCTCATCGACAACGTGCGCGTCGGGCCCTCCCCCCAGTGGCTCGTCCGGCGTCTGCGTGCGGCGGGCATGCGATCGGTCAATAATGTGGTGGATGTGACGAACTTCGTCATGCTCGAGATCGGTCAGCCCCTGCACGCCTTCGATCTGGATAAACTGGCCGGCCCTGAGATCCGGGTTCGTCTTTCCCGCTCTGGAGAGCAGATCGAAACGCTCGATGGCCGGCTGCGAACCTTGCAGGAGGGGATCTTGCTGATCTGCGACGCGGAAAAGCCCGTTGCTATTGCCGGCGTGATGGGCGGGGCCAATTCCGAGGTGGGCCCGGAGACGCGCCGGGTGCTCCTGGAGAGCGCCTACTTTCATCCCGCCGCTGTCCGCCGGGCGGCTCGGCAACTCGGGTTGAACACGGAAGCCTCCTATCGCTTTGAGCGCGGGGTGGATCCCGAGGGGGCGCTGTGGGCGGCCGAGCGTGCCGCTCAGCTCATCGCCGAGCTGACGGGAGCGGAGGTGGTGCCCGGAACAGTGGATCTCTACCCCCGGCCCATCCCCCTACGACAGGTCCGGCTCCGGCTCAGCCGGCTCAACGCGCTCCTGGGCTCTCGCTACGGGGCCGAAGAGGTCGTGGGCGTGCTCTCCCGGCTGGGTCTGAAGCTGGAGCCGGAATCCGAAGGGAGCTGGAAGTGTACGATTCCCGGCTATCGGCCCGATCTGGATCGAGAGGTGGATCTCATCGAGGAGGTGGGGCGCATCCGGGGCTGGGACAGCCTGACGCTGCCGGAGCGCGTGCCCCTACCGTATCCGGGCGAAGGAGAGGAGGAGGACTTTGCGCGTACCGATCGCATGCGGGATGTGCTGGCCGGTATGGGGCTCTGGGAGGTGTACGCCAACAGTCTTCTGTCCGAGGCCCTGGCCGAGCCCTTCGCACCTGCGCAGGAGTGGGTGCGTACGATCAACCCCATTTCGGCGGATATGGTCGTGGCACGGCCGAGCCTGATCCCGGGGCTGTTGCGCATCGTCTCGCACAATCAGCGCCACCAGCAGGAAGACGTGCGCTTCTTCGAGTTCGGGCGGGTTTTTCGCCGCCGACCGGAAGCCACCTCAGGGCCCGTCCCGGGATATGAAGAGCGGCTCCACCTGGGCATAATCCTAAGTGGCCTCCGGGCGCCTTTGGCCTGGGATCGGCCCATGAAAGAGGTTGACTGGTTCGATATGCGTGGTCTGCTGGAGGCGCTCTGCGAGGGGCTTGGACTGGATCGCTTTGCCTTCGTCGTCCCCGACGAACCGGTGGGGTGGTTTTGCGATCTGGTCCAGCTCTATTACGGAGAGCATCTCGTCGGCTGGATGGGGCGTTCCACCCCGCGTCTGGAGGAGCGTTTCGAGCTCCGTCGCCCCGTGGTGTTTGCGGAACTGAACTGGGAGGCGATACAGGGGGCGGTACAGAGACGGGTCAGTGCGCGCGCGTATTCGCCCTTCAGTCGCCAGCCCATCGTCGAGCGGGATGTGGCGTTCGTGGTCCCTCTGGAGGTGAGGGCCGGAGAACTGGAGCGATTGCTTCGCCAGGTCGGGCAACCCGAGCTTATAGAGCTGGAGCTCTTTGATCTGTATCAGGGGGAACGCCTTCCCCCGAACACGCGCAGCCTGGCCTATCGGCTCCGGCTGGCCCATCCGGAGCGGACCCTTACGGAGGCCGAGGTACAGGCCGTACTGGATCGAATGGTACAGGCTGCGGAAACGCATCTAGGAGCACGGTTGCGCCGATGAAAGCGGATTACCCGTTCTCGGATAGGCCAGAATGGAAAGCACTCTGGGAGCGGCTCTATGCTCTCGAGGCCCTGATACGCCAGCTGCGCTCAGAGCGCGCCGCCCTGGAGGTCCAGGTCGAGCGGTTGCGTTTGACGGTGACCGAACGGGATCAGGAGATCCTTCGGTTGCGTCAGGAGCTGGCCCGTCGTCTCGAAAGCCCCGTGGACCCGCAGCGCTGGGGGCAGGTCAAAGGGCAGCTTCAGGAGCTGATCAGGCAGATGGATGCCCTGCTGGCTCCCGCCCGCGCTCGAGGCAAGAAGCAGAAACCTAGCGCCGGGGAAACCTGATGGAGCTGGTCTCCGTTCGAATCCAGATCCTGGACAGGGAATACACCTTCCAGGTCCCGCCAGCGCGGCAGTGGGAGTTCTCGCAGGCCGCCGAGGAGATTGATCAGCGGATGCGCGAATTCCGCACGCAGCGGCCGGGTTTGTCGGATACGCTGTACGCCATTATGGCGGCTTTATATTTGGCTCTGGAGTTGCGGTTCTGTCAGCAGCAGTCGCAAGTGGCCGAGGAGACGTGGCGCGCCGCGCTGCGGGAGGTGGCCGATTTTCTGGATCGGATCGCCCACGAGGCCCCTCCGGCCGATGCGGCACCCGCCCGCAGGCGGAGGCCTAAGAAGTCGGCCGGATCGTAACCCATCACACATGGAGAGGAGTATGAGCTTTTATGGACATCATGTGGCTCGTGGTGGCCGCGGCTGCGGCCCTGGCCCTGGGGGGTGGTTACGTCCTGGGTCGGGGCTTGCTACGCCGGCGTGCCCATTGGATTGTGCAACAGGCCGAGGAACGGGCCCGGGAGGTGCTGGATCGGGCTACTCGGCAGGCCGAGGATGTGCGCAAGCGGGCCCAGCGGGAGGCCGATGATCTGCTGCGCAAAGCGCAGCGGGAGGCCGAAAACCTCAAGCGCGAGAAGCTGATCGAAGCCAAAGACGAATGGCTGCGCAAGAAGCAGGAGTTTGATCAGGAGGTCGAGCGCCGTCGAACCAAGCTGCAGGAATTCGAACAGCAGCTCAAAAACCGGGAGTTCAACCTCGATCGCCGGGCCGACCAGCTCAACCTCCGGGAGCAGCAGCTACGCGAGGAGGAGCAGCGCTATCGCCGTCTGCAAGCCGAATACAGCCAGAAGCTGGAAGAGCTCGAGGCCCTGCGCCGGGAGCAGAATCAGCGCCTGGAGCGCATAGCAGGGCTTACGGCCGAGGAGGCCCGTCAGATGCTCATCGAAAACATGCTCGAAGAGGCCCGCAATGAGGCGGCCCAGCTCATCAAGGAAATTCGCGAACAGGCTCGTCTGCAGGCCAACCGGGAGGCTAAGAAGATCATCATCCAGGCCATTCAGCGCACAGCGGCCGAACATACGATCGAGAATACGGTCAGCGTGGTCAACATCCAGTCCGACGACATGAAAGGCCGCATCATCGGCCGGGAGGGAAGGAACATTCGCGCCTTCGAGGCGGCCACCGGGGTGGAGGTGATCGTCGACGATACCCCCGAGGCCGTAATCCTGTCCTGCTTCGACCCCGTGCGGCGCGAGATCGCCCGCATCGCCCTGGAACGGCTCATCCAGGATGGGCGCATCCACCCGGCTCGTATCGAAGAGGTGGTGGCCCGGGTCCGACAGGAGATCGAGGAGGAGATCTTCCAGACCGGGGAGCGGGCTGTCATCGAGCTGGGTATCGCGAACATGCACCCGGAGCTGGTGCGTCTGGTGGGGCGGATGCGTTTTCGTTCCAGCTACGGGCAGAACCTGCTGGCCCATTCCATGGAGGTGGCCCGTCTGGCGGCCATTATGGCCGCCGAGTTGGGGCTGGACGCCAAGCTGGCCAAGCGCGCCGGGTTGCTACACGATATCGGCAAGGTCGTCGAGGGGGAGCCCGAGGGCCCTCATGCGCTGGTGGGCATGGAGTACTGTCGCCGGTATGGCGAGCACCCGATCGTCTGCAATGCCGTGGGCGCTCATCACGATGAGATCGAGATGGACAACCCCATCTCGCCCCTCGTGCAGGCGGCCGATGCCATCAGCGGGGCCCGCCCGGGCGCGCGACGGGAGACCATCGAGCAGTACATCAAGCGGCTGCAGAAGCTCGAAGAGATCGCCAGCCAATTCGAGGGGGTACAGAAGGTCTACGCCCTGCAGGCGGGCCGTGAGGTGCGCGTCACTGTGGAGGCGGACAGGGTCGACGATGCGCGCGCGGAGCTGTTGGCCATAGATATCGCCAAAAAGATCGAACAGGAAATGCAGTACCCTGGCCAGATCAAGGTGACCGTGATCCGCGAGGTGCGCGCTGTATCCTATGCCAAGTAGCCGGGAGAAAGCGATGTCCTATCGGATTCTGGACGGTAGACGAGTGGCCGAGACCCGCCTGCAGCGGTTGCGGCAAGAGCTGGAGCGATGGAGTGGGGCGGAAGGGCACCGCAGGCCGTTTCTGGCCGTGATTCTCGTGGGGGATCATCCCGCCTCCGCCTCCTATGTGCGGGCAAAAAGGCGTGCGGCGGCTGAGGTGGGCATCGATTCGGAGACCATCCATCTGCCTCTGGACATTTCCGAAGAGGAGCTGCTCGGCCACATTCATCGGCTCAACGCCGATGCCGCCGTGGATGGTATTCTCGTGCAGCTTCCCCTGCCGGAGCACATCAACCCGGATCGGGTTATCGCCGCGCTGGATCCGGCCAAAGATGTCGACGGGTTTCATCCGATCAACGTGGGCCGTCTGGTACTGGGGCAACCCGGATTTCGGCCCTGTACACCGGCCGGGATTGTGGAACTGCTACGGGCCTACGATATCGAATTGAGCGGCCGCCGGGTGGTCATCCTGGGGCGAAGCCATATCGTGGGGTTGCCGCTGGCCAACCTGCTTCTGCAGCGGGGTATGGATGCCACGGTGACCGTCTGCCATAGCCGGACCCCGAATCTGGCAGAGATCACGCGAACCGCGGAAGTTCTCGTCGTCGCTATCGGGCGTCCGCGTTTTGTGACGGCGGAGATGGTCTGCCCCGGCGCTGTGGTCATCGATGTGGGCATCAACCGGCTCTCGGATCCGACCCACCCGCGGGGTTACGTGCTGGTGGGGGATGTGGATTTCGAGGCTGTGGCTCCACGGACGAGCGCGATCACACCTGTGCCCGGTGGGGTGGGGCCTATGACGATCGCCATGCTCCTGGAAAACACGCTGCATGCGGCGCAGCGCCTCTACTATCCCTCCGCTCAGCTGAGCAACCAGCCCGCTACGACAAAAGCCCCGCTCGCCAGCGCAGCTGCCCCCAGCCCATAGGGCAACTGGGTGCGCACGTGATCCATATGGTCGCATACAGCGGCCATGGAGGAGATGATCGTCGTATCCGAGAGGGGAGAGGTGTGATCTCCGAATACCCCTCCGCTCAGTACGGCGGCCACCACGAGGGGGAGCGGTAGGCCCGTCGCCTGCGCTAGGGGCACGGCCACGGGCATGAGGATGGCAAACGCCCCCCAGCTGGAGCCCAGCGTAAAGGAAATCACGCATCCGGTTACGAACACCAGCGCGGGGATCCAAAACAGAGGCCAGTCCGGGGATAACAGGCTGGCCACATAGGGGCCCAGACCCAGTTCCCGGCACAGGTGGCCAAGGGCGAAGGCGAAAACAAGCAGGATAGTTACCGGAAGCAGGCCGGAGGAGCCCTTGAGCACCAGTTGTACGCCCTCCGAAAGGGAAAAAAGCCGTTGCGCAACGCCCAGCATCAGCGCCACGGCCGTAGCGGCGCTCACCGCCCACAACACGGCCGTGGAGCCGGATCCTTGCATGGGATTGCCGTTTCCCGTCACCCAGAGCCCGAAGGGGATCATGGCGATCATCACGCCCAGCGGGATCAGCATGTTGCGGGCCCGATGGGGTCGATCCGGTGGTGGGGCGTGGAAGACGACCTCTTCGGCCACCAGAGGTTTCGCCCCATCGCGGAGCACTTTGCCCGTATTCCGGGCCCGTTCCTCGGCCCGGCGCATGGGCCCGAAGTCCAGCCCGTAGATCACCGCAGGCAGGCTTGCGATCACGATCAGGCTGTAGAAATTGTACAGCAGGCTCTCCAGCAGCGTCCGCACGGCCAGGGCCTCGCTCAGTCCCTGCGCCATGAGCAGGCCGAGCACGTAAGCCCCCCACCCGTTGAGTGGGATCTGCATACAGACGGGGGCGCTGGTGGCATCGCAGAAATAGGCCAGTTTCTCGCGCGATAGCCGGAGTCGATCAAACAGGGGGCGTCCTACGGCGCCGGTAACCAGGCAAGTGATGCTGGATTCCACAAAAATCACCAACCCCAGCACATAGACCAGCCACTGAGCCCCGATCCGGCTACGCGCCCAGCGCCATCGGCTGGCGCGGGCAATGAACCCGTCGACCCCTCCGGAGGCCTGTAGCAGGCTCATCAACCCGCCCACAAGCAGGCAGAAGATCAGGATGCGCGTGTTGCCCGCGTCCGCAAAAACGGCCACGAGCTGATCGAAAAGCTCCCGCAACCCGCTCAGTACATCGCCCCGGTGCAGCACGATGGCCCCGATCAGGATGCCCAGCAGCAGGGATAAAAACACCTCTCGGGTGAGCAGTGCCAGTCCAATGGCGACCAGTGGCGGAAGCAGCGACCACCATCCCATAAAAACGGCTTCCCTCTCTTACAGGGTGGCCAGAAAAGTACACCCCGGCCCCTTGGGTCGCAAACCGCTCCGGTACGCCCTTTGACCCCCGGTGGGGGAACAGCCGTGTCGGGAAAAGCTTGCCATGGCCCATAGCGGAAGGGGTCCAGAAGGGCTTCGTCAGACTTTTCTGGAGCATCTGGCGCACCTGCAACAGCTCTACGAGCATGCCCTCCATGAACGATGCGAGCTGAGCCTGCAGGCGCTTATCCCTCTTCTGGACGTGTTTTTGAACGCCTATCCCTATCCCGCTCGCATCGTGGAGCTGGCCACAGGTCGCCCCTGTCGAACCAACCCCGCGGCCCGAGAGCGCGCCGACTCCGGAACCTGGCAGAGCCGTCCGCTTCCGTCTCCGCTGGAGGGGTTCTGCCTGGAATGGAGCGTCGGGGTTGCCCCCGAAGAGGAGAGGGCGCTGGAGATGATGAGCGCTGTCATCGCCCACCGTATGCGGAGTGTGCTCACCGGCATAGCGGGGTTTGCCTCGTTAATCGAACAGGAGGCCGGAGATCGCCTGGAGGTCCGGGAGGGTGTGCGCCGCATTATGGAGGGCACCACCCGTCTGGAGCGCATGGTGCAGGATCTGCTGCACTTCAGCCAGCCTCTAGCGCCTCACTGGAAGCCCGTGGCGTTGGAGGGGCTCGTTCGGGATCTGGTAGAGGCTTTTCGCATCAGCCATCCGGAGGCGGATATCGAATGCATGCTTGAGCCCGTAACTCGGATAGCCGATGAGGCCCTTCTGCGGCAGGCCTGGATCGCCCTGGTGCTCAACGCGCTGGAGGCCTGTGATCGTCGGCATATCCGCGTGCAGATCCGACTGCGCCCCGCACCTCCGGAGCTGGAGGTGCGCAACTGGGGAGAGGTGATCGAGGAAGAGCGGCAGGAGAAGATCTTCTGGCCTTTTTTCACCACAAAAGCCCAGAATCTGGGGTTGGGTCTGGCGATCGCGCGCCGAATCGCCCGGGTGCATGGCGCCGTTCTGGAGCTTGTCGAATCGGATCAGAAGCGGGGCACGGCTTTCTGCTGGCGATGGATCACATGAGGCAAAAAGAAAGGGGGGCTCAGGAGCCCCCCTTCTGTGTTCTGTACAGCTTCAGGCCGCCTGTGAGGCGGACTCCTGAGCCAGGCCGAGCACGGAGTCGAGATTGAGCAGGCTGAGCAGACCGGTTTCCGTTTTCACCACCGCCTGCACGAATTCCTGACCTTTGGCCGCTCGCTCCAGCTGATCCGCCGAGGCGTGCAGGACGCGATAGACCCGATCCACGAGCAGACCGGCAACACGGCCCCGGCTTTCTACGATCAGAATGCGCTGTTCCTTGTCCGCCTCTTCTGCGGCCGGAAAGCCCATGCGCAGTCGCAGGTCCAGGATGGGAATCGTGGTGCCTCTCAGGTTCGTGATCCCGCGCACGTAGGGAGGAGCCCCGGGGATCGGGGTGATCGGCGGCAGGCGGTGGATCTCCCACACCTGCAGGATTTCCAGGGCGCACCTCTCCGGCCCCACGGCGAAGCTCACCAGCTGCAGCTCATGCCTGTCGGTCACGGTTTACTTCCTCCTTCCGTTGTGGGGGCCATGCCCGTTGGAGGTAACGGGGACCGCCTTCGGCTTCCCGGACTCGCCCTCCTGTGCCTCCAGGCGGAAGCGTTCGACCAGGCTCTGCAGTTCGAGGGTGAGCCGGTGCAGACCGTCGGATGCCTGAGCCAGCGTGCGTGTGCTGGAGGCCGTCTGCTGGGAGACGATCGTAATGGCCTCCACGTTTCGGCTGATTTCCTGGGATACCCGGGATTGTTCTTCGCTGGCGGCCGCGATCTCATCGATCCGGATGTTCATCTGGCCCACTACGCCCACGATAGCCTCGATGACCTGTCCCGCCTGCTGGGCCAGCGCGATACCCTGGCTGACCTCCTCGGTGCCGCGCCGGATGGACTCGACGGATCGGAGGGTTTCCTGCTGGATCTGCTCGATCATCGAGGCGATTTCCTTGGTCGCCAGCGTGGTGCGTTCGGCCAGTTTGCGCACCTCATCGGCCACGACGGCAAATCCGCGGCCCTGCTCGCCGGCGCGCGCGGCCTCGATGGCCGCGTTGAGGGCCAGCAGGTTCGTCTGGTCGGCGATCTCGTCGATAACCCGTATGATTTTGCCGATTTGCTCGCTGGAGGCCCCGAGGCCCTGGACCGTATCGGCGGCCTGACGGACGACCGCCTCTATGCGCCGCATACCCTCGATCATGCGGCCCACGGCCTGACGACCCTCTTCGGCCGCGGAATTGGCCTCCCGGGCCGTATCCGTGGCCTGCATGGCATGGCGGGCGTTTTCCGCGATGGCGTGCGTCATCTGTTCGACCGCCTGAGCCACCTGCCGGGCCTGTTCAGTTTGCTGGTGCATGGCCGCGGCCATCTCTTCGGCGCTGGAGGAGATCTGCACGCTGGCGTCCAACACCGAGGTGGCCGCATCACGCACGTGCTGGATCATGTTCCGTAGATCGGCCACCATCGCGTTGAGCAGCTCGCTGAGCCGGTTGAGCTGTGCATCTTCGGAGGCTTCGAAGTGCGGGGTGAGGTCGCCGGAGGTGATGCGTTCGATCACCTCCTGGATCTGGCTCACGTACCGCTCCATGTAGGCCTGCCGCTGGGCTAGCTCCCTTTGGGCCTGTTCGGCTTGGCGGTGCGCCGTCTCCGCCTGCTCCCGTTGTCGGGAGATGGTCTCCAGGGTATCGGCCAGGTGCTCGATCATGCGATTGAAGGCCTGAGCCAGCTCACCCAACTCGTCCTGCTGGGTAAGCCGGGCTCGAATCGACAGGTCTCCCTCCGTGATGCGGCGGGCCACTTCCTGCAGGTGTCTGATGGGGCGCACGATCCATCGACCCAGCAGTAGCAATACGATCGAGGCCAGGAGCGCCGCCACGGCCGAAGCGCTCAAGCCCACGGTCAGGGCGGCGCGTTTTTCCGCCTCCACCGGGGCCAGGCTAAGGGCCAGGCGTGCTGTGCCGATGCGCTCCCCGGTTTCCTTCCGGATGGGCTCTTGCACATCGAGCACGGTTTGCCCGGAGCGCAAGCGCAACCACTGGACGCCTTCGCTTTCCCTCTTCAGGGGGGCGCTGGAGAAAAGTCCGGTCTCCCGCCCACCCAGCAGGGCTCCTGCTTCGTTGTATATCCCCACCGCGACGATGTCCGGGTTGGCTTTCTGCAGCTGCTCGGCCAGGATGTTGAGCTGTTCTACGTCCTGTAGGAGCACGCTGTAGCCGGAAAGCTGGGCCAGGCTCTGGGCGGCCTGCAGGCCCTTGGTCTGGAAAACGGCCTCCAGCTTACGTCCCATCCAGTGGACATAGAAGGCCGTCAGGGATCCCGACAGAACCAGGATCATCCCCCCCACGGTGGCGGTGATCCGAGTGCGCAACGTCCAGCGCCTCATGCAATGCCTCCTTGCCTTGCGCTCAGTTGGATACGAAAGTCGCCTGTGCCTGGTACTGCTCCGGCACCTTCACGTTGAGCGCCTGCGCGACCCGCTGATTTACATACAGGCGCAGCTGCCCCCCCTCGCTGGTCACATGGAGGAGCCCTCCTTCGCTGACCATGGCCTTATCGGGGACCAAGAGAGCCAGGTTGCGGGTTACCGTGTTTTTGTAAAGAAAATCCCGGGCCGCGGAGCTGCTTAAGGCTCCCGTGTTGTCCAATAGCCAGATCCCCTGGACCTGGTAGCTGGAAACCAGCTCCCGGAACTTCGGAGCCAGATCGGCGATCGAGTTCACGACCGTGACGATCACCTTCACTCCCGTGGCCGCCGAGGCCTTATTCAAAGCCCGGGTGAGCTCCTCGGAAGGAGTCTGGTTGGTCAGCACCCCTACCGCCTTCAGGCTCGGATAGAGCTCCTTGAGGGCGAAGAGCTGCTGGGTTGGGGTCTGGGCCATGGCCGGCTGCATACCCGGAAGCCCAGACACAAGAACCAGGCCGAAGAAGAAGAGCCCACACATCCGTACGAACATAGCACACCTCCTTGTTGGGGTTTAGGGGTTACATTTTGGAATTCTGAGGTTTCACAAACCACCTCGCAAAAAGCCGTTTCCGCTGCAAAACCGCCTTCCATCGTCGGCATGGGCCTGTAGTCGAAAAGCGTGCCGGAAGAGGGCCTGCTCTTCGAGGAGCGGAAAAAAATGCCGGCTTTCCGGCTTTCGAGGCGCCGGCATATCCGTTGCCCCGCCTGTCGGAGGCGAGATTGCAAGGAAAGGCGGTCCCATGCGGCTCTTGGAAACAGCTGAGCTTACTGTCTTGCGCCGCGCCATGGATGCCTACGGGCTCAGGCAGCGCAGTACGGCCAGCAACGTGGCCAATCTGGATACGCCGGGCTATAGAAGAATAGATGTGCACTTCGAGGAGGCTCTACAGCGCGCCCGACGTCGCTATAGGGCCGGTTTTACCCTGCAGCCGCCGCAGGAGACCCGGGCGCGCCTGGAGGTCGCCCCGGAGGGTCCGGTGCTGGAAGACGAACTCATGACGCTTGCCGACACGCAGATGCGCGTTACACTTGTGGTGCGCGCCCTACAGCACACCTTCCGTAACCTGCGTATGGCCATCACCGGTCGTACAAGCGGCTAAAGGGCTGAGGCGATGAAGATCGGGCCGTTCTTTCAGCTGTTTCGTACCGTAGCGCGGGGGTTGGAGACCTACCGGCAAGAGCTCTCCGTGGTGGCCGAGAACATGGCCAACGCGCAGACGACCCGCACCCCTCAGGGGGGGCCGTATACGCCCAAGCGCGTCCTCCGTGAGGCGCCCGAAGCCCCGTTCTGGGGGGTGATGCGGCGCGTGGCCCTGCCCGTGGTGACGACAAATCCCCTGCACCGCCGCTCCGGGGAGCTGCGCCTGCCGGAAGAACGCCCCGACCTGGGGCCTCGGTCTCAGGTGCTGCCCGAGGCCCGTTTCCGCCCCGAGTACGATCCCACGCACCCGGATGCGGATGCGAACGGAATGGTCTGGTATCCGGATATCAACGTGGTCGAGGAGATGGCCCGCATGATCAGCGCCAGCCGGCTCTATGAGGCCAACCTGTCCGTCTTCGCCTCGGCCAAGGAGATGATCCGCAAAACGCTGGAGATCTAAAGGGAGCTGAGCCTATGGACGTGGTTCGCCTATCTGGAGGTATACCGCCTGCGGAGCGCGGGCTGAGCCGAGCCCTTGCGCAGAGGGCATCTTCTGCCCCTTCCCTGAGCCAGGAGGAGCGCTCCCTTATCGCGCAGTACTTCCCCGAATCCTCCGAAAGCGGCCTGACCGTCTACAAGCGCCGGCAGGTGCAGGAGCTACAGCCCCAGGCGCTGGGTCGACACATAGACATAAGGGGATAGGCCATGTTGTCCGTAACCCGATTGTCTGACGGTCTGCAATCCCTTCGGCCCCCGTCGGAGGTGCGGCCCGCCGAGCCCGGGCGTACGGGGGATTTCTCCGGATTGCTTGCGCGCACGCTCGGGGCCGTGGATGCGGCCCAGAAACAGGCCGATGAGGGCGTACAGGCCTTCGTGGCCGGGGAGACGGAGGATTTGCATGAGATCATGATCCAGCTCGAGCAGGCGCAGGTGGGCCTGCAACTCATGATCGAGATCCGCAACCGGATCGTGGAAACATACCAGGAACTCATGCGCATGCCGCTCTAAAGGAGGCTGACAGGTGACATCCTGGCTGGAGACGTTGAGGCGCTTCTGGGGTTCGCTCACCGGCCTGCAGCGTGCCTCCATTCTGGGCGTCGGGATCCTGGTGTTCGTCGGGCTCGGCCTGTTGGCCTTCTGGGCGGGCCGGCCTACGTATGCTCTGCTGTTCGGGCGGCTGGAGGCCGAGGAGGCCAGCCGCATCGTGGAAGAGCTCAAAAAGGAGAACGTGCCCTACCAGCTCCGGGATGGGGGAGCGAGCATCTACGTACCGGCCGATCGGGTATATGAGCTTCGTGTGCGCCTGGCCGGCAAAGGCCTGGCCAGCGGCAAGTATCTCGGCTACGAATTGCTCGATGGCAACAGCCTGGGCATGACGGATTTTATGCAGCGCGTCAACCTCAAGCGTGCCATCGAGGGGGAGTTGTCGCGCACGATCTCCAATCTGGAGCAGGTCGAGATGGCTCGGGTGCACCTGGTGCTACCCGAGCGAAGCCCCTTTCAGAGTACGCAGCGGGAGCCCTCCGCCTCCGTGGTGGTCAAGCTCCGGCCCGGAAGCGCGCTCTCCAGCGCCCAGATCGAGGGGATTCAAGCGCTGGTGGCCGGAAGCGTCGAGGGGCTCACCATAGAGAACGTGACCATCCTGGATAGCCGGGGGAATTTGCTCTCCCAGAATGCGGCCCGTTCTGCGGAGTTTTCCGCCGCCTCGGCCCAGATCCGTTATCAGCAGGAGCTGGAGGCGTACCTGGCCCAGAAAGGGCAGTCCATGTTGGATAATGTGCTGGGGCCCGGAAACAGCCTGGTGCGCGTGGCCGCCGAGGTGGATTTTACCCGCCTGGTTCAGGAGCGCGACCTGATCGATCCGGAGTCCCAGACCATCGTCAGTGAGGAGACGCTCCAGGAGGAGCGCACCCCCGATGCTAACGGATCGGCCGCCGCGGGTCAGCGCGTGAGCAACGCGGTGCGCAATTACGAGCTCTCGCGCACGCGCGAGCGCATGGAGAAGGCGGTGGGACAGCTCAAGCGGCTGAGCGTATCCGTGATCCTCAACTACCGCAAGGTCATCACGCCGGGCCGGAATGGAGAGGAGACCGTGCGCTATGAGCCCTACTCGGCCCAGGAACTGGAGGGTTTTGCCGATCTGGTGCGCAAGGCCGTCGGATTTCAGGCCGACAGGGGGGATGAGATCACCATCCAGCAGATCCGTTTCGATACCTCTACCGATGAACAGCTGCAAAAGGAGCTGGCGGTCTGGCAACAGCGTCAGCAGCGCGAACAGTATCTCCGCTACGGGCTCACGGCGCTGGGGCTGGTGCTGGCCTTTGTGTTCCTGTGGCTCCTGCTCAGACGCATGCGCCAGCGCATCGAACCCTATCCGCTCGCCTCTGCCTCCCTGCCCCCCGGGCAGACGGTGAACCTGCTCACCGGCCGACCGGAGCCCGTCCTGGAAGGGATTGCGGCCGAGGAGTATGAGCTCAGCGAGGATATGTTCATTCAGCGGCTATCCCCGGAGGCCCGGGCGCGCGTGCGGGCCAAGGAAAAGATGATGGAGGAAATCCGCACCTTCGTCGAACAGGAGCCCGATGCGGCCACGAACCTGATCCGAACCTGGTTGTTGGAGGATGAGCTGCATGGACAGCGTGCCCACTAAAGCGGCTGCAGCCGTCGTCACTCCGGAGGCCTCTGCAGGTCCCCAGGTCCGACTCAACGGGGCCCAGAAGGCGGCCATCATCCTTGTTTCTATGGGCGTGGAGGCGGCCGCCCAGATCCTCAAGAAGCTCTCCGAAGAAGAGGTGGAGCGCGTCACCCTGGAGATCGCCCGTATCTCCTCGGTCACCCCGGAGATGATCGATGCCGTCGTGACCGAATACCACCAGATGATGACGGCCAAAAAGTACGTCTTGCGCGGCGGTCTGGATTTCGCCATGGAGGTGCTGGAACGCATCTGGGGGCGCAAAAAGGCCGAGGAGATCATCATGCGCATCGAGGCGGCCACGAAAGTGAGCGCCTTCTACCTGCTGCAGACCGTGGAGACGGCCCAGCTGGTGAACTTCATTCAGAGCGAGCATCCCCAGGTGGCCGCGCTCATTTTGGCCAAGCTCAATCCCGCCAAAGCCGCCGAGGTGCTCTCCAGCCTCCCCCCCGATCTGCAGGCGGAGATCACCTACCGGCTGGCCACGATGGGCAAAACCCCGCCCGAATTGGTCCACGAGATCGAGGAGGTGATCCGTTCCCAGATGGGCAACATCTTCGGATCCCGGCTCAGCGATACCGGAGGGCCCCATGCGGCGGCGGCTATCCTGAACCTGGTCAGCCGACAGGCCGAACGGCACATCATGGAAACCCTCTCGCGGCGGGATCCCGAAGTGGCCGACAAGATCAAAAACCTCATGTTCACCTTCGAAGACATCCTGGGCCTTCCGGATCAGGCCATTCAGCGCATTCTGGCCGAGATCGACATGCGTCAGCTGGCCATCGCGCTACGCGGGGCAAGCGAAGATCTGCGCCAGAAGTTCAAGTCGAACATGTCCCAGCGCGCGGCCGAGATGCTCGAAGAGGAGATGACCTATCTGGGCCCAGTTCGGGTGCGGGATGTGGAAGAGGCCCAGAACGCCATCGTGCGTACGATCCGGCAGCTCGAGGAGGCCGAAGAGATCACGATCTCCCGAGGCGGGCAAGAAGAATACATCTGAGATATGGCGACTATGAGCGGCATCGCGGTCCTCATCCGTCGGGGCGGCTTTCGGGTGCTTCCCGAGCCGGCTGAGATCCCCTTGTATCCGCCGGCCTGCTTTCCCCCACTGGATGAGGGGGAACAGCCCCTCGGGGGGGAAGAAGAGGTCGAGCAGGCTCCTGCGGAGGCCGAGCGCCGGGCGGAAAAGGACGAAGAGCTCGCTTCGCAGGAGGGGCTGGAGCGGCATTGCGAACTGATCAGAGCCGAGGGCTTTGCCGAAGGCTACCAAAAGGCCGCTCAGGAGTACGAGTCTCGCTATCGGGAACGGCTTCAGGAGCTGGAAGCCCGCCTGCAGGGGGAGTTGACGCGCTTGCAGGCGGAACTGGAGGCCTTCGAGGAAGCCATGGCCCGCATGACCGTCCGGCTCGCCCTGCGTCTGGCGGAGAAAATTCTGGATATGCCGCTGGATCCAGAACGCCTGGAGCCGGTCCTCAGGCGCCGGCTCGACGGGGTGCTGGCCCGTCTTGCCGAGGCGCAACCCATTACCGTGCATGTTCCTCCGGGCTGGGCACAGCGATTTCAGGTAGAACGGGCCGGATTGCGCTGGATCGAAGATGCCGACCTGAGGCCGGGGGAGTTTCTTGTGCAGACGGCATCGAACCAATACGTGCTTCGATTCCGGGAGGCGCTCCGGCAGATAGAAGAGGAACTGCGCTGGACCGATGAGGTGGACTGAGCTATATCGGATGCTGGAGGAGGCAAGTGCACAGCTTGTCGTCGAGCCCCTCTGCTATGGGCGGGTGCGCTCTGTGGTGGGCCTGCTTGTCGAGGCCACGGGGCTGGATGCCCCTGTGGGGGCGCTCTGCCAGATCGCGCTCGAGGCGGAGCGCACGGTGCCGGCTGAGGTTATCGGGATTCGAGACGAACTCACCCTCCTTATGCCCCTGGAAGAAGTCGTGGGGTTGAGGCAGGGCGCCTGGGTGCGCCGGAGCACCCAACCCCTGCGCGTGCCCGTGGGGCCGGAGCTATTGGGACGCGTCATCGATGCGGCCGGACGGCCTCTGGATGGCAAGGGGCCGATCTTCTGCGATGAGTTCTATCCCGTGCACCGGGATCCCCCTCCGGCGATGAGCCGGCCCCTTATCCGGGAGGCGCTCCATACGGGCATCCGGGCCATTGATGGGCTGCTCACCATCGGCAAAGGACAGCGCGTGGGCATCTTCGCCGGTAGCGGAGTGGGCAAAAGCGTACTGCTCGGGATGATCGCCCGCCGCAGTTCGGCCCATGTGAACGTGATCGCGCTCATCGGGGAGCGGGGGCGTGAGGTGCGCGAATTCATCGAAGACAATCTCGGCTCCGAGGGCCTGGCCCGATCCGTGGTGGTGGCCGTTACCAGCGATCAGGCCGCAATGAGTCGGGTCAAGGGCGCCTTTGTGGCCACGGCAATCGCCGAGTACTTCCGCGATCAGGGGCAGGACGTGTTGCTGATGATGGACTCCGTCACCCGGGTGGCTATGGCCCAGCGGGAGATCGGTCTGGCTTCCGGGGAACCGCCGAGCACGAAGGGCTATACGCCGAGCGTCTTCGCCCTGCTGCCCCGTCTGCTCGAGCGGGCCGGTCCTGGTCCGAGGGGCACGATCACGGGGCTGTATACGGTGCTCGTCGAGGGGGATGACCTCAATGAGCCCATCGCCGATGCGGTGCGGGGCATTCTCGATGGGCACATTGTGCTCTCTCGTCGGCTGGCGCATCGGGGGCATTATCCGGCCATCGACGTGCTGGCCAGCACCAGCCGGGTGATGCCCCGCATCGTCTCCCCGGAACATCGACGGCTGGCCCAGGAGGCGCGCGCGCTACTGGCCACGTACGCCGAGGCCGAGGATCTTATCCACATCGGCGCCTACGTGCGGGGATCAAATCCCCGGATCGATCGGGCCCTGGAGCGCATCGAGGCCCTGCGCGCCTTCCTGGTGCAGGATATGTTCGCCGCCCCCGATGGAGCGCCAACGCTCAGCTGGCTCGAAGAGGCGGTTATGGGCAATACGGAGGGGCAATGAGGCGGTTTCGTTTCCCTCTGGAGACCCTGCGTCGGGTACGGGCCCATCAGGAGCGCCTGGAACGAGCGCGCGCCCTGGAGGCACGGCACCAGTGGGAGAAAACTCAACAGGAGCTGGAAAGCCATCGGGAGCGCTTTGAGGCCTCCCTGCATCGGGCCGTAGACTGGCATCAGCCGGCCCTCTGGCGGGCCCTGCACGGCTACATCCTGCAGGAGCTCGAGGCGCTTGAGGAGCATCGAAGGAAGGCGGCATGGGCGGAAGAACGCTGGAAGCAGATACAGGACCGATGGATTCGGGCCCGACAGGCACACGAGGTCTTGGAGCGCCTCCGAGAGCGTGCCTGGGAGCGATTCCACCAGGAACTCGAACGTCAGGAGGGGGCTGAGCTCGACGAGCTCGCCATCCAGCGCATCCGCTTTCCTCAGCATGGAGGGGGGCGATGAAGCAGGTGCTGCTCTATATCGGTCTGGGAGTAGGCGCTCCGCTGACATTCCTGGGGCTTATGTACGGAATGTACCTCCTCTATCCACGCCTGAAGGGGTATGCGAGTCCAGAGGCTTATCTGGTTGCGCTGGATTCCCTGCGACGGGCGGCGGCTCCGGATTCCCTGCACCAGATCTTCCGGGAATCGGGCCCGAATCCGGACAGCACGCGGGCCGTTGAGGATAGCCTGCGGACCCTCTCCAGCGGGGAGATGATCCCGGAGGCCGTCTGGGATTCGCTCGCCCAGCTGCGCATACGCCTGGCCGCTCTGGAGGCCGAATTCAGGCGGATGCAGGAGGCTGCGTCTCCGGCGCCGCGCAGTGCGGCGGCTCCCCGCATGAGCCCTTCCCGTCTGCAGGAGCTGGCCTCAAGCCTTGCTCGCCTCAAGCCCGAAGAGCTCAGCCGCATTCTGGAGCAGCTCGACTATTCCGTCCTGCAGCAGCTCTTCTGGGAGGTTGAAGAAAATAGACGGCCTCTGCTGCTGCGGGCCATGCCGCCGGAAAAGGCCGCCGCGCTCATTCAGCAAATGGTCAGGAGCCGGTAGAACATGGATGCACGTTTGCTGTCTTTGTCCGCACTTCCCATGGAAGTAAGCCCGGATGGCTACCCCGGGCAGGAACCCGATCCCCCGGGCGATTTCTGGACTTTGCTGGCCCAGTGCCTAGATGGCATATTGCCTCTGGCTCCGGCCCCGGAAGTGCGCTTTGCCGATAGGCCTCCGTCTGGGACGCCCTCGATCTCGGAGGTGGCCTCGGATCTGGAGCTCCTCGGCCCGGAGGCCGGTTTGTTGGCCGGAGGCCTCCTTCAGCCCTCCGCCGAAGGGCAGTCCGGCATCCCGGAAGCCGCCAGCGAGGGCATAGAGGCTTCAGATTCGTTTACTGCAGGGCTTTCGCTGGCCCAGAAGTCCGCTCCAGAGCGCCCTGCTTCGGGATCGGAGCGGGGCGTGTTGATGGCAGAGCAACCGGAGCGACTCTCGCCGGAAGGTGAGCCCGAAGGGACTGCCCGGATCCGGGGATATGCGGCAGAGATCCTATCCGCGAAAACAGACCGGATCCCGGTAGCCGGTCCGGAGGCCTCTTCGGCGTCCTCCGGCGTTGGGGGCGAGGATATGCCCCAACTTACCGGGAAAGCGCACCTTCCGGTCGGATATGTCTCCGAGCACGGAGATCAGGTCCGTCTCCCGGGCGTGGAGGCCAATCGCCGATTCGACCTCGGGGTGGAGCGGGATCGGCCGGATTGGCCCCGCCCGGTATACCACGGAGCCCTTCCGCATCGGTCTTCCCCCGAGTTTTCAGTCCCTTTGGACCCGAACGTGAAGATCGAAGTGGCCGCTGGAGGGTCCCCCTCCTCTTCTCCTGAGTTTTCGGTCCCCTTCGACCCCCAGGACCGGGGTCCGCTTCCGCCCACAGGCGGCGCAGGCGAGGTTCGAGCTGTTTTTTCCTCCCCGATACCTCTGCAGGGCCGGGCTGTTTCCGTACCGGCCGGGCGGAGGGAGGTGCTGGGACCGGCCGAAGGCTGGCTTTATGCAGTTCGGGTAGAGGAGTTCCGGATCCCTCAAGAGCGCGGTGAGCCGGGGGCGAAATCAGAGCCCATAGAGGTGCGGCTTTTCGTGCCGAATCAGCCTGAGAAGGGCACCCTCCTACAGCATCTCCCCTACTTCTCTGCCATTCCCCGGACCCAAGAGGGCCGTGCTGCGTCGGCCGGGATGGGCCTCGGGGTTCAGACTGAACCCCCCCAGAAGGTGGGGGGCTTCTCATCTTCGCCAGATGTTCAGGCCCTGAGTTCGGAATCCGTATCGGATTCCGGCCCGGGCCAGTCCCCCGCCCCCGACCCGGTTCTGCGGGACGGGGGGCCGAGTCCGGGTGCGGGGGGAGCTTCACCCCGCAGGGATGGGGCGCAATCGGAAGCCCCCGAGGCGGATGCGGATCTTCCCCGGCGGTCGGATCCGTTGGGGAAGGATGGGGAGGGTATGGAGGTGAGCTCGGTTGGGGGATCGGAGGAATCCACTCCCCGGGAGTTTTCCCAGCTTGCCGCTCCCCCACAGGAAAAGCCCCACGGGGAGCGATCGGCCGCCGCCCTATGGGCCGGCAGGCTGGAACATGTGCTGCGCCATGTTCTGAGTGAGGCGCAACGGCTGGCGCTTTCCCCGCCGTTGCGTTTCGAGGTACGACTTCCCGAGTGGCAGGGGGGCATCCTGGTAGAGATGCGCGACCGATCCGAGAAACTGGAGCTACGCCTGAGCACCTCGGATCCCGCGCTCCGGGACGCGCTTCGGCCTGTTCTGGGCGGACTGCGTCAGGAGCTGGAGGAGCGCCTCGGGTTGCAGGTGGAGGTGAACCTGCAGGAAGGGGGGGCGTTCGGATCCGGAAGGGACACGTATGCAGAGGCCCGGTCAGGTTCTGCGCGCTCTGTTGCCCGTTTACCCGATTTTCTCGGGGCGATGCCGGGCGAGGTAGAGGATGCCCAGCGGGAGGGCCAATTCCATCGGCCGCGTTGGTGGGGGTATAACAGCATCGAGTTCGTAGCCTAGGAGGAGATACTATGCCGCTTCAGGTTCCCTCTCTGGACAGCGGGCCAAATCCGCAGGTTGATGCGCTCGTTCAGGCCAGCCGCCGGACCGAGCTCAATCGGGATCAGTTTCTGAAGTTGCTCGTCACCCAGCTGCGCAATCAGGACCCGACCAATCCCCTCAAAGGACAGGAGTTTGCCGCCCAGCTGGCTCAGTTTTCCTCCGTAGAGCAATTGATCCAGCTCAACCAGGGCATCGTCCGGCATTTTCAGGCGCTGGGCCTCTGGAATCAGAGTCTCTATCACCTGCTTGTGGCCGGGCTGGTCGGCAAAGAAGCCCGAGTGCAAGCCGAAGCGGTGCTTTTCGATGGAGCAAAGCCGGCCACAATCCCCTTTTCGCTTTCCGGTCATGCCGATACGGTTGCGATACGTATTCTGGATGCTTCAGGCCGCACCGTGCGCACCCTGGAGCTGGGTGCTCGTCCGGAGGGGATGCAGGAAGTGCTCTGGGACGGGATGGACGATCAGGGTCGACAGCTGCCGAAGGGGCTCTATCGGGTTCGTATAGAGGCCCACAACGCCGGGCAGTCGGTCTCCGCCGCGGTCTTTCTTCTGGGGCCGATTACGCGAGTGCAGTACACAGCCGAGGGGACCAAGATCTGGATCGGAGATATCGCTGTGGATTTGAGCGCGATCGAGGAAATCCGACAACCTCAGCAGCAAGGAGGGTAGGGTTATGACGGTACAGGAGCTGTTGCGTCGCGTCGACCCCGCCGTTTCGATGGGCGGGGTGGCCAATCGCTCGCCGACGGCACGAGAAGGGCCTTCCTTTGCTCACCTCGTTGAGCGGTATCGGCAACAGGATACGGGGGTGCGTTTTTCTGCCCATGCGCTGGAGCGTCTCACGGAGCGAGCCATTGAGCTCAGCCCAACGGATTTGGAGATGCTCCGGGGGGCGATCGATCAGCTGGCCCGCAAGGGGGCTCGCGATAGCCTGGTGCTCCATCCCCGAGCGGCCTTCGTGGTCAACGTGCCCAATCGAACCGTAGTAACCGCCGTGGATGCGGAAACGATGCGGGAGCGCGTCTTCACCCAGATCGACAGTGCGCTGATTCTGCGATGAGGCGCGATACGCTGCAGAAGGGCTGGACCCGAAACGGGGGGCCCGGGTGCGGCGGAACGACAGAAGCCGCAAACACAAGCAGACCACATAAGGAGGTGACGTCATGATTCGATCTCTGTATTCGGGCGTTTCGGGCATGCGGTCGCATCAGACCCGCATGGATGTAGTGGGCAGCAACATCGCCAACGTGAACACGATCGGCTTCAAGAGCTCGCGCGTGACGTTTGCCCAGTTGCTCGGGCAGAGCCTGCTCGGCTCGGGCAGGGGCGCGGTGGGAGGCAGCATCAATCCCGCCCAGATCGGGCTCGGGGTGGCTGTGGCCTCCATAGACCGGCGCTTCACGCAGGGTTCTTTTGAGTCGACCAACATCCCTTCCGATGTGGCGCTCGATGGGCCCGGCTTTTTCGTCTTGCGCAAGGGCCAGGAGACCGTGCTCACGCGCGCGGGCAATTTCCAGTTCAACAGCAAAGGCGAGCTGGTCAACGTAAACGGGTTCAACGTACAGGGCTGGCTCTTTTACCCCCGCATCGACGGCTCCGGGAACGTGCAGCGCGATCCCGACGGTCGCATCATCTACGATCTGAACCGCAAGCTTACGGATATCCGCCTGGGGGATTATGGGGTATCGGAGCCCAAGGAGACCCAGCTCGTTCGGGTGACGGGCAACCTGAACGCTTCTCTGCCCCTCTATGCGGCAAGCCAGCCGGAAGCGCACACGATTTCGACGGTCATCTATGACGCCCAGGGGGTGGCGCGCACGATGACCGTCGAATTCCGTCGGGTGGGTGCCAGCCAGTGGGAGGCCGTAATTCGGGTGCAAGACAATACGGGCGGCTTTCTTGCGATCGGACAGCCGACGGGCAGCGTTCCGGCGGATACGGACTCGGATGCGGATGCGGTCACGATCCCCCTTGAGTTTGATGCCCAGGGGCGATTGATCCCGTTCGCTTCCGGGGATACGCGCCTGGAGGTCGAGTTCGATCCCGACGGAGCGGGTCCGCTGGGCAACCAGACAATCCAGCTCGAGCTGGGGCAGCTGGTCCAGTATGAAGGCGCCTCCACAGCTCGCGTGGAGTCGCAGGATGGGTTCCCCAAAGGGGACTTCGTGACCTTCCGGATCGATTCTCGCGGGGTTCTGGAGGTGCTCTACAGCAACGGCCAGAGCCGTCCGATCGCGCAGCTGGCTGTGGGTGATGTGCCCAACCAGCAGGGTCTGGAGCATATCGGAGACGGTATTTTCCGGGCCAACTCGACCTCAGGGCCCATCGTCTTCTACCGGGCCGGAGAAGATACCGCGACCACTATGGTCAGCGGGGCGCTGGAGATGAGCAACGTGGACCTGGCCAGCGAGTTTACGGACATGATCGTCACCCAGCGCGGTTTTCAGGCCAGCGCCCGGATCATCACCACCTCGGATGAGATGCTTCAGGAAACCGTACAGCTCAAACGGTGATCTCTTTCTCCCTCCCCCGCAGGGCCCGGCCAGGCGCCGGGCCTTTTTCTTTGGATGCGGCGGCGTATCTTTGCCTCTGATGCAGGCACAGGAACAACTCGACGTCCCCAACCGACTCCGGGCCGCACGGTGGAGTCTTGCCGTAGGGCTGGTGCTGCTGGGGGTGAAGTTTTTCGCCTTTACGCTGACGGGGTCTACTGCGGTACTCTCCGACGCTCTGGAGTCCATTATCAATGTCGTGGCCGCCCTGCTGGCCCTCATCTCCGTGCATATCGCCGCCCGCCCTCCGGACCAGAGTCATCCCTACGGGCACGGGAAGATCGAATTCTTCTCGGCCGGTTTTGAGGGTTCGCTCATCATGCTGGCCGGCGGTGCCATTGGCTATAAAGCGCTGGAAGCGCTCTGGCGTGGAGCCGTTCTGGAGCGGCTGGAGACGGGTATTGCGCTGGTCGCCGGCGCGGGGCTGGCAAACGCGCTACTGGGCCTCTACCTGCTGCATACGGGACGTCGAACCCGATCGGCCACCCTGCGCGCAAGCGGACATCATGTCCTCAGTGATGCCTATACGAGCGCTGGCGTGGTGCTCGGGCTGGGGCTTGTGCGGCTTACGGGCCTATGGTGGTTGGATCCCCTGGTGGCACTCGGCGTGGGCGTCCATATCCTGAGAGCGGGTTACGGGTTGGTCCGAGAGGCGATAGCG
Source organism: Bacteroidota bacterium (assembly GCA_025998875.1). Taxonomy (GTDB): domain Bacteria; phylum Bacteroidota; class Rhodothermia; order JANXDC01; family JANXDC01; genus JANXDC01. The sequence goes on along the minus strand of AP024675.1, from coordinate 612,959 downwards.
GGTCTGATGCATGAGGCCGATCCGGAGACGCTGGAGCGGATAGCGCTTCTGCTCCAACAGAGTCGGCAACCGGGCTGGATTGCCCCCCATCGGCTCAGAACCTGGCGCAGTGGGGCCGTGCTGCACGTGGACTTTCATCTCATTTTGCCCTTCTACTGGACGCTGCAGCAGAGTCATGAAGCGGAACATGCTATCTACGAGCTCTTCCGGGCGCAGTGGCCGGAGCCGGTAGATGTCATCGTGCATACCGAGCCCTGTTGGCCGGCCTGCTGTGCACTCTGCGGTATGCCGGATTGTCCGGTCCGCAGCGCCCCGCTGGTGCGGTTGCTTCCCTGGAATGGAGCGGTACTGCAGGCCCCGCTGGATGTACAGCTGAGAGCCGTCGGCTCGACGATTGGCGCAGAACATGAGGCCTAAATGCTCCCGGGGTTGCCAGCGGATAGCTCGGTTTCTTATCTTCGCGCCCGAATACTCGATGCCCGGGCAGTTGCTCATATCCCGTCGACGACGAGGCCAGGACGCTGGCGCCGTGGCAGGTCTGCTTGCGATCGGCAGGGGGATATGGCATCCGGGAAGTGGAAGAAAGCCTCTGACGTCCTTCGCAAGCGGCCGCAGCGCCGCTTTTTTTATGTCCGTCGGGTTCTGGATAGGGGGGACGGAGCTTCGCTACAATGCCGGCTCGGTCGGCCCTTGCTCCAAGACGAGGGGCGTGACGTCCTGCATCGAGGGGGCGCCGAGGGGATGCGTTTCCCCTGAGAGGCATGCATCTTCCGTGGGCTCTGGGGCAGGCATGAAAACATATGGAGGGTGACGAGGTGATGCCGCACAAACGGGTTCCCGCCAAGCTGGCTCTGGCCGACGGTACGGTGGTATCCGGATGGGCTATCGGTCGTCTGGGAGAGGCGGCCGGGGAGCTGTGTTTCAATACGAGCATGACGGGATATCAGGAGATCTTCACCGATCCGTCCTATTACGGCCAGCTCATGATGATGAGCTATCCCCATATCGGCAACTACGGGGTTACAGAAGAGCATTCCGAGGCTCCCCGCCCTATGGTGCAGGGCGTAATTGTGCGCGCCTTTTCGTACGTCTACTCGAACCCGCATGCGGACACCTCGCTGGATGAATGGCTGGACCGCCACGGGATCGTGGGGATCACGGGCGTCGATACGCGCATGCTCGTGCGGCTGTTGCGGCACAAGGGGGCCATGAACGCGGTGATTTCCTCAGTAGATCTGGACAACGAAAGCCTGGTGGAAAAAGCGCGCCGCTGGCCCTCCATGCAGGGGTTGGAGCTGGCCTCCCGGGTGAGCACGCCGGACCCCTACGAATTGCCCTCCGATGGTCCCTTTCGGGTGGCGGTCTACGACTACGGGGTCAAACGCAGTATTCTTGAGCAGCTGCGCAGTCGCGGATGCACGCTGCGCGTCTTTCCGGCCCGTACACCTGTGGAGGCCGTGCTGGCCTGGAACCCGGACGGGGTGTTTTTCTCCAACGGGCCGGGCGATCCGAACGCGATGCCGTATGCGATCCAGACTGTGCGTTTCTTCCTGGAGCAGACCGACCTGCCCCTGTTCGGGATCTGCCTGGGACATCAGCTGATGGCCCTGGCTTCGGGTTGTACGGTCTACAAAATGCACACCGGACATCGCGGGGCCAACCATCCGGTCAAAAACCTGCAGACGGGCCGTGTAGAGATCACCACGCAGAACCACGGCTTCGCCGTAGCGGCCGATTCCATAGATCCCACGGTGGCCCGGATCAGCCACCTCAACCTGAACGATCACACCGTCGAAGGGCTCGAATTTGTGGGGCGCAACGCCTTCTGCGTGCAGTATCACCCGGAAGCCTGTCCAGGCCCCCACGATAGCCGCTACCTCTTCGACGAGTTTCGGGCCCGACTGGAGGTGTATGTCACACAGAAAGTAGCCTGTTGAGGTGCCATGCCGAAACGTGATGACATCCGCAAGGTCCTCATCATCGGTTCCGGTCCAATTGTGATCGGACAGGCCTGTGAATTCGACTACTCCGGCACCCAGGCCTGTCGTGCCCTGCGTGCCGAGGGCATTGAGGTGGTGCTTATCAACTCCAATCCGGCCACCATCATGACCGATCCCATGATAGCCGATCGGGTATACCTGCGGCCTCTGAGCGCGGAAAACGTGCGTGAGGTGGCCCTACTAGAGAAACCAGACGCCGTGCTGCCCACCATGGGCGGGCAGACGGCGCTCAACCTGGCCGTGGAACTGGAAAATGAGGGCTTCTGGCGCGAGCAGGGTATTGAGATTATCGGGGCCGACATTACCGCCATCCGCATCACGGAAGATCGGCAGGCCTTCCGAGACCTTATGATGCGCATCGGCATCGATATCCCGCGCAGCCGTCTGGCCCGCAGCCTGCTGGAAGCCAAGGAGATTGCCGAGGAGATCGGTTTCCCCCTTGTCATCCGGCCCTCCTTTACCCTCGGGGGAACCGGGGCCGGGATCGTCTGGACGCGGGAGGAGTTCGAGCGCAGAGTGCTCCGAGGTCTGGAGATGAGCCCCGTGCACGAGGTGCTCATCGAGGAGTCCATCTACGGCTGGAAGGAGTTCGAGCTTGAACTTTTGCGCGATCGCCACGATAACGTGATTATCGTCTGCTCCATTGAGAACGTCGACCCCATGGGCATTCATACCGGGGATTCCGTCACCGTGGCTCCCGCGCAGACGTTGAGTGATCGCCTCTATCAGCAGATGCGCGATATGGCGATCCGGATGATGCGCTCCATCGGCAATTTCGCCGGGGGGTGCAACGTGCAGTTTGCTGTGGACCCGAAGACGGAGCGCATGGTGGCCATTGAAATTAATCCACGGGTGAGCCGCTCCTCGGCCCTGGCCTCCAAGGCCACAGGGTATCCCATCGCCAAGGTTGCCGCCCGACTGGCCATCGGATACACGCTCGATGAGCTGCCCAACGATGTTACGGGCACCACAAGCGCCTGCTTCGAGCCCGCGCTCGACTATGTGGTGGTCAAAATCCCCCGGTGGAACTTCGACAAATTCCCGGGCGCCGATGAAGAGCTCGGCATGCAGATGAAGGCCGTAGGCGAGGTGATGGCCATTGGCCGGACCTTCCTGGAAGCCCTGCAGAAGGCCTGGCAGTCGCTCGAGGTCGGCCGGGATGGGCTGGGCATGGACGGCCGCGATGTGCTCGATCCCCAGCTTGTGCGCAAACGCCTGCGCAGGCCGTACTGGGATCGGCTTCTGCAGATCCGAAACGCCTTCGCGCTCGGGGCTTCGGTCGAAGAGGTCTATGACATCACGCGCATCGACCCCTGGTTCCTGCATCAGATCCGCTATCTGGTCGAGCTGGAACGAGAAGCCCGTCGGTATACGCCGCGCACCCTGCCCCGGGACTTCCTCCTGGAGCTCAAGCAAGCCGGCTTTTCGGATGCCCAGATCGCCCATCTCCTGCAGGGCGAAGTGAGGGAAGAGGAGGTGCGCAAGCTGCGCCAGTCCTGGGGGATACGGCCCGTATTCAAACTCGTGGACACCTGTGCGGCGGAGTTTCCGGCGGAGACCCCGTATTACTACTCCGCCTACGAGCGCGAGGACGCCTGGGGCAATCCGCCGGAGAACGAATCCGTTCGCTCCGATCGGCCCAAGGTGGTCATCCTGGGAAGCGGGCCGAATCGGATTGGACAGGGCATCGAGTTCGACTATTCCTGTGTCCACGGGGTGCTGGCCGCGCGCCAGGAGGGCTATGAGGCGATCATGATCAACTGCAATCCGGAGACGGTATCGACCGACTTCGATGTGGCCGATAAGCTCTATTTCGAACCCCTGTACTGGGAGCGGGTGCGGGATATTCTGGAACATGAGCAGCCGATAGGGGTGATTGTCCAGCTCGGGGGACAGACCGCGCTCAAACTGGCCCAGAAGCTACACGAGCACGGGTTCCCGATTCTGGGCACGGCCTTCGAGTCCCTGGATCTGGCCGAGGACCGGGGTAAGTTTTCCGATCTGCTCCGGGAACTGGGCATTCCGTATCCGCCCTACGGGGTGGCCCATTCCGTGGGGGAGGCAATCAATGTAGCTCGCCGGATTGGATACCCTGTGCTGGTCCGGCCCAGCTATGTGCTCGGCGGCCAGGGCATGCGCATTGCGGTCAACGATGAGGAGCTGGCCGCCTACGTGCAGCGCATCTACGAGATGTTGCCGGATAATGTACTGCTCATCGACCGGTTTCTGGAAAACGGCATCGAGGTCGATGTGGATGCGCTCTTCGACGGGGAGGAGATCTACATCGGCGGGATCATGCAGCACATCGAGCCGGCCGGTGTGCACTCCGGAGATTCGACGGCCGTCTTACCCCCGTTTTCCCTCTCCGAGGAGATCCAGGCCACGATACGGGATTACACCGAGCGTATCGCCCGAAGGCTTCAGGTAGTGGGCGCCATCAACGTACAGTTTGTCGTGCAGAACGAAGTGGTCTATGTCATCGAGGCCAACCCTCGCGCCAGCCGCACCGTGCCCTTTGTGGCCAAGGCCACGGGGGTGCCGCTGGCCGATATCGCCACACGCCTTATGCTCGGACGCAAACTGCGCGAGTTTCGTCATCTTCTGCAGCCGCGTCTGGAGGGGTATGCGATCAAGGAGCCCGTCTTCTCCTTTGAAAAATTCCCGGAGGTTGAGCGCGAGCTGGGCCCGGAGATGAAGTCGACGGGAGAGGCGATCGTCTTTGTGCGCGACCTCCGCGATGAGCATTTTCAGCGCCCCTATAAGATCCGCTCTCTGTATCTGAGCCGCTGAGGGCCTAGAAGACCACGTTGAAGCCCAATGTGGGCAGGATGGGAAACATCGTGGTCGCTTCCCGGACGAGTCGGGGCCGGTCCTGCGGCCGTGAAGGATCAACCTCTACGCGGTAGCGATAGGAGAGCACATTTTTGCGGTTATACAGGTTGATCACGTCCAGATACAGCTCCCAGCGGGTTGCGCTTCGCTTAATCCGATAGCTTAGGCGCACGTCCAGACGGTGGTAGTCCGGAAGGCGGGCGCTGTTCTGTTGGGATTCCGGACCGAAGACGGGTCGGTAGCGCACCAGCCCCGTGACGGCATGGGTGGCGATGCGCACCTCCGGGGGACGGGAGGGATCGGCCGTGTTGAGTTCGCTTACCACCAGAGGCTCGTACCCGATGGCGGGCGTGTAGGGGAAGCCGGAGCCGTAGCGCCAGGTGAGTCCGAGCTCCCAGGCGCGGCCGATGCGGTATTGCAGCACGAGATTGGCCACATGGCGACGGTCGTAGTGGAAGGGGATCCGATACCCGTCTCGCTCCCGATACGCGTGCGCGTAGGCGTAACTCATCCAGCCGTTGAGCCGGTCCTGAGGGCCGGAGCGGCGCTTCTCCACGACGAGCTCGATCCCATAGGCCCGGCCTCGTCCGGCGTTGACCGGAAGGGCCTCGAGCACCTCCTCATAGCGTTGCACGATCCTGTAGGCACTCGGATCGTTGGGTCGAGTTTCGGTTCCCGGCAGGGGCTCGGCCCGCCATACAGGCCGGACGGTTTTGCTCTGCACCAGGAGGTCGCGCATATGCTTGTAGTAGGCCTCCAGGCGCAGCACCCAGCGCCTGTCAAGCCACCGTTCCAGGCCCAGAACGTAGTGAAAAGCGGTCTCCGCCTGCAGCCGACTCAGCCGCGTGGGGTTGGAGAAATCGAAAACCACGCTCTGATCGATGAGCTTCTCCAGCCCTGGCGATTGCCGGAAGATCCCCCAGGCGGCTCGCAGGGTGGTCTGATCTTCGACCTGATAAGACAGATTCAGGCGGGGGGAGAGGTAGCGTTTCCCCAGCAGGCCGTAGTGGTCCAGCCGCAGGCCCGGTTGCGCGTATAGCCGCTGGCCGATGCGGAAGCGATCCTGCAGGAAGACGTGCATGCGCTCATAGCGGCTGCGCTGATCGATGCGTTCCGGAAACGCTCCGGGCCCTCGGGGAAGTTGCTGGACAGCCTGAAAGAGGGCGCGCGAAAACGCATTAAGCAGGCGCAGCTCATAAGAAAGCCCGTTTTCCAGCAGATCAGCACCCAGTCCGAACTCCAGTTCATGGTCATGCCATTGCCCAAAAAACCGGCCGGCCAGGCTCCACTTGGCAAACGAGAAGGCCTGGTCGTACTCGAAGGTGAACGTATTGACCGTGTCCCGGACGACGATCTGCAGATCCCGGGAAGCGTCGCGGGGGAGGAATTCGGCCCCGAAGTTGGAGCGGCCCCCGTTGCGATACCAGGAAGCGGTCCAGCGCATGCCCCAGCGTCCCGAAGGGGCATACGTCCAGCTCAGGGCCAGTACGTCGTTGCGGGTAAGATCCTGCGCCTCCAGCCGCCGGAGTCGGCTGGAGGTGTCCTGAGCCGCTGTGTAGAGGTCGAAGGCATCCCGGCTCAGAATCCCGTTCAGCGCCACGGTGTGTGCGGGTTGGGGGCGAAAGAGGAGCTTTGCCTGCACATCGAAGAAGTTCGGGAACGCCACGTCGCCCTGGAGGAGGCCGGCCGATTTGACGATCGGGCCCACGATCAGATCGTAGTACGTACGGCGCGTGCTTAGCAGCCAGGATCCCTCCCAGGGCAGACGGCCTTCGGCCACGATATTGGCGCTGGCGATGTTGATGTTCGCGTTTCCGGAGAAAGACGCAGCCCGACTGCCCTCTCGTTGGGTGACGGCCAGCACACTGGAGAGCCGGTCTCCGTATCGGGCCGGAAATCCACCGGTCAGCAGGGTAATATCGGCTACGAGGGCCGGATTGAACATGGAGATCGTGCCGTAGAGCCGATACGGATTGAAGACCTCGACCTCATCGATCAGGATCAGGTTTTGGTCCGGACCTCCTCCCCGTACGGTAAGCTGGGCGCTGAAGTCCCCGGTGGCGATCACGCCCGGGGCGACCTGTAGCGCGCGCAACACGTCTTCAAATCCACCGGCCAACGCCCGCGCGGCGCGGGGTTCCAGGGATACGATGCCCGCCTCTGTGCGCCGGGCATCGCGCACCAGTTCGGCCGTCACCTCCACGGGGGCGATCTCGATGGCCTGTTCGCGGAGGGCAAAGAGCAGTTCGACTGTGCTTCCGGGCCGGAGCGTTACCTGCTGCAGCTGGGGCTCGTAGCCCAGCATGCGGGCCTCCAGCCGGTAGGAGCCAGGCTTAAGCCCTCCGAGGCGAAACCGCCCCTGGTTGTCGGTAGCTGTGCCGATCGGGGTGTCCAGAACCCGTATGGCGGCTCCGGGAAGGCCTTCTCCGCTCTGCTGATCGATCACACGGCCGAGCACGATCGCGTTCTGGGCTCGTATCCCTACGGGAAGGAGCACAAAAAGAAGGAGCACAAGGCCTCTATATGAGAGGATCATGGGGTTTCCCGCGCACGTTTCTTCGAACGTGAAACGTTCGGTTTCCGGGGCGAAGTTCCTGCCCCGGTTGCGCCGCAGCGGGGAAAAGGCCATATTCAAGGCAACCGGGATCGGAGAGATGGCCATGCGTCTGACGGCTCAGGATATCCGCAAGCAGCGTTTTGCGCGCAAGATGCGCGGATACGACCCCGAAGAGGTAGACGCCTTTCTGCGTGCGCTGGCCACGTACTGGGAACAGCAGGAAGAAGAGCTCGAGTCCCTGCGTCGGCAGGTCCGCGAGCTTCAGGAGCGGCTGGAGCACTACCAGAAGGTGGAAGATGCCCTGCAGCAGACTCTGGCCACCTCTCGAGAGATGGCCCGCGAGTTGGTGAGCAATGCGGAACAACGGGCGCAGGTGCTTCTGGATCAGGCCGAGCTCAAGGCACGGGAGCTGTTGATGCGCGCCCATGAGGAGCGCACCCGGCTACAGGCCCAGCTGGCCCGCCTCATCGGGCAGCGACAGGAAATCCTGGCCCGAATCCGTACGCTTCTGGAGGCGGAACTGCGCCTTCTGGAACGCTTCGAGGCCGAGGCCGATGAGCCCACGCGGGCCGATGCGGGTTCCGGCCCGTCGTTGTCACTAGACCCCGAGCTGGAGCAAGAGCCGGCCGCTCAGAAACAAGCCCCCTCCGCGGGGGAAGCTCCCGCCGCCCCCCCGATCCCCGATCTTCGCCCCTCTCCTGCCGTGACCCCGGAAGAGGAGATCCGCCAGATTCGGCGTATTCTGGATCAGCTGGAGTGAGCCTTGCGGTATCCGAACCGGTCGGCGCAAATTCGCCCCCGGAGTCTTCAAAGAGAGGAGTTGACCCATGCCCATCTCCGTGGAAGCGCTGCGCCAGCAGCTTCGAGAGACCCTGGAATTTCTGCGCTCTCGCACGACCCTGGAGCCCCGGATCGGGATCATTCTTGGGACCGGGCTGGGGGCGCTGGCCGAAGATATCGAGCTAAGCCAGGTGGTGCCCTACCAGGAGATCCCCCATTTTCCCCTCTCGACCGTGGAGGGGCATAGCGGCCGCCTTCTGTTTGGCCACCTGGAGGGACACCCTGTGGTGGCCATGCAGGGGCGCTTCCATTACTACGAGGGGTATACGATGCAGCAGATCACCTATCCCGTTCGGGTGATGAAAAAACTGGGCGTCGATACGCTGTTGATCTCCAACGCGGCGGGGGGGATGAATCCCCTGTTCCGGCGCGGGGATGTTATGCTCATCGTCGATCACATTAACCTGCTGGGCGATAACCCCTTGATCGGGCCCAACGACCCGGAGCTGGGCCCGCGTTTTCCGGACATGAGCGCGCCCTACGATCCGGAGCTCTGTCGGCTGGCCGAAGAAGCCGCCCTGGAGGCGAGAATCAAGCTCCAGCAGGGGGTCTACGTGGCGGTGGCGGGTCCGAACCTGGAAACACGCGCGGAATACCGCTTTCTGCGCTGGATCGGAGCCGACGCGGTGGGCATGTCCACCGTACCGGAGGTGATCGTGGCCCGGCACATGAATATGCGGGTGCTGGGGATCTCCGTGATCACGGATGAATGCTTCCCGGAAGCCTTAAAGCCCCTCACACACGAGGAGGTGGTTGCCGCCGCCCAGGAGGCCGAGCCCAAGATGACGGAGATCTTTCGCCGCGTCCTGCGCAAGCTATCGCGATGAGCTAATTTAGGTGCAGGCGCAGAAAGGCGCCCGTCAGGGCTCGCCAGGCGGCTTCGTCCGGAAGCGGACGATGCAGGACCAGCTCTCCTCCCAGGGACAAAAACAACAGTCGGATCCCCAGAAGCAGGTGAAACTCGTAGGTAAAAGAGTTCAGATTGCGGGGGTTGGCTCCGTAGCGAAAGGCGGGTACCAGAACCCAGCTGAAGGCCTCATAGGGATCGGTGAAGTTCACCCCCAGGCTGCCATACAGATACTGCCACCTCTCCGCCCCGTCCTGGCTATATCCCAGACCGGCCTGCAGGGGGCTGCGCAGAATGCGCACCGTAAGCTGGGCGTTCCAGTAAGTTTGTCGGGCTTGCCAGTGGGAGCGGATCTGTAGCGGATCGGAAGGGTCGAAGCGCATCCACCAGCCGTAACCGGTCTCCAGCTGCCACCAGAACAGCGAGCGCTCGTAGGCCTGCTGCAGGGAAACAGCGGAACGCTGAACCTGCTGCCGGATCTCTTTCTCCAGGGCGCGCTGGCGCATGCGCACAGCCCGATCCGGGGCGCCAGCCGCATCGAAGAGCTCGGCGAGCTGACGGTATACCGCCGCCGGATCCGGCGCTTGCTCAGCTAGTCCGATCGCCTGTTCGAGCACAGCTTGCGCCTCTGTTCGGTTCCCCTGTGCCAGACGTGCCCGGGCCAATCCTAAAAAGGGCTCCGGGGTGAGCTTTCGCATGGCCTCCTGGAAGTAGAGAGCGGCCTTTTCCGGTTCGCCCGCCGCCAGGTAGCAATGCCCCAGCTCCAGCGCCACGGTCCGGTGCAGGCTATCGGGGGCCTGGAGCTGTTGAAGCTGTTCGCGCCAGGCTTCCAGCACCATGCAGCGGGCCAGTTGCCGTTCCGGGCGGGGGTCGAGTCGGATGATGTGTTTCCAGACCTGCGCGGCCTCGGCCGGTTGGCCCAGCATAAGATAGACTCGTCCCAACAGCTGCAGCCGCTCCAGGTGATCCGGCGCCAGCTTTTCGGCCTCTTCCAGGGCGGTGAGTGCGTTGCGGGGCTGTCGGGTGTCCAGATACAGGCGCGCCTTGGCCAGGTATGCCCGCAGATAGCTCAAGTCTAGCTGGAGCGCGGCGTTGTAGGCTTCCAGCGCTTCCCAGAAACGACTCTGGCGCATCAGGCACTGGCCCAGGCTGTCGTAGGCGATTACGGCGGCCTCTCGGCGGCCGGTTTGCGCAAACAGGCGCGCCGCGTTGCCGTACAACAGCGCGGCCTCCGCGTAGCGTCCCCGTCCGCCCAGCTCAGAGGCGCGCTCCATGTAGCGCTCCGCTTCCTCGGATGGGTTCTGGGCGGCAAGCGGGCCGGGAAGGCTCAGCGCCAAGCAGAGGCAGAGCAGGATCCTGTTCAGGCCAGCTTGCGCAGACCCTCGATGACCCGGATCACGGCCGAGGCGTCCTGCATAATATAGAAGTGGATGCACGGCACCCTCTGCTCCATGAGCTCCACACACTGCCGGATGGCCCATTCCACGCCCACATCGAGGACGTGCTCCGGGGGCGCAGCCTCGATCTCGGCGGCCAGTTCTTCCGGGATCTCGACATGAAAACGGCTGGGAATGGACTGCAGCTGGGTCTTTTTGCTCAGCACCTTGATGCCCGGGATAATGGGCACCTCGATGCCCAGGGCCCGGCAGCGCGCCACGAAGTCAAAGTATTTGCGGTTATCGAAGAACATCTGCGTGACGATGTAGTGCGCTCCGGCATCTACCTTTGCCTTCAGATGCCGTAGATCGCGCTCCATGTTTGGGGCTTCGAAATGCTTCTCGGGATAGCCCGCAACGCCGATGCAGAAGTCCGTGGGCGCCGCATCCAGCAAATCGGGCTCCAGATAGCGCCCCCGGTTCATGTTCACAATCTGGCGTACCAGATCCACAGCGTATTCGTTGCAGGAGCGTCCATCGGTGATCGTTTTGCGAAATCCGGGATCGTCTCCGCGCAGGGCCATCACGTTGTGGATGCCCAGATAATGGAGCTCGATGAGCGCATCTTCCGTTTCCTCCCGGGTGAAGCCGCGGCAGAGCAGGTGGGGCACGGTGTCGATGTTGTAGCGATTCTGAATCGCTGCGCACAGGCCGATCGTGCCGGGCCGTTTGCGGATGACGCGCCGTCGCCAGGTGCCGTCGGGTAGCTCCTCGTATTCGACCTGCGCCGCATGGCTGGTCACATCGATAAAAGGAGGGTCAAAGGGCAACAGCTGTTCTACGAGCGCGAAGATGTCCTCGATATTGCCGCCCCGCCGGGGGGGAATGATCTCATAGCTGAGGAGCGTCTCCCGGGCCCGTTGCAGGTGTTCGATGACCTTCATCGGTTTCTTCTCGCCTGCGGCTCGATATTATAAAGATCTCCTGTGCGTGGGCAAAGGGCAACAGGCGTGCCTGTCGGGGATCATCGAGGAGCTGACGCAACAGAGCGCGAAACTCACAGAGGATCATCGCCGTGGCGCCCCATACGCGCTCTCCGTCGAAGTAAAAACAGCCCACCTGTTGTGGCCGTCCCTGCAGGATCCATCGCTCCACCCGAAAGCGACCTGCGTCCAGCAAAGCTTCTACAGGTACCTCCAGGAGCCGGACCACCTCTTGCGGGTTGGGGAGAAAAGAGGGCCGCCGCCGCATCCAGGCCACCACGGGTGTTACGCGGAAGCGAGAAACGGGAATCCAGACCGGGGATAGGCGTCCGATCGGGATGGGCGCTGAAGGGTCAAGCCCCACCTCTTCGGCGGCTTCGCGCAGGGCCGTCTCCTCCGGAGATCGATCCCCGGGCTCCATGGCGCCGCCTGGAAGCCCGATCTGCCCCCGATGAGCGGGGAGCTCCTCGGGTCGTTTCTCCAGAGGAAAATACCACCGACCCCGGTGGGGATAGAGCAGGAAGAGGACGGCCGCCGGCCGGAAAGTGACCGGATCGAGGTGCTCCATACCGGGCCGTTGCGAGGCGCCGGGGAAAGCCTCCAGCTGAGCGGCAAGACCGGGCAAGGGGCCCTGCAGACGGGCAGCCAGCGCATCGATCCAGGCGAAAGGGGATTGCTTCTGCATGGAAGCCCTTTCTAAAATGGGCCCCTACTGAGCGGGAGGCAGCGTATGCGCTTTTCCTTTCCCCTTCTGGAAACCCTGGCCCCCTACGGCTGGGTACCGCTCCGGGTATTGGCCGGCCTGGGGATGATGACGCACGGATGGCCCAAGCTCTTTGAGCCCGGCCGCTGGGAGCGATTTGTGGGCTCGGTGGAGCGCATGGGGTTTCCGCTTCCGGAGCTGTTCGCCGGCCTGGCCGCGCTTTCCGAGCTCGTGGGCGGCCTGTTGCTGGCCGTAGGGATGTTTACCCGTCCGGCCGCGTTTTTTATCCTGATTACCATGCTCGTGGCCGCCTTCATCCGGCACGCCGGAGATCCGTTTGCGGAGCGCGAGCTGGCGCTCCTGTACGCGGCCGTGGCGCTGGGATTCCTGCTGCAGGGGGGAGGTAAGCTCTCCCTCGAGGCGGGGTGGCGGGCAAGAAGGCCCCCGCACGTCTCGGAGTAAGGCGCCCTCGGATCCGGCCGCCGACAGACAGCAAAAAAGGGTAAGCTCCCCTGTATCGCGCCGCTACAACCGCCTACCGTTGCTCCCTTCCGGGCCTGGCGGGGTTCAGCGGGAGCTGGCCGTACAGGACTTACCCTTTTTGTGGAGCTGAGGGGATTCGAACCCCTGACCTCCAGAGTGCGATTCTGGCGCTCTAGCCAACTGAGCTACAGCCCCAAAGCGGCCTAAATATACGCCCGCCCCGAGGGGGGGCGCAAGGTTACGATCGGACATACTCGGGAAGAGGAGAGGACACAGGCAAACAGACCCGGAAGCAGGCACCTCCCTCAGGACGGTTCGTTACGGAGATCCGGCCGCCCATCTGCTCCACAATGGCCCTGCAGATGTAGAGCCCCAATCCAAGGCCCTTCTGGCCATTGTGCCCGCGGCTGTAGAAGCGCTCAAAAATACGGTCCCGCTCCGATTCGGGTATACCCGGACCCTCATCGAGCACCTCCACGCAAGCCGCCTCGCGGTCTCTGCACAGCCGCACAAGCACCTTTCCGCCCGGGCTGGAGAACTTGATCGCATTGCCGATCAGGTTGCTAAAGACCTGAAAAAGACGCGTTTCGTCCCCAAGGAGGGGAACTTCCTCGGAGGCCTCCAGGAGGAGCTCGATCCGTTTGTCGGAGGCGGCTCCGCGCAGGGCCTGGAGGGTCTCAATCAGGATGGAGCGGAGCTCTACGGGATTGCGGGCCAGCTTCAGATGGCCGGACTCCAGGCGGGACCAGTCCAGGAGCGTATTGACCAGTTCCAAAAGCCTTTCTGCTGTTCGGGTGATGTCTTGTAGCGCCTCCTGCTGGGGTTCCGTCAGAGGGCCCAGCTCGCCTGTGAGGAGCAGGCGGCCCAATCCGGCGATGCCGGAAAGGGGGGAACGCAGGTCGTGGGAGACAATAGAGAGCAGTTCCTGTTTCTGCCGATCGAGTGTGCGCACCTCCTCCAGGGAGCGCTTCAGGCGCAGCTGAGTCTGAATACGCGCCCGGAGTACGGCCAGGTTGATGGGTTTGGTTACATAGTCGTTGGCCCCCAGCTCCAACCCCTGGACGATGTCCTCCGTCTCGCTTCGGGCCGATACCAGGATGACGGGCACTTCCCGGGTGCGCTCATCGGCCCGCAGGCGGGTGATGAGCTCATATCCGCTCATGCCCGGCATCATGATGTCGAGCAGGATCAGATCCGGCAGCCGTTGGCTGATCTTCTTTAGGGCCGAAGGGCCATCTTCGGCCACCTCGAGCTCATAGCCTTCGCGCCGGAGCCGTTGCAGGAGCAGATCCCGGTTGAGCTCGTTGTCGTCGACAATCAGGATATAGGGTGTTCGTTCTCGCATGTCCTCGAGCCCGCACGCTAGGGCTTGCCGATGAGCCGTTCGATCAGGGCCAGGAGCTCGGGCAGGTCGATCGGTTTGGTGGCGTAGGCGTCGGCCCCGACCGCCCGGGCTCGTTCTCGCTCCGCCGGCAGCACGTGGGCTGAGAGGGCGACGATCGGGATGTGCGCCGTCTCCGGATCGGACTTCAGTTGCCGGGTGGCCTCCCAGCCGTCCATAATGGGCAGGCTCAGGTCCATGAGCACCAGATCAGGGCGTTCGCGGCGAGCGAGCATAACGCCCTCGGCCCCATCAGCGGCCAGGAGGACCGTAAAGCCCCGTCGCTGGAGCCGCTGTGAGAGCATATCCCGGTTCATCTCGTTGTCCTCTACAAGCAGAATCCGCACTCTACTACCCCGGCTTTGCCTTGACAAAGGGGCTCACATTTCGAATCAGGCGGCGGATTTCCCCCAGCAGGCTACCCTGGCCATATCCCCCTTTGTGCAGGATCCACTGTACCCCGCTTTCCAGATAGGCGATTTCCTCTCGGGTCAGCGTTTTGGCCGTGACGACCACGATCGGAATATCCCGCCAGCCCAGTTCTTGCCGCAGATAGTACAGGACCCGGAAGCCATCCAGCTCCGGGAGCATGAGGTCCAGAAAGATCACATCCGGCCGCTGCCGGGCGACAGCTTCCAGGGCCGCACGCCCGTCGGCGGCTACCTCTACTGCCCATCCCTCCGAGGCGATGACCTGCTCCATCAACTCCGCCAGCGCGTTATCATCCTCCACAACAAGCGCTCGGCCCGGCCGGGATAAAGGCGTATATCGGGCCACCAGCCGCAGGAGCTGTTCCCGATCGATGGGCTTGAGCAGGTACTCGTCCGCGCCGAGCAGATAGCCAAGCTGGCGCTCTTCCAGGAAGCTGAGTATCGCCACCGGGATGGAGGCCGTCTGGGGGTCGCTTTTGAGTGCGCGCAAGACGCTCCAGCCGTCCTGTCCGGGCATGAGGATATCGAGCGTAATGAGCGCCGGTCGGAGCTGGCGCGCCCAGGCCAGGCCCTCCTCGCCGGAGGAGGCGTAGACCACCTGATAACCCTCCCGGCCCAGGTGATAGCGGATGAGTTCGCCCACAGAGGGATCGTCATCGATGACCAGCACTACGGGTTCATCGCTGCCGAGCAGAGCCCGGGGCACGGAGGCAGAAGACCTCGGGGTGGAGCCATCCGGGGCGAGAAATTGGGGGATGCGTACGGTGAACGTAGAGCCCTCACCCGGGGTGCTCTGTACGGAGATCTCTCCACCCATCATGGTGGTGAGCCTTTTGGAGATGGCCAGGCCCAGTCCCGTACCTCCGTATTTACGCGTCGTCGACATATCCCCCTGCCGAAACTCCTCGAACAGGTGAGGCATATGTTCCGGAGCGATACCGATTCCGGTATCCTGGACCTGGAAGACGAGCTCCGGAACGCCGGAAGAAGAGCGCTGGCGTCGTATGCGCAGGATGACGCGTCCGTTTTCGGTGAATTTGGCCGCGTTGGAGAGCAGGTTGAGCAAAACCTGCCGCAACCGGGTCTGATCCTGCCGCAGGCGCGCCCGGCGCAGCCCGCGCAGCTCGAAGCGGTTCTGGTTTTTTTCCATCAAGGGCTGGACGGTATGCTGAAGCTCTTCCAGGAAGGAGTCCAGCTCGAATTCTTCCACGAACAGGTCCAGCCGTCCGGCCTCGATTTTGGACAGATCCAGGATATCGTTGATAATGGCCAGCAGGTTGCGGGCGGCCGTGTGGATCTTCTTCAGGTTGGCCAGATACTCCGTGTGCCCGTTTTCCTCGGCGATCTCCTCCAGGAGCTCGGTATAGCCGATGATGGCGTTCATGGGGGTGCGCAGCTCATGGCTCATGTTGGCCAGAAACTGGCTTTTGGCCTGGTTGGCCTGCTGGGCCTCATCCCGAGCCCTGGCCAGCTCCCGCGTCTGCTCCTGGAGCATGCGGTTGGCCTGCCGAAGGGCGGATTCGTTGCGTTCGTGCTGTAGCGCCGCGCCGATGAGCCCGGCTGCGGTCATGAGCGCGTCGCGTTCGGCCTCCGACCAAGAGTAAGGGTGGGTATGATGCAGGGTGAGCACGCCCCAGAGCATACCCCCTACGAAAACGGGCACTCCGGCCAGGGTCTTGATCCCGAGCAGGCCTATGTCGCTGGTGGCCTCCGCTTCGGGTTCGTCGTGCTGGCAGAGGAAGAAGCCCTCTGAGGGCTTCGCTCGGGGACAGAGCAGAGGGAGCGTATCGGGAAGTGCGGCCGATGCCTCGCCCCTCTGCCAGGAGAGCTCCAGTCGGAGCGGGCTATCGGCTTCCTCATAGCGCCACAGGGCGGCCTGCTCTGCGCCCGTGATGTGGGCCAATTGGCTGATCGTCTGGCCGATGGTCCCCCGTGTATCGGAGGTGCGCAGCAGCTTATCGGCCATATCCGCGATCGCGCCCAGGATGGCATCCCGGCGTTGCAAGGCCTGCTGGGCCTCATGCCGATCGGTTACATCCCGATAGGTGCTCAGTAGCATGGACTTGCCCTCGTAGGGCACCAGACAGGAGGCGATCTGTACGATGCGGCGCGATCCGTCCTTGCGCCTTATGGAGGCCTCCAGGTGCTGGGTTTTTCCGCTTCGGAGTAGGTCCAGCAGGCCGTTGAGGACGCGCTGTCGTTCCTCCGTATCCGGGTAGAGCAGGATGTGCAGGTCCGTCTGCTGGATCTCTTCTGCGCTGTAGCCGGTGAGCCGTTCCATGGCGGGGTTGTAGATGAGCACCTGCCCATTCGGGTCCAGAAGCACGACCCCGTCTTGCAGGAACGATAAAGCCAGACGAAAGCGCTCTTCGCTCTGTCGGAGGCGCTCTTCGGCCTCCCGCCGGTCCGTCACATCCCGGGCTACGCCGGTAAAAAAGCCCGGTGCGTCGTGTTCGGAATGCCGGGTGAGGTGGATCGACAACCAGCGCTGGCCCTCTCCGAGGATCGAGAGGGGAACCTCCACGCGCATCTCGCCTCCGGGGTCCTCCAGATGCGCCTTAAGGGCATAGCAGAGCGGCCGACGAAATCCAGGCAAAACGAGCTCGCAGAAGTGACGCCCCAGCAGGGTGGCTCGATCCAGCCTCAGGAACCGTTCGGCGGCCGGGTTGAGGTACGTGATCCGATGCTCGGCGTCCAGGGTGAAGATGATATCGCCGGACGATTCCAGGATGCTCTTGATCCGCTGTTCGGAGGCCTGCAACTCCAGCAGCGCATAGCGACGCTCGATTTCGTTCATGGTCTGCTGGGCCATCTCCAGAAAGATGCGCCGCTCGTTTTCGTTCAGGCTCCGGACTTGCGGGTCGGCCATGGCCAGAACGCCGATGACGAACCCATCCGGGGTGATGAGGGGGGCGGCCGCATAGAAACGCACATACGGTGGACCGCTCACATAGGGGCTATCCTGAAAGCGGACATCCCGGGAGGCGTCTTCGACGATGAGCACCTCTCCGGTGCGCACGACCAGATCGGCCAGTGTCCCCTCTCGCGGCACCTCGCTGCGATCAAAACCCACACAGGCTTTATACCAGATGCGTCGTTCGTCGACGAGCTCAACGAAAGCCAGCCGCACCCCGAAGATGCGCGCCGTCAGATCCGCGATCCGATTGAACATGGGCTCCGGCGGGGTATCCATGATCTGATAGCGCGCCAGGGCCTCCAGACGGCGCCGCTCCTGGGGCGGCAGGGGCTCGGGAGCTACATTTTTGCCCATCTGAGGCATGGTTTTGTATCTACCCTCCGTGCGTATAGGGTACCCTGGGGGGGTGGGTCACCGGAATAGATCGAGAAGCAAAACCCTTGCCAGAAGGCTTCGAGATGCCAAGAACTTTCCCCATGGGGAAGACGTCTAAAAAACGGAAAAGCGGCCTTACGAGACCCGTGCTCCGATTGGAGGATTGGACGGACAATGCGCTGGTAGAACGGTTTCGTCAGCATGAGGCCGATCGAGATCGGGTCTTTGCCATCCTCATGCGTCGGCATTACGGCCGTTTGTATCGGCTCGTGTACTCCGTACTGGGGCATACCGAAGAGGCGGCCGATGCCCTGCAGGAGATCATGCTCAAAATCTACCAGCATCTGGCCGATTTCCGCGCCCAGGAGGCCCAATTCGGCACGTGGGCTTACCGGGTCGCCCTCAATCATGCGCGTGACCTCTTGCGCCGCCGACAGGTCAGGGATCGCTATCGCGCTCCGGATCCAGGCCCCGAACACCTGGACGGCTACATGGAGCCCGTTCTATCCCCCCATGAGGAGCTGGAGCGCGCGGAGGCGCGGGAACAGCTGTGGCGCTACATCCACGCCCTGCCCGAGGCGCTGCGGGAGGCGCTTGTGCTCCGGGATATAGAGGGGTTCGACTATGAGAGCATCGCCCGGATTACGGGAACCTCGCTGGGGACAGTCAAGACCCGTATTTTCCGGGCGCGGAGAAAGATCATGGAGTGGTTGCGAACGCATACGGAGGCATTCTGGTCATGAAACGTACTCTCTGGGCCGATCGCTATCGGGCGCTTCTTCGGGAGGCGCGCCGCATACCCGATCCGGCCTCCTGTGATCAAGCCCTGGAACGCTTCTGGGCCGAGACGCTGCCTCGCGCCCGTGGCGGGGTCTACGGGATCGAACATCTGGCCCGACGCCTGTGGCGCTGGGCCGCCGCAGCGGCCGTGATCTTCTGGGTTCTGGCCTGGGCAGCAGCCCGACAGGGGCATGAGCCCGAATGGATCTGGGGCAGTCCGGAAGCTCCCACGCGCTTTGAGGTCGTGGTTCTTTCCTCCGAGCCCCTTACGGTCGATGCCGTCGGGCCGTTTCTGCTGGAGAGCACGCACTTAGAGGAAATAGCTCCATGAAATGGCACTGGATCTGGCCTGTGCTGCTGGGCCTGTTTATCTTCACCGCCGGGATAGGGGTCGGCGTGTTGCTGGACCGTTTTTTCCTTTTCCCCCGTTTTCGGGGGGGGCCGGAGTTCCTTCTGCTCGAGCGCCGAAACTGGCAAAAAGTGCGTCAGGAGCTCGGCCTCAGCACGGAGCAAATGCGTCAGCTGGAAGCGATCACCGATCGGCATGCGGCGCAGATGAACGCCCTGCGTCAGCGCTTCCGTCAGGAACTGCGAACGCTCGCGCAGGCCTACCGGGAGGAGATCCGACCGGTATTCACCGAAGCGCAATGGGAACGCCTAGAGACCCTGTACCGGCAACGCCGCCACCGGTTTCGGGATGGAGAACGAAGAGGTAGGAACGATACCCTGCATCTCCCCGCTCCGGGGGCGCGGGATACCGTACGCCAATAGCCAAGGAGGATGTCTTATGCGCACGCTTTTGAGCCTCTGTGTTCTGCTTGCCACCTTCTCTGTGGCCCGCGCTCAGACGCTCGATTCGGGACAGCTGCTCGGAGCCTGGAAGCTGCAGATGCAGCAGCCTCCTGGTGATCGGCCTATGGGGGGACGTATGATGGGCCAGATGGGCGAGCGCCAGCTCGTCATCGAACAAACCGAGGCGGGACTACAGGCCTACTGGTCGACCCCCCAGGGCAAGGTGCCGTTCCAGAAAGTCGAGCTCAGTAACAACAAGCTCATTCTCGAGCAGGAACGCACCGTTCAGACCCCCGATGGGCAGGAACGCACCATCCGGACCCGCATGGAGCTGGAGCTCAAAGGTGAACAGCTCGTGGGCACCATGACCATGGGTATGGGAGGGCGTTCCATGCCCGTTACGTTTGTGCGCGTGGCCTCTTAGTCACGGAACAACCCGATTCCCGGATGTCGGGATCGGATCCCGCAGATGGGCTTCGGTGCGCAGCGCCTCTTCGAGGGCCGCGCGCACGTGGGCAAGTTCGTCGTAGGAATTCCAGATGAAAGGGGCCAGCCGGAGGCGGCGGTTCTGCCGACTGTCGACGAAAATCCCGTTTTGGGCAAGCCAGGAAGCCATGCGGCTGGCCTCCGGGATCTGAAGCACGAGCATCGGACCCCGACGTTCGTCATCTCGGGGAGAGATGATCTCAAGCAGGCCTTCGGCCTCCAGGGGGGCGAGGGCGTCGATGAGCCATCCGGTTTTGGCCAGATTGTCCAGTCGAATCGCCTCCAGTCCGGCCTCGAGCAGGATGCGCACCCCTTCTACAGCGTGATAGAGGGGGGCGATGGCCGGGGTGCCGCCCAGAAAGCGACGGCGCACCACGGGATGGGGCCGGTATTCGGAACCGAAGGCGAAAGGATCTCCCTCGCCTGTCCAGCCCCCCAGACGCGGCGTGAGTTCCAGACCGGGGCGAATGTAGAGGAAGCCGTTCCCCGTCGATCCACACCCCTCCTTGAGCAACCCACCGACGAAGAGGTCTATGCCCTGATCGTGTACCCGGAATGGCTCTGCCCCTACGGCGTGATAGCCGTCGAGCACGAGTAGGGCGCCGGTCTGGCGACAGCGTTCCGCGATCGCCTCCAGCGCCCCATCGGAGAGGCGTTCTCCAGAGAGAAACGTCACCCGGCTGACGAAAACCAGTGCGGTGCGGGTCGTGATGGCGCGCAGCATGGCGCGCAGCGTGCTTCCGGAACCGGGGAAGGGGACGGCCACCGCCTCCCACCGCATGGCCTGAGCCCACCGCGGTACGGTGTGGCTCACCGAGGGGAATTCCGCGGCGGTGTACACCAGGCGCCGTCGCCCCAGAAACGGCTCCGGACAGGAGAGCAGCGCGCTTACGGCCCAGTGTACGTTGGGCAGCAGGATGCAGGTGCCCGCTTCCGCGCCGATGAGCGGGGCAATAAAGCGATCGCCCAGATATTCGGGCAAATTCCACCATCCCACCGGCGTTGGATCTTCGGGATCCCAGTGATTCGGGATTCGGTTCCAGGCCTCCACCCCGAATCGGCGCCAGTCCTCCAGAAACCGGGCCATCATCTCGGGCACCGTTCGGGGCATGAGTCCATGGGTGAAGGCGCGCAATTCAATCGCCCCGTCGGGGACGAAGAACCGCTCTCGAAACCGATGGCTCAGATCTTCCGCCATAGTTTATGGAACCCCTGTGGTGTCGGTTCCCTCCAGCCAGCGCAGGGCCTCCTCCATGAGCGCGCGCAGGCGTTCGGGATCGGATACGGCGTTCCGATAGGCCGCATAGAAGCGGCTTGTGTCCACGCCGTAGGAGCGACAGATGGCAGCAAAAGCGGAATCCCGCATTCGGGGGTTGGGATAGCGCACTTCCAGGAGATGCGCTTCGGCGATGAGCCGACCCAGCAGGTCTTCAGAGAGCTCCGGTTCCCGGCGCGCGCATCCGGAAAGCAGGACAATACCTCCGACCCCGAGGCAATATGCCCATCTCCGGGCAGAAGAGACCCTATGCCCCAGGCGGGCCCTCATCGCAGCGCGCGCAGACCGGCTTCGATCCGATGGACCGCCTCTTGTAGTTCGGCCTCGGAGGCGGCATAAGAGATGCGCACACAGGTTGGGTCTCCGAAGGCCTCTCCTGGGACCAGGGCCACCAGCTGGGTTTCCAGCAAGTAAAGGCACAGCTCTTCGGCTGTTTGCAGGATGTGTCCATCCGGGGTGCGGCGGCCCAGATACGCCGAGATGTTGGGAAAGAGATAGAAGGCCCCCTCGGGTTTGGGGCAGTCGAGGCCCGGGATGCGGCTGATGGCCGCGTGCAGAAAATCGCGGCGCCTGCGAAACGCCTCCCGCATCCGCTCAATGGGCTCTCGGGGCCCCTCAAGCGCGGCCACCCCGGCTTTCTGGGCGATCGAGTTTGGGGCCGAGGTCATCTGGCCCTGCAGGTTTTCCATGGCCTCGATGACCGGAAGCGGCCCGGCTGCGTAGCCAAGACGCCAGCCCGTCATGGCGTAGGCCTTGGAGAAGCCGTTGACCACAACCGTGCGCTCCTGCATGCCCGGCAGGCTGGCGATACTCATGTGTGGCAGCTCGTAGGCCAGGTATTCGTAAATCTCATCGGAGAGCACCCAGACTTGTTCATGGCGCCGCAATACCTCGACCAGATCGTGGAGCTCGGCTTCCGTATAGATCATGCCCGAGGGATTGGAAGGCGAGCAGAGCATAAGCAGCCGCGTGCGGGGGGTGATGGCGGCCTCCAGCTGTTCGGGCGTGATCTTGAAACGCGTCTCCGGACCCGTCTTCAGGTATCGTGGAACCCCACCGGCAAGCTTGACCATTTCCGGATACGTGGTCCAGTACGGGGTGGGGATGAGGACTTCTTCTCCGGGGTTGACTAGGGCCAGCACGGCCAGTACGAGGGATTGTTTGGCTCCGGACGAACAGAGGATCTGTCGGGGTTCGTACTGAAGCCCGTTGTCCCGAAGCAGCTTGCGCGCGATGGCCTCCCGTAGCTCCGGAATGCCTGGATTGGGGGTATAATGCGTGAAGCCGCTCCGGATCGCTTCGATGGCCGCCTCTCGGATGTGGTCAGGGGTATCGAAGTCCGGCTCTCCGGCACTCAGGCTTACAATCGGTTTCCCCTGCCTTCTGAGCTCCATAGCCCGATGCGTCATGGCCAGCGTCTGCGAAGGGGTCAGCTCCCGGACACGCCGGGCAACGGGGGGACTCAGAACCGACATGATCAGCGCTCCTTGTTCTGCGTTCGCGCGGGAAGGTGTAGGCCGGGTATCGGAATATATTGGGCCTCCTCCGCACAGGGCAAAATCATCCTGCTGTCTTGCCCGACCTCTGCGGCCCGGGCTACCTTTAGCCGGCCACATGAAGGGGGACTGCGTATGCGTCGGAAGTTCTACGGCCTACTGGAAGGGAAAAAGGGGGTCATCTTCGGGCCGCTGGATGAACACTCCATTGCCTGGCATATCGCGCTGGCTGTCTACGCCGAAGGGGGGCGCTTCGTTATCTCCAATGCCCCGGTAACCCAGCGTTTTGGAAAAGTTGAGGAGCTGGCCCGGCTCTGCGGAGATGCGCCCGTGGTCTACGCCGACGCCACAAGCGATGAGGACGTAAAACGGGTATTCGAGGTGGCCCGCGAGCACTTCGGGGGGGTCGATTTCATCGTACACTCCATCGGCATGTCGCTCAACATCCGCAAGGGTCGGCCCTATGAGGCGCTCAACTACGATTGGTACGTGAAAACCCTGGACATCTCGGCCATCTCCCTGCATCGCATCATTCACCATGCGCTTCCGGTACTCAACGACGGGGCCAGCATCGTGGCCCTGACCTATATCGGCGCTCAGCGCATCTTCTCTCGCTACTCGGATATGTGCGATGCCAAAGCGCTTCTGGAATCCATCGCGCGCAATTTCGGCGCCCGTCTGGGCAAGCGAGGCATTCGGGTCAACACGGTCAGCCAGAGCCCCACGCGCACCACGGCCGGTTCCGGAATCGAGGGCTTTGATGCCATGTTCGAGTTCGCCCATCGGCTTGCCCCTCTGGGCAACGCCACGGCCGAGGACTGCGCCGATTACGTCGTCACCCTGCTTTCGGACCTGACGCGCAAGGTTACGATGCAGAACCTCTACCACGACGGGGGGTTTTCCACGATGGGCATGAGCGAGGAGCTCATGGCCCTTTTTGAGCGGGCCCTGCAGGCCGAAGCGGCCGAAAAGGCGGAAAAGGCAGGCTAAGGCTCGCGCCCGGCCAATACCGCCCAGTCCCCAGAGCAGTGAGCGCCCCCTCCTGGGGGGAGGGCGGGCCGCCCTCCATGCGGGCGCGTTTCGTTTGTGCTCGGAAGGGCTTCCGGTGTACTTTTGGGAAACCAGCGGTACGAAGTGCGCCCTATGAAAACGTCCCGCCAGATCCGACAGGAATTTCTGGACTTCTTTCGCGCCCGAGGGCACGAGATCGTGCCCTCCGCCCCCGTGGTGCCCAGGGACGATGCCACGCTGCTCTTTACGAACGCGGGCATGAACCAATTCAAAGACGTTTTCTTGGGGCTGGGCACCCGCCCGTACAGGCGGGCGGCCAACACGCAGAAATGCATCCGTGTATCGGGCAAACATAACGACCTCGAAGAGGTGGGGCATGATACCTATCACCACACCTTCTTCGAGATGCTCGGCAACTGGTCCTTTGGCGATTACTTCAAGCGCGAGGCCATCGCCTGGGCCTGGGAACTGCTTACCCGGGTATGGGGATTGCCCCCCGATCGGCTGTATGCAACCGTGTTCGCCGGGGATCCGGAGGAAAACTTGCAACCGGATGAGGAGGCGGCCCGACTCTGGACAGAGGTTACGGATATCGATCCGACCCATGTGCTTCGCTTCGGCAAGCGGGACAATTTCTGGGAGATGGGCGAGAGCGGTCCCTGCGGACCTTGCTCGGAGATCCATATCGATCTGCGTCCGGAGGCCGAACGTCGGCAACTGCCGGGCGCCGCGCTGGTCAACCGGGGCGATCCTCGGGTGATGGAGATCTGGAACCTCGTTTTCATCCAGTTCAACCGTCGCCCCGACGGGGCCCTGGAGGCGCTTCCCGCACGGCACGTCGATACCGGGATGGGCTTTGAGCGCATCACGGCCGTTCTGCAGGGCAAAAGCTCCAACTACGATACGGATATCTTTGCGCCTCTTCTGGAGCGGCTGGCCGAGCTGATCCCGCGCCCGGAGGTGGAGGGATACGATCGTATTCGGTTGCCCGAGGAGGAGCGCGAGCGCGTGCGCGTGGCCATGCGCGTGGCCGTCGATCACGTGCGCGCCGTTTCGTTCGCCACGGCCGACGGGGCTCCGCCCTCCAATGAGGGTCGCGGATATGTGGTGCGTCGTCTGCTGCGCCGCGCGGTGCGCTACGGATATCAGGTGCTTGCTTTCCGGGAGCCCTTTCTCCATGCGCTGGTGCCCGTGCTGGCTGATACCCTGGGGGACGTCTTCCCCGAAATCCGCCAACAGGCCGACTACGTATCGCGCGTTGTGCGGGCCGAAGAGGAGGCCTTTCTGCGCACCCTCGGACGGGGTATCGAGCTCTTCGAGCGGCGGGCCGCCGAACTGAAGGCCGCCGGCCAGAGGATGTTCGACGGCGAGACGGCCTTCCTTCTGCACGACACCTACGGCTTTCCCATAGATCTGACCGCGCTCATGGCCCGGGAACGCGGGCTTGAGGTCGATACCGCCCGGTTCGAAGCGCTCATGCGGGAGCAGAGGGAACGGGCGCGCGCCAGCGGGCAGTTCCGGGCCCAGCACGAGCTGGGGCAGGAATGGATCGTGCTCCAGACGGGACCGGATTCCCACTTTGTGGGATACGACACGCTCAAGACACGATCTCGCATCATGGCCTGGCGCTCTATGGGAGATCGCTACGAGCTCCTGCTGGACGTGACCCCGTTTTATGCCGAATCCGGTGGCCAGGTCGCGGATCGCGGGCTCCTTGTCTCCTCCACGGGAGATCCCGTGCGGGTGTTGGATGTACAGAGGCGCAACGGGCATATCGTGCACGTGGTCGATCGGCTTCCGGAGCGGCCCGATGAGCCCGTTGAGGCGCTGGTGGACCGGGACTGGCGCGAAGGGGCCAAACGGCATCATACGGCCACACACCTGCTCCATGCCGCCCTGCGGCGCTTGCTGGGCGAGCATGTGGCCCAAAAGGGTTCGCTTGTGGCCCCGGACCGGCTGCGCTTCGATTTTTCCCATTTCGAACGGCTCTCGACGCAGCAGCTGGAGGCGATCGAGCGGCTGGTCAACGAGAAGATCTGGGAAAACATCCCGAAAATCGAGGAGCGGGACGTCCCCCTGCAGGAGGCCCTGGCCCGGGGGGCGAGGGCGCTCTTCGGGGAGAAGTACGGCGATCGCGTGCGCGTGATCACCTTCGATCCGGAATTCTCCATCGAGCTCTGCGGGGGTACCCATGTGGACGCCACCGGAGAGCTCGGCTACTTTCGTCTGCTCGACGAAGAGGCCGTCGCCGCCGGGGTGAGGCGCTTGGAGGCCGTGGTGGGGCCGGCAGCGGATGCTGTACTGCGGCAGGAAAAAACCGAGCTGGCCCGGATCCGAGAGCTCTTCCGTACCTCACAGCGCTCCATAGCCGAAGAGGTCTATGAGCTGGCCGAGGCCAAACGGCAGCTGGAGCGGGAACTGGCCCGCCTGCGACTGCGCATCGCCCAGGCGCAAGTAGACAGCCTGCTGGCGAGCCGCCTGCAGAGCGTAGGCCCCGTGCGGCTGTTGGCGGCGCGTCTGGAGGTAGAGGATCTCGAGACGCTCAAGCAGCTGGGCTACTACCTGCGCGACCGGCTCGGAGCGGGTTCGGTGGGGGTGCTCGGTACCGTCACACCGGAGGGGAAGGTGTTGCTGCTGGCCACGGTGTCAGAAGATCTGGTCCGGGAGCGGGGATTGCACGCCGGTCGGCTGGTTTCCGAGCTCGCCCGTGAGCTCGGGGGAGGTGGGGGAGGACAGCCCACGCTCGCTACAGCCGGAGGGCGAGATCCCTCTCGGCTCGATGCCGTACTGGCCAGCGTGGCCGAGCGCATTGCGGGGGTTTTTGCCTAGCTTCCGCTGTGCGGAAACAAAAAGCCCCGCCTTCGGGGCGCGGCTTTTTGCGCAACTCATCCTCCCAGCTCCCTGAGCAACTGTCGGGCGATCACCAGGCGCTGGATCTCGCTGGTGCCCTCGTAGATCTCGGTGATCTTCGCATCCCGCAGCATGCGCTCGACGTGGTATTCCTGCACGTATCCATAGCCTCCGTGGATCTGAATGGCCTCTAGAGCGGTCTTCACCGCCACCCGGGAGGCATAGAGTTTGGCCATGGCGGCTTCCTTCGTGTAGGGGCGACCCTGATCCTTGACCCAGGCCGCCTTGTAGGTAAGTAGACGCGCCGCCTCGATTTCCGTGGCCATATCAGCCAGCTTGAACTGGATCGCCTGCAGGTTGGCGATCGGCTGGCCGAAGGCTTTGCGCTCTCGGGCATAGGCCAGGGCGCGCTCAAAGGCCCCCTGGGCGATACCCAGGGCCTGAGCCGCGATCCCGATGCGCCCCCCATCGAGGGTGCTCATGGCGATCTTAAACCCCATACCCTCTGCGCCCAGGCGGTTTTCGACAGGTACCCGCACGTCTTCAAAGTGCAGCGAGGTGGTGTCCGAGGCCCGAATGCCGAGCTTTTTTTCTTTTTTCCCGATCGTAAACCCAGGCCAGCCTTTTTCCACAATAAAGGCCGATATCCCTCGATGACCCAGTTCCCGGTTGGTCTGGGCGAAGACGATGTAGACGCTGGCCGTTTCCCCGTTGGTGATCCAGTTTTTGGTGCCGTTGAGGATGTAGTAATCCCCCTCCCGCACAGCCGTCGTGTGCTGGTTGGAGGCATCCGATCCCGCCTCCGGTTCCGAGAGACAGAACGCGCCCCAGATTTCGCCCGAGGCCAGACGGGGCAGGTATCGCCGCTTTTGTTCCTCGGTTCCGTATGTCTCTATCGGCCAGCAGACCAGCGAGTTGTTCACGGACATGACCACGGAGGTGGCCGCATCAACCCGCGCGATCTCCTCCATGGCCAGCACATAGCTGAGCGTATCCAGTCCTGCCCCGCCATATTCCGGGGAAACCATCATGCCCATGAACCCCAGCTCGGCCAGCTGTCGGACTTCTTCGAAGGGGAAGCGGGCCTCTTCATCGCGTTCGATGACTCCGGGCAACAGAACCTGATCGGCAAACTCGCGCGCTGTCTGCCGGATGAGCTTGTGCTCCTCGGAGAGCTCGAAATGCATCATCTGGTACACGACTTCCGATGGCATGGGGGTTGCTCCTGCTACTGGTGCTGGTTATACTCGTAAAAGCCCCGTCCGGTTTTTTCGCCCAGTCGACCGGCCTCTACCATTTTGACCAGCAACGGACACGGCCGGTATTTGGGATCCCGGAAGCCCTCATAGAGCACGTTCAAGATATGCAGGCATACATCCAATCCGATCAGGTCGGCCAACCGCAGGGGGCCCATGGGATGGTTCATGCCCAGCCGCATGACCTGGTCGATGGCCTCCGGGGTGGCCACCCCCTCATAGAGGCACCAGATCGCCTCGTTGATCATGGGCATGAGCACCCGGTTGGAGACAAAACCGGGAAAATCCCGCACACGCACCGGGGTTTTCTCCAGGGCTCGGGCCAACTCCTCGACCAGACAAACCGTCTCCTCGGAGGTTTCCATTCCCGAAACGACTTCCACAAGCGCCATAACAGGAACGGGGTTGAAGAAATGCATGCCGATCACCCGTTCCGCTCGATTCGTGACCGAAGCCAGGCGCGTGATCGAGATCGAGGAGGTGTTGCTGGCCAGAACGACCTCCGGAGCGGTGAGCGCATCGAAGCGGCGGAACATGTCCAGCTTGAGCTCTACCTGCTCCGGTACGGCTTCGATCACAAAGGCCACCCCCGATAGGGCGGCGGCTAGATCCGTGTAAGGTCGGATGCGTCCCAGGGTGGCTGTTTTCTCCGCTTCTGTGATGAGGCCTTTGCGGATCTGCCGATCCAGATTGCGCCCGATCGTGGCCAGCGCGCGTTCGAGGACCTGAGGGGAAATATCCACAAGATGCACCGTAAACCCATGCAGGGCCAATACGTGGGCGATGCCGTTTCCCATCGTGCCCGCACCCACCACGGCTATGCTTTCAGGCAGGGCCATGTCTCTTTTCTCCCGCTGGTTCGTCTAAAAGAAGGCAACTGCCTGTCTGGCTTTGAGAGGCCGCGCCAAATGGATGGCGCCCAAAGCTACGCAGCTGCTGGAGAGGGGTGCAATCCGAAGCAAAAGGAACCTCGCCGGGGCAGGATACGTTAACGCCCTCGCGACCGTGCGGTCGTAAACTGACCGGCCGGTCAGAGTTGGGACGCCATACGGACGAACATGATCGTCTATGCTCATCGGATGGGTGTGGGGAATAGGCCTGTGGTGGGGGGCCGATTCGCTGGTCGTATCTGTATCACAGGCCCTGCAGCGAGCCATTGAGCAGGCCCCGGATTTGCAGGCGGCGGCCACCGATATAGAGGCGGCCGCGGTGGATCGGGAGCGCGCCCGCGCACTGCGGTGGATTCCGGAGATCAACCTGCGCGGGTTTCTGACCCTCACCCCCGCTGCTCAGGGTGATTATCGGGATCCCGATCTCGGCTGGGATTGGTCCCGTCCAGGTCCCTTCACGCAGTGGGTCGTCGAGGGGGTGCAGCCCATCTACCTGTGGAATCGAACGAAAATACTTCAAGAGGCTGCCTCTGCCCTCCAGGAGGCCGCCGAGCAGAACTGGCTGCGGCAGCGGGAAGAAGTGGCCTGGCGCGTGGCGCAGTTGTATTACGGAACCTTGTACGTGCAGGCCCTCGATGAGCTGCGTCAAGAGGCCGAGGGACTGCTGCGGCGCGCCCTCCGGCTGCTCGATAGCCTGCTGGCTGAGGGCGCAGAGGGGGTTCGGCAGGCGGATCTGTACAAGGCCAGGCTCTTCGAGGAGCAGTTGCGCCTGCAGGCCCTCGAGCTGGAACGCCAGCACAGGGTGCTTCAGGAGGGATGGCGACTGCAGCTTGGCCTCTCATCCTCAGTCCAGATCCGTCCGCTCGATTCCGCCCTGCAGCGCATCCCGCTTCCGATTCGTCCCCTGGAGGAATATCAGGCTCTGGCCCTCGCCTACCGACCTGAGCTCTTTGGCCTGCGCGCCGCTATGGAGGCGGCCGAGGCTACGTATCGGGTCACGCGCCTAGACCGCTTGCCCCAGGTCCTGCTGGGTGTGCGCGCGGAATTGAGCCTGGCTCCGCATGTGTCCCGTTTCCGCAATCCCTTTGTTTACGATCCCATGAATGCCCGCTATATCGGGGCCGGGATCGTGATCCGGCAGAATCTGAACTTTCGCCTGACCGCTCTGGCCCTGGACCGAGCCCGTCTGCGTAGGGAGCAGGTGCGCGCCCAGTACGAAGCGCTCAAACGGGCTGTCGAGGCGGAAGTGGCCCAGGCCTGGAGCGAGTTTCGGGCCAAAGACAGCGCCTCTGTGGCTCTGGAGCGCGCGCTGCGGGTCGCCAACGAGTGGTTGCGCACCGAAGAGATCAACTTCGACCTGGATCTCGGCAGCGCCAAGGATCTCGTCGAAGCCGTGCAGGCCCGCCTTGAGCTCCGCCGCAACCTCTATACAGTGCTCTATGAGCGATACCTGGCCTGGTTGCGCCTGCAGCGCGCCTCGGGCAGGTTGTATGAAGCGCTGATGCACCAGAAAAGGGGAGAATCATGAGGCCTCTGCTCATAGCTTTGCTGACATGGTGCGGCATCCTGTCCTTGAATCCCGGCTTGCCGGAGCCTGAGCCGGTTGCCCAGAGTAGTGAAGAGGCCCGCCTCCGCTCCCTCCTCGAGGGCCGGGATCGGCAGATCAAGGCCATTCTGGGGCCCCGGGGTACGACCCCCACGTCCGAGCAGCGAGAGCGGCTCAAAAAGGTGCTCACCGAGCTCATGGATTTCGAGGCCATGGCCCGCATGGCGCTGGGAGCCTGGTGGGGTCGCATCAGCCCGGAGGAGCGGGCCCGGTTTGTCGCCGTTTTTCGGCAGGTCATTGAGGAAAATTCCCTGAAGGATTTGGATATTTACCGCGCCCGCGTCTCATACGAGGCCGTTCGGGTAAGCGGCGATTCCGCCTACGTGGAAACACGCGCCACGCTGGAGCGCACCACGGTGCGCGTGGACTATGTGTTGCGAAAACGGGGTGCCTCATGGCTCATCGTCGATTATCTGCTCGACGGGGTCAGCACCGCGCAGAGCTATCGGCGCTCCTTCGAGCCTGTACTGCGCACCCGTGGATTCAATTACCTCCTGGAACGCCTGCAGCGCCGGGCGCGCTCTGCCTCTTCCTGAGCAAAGAAGGAGCCAGATGAACATGTCCCAGGATTGGATTCCACAATCATTTGGCCAAGAGGGCTATCTCTACGTCTCCTACGGAGATCTGCGCTATCTGCGACATGCGGTAGCCTCCCTGACGACCCTGCGCCGGTATGATACCCAGAGGCCGGTTGCGCTGGTGTGCACGGAGGCGCATCAGGCCGCGCTGGTCGAACATGGCCTGCGGGAGCTGTTCGATGTGGTCTTGCCGCTAGCGTCCGAACATGCCTCCGTGGTCGGTTTCAAACACAACTTTTACCGGTATCTGCCCTTCGAGCGCACCCTCTATGTGGATGCCGATCTGGTCTGGTGTCGGCCTCCGGATCCCCTCTGGCACCACCTGCGGGCCTACCCGTTTACGATCACGGGCACCCAAATCGCCGATGTCTTCTTCGGAGGTCCCAAAGATGTGCGCGTGATCTGGGACTGGGTGCTCAATCGGCGAGCGCGTACGCTTAGCCGGTTCGGGCTCACGTATCTGAGCCGGGTCCAGGCGGGCATGATGTTCGCCCAGGATCGGGATCTGGCCCGTCAGGTCGGCGATCTGGCCTCGTATTTCCTGAGCCAGATGTCTCGGACGCACTTCCGCAGCCGCAGACAGGAGGCGGGACGATCCGAGGAATCGGCCGAATGGAGCCTGGCCATGGCTATGGCCAGCCTGAACTTGCCCGTTTTCCCCTGGCTGCAGGGGCAGGAAAGCCCCCAGCTGGATTTCGTCTCGGATTTCACCCGGTACGATCCCGACTTCCGAGAGGTCTCCGTGCTCTACTATTCCCGTCCTCTGCTGTACGCCATGCGGGCCTATAGGCCTGTCTGGCTGCGTACGCTGCTTATGGGCCTCTTGAGTCTCCTGCCCGGATGGGGGGATTATATGTACGTAACGCCCTATGCGCTGCATTTCGGCATTCTGCGCGAAAAAGGTCCGTTTTATGCCTTCGCCGATCGGGTATGGGCCCATCTGCTTCAGCAGCAAGCCCCCTGTGGTGAGGCTTCCGTATCGGAAACGCGAGCAGTGGAGGATGCGGTGGTCTCATGAGCCTGCCTCGGGTTAGCTGTCTGATGGTCACCGCCGATCGGCCGCAGTGGGTCAGGCAGGCCGTGCGTTGTTTTCAGCGCCAGAACTGGCCTAACCGGGAGCTCGTCGTCGTCGACGATGGAGAGACAGATCTGAGCCCGATGCTCGCGGAGTTGCCTCCGGATCAGGTGCGCTATGAGCGCATCGGCCGTCGGCCCCGTCTGAGTCTGGGCGCGCTGCGCAATATCAGCCTGGAGCTGGCCACAGGGGAGTTCTGCCTCCAGTGGGACGATGACGACTGGTATCATCCGGATCGTATCCGGGTGCAGATGCATTATGCCCTGCAGGGCTATGATGCCGTGCTCTTGCGCTACACGCTGGTGCATCTGGACTTGCCCACCTGGAGAAGCCGTCCCTTTCGCGCGCAGATCCGCCGGGGCACGCCGGGGACGATTCTGCACCGGCGCGAAGCCGCAATACGCTATCCGGATTGGGCCCGTCAGGAGGATACCGCCTATCGAGATCGCTGGTGGTCGAGGCGCGTACGCCTCCTGGGCCGGGAGTACGCCTATCTGTTTATCCGATGTTATCACGGTCGCAATACCTGGGAGCTGACCCATTTTTTGAACCGGCTGCGCAATCATCCCCTCGGTTGTCTGGGCTATGGATATGCCCGGATCCGCGGTTCGCTCTGGTACCACCCCGCTTTTCGGCTCAGCGAAGCCGAGCGGGCCAGTTTTGCCCTCTTTTCCTCTGACCGGGAGGTTCTGCGCCACGAGGCGGAGTTGCAACGGGAGCAGAGCCCATGAAGAGGCTTGCGCAGCGGATCGTCTACGGGCGTGATCGTCCCTGGAGCCAGATGTTCTCCCGAATCGGAGGATGGGTTTCGTACCTATGCTTCATGGCGGCGGTAGCGGTATCCGTCTACCATTTGAGCCACGTGGGCTGGGGGCGGATCCTTGAACAGCTGCCTGATTCCCCCTGGTTTTACGGGTTTTTTGCGCTCTCCTACCTGTCCCTCCCGGTCTCGGAGCTATGGGTATATCGCCGGATCTGGCGTTTCCCGTTCTCGGAGGGACTGCGGACCTTTCTGCTCAAGCGGGTCTACAACCGGGATCTGCTGGGCTACTCCGGAGAGGCATACCTGTTTTTCTGGGCTCAGCGCAGGCTGGGTCTCCCGACCCGGGCGGTCTGGCAGGGGATCAAGGATAACAACCTGCTTTCAGCGGGTATATCCACCCTGCTTGCCCTGAGCCTGGTGGGCCTGCTGCTGATAGGCAACGCCACGCTGGCCGATCGGATCCTGCCCCGATGGGAGTGGACCTCCTGGGCAGGGCTGGCCGTGCTGGGGGCGATCCTGGGGGTAGCGGGATATCGGTTCCGGCGTTTTGTCTTTCATCTTCCGGGCCGGGTTTTGCTGGAGCTGGCCAGTATACACGCCGGGCGGCTGCTTCTGGTGCATATATGCACGATCGGCATGTGGTATGCGGGGGCCCCGGGGGTGCCCCTGAAGGGGTTGTTTACCCTGCTGGTGGTCGATATCCTCTCTGCCCGCCTGCCCGGTCTTCCGGGAAAGGAGGTGCTTGTGATGAACCTCCAGGTCATGCTGGCCAGCTCGCTAAACTTTTCCTCGGCCTCTGTAGCGGCGCTGCTGCTTACCCAGATTGTGTTGGAAAAAACGCTCAACGTGCTTGTGCTCGCTCTGCAGATGGGCAACCCGGACAGGAGAAGGGCGTTTAAACAGGCAGTCTCCTTACCCGAACAAGCCCGGGCTGCTTGAATGATGGGGTTTCCTGTACTGGTGCTCTTCTCCTGGTTCTGGCATGGCGGAGCTCAGGGTTCGGGTTTCCGCGGTGGGGATTGTCTTCCCCCTTTGCGATCGCCCCTTCCGCCCGCTGTGGTGGTAATCGAGGACTTCGAGTCCGAGCGGGTCGGGCTCTGGCCGTCGGCCTGGAGGGTGCTGGAAGATCGCCGGCTGCGCCCGATTGTGGCTTCCGATACGGCCTCCGGCCGATATCCGTTCCGGATATTGCGGGAATGCGACAACCAGTTTGTACGCGTCCATACCCGGCGGGCCTGGACATACATCCTCTATCCCAATGCAGAGCGTCGGTCGTGGAACCTACGTGCCTATCCCGTGCTTCACTGGAACTGGCGTCTGCATCGGCTCCCCGTGGGGGCGCGGGAGGACCAAGGCCATCTGGATGATTCCGCCGCAGGCGTGATGATCACCTTTTCCGTGAACGCCCTCGGCATACCGCGCACGATCCGGTATGTCTGGAGTAGTACCCTCCCGGAGGGGACCGTGGTGAGCAAAGGGATCTTCGGCAACCTGAAGGTCGTCGTAGTCGCCAGCGGATCGGGGGGCTTGGGTCAGTGGAGAACGGTGGTGCGCAACGTGCGGGAAGATTACCGCCGCCTTTTTGGCGCTGAACCTCCGGAGGTGGTGCTCGCCATAGGGCTATGGTCGGATTCCGATTCCGTGCGGGATCAGTCCCTGGCGGATTTCGATAACCTGATCGCTCTGGAGCGTCCGGAGCTGGCCACAGAGCTGATACCCCTGAGATGAACGCGCTCTTTGCCCGATTGGCCCCGTATCTGGTGCGTCTGTACCGGCATCCCACCTGGATGCTGCTTATAGCCGGTCTGCTTGCTTTCTGGGGGGGCTATTACGGCCTGCGGTTGCGCGTGGATACGGATCTGGCCAATCTCCTGCCCCCGGATCATCCGAGCGTAGTCGCCCTTGATCGCCTCCGTCAGACTCTGGGGGCCGAATCCAGGGTGCAGCTCATCATCCAGAGCCCTTCTTTCGAGGCCAATCTGGCCTTCGCCCGAGAGGCCATTAAGCGGGCCCGGCTGCTCCGGGATACGCTTACCGGAGAGCCGCTTTTCCGGCGCATCGACTTCGAGCGCGATCCGGGCCCGTTTCGTCATCGAGCCCTGTATCTGGCTACAGAACAGGAACTGCAGGTGCTGAAGCGCTTCCTGGAACGGGAGGCCGAACGCGCCCGCCTGCGTCTTAACCCGTTTTTCTTCGAGCTCGAAGAAGCCCCCGACAGCCTCGAACAGGCGCTCCAGGTGCGGGAGCGAAGCCTGCTACAGGACGCCTACAACACGATCCTGCCCAAACGCTACCCCGTATCCGACGATAGCACGATCATGATCGTCGAGCTGATCCCCACGGGGGGCGAGACGGACGTCGGATACGTGCGGCGGGTCTATGAGCAGCTGGAGCGGCTAATCGAGCAGCTACAGCCGCAACGCTATCATCCCGAGATGCGTCTCGAGCTCGGGGGACGGATGCGGAGGCGGCTCTTTGAGGTAGAGGCCATCACGCATGATGTGTTTTCCAGCTTCGCCGCGGGGTTTTCGGGCGTACTGGCCCTGCTTACCGGGTACTTCTGGCTCAAGACCGCCCGGGCACGCATACGAGCCGGGACCTCGAAGCGGCGCGCTTACCTGGAGGAATTGCTGCGCGTGCCATTGACCCTGCTGCTCATTGGTCTGCCCCTGCTGATGGGGCTTAGCTGGACGTTCGGGCTGGCGTGGTGGCTTTTCGGCAAACTCAACCTCATGACCGCCGTGCTGTTTGTGATCCTCTTCGGGATGGGGATCGACTACAGCATCCACGCCTATGCCCGCTATGTGGAACTGCGCACCGAAGGGGAGGATATCTTCTCGGCTCTGGAGCACGTGGTGCGCTGGGCGGGACCGGCCATCGCCACAAGCGCTCTGACCACGGCGGCCTCCCTGTACGTGCTGGTGCTGGCTCGATTTCGTGGGTTTTCGGAATTCGGCTTTATCGCCGGAACCGGTGTTCTATCCGCTCTGCTCAGTGCCCTGCTGGTCCTGCCCGCCCTGTTGGTGCTGGTCGAGCGTTATGGCCTGTTGCATCTACCCCCGCGCAGGCAGGAGGTGATCGGCCGGGGCGAGGGGCGCTTTCCGGCCCCGCGCCTTGTGCTGGGCATGGGGCTGGGGATATCCCTCCTGTGTCTGCTTGCGCTTCCTCGTCTGGGATTCGAGTACGACTTCGGTAAGCTCGAGCCCGAGTTTGCCGAGTACGCCCACCTGCGCGAGCTGGAGGTGCGGGTCTTCGGATATGTGCAGAAGCGTAATCCCGCCTACATCGTCACCGATAGCCCGGAGGATGCGGCCGCGGTGGCGGCCGTGTTGCGTCAGCGCATGGAGCAGGACTCCACCTCTCCGACGATCCTTTCCGTAGAGGCTCTGGCCGAACGGCTTCCCGCCGATCCCGAAGCCCAGCGCCGCAAACTGGCCCTGCTGGCCGAAATCCGGCAGTTGCTGGAGGACCCTCTCCTGCAGGCGGCCGATGCGCAGACGCGCGCGTTGCTGGAGCAGTTGCGTGAGGCGGCTCAGGTGGACCGTCCCCTGCGGGCTGAGGAGGTGCCTGACTATCTCAAGCAGCTCTTCCTAACCCGCGCCGGCACGGTGGGCAATTTCGTCGTGGTCTACCCCGCCGTGGGTCTATCGGATGTGCGCAACTCCATCGCCTTCAAGGAAGATGTGGGACGGGTCGTGTTGCCCAACGGCAAAGTCTATTATGCGGCCAGCTCCTCCATCGTCGCGGCCGAAATGATCGAACTCATGGAGGCCGAGATGCCCTATATGATCGGAGGTACGCTGATGGTGATCGTCGCCTTGATGTGGCTGACCTTCGGATCGCTGGGCTGGACCCTTATTGCCATGTTGCCCCTGCTCCTGGGATTCTGGTGGCTTTTCGGGCTCATGGGGCTCTTCGGGATGCTCTTCAACCTGTACAATATCACCGTTTTGCCCGCCGTGCTGGGCATCGGGGAAGATAACGGGGTGCATATTACGCACCGCTATCAGGAAGAGGGGCCAGGTCGGCTTCGGTGGGTGCTGCGCAGCACAGGAGAGCACATCACCATCGGCTCGAGCACGACTATGCTCGGCTTCGGAGGGCTTTTTACCACGTTGCATCCCGGCCTCTGGAGCATGGGTTTTGTCGCCTTCTTCGGGGTGGGCCTGACCCTGCTCAGCGCCCTTTTGCTCCAACCGGCCTTGCTGCAGTACCTGGAAGATAGGGGACGGCTTCCGAAAAGGGGGTGGCTGGTGCCCACCTCGGGGCGTGCATCCTCGCCGGCTGCATCGTAACTTACTGGATGTATGAGCATCGCTGATTGCGAACCGTTGCGGGTGGCCCTTTTCACGGGCAATTACCATTACATCCCCGACGGGGTGGCGCTTACGCTGAACCGAATGGTGCGATTTCTGCGCAGAAAGGGGATCCCCGTTCTGGTTTTCTGTCCCGCTGCCCCTCGGGCCGCCCTGCAACCGGAGGGCGAGCTGGTCCCCGTTTTTTCTGTCCCCATTCCGGGACGAGCCGAGTATCGGTTTTCTCTGCCCTTTTCTCCCCGGCTCTGGCGCAGGCTGCGCGCCTTTAGACCTACGCTCCTGCACGTGGCCACCCCTGACCTCCTGGGGCTGATGGCCCTGCGATATGGCCGGGAGCACGGGATTCCGGTCGTGGCCTCTTACCATACCCATTTTGCTAGTTACCTCAAATACTACCACCTGCAGGGATTAGAGGCCACCAGCTGGCGCTACTTCGCCTGGTTTTACAACCAGTGCCAGCACGTCTATGTGCCCACCCCGGAGATGGAACAGGAGCTGCGCGCCCATGGGGTGGAGACGGAAATCCGCCGGTGGGCGCGCGGCGTGGATACCCAGCTCTTTCATCCCGGCCGTCGATCCGAGGCCTGGCGTCGATCCGTGGGCGCGGGTCCGGAAGACCAGATCGTGACCTTCGTTAGCCGTCTGGTGCAGGAGAAGAACCTGCCCACGCTGCGGGAGGTCTTCCAGCGCCTGCGGGAGCTCAGACCGGGGGTGCGCATGGTGATCATTGGGGACGGTCCTGAGCGAGAAGAGCTGGAACGCGCGCTGCCCTTTGTCCGTTTTCTGGGGCATCAGAGCGGGGAAGCACTCGCCACCGGGTATGCTTCCAGCGATATCTTTTTCTTCCCCTCCGATACGGAAACCTTCGGAAACGTCACCCTGGAGGCCATGGCAAGTGGCCTTCCCGTGGTCTGCGCCGATGCAGCCGGAAGCCGTTCCCTGGTGCGCCACGGGGAGACGGGCTTCCTCTGTCCGCCTTACGAGGTGGATACGTATGTGGCCCATCTTGAGGTGCTGATCTCCGATGAGTCGTTACGACGGCAGATGGGGCAGGAGGCCCGACGCTGGGCAGAGACCTTCGACTGGGAACGGGTGATGGCGGAGCTGCTGGGGCATTATCAGGATGCGGTCCGCCTGTCCGCCTCGGTATCCGTATCCGCCTGACGGGACGGTTCCCCCTCAGGATGCCCGCCAGCGCAGACCCACCTGGTGCAGGAGCATCTCCAGATCTGTTCCGGTGGCCGGCAGGCTGTAGAGCAACTCGAATCGATGACTCAAGATCCAGGCGCTGGCCCCCGCGTCTTCGGGTTGGGCCGTGATGCCGAGCAGGGCCTCCCAGGAACGTCGAGCTTCCTCGGCCCAGATTTCCAGCGCCGTTTCCGGGGCGCCCCCGTGCAGTACCCCGTGCAGGGCCCTGGCCAGCGCCTCCCCTTCTTCTATGCCCCGGTTCATGCTCTGTACCCCGAAGGGCCAGGTCAGGTGTGCCGCATCCCCCAGGAGCCAGCATCGACCTGAGCCGAAGCGTTCTGCCAGACGAGGCTCAAAGCACGCCTTGGACATCCATACGACCTCCCGGGGCACATCCGCCCACCAGGGCGCCCGACTGCGCAGCAGCTCATCGAACCATTCTGAGCTGATGGGGCGATCGGCCTCAGCGGCCTCGATCTGAAATATCCACCGGTAACGGCCCTGGCCTATGGGCCAGAGCGCACTGCGGAGGGCGCCGTCGAACTGTAGCCGCATCTCATCGGGCAGGGATTCGGCGGTGTGGAATTCGAAGAAGGTACAATAGGTGGGCTCTCCGAGTAGCGGATAGTCGATCTCCAGGAGCTGACGCATGCGGGAATGCAATCCGTCCGCGCCCACAACAAACCGGGCCTCCAGGTCCCGGAGGTGTCCGATGTGTTCGACGAGCTCCAGTATGGGATATCCCTGCATGCCCTGGCTGATGGTTCCGATGCGGGCGCGTACCGAGCGAGGGCCCATTTCCGCCTCCAGCAGTTCCTCCTGCCACCGAACCGGGGTGTGATGGGCCCGCAGGTGATGCTCGAAAATGGCCTCCAGGGTGCTCTGGGGCAATACGAGCACATAGGGGTGGGATCCGGGCAGGGCGGTAAGGTCCAGTTCGGCCTGCAGGCGGTCGCCCTCGTAGAGGGCGATGCGTTCGATGCGGTGGCCCCGGGCGAGCACTTCCTGCAACAGATCCGCCTTTTCCAGGAGTTCGAGCGTGCGGCCATGCAGGGCCAGGGCGTAACTGTGCAGGTGCATGCGGTGGGTGCGGTCGATGGGGAGGATTTTCTGGACTCCGAGTTGTCGTAACCGAAGCGCCGTCCACATCCCCACCGGGCCGGCTCCGACGACGAGTACATCGATCTGCTGATCCATGGCCGTTCTCCCCCTGTGGCCTTACAGTTAATATAGGAGAAAAAGATCCGTTAACAAGACACCGGGGCCGGCCAGGAGCGATTTCGCCAGATTTTCATCCGGATTGGCCTTCTAGAGCCCGGGATACAGCCTCAAGGGTGGCTTCCAGGACAGCTTCGGTGTGCGCGGTCGAAAGGAAAAAGGCTTCGAAAGGCGAGGGAGGCAGATAGACGCCCTCGTGCAACAGGGCGTGGAAGAGGCGGGCAAAGCGCCGGGTGTCCGATCCGGTGGCGGAGCGGTAGTCCACGACGGGCTCAGCGCTAAAGAAGATGCCCATCATGGATCCTGCGCGGTTGATCCAGACGGGCTCCCCGAAGCGGGCAAAGCGCGCCCGCAGCTCAGCCTCGAACATGCCGGCTTGCTCTTCCAGGCGATCATAGAGTCCCGGATCGGCCAGGATCGATCCCAGCATGGCCTTTCCGGCGGCCACGGCCAGCGGGTTTCCCGATAGCGTGCCGGCCTGGTAGACGGGCCCTTCCGGAGCAACCTGATCCATAAGCTCCCGCCGTCCCCCGTAGGCCCCGATGGGCAGGCCGCCGCCTAGGATTTTGCCCAGCGTGGTCAGATCCGGGATCACCCCATAGCGCTCCTGGGCTCCTCCCGGGGCGAGCCGGAAGCCCGTCATCACCTCATCGAAGATCAGCAGGGCCCCATGCCGATCGCAGAGCCGCCGAAGCCCCTCCAGAAATCCGGGGCGGGGCAGCACACAACCCATGTTGCCCGCAACGGGCTCGACGATAACGGCGGCAATCTGTCCCCCGTGGGCCGCAAAAAGGGCTTCCACCGCCTCCAGATCGTTATACGGGGCCAGCAGGGTGTCCCGAGCCGCACCCGGGGTCACCCCGGGGCTGGAGGGCACGCCCAGGGTGAGCGCCCCGGATCCAGCGCCGATGAGGAAGCTGTCGGCATGTCCGTGGTAGCAACCCTCGAACTTGACGATGTGGGGACGGCCTGTACAGGCGCGCGCCAGGCGAACGGCGCTCATGGTGGCCTCGGTGCCTGAGTTGACCAGGCGGACCTTTTCTATCGAGGGCACCAGCCGACAGATGAGCTCGGCCAGCTCCACTTCCGCCTCCGTGGGCGCGCCATAGGAAATGCCCCGTCCCATGGCCTCCAGCAGGGCCTCCCGAACCGGTGAAAAGCCATGCCCGAAGAGCAGCGCCCCCCAGGAGCACACGTAATCGATATACCGATTGCCGTCCACATCATACAGGTAGGGACCCTCTCCCCGGGCGATGAAGCGCGGGGTGCCTCCCACAGCTCGGAAGGCGCGAACAGGGGAATTGACCCCGCCCGGTATACAATTCCGGGCGCGCGCAAAAAGCGTTTCGCTGCGTGCGATGGACCTCACCACAATCTCCCTGTGCTCTGCCCGAACGGGGTGTGAGGCTCTTCCGTTCCCATTTCCCCGGCAGAAGAAGGGGGTCGATGGGGGTATGGGCACCTGGAGCACGGCCCCGATCTGTTCGCCCGGGCCCGGCAGGGCGGAAAAGTTAACGCAGCGGGGACAGCCAGACAAGCAGGATGCTCAGAAGCGAGGACGTTCAGATCCGCGGCGCATGCGGTCCAGCTCCAGCAAGAAGTCCTGCTCGCTGATGACCAAAGCGGCCAGCCCACGCGGGCCCAGGAGTTCACGGAACTGCTGGTAGTAGCGGCGTTTGAGCTCGGCGATACGGGCCTCGAAGGTGGCCACCGTTAGGGCGAGCTCGGCCAGGCGGGCCTCGTCGGTGCCGAAGTCCCGCTCATAGCGCAGCTCTCGGTTGAGCCGAATGCGCTCTTGGCGGAGCCGGTTGAGTTCGCGCGTGTAGGTGCGGTACAACGCCCAGAAGCTCTGGGCGCGATCCGGCGGCAGGGCCAGACGGTTCATGAGAAAGCGACGGTGCATCTGTTCCAGACGCTGGGTAGGGGGAAGGGAATCGAGCTCCTGTCCCATGACCCCATCGGGGGCGAAGACGCCATAGAGGCACAGCATGCTCAAGACAATCCACAGGCGCATGGGATCTTGTGCTCCTTTACGGTTGTTCGTATTCCAGCTGTAGCGCAGGCGGGGGTTCCGGATTCGGGTATTCTCCGAGCCCCTCTCCGCCGAAGGCGGGATCCATCCACAGCAAGGCCGCATCGTAGCCCGTGTGCATAAGCTGTAGCGTCCAAATGTCCTCAAAGGCGAGGTTCGAGTTCCGGGAGGGCCACAACCATATACCGCCGATGAGCAGGATCGTCAACACAAGGGCTGCCACCCCCGCACGGCGGCGCCGGCGTTTCCGGTGCTCATGAACCCGAATCCGGGCCCGGATGCGCTCCGGCAGGGTATCGAAGTATCCTTCCGGTACGGTGTAAGGAGAGCTCATAGCTCCTGACTCCGGATCTCTTCAGGCAGGTAGTGGGCCAGTTTGCGCACGGCATGGTGGTAGTTGGCCTTCAACGCCCCCACGCTGGTATCGAGTAAGGCGGCGATCTCCTCGTAAGAAAGCTCCTCAAAATAGCGCAGGCTGAAGACCAGCCGCTGTTTCGGAGGGAGTCGCTTCAGGGCCTGTGCCAGGAGGGCTTCCCGCTCCTGCCGTTCCACCGCCTCGGCCGGGTTGCTGGAGGGATCCGTCGGGCCCGGGAATATCTCTTCCAGACGTATCCAGCGCCGAAGGCGCTCCCGACGGAAATGGCTCATGGTCGTGTTGACCGCGATCCGGTAGATCCAGGAATACAGACCCGCCTGGCCGCGAAACCGATCCAGGCTTTCCCATACTCGCACGAAGACCTCCTGAACCAGGTCATCGGTCGTCTCGTGATCGCGCACCATCCGACGAATAAGCCGGTAGATGCGTTCCTGGTATCGACGCACAAGCTCGCTGAAGGCGTCCTCGCGATGGCCATTGCGAAAGGCCTCCAGGAGTAAGGCCTCATCGGCCTGCTGGAGCGCTTTGTCGGGCGCCTGTTCGCTCATCACACGCCATTAGACACCGCTTCTCTGGAAAACGTTTAACCCGTTCCCCCGACCTTCGATCCGGAAAGGCGCCGCGGGGAACTTGCAGCGGATATCCCATGTTTATGACCCGTCGGTCATAAAGTGACCCATTGGTCATGCTGGTAGCGGGAACAGGCATGGGGGATAGCGAGCTTTCGCGCCGAGAGCGGGAGAAGCAGCAGCGACGGGCCGAATTGCTGGCCGCCGCGCGGCAGATTTTCGCTGAGCGGGGCTACGAGGGTGCCACGCTGGAGGAGATCGCCCACCGCGCCCAACTGGGTAAGGGTACGGTGTACAACTACTTCTCCAGCAAGCAGGAGCTTTTCTTCAGCATTCTTGATGAGGTCTACGAAAAGGCCCTGAGGTTGGCCGAGGCCACCATGGTCGGTCAGTTGCCTCTGCAGGAAAAATATCGCCAGTACATGCTCCAATCCATTCAGCTCTTTCAGGAGAACCTGGACCTGTTTCGCATCCTCATCAAGGAGGGCCAACGCCTGTTGTTGGAGGCTTCCCAGCGGGAGGAGGGTCGCTACTGGATGCACAGGCATCAGCAGCTGGTGGCGATACTCCGCAGGCCGCTGGAGGAGGCAATCCAGCGGGGTCAGATCCGGCCTTTATCGCCCGACGGGGTGGTGTACATGATCCTGGGGGCCGTGCATCACTATATGATGCTAGCCGCCCGTCAGGAGGAGCCCATCCCGCCCCCCGGGGAACTGGCCGATTTCGTCATATCGGTCCTGTTCGAGGGCTTGCTACCCAGAACGTAGAAATCCAGAGGAAGCATACGTATGCGCCATATCTTGTGTTCGCTCATCGGGCTATGGCCGATGCTCGCAGGGGCGCAGGGTCCCGGAAAGCCGCTTCGGCTGGAGGAGGCCATCGCCCTGGCGCTGGATCGGAACCGACAGCTTCGCGTGGCACAGCTGGAATGGGAGCGTGCCCAGCAGCAGGTGCGGGAGTCCTGGGGTAACGTGTACCCGGAGTTTTCCGCCCAGGCCCAGTACACCAACAACGTGAAGCGTCCTGTTTTCTTCTTTCCGGATTTTACTGCCGAACCGGGTCCGAACGGAGAGCGTCCTCTGCGGCCCATCACTGTGGGGGCGCTGAATGCCTGGAGTACGGGGATCACGGTGCGCCAGGCGCTCTTTCAGGGGCAGGTTTTCATCGGGCTCGGCGTGGCGCGCGTTTATGAGGATTTCGCCGAAGAGGCCTTTCGGGGTTCCAGGCTGGAGGTGGTGACGGCCGTCAAGCGGGCCTTTTATGGCGTCTTGCTGGCCCAGGAGCAGGTGCGGCTCATCGAGCAGAGCATAGAGCGCACGGAAGCCGCTCTACGGGAGGCGCGAGCGCTGGAGGCGCAGGGTATGGTCTCCAGCTACGATGTGTTGCGTCTGGAGGTACAGCTGGCCAACCTCAGGCCTCAGCTCATCCGGGCGCAAAACGCCGTGGAGGCGGCCAAGAACGCGCTCAAGGCGCAGATTGGCATCGATGTGGCTGCACCTCTGGAGGTCGGTGGGGCGCTGGTGTATGCGGATACGCGGCCGATTCCGAGTCTGGAGGAGGCCTTCGCCGTAGCCCGCGAGCGGCGCTCGGACCTGCGTCAGGTCCGCATCCGGGCTCAGCTGGAGGCCCAGCGCGTGGCCGCCGAGCGGGCCAGCTTTTACCCGAGCCTGTATGCTTTTGCCAGCTGGCAGGGGCAGGCGCAGGGGGAGCGGTTTCGTTTCTTCGGCATGGGGGATCCGCAACAGCGCTTTGTCAACAGCCTGGCCATAGGTATCCAGCTGCAGGTGCCCATCTTCTCCGGGTTCCGCCGCCTGGCCCGGGTGGAGCAGGCCCGGGTGGGGTACCAGCAGGTCCTGGCGCAGCAGGAGCAGCTTGAAGAGCTGGCCAAGGCGGAGCTACGCACGCTCATCGGCAACCTGCGTGAGGCCCTGGCCCGCCTGGAGGCCCAGAACCGAACCGTGGAGCAGGCGCGCCGGGGGTATGAGATCGCCCGGGCG
Organism: Bacteroidota bacterium; assembly: GCA_025998875.1. Classification (GTDB taxonomy): domain Bacteria; phylum Bacteroidota; class Rhodothermia; order JANXDC01; family JANXDC01; genus JANXDC01. Next base: position 568,679 of record AP024675.1, on the reverse strand, counting down.
CGCTATCGGCAGGGAATGGGTAGCCAGCTGGAGCTGCAGGATGCCGAGCTCCTGCTCACGCAGGCCGAGGTTAACCGGCTGCAGGCTGTCTACGACGCCCTTGTGGCCCGCGCCGACCTAGATCGAGCCATGGGGTATGTGCCGGACGTAGAGGAAAACGGATAAAGGAGCCGATCATCATGTTCATGAACCGTCTTTTCGGGGCATTGCTGGGCGGTGTGCTCTTCATGCTCGGATGCCGTCCCGCTTCGCAGTCCGCCGGTGCCGGTAGTCCGGCCTCCACCTCCCCGGCATCGGCTGTTTCGGCGCGAACGATCAACGTCGAGGTGGTGCGCCTGGAGCCCGGGCCCTTCGAAGTGCTCCTGCGGCTGGTCGGCACGGCCACCGCCTACCATGACCTGCGGCTGGCCGCAGAGGAGGGGGGAAGGGTAGCGCAGGTGTATGCCGACAAGGGCAGGTATGTGCGGGCCGGGGAGCCGATCATGAAGATCGACGATACCCTGCTGCGGGCCGCTTTGCAGGAGGCCCGGGCTGCCTACGAGCTGGCCCGAGAGACATACGAACGCCAGCGGCGCCTGTGGGAGGAGGACTCCATAGGCACCGAACTGCAATACCTGCAGGCCCGATACAACTACGCCGCGGCGCTCTCCAAACTCCAGACCCTGGAGGCCCGGTTGGAGAAAGCCGTAATACGCGCCCCCGTGTCCGGGGTCGTTGAGCGGCTCTTTGTGCGCGAGGGCGAAATGGCCGCGCCCGGAGCGCCCGTGGTGCGCCTGCTACAGATCGATCGCATCCGGGTTGTCGCCGGCGTACCGGAGCAGTGGGCCGAGCGAATTCGAACGGGCATGCCGGTAGAGCTCCGCTTCGATGTCCTGCCCGGCCGCACCTTCCAGGGGCGCATCGCTTATGTGGGCGCTGCCCTGGACGGGCAGAACCGCACCCTGCCCATCGAGGTGGAGCTGAGCAATCCACGGGGGCTGATCAAGCCGGAGATGGTGGCGGAGCTGCATCTGTTGCTTGAGCGGCTGCCCCGGGTGCTTGCCATCCCCAAGGCCGTGCTCAACCGGACCGAGAACGGGTTCCAGGTCTTTGTGGCCGTTCCTCAGCCCGATGGCTCCTACAGAGCCGAGGCGCGCCTTGTCGAGCTGGGTCCAGAAAACGAGGGGAATGTGGTCGTGCAGCGAGGACTCCAGCCCGGAGAGCTCCTCATCAAGACCGGCTTTGAGCGGCTCAATCCCAACGATCCGGTTCGTATCCTCAACCTCGCCCGACCCGTTTCGACGCAATAAGGAGACGCGCTATGGCCTCCATTCAGAACGGCGGATTGCACGAAAATGGGGCTCCGTTGGTTCGACGTTTCGGTCTGACGGAGCTGGCCGTTCGATACAGAACCGCGGTGTTCGTGCTCGTGGGCCTGATCCTGGTGGGCGGGTTGATCGCCTATGTTTCCGTGCCCAAGGAGTCCACGCCCGAAATCGAGGTGCCCACCATCATCGTGGCCACCCCGTATCTGGGGGTCTCTCCCGGCGACATCGAAACCCTTATCACCCGTCCCATCGAGACCGCGTTGAAGTCCATTCCGGGGGTCAAACAGATCACCTCCCGCTCCCGCGAGGGATACAGCCAGGTGACGGTCGAGTTCGTCGCGGGCACGAATATGGATGAAGCCCTGCAGAAGGTGCGGGAAAAAGTCGCCCTGGCCCGGCCGAAGCTACCGGCCGACGCCGACGATCCCGTTATTCAGGAGATTGATTTCTCCCAGTTCCCCATCATGCAGGTCAACATCTCCGGCCCCTACAGCCTGGTCACGCTCAAAAGGATTGCCGACGATCTCAAGGAGCGATTCGAGCAGATCCCGCAGGTGCTGGAGGTGACCCTTTCGGGAGGGCTGGACCGGGAGGTGCAGGTATACGCGAGCCTGAAGCGGCTTAAGCACTACGGTTTGACCTTCACCGATTTGCTCAACGCCATCCGATCTGAGAATCTGACCCTGCCCGGAGGGAATATCGATTTCGAACAGCGGCGCTTTAGCGTGCGCGTGCCCGGGGAGTTTCAGGATCCGCTGCAGATCCGGGATCTGGTCATTAAGACCCTCAACGGCCGCCCCGTCTACGTGCGCGATGTGGCCGTGGTAGATTTCGGATTCCGGGAGCGGACCAGCTATGCCCGGCTCAATGGCCAGCCCGTGGTGACCCTCTCGATCAAAAAGCGCAGCGGGGAGAACATTATCGAAACGGCCGAGCAGGTCAAGGCGATACTCGATCAGGCTCGTGCCAGCCTGCCGCCAGGGGTGCGAATCGACATCACGGGAGATCAGTCCAAGACGATCGCCGTGATGGTGCACGATCTGCAGAACCACATCATCGCCGGGCTTATTCTCGTGGTGGTCGTCTTGCTCTTCTTTATGGGCGTGCGCAACGCCGTGCTTGTGGGGGTGGCCATCCCGCTGACCATGCTGCTGACGTTCATCGTCATCAGCCTGCTGGGCTATACGATGAACATGATCGTGCTCTTCAGCCTGGTGCTGGCGCTGGGGATTCTGGTCGATGACGCCATTGTGGTCGTGGAGAACATCTACCGCTACGTCGATGAGGGATACGATCGGGTCACGGCGGCCCGTCTGGCCACGGCGGAGGTGGCGGTGCCCGTGATCACGGCCACGCTCACGATTCTGGCCGCCTTCTTCCCCTTGCTTTTCTGGCCGGGGATCGTGGGGGAGTTCATGAAGTATCTGCCCATCACGGTCATCATCGCGCTCACCTGTTCGCTCTTTGTGGCCCTTGTGGTGAATCCCGCCATCGCGGCCACCTTCATGCGGCGGGAGGGGGATGCGGGTCCGGGCCTGCATCGGAACGCGAGGTTGCTCCTCATGATCGGACTGGGCCTGCTTGGCCTGCTGGCGTTGCTGGTGAGTTGGATCACCTTCCTGGTGCTTCTGGTGGGTTCTCTGCTGGCCTGGGTGCTCAATCGCTGGGTGCTCCAACCCGGGATCCGCTGGTTTATCCGCCGCGGCATGCCCGGTCTGGCGGACCGCTATGAGCAGCTACTGCGCTGGGGGCTGCGTCACCGGGCCCTGGTGCTGGGGGGTATGTTCGGAATCTGGCTACTGACCTTCGTGCTCTTTGCTGTGCTGAATGCCGGTGTGGAGTTTTTCCCGAACACCCCCCCACGGACCATCGCCGTAAACGTGGAATTTCCCCCTGGCACCACGCTGGATCGCACCGATGAGGCCGTTCGGACCGTCGAGACGCTTGTCGGTCGTCTGCCTGGCCTACAGGATGCGGAATCCGTTGTGGCCATCTCCGGAGGCGGCGGGGATCCGATGGGCTTCTCCGGTGGTGGGGCCCTAAACAAGGGCAGCGTCACGCTCAATCTGATCGATTACCACCGGCGCCAGTACGATGCCTTTGAGACCCTTCGCCAGATCCGGGAGATGGTGCCCGACGCCCTGGCAGGGGCCGACGTGGCCGTGGTGCGCAACACGATGGGGCCGCCGACGGGTCCTCCGATCAATATCGAGATCATCGGCGAGGACTTCCGGGTGCTCAAGGAACTCTCCGATCGGGTGCTGGAGGTGTTGCGCCGCTCTCCTGTCTATGCCAAGCTGGATGGCCTCAAAAGCGACATGAACGAGATGCGCCCGGAGCTTGTAGTCTACGTCGATCGGGAGCGGGCGGCCCTTTACGGACTCAACACCCAGATGATCGCTTCCACTATTCGGGGCGCGATCAACGGGGTGGAGGCGGGCAAGTATCGCGACGGAGAGGACGAATACCCGATCACCGTGCGCCTGAGTCCGGAGGATCGTGCCTCCTTGGCGGTACTCGACGAGCTGGTTGTGCTCAAAGAGGGACGTCAGATCCCGCTCAGCGCCGTGGCCCGATGGGAGCTCACCGAGGGATTGGGGGCCATCAACCGCAAGGACCTCGATCGGGTGGCCACCATCTCGGCCAACGTCAAAGATGAATACAACGCCAACGCCGTGCTTCAGGAGGTGCAGACGGTGCTGCGGGATGTGGAGCTGCCAGTGGGCTACACGATGCGCTTTACCGGACAGCGGCAGGATCAGGAGGAGGCCTTTCGGTTTCTGGGCCGCGCCTTTCTGATCGCCCTGCTGTTGATTTTGCTCATCATGGTGGCCGAGTTCAATTCCATTGTCAAGCCCCTGATCATCGCCGTCTCCGTGGTGCTTTCGATCATCGGGGTGCTCTGGGGGCTTATGCTGTTTCGGATGCCGTTTTCCATCATCATGACCGGGCTGGGCATCATCAGCCTGGCCGGTGTGGCGGTGCGCAACGGGATTGTGCTCATCGACTACACCGATCTGCTACGCGCCCGGGGGTTGTCCCTCGAGGAGGCGGTGGTCCGGGCCGGGCGTACGCGCCTGCGCCCTGTGATCTTGACGGCCTCGACAGCGATCCTGGGCCTTGTGCCCCTGACGGTGGGGATGAACATCGACTTTCTGGGTCTGTTGACCCGTCTGGAGCCGGACTTTTTCTGGGGGGGAGAACAGTCGGCCTGGTGGGGACCGATGGGGGTGGCTGTGATCGTGGGGCTTTCGGTATCCACGTTTCTGACGCTCGTCGTGGTGCCCGTGCTGTATGTAGTCGTTGAGCGCGGCCGTCAGTGGTTCCGGCGCACCTTTACTCTGGCGGATTCCGTGCCGTTGGCCGAGATTCCGGTATCGGTATCGGAGGGCCAGCCCTCCGAATCATGAGCGAGCCGGCAGGCGTTGGGTGGCAACCGGCCCGCCCTTCCGGGGCGGGCCGGTTTTCATTGCGCCCGCCGGATGGGCACCCTATCTTTGTTTTGGAATCCTCTCTGTAACAAGCAGGATCTGGGTGCTATGGCGGGACACAGTAAATGGGCGCAGATCAAGCGCAAAAAGGCCGTTGTCGACGCCAGGCGGGGCAAACTGTTTACCAAGCTCATCCGAGAGATCACGGTGGCCGTGCGCGAGGGAGGGCCGGATCCGGAAGGTAACCCCCGGTTGCGGCTGGCTATTGAAAATGCCCGCGCCGTGAACATGCCCAAGGAGAATATCGAACGAGCCATCAAAAAAGCCGCAGGCCACGATCAGGCGGAGGCCTATCAGGAGGTGACCTACGAGGGCTACGCGCCGGGAGGGGTGGCCATCTTCATCGATGCGCTGACGGACAACCCCAACCGCACCGTGGCCGAGGTGCGCCATCTCTTCAGCCGTCACGGTGGCAACCTGGGCACGTCCGGGAGCGTGGCCTACATGTTCGAGCGCAAGGGGATCATCCATGTGCCCTCCGAGGGGGTTCGAGAAGAGGATCTCCTGCAGGCCATTCTGGATGCGGGTGCCGAAGATCTGGCCCTGGAGGGCGATGTGTATGTGGTCACCACGCCCCGAGAAGCTTTCGCCCCCGTGCGCGAGGCCCTCATGGAGGCCGGCTTCCGTATCGAGCGCGCCGCCCTTGAGATGGTGCCCACGACCACAGTCAAGGTGGACCCGGATACGGCCCGGCGCGCCCTCCGGCTCATCGAGGCCCTCGAAGATCTCGACGACGTGCAGGCCGTCTATACGAACCTGGAAATGGACGAGGAGACCGTGGCCGCCCTGAGCGAGTCGGGCGCATGATCGTGCTGGGTATCGATCCGGGCTCTCATCGTACCGGGTATGCCCTCCTGGAGGCAGGTCCGGAGCGCTGTGTGTTGCGGGATTTCGGTACGCTGGAACTCTCCTCACGGGCGCGGCACGGGGAGCGGCTGGCCGAGCTATACGCGCGTTTGCTGGAACTCATCCGCAGCCACCGCCCCGAGGTCTGCGCCCTGGAGATGCCTGTCTACGGAAAAAACCCGCAGGCCATGCTCAAGCTCGGCCGGGCTCAGGCGGCCGCCATGTTGGCCGCTGTGCACGAAGGGGTTCCCGTGGTGGAATATCCCCCCACGGAGATCAAAAAGGCCGCCACGGGACGCGGAAACGCCTCCAAGGAACAGGTCTGGCAGACCCTGCACGCCCTGCTCGGGCTCGGGTCCCGGTGGCAACGTCCGACGGCCGATGCCTCTGACGCCCTGGCGGTTGCCTACTGCCACGTTCGGCGCCATTACCTGGCTTCGGGTTCCCGGCGTGGCTGGTGGGCTTTCGTGCAGGCCCATCCGGATCGGGTGCTCCCCCCCGCTCGGCCCTGAGAGAGCCCAACGCCTATGGAAGAAGCGCGTCCCGTCACCGTTGCGGAGCTCACACGCGCCATCCGGCTCACCCTCGAGCTCGGATTCGACGATGTCTGGGTTACCGGAGAGGTATCCAACTTCCGCCAGCACAGCAACGGGCACTGGTATTTCACGCTCAAGGACGCCGAGGCCAGTCTGGAGTGCGTGGTCTGGCGTCCCCTTACGGGGCGTATGCCCTTCCGGCCCGAAGACGGCATGCAGGTCCGGGCCCACGGAGGGATTACGGTCTACGAGCGGCAGGGCCGCTATCAGCTGGAGGTTGACCGGATCCAGGCCGATGGGCTGGGCGCGCTCGGATTGGCCTTCGAGCGCCTCAAGGCGCGCCTGCAGGCCGAAGGGCTTTTCGCAAAAACCCGCAGGCCGCTGCCCGCCTTCCCCCGTCGGATCGGTATTGTTACTTCCCCTACGGGGGCGGCTCTGCAAGATATGCTGCGCATCATTGGCCGTCGTTTCCCACTCGTAGAGGTGATCCTCTATCCCGCCCGCGTGCAGGGAGCGGGGGCAGCAGAGGAAATCGCCGCCGGGATCATCTATTTCAACGAGCAGGAACCGGTCGATGTGCTCATCGTAGGCCGGGGCGGTGGTTCGACCGAGGACCTGTGGGCATTCAACGAAGAGGTGCTCGTGCGCGCCGTATACGCCTCCCGGATTCCGGTCGTCAGCGCCGTAGGACACGAGGTGGATTTCACCTTATGTGATCTGGCCGCTGACGTGCGCGCCGCCACGCCCTCGAACGCGGCCGAACTCGTCGTGCCCGATCGGGCTGAGCTCGCCCTGCGGCTCCGGACGCAGGCCCGGCGTCTGCAGACCGCCCTGCGGGCGGTCCTGCGCGGCAAACAGGAGCGTCTGGAGGCCCTTCGCCACCGCCACGGCCTGTATCGCCCCATGGAGCTCCTGGAGCGACAGCAAGCTCGGCTTCTGGAGATGGCCCGGCGCCTGGACCGCAACATGCACTGGCGCCTGGATCAGGAACGTAGCCGGATTGAAACCCTGCGCGCCCTGCTGGAGGCGCATCGGCCCACGGCTCCGCTGGAGCGGGGTTTTGTGCTCGTCTGGCGCAACGGGCATCTGGCCGCCCGTGCCCAGGAGCTGGCCCCGGGAGAGCGCATCGAACTGGAGTTTCATGACGGCCGGCTTCCGGCCACTATCGAGGAGACATGAGCGAACGAGCGCAGAGCTTCGAAGACGCCCTCCGGGAACTGGAAACGATCGTCGAATCGTTGGAATCGGCGCACGTAGCCCAGATCGGCCTCGAAGAGGCCATCCGGCTCTATGAACGGGGCATGCAGCTGATTCGTTACTGCCTGCACCAGCTCGAGGAAGCCACGTTGCGCGTGCGCCAGATCGCCCTCGATGGAGGCGAGGAATCCATTGCCCCTTGAACCCGGAGGAGGAGAGATGCGCTTCAGCCCTGGTCCCCTGCTACAACAGATCGATTCTCCCGCCGATCTGCGCCGCTTGCCCCTGGAGCGACTGCCCCAGGTCTGTGAGGAGCTCCGGGAGTATATCGTCGACGTCATCTCCGAGATCGGTGGCCACTTCGGGGCCAGCCTCGGGGCTGTGGAGCTGACCGTGGCCCTGCACTACGTCTACCAGACCCCCTATGATCTGCTTGTCTGGGATGTGGGACATCAGGCCTACGGGCACAAGATCCTGACCGGAAGACGGGACCAGTTCCCGACCAACCGCCAGTACGGGGGATTGAGCGGTTTTCCCCGACGCAGCGAAAGCCCCTATGACACCTTCGGGGTCGGGCACGCCTCCACGTCCATCTCCGCCGCCCTCGGGATGGCTATCGCCCGGGATCGGAAGGGCGAGCGCGACCGCAAGGTGGTGGCCGTTATCGGCGACGGCGGCCTGACGGGTGGCATGGCCTTCGAGGCGCTCAACAACGCGGGCGCGCTCAAGACCGATCTGCTTGTGGTGCTCAACGACAATCAGATGTCCATCGACCCCAACGTGGGCGCGCTCAAGGAGTACCTGGCCGAGCTGGTGGCCACCAAGACCTTTAACCGCATCCGGGATGAGGTCTGGAAGTGGTTGGGGCACCTGAAGGGGCTGGGCGATCAGCTCCGTCATGTGGCCGCGCGCCTGGAAGATGCGCTCGTAGCCGCCCTGACGCCCGGCATGTTCTTCGAGGCGTTGGGATTCCGGTACTTCGGTCCCATTGACGGGCACGATGTATTCCGGCTTGTGCGCGTACTCGAGGATCTGCGTACGCTTCCCGGACCCAAGCTCCTGCACGTAATCACGGTCAAGGGCAAGGGTTTTGCTCCCGCCGAGCAGGATCAGGTCAAGTGGCACGCGCAGAGCAGCCCATTTGACAAAATCACCGGCCGACCGCGGGTAAGCTCTACCGGCCCTCGGCCTCCGAACTGGCAGGATGTGTTCGGAAAGACGCTCCTGGAGCTGGCCCAGCTCGATGAGCGCCTGTACGCCATCACGGCCGCCATGCCCTCGGGCACCGGGGTGCGTTATCTCATGGAGGCCATGCCGGATCGGGCCTTTGATGTGGGCATCGCCGAACAGCATGCGGTGACCTTTGCCGCCGGACTGGCCACGCAGGGATTGCGTCCCGTGGTGGCCATTTATTCCACCTTCCTGCAGCGGGCCTACGACCAGATCATCCACGACGTCTGTCTGCAGGCCCTACCGGTGATCTTCTGCATGGACCGAGCCGGGCTGGTTGGCGCCGACGGGCCCACTCATCACGGCGCTTTTGATATCGCCTATTTGCGCTGTATTCCCCATATCGTCGTGGCCGCTCCCATGGACGAGCAGGATCTGCGGGATCTGCTCTATACGGCTCTGCACCACGATGGGCCTTTTGCCATTCGTTATCCCCGAGGTCCGGCAACGGGCATGCCCCTGCGTTCGGGGTTTGAGCTTCTGCCCATCGGTCGGGGGCGAAAGCTGGCCGACGGGGTCGAGGTGGCCTTCCTGAGCTACGGCCACATCGGACAGCACGTCTTGCGGGCGCGTGAGCTCTTGGCCCAACGGGATATCCAGGCGGCCCACTACGATATGCGCTTCGTCAAACCGCTTGATGAGCAGCTGCTCCAGGAAGCCATGGCACGCTATGAGTTGCTGGTTACCGTGGAGGATGGCGTGCTCATGGGCGGATTCGGCAGCGCTGTGCTGGAGTATCTCTCTGCGCACGGCTACCGCGGTCGCGTGCTCCGGCTTGGGCTACCGGATCGGTTCATCGAGCACGGTAGCCCCGAGGAGCTTTATGCTGAGGTGGGTCTTGATCCCCTCTCCATCGCCGAGCGGGTGGCCGCCTTTGTGCAGGCCCATCGCCCTGCCCTTCGGCCCCTTCATTGATTGCGCACGGCCCGTAGGGTGCGCAGGAGCACCACCTCGGGCGGGTTGGGGTCCAGCCGGAAATAAGGGGAGCCGTTGAGCAGGGCCTCGATCCGAGCCCGATCCGGTTCCCCCGCCTCGCGCCGCTCGTAACGGCCGAAGAAGATCACCCATAACCGGCCATGTACGGGGTCCGGTTTCTCTAGCCATTCCACTTCCCAGCCGTTGGCCTGCAGGAAGCTCCGAACCTGGGCCGCCTGTCCGGGATTGGACAGGGTGACGATGCGCACGGTCCACAAAGCTGCCGATTCCCGGTCCTCTCTGGCCGGGATGGACCCCTTCACAGGGGGTGCCCTGCGCTCGTAGCTCAGGCGCAGCCGCAGCCCCCAGAGGCCATCGTTCGTGCGCGGATTGGCCAACCGGGAGGTGTTATCCCAGTAATCCGAGAGGGGCAGAAAAAGTTCTCCCAGCAGGGCCATGGACCAGGATCCGTGCAGCTGCCAGCTCACCCCGGCCCGTAGGGGGAGGGCCAGCTCTACGACGCCGTAGGATTCCCCCGGAGCCCGGGTCTCGGGGCGCTGGCGGAGTCGAAGGCCATCCCCATCGCGGGGATCGAGAAACAGCGCTCCGAGGCCCGCTTCCAGCACGGGCTTCCCGCCGGACCATTGCATCACCGCGGGGCTCCAGCGGCCCAGCACGCCCGCGTACAGGGGGGAGGCCTGCACCCGGGGAGCTAGATTGGGGTGTCGGGCGAGTTGTGCACCCCGGGCCCGGGCTTCAAAGGGCACCCAGGCCCATTCCGCCCCGATCCATCCATCCGGTACAATCCGGAGCATCCATCCCACCCCGAGTCCCGGACGCCAGGGCCCCGGCCTGTAGTCTCCCACGAAGGCCGTCCATCCCGCCTGTCCGTGCAGGCTCCAGGAGAGCTGCGCGGAGGCGGGGCGGCAGAGAATACCCAGCGCGAGGAAACAGGCCGACAGGTTAAAACGGCGCATCAAGGGGCGTGGGGCCAGGATAGCGGGCATGGATCGTGTCCAGGTTTTCAAAGCGCGCATAGCGATCGATGAAGGCCAGGTAGACGGTATCCGTGGGACCGTTGCGCTGTTTGCCCACGATAATCTCTGCGATGCCCTCGGTGGGGTTTCCCCGTTCGTCTACTTTGATCCCGTAGCGCTCGGGCCGGTAGATGAAAAGGACCACGTCGGCATCCTGTTCGATGGCCCCGCTTTCGCGCAGATCGGAGAGCTGGGGGCGTTTGTCGGCCCGCATCTCCACGGCCCGGGACAGCTGGGAGAGGGCGATCACGGGCACGTCAAGCTCCTTGGCCAGCGCCTTGAGGGAGCGGGAGATATAGGCCACCTCCTGCTCCCGGCCCTGGATGCCGGCGGGGCCCTGCATGAGCTGCAGGTAGTCGACGATGATCAAGCCGATGTCGTGCTCGTTCTTCAGCCGCCGACACTTGGCCCGCAGCTCGAGCACGTTGATCGAGGGGGTATCGTCGATGAGGATCTTGGCCCGGGACAGGATGCCGGCCGCACGCGCCAGCCGGGGCCATTCATCATCGTGCAATCGACCCGTACGCAGGGCCTGCGCGTCGACCCGCGCCTCGGCGCAGAGGAGCCGCTGGGCGATCTGCACCGCCGACATCTCCAGGCTGAAGATCGCCACCGCCGTTGGGCGGCTCGGATGCAGGGCTGCGTTTCGAGCGGCTGAGAGCACGAAACTGGTCTTGCCCATCGAGGGACGGGCGGCGACGATGATGAGATCCGAGGGTTGCCAGCCCGCAGTCAGTTCATCAAGCTTATGAAAGCCTGAGGGGACCCCCGTGACCCCACCTTCACGTCCGTGGATGGCCTCCAGGCGCTCGAGGGTTTCTTTGAGCACCTCGTTGATCCGCTGGGCCGGTCGGCGCATGCCGACGGCCGAGAGCTGGAAGATCTCCTGTTCGGCGCGATCGAGAAGCTGAAAGGGATCGGCGTTCTCCTCGAAGGCCTGTTGGGCGATTGCCGAGCCTACGGCAATGAGCTCTCGCAAAATGGCCTTCTCCAGGATCAGCCGGGCGTAGTACTCCACGTGCGCGCTGGAGGCTACGCGCCCCGTCAGCTCGGCCAAATAAGCCGGCCCCCCCACTCTGTCGAGCTGCCCGCGCTGGCGAAGGGCTTCCTGTACGGTGATCAGGTCGACCGGATCGCCCCGTTCGAAAAGTTCGCAGATCACCTCATAGATCCAGCGATGGGATTCCCTGTAGAAGGCTCCCGGCGAGAGCAGCTCGATGGCCTTCGGGATGGCCTCGCGGCTTGTGAGCAGGGCGCCCAGCAGGGCCTGTTCGATCTCGACGGCCTGCGGGGGCAGGCGTCCACCCGGACGGACGAACCCGACCTCCTGCCGGGAGGTGGAACTGAGAAGCGGATTGGGCTCCGAAAAGGAGCCCAGCAGCTCTTCCATGGGTCGGGGCAAATGTTTACCTCGGCTGTTCATACGGAGAAGAGCTCATCGTACCGGCGGCGAAGCTGTTGTACGTCTTCCCAGACCAGCCGTTTCCAGGCCGGATTCCGCAGCAGGGCCGCGGGGTGATAGGTGACCAGCACTTCGGCTCCGTAAAAGGGATGAAAGCGGCCCCGCAGGGAAGACAGCGGCTCGCTGGTGCCCAGCAACGCCATGGCGGCGTGCCGTCCGAGGGCTAAGATAAGTCGGGGACGTATCAGAGCCAACTGCCGGAGCAGGTAGGGCCGGCAGGAGGCCACTTCGTCGGGCAGGGGATCCCGGTTATGAGGGGGGCGACATTTGAGCACATTGCAGATATACACCTCGTGCCGGGAAAACCCGATCGCGGCCAGGATCCGGTCCAGCAACTGTCCGGCCTTGCCCACGAAGGGGACCCCCGTGGCGTCCTCGTCCGCCCCGGGGGCCTCTCCGACCAGCACCAGCTGCGCCTGGGGGTTGCCCGTGCCGAAGACCACATGGCGGCGCAGCCGTCCCAGGCGGCATCGCTGGCAGGTGCGCACAAACGCCTCCAGGGTGTCCAGGTCCGCGAAGGCCAGGAGCTCCTGCGGAATGTCGCCCTCCACAGAGGCCCAGCTCGTCGAATCCGATGCCGTCTCGGAGCCCGTAGAGGGGGGAGGGGGGGCTTTCCCGGGACGGCTTCCCTCCGACAACCACACCTCCGAGCCGAATACCTCCGCCTGATAGCGCACAACGGCCCGGATCTGGCCGAGCACTTCTCCTAGCTCCCGTTCCGGCTCCATGGACTCAATCCCGGAATAGGTTGGTGAGCACGAACAGGACGTTTTCTTTCCGCTCCCGGAGTCGGCGGCTGAAGTACGGAAACCATTCCCGGCCGAAAGGCACATAGACGCGCATCCGGTAGCCTTCCTCCACCAGGCGCCGCTGCATGCCGGGACGGATCCCGTAGAGCATCTGAAACTCGAAGCGATCCCGCGCGATTTCCTTTTCCTGGGCGAAGTGCTTGGTGGCCTCGATAAGCCGGTCGTCGTGCGTGGCGATGGCCGGATATCGACCGAATTCGAGCAGGCGCTTCATGTAGGCGATGAAGCGCTCCCGGATCTGGCTCATCCGCTGATAGGCGATCGTGGGAGGTTCCTTGTAGGCGCCCTTGCAGAGGCGGATCTGGGCTCCTCGGGCGATCATGCGCTCGAGGTCCTGTTCGGTGCGGTACAGGTAGGCCTGCAGCACGGTGCCCACGTGATCCGGATACCGGTCGTGCGCTTCCTCGAAAAGATCCAGGATGGCCTCTGTCAGGTCCGATCCCTCCATATCGATGGTCACGAATTGGCCGACTTCTCGGGCCTTTTCCAGCAGCCGGAACAGGCCATCTCGAGCCAGGGATCGGTCTATTTTCAGCCCCAGCATGCTAAGCTTGATGGAGATCGTGGCCTCCAGTCGGGCATCCTGGATACGGTCGAGGAGTTCGATGTATTCCTGGGCGGCCTTCTGGGCCCGTGCGGGCTCTGTTACGTATTCGCCCAACAGGTCCAGCGTGGCCATGATGCCCGCTGCGTTGAGGGCGCGCACCTTGGGGACGGCTTCCTGGAACGTTTCTCCGGCCACAAAACGCCGGGCCAACGCAAAAGGCAGACGCATCCATCCACTCTCCTGTTGCCAGAGTAATATCCGGCGTCCGGATCGGGTTGGTCAAATGGATCCTAGTCTTCGGCCGGGTTGGGGATGGTCGGGTGCAGCAGGGCGTTCAGGTCCTCCTGGACCATTTCCCGGATGAGTTCTTCGAAGCTGTAGCGCGGCTGCCAGCCGAGTTTCTGGCGGGCTTTGGTGGCATCTCCCTGCAGGATGTCGACCTCCGTGGGGCGGAAGTAACGGGGATCGATCTCGATGATGACCTCGCCGGTGCGCGCGTTGATGCCCTTCTCGTTGATCCCGTGGCCCTGCCATTCGATGGGAATATCCACCTCTCGGAAGGCCAGCTCACAGAGCTCGCGTACGGAGTGCGTCTGGCCCGTGGCGATGACGTAGTCGTCCGGCTCCGGTTGCTGAAGCATAAGCCACATGGCCTCTACGTAATCGCGCGCATGGCCCCAGTCACGCCGCGCCTCCAGATTGCCGATGTAGAGCTTCTTCTGCAGGCCCAGCTTGATGCGCGCCGCGGCGCGCGTGACCTTGCGCGTCACAAAGGTTTCGCCCCGGATGGGGGATTCGTGATTGAATAGGATCCCGTTGCAGGCGAAAATCCCGTACGCTTCCCGGTAGTTGACCGTGATCCAATAGGCGTACAGCTTGGCCACCGCGTAGGGGCTGCGTGGATAAAAGGGGGTGCGCTCGTTCTGGGGTATCTCCCGGGCCTGGCCGAAGAGCTCACTGGTGGAGGCCTGGTAGAACTTCGTTCGGTCGGTGAGGCCCAGGATCCGGATCGCCTCCAGCAGGCGCAGGGTGCCCAGCGCATCGGCGTTGGCCGTATACTCCGGGGTTTCAAAGGAGACCTTCACATGGCTTTGCGCGGCCAGGTTGTAGATCTCATCCGGCTGCACCTCCTGGATGATGCGGATCAGGTTGGTGGAGTCCGTCATGTCCCCGTAGTGCAGAAAGAAGCGCGTGCCCGGCTCGTGCGGGTCCTGATACAGGTGGTCGATGCGCTGCGTGTTGAAAAGGCTTGCCCGGCGCTTGATGCCGTGCACCTCATAGCCTTTGGACAGCAACAACTCGGCCAAATAGGCCCCGTCCTGTCCGGTGATTCCGGTGATGAGCGCGCGTCTGGGTCGCAACATGGGTCTCCTTCTCGTGTCAGGCCGTTATCGAAGCCACGTGCTCCCGATACCACCGGTATGTCTGCCGAATCCCCTCCTCAAGCCCGATCCGGGGACGCCAGCCCAGCTCCCGCATGCGGGAGACGTCCAGCAGCTTGCGCGGGGTTCCATCCGGGCGGCTTGAATCCCACAGAATGGGTCCCCGATGCCCCACGATGCGCTGTACCAACTCGGCCAGCTCCCGAATCTCCAGGTCCTCTCCGGTGCCCACGTTGACGAATTCGTAGGGGAACTCCGGCAGCTGCATCACAAACAGGCAGGCATCGGCCAGATCGTCCACGTGTAGGAACTCCCGTCGGGGTGTACCCGTGCCCCAGAGTACGACGGGATGATCGGGCAGGGCTTCGTGAAATTTCCGGATCAGGGCGGCCAGCACATGGCTCGTTTCCAGGTCGAAATTGTCTCCGGGCCCATAGAGGTTGGTCGGCATCAGGCAGCGGAAGTCCGTGCCGTACTGGCGGTTGTAGGCGGAGCAGAGCTTCAGACCCGCGATTTTGGCAATGGCGTAGGGCTCGTTGGTCGGCTCCAGCGAGCCCGTAAGCAGGTACTCTTCCCGGATCGGCTGGGGGGCAAATTTGGGGTAAATACAGGAGCTGCCCAGGAAGAGCAGGCGCCGAACACCGAAGCGCCAGGCCGCATGTATGAGGTTCGTTTCGATGACCAGGTTTTCGTAGATGAACTGGGCCGGACGGGTGGCATTGGCCCAGATGCCTCCTACCCGAGCCGCGGCCACGAAGACGTATTCTGGCCGTTCCCGTTCGAAGAAGGCTTCTACATCGGCCTGTCGGAGCAGATCCAGTTCCTGCCGGGTCCGGAGGATCAGGTTTTCGTATCCGGCCGCACGCAACCGACGCACGATCGCCGAGCCCACCAGCCCTCGATGGCCGGCCACGTAGATGCGCGCTTCCCTGGGGATCATCGCTTCCCTCCCGCTCGCTCGCCGGCTAAGATAACCCTCCTGGCCGGTAGAGGCAATCGTTGTCCGGCCCCGGCGCAAGCCGTTAACTTCACGCGTCCAGGACGGGAGAGCGCCATGCGTGTCGGTGTGATCATGGGCAGCCGTTCAGACTGGCCTATCATGCAGGAAGCGTGCCAGATGCTCGAGCGTCTGGGTATTCCCTATGAGGCCCATGTGGTCTCAGCACATCGCACCCCGGACTGGATGTTCGAGTACGCGCAGACGGCCCGGGAGCGGGGCGTGGAGGTGATCATCGCCGGGGCCGGTGGGGCGGCGCATCTGCCCGGGATGACGGCCTCCAAGACCACGCTTCCTGTCATCGGCGTGCCCATTCCCACGCGCGCGCTCGGTGGATTGGACTCCCTGCTTTCTATCGTGCAGATGCCGGCCGGCGTGCCCGTGGCCACGGTGGCCATCGGCGAGGCCGGCGCGCGCAACGCAGCCCTGCTGGCCGCGCGCATGCTCGCACTCAAGTACCCCGAACTGCTCGAGCGCCTGGAGGCGTACCGGCGTCAGATGGCCGAGGAGGTGCGCACCCAGAGCCTGCCCCCGGAGACGGATGCCCCATGAGTGCGCTTCTTCCCCCCGTACGCATTGGCATCCTCGGCGGAGGCCAGCTGGGACGCATGCTTGCGCTGGTCGCCCGCCGGATGGGATACCGGGTGCTTGTGCTCGATCCCACCCCGGATAGCCCGGCCGGACAGGTGGCCGATCGCCAGATCGTGGCCCCGTATACGGATCGGGAGGCCGTCTATGAGCTGGCCCGCGCATGCGACGTGCTGACTTTCGAGTTCGAGAACGTCGATCCGGAGGCTGTGCGCGCGCTCCAGGAGGCCGGACGCAGGGTCTATCCATCGGCCGAGGCGCTCTGGATAAGCCGAAATCGGCTGCGGGAAAAACGTTTTTTTCGTTCTCTGGGCCTCCCCACTCCCCCCTTTGCCCCTGTCTCCTCCGTCGATGCCCTGCGGGAGGCCGTTCGGCAGATTGGCCTTCCCGCTATACTGAAGACCTGCGAGGGGGGATACGACGGCAAAGGACAGCGATTGCTCCGCACCCCGGCCGATGTGGGGGCCGCCTCCGAGGAGCTTCTGTCCTCGGAGCGGGAATGGATTCTGGAAGCCTACGTGCCCTTCGAGCGGGAGATCAGCGTGCTGGTGGCCCGCCGTGCCGATGGGCAGATCGCCCTCTATCCCGTCTGCGAAAACCGACACGAAGACGGTATCCTCCTGGAAACCCGTTTCCCGGCCCGGATCCCAGCCCCTGTAGCCCGAAGAGCCCGAAATTACGCCCGTCGTCTGGCCGAAGGGCTACGCTATGTGGGCCTGCTGGCCCTGGAGATGTTTCTCTTGCCCGATGGTCAGATCTGGCTCAACGAGATGGCTCCCCGGGTGCATAATTCCGGGCACATCACCTGGGAGGCGGCCTATACCTCGCAGTTTGAGCAGCACCTGCGCGCCATCTGTGGTCTGCCTCTCGGCTACACGGGCGCGCGCGCCCGGGGAATTATGCGCAACCTGATCGGTCCCTTCGACGGGGCCCGCTTGCACGGGCTTGAGGCCCTCCTGGAGGTGCCCGGGGTCTACTGGCACTGGTACGGAAAAAGCGAGGTGCGGCGGGGAAGGAAAATGGGGCATGTAACGGTTATCGGCCCCCGCTGGCCGGTGGTCGAGCGCCTCCTGCAACAGGCTTGGTCCCGGCTCACCTGGCGCCGGTGACCTCCGGCGGGCAGGGGCCGACTTGACAGGCTACTCCGGGCGATATACCTTGCCCCACGGTGCCAAAAAGATCATTGACAAGGGGCACATTTCAAGAGGGGGGGCTTTATGTCGTCGGGGCCGTGGCTTGTCGCCATAGCGCATCCAGAAACCCGGACTCGTGTGGCTTCCGTGCTGGATTCCGCGGGGGGGTGGTTGCCGGCCGATTCCCCCGAAGCTTGGCATTTCCCCTCGGCCGGCGCGATCGTGGACCTGCACGGCCTGCGCCGGCATGTGTCCTGGCTGGAACACCGCCGATCTGAAACGGGAAAAGCCTGGCCTGTGCTCTGTCTGGCATCGCGGAAGCACATCCCCGCCTTGCGCCCCTACTGGGGGGAGCTCATAGACGACGTGGCTCCTGTTCCGCCGAAGTCGGAGGAGATCCTGCTCCGACTGCAACGGCTCAGCCAGGATCGGGAGCGGTTGCGCCTCTTACATGCGCAACGCCTGGAAAAAGCGGCCTTCATGCACCTGGCCATGCACGATCTGCGCGCGCCCCTGCGGGTCATCAAAGGCTACGCAGAGGCGATACAGGAAGATCACGGCGGCCGCCTTCCGCACGAGGTGAAGAGCTATCTGGAACGCATCGGCCGGGTTGCCCGGGAGATGAACCAACTTCTGGAGCGCATCTACCTGTTCTGTCGGCTTGGGGAACAGGTACGGACCCGATCGATCCGGATTCTACCCCTCTTGGAGCAGGTGCGGCATGCCTTTCGGGATGCGATCGCGGATGCGGGGGCGGAAGTGCGTCTGGAGGGGGAAAAAGCCTGGGTCCGGGGAGATACAGAGCTGCTGCGCCTGGCAGTGGGGGAACTGCTGGCCAACGCGCTTACCTATCGCAGTCCGCAGCGAACGCCCCGGGTGACGTTGCGGGTAACGGTTCGCTCCCCCTGGGTGCGCATCACCGTGGAGGACAACGGCATCGGGATTGCGGAAGAAGATCGTGAGCGCATCTTCACGCCTCTGGTGCGCCTGCATGGCCAGGAGGCCTATCCCGGAGCGGGCATGGGGCTGGCGATCGTGGACAAGATCACCTGGCTTCTGGGTGCCCGCCGGGGAGTTACTTCCACACCGGGTGAGGGCAGCCAATTCTGGATCGAGCTGCCAGAAAGCGGCCCGGAGGGGGATGCAGAGTATGATGATCTGGCTCATAGATGACAATCCCGACGATCGTCTGCTCATACTCCGCAGCCTGAGGCGAGCTTTTCCAGCAGCGCTATTCCGGGAAATCCGCAATGCCGCCGAACTGGAAGAGGCCCTCAGAGGCGAGCCCCCGGATGTGGTGCTGGTGGATTATCGGTTGCACTGGACCGACGGGCTACAGATCCTGCGCCTGATGCGAAACCGATCCCCCTACGTGCCCGTGCTCATGGTCACGGATACGGGAAACGAAGAGGTAGCCGTTGAGGGCATGCGTCTGGGGCTGGCCGATTACGTGCTCAAGGCGCATCTGACCCGGCTCCCGGTGGCCATAGAGGAAGCGCTCAATCGGGCGCAAATCCAGCAAGAGCGCGATCGGGCGCTGCAGGAGCTGGCCCGCTCCGAAGCACGACATCGTGTGATCTCCGAGCTCATCTCCGATTTTGTCTATGAGGCCGTCCGGGAGGGAAAAGCCCTGCGGTTTCTCTGGGTGGGAGGAAGGCTGGGCAGTGCGCTCGCTCTGGACCCCGATCGGCTCACGCAGGCCGGCGGGCTGGAGCCCTGGATCGAACCCGAGGACCGGGAGCGCTGGGGGTTGCATCTGCAACGCCTGTTTGAGGGCGAGCAGGACCAATGCGAACTGCGTCTGCAGACCCCGGATGGCTCGGTCTGCTGGATCCGGCATTACGGACGGCTGGAGCGGGATGGATCGCTCCTTCGGCTCTACGGAGCGGCCCAGGACATTACGCTGCAGCGTCGGGCTCTGGAGGTCGAGCAAGAGGCGCGTCGGCAGGCCGAGGAGATGAATCGGCTCAAAAGCACCTTTCTGGCCAGCATGAGCCATGAGATCCGGACCCCGATGAACGGGATCCTGGGATTTGCCGAGCTGCTTCGAGAGGAGCTCACCTCTCTGGACAGGCCGGATCTGGTGGAGTTTGTCGACGTTATCGAACGAAGTGGCCATCGTTTGCTCCGGCTTCTGAACGACGTGCTGGACCTGAGCCGTATCGAAGCCGGTCGACTGGAGCTGGAAATCGGGCCCCATAAGCTGGCCCCCATAGTGGAGCAGGCCGCCGGCACCATCCGGGCCCGCGCCCACCAGAAGGGGATCAAGCTGATTGTGCAGGTGCCCGAGGCCATCGTCGTGCTGGCCGACGAGGGGCGGCTTTATCAGGTGCTGCTCAATGTGCTCTCCAATGCGGTCAAGTTCACCGATGCCGGTTTTGTGCAGCTGACGGCCTCTGCCGAGGGGACAGAGGCGGTGATCCGCGTGCAGGATACGGGCGTCGGGATCGATCCAGAGTTTCTACCCCGCATCTTTGAGCCCTTCACCCAGGAGTCCACCGGGTGGGGGCGGCGTTTTGAGGGCAGCGGACTGGGGCTGGCGATCAGCAAGCGGCTGCTTGAGCTCATGGGGGGCAGGATTGCGATTCATTCCCAGAAGGGAACGGGCACCACGGTGGAAATCCGCCTGCCCGCCGCCTCGGAAGCTTTCGAGCGGTCCGCTTCCGAAAGGGCGGAGGCAGATCCTCAGGAGATGATCTTCCTTCAGCAGTCTCGCCCTCTGATCTGGCTTATCGAGGATGATCCCGCAAGCATCCGGTTGATTGAGGAGTTTCTGCGGGGATGGGCACAGCTGGAATGGGCTCCCGATGGCCAGGGGGCTTTTCAGCTCTGTGAGCGGGCCGCATCCGGGGGCAGGTGGCCCGATGGGGTGCTGATGGATCTGCATCTGCCTCCTCCGTGGGAGGGGACGTTGCTTTATCAGGAAATGCGCACACGCTGGCCGGCCCTGGCCCGGGTGCCTTTCATCGCCCAGACGGCCTATAGTATGGAGGCGGATCGGGATCGGGTCCTGAAGGCCGGTTTTGCGGGCTATTTGAGCAAGCCCGTTACCCGTGCCGCGCTGGTGCATGTGCTGGCGCAGGCGCTGGGCTTTCGTCCTCAATCCGGGTAGAGCCGGTATCGCGCCGTCCGCCTCCAGAAGGCTTCCAGCGCTTCCCGTCCGTAGACCTTTGCGATGTCTCCCCCCTGTTCGAGCAACGTCCGCAGTCCGGGATCGCCCGAGAGGCGATCGAAGGCCTCTGGGCGCCAGAATGGGGTTTGCGGGGCTCGCAGGCGCCACTGCGCCTGGAGCGCGCGCACCAGGTGGAGGCCTATGAGCACGGGACGAAGCCTGTCGGGTCGGTTTCGGGCCTCTTCGGTGAGTTCGATGTAGACCCCGGCGCAGCGCTGGTCTTTCCATTTCGGATTCAGGGCCATGCCCGGCAGATCGCGGGGGATGAACGTGGTGTCCCGGAAACGCACCCCGGTCAGGCCGAGCGCGTTGAGCGTATCGGCCAGCGCGCGCCCATCCACCCATGGGGCGCCGATGAGGCGAAAAGGCGCGCGCGTGCCCCGTCCTTCACTTACGGTGGTGCCCTCGATAAGGCAGGTGCCCGGATACAGCAGCGCGGTCTCCCAGTCCGGTATATTCGGCGAGGGAGGAACCCAGATCCGGCCCCAGCGAGGCCAGGGAAGGTGGCGACGCCAGCCCGAGACAGGCACCACGTGCAGCTGTAGACGCTCCAGGCCGGGCAACCATCGTTCGCCCTGGATCATGCGGGCCAGTTCTCCCGGGGTGAGCCCGTAGGCGATGGGGATCGGATACAAGCCCACAAAAGAGCGCACCCGGGCTGTATCCAGCAGGGGGCCATCGAGGACCATGCCCAGCGGATTGGGGCGATCCAGCACAACGAAGGGGATGCCCGCCTCGGCGGCCGCCTGCATGGCCAGTCCCATCGTGCTGATGTAGGTGTAGAAGCGCGCGCCTACGTCCTGGATGTCGTAGAGGAGCAGGTCCACATCCCGGAGCATCTCCCGGGTGGGTCGACGGTGTTGCCCGTAGAGGGAGTAAACCGGGAGGCCTGTTTTCGGATCCCGTTCATGGTCGACGGGCGCTCCGGCCGGAGCTGAGCCCCGGATTCCGTGTTCGGGTCCGAAGAGAGCCACCAGGCGCACCCCCGGAGCCTGCAGGAGGGCGTCGGCCAGATGGAGGGTATCGCCCAGCAGGGCCGTGTGGTTGGTGATCAGCCCCACACGTTGGCCCCGCAGCCATTGCCATCCCTGGGCGTGGAGCACCTCGGCCCCTGTGCGTACGGGAGCTGTTTCCGCGCCGGGCAGGAGCAGACTCAGCAGCAGGAGAACGGATAGCGTGCGCATCGTGGTTTTTCCCCGCGGGAGACAGCGTAAATTACACGCCGCCATGCGCATCTGGTACTCCGATCCCTACCGACTCCCGTTGCCTCCCGGGCATCGGTTTCCGGCGGAGAAATACCGGCTGGTGCGGGAACGCCTCCTTGCGGAGGGGATAATCCGGGAAGATGAGCTCACACTGGCCCCCCTGATTCCCTGGGAGGATCTGGAGCGGGTGCATACCCCGAACTACCTGCAGGCGCTGCGTTTCGGTACGCTTCCGGAGCCCGCGCAGCGGCGCATCGGGTTTCCATGGAGTCCGGAGCTCGTAATCCGTTCTCGCGCCTCGGTCGGAGGGACATGTCGGGCGCTCGAAATGGCCCTTCGGGACGGGATTTCGGGAAATCTGGCCGGGGGTACACACCACGCCTTTGCCGATGGGGGAGCCGGGTTCTGCGTGTTTAACGATCTGGCCGTGGCAGCCAGCCTGGCGCTTGCGGCCGGATGGGTGCGTCGTCTGGCTGTGCTCGATCTGGACGTGCACCAGGGCGACGGTACGGCGGCGATCCTGCGGGGTCGCAAAGGGCTGTTTCTGGTAAGCGTACATGCGCAGCGCAATTATCCTTTCCACAAAGTGCCCTCCGATCTCGATGTGGGGCTTCCGGATGGTGCGGGGGATGAGGACTATCTGGAGGTATTGCGCGTGGTGCTGCGAGAGGTGGAACGTTTTCGTCCGGAGCTGGTGCTCTATCAGGCCGGGGTCGATGTGCTCCGGGCGGATCGGCTGGGGCGGCTGGCGCTCTCCATGGACGGGCTGGCTGCCCGTGACCGGCTTGTGCTCGGATGGGCCCGTCGCAGGAAGGTGCCCGTTGTGCTCACGCTCGGAGGGGGATACGCCCGGCCCATCGCGCTCACCGTGGAGGCGCATGTACAAACCTATCGCATAGCGCGCGAGCTCTTCGGCTAGCTAGTGCTGCCGTGCCGAGAACAAAGTCCATTCGGCGGGGTAAAAACGCGAAAACGGGTGTGTCCCCATTATGCGGGACTGGGTGGCCGCCTTTCTTCTGTGGTCCGAACTGCGCAGGCTCGGAGCTCAGATCGGAATCGAAGGAGGCCAGGTGCGCGTCCACCCCCCGGAACTGGCTTCGCAATACGGCCCCGTGCTGAATCGGTATCGGTCCCTTCTGGCGCGTCTGGCTGGGCCTTGGACGCAGGAGCTGGCCCTGCGGTTGCACCGTGAGCTGGAGCGGGAGCTGGGTTGCCGGCTTCGGCGGGGGATGTTGCGCTGGCTCTTTTCCGAACGGCCCGAGGAGCTGGAAGCCATCGGGGAAGCCGGATTCGTCTGTGGCGAGGCCCTCAAGGCGGGAGATTGGGATCGTTTTGCCGAAGCCCTTCGGGCCTACTGGGAAGTCTTCGAACGGGCCGAGGCGGCTTATCGATCCGCTCGGTGAGTTTTGCGCCTGTATCGCGGGGGACGCTACTTTACCCCCGTCAGGACATGGACAACGGAGGTCCGTACGTGCTGGATATCCACCGCATTATGGAGATTTTGCCCCACCGCTATCCGTTTCTGCTTGTGGACCGGATTCTATCCCTGGATGAAAAGCGCGTTGTTGGACTTAAGAACGTGACCATCAACGAGCCTTTTTTTCAGGGCCACTTTCCCGCAAACCCCATCATGCCCGGTGTGCTCTTGATCGAGGCGATGGCGCAGGTGGGCGGATGTCTTGCCGTGCAGCATGTGGAGGATCCGAGCAAGATCTGGATGTATTTTCTCGGCATCGATAAGGCTCGTTTTCGGCGTCCCGTTCGCCCGGGGGATCAGGTGATCTTTGAGCTGGAGCTGATCAGCTTCCGCCGGCGCATCTGTACCATGAGTGGGAAGGCGCTTGTCGACGGAGATCGGGTCTGCGAGGCCGAGCTGATGGCGGCTATTGT
This sequence comes from Bacteroidota bacterium, assembly GCA_025998875.1. Lineage (GTDB taxonomy): Bacteria > Bacteroidota > Rhodothermia > JANXDC01 > JANXDC01 > JANXDC01. The sequence continues at coordinate 544,935 of AP024675.1, read as the reverse complement.
GGATCGGGAGGCATGATCGCGCGTCTGCGAGGGGTGCTTTTGGAGAAAGATCCGCCCCGACTTGTGCTCGATGTGGGGGGGGTGGGCTATGAGCTGTGGGCGCCGATGGGCACTTGTGCGGCCCTGCCCGGGGTCGGATCTGAGCTTACCCTGCATACGTATCTATATCTGCGTCCGGAAACCGTGCAGCTGTACGGGTTTCTTACCTCTGCGGAACGGGAACTCTTTAGCATGTTGCTTTCTGTTTCGGGGGTCGGACCTCGATCGGCGCTTGCGCTGCTGAGCAGTCTTTCTCCGGCCGAGTTGTGTGCGCGCATCGCCTCTTCCGATGTGGAGGCCCTGCGGCGCGTGCCGGGAATCGGGCGTAAAACCGCGGAACGGCTCGTTGTGGAGCTGCGCGATAGGCTCGAGACAGGGTCTTGGCCTGGATCGCCGCCGGCTCGGGAGCCCCTGGTTCAGGAGGCCGTGCGGGCGCTTATGGCCCTCGGACAGGGCCGCAGGGAGGCCGAGCGGGCCGTCAGCGCCGCACTGCGATCTGCCTCAGATGGGGTTGAGAGCCTCGAGGAGCTCATCCGTCTGGCCTTACGGCAGCCGCTCTGAGCAATGGGCCTGCTTCTGCTATACGTCGGGCTTGCGCTGGGGGTCTCTTTCCTCTGCTCCCTGCTGGAATCCGTGCTCCTATCCCTGTCGCACAGCTACGTACAGCTTCTGCTCTCCACGGGCAGGCGAGCGGGCCGGATCCTGGAGCGCATCAAACGCAACCCGGACCGATACCTAAGCTCCGTGCTCACGCTCAATACGATGGCCCACACGTTCGGATCAGCCGGTGCCGGAGCTCAGGCCCAGCGCCTGTGGGGCGATGAGGCGGTGAGTCTGTTCTCCGCCCTTTTTACATTGCTGGTGCTCTTGTTTACGGAGATCTGGCCCAAGACGATCGGGGTGCTGTACTGGAAGCGTCTGGCTCCCGGGATGGCCTATCTGCTTTTGGCGCTGGAGCGGCTCCTCTATCCCGTGGTCTGGTTCACGCATGGCTTGATCCGTCGGCTTATGCCGCGTCGAGAGTGGGAGGCGAACACCGTGACGCGCGAGGAGTTGCATGTGCTGGCCGAGATCGGTAAGCGGGAGGGCGTGCTGCAGGAAAGCGAGCAGCGTATCATCGCCAACTTGCTCAGTCTGCGGTTCATTCGCGTCGAAGATATCATGACCCCGCGTACGGTCGTCTTCGCCCTGCCCGCCAACTGGACCGTGCGGGAGGTCTTTGCCCATTACGCCGTGCTGCCCTATGCCCGGATCCCGGTCTACGAGGGCCAGCTGGATCGTGTGCTCGGGATCGTGTTGCGCAACGACCTGCAGCTGGCCGCGGCGCGGGATGAGCTCGACCGCCCGGTGCGTTCCTTTCTGCGTCCCGTTTCAGCTGTCTATGAATCGGCCACCGTGGCCCAGGCGCTGGAGGCGTTCCTGAAACGAGGCGAGCACCTGTTTCTGGTGGTCGACGAGTTCGGAGGTCTGGAGGGCATTGTGACGCTGGAAGATGCGCTGGAGACCTTGATCGGATTTGAGATCGTCGATGAGCTCGATACGGTGGCCGATCTGCGGGAGCTGGCCCGGCAGAAAAGCCGGGAGCGCTGGTCGACAAGGATGACTTCGACGACTTCACAGGCCAAATAGCAAGGCGCCTATGCGGTTGCGTACCTGCTTGTTCCTGGTGGGCTTCAGCATGTTGCTGCTCAGCGCGCCGGGCTGTCAGCAAGCCCCGCAAAACCCGTATCTGGACCTCGTTATCGGGGATGGGCTCTACTACGGGCTCCGCTTTGAAAACGGCCATCTGTACACGGCCGATATCTGGAACGGACGCATTTTGCGCATCCCGATCGATCCGGAAACAGGGCGCCGAGCGGGATCGCCGCAGGTCGTCACAGACAGCCTTCTGGGCCTGGATGCTGTCGATGGCGAGGTCTTGTATGCCGTAAACGCCGCCGATCCGAAATCCGTGTTGCGCTTCTCCGGAGGCAAGCTTCAGGCCCGGCGGTTCTTTGAGGAACCGGATCGGCAGATCGCCCAGATCGCCGCCTCGCAGGGGCAGCTGTGGGCTCTGGTGGCGGACCGGATCGTGGGCGGATATCGCTACTCCCTGTACCGCGGCACCTTTGAAGGCGGGCTACGACTCTATTACCTGTTGCAGAACGAATCCCTCCAGAGCCCCTTCCGGGGTACTCGCCCCCTATTCGCCCTTTTTCTTCATCCCCGCCGGGGGCCGATCATCTACAACGGCAACACGGGCTCGCTCATCCAGCTCCTGGGCAGTCGCACGGATACCACCCTGGCCCCGGATGCGGGGCACCGAATCGCCGTGCTTAACTCCGACGGCATGCTCATCGCTCCCCCGGCTACAGCGCACAACGGGGTGTTTGTGGAGGACGATTTCTACTATATCGGCAATTTCTATGAGCGCTCCGGCTTTATTCGCTATAACGTGCAGACCCAGGCGCCTGAACTCATCGAGCGGGCTGATCGGCTTTTTGCCGATCTCATCGGAGAGGAAGTGCCCGTCCGGGGGCTGGCCGCCGTGCCCAGCGCCACGGGGCGGGTTTTCTTCTATCTGGCGCATGACCTGTACCGGATCGCACGGTAGAGATGTCGAGCAATCTGACTCGATATACGCATCCCAGCCGGCTGTATCGGTGGCACCTGAGGCGGTTTCATGACCGTATCGCGGACTGGATCGCCTGCACGAAGGCGCGCACGGTGCTCGAGGTGGGCTGTGGAGAGGGGTATGTGCTCGCGCATCTGAGCGATCGCCTACCGGGCTGTCAGTTCGTGGGCTGTGATGTGCGTCCGGAGGCGCTAAAGTATGCCAGCCGGATCTGTCCCGCCGAGCGCGTGCTGTTGCTGGAGGGTACGGCTTACCAGCTACCGTTTGCGGACGGAAGTTTTGAGCTCGTGCTGGCCACCGAGGTGCTCGAGCACCTGCAACGGCCGGATGCGGCGCTGGCCGAACTGCAGCGGGTAAGCGCCCGCTGGGTGCTGGTGACCGTACCCCTGGAGCCCATCTTCGAGGCCCTCAATCGGCTTGGCCTCTGGATGGGCATAGCCGCGCCCGCCGGGCATGTGCACTTCTGGGGACCGGCGGCATTTCGTCGGTGGATGCGTTCCCACCTGCATCGGGTGCGCTTCGGATACGAGTTCCTCTATCAGATGGCGCTCGGGGAGGTATGAAAGCCGGGCAGGCTGTATCTTTCCGTATCCCAGGTCCGTACACAGCAGACGAGGCGATAGAGTATCGGCATCATGTTGGCGGTTTTCGGTCTGTTGCTTGCCCTGCAGCTACCTGGTTCCGGGCCCGACGGTGTGGATCGGGCCCGCGTCCTGGGGGTGCACCTGGACGGGCTGGTGGAGAACGGGCTGGCCCGATACGTGGAGCGGGCCATTCGGCGGGCGGAGCAGGAGGGTTTTGACGCCGTTTTGCTTGAGGTCGATACCTTCGGCGGCTTGTTGGATGCGGCCGATTACATCCGCAAGGTGCTCCTGGAGACCCCGCTTCGCACGATTGCCTATGTGAATCCAAATGCGGCCAGCGCCGGCGCGCTCATCTGCTACGCCTGTACGGATATCGTGATGGCTCCCGGCTCCTCTATGGGGGCGGCCACCGTGGTGGAAGGGGGTTCCGGAGAGCGGGCTCCGGACAAATACCAGAGCTACATGCGCGCGCTCATGCGCGCCACGGCCGAAGCCCGGGGGCGGGATCCGCGCATTGCGGAGGCTATGGTCGATGAGCGGGTGGTGGTGCCGGGGCTGGATGATTCCACCACCGTGCTCACGCTGAGCGCCGAAGAGGCCCTGCGCCTGGGTGTGGCCCGGGCCATAGCCAACACCCCGGAGGAAGCGCTCGCCGCCGTGGGCATGGCCGGGGCCGAACTGGTCGATCATCGGGCCTCGTGGGCGGAACGCGTACTGCGTTTTCTGAGCCATCCCGTTGTGACGAGCCTGCTTCTGCTCATGATGCTCGGCGGCCTGTATTTTGAGCTCCAGACCCCCGGGGTGGGGTTCCCGGGCCTGATGGCTCTCATCGGAGCGGCGCTCTTTTTTGCCCCCCATTACCTGTTGGGGCTGGTGGAGGCCTGGGAGGTCGTGCTCTTTGTCGTGGGCCTGCTGCTGTTGCTAGTGGAGCTCTTGCTGCTGCCCGGCTTCGGGGTGGCCGGTGTGCTGGGAATCGGGCTTATGCTCGTAAGCCTGCTGGCTGCGCTCGTGGGTAATGTGGGGCTCGATTTCCCCGGCGCAGGCGAACTGGCCCGGGCCACGATGACGCTGGCCATCACGCTCGTGCTTTTTCTGGTGCTCATTTTCTCTGTAGGACGCTACATGCCGCGCGCACCTCTGTTCCGGCGCCTGGTGCTTGAGGAGACCGAATCGGCCGGAGCGGGATATACGGCCGGAGCGGATCAGAGCAACTGGATTGGCCAGCGCGGACGCGCCCTGACCCCGCTTCGGCCCGGCGGATCGGTTGAAATCGGGGGCAGGCGCCTGGATGCCCTCTCAGAGGGCGAATATATTCCAGCGGGTGCGGAGGTGGAGGTCATCGATGTGCGCGGGGCGCAGCTTGTGGTTCGGATGCTGACATAGCTATGGACGTGGCCCTGGCTGTTGTGCTCATCCTGCTCGGCATGCTGCTGTTGCTCGTCGAGATTCTGTTGCTGCCCGGCTTTAATGTGGCCGGTGTGCTGGGCCTGCTGGCGCTTGCCGGAGGCGTGGTATACGCCTATTCCACCGAGGGATGGACCGTAGGTACGCTCCTGCTTCTGGTGGCGGTCGGGCTTACAAGCCTGATGTTCTGGAAGCTGTACCGATCCGGCGCCTGGGATCGGTTCATCAACCGGGTTGAGCTGCGCAGCCAAGAGGGCTTTCGCATCCGCGGTGAAGAGGATCTGCAGCGCTGGGTGGGTCGGGAGGGCAGGGCGCTTACCCCGCTTCGGCCCTCCGGGGTGGTGGAAATCGACGGCCGACGCTGGGATGTCATCACAGAAGGGGAGTTCATCGCCCGAAACGCGCGGGTGCGGGTTATCCGGGCCGAAGCCGGCAGACTGATCGTGCGCCTGGCGGATTAAGACAAGCACAGGAGGTGCGCAATGGAGGTGCTCACGTTTAGTTCCCTGTTTGTGATCCTGGCCATTATTTTCGGTCTCATCCTGTTTTTCTACTTCGTGCCCATCGGGCTCTGGATTACGGCTTATTTTTCTGGTGTCCGCATCAACATCCTCAAGGATCTGGTCGGCATGCGCCTGCGCAAAGTGCCGCCGGATGTGATCATCAAAGCGCTCATCACGGCCACCAAGGCGGGTATTCCCATCGACCTGGCGCGTCTGGAGGCGCACTATCTGGCCGGGGGGAACGTGCAACGCGTGGTCAACGCGCTCATCTCGGCCGACAAGGCGGGCATTCCGCTGACGTTCGAGCGCGCGGCGGCTATTGATCTGGCGGGGCGGGATGTCTTCGAGGCCGTGCAGATCTCCGTCAACCCCAAAGTGATCGAGACCCCGCCCGTGGCCGCTGTGGCCAAGGACGGTATACAGGTCCGCGCCATTGCGCGCGTGACGGTTCGGGCCAACATCGAGCGCCTGGTCGGCGGGGCGGGGGAGGAGACCATCATCGCCCGGGTGGGCGAGGGGATCGTGACCACGATCGGTTCGGCCGAGACGCACAAGCGGGTGCTGGAGAATCCGGATGAGATCTCCCGCGTCGTGCTGGCCAAAGGGTTGGACGCGGGCACGGCCTACGAGATCCTCTCCATAGACATCGCCGATGTGGACGTAGGGGAGAATATCGGGGCCAAGCTACAGGCCGATCAGGCGGAAGCCGATCTCAAGGTGGCCCGCGCCAAGGCCGAGGAGCGCCGGGCGGCGGCTGTGGCGTTGGAGCAGGAGATGCGCGCTCGGGTAGAGGAGATGCGGGCTAAGGTCGTCGAGGCCGAAGCGGAGATCCCCCGCGCCATAGCCGAGGCCCTGCGTAACGGCAATCTGGGGGTGCTCGATTATTTCGCCCTGCGCAACCTGCAGGCCGATACGCGCATGCGGGAATCGTTGGGCGCTCCCCCCGCTCCACCCGCGCAATCCGGGGCGTCGGAATCCGGCCCCACCCCGCCGGCCTGAGGCCCCTGTTAGCGTTCTTCGGCCTCCTCCAGTGTGGCCAGCATGGCCAGATAGCTCTCGTAGCGCCACGGGGCGATCTTTCCGGCCGCCACGGCCTCCTTGACCGCACAGTCCGGCTCGTGGGTGTGCGTGCAGTTATGGAATCGACAGGAGCCAAGAAATTGGCGTATCTCGGGGAAATAGTGCCCCAGCTCTTCGGGAGCGATGTCCCAAAGCCCGAACTCCCGCAGGCCGGGGGTATCGACCACATAGCCCCCAAAATCAAGCCGGTAGAGCGCCGCAAAGGTGGTCGTGTGCCGGCCCTTTTCCGTGGCCTGACTGATTTCCCCCACGCGCAGGTTCAGGCCGGGTTGCAGGGCGTTGAGCAGGGAGGACTTCCCCACCCCGGAGGGCCCGGAGAAAACGGAGACGCGGTCGCAAAGCAGCCCCCGAAGCGCCTCCAGTCCCTGGCCCGTGCGCGCGCTGGTGTAGACGACAGGATAGCCGAGTTCCTCATAGACCCGGCAGATCCGATCCAGCCAGGATTGATCCGCCCGGCGGGCTAGATCGATTTTGTTCACACACAGCGCGGCCGGAATGGCGTACGATTCGGCGGCCACAAAAAACCGGTCCACAAAGCCCGGGTTGAAGCGCGGTTGACGTACGGACTGCACGCAGACGGCCAGGTCGATGTTGGCCACCAGCACATGGGCGATCGCACGTTCCCCCGCGGCACGGCGCACGAGCTGATTGCGCCGGGGCAGGCGTTCGGTGATCCATCCTGTTCCATCGGGCTCGATGCGAACCCGCACCTCATCGCCCACGGCAAGGGGGTTGGTCTCCCCCCGGAACTCGATCCGGAAACGACCCCGAATGCGCGCCCGCAGGCGCTTGCCGTCCTGAAGGTCCACCTCATACCAGGAACCGTGTGCGGCGATCACCTTGCCTGTACTTTCTGGAGCCGATCCCATGGACGCATTCCCTGATTCGGACGAAAATATACACCCGAGGCTCAGAAAAACGGCGTACAGATCTGTCAAGCTGTCCTATGGTCGTGTTGCTGGGTCCGCATAACGCGCGCGTCAAGCAATATGCCGCGCTGAAGAAACGCGCCGAGCGCGAACGTCAGGGCCGGATTCTGGTAGAGGGCCTCCGCGAGGTGATGCGGGCCCTGGAAGCCGGGCTCAGGCCCGAAGTCCTGCTGCTGGGTCCGGAGGAGGACGAAGCAATCCTGGCTACTCTTCTGGGGCCTCTGGGGGCTCGCCATCCCGTTCTTCGGCTTTCGGAGCGGGCCCTGGAGCGGATCTCGAGCCGGGAGCATCCGGCGCCCGTGGCGGCTGTCTTCCCTGCGCCGCACCGGGATCTGAGGGCTGTTTCCCTCTCCGAACAGGCGATCCTGCTTGTGCTGGCCGGGCTGGAAAAGCCGGGCAACGTGGGGGCGATCCTGCGCACGGCCGATGCGGTCGGCGTGGAGCTGGTTCTGGCTACAGGCGGGGTGGATGTGTACAGTCCGCAGGTGATTCGCAACAGCACGGGGGCGGTCTTTACGGTGCCCGTTGTGCCGCTTCAAGAAGAGGAGGCGCTCCACTGGATCCGATCTCAAGGGATCCGGCTGGTGGCCGCCCATCCGGAAGGGACCTCGCTGTACTGGGATGTAGACCTGCGCGGACCGGTGGCTTTTGTGCTGGGGGCCGAGGATGTGGGGCTTTCGGAGTTCTGGCTTCGGGCGGCCGATCAGGTGGTGCGCATCCCCATGCGCGGGATCGCAGACAGCCTGAATGTATCCGTCAGCGCCGCCCTCCTGCTCTATGAAGCCCTGCGCCAGCGGCGCCGCCCCGACGATGTCCCTTGACCCGGCAGGGTGCGGTGGGCTAACTTTGCTCCGCACCGCTAGCTCAAGTGGTAGAGCAGCTGACTCTTAATCAGCGGGTTCGGGGTTCGAGTCCCCGGCGGTGCACGGAAAACCGCTCCCGGTGGGGCGGTTTTTTGCTTCCCGACTGCAGCCTTTTCCCTGAGGGTCCGCCTAAACTCCCACCCGGATCTCTGCGCGCTCCATCGGGGCGCCTATCCCTTCCGGCAGGTCCTGCTTTTCTCCCGGCTTCCGGCCTGATGTCTGCGGGATCCGGCAGGGCATCCTGAAGCTGTTCCGCCTTCCTGGATCTGCGTCGGTTGTGAGTTGCAAAGCAGAGTTGGCCCGGATACAAGATCGGGGGTTATCTTCGCCCGGGAACACGGGGGTACGGTCGGATCATGCCGCGGACGCTTATCCTACTTCGGCACGGGCAGAGCCAGTGGAACCTGGAGAACCGCTTTACAGGCTGGGTCGATGTGGATCTCTCCGAACAGGGGGTGCGCGAGGCGCGCCGGGCCGCAGAACTGCTGCGCGAGGCGGCTCTGGAGGTGGATCTGGCCTTCACCTCGGTGCTCAAACGCGCCATCCGCACGCTCTGGATCGTGCTCGATGAGCTGGACCGCATGTGGGTGCCCGTGTATCGTTCCTGGCGTCTAAACGAGCGGCACTACGGCGCTCTGCAGGGGCTGGATAAGGCCGAAACCGCGGCCCGCTACGGAGAGGAGCAGGTCAAACTCTGGCGCCGGAGCTACCGGGTGCGACCCCCGGAGTTGAGCCCGGACGATCCCCGACATCCGCGATTCGATCCCCGGTATGCCGCTCTCGATCCCCGCGTCTTGCCCTCGGCCGAATCCCTGGAAGAGACGCTCTTGCGCGTGTTGCCCTACTGGCATGAGCGCATCGTGCCCGCCTTGCGGAGCGGGGCGCGGGTGCTCATCGCCGCGCACGGCAACAGCCTGCGCGCGCTGGTCAAGTACCTGGATGCGCTCTCCGAAGAGGCCGTTGTAGAGCTCAACATCCCCACCGGCTTTCCTTTGCTCTACCAGCTCGATGATCGGGATTTGAGACCGCTGGAGCGGCGCTATTTGGGCGATCCGGAGGAGATCCGGCGTGCCGCCGAGGCCGTGGCCGCTCAGGGAAGGGCTTCTGAGAGGACATGACTCAGGGCGCCCCAATAGCAAGTGCCCGGCTCTGCCAGCTCCGGCCCCCATCGAGGGAGAAGAACAGACGTGTTTCCCCGCGCCCGCTATGGGCAAAGGCCACCCAGCGTCCTGCCCCATAGGCGAGCGCGCTCAGGTCCCATTGCTCTCCCAGAGACTGGCCCTCCCAGGTCAGTCCGTCACCGGAGGTGAGCACGCTGCCCTGCCGGCCAACGGCCAGAAAACGGCCCTCTGCGTAGCCTACGCGTTCGAGCGCACGCCCGAGTGGGCTGGGCTGTCCCTGCCAGGAATAGCCCTCCGGGTCTGAGGCCACAAAAATGGCCTGGCCATTCGGGGCCATGCCTACGGCCACGGGTACAGGACCGCAGGCGATATCCCGCAGGCCCGCAAGCAGGTAACGGTACCGTATCTCCCAATGGAGGCCGTCGGCGGAGGCGAAGATCGTCCCATAGGCAAGCGGCCCGACCGTGGTGGTGCCAACGGCCAGGAAGGTGCCGCAGAACCGAACTCGCTCCTGCGTGCCCCAGCCTAAGGGGCGCCAGCTCTCTCCTCGATCCATGGAAAGCAGGAGCATGCGTCCAACGGCCAGAAAGCGGCCGTTCCCGTAGGCCACCCCGTAGAGCGGTTCGGCGGGGATATCCGGGGAGGAGACCCGCTTCCAGGAGATCCCGTCTTCGGAAGTGAGGATACTTCCCCCTTCGCCCACCGCCACGAAACGACCTTCTCCGTAGGCGATTCCGTGCAGGGTGCTCTGCGTAGGGCTTGCACGACGGGTCCAGGTGAGCCCATCGGCCGAGGTGAGCAGTAGCCCCCTTTCGCCCACCGCTATGAACAGGTTTTCAGCGTAGAGCACGTCATGTACCTGCGGATCAGGCTTTTCCGGGGACTGCTCCTTGTAGAGCGAACAGGCCGAAAGCGCAAACAGAACAACAAGCCCGACGGGGGTACGCATAGGATCAAGATTGGGAATCGGGTTCGGGGTTTTGCTTTTTCCGCAGGCGATTTCTCCAGGCTTTGAGCGCCTCAATGACCCGGCTGGCCTGGTGGGTCGAGAGCGCGCGCTCATCGGCAAGGCCCGTCATGCGCCGCACGAAACGACGCAAGGCGCCAAGCGAGGGGTTGCGCACCCCTCCCATCCGGTATAGCTCGGCCCAGAGGGCGCGGATGAGCCGGGCCTGGGGGGATAGATCCGACGCCCTGCCCCCGCCCCTCTTTCTGAGGACCTGCAGGGCTGCTTCCAGCTCCTCTTCCGTGCACAGGGCGGCCGATGGGTGGCCGGTCTGCTGCTGGAGCCAGCTCCGATAGGTCGCCTCATCCATGCCCAGCTCGCGTCGGGCCAGATGCAGGAGGGCGAGCAGGCGATGTCGACGACTCCGGTGGCGGGTTCGGCGATTTTCGGACATCGTCATCCTGTTTTTGCTATATTTCACGCCGGACATCCCCGATCCGTTTCCGTTCTTGCCTTCCGGGGCCGGGAGGCGCATCTTATGGCCGTATGCATGGAGGAGGCAGGCGATGCGCGCCCGGCTTGTGGTGTTGTTGCTGTGTTCCTGGCTGGTTTGTGAGCCTCTTGGGGCTCAGCGTCGGCAGGGCCCGGATTTACCGCCCGGCCTGGATGCCTACGTAGAACGGTTGATGCGCACCTTTGCGGTGCCCGGACTGGCCCTGGCCATAGTCAAAGACGGCCAGGTGCTCTTGGCCCGGGGGTATGGGGTGCGCACACTCGGGTTTCCCGAGCCCGTAGATGGGCAGACCCGGTTCGGTATCGCCTCCAACACGAAGGCCTTTACCGCCGTCGCGCTGCAGATGCTCGTCGAAGAGGGAAAACTGGACTGGGATCGCCCCGTGGTCGACTATCTTCCCGCTTTTCAGCTCAGCGATCCCTATGCGACGCGAGCGCTTACGGTGCGGGATCTGCTGGTGCACCGATCCGGTCTGGGGCTGGGCGCGGGGGATCTGCTCTGGTGGCCGCCGACGGGATACGACCGCGCCGAGATCGTGCGCCGGATCCGCCATCTGCCCATGGCCCATCCCCTGCGATATCGGTACGCCTACAACAATGTGCTCTACATCGTGGCCGGTGCGCTCATCGAGGCCGTTACGGGGCAGAGCTGGGAGGAGTTCGTCGAGCAACGCATTGTGCGTCCTCTGGGCATGCGCAATGCCCACGTCCGGCTTTCTGCCGCCGCCGAGCCGGGCAACGTGGCCAGGCCTCATGCCCTCGTAGGGGGCCGACTGCAGCCCGTGCGTCCTTTTACAAGCGATGTGGCCAATCCGGCTGGCGGAATCAACGCCAGCGCCGAGGATATAGCCCGCTGGATGATCGCGCTTCTGGATTCCGGTCGCCTGGCCGATGGGTCCCGGCTCTTCCAGGCCCGATGGGTGGAGGAGTTCTGGTCGATTCAAACCCCGATTCCGATCCCGGATCGCATAGATCCGGAGCTTGAGCCCTTACGGCCCCGGTTTCTGGGATACGGCATGGGTCTGCAGGTGCGCGACTACCGGGGTTATAAGCTGCTGACGCATACCGGAGGATTGCCCGGGTACTTATCGCGCCTGGCGCTTTTGCCCGAGCGCAAGCTTGGAGTAGCCGTGCTGACCAATCAGGAGTCGAGCGCGGCCTTCAATGCGCTGACCTGGTGGATTTTGGACTACTACCTGGGCGTACGTCCAGCCTACGACTGGATCGAGGCTTACCGGCGCCTGGAGGAGCGCAGTCAGGCGCAGCTGGCCGAAGCGGAATCCCGGATCCGGGCCGCTCGCGACAGCACCCGGGGGCCCTCGCTTCCCCTGGAACGCTACGCAGGCCGGTATCGGGATGCCTGGTACGGGGAGGTGGAGATCGCCTACCGAGACGGGCGCCTAGAGATCCGCTTTCTGCCTACCCTGAGTCTGCAGGGAGAGCTCGAGCACTGGCAATACGATACCTTCGTGGCCCGATGGAGGGATCGGGAGCTCCGGGCCGATGCGTTTGTGACCTTCTGGCTCAACCCGGATGGTTCGATCGCCGAGGTGCGGTTGCGCCCCGTATCTCCGGCCACGGATTTCAGCTTCGACTTTCAGGACCTGCGTCTACTGCCCCTCGCTCGCGGGCGGTAAGGTGCGGCCTCGGAGGTGGCGTTCAAACCAGCGGAGGATGTACTCCGATACCTGGGCCAGCAGTTTGGGTTCCGTGGGGCCGTGCGGGGTTCGGGGCAGCACGACCATCTCCGTGGGCACCCCGCGGCGCCGGAGGGCCACGTACATCTCCACGCCCTGCGTGAAGGGCACCCGACGGTCGTTTTCCCCATGGATGACCTGCGTGGGGGTGCGCACGTTGCGGATCTGGTAGATGGCCGAGTGCCGCTCGTAGGTTCGATAATCCTCCCAGAATTCAGCCCCCATGTGCGCCACCAGATAATCAGGGATATCCGTCGTGGTCACCATGCTGATCAGGTTCGACAGGCCGGCGCCCATGCTGGCGGCCTTGAAGCGCTGGGTGCGCGTGACGGCAAAGGCGGTCATGTATCCGCCGTAGCTCCATCCCATGATGGCCAGGCTATCGGGGTGGGCGATACCTCGGCGGATCACCTCATCGACCCCGCTCATGAGGTCTTCAAAGTCGCCAAATCCCCAATCCCGCACGTTCGCATAGCGGAAGTCCTTGCCGTATCCCGTCGATCCCCGGGGATTGGGTAGCAGGAGGGCATATCCGTGGCTGGCAAAGTACTGTAGCATGTAGATACCGGCCCGGCCTGTGAAGGAGCGGCTGAATACCCCGGCTGGCCCGCCGTGTACGTTCAGGATAAGGGGATAGCGTCGTCCGGGTTGGTAACCTACCGGATAGATGAGCAGGCCCTCGATCTGCAGCCCGTCCCGGGAGCGCCACTGGATGAGTTCGGTGCGGCCCATGGGGGGAAGGGAGATATCGGCGTTGATGCGCGAAAGGGGGCGCATCCGGAAATTCTCCAGGGAGCTGATGTACACCTCCACCGGGGTTTCCGGGTTCTCGTAGGTGAAGGCCACCAGGCGCGTCTGCCCATCCAGTGCGCTTTGCGCGTAGACTCCGGCTCCCTGCGTGATGAACTCCGGCGCCCCCCCGTCCAGGGGAAGACGCAGCAGATGCCGGTCTACGCGCACGTTTTCCTCCACGAACACATATCGGCTATCTGCGGACCAGCCCACAAGACTGGCGTTGCGGTCCGGGGTATCGGCCAGCTTGCGAGGGGATCCGCCCTCGAGGGGCACGATCCAAACGTCGGCAAGCCCGATTCGCTCCGGACGACCGCCGTGGGAAGTAAAGGCCACCCATCGACCATCGGGGGATACCCGCGGGTTGGTGTCCACCCCCGGCCGATGCACCAGGGGCCTTGTGGCCCCGCTATCGGCGGGAACCCAGGATAGGTCGACTTCCAGAAAGCCCGTATTCACGCGCGGGTCGGGCTGGTGGGCAAATACAATTCGGCTTCCATCAGGGGTCCAGTCAAAACTGACCACATGAAAGGCGCCGCGGGTGAGTCGTTTTACGGGCCGTTTACCCCGGCTGTCGGGCTCCAGGGAAAGCACATACAGATGCTGGTAGCGGAAGTCCGTATCGAGCACATAGGCATCGCGTTTTTCCCGTTTGCGCTGGCGTTCCTCGGCCGTCTCAGGGTCTGTGGCCAGAAAGGCGATGCGCTTGCCGTCCGGACTCCAGCGGAAAGCGGTGACCCCGGTTTCCATGTCGGTGAGCATTTCGGCCTCTCCACCGCGCACCCGGAGCATCCAGATCTGCTGTTTACCCGAACGCGTCGACAGAAAGGCCAGCCACTGGCCATCGGGGGAGAAGGCCGGGGCGAAGCAGGATTTATCCCCTCGGGTGTACTGGAGATGCCATCCCTCCTCCACAGAAGCCACCCAGATGTGGCTCAGGTACTCGGATTTTTCTCCCTCTGTGAGGGCTTCCCGCACCACGTAGGCCACCCATCGACCATCAGAGGAGAGGGCCACATCCGGGATCGTGCGGAAACGCAGGGAAAATTCCGGACTCCAGCTCCTTTCCTGAGCCCACGCTCCGGGGGTCCAGAGTAGCAGAAGCATCAGAATGCGATACAGCCGGCGCATAGTCGGAACTCCTCTCGGTGGGAAGGAAAAGTACACAGTTCGATCAGGAAAGGTGAAACCGGCCCAAAACAGAAGGGCCCGGCCTTTTGGGGCCGGGCCCGTCGTAGGGCAAACCCGTCCTTACTGCATCGGCTGGCTGGTGGTGTCATGAGCCGCCGTGTCCACAGGAGCCGGAGCCGGGGTGGGCTCTACCTGCTCCTGAGCGGGGGCCTGCTCCTGCTGCTGCTGTTGCTGACCGCCACAGCCGATCACGAACAGCGCGCCAGCGAGCATGAGGACGCCGAAGAACCGCTTCATCGTGACGCCTCCTTGTGGTTTTGGGTTAATTGTGATCCTCCTCCGCCGTGGTGGTGAGGCACGGCGCAAGGCCAAATATAAATCAATGCTCCGGAGTCTGTCCAGAGATCACAGAAATTTTATGGGCCGATGCGCACGCTCAGGCCCACGGTCAGCTGTCTGGGCAGGCCGGGCTCCAGGTAAACCGGTTGGCCGTTTACGATATCCGGGTTGACGAAGACGCTGGCCGCATATCGGGTATCAAACAGATTGGTCACCATTAGGAACCCTTCCAGAGCCGTCCAGGGATGGCCCAGGCTCACAGGGCCGAACTGCACTCGGGCATCCCAGAGGGTGGCGCCAGGTACGCGCCAGCGGTTTCCGTCATCGGCCCAATAGGAGGCAAATCCGCGCGCGCTGAGGCTTATGCTCAAGGGAAGCGGGGTGGAGGGCCGATACCGGGAGGCCACGTAGAAGTAGCGCTCCGGAACCCCCGCAATGCCATTGCCCGCGTAATCGCCGGGCGGCAAGTTGGTGTATGGTTGGTAGCGCGGGTCGAGCTCGTAGCGCGTATATCGGTAATGGCCGATGGTGAGGCTCCCTTCCAGATGCAATCCAGGCCGGGTCTCCAGGCTCCCCTGCAGTTCCAGGCCCAGCCGACGCGAGGCGGCGGTGCCCGTAAAGAAGGCCCCGTTGCTGAACGGTACGAGCTCATCGCGTACCTGAATCCAGTAGAGAGCCACTTCATAGCTGGCCCACCGGATCCAGCCCGAGCCCACGTATCCCTGTCGTGTGCCCAGTTCGTAGCTTGTCGAGCGCATGGGGCGCAGATTGGGGTTGAGCAGGAACTGGCTGGCCAGATCCGGCGGGGGGTCGGTCTCGTTCCCGGCCGGTACCTCCAGCCCGCCTCCCACGTTCGCATACAGGCTTCCCAGGCGATCATAGCGCCATAGCAGGCCCAGACGGGGGGTGAGCTGCCGGAAGATGCGTCGATCCCGCTGGCCGGTCCGGAAATCCTCGCCGTAATACGGGATCCAGTCGTATCGCAGGCCCCAGCTCACTCGCACCTCACGGCTGAGGTCCAGTTCCTGCTGGGCGAAGAGGCCGAAATTGCCTGCTCCTTCGCGCTTGTTCGTGCGCAGCTGGGTTCCCCGGTTGCCATTGACCAGATTGTAGAAGAGGATGGTCCCGTCCTGGTAGGCGGCATCTCCCCCGAGTTGCCATCGGCTCTGCTGGTCGGCCCCGATCCGATGGGTGAATTGGTAGAGAAAGTTCCCCCCCAGGTAATAGCGGTTGAAGTCGCGGAAGGTGTTGCGCTCCGATCGCTGAAGCACCTTGGTGGTGGCGAAGGCCGTAGCCTCGATGCGGTGGGGGCCGGTTTCGTGCTCCAGCGTGGTGCCGATGCGAAAGAGCCGGTTGTCCCGTCGCTCTCCGCGCTGCACATACAGGGGGAAGGCCTGACGAGGATTGGAGTGAAACTCATCCCAGGAAAGCGGCCCCGGGATGCGAAAGCGGTTGCGCGTTCCGGAAAGGTGCACCCCGAGGCGAGATCCGGCTCCAATGTAGCCGATCACGCCCGTATGCAGGAGCCAGCGGTGGCTTGCGGAGTGCTCCCGCCATCCGGGCCAGTCGATCAGGCCCGCCTGCAGATAGTACTGAGCCGATCCCATTGCCAGGCCACCGTATCCGGCCAGCCGTCGGAACCCGTAGGACCCGGTCTGCACCTGGGCCACAAGGCGGTTTGTCCCCATGGGGGGCACGATATCGACAGCTATAAGGCCTCCGGAGGCGTTTCCCCACAGGGCGGAGGTGTTGGAGCGAATGACCTCCACGGCCTCTGCCCCGACCAGGTCAATGAAATCGAAGGCCGTTCGGCCGTCGGGCTCGGTTTCGGGAAAACCGTTAAGCAGGATGCGCACCCCGCGGCTGGTGCCCGCATTGGATCGCTCCCCCGCCCCCCGGGCGCCGAAACCCCGGATGACCAGCCGGATGTCGTGGTTGCCGGAACGAGATCCCACCCAGAGACCCGGTGTCCCGGCGAGGACCTCTTCCAGCCCGTAGCCCCGGAGCGCCGTTCCAGAACTGAGCTCGATGACCCGAACGGCCGCCGGCACGTTGAGCAGTGCCTCTCGGGCGCGTGTTGCCGTTACGGTGATCGCCTCCAGATCCACCCGGAGCGGCAGCGTATCGGATGGATTCGTGGGATCCTGCACAAGCAGGCTGACAAGGAGAAGCCAGCTCATAAGCGTAAGTCCCCTGGCTTGTAAAGCAAATCGAAATTAAATTAGCCTCCCTCCTCGTTACAGACCTGTAAAATCGCGCCTGTTCGCATTGCTCCTCCGGACACGATTCCAGAAAATTTCCATACACAAACCGAGAAGGAGGGTGGACTATGCGATGGCGATACGCTCTGTTGCTCTGCGCGCTGCTCGGTACCGGTCTGGACCTGGAGGCCCAGCGTCGTCCGAGCCCGGCTCCCGCGGCGCCGGCCCCAAATGTGGATCCGGCCTGGTTTGAGAACCTGGAGTGGCGCAACATCGGTCCGGCCATTATGGGTGGACGGACCACGGACATCGAGGGGGTGCCGGGAAACCCCAACCTTGTCTATGTGGCCACGGCTTCGGGGGGATTGTGGAAAACCACCAATGGAGGACATTCCTGGACCCCGCTCTTCGATCGCCAGCCCGTACTCTCCATTGGAGACATAGCCATTGATCCGCGTAATCCGGATCTGATTTACGTCGGAACGGGCGAGGGAAACCCGCGCAATTCGGTCTCCTATGGCAACGGGGTATACAAGAGCACCGACGGGGGCAGAACGTGGCAGTATCTGGGGCTGGGCAATGTGCGCCATATTACGCGCGTGCTCATCCACCCTCGTAATCCGGACATCGTCTACGTGGGCGCTCTGGGTTCTGCCTTCGGACCCACGGAAGATCGGGGGGTCTTTATGAGCACCGACGGGGGCAGGACCTGGCAGAAGGTGCTCTATCTGGATCCGGAGCACGGGGTCTCAGATCTGGATATCGATCCGCAGAACCCGAACATCCTCTATGCGGCGCTCTGGAAGTTCGAGCGCAAGCCGTGGACGCATACCTCGGGAAGCGAAAAAGGCGGCCTCTGGCGCTCTGTCGACGGCGGGCGCACCTGGACCAAGTTGGAGAACGGGTTGCCCCGGCTCATGGGCCGAATCGGGGTAAAGGTGGCGCCCAGCAATCCGAACGTGGTCTACGTGATCGCGGAGTCCAATGAAGGTATCCTCTTTCGCTCCGATGATCGCGGGGAGAACTTCCGCGAGGTCACCCGGCAACGCAATATCGTGGGACGGGGGTTTTACTACACGGACATCCGGGTGGACCCCACCGACGAGAACCGCCTGTATGCGCTGGCCACGCAGTTGTACGTCTCCATCGACGGGGGACGTACCTTCCAGCAGATCGCCCAGCGCATCCATTCGGACCACCATGCGCTCTGGATCGATCCCCTCAATCCCCATCGGATCTGGCTGGGCAACGATGGGGGGATCGCCGTCTCCTACGATCGGGGGCAGACCTGGAAGTACGTCAACAACATCCCCCTGGGGCAGTTTTACCACGTCTGGTATGATTTCTCCGAGCCCTTCTATAACGTAGTGGGCGGCCTGCAGGATAACGGCACCTGGGCGGGCCCGAGCCGTACCCGCTACGGGACCGGAATCCTCAACGACGACTGGCAGCTTGTCTCCTTCGGCGACGGGTTTCAGTCCCTCATCCATGCCGATGATCCGAACTGGTATCTGACCGAATCGCAGGGGGGCAATATCCTGCGCACGCATCTGGCCTCCCGTGCCCAGCAGAACGTCAATCCCGCCGTGCGCACCGGGGGTGGGCCGGCGCGGGATCTGCGGTTCCGCTTCAACTGGAACGCGCCCATCGTGCAGTCTCCGCACGATAAGAACACGGTCTACTTTGCTGGAAACGTGGTCTTTCGATCCCGAGATTTCGGGCAAACCTGGGAGCAGATCAGTCCGGATCTGACGACGAACGATCCGAGCAAACTCGGTCCCGCCGGAGGTCCGGTCTGGAAGGAGAACACCACGGCGGAATACCACTGCACGATCATCAGTCTGGAGGAATCCCCCCTGCAGGCGGGGGTTATCTGGGTGGGCACCGACGATGGCTTGGTGCACGTGACCACCGATGGGGGGCGGAGCTGGACGAACGTGACGGGCAACATCCGGGGTGTGCCCTCCGGATCCCCCGTATCGGCCGTGGAGCCCTCGCGTACGGGTCCGGGGGTGGCCTATGTGGCTTTCGATCGGCATATGTTCAACGATTTTCGTCCCTACGTGTTCAAGACCACCGATTTCGGGCGGACGTGGACGAACGTCACGGGCAACCTTCCCGAGGGGGCCTATGTGCATGTGGTGCGCGAGGATCCGCGCAATCCGAACCTGGTCTATGTGGGCACGGAGACGGGGCTCTATGTTTCCTACACGGGCGGGGGAAACTGGATCAAGCTACACCTGAAGAACCTGCCCCAGGGGGTTGCGGTGCACGATATCCGGATCCATCCGCGGGACAACGACCTGATCGTGGCCACCCACGGCCGCAGCATCTTCATCTTCGATGACGCCACCGTCATCCAGCAGATGAGCCCGGAGATCGCCGCGCGCGAGGCATTCCTGTTTCCCATTCGGCCGGCTATTCGCTATAACACGGCCATGGGGCGTTACGGGATCGGGGATGCCGTCTTCTCCGGACCAAACCCGCCCTATGGGGCGCTGATCACCTATTACCTCAAGGAAAAGCCCGAGGAGCGCACCCCGGTGCGGATCCAGATCCTGGACAATGCGGGGCGCGTGATCCGGGAGCTAGCACGCATTCCTCGGGAAAAGGGGATCAACCGGGTGGCCTGGGATCTGCGCCATCAGGGTCCCCGTCCGCGTAGAACGGCCGACACGGAAGAGGGGCAGCCTTTCTTCTTCGGGGGCGGTCAGGCCGGTCCGCATGTCTTGCCAGGCACCTACACGGTTCGACTCCAGGTCGGGGAGCGCACGTACGAGCAGCCCGTGGAGGTGCGCCTGGAGCGCGCCCTGGAGCCGTATGCGGAGCGCATCCGGGTCGGATTCGAAAAGGGCATGGAGCTGCGCGAGCTCCGTTCCACGATCAACGATTTCTTGCGCTCCCTTGATGGGGTTCGCGAGCAGGCCCAGGGGATCGAGCGCACCCTGCGCGCCTGGGGTGGGCAGGAGGGTCGTGCGCTGCTGAGCCAGCTGGAAGCCTTCCGCAAGAAGGCCGATTCCCTTGAGGCCACGTTGTTCCGACCGCAAGATCAACAGCAGGACTACGGACCTCGTCTGGCCGAGCAGCTCAACCAGATGGCCGGCATGCTGGATAACAGCATGGGCCCGACCCCGTATCAGGTGCAGTACTATGAGGAGCTCAAGGCGCAACTCCGGCCGGCCCTGGAGCCCATTGCGCGTTTCTTGAACGAAGAGGTGCCCCGCCTTAACGAAGCCCTGCGGCGGGCCAATGCCCCCGTGATTATGACCCGCACGCCCGCGCTTCCGGCCGTGGACAGACGCTAAGTCCTGACTGAGCCCATACGAAGCAGCCCCCCGATTCGGGGGGCTGTTTTTTTATGGGCGATCGGGGTCCGCCGGAGGAAACGACAGATCGCCGGCTGGGATCGTCCCTCTATCTAAGCGGACAGGAGTGCACAATCTGAACAGGCAGGGATGTCCGTCTGGGCCGGAGAGCTCAGGCCTCTTGCCTGGTCGGACTCGGAGGGGAGAGCGTCCCGAGTATTCGATGCAGCAGCCAGCCGCATCCGAGTCCCAGCAGGAGCATGATGCCGGCCTGTAGGTAGTCGCCCAGCAGCAGCTGGCCTGTTCCGAACAGGGCGGCGTAGACCAACCCCACGCCGGCGCACCAGCCCAGGGCGCGCCTTGCAAGATCCCTGTCCGGATGCACATCCGGGCATCGACGCGCCAAGGGCTTCCATCCCGGTCCCCCGGGTCGCACCCGGCGGTAGAAGGCCTCCAGGGTCGAGGCGGATTCCGGGGGGGTCAGCCAGGTCACCCCAAGCCAGATCAGGCCCGTCAGGCCGACGGTCCAGAACAGGCTTTCCGGAAACGGCGCCCGAAGGGGCGAAAGGCCCAGGGCGCCTAAAACGGCCAGGCCCAGTGGAAAGAGCGTGGCCGTCAGCTCTCCCCAGGCGTTGACACGCCACCAGTACCAGCGCGCAATGAGCACCAGACCCAGGCCGGCGCTGGAGCCCAAAACAAGCTCCCAGGCGCCCCGGATGCTGTCCAGATGCGCGCTCACCAGCAACGCCACCAGCGCCAGCAGCACCGTCATCAGGCGCGCCACCCGGACGTAGTAGCGCTCCGAACGGCCCGGTCGCAAAAAGCGGCGCCAGAGGTCATGGACCAGGTAGCTGGTGCCCCAGTTGAGTTGAGACGAGATCGTGGACATGAACGCGGCCAGAAAGGCGGCCACAAGCAGTCCGCGCCATCCCGTCGGAAGTACGTCCCGGATCAGGTACACGTATCCGGCCCGCGCCTGCTCCAATCCGGGATAGAGGACCACGGTGGCCAGCGCGGCCAGAATCCAAGGCCAGGGCCGCAGGCAGTAATGGGCCAGGGTGAACCACAGGGCGGAGAGAACGGCGTCGCGTTCAGATCGGGCGCTCATCATGCGCTGGGCGATGTATCCGCCGCCGCCTGGTTCTGCGCCGGGGTACCAGGAGGCCCACCACTGCACTCCGATGTAGGCCAGAAAGGCCGTGATGCTGAGGGCGAGGACCTGTGTTGCGCTCCCCGCCTCTGAGCCCAGCACGGGCAAAAACCGGAAGGCCGATTCCGGAAGCCGGTCCTTGAGCCCTGCAATCCCTCCCACGGCGGGTTCATCAAGGGCGAAAACGGCCAGCGCGATCGTGCCCGCCATGGCGAGCAGGAACTGGAAGGCGTCTGTGACGGCCACCCCCCACAGACCCCCAAGCATCGCATACAGGGCCACGAGTACAGTAAGCAGCCCTACCCAGAGGAGGGCGGCGCTCCATCGGGCGCCCAGCAGCTCCAGCTCCCGGTATCCGAAAAAGGTAAGGTCCGGGAAAAGCACACCCAGCACGGTCTCCATGGCCAGGCAGACCCAGCCGATGATGATCGCGTTCATGAACAGGCCGAAGTAAACGGCCTTGATCCCTCGCAACCAGGCCGCCGGACGTCCCCCGTAGCGCAGTTCAACCAGCTCGACATCGGTCAGCACCCCGGCCCGTCTCCAGAGGTGGGCGAAGAAAAACACGGTCAGCACGGCGCCGAAGGCCATGTTCCACCACAGCCAGTTGCCCGCTATACCGTTCTGGACGACGAGCTCGGTTACGGCCAGGGGGGTGTCGGCCGCGAAGGTGGTGGCGACCATGGAGGTGCCGGCCAGGTACCAGGGCAGATGACGGCCCGATAGGAAGAACTCCTGCGTGTTGAGTCCGGCTCTGTGTCGATAGCGCAGGGCCAGCCCCACGCTCAGGATCAGGTAGGCGGTCAGGATCAGCCCGTCCCAGAGGTGCATGGCCATTCCTTTTTGCAGGGGGCTTCTGGGTGAGATCCGTCGGACTATCGGGGTTTCGGTTCCGACAGGCCCGGAATACCGACGGGATCCTTATCCTGCCAGGGGAGCTTTCCCAGAGGGCGCTGGCGGGGCCAGAGTTCATCCAGCGTCTCTGCGTCGTAGAGTCGGCCGTTTTTCATGACGTACCGGATGGCCGTCGTGTGTCGGATGTTCTCCAGCGGGTTGCGGTCCAGAATGAGCAGATCAGCCAGCTTACCCGGCTCCAGGGAGCCCAGGTCTCGATCCATCCCGATCGCTTCGGCTCCGTATAGCGTGGCGCAGCGCAGCGCTTCGTGGTTCGTCATGCCGCCGGCGGCCAGGGCCCAGAGTTCCCAGTGGTATCCAAGCCCCTGAAGCTGGCCGTGGCTACCGACGGCGACCCGGCCTCCGGCTCGCAGAAGGCGGGCTGCTACCTCCGCATGCCGGGGGAAGATGTACTCTTCGTCGTGGAACCACCCTCCCGGGCCGGAATCCACCCCCTGACCTCGGCGTCGGGTTTTGCTGTCGAGTTCCTCATGCGGGGTGAAGCGCCGCAGTTTGGGATCCTCATGGGGGTTTTCCCGGGTAAAGAAGTAATTCTCCCCGAACGGACCTCCGTAGGAGACCAGCAGGGTGGGGGTGTAGTAAAGCCGCGTAAAGGCGGCCAGCTTGATGACGTCCTCATAGAGGGGATAGATCGGCCAGGAGTGCTCCTGGGCCGGATAGCCGTCTTGCATGAGCGTGAGGTCGAGTTTCAGGTCCAGCCCGCCTTCCGTGGTGGGCATGAGGCCCAGTTCACGGGCCGCCAGGAGGATCCATTGCCGCTGTTGGCGGTTTCCGGCCATGTACATCTTGATCGTTTTCGTATCGTAGTAATCCGCATATCGGCGCAACACCCGGCGGGCATGCTCGAGGTCTCGGATCGGATCCTCCAGATAGTCGCCGAAGACGCCCGGGCCGGTGGCATAGAGGCGGGGGCCGAGCAGGAGCCCGGCCTCGACCATATCTCCATAGGTGAGCACGTCCGTGGTTGAAGTCTGCGGGTCGCGCGTGGTGGTGATCCCATAGGCCAGGTTGGCCAGATACATCCATACCTGCTCCCGATGCAGACCCCAGGCAGGCCACATGTGCGCGTGCGTGTCCACGAATCCGGGCAGAATGGTTTTGCCGGACACGTCCAGGACCACGGCTTCGGGCGGTACAGGGAAAGATCCGCGTGGACCCAGAGCGGCAATGCGGTTGTTGCGGACGAGCAGATCGGCGTCTTCGATGACCTCCTGGCCCCGCATAGTGATCAGGCGTGCGCCGCGCAGCAACACAGTGCCCTGCGGGATATCCCGAGGGGCCTGAATGCGGATGCGCACCTCCAGAGGACGATATCGGGCCGTATCGGGGGCTGATCTCCCCGGTTGCCGTCGGATCTGTCGGAGGCTGTCCTCGAAGGCCCGGGCTTGCAACAGATCATAGACTACGTGCGCGTTCCCGATCGACCAGTGCACCCGCTGGCCGTCCCAGGACCAGGCGGGAAACTGTCCGCCGATATCCGTAAGCTTGCGCACGGGCACGGCGGCCCCCCGGGGGTTATCAACGGATATAGTGGGCGCCTCTCCGACCAGAGGGACGGTAACCAGGTAGATGTCCTGATTGACCTGAGCCAGCGCATATTCCCCATGCGGGGCCATGAGGATCAGGGAAGCACGGTTGGGCTGCCGCTGGCCGGGCCGGGTGTTGCCCGTTACGCGCAGGTGGATCTGCTCATCCGAGCCATCCCAGCGGATTGAAACCAGCCCCCGTTCGGGATGGAAGAGGAAAATCCGATCCGGGTTGCGGGTGAAGTGGGGCTTTAGGCGGCCCTCGGCTGGAGCGATGAAGACCGCATCCCCTCCCCGAGCCGGAATCCAGATCAGGTCTTCTCTGGCCTCCGGAGCCCGGGGTCCAGAGGCCTCCTGGTAGGATCGGGCCGGACCCCGAATGACCACAATGCGTTCCCCATCTGGAGACCAGGCCGGATCCCAGTACACGGCTGGCCGGCTGCTCAGGCGCATAAGCTCCCGGCCGTCGACGCGCACCCGGTATATGTGCCCGCCCTCTTGTTCCGACCAGGTACTGAAAGCGATCCAGCGGCCATCGGGCGACCAGGCCGGCTGGGCCTCGACAAGCTCCAGCTTCGTCAGCCGGCGGGGGGAACCCCTGGGGAAGTCCATCACGTAGAGTCGGTTCAGCGCCGTAAAGGCCAATCGGCGTCCGTCCGGGGAAGGTACCGCATCCCGGATCTGCCGCACGGTGAAAGTGGGCTCGTCTGTTATCGGATACTGGAAGCGCAGTTCGGGTCCAATGGGCAGCTCCAGCTCGACCTCAAAGGGCACTTCGATGGCCGGTCCGCCATCGATGGGGATGCGCCAGATCCTGCCCCCGAAGGAGGCCACCAGCTCCCGCGAATCCGGAGTGAAAGCCATGCCGGGCAGTACGTCGCGCGAGGCCACCGATTCCTGATCGTCTCGCTGAACAGGATAGGCAAGCCAGCGCTCCTCCCCCGTGTGCAGATCGCGCAGGCGCAGTCCGGTCTGGGCTTCGTGTCGGGTGCCGTAGACGAGCCATCGGCCATCGGGGGAGAGCGTGGGGCGGAAGGCCGATCCGTAGCGGCTGGAGCGCACATAGGTGCGTCCGGTTTGCCGATCGTAGACGGCCAGCTGATACTGGGGCAGGATGGCGTTGTACTGCCAGGTGCCCGTGCGTTGAGCAAACCAGATGTAGCGTCCATCGGGCGAGACGGCCGCGCCCACGGTGCGCAGGTTCTCCGGTTCCCGGATGAGCGGGATCCCGCTGCCTCCGTCTATGTGGTAAAGCCAGAGCTTGGTCGGGGTAAAGGGGCGGCTGCCCTTGGAGACCACGATGTACCGCCCGTCCGGCGTCCAGGCCGGGGATTCGTATCGGTCGTTGCGGCCCTCGGTAAGCTGGATCGTATCACCTCGGACCAGATCGAGGATCCAGAGGTTTTCTGCCCCGTCCCGATCGGAGACGAAGACGATTCGCCTGCCATCCGGGCTGTAGCGGGGCTGGCTGTCGAACGCCATACCTCGCGTAAGCGGCCGGGCCCGGCCGCCCGTGATGGGCACCGTGTAGAGGTCCCCGAGGAGCTCAAAGACGATCGTCTTGCCGTCCGGGCTCACATCCAGGGAGATCCAGGATCCCTCGCGGAGCACAAGGCGCAGCGTGCGCTCCGGCTTCAGAGGCAGCGCGCCGGAGCCCGCCGAACGGCTCGTATCCTGTGGAAAGGCCAGATGGGCCGCAAAACCGAGGATGCCCAGCGCCAGTAGAGCATGCCGCATGATCCACGCCCCCGATGTATAGACGCGGCGAAACGTACACCGCCAGGCCCATGTCGGGCAAGTCCGCATTGGTAGCGGGGAGGAGGACTGCGTAACTTGATTAGGAAACCAGGACGGGATAAAACCCGATGACCGCACCCGATGGTTCGATCGTTGTGCGCCCTCTGCCCCCGCTGGATGGCTGGCTGGAACGGCACCGCCTGTCGCCCTGGCTGGTGGGGTTGGGATGGGTGTTGGTGGCGTGGGCCCTGTTTCAGACCGTGGGAGGCTTGATGCTCATCGCCTACCTCTGGGCGCAGAACGTCGATCCCGGCGCGCTCTGGCGCCTGGATCCGCTGGCCTCTCCAGAATCGGCCCGCACGGTGCTGTTGGTAAACGCGCTGGCCCAGGTTCTTGTACTCGGATTGCCCACGCTGCTTCTGGCCCGGCTACACAGCAGCCAGCCGATCCGCTATCTGCAGCTGGAGCGTACCGATCCGCTCCTGCTCCTGTTGGCCCTCCTGCTTGTGCTGGCTCTGCAGCCGCTCATCCAGTTTCTGGCCGACTGGAATGCGCGTTGGCCGTTTCCGGACTCATACAGGGAGCTGGAACGGCGGCAGATGGAGTTGCTCTTCCGCGCCCTGCAGGATCGCGGTGCGCTGGGGGTGAACCTGCTGCTGGTGGCCGCCATTCCCGCCGTGTGCGAGGAGCTGTTGTTCCGGGGCTATCTGTTGCGCAACCTGATGCGGTCCTGGCCCGTGTGGGTTGCGCTCCTGGTTTCCGGACTGCTCTTCGGGGTCTATCACCTACGGCTGACCCAGTTTGTGCCGCTGAGCCTGCTGGGCGGGGTGCTGGGATATCTGGTCTGGCGTACCGGTAGCCTCTGGACGGCTGTGCTGGTGCATCTGTTCAACAACGGGGTGATGACCGTGCTGGCCGCTCTGCATCCAGACTGGGTGCGGCCGGATACGCAGGAGATCCTCTTCCCCCCCTATGCGTTGCCGCTCGGGCTTCTGGCCTGTGGGATCATCGTGTATGCCTTTGAGCGTCGCGTCCGGGGGCTGTATGGATAAGCCCGGGCCGGGAGGATGGGCCGTGTTGCGGCGTCTGAGCTCCGAATTTGAGGCGGAGCTCATCGGCGCTCGGCTCAGAGCCGAGGGGCTGAGGGCGGTGGTTCTTTCCCAGTGGGATCGATCTTTCGGGTTGCTACTCGGGGAACGCGCCTGGGTATACGTGCTTGTGCCACCCGAAGATCTGGAGCGCGCCGAGGCGATGCTGGCGCGCGGGGAGGGGGGAGCATGACAGAGGAGGTACGGTGGCGCCTGCTTGTCGCTCTGGGGCTGGCCCCCCTGGTGTTGGGAGTCGTCTACCTGGGGGGATGGCCGTTCTGGGTTCTGCTGGCCCTGGCAGGGCTGCTGGCCACATGGGAATGGAACCGGCTGCTGCGCCGAAGCGGAATCGAGCCCAACGAGCCGGTTTCCTTGCTTCTCGGGGCGGCCCTGGCCGCACGCGAGGCCTGGCCCGGGGCGTTGCCCTGGGTACTTGCTTCGGGCGTGCTGGCCGCGATGGTGATGGAGCTTGCGCGCAGCCGAGAGCGGTCGGTACCCGGTTTCTCCGGCACGCTGGCCGGACCGCTATATGTGCCCTTTTTGCTCGGCTTTCTCGGGCTCTTCCGTCGTGCCGAGGGGCCCCCGGAAGGGTGGGCCTGGGTTATGGGCCTGTTGCTCCTGGTCTGGGCGGCGGATACCGGGGCCTGGGCGGGGGGGAGGCTCTGGGGCAGGAGGAAGCTCGCCGAGCGCATCAGCCCGGGCAAGACCTGGGAGGGGCTCTGGAGCGGGGCTATCCTGGTGGCCGGGGTCGCCTTTGGGCTACAGCTGAGCCTCTGGCGGGACCTGGAGGCCGTGCACGTAGGCGTACTGGCCGCCGTAGCGGCCTTCGGAGGGCCAATAGGGGATCTGGCTGAATCCTGGCTGAAACGCAGCGTCGGGCTTAAGGATAGCAGCCATCTACTTCCCGGCCATGGAGGGATTCTGGACCGGGTCGACAGCCTGGCCCCCGTAGCCGCCGCAGCAGGGTTGTATGCCTACAGCATGGGGTTGCTCTGAGGAGGTCATCTATGGAGATGCATCTCTATCCGGTCTCTTTGCCTTTGGCCCGACCCTTCGGCATCAGCCGAGGGGTGCGACGCGAGGTGCACAACGTGATCGTGGCGCTACGGCAGGGCCAGGAAATGGGATGGGGGGAGGCGGCGCCGAACGCCCGCTACGGAGAGACACAGGCCTCCGCGCTCGAATTCCTCAAACGGCTGGATCTCCGCCCCTTTGAGTTGCCCCAGGACCTGGACCGGGCGCTGGATTACGTCTGGAATGCCGGACCGGGCGAGTTCGCCGCCAAGGCCGCCGTGGATATCGCGCTACACGACCTCTGGGCCCGGCTTCAGGGTCAGCCCCTGTATCGGCTCTGGGGGCTCCGGCCCCGTGCCAGCGTACAGACCTCCTACACCATCGGGATCGACTCCCTGGAGGCGATCGAGGAAAAGGTGCGCGAGGCCGAGCGTTTCCCGATTCTGAAAGTCAAACTCGGCACCCCGCAGGACGAGGCGATCATCCGCACCATCCGCCGTATCACGGATCGCACGGTGCGCGTGGATGCCAACGAGGGATGGGAACCGGAGGAGGCACTGGAGAAAATCCGCTGGCTGGCCACGCAGAACGTGGAATTCATCGAACAGCCCCTTGCGGCAAATCGGTGGGAGGAACAGCGCTGGTTGCGGGAGCACAGCCCTCTGCCCATCGTGGCCGATGAGGCCGTGCACCGGAGCGAAGACATTCCCCGGGTAGCTGAGGCGTATGATGGGATCAACGTCAAGCTCATGAAGTGCGGAGGGTTGCGGGAGGCGCGCCGTATGATCGAGGCCGCCCGCAAGCTGGGTCTGCGCGTTATGGTCGGCTGTATGGTGGAGACCTCCATCGCGGCCACAGCCGGGGCCATGCTCACGCCCCTGGTCGACTGGGCGGATCTGGATGGGCCTCTGCTTTTGGCCCGGGATCCCTTCGAAGGGGCGACGATAGCCGAGGCGGCTTATGTGCGTCTCCCCGAGCGGCCCGGTCTGGGTGTCCGCCCGCGCCCCGGAATACCCTGGCCTCCACAGTAGCGATGCGGATCGGACTCATCTACGAGCGCTTCGAGGATTTCGTCTGGGATCCCTCCGATCCGCCGGATGCGGATGCGGAGTGGGAACCCGAGGAGACCGTCGCTGCCCTGGAGCGGGCGATTGCCCATTTGGGCCATGAACCCGTGCGGCTTGGTACTCCGGAGGCGCTCCTGCGAAGCGGCCGCCCCGCGGTGGATGCCGCTTTTTCCATCGCCGAGGGCCGCGCGGGTCGGTTTCGCGAAGCGCGCATCCTGGCCCTGCTGGAGCTCTGGGGGATCCCCTATATCGGCTCCGATCCCCTTACCCTGGCTCTGTCGCTGGATAAGGCGTGGACCAAGGATCTGGTCGCCGCCGCGGGCGTGCGCACCCCGCCGTATCGGGTTTACCGGCCGGGCGAGGAGCCCGACCCGGCGGATCTGCCGGGGCCGTTCCCCCTTTTTGTCAAACCCCGCTATGAGGGCTCTTCTAAAGGGATCACCCCGCAGAGCCGGGTGGAGTCGTTTTCCGCTCTTCGGGAACAGGTGCGCTGGATAACGAGCACTTACCGGCAGGATGCCCTCGTGGAGTGCTTCATCGAGGGAGGCGAATTCACCGTGGCCGTGGCGGGGAACAATCCCCCGCGCGCCTACCCGGTCCTGCAGCGCGCCGTGGAGGTGCGCACCGGTATTGGCCTGCACGCGCTGGAGCATCGGGGCATGC
Organism: Bacteroidota bacterium; assembly: GCA_025998875.1. Lineage (GTDB taxonomy): Bacteria > Bacteroidota > Rhodothermia > JANXDC01 > JANXDC01 > JANXDC01. The sequence goes on along the minus strand of AP024675.1, from coordinate 515,714 downwards.
CCGCTGGCAACTGGGCCTATCGGGCCGACTGGCCTCTGACCCCGGAGCTGGAGGCGGCCCTGCAGGAGGCCTCGCTTCGGGTGTATCGCAAACTGGAATGCCGGGATTTCGCGCGTCTGGATTTTCGCCTCGACCCGGAAGGCCGAATCTGGTTTCTGGAGATCAACCCGTTGCCCACCTTCGCCCCGGACGGCACCTTCGGTATCTTGGCCCAGTACATGGGCAAGCCGTATGAGGTCTTTCTGGCCGAATTGCTGAGCCCCGCTCTGGAGCGCCTGCACGGGGAGATCAGCCGAGGAAGAGATCGATCAGATGGGCCAGGGTTGCTTTGAGCTGCGTGCGATGCACGACCATGTCCACGAAGCCGTGCTCCAGCAGGAATTCGGCCCGTTGAAACCCCTTGGGTAGTTCGCTGCCGATCGTCTGCTTGATCACGCGGGGCCCGGCAAATCCGATCAGCGCGCCGGGTTCGGCGATGTTCACATCGCCCAGCATGGCATAGCTGGCCGTTACCCCGCCCGTGGTGGGATGGGTGAGCACGGAGAAGTACGGCACGCGCGCCTCGGCCAGCTCGGCCAGCTTGGCGCTCGTTTTGGCCATCTGCATAAGGCTCAGCGCGGATTCCATCATGCGCGCCCCGCCGCTCTGAGAGATGATAATCAGGGGCAGGCCCTCCTGGCGTGCCCGATCGATGGCCCGGGCGATTTTCTCTCCGACCACAGATCCCATGCTGCCCCCGATGAAAGCGAAGTCCATGCAGGCCACGATGGCCGCCCGTCCGTGTATAAGGCCCACGGCCGTACGCACGGCCTCCATGAGGCCCGTCTCGCGTTGAGCCTCCAGAAGACGCTGCGTATAGGGCTTGCGGTCTACAAACCCGAGCCGGTCTACGGGCCGCAGATGCCCATTGAACTCCTCTCCAGAGTCCTCATCGAAGAGCAGCTCGAAGTATTCCTCCGAGCCGATCTGCTGGTGGTAGCCACAATGCGGGCACGTGTAGGCCCGCTCCCGCCACTGGGTGCGATGGAAGATCTCCGCACAGCCCTCGCATTTGATCCACAACCCGGCCGGTACATCCCGGCGGATAGAGGTCTGGATACCGGACTCCGTGCGTTTGTACCAGGTCATGGCGCACCTTTTCCCTTAAGAGAACGGATTGCGTGCAGGTCCGGCCACGAAATCACGCAGATACCAGGGCTCAAAGGAGGCGATATCGGCCGTCTGACCCCGAAGCAGGCGGATTTGGGCTCGCTGGGCCACCCATTCGGCCGAGGGCCGGATCCAGGAATCCGGCAGTAAGATAGACTCCTTTGCGGAGGCCTGCAACGCGTGGGCGCTTTTCCGGCTTCCGGGGCCCACAAGTAGGACCGGGCCGGCAAGACGGGCGACCAGAGCGGAGATGGGGCTGAGCTCCGGGCCCCAGAGGAGTTCAGGCTCGTTGCCGGGACGATACAGGGCCGCATATACATGCTCTCTGCGCGCGTCGATCGCGGCCAGGATATCCACCCCCAGATGCCCGGCGATCGGGTTCACTCCCCAGGCCAGGGCCTCCAGCGTGGGGACGGGGATCAGAGGAATCCCGAGGGCGAAGCAGAGACCTTTGGCCGTGCTCGTGCCGATGCGCAGTCCGGTATAGGAGCCCGGGCCGGCCGAGACGGCCACGGCCTGCAGGTCCTCATAGCGCCAGCCCGCGTGGGCCAAGGCCTCCTCGACAGCTGGCATGAGCCGTTCGGCATGCATCTGGGGGCGTTCCAAGATCCAGACCAGCCGGGTCTCTGTGCCCTCCAGGAGCGCCACGCTCGCCGTGGGAGTGGCCGTTTCCAGCGCCAGAATCCGAGTTCGGGTGCCTTCCATAGCCCCCAAAGGTACAACCGGAGCAGGAAAGCAGGCACGGCGTGCATTTTTCCGCCCCCGTGTGGATCTTCGCACAGTAAATCTGCCGGAGCGAGTATGTCTGATCGGTCGGCTCCCTGGTATGTTCGTCTGGGGCGTCTGCTCACCTGGATGGGCCTTGTGCTGTGGGTGGGTGCGCTGCTGAGCTTCGGGTTCGCCGTGGCCCCTCGGGTTTTCGATCTGCTCTCCGAGATGGACGTGCAGGCGCGCATGCTCGACGGAGAAGCCGGATCCTACGGGCCCAGAACCGTGGCAGGGTATCTGGCCGGGGCTATTCTGCACCGGATACGGGGGTTGGAGCTTCTGGGGGCCGTCTTGTTGCTCGCCGGCACCCTGCTGTTATGGACGCGGCGCCGTTTTCGTCCCCGCTATCTACGTTTGCGCACCGCCCTTGCCGGGCTCATGATCGCGCTCCTGGCCGTATACGGGGGCTGGCTTGCCCCACAGCTCGAAGAGCTGCGTCGTCAGGTGAAGTATTTTGATCTGCCCCTCACAGAGGATCCCCGGCCTGAGCGCGCCCGCTTTGAGCGCCTGCATCGTTGGTACAGCCGCCTAAGTGGGGTCACCCTGCTTCTGGGGCTGGCTCTTATGGGACTGAGTGGATGGGATACGCATGCTCCTTCTTTGCATCGAGGCGCCCGACGATCTGGATCGTCGCTGGGAACGGCTGCTCGAACGCCTGGCCCGTCGGCTGGGTAAACCTCCCTCGCTGGAGGGGGTGCTGTTCCTGATCGGGTTGCGCGAGCTGGGGTTGGGTTACCAGCCCGGGCTGGAGAAGGAACACAAGCAGGATCTCGTGCAGGAGGGGGCCAATTTCGCCCTGGCTGCCCTGGGGTATCTGGAAGCGCTTGGGCGGGATCCGGAGACCGGATTCACCCGATGGCGCCGGCAAGCTCCCCTGCAGCCTCTGGACACGGAAAGCCAGGAACGCCTGTTGCGCTGGGCCATCTGGCGATATTTTGTCACGCGCGTGTGGCCGGATCTGGACTTCGAGCAAGAAGGAAGTGGGCTATGAACGAATCGCCGCATTCGGATGCGTACCGGCCGGAGCCAGAGCAAGAGCTCTCCGATCAGGAACGACGTCGACGCGAAGAGCTCGTTTTGTTGCGCGCTCGCGGCATCGACCCCTATCCGGCCGAGGCCTTTGAGGTAAGCGCCCACGCGGCCGAGATCCTGGCCCGGTATCGGGATCCCGAAACAGGCGATGCAGAGGGCCAGGTGCCGCCGGAAGCGCGCTGGTATGTGTCCGTGGCCGGACGCATCATGAGCCAGCGCATCATGGGCAAGGCCATGTTTTTCCACATCCAGGACGAGACCGGGCGTATCCAGATCTACGCGCGACGGGACGAGCTGGGGGCGGAGTTCTACGATGAGGTGCTCAAGAAGCTCTTCGATATCGGGGACATCGTGGGTGTGCGGGGATGGGTGTTCCGGACCCGAACCGGGGAGATATCCGTGCACGCTACAGAGGTCAAGCTCCTGGCAAAAGCCCTCCGTCCCCTTCCCCTGCCCAAGGAAAAAGACGGCAAGATCTACCACGCCTTCCGGGATAAAGAGCAGCGCTACCGCCTCCGTTACGTGGATCTGATTGTCAACCCCCATGTGCGGGAGGTCTTTCGCAAGCGGGCTCGGATGATCCGCACGATTCGGGACTTTCTCGACGCGCGCGGCTACCTGGAGGTGGAGACCCCCGTGCTCCAGCCCATCTACGGCGGGGCCACAGCCCGTCCCTTTGTGACCTACCACAACGCGTTGGATATGCCCCTGTACCTGCGCATCGCCGACGAGCTGTACCTGAAGCGGCTCATCGTCGGAGGGTTCGAGGGGGTATATGAGATCGCCAAGGATTTCCGCAACGAGGGCATGAGCCGGTTCCACAACCCGGAGTTCACCATGCTCGAGCTCTACGTGGCCTACAAGGATTACTACTGGATGATGGGCCTCGTAGAGGAGATGCTCGAGACGGTGGCCCTGAGCCTGCATGGCTCCACGCGGGTTCCGGTCGGGGATCGGTGGATCGATTTTCGGCGGCCCTGGCCGCGTGTGGAGTTCTTCACCGCGCTGCGGGAGGCGACGGGCCGCGAGCTCTACGGGCTGTCCCGCGAAGAGCTGGCGCGCGTGGCCCGTGAGCTGGGCGTACAGGTGGAACCCTCCATGGGTGCGGGCAAAATCCTCGATGAGCTCTTCAGCACCTTTGTGGAGCCAGCCTGCATTCAGCCCACGATCGTGATGGACTACCCGCTGGAGCTGAGCCCGCTGGCCAAGCGGCACCGGAGCAAGCCGGGTCTGGTGGAGCGTTTTGAGGTGATTTGCAACGGCAAAGAGCTCTGCAATGCGTTTTCGGAGCTCAACGACCCGATCGACCAGCGGGAGCGCTTTCTGGAACAGGCCCGTCTGCGCGCACAGGGCGATGAGGAGGCTATGCAGATCGATGAGGATTTCCTGCGCGCCCTGGAATACGGTATGCCTCCCACGGCCGGGCTCGGGGTGGGTATCGACCGGTTGGCTATGATCATGACCAACCAGGAATCCATCCGCGATGTGATTCTGTTCCCCCACATGAAGCCCGAGTCGGCCTCACCCCCCGCATCCGCCTCGGGCCAGCAACAGGATCAGGAAGTCCCGTGCTGAAGGAAGCGTATGGAGGTTCGCGCGCAATGGGCTATCGAGGCCGAGGAGGTATCGAAGCGGTACGGGGATCTGCGGGCCGTCGACGGCGTCAGCCTGCGCCTGGCCCCGGGTTCCTGCCTGGCCGTGCTCGGCCCCAACGGGGCGGGAAAGACCACGCTCGTACGCCTGCTGTACGGTTTTCTGCGGCCGGATTCCGGATCGATCCGCTATTTTGGTCTCCCTTTTGAGCACCATCGGGAGACCATCAAGGGCTGGATCGGCGTCGTAACACAGGACGAGACGCTGGATCCCGACTTCTCGGTCGAGGAAAACCTGGAGATCTATGCGCGCTACTTTCGTCTGCGGTCCGCTCAGGTCCGCAAGCGCATAGCCGAGCTGCTTGCCCGCTTTGGGCTTGAAGAGAAGCGGCGGGCGCTGCCCATAGCGTTATCCGGGGGGCTAAAGCGGCGTCTGCAGATCGCCCGCGCCCTCGTGCACCGTCCCCGCGTCTTGTTCCTCGATGAGCCCACCACAGGGCTGGATCCGCAGGCCCGGCTCGGACTCTGGGAGCTGGTGCATGAAATGCGCAACGAGGGCCTTGCGATCGTGCTTACCACGCATTACATGGACGAGGCCCAGCGTCTGGCCGACTGGATCGTGCTCATGGATCGGGGCCGCGTGCTCGTAGAGGGGACCGTGCAGGAGCTGCTTCGCAGGCATTTTACGGGCTATATCCTCGAGCTGCCGGATGAACCCAGAACCCGGGCTGCGCTGGACGGATGGCCGACGCGCTCGTTTCTGGATCGGCTCTGGGTGGAGATGCCGCTGGAGGCGGCAAGCGCCCTGCTGGGTCGATTGGAGGAGCGATCCTATGTACTGCGCCCTCCTAATCTGGAAGACCTGTTTCTGAAGCTGACCGGTACGGCGTTGCGCCAATAGTATGCGGTCGAGAGAGTCGCTTCCTCCTCCGATCGTAATCCGCCAGCCCTATACCTGGGCTACGCGGCTGAAAATCGGCCTCATTTTCGGGGCGTTGGCCATTGCCCTGGGCTCGCTTTACTATACGCGCCGCATCGTGGCCCAGCTGGAGGAGCGAGAGCGGGCCGATATCGAGCTGTGGGCGCGCGCCATCGAGTACCAGATCTATGCTCCTCAGAACCCTTATCAGGAGGAGTTCGAACAGCTTTATTTCTGGTTTGGGCATCTGCCCGAAAACCCGACGGGGGTTGCCCTGCCCGATAGCGCGCGCCTGAGACGCTGGCGCCAGGCGCTCGATTACGCGCGACGCGAACTCGGCGCCCGGGATGTGGAATTCGTCCTGACCCATATCATCGCCGCGAACCGCTTTCGTATTCCGGCTCTGCTCGTCGATGAGTCCGGGCAGATTATCTTCGCCCAGAACGTGAAGATGGACTCCACCTGGACGGATGCAGAGCGTCAGGCTTACCTGAACCGGCTGCTGCGGCGCATGGCAGAGGAACACGAGCCCATCGTGATCCAGTACGGAACGGACACGCTCAGGCGCACCCAGTATATCTATTACGGGGAGTCGCCCACGATCCAGGCGCTGCGCTACTTTCCTTGGGTGCAGTTTCTCCTTACCGGTCTGTTCGTGCTCATCGGATATCTGGGTTTTGCCTACGTGCGCCGGGCTGAGCAGAGCAATCTCTGGGTCGGTATGGCCCGGGAAGCGGCTCATCAGCTGGGTACCCCGTTGATGAGCCTGCAGGGCTGGGTGAGCTGGCTGGAGGCCTCCGCTTCTGCCCAGATCCCTGAAGACGTGCTTCGGGCGATCGGAGAGGACGTGGAACGGCTGGAGCGGGTGGCCAAGCGCTTCTCCCAGATCGGATCCGCACCCCGGTTGCATCCGGAGCCGCTGAGGCCCATTGTGGAGCGAGTGGTCGCCTATTTTCGCCTCCGGTTGCCTCAGCTGGGCAAGAATGTGGAACTTCAGCTTCGGGTACCCGATGAGCTCGTGGCCATGCTCAACGCCGAGCTTTTCGAGTGGGCCTTGGAAAACGTGATCCGCAACGCGCTGGATGCCATCGAAAATCCGGAAGGGCGGATCGAGCTCATCGGCAGAGCCGAAGGCGGATGGATCATTCTGGATGTGCGCGACACGGGCAGGGGTATCGAGCGTCGACACTGGAAGACGATCTTTCGGCCCGGCTTTACCACAAAACCCCGTGGATGGGGGCTGGGCCTGAGTCTGGTGCGACGTATTATCGAAACCTACCACGGTGGCTTGGTCTACGTGGCCGATTCCCGTTCGGGTCTGGGAACCACGATACGTATTTGTCTGCGCAAACGATAGGCTATGTGGCTGGAATATATCTGGACCATCGTCGTGCTCGTTGTGCTGGAGGGGTTGCTTTCGGCCGACAACGCACTCGTGCTCGCCGTGCTTGTCAAGCACCTGCCTCCGGAGCAGCGGCTTCGGGCGCTTACGTACGGGCTCGTGGGCGCTTATGTGTTCCGGTTTCTGGCCATTCTGTTTGCCACGATCCTCATTCAGATCTGGCAATTTCAGGCCCTGGGCGCCGCATATCTGTTATATGTGGCCTTCAAGCACCTCTTCGGCCGCAGGTCGGAGCCCGATCCCGGACGGCCGGCCCCGACTGGATCCGGGTTCTGGGCCACGGTGGCGAAGGTGGAGCTAGCCGATATCGCCTTCGCCATTGACTCCATTTTGGCCGCTGTGGCCCTGGTGCAGAGCCTGCCGCCAAGTTCCTGGCCTCAGATCGGCGGACTCGATGGGGGGCGTTTTCTGGTAGTGATCCTGGGAGGCTTTGTGGGGGTGGCGGCCATGCGCCTGGTGGCCAGTTTCTTCATTCGACTCCTGCAGCGTTTCCCCGGCTTGGAGCGAGCGGCCTACCTCATCGTGGGCTGGATCGGAGTCAAGCTGGCTGTGGTCACGCTCAGCCACCCCGGTGTGGCCCTGCTGCCGCACGACCTGCCGGAGCAGACTTGGTACAAGCTCCTGTTCTGGGGCGTATTGCTTGCGCTCTTTTTCGGGGGCATGTGGAGGCCTCCGAGCTCGGATCGCGTATCCGGCGTCGTCATAGAAGAAACCGCACAGACAAAGGAGGGGCAGCAGGGAGCATGAGCCCGTTGTTGATCCTGGCTTGGGTGGCCATAGGTTTTGGGGTGGGGACGTTGAGCGCCATGCTGGGCATTGGCGGCGGACTGTTTGTGGCGCCCCTGCTTTTGCACTACTACGAGCACCTGGCCGGGATCGATCAGGCGTTGATCGCCCCGCTGGCAGCGGCTACCTCGTTGCTCAGTGTCTGGGTTACGAGCCTATTGGGCGGGCTGGGACACTGGCGGCATGGGGAAGTGGCCTGGCGCGAAGCCCTTTGGGCGGGCCTGACTGGGGCGGTGGCCGGATGGCTGATCACCTGGGGGGTGGCCACGCAGCCTGGCTACAGACCCGAAATCCTGCGCATCGTACTGGCCGTCATTTTCGGGATGCTCCTGGTGCGCATGTTGCTGCAATCCGGTGTCCGGGTTCAGCGCCGCTGCCATCCTCCTGGATGGGTGCCTCCGCTGGTGGGGATAGCAGCGGGCGTGGTCTCTCCGCTGGCCGGCATAGGAGGGGGCGTGGTTATGGTGCCCCTGTGGTATTATGTGGGCCGGATGGAGATGCATCGCGCAACCGGCACCTCTATTGCCTCCATCGTGCCCATAGCCAGCGTGGCCCTTCTGGTCTATGTCGTGCGGGGATGGGGACATGCGGGACTTCCGACATACAGCCTGGGGTACGTGGACTGGGTTACGGCTCTCCCTCTGCTTGTCGGAAGTGCGCTGGGCGCTCCCTTGGGCGCCCATCTGGCCCAGCGCATCCCGGCGCCCTGGTTGCGTCGCATTTTCGCGCTGGTTTCCCTGGGGATGATCCTCTATCTGCTCCGGGGTTAGCATCCCCCCAGCGGGTCCACGTCGAGGATCAGGCGTACAGCGCCGTGTTTTTCCGCAAATTCCTGCAGGGCCGATCGGATCACAGCCATAAGCCGGACCCGGAGGGCGGGCGGAAACTTAATGAGCACATGGAAGCGATATTGGCCCTTTACACGGGCCACCAGCGTGGCTTCCGGGCCCAGAACCATCGCCCCTGTGTTGGCTTCCCGTATCCGATCGGCAAATAGCAGGGCGGCTCTCTGCGCACGCCCCTCCTGCGGATGCTGAAACTCCGCGCGCACCAGGCGGCCCGAGGGGGGATAGCCCAGGGCACGGCGCTGGGCGTATTCCTGCCGGAAAAACGCCGGATAGTCGTGCTCGGCGGCCAGGCGCAGGCTGTAGTGTTCCGGGTTTCGGGTCTGGATGATCACCTCTCCGGGTAGGTCTCGCCGTCCGGCGCGGCCGGCAACCTGGGTGATGAGTTGAAAGGTGCGCTCTGCGGAGCGAAAGTCGGGGAAAGCCAGACTGGTGTCCGCGTTGATGACCCCGACGAGGGTGACGCGCGGAAAATCCAGCCCCTTGGCGACCATTTGCGTGCCCAACAGCACATCGGCCTCCCCCCGGGCGAAGCGACGCAGTAGCTCCTGGTGCGCGTTTTTGCGCGTCGTGGTGTCCAGATCCATCCGGATCACCCGGGCCTCGGGCAGAAGCGTATGCAGGTCCTCCTCGACGCGCTGGGTGCCGATGCCCAGGGGGTTGAGCGCTATCGATCCACAGCGTGTGCACAGATCTGGAGCCCGCTGGGCATGCCCACAGTAATGGCATCGCAGCTGGCGATGGCTTTTATGGTAGGTGAGCGTGACTGCGCAGGAGGGGCATGCGGGGGTCCAGCCGCAGTCCTGGCATTCCAAGACGGGCGCATAACCCCGACGGTTCTGCAGCAGGATGATCTGTTCACCCCTTTTTAAGCGCTCCTGCAGGGCGCGCAGTAGCGGGGCCGACAAGCTCCCTCGACGAGGATGGCGGCGCAGATCCACCAGGCGCACCTCGGGCAGGCGGGCCGCCTCGATGCGTTCGGGCATCTCCAGAAGCGTGAACTTGCCCGTGCGGGCGTTATGATAGGACTCCAGGGACGGGGTGGCCGATCCGAGCACGCAGACGGCATCCAGAAGGGCGGCCCGCTGAATGGCTACATCCCGAGCATGGTATCGGGGGGCGGGATCAAACTGCTTGTAGCTCGGCTCGTGTTCTTCATCGACAACGATCAGGCGCAGATGCTGTACGGGGGCGAAGACGGCCGATCGCGGGCCGATGACCACCCGGAAAAGACCGGACCGGATCCCACGATAGGCGTCGGCCCGTTCGCCCTCCGATAGGCGGCTGTGCAGAACGGCGACCAGGGAACCAAAACGCCTCTGGAAGCGGCCCACGATCTGCGGGGTGAGCACGATCTCGGGTACGAGCACGATGGCCGATCCCCCCTGCTGCAGGACGGCCGCGATAGCCTCCAGATAGACCTGCGTTTTTCCGCTTCCCGTTACCCCATGCAGCAGGAACGTCCGATGGCATCGGCGCTGAAGCGCCTCCGTGATAGCCCCAAGGGCCCGCCGCTGGGCTTCGGTGAGCGCCACCGGATCGGGGGATTCCTCGCTCTCGTAGCGAGGCTGTCGCCAGATCAGCCGGTGCTCGATTTGCACCAGTCCGCTGGCTTGAAGCGCGCGCAGCGTGGAGCGGGAGATCCCGGTCCGGCGCAGCAGCTCGGTCGTGGAAACCGGTCTTTGCTCTTCTAGGAGCCACCGAAGCAGGCGGGCTCGGGCAGGTGCCCGTCGTTCCAGGGAGGCCAGCACGGATTCGGAGTGCGCCTCCGGGGCGGGCCGGAGGAAGGTTTCCCGGAGTAGCTCGGGTTCGGCGCTACGGCTGTGGCCCTCCAGATGCACCAGACCCAGCTCGGCCAGATGCAATAGTTCGGAGAGCCGGATACCCCGACGGGACAGGGTTTGATATCGGATACCCGGCGAGGTGCGCACCCACTCGAGGATCCTGCGGAGCCGGACGGACAGTTTCGGGTCGGCGGCTGTGGGCAGGGGATAGACCCGGTAGCTCGCCTTGAGCTCAAAAGCGCCCGGAAGGGCTGCGCGCAACGCCTCTCCCCAGGAGCAGAGGTAGTAGGAAGCCACCCAGCGCGTCAGCCGAAGCAGTTCCTCCGAGAATGCCGGGGTGCTGTCGAGTATGTCCAGTACGGGCCGGATCGCGACTCCCTCCGGGGCGTGCTCAGTCCATCCAACCAGAACGCCGATGGCCCGCCTGCGGCCAAACGGCACGAGCACGCGACTGCCCACACGGGCCTGATCGTACAGTTCTGCCGGTATTTGGTAGGTAAACGTACCCCCGTCTTCGGACTCCCAGGATACGGGAGGCAGGGGAAGGGCTATCTGCGCATATGAACCCGGATCCTGCATCGGGGAAAAATTAGGACTCATCTTCCTTTGCAGGCACCTCCTGCCCCTGGCGTATCTGGTATCGGTGCCGTACGCGGTCTAAATTCTCCGGTGGCCATGGAATGGGAGCGTTACCTCCGACAGCTCATCCTGCCCCAGGTGGGGGTCACAGGACAGGAACGCCTCCGTCGTGCCCGGGTGCTCCTGATCGGGCTCGGAGGGCTGGGTTCCCCGCTGGCCTATTATCTGGTGGCCGCAGGGGTGGGCCGGCTGGGGATGGTGGAGTACGATCGAGTCGAGTTATCGAATCTGCACCGCCAGATCCTCTACACCAGCTCGGATGTGGGCCGCTCCAAGCTCGAGGTCGCCCGGGAACGGCTTCGGATCCTCAATCCCGAGGTGGAACTCCTGCTCTTCGAGGAGCCCTTCGGACCAGAGAACGCAGATCGCATCCTGGAGGGCTTCGATGTGGTGGCTGATGGATCGGATAACTTCCCGACCCGGTATGCCGCCAGCGATGCCTGCGTCCGCAGGGGGATACCCTATGTGTACGGGAGCCTGTATCGCTTCCAGGGGCAGGTCGGCGTACTAGCCGGGGGCGGTCCGTGCTACCGATGTCTCTATCCGGAGCCGCCGAGGCCGGATCAGGTGCCCGGCTGTGGGGAGGTGGGGTTGCTCGGTCCTCTGGCCGGGGTGGTGGGCTCCCTGCAGGCGCTCGAGGTGCTGAAGTGGATTCTGGGCACGGGAGATGTTCGTCCGGGCCGTCTGCTCCATATCGACGGACTCAAGGGGGAGTTTTCCGTCTTCACCCTGGAACGGGATCCGAACTGTCCGGTCTGTAGCGGTGCGGGATCTGGGGCCCCTCGAGCGGAGGAGTTCCAGGAACCGGCGCCGCATCGCGATCCGGAAACGCTCTATCTACGGTTGCGTTCCGGGGAAGCACCCTTGCTGGTGGACGTTCGGGGAGAAGAAGAACGCAGGGCAGGACATCTGGGCGGAATCTGGATCCCCTGGGAGGAGCTTGCCCGACGCCTGCAGGAGCTGGAGCCGTATCGAGATCGGGAGCTGCTCATCTACTGCGAGCGCGGAGAGCGCAGCGCACAGGTGGTGCGCTGGCTGCGGGGGCTGGGCTTCAGCCAGGTCTATAACCTCGCCGGTGGGCTATCGGCCTGGCGGCGGGCCGGATTTCCCCTTCAACCCGGCTGATCAAGCACCTGGGTGATCGCCTCTTCGAAGCTGTAGATGCCGGTTCGGTGTCGGATCCAGGCCGCGGCCCAGAGCGCTCCCTCAGCGAAGATGCGCCGACTCCGGGCTTCATGACGGAGCCGGACGCGCTCGTGGGGGCCGTCAAAGCCCACCTCGTGTTCTCCGGGTATCTCACCGGCTCGGATGACGGCTACGGAGAGGGGACCGAAATGGGGCTGCAGGATTTCCAGTATTTTTCCGGCCGTGCCGCTTGGCGCATCCCGTTTGTGTCGATGGTGCGCCTCCAGCACGTAGGCATCGAAGATGCCCAGCCGGGAGCACAGCGCCGCCGCCTGCCTGACCAGGCGCAGAAACACCTGCATGCCCAGGGAAAAGTTGGGGCCGTAGACGACCCCGGTCGGATGTGCCGCCAAGAGGGCCCGCAGGGCGGGAAGCTGTTCGTACCATCCCGTGGTGCCGATAACCATGCGACATCCAGCCCGGGCGGCCACGGCGGCAGCGGGTAAAACGGCCTCGGCGGTAGAGAAGTCCAGCAAGACCTCGACGTTTTCCAACTGGGCGGGATCCCGAAGAGGGCGGGTGCGATCGAAGCGTTCGGTCACGGTCCAGCCATACCGCTGGGCCAGGGCCTCGATTTCCCTGCCCATCTGTCCGTATCCATGCAGGGCGAGCGTGAGCCGTTCCATGAGCCGATCTCAGTCTGTGTCCTCATGCTCATAGAGGCGAACGATCACAAACTCCTCCTTCCCGGCCGAGTCGCGGGGCCCGGAGGCGATCCGGAGGGCCCCGGTTTGGGATGGGGGAGGGAGCCTTCGGGTCGATCTGGAAGCGTATATCCGCTTTCGCTTCCAGCGCCACAAAAGACCGATAAGCAAGAGCACCAGCCCGGCGATTCCGGCAAGGGGGAGGACCTCCCCGGAGTCGAACAGCAGGATCGCCGAGGAACGGACGGGAAGAGAGGCGAGCTCCCGCCTCGGAGGGTGTATTCGATCCCAGATAAGCCCCCGGATGCGCTCCCAGGCCAGCGAAGATATCTGGATGGAGAGCGAATCCCGGCTGCGCCATGCATACCAGTCCGCATAAAACCGGTTAATCAGGGGAACGTCGGGAGCATACGGGCTCTGGTAGGGCCAGATTCGGCGCATAAAGGAGGCGCGCGTGTTGTCTACCACGAGCCAGAGCCCGTCTCGGAGCGCAACGGCCGTCTGCACATGGCTGGGTTCGGGCATGACAATACGGGCCGGCACATCGGCCAGGCGGAGCAGGGCTGTGTAGGCCATTTCCAGTTCGCTACACCGGCCAAACCCGAACAGCAGCGTATCTCCCCATCGGTACCGGGGCGCGGGGGAGAAGAGGTCTTCCAGGAAGACGCGAGGGATGCGCTCGCGCGCATGTTCGGGCACCAGCCAGCGGGATTCTGTGCTCAGGATCGTATTGAGTGGTCGGGCGCGCCACAGCAGGGAGTCGTCCGGCTCCAGCCGCTCCAGCTCCGCCCGTCTTTCCAGGGGAAGGTAGCGGATGCCAAGCCATCCGCCGGGGCGCAGGAGATCGTACATCAGGCGCGCGGTGGCCCATCTGCGATGAGCCGTGCTGTCGTCTTCCAGCCCGTACTGGGCCGCTAGAGCACGCCACTCCGGTTCATGCAGGCGAGCATAGGCGGTGACCAGTTCCCCCTGCAGCATCCGGATCGCCTTCTCCAGGGGGAGGAGGGAATCCGGAACGGCCGCAGCCCACCACAGCAACAGAAACGCAACCATGCCCCTTGGCTCGGTGTATATGGCGACTGCGCACAGGTAAAGAACACAGCCGGGGGGCGGGAATGCCAGTCCGGATAGGAGCTCCAGGGGAAAATTTCGGCGCGAAGCGGCGTAGAGAAGGGGAAGATGTGCATAATCTGGATGCTGAACGGGTTGACAGCCCGTCTTGAAAATCCCTATTTTTACGGCCCCCAACAATACGGGCGCATAGCTCAGGTGGTCTAGAGCGCTTGCTTCACACGCAAGAGGTCCGGGGTTCGAATCCCTGTGCGCCCACCCAATCAGGCCCGAAATTTCGGGCTTTTTTATTTTTGCGGCCTTGCGTGTTTCCCCTGATAATGCCGCCGGGCCGGCCCTTCGTGCATAAGGGGGTAGGGTTTCGTATTTTCAGGTCGATGGCCGACGGGGGTGCTATGGTGCAGGCAGGGCGCTTTATCGTGGGCACGGATCGCAACGTGGGCAAGACGGTTTTGTCGGCGGCTCTGGTGGCTCTGCTCCGGGAGCGCGGGGTGCAGGCTACGATGATGACCCCTGTCGAGACGGGGGGGATGGTTGAGGATGCCTATGAGCTTTTGGAGCGCATCGGCCTCCAGGAGCCCCGACGGCTGGTCACCCCCATCCGCTATGAAACCCTGGCCTCCCCGTATGTAGCCAGCCTGATCGAGCGCAAGCCCGTAGATCTGGGGCTTATCGAGTCCGCCTTTCAGGAGCAGGTGCGGATGGGCAAGTTCGTTATCGTCGAGGGGGCCGGTGCGCGTGTGCCGCTGGCAAAAGGGGTTTTCATGCTCGATTTGATTCGACGGCTCGGGTTGCCGACCCTGATCGTGGCCCGGTCCGGGCGGGGTACGCTCAACCACTGCCTGCTTACGCTCGAAGCCCTGCAAGGGGCGGACATCCCGGTCGAAGGGTTTCTGCTCAACGGATTCGGGCAGTACGGAGAGGGTTTTGCCGAGGCGATGAACCCGGAAGTGCTTGAGGAGCTAAGCGGCCTGCCTGTGCTGGCTGTGGTAGAATGGCGGCCCCAGTACCAGCGCGATCTGTGGGCTTTGATCCGGGACATGGCCAGACAACCCCGGCTGGGGGCGTATCTGGACGAGTTGGCCGCATCGATCGTTTCTTCCTGGCGAATGGAAAAGGGGGGCTGAGATAGAGCGATGTCCGTAGGGCAATCCAGGCGCCGGTTCTTTTATGATACCGATCCGGAGGCAATGCGTCGGCGCATCTGCGCCTGCCTGGAGAGCGCTCCGGATCCGGGAGAGCTGGGTATAATCCGTGCCCTGCTGGTGCCCGCCCGTCCGGTCGGAGAGGCCGAGCCCGTGGCGGGGGCGGCCTATCGGGCTGTTGAGGGAGAGCCATACGAAAACATTGTGCTTGTGGCCTCCAGCGCCGTGGGGGCTTTTCAGCGCATCTCGATCACGGAGGATGAGGTCTACGAGACTCCTCTGGGTGCCATCCCGATTGATGATGTGCTGCGCAACGAGCTCTGCGATGAGGACGACGATATTTTTCTTTCCCGCCAGGGGCATGAGCACAATTTCGGGATCGAAGCCCAGCTGCCTTTTCTGCAGTGTGCCCTGTCGCATCCGTTTTCTCTGGTGCCCATCGTAATGGGATGGGAGACGTGGGATTTTTGTCGGGAACTGGGCAGTGCGCTGGGCGAGGTGTTATCCGTGCGCAATGCGCTCCTGATCGCCCCCGTGGAGATCCAGAGCGCCACCCCCGAAGCGCTCCAGGAGCTTGTCCGCCTCCTGGAGGGGATGGAGCCGGAGCGGCTTTCCGCTTTTCTGCATGCCCAGAAGGTGGGCATACAGGGGGTGGGACCTGTGCTGGTCTCCTATCTGGCGGCCCTGGAGCTTGGGGCTAACCAGGCCCGGGTTCTGGCCCTGCGGCGCCAATCCAATGGATCGGCGGCTCTGGCCGTGGCCATTTACCGAGCGAGCTAATACATGGAAAGCGGGCCCGTGGTTGCGCTTGTGGGGGCCGGGGCGGTCGCCCGGAGTCTGGCCCATGCGCTTGGCCAGGTGGGCGTCCCGATCGCGGCCGTCTTGAGTCGGTCGGAGTCCTCGGCCCGAGCCCTGAGCGAGGAGGTGGGAGCGCCTCTATGGGGATGTGTGGGCCAGCGTGCCCTGCCCCGCATTACGGATCTGTTTATCGCCGTACCCGATGGAGAGCTGGCCTCCGTGGCGGCGTCTCTGAAGGCGCCTTCCTGGGAGGGGGTCTGGGTGGCGCACATGTCCGGCGCGCTCACTGCCCGAGAGCTTGATTCCCTCCGCGAGCGGGGGGCGATAACCTGCTCATTTCATCCCATGCAGAGCTTTCTGCGGGAGCGCATCAGCTCGTTTTCCGGTATTTACATAGGCGTTGAAGGGGATCCGGAGGCCGTGGCACGGGCCGTCTGGTGGGCTGAACGGCTCGGCGCGCGCGCCGTGCTGGTGCCTCCGGAGGCCAAAGGCCTCTATCATATAGCCGGGATCCTGGCCAGCAACTACCTGATCGCCCTGCTGGGCGTAGCCCAGGAAGTGCTGGCGGGTCTGGATGTGAGAGGGGAGCGGGCTTTTGCCCTGCTCCAACCGCTGGTTCGTGGCGCGCTGGAGAACGCCGAGGCCCTGGGTGATCCCGAAAGGGCCCTCTCCGGGCCCATTCGCCGTGGAGATGTGCTGACCCTGCAGCGTCACGGCCAGGTGCTCGCGGAGCGGCTGCCCCATCTGATCCCGCTCTATGTGGCGATGGGGATTGAGACGGTTCGCATTGCTGTGCGGAAAGGGTACCTGGAACCGGAACGAGCTCAGGCTGTGTTGGCCGAACTGGAGCGCATACTTCGGTGGGATCCATCCGAGGAGTCCTTGCCGTGATCTCCAAAACGGATGCGCTTGTGCTGCGTGCCCTCGATTACGGGGAAACAAGCCGGATCGTTACCCTCTACAGCCGGCGTTTCGGCAAGCTTGCCGTGATGGCCCGAGGAGCCCGTCGTCCGGGTAGCCGTATAGCCGCCTGCTTGCAGCCCCTGGCCTACATCGATGTGGTGCTCTACTATCGCGCCGGAAGGGAGTTGCAGTACCTCTCCGAGTGCGCCTTTGTTCGGCCTATGCCCCGATGGGAGGAGGACTGGGAGCGCAGGGCTTGCGGACTACTCCTGCTGGAGTGGCTGGATCGGATTACCCCGTCCGGTGAGCCCAATGCGGCGCTGTTCAACTGGGCGTTGCGGGCGCTCCAGAGCCTCTACGAGGGGACAGGGCAGGCGCGCACCTGGGTGCTGCTTTTTCTTCTGCGCGCCCTGCCCCTGATCGGCTACGGGTTGCGGCTGGAGAGGGAGGGGACTTCGGGTCCTTGGGCCTTCGAGGAGACCGAGGGGCGCCTTGTGGCCCGCCGCAAAGCCGGCGCGCGCGCCCGCCCTATATCCGATGGAGCTATAGCTGCGCTGGAACACCTGATAGAGGCACCCGTAGAACGGGTACAGCATCTGGTTATCCCGGTTCGCCTGTGGGACGAGCTCATGGAGCATGTGGGAGCGTTTCTGCAGGCGCACCTGGGACCGCTACCTCCGGTGCGCAGCTGGGAGGTCTTTCAGCGTATGGTCCTATTCAAGGCAGGATAGCATGCCATGAGACGAGCCCGGTGGTTCTGGGTTGTGGGGTTGCTTCTGGTGGGGATGTTGCTGGGTGTGTTGCTTGTATCCTCGTGGGGTCCCCTTCGCCCCAGACCCCTCTGGGGTGGATCGGAGTCGGAAGTGCCGCCCATTGGACAGGCTACCTATGAGGTGGGCGATGTGGCTTCGGTGCATGCGCTCAACGAGCTTTTTGTGCGCGTGGCCCGGCAGGTTAAGCCCACGGTGGTCTATATCACGGTTGAAAGCCGGGGAAGAGCCGCCTTGCCCCAGGATCGCTTTCATCAGTTCGATCCCAACGATCCGCGCTGGCGTCAGTTCTTCGAACGCCCCCGGCAGGGTGCGGGATCGGGTGTCATTCTCACCCCGGATGGCTATATCGTGACGAACAACCACGTCGTCGAAGGAGCCGACGAGGGGGGAATCCGGGTCCAGCTGGCCGACAAGCGGGAATTTGTGGCCCGGCTGGTGGGCCGCGATCCGTCCACGGATCTGGCCGTGCTCAAAATCGAGGCCCGGGGGCTTCCGACGATCGCGATCGGCAACTCCGATGCCGTGCAGGTCGGCGAATGGGTGTTGGCCATCGGTAACCCGTTCCGGCTCACCTCCACGGTCACCGCCGGTATCGTAAGCGCCACGGGCCGCAATGTGGGGGTGATCAACGAGCGCTTTGGCATCGAGGACTTTATACAAACCGATGCCGCCATCAATCCGGGCAATTCCGGAGGGGCGCTTGTGAACCTGCGCGGAGAGCTTATCGGCATCAATACGGCCATCGCCACCGAGGGGGGCTCATATGAGGGATATGGCTTTGCCATACCCTCGAACATGGTGCGGCGTATTGTGGAAGACCTTATCCGGTATGGAACGGTACGACGTGGCTTCATCGGCGTCGAGATTGCCGATGTGGATGATGCCCTGGCCCGTCGGGCGGGTCTGAGCCGGGTGACTGGGGTGGTGATTAATCGCATTCTGCCCGGCGGTGCGGCGGAAAAAGCTGGCCTTCGGGTCGGGGATATCATTCTGCAGGTAGGCGGCGAGGACGTGGAAGCGGCCAATCATCTGCAGTCCAAAGTGCTCAAATACCGACCCGGAGACCGGGTGCCCCTGCTTGTCTGGCGCGACGGCCGCAGTCTGAGCGTGGAAGTCGTTCTGCAGGGACCTGAGGCGGCGCCCATCCAGCAATGGGCCCAGAGTACTCCGGAAGATAATCCCGATACGCTGGGCCAGGAGGATCTGCCGCCTTTCCCCTTGCCCGATGTAGATGAATCGGGGGGGGCTGTGTTGAGCGCCTGGGGGCTGGTCCTTGAACCCCTGGATCCGGCGCAGGAAGAGGGCCCCGGCTCCGGGGTCCGGATCCGGAGTGTGCTGCCCGGTAGCCTGGCGGCGCGTCGGGGCCTGGAGCCCGGCTCCGTCCTGCTGGCCATCGGACGGCGTCCGGTGCGCTCGCTGGAGGAGGCGCGCAGGGCGCTTCTGGAGGCGCTGCAACGGGGAGGGACCCTGCTCAAGGTGCGTCGGCCCGATGGGGGTGTGCTCTACTACGATCTGTACTGGGCGCGGCGGTAGCAGAGCGCATCCCAGCACGTGGCCCAGGAGTCCCTTTCGGGAGGAGGAGAGGGGGTGTCATATGCCTTTATCATCAACCCGGCCGCCGGCAGGGCGAGGGCCGGTCGGCTGGTGCGGGATCTTGAGGACTGGCTTACGGCGCATGCCGTAGCACACGTGCTTTTGCTCACGCGCGCCCCGGGACATGCCGTGCAACTGGCCGCCGAGTGGGGCCGGCGCCTGCCCTACGTGATCGCCGTAGGGGGAGATGGGACAGCCAATGAGGTACTAAACGGGCTCCTGGAAACCCCCGCGGCGCTGGGCGTATTGCCGATGGGGAGCGGCAATGATTTCGCCAAGATGACCGGCCTGTCCACCTCCTGGACCCAGGCCCTGAAGGGGCTGCTGCGGGCTCGTCCGATCCCGACCGATTACGGAACCGTACGGTGGGATGGATCCGGGGAGCGCCACTTCCTGAATGCCGTGGGGGTCGGATTCGACGCGGAGGCCGCCTATCGGGCTCGGTGGACTAAGCGTTTCGGAGGGCTGCTCGGCTATGTTGTAGCCGTACTCTGGACCCTGTGTCGATGGCGGGCCCCCTGGATGCATCTTCGCTGGGAGGCGCCCTCTGGAGCCGGATCCTGCAGGCGGCGGTATTTTTTCCTCACCATAAGCAATGGAGCCTGTTCGGGAGGCGGATTTTATCTTGCCCCTCATGCCCGTATTGACGATGGGCTGTTTGATCTCTGTCTGGTCGATGCCCTGCCCTTCTGGAGGGCGCTCTGGCTCATGCCGCGCGTTATGCGCGGTACTCATCTGGGAGCACGAGAGATCGAGTTGCTGCGCGCTTCCCGAATTGAGGTTTATGCCGATATCCCCTTGCCCGTACATGCCGATGGGGAGGTGCTCACCCGCGGGGCACATGCGCTCTCCTGTACACTGCGGGCGGGTCAGCTACCCGTTCTGCGCATGCCTGCTTATGCGGGGAAAACAAAAGGGGCTTGACAAGCCCATCTGCTTCGGATAACTTCTCCTGCGGCGCGTGCGCGTTTGCACCGCCCCAAGTGCAGAACAAGCTGAGGGGGACTGCCTGCGCGTGTTGGCTACTCAGTCCGATCCTGAAGAACGACCCTGTCCGTCCTACATCGAAGCCGGTATGCCCGCTTCGCACGTGGGTGTGGAGCGGTCTATGCGTTCTGCAGAGTCCTTAAAGAGGAGGCTCATCACATGATCCGACGTCTGGGTACGGTGGCCCTGGGGGTACTGTTGCCCATACTGGCGTGGGCGCAGACCGGCAAGCTGGCCGGTCGCGTCACCGACGCCCGTACGGGCGAGCCGCTGCCCGGGGCGAGTGTGGTGCTGGAGGGGACTACTCTGGGCACCGCTGCCGATGTTAACGGGAACTATTTCATCCTGGCCATCCCACCGGGCACGTATACGGTTCGGGTCTCCTTTGTGGGATACGAGACCCGGCGTATCGAGGGGGTGGTGATCAACGCCAATTTTACGCGCGAGCTCAACGTGGAGTTGCGCGAGCAGGTGGGCCAGCTCGGTGAAGTGGTCGTCGAATACGAACGGCCCCTGATCCAGAAAGACGCCATTGGCCTGCCCCGGATCGTGGACGCGGAGCAGATCCAGAACCTGCCCGTGCGCGGGGTCAACAATATCGCCGGCTTGCAGGGCGGGGTGGTGCAGGATGAGCGAACCGGATCGATCAACGTGCGCGGCGGGCGTACGGATGAGGTGATCTACATCGTCGACGGGGTGCGTATCTCCGCCGGCGCCCTGGCTGTGCCGCAGAACGCCATTCAGGAGCAGACCATGCTCATCGGCGGTCTGCCGGCAGAGTACGGAGACGCCATGTCCGGGGTGATCCAGGTTACCACCCGTGATGCCGGTTCCCGCTTCTTTGGCACCGTGGAGGGGATCTCGAGCCAGTTCCTGGATCCCTACGGCTACAATACGACCAGCCTGGTCGTAGGGGGCCCGCTGGCGGGTACGCGTCTGGGCTTCATGCTCAGTGCGGAGTACAACTATCGCAAGGACTCTGATCCGACCCCGATTGTTATGAAGAGCGTACCGGATTCCATTTTCCAGCGCTTTCTCAAGCGGCCGCGCTTCATCGACGACCAGGGTCGGCTCATCCGGGCTCCGGAGACGAACCGTACCTTTGTGGATACGCGCGTAAAACCCAATAACGACTTCTGGAACATCAACCTGGTGGGGCGCTTGACCTTCCGGCCCGCCTCCGGCATGTCCCTGCGGATCGGGGGAACGTATTATCAGAGCCTCGATGACAGCTGGTCGCTGCAGCGCATGCTCTATAACTGGGACCACAACGGCCGTGGGGAGCGCCAGGATTACCGGGCCTACGTGAACTGGACGCATTCGGTTTCGGCCAGCACGTTCTATCAGGTCCAGGTCGATTACCTGCGTGCTTATGGTAAATCGTACGATCCGATTCTGAAGGACAACCTCTTCGCCTACGGCGATCCCCTCTTCGGGCTCGCTCGCGGAGATACTACGGCCATGTACTGGTACAACCGGCTCGATGGCGACGGCGACGACGACGTCACCGACCGGGGTGACGGGTTCGTCAGAAATCCGGGTGCGATCGAGTATCCGGCCATCACGGGCATTTATCGCGTTATGGCCGAACCCGGCACGGTCTTCAACGGCTACTCCTTCAGCCAGACTGAACAATTCCGCCTCTCCGGGAACGTGACCACCCAGATCGGGATCCATCAGATCAAGTTCGGCGGGGAATTTGAGCAGAAGGTGCTCCGGGCCTGGAGCATCAGCCCGCAGGTGCTCTACAAGCGTATGGCTCCGCTCGGAGTGCCCCTGGCGGAGGCCAGTCTTACCAAGTTCCGCAACGGATTCTTCGACATCGAGGATATTCTGGGCTACTACGGCTATGATCCGCTGACTATGCGTAAGATCAACCCGAAGTGGGAAGACTGGTTCAAGCCGGAAAACCGCACCAGCCCGCCCATTGCGCCGTTCCGGCCGCTGTATATGGCCGGCTTTGTGCAGGACAAAGTCGAGTACCGCGACCTGGTCCTCAACATCGGGGTGCGCGTCGATCTCTTCGACGCCAACCAGAAGGTACTCAAAGACCCCTACGCGCTTTTCCCCATCGAGTACCAGCGTCCTTCGTGGGCCAAGGAGGAGCTGGCCGTCTACTACAACAACGCCAACGAGATCGTGGGGTATCGCGACAAGCGGGGGAACTTCTACGACAAAAACGGCCAGGCTTCCGACGGCTTCACGATCACGCGTAAGCTGGGCGGGGACGTGCGTTTCCTGGCCAACGAACTGCGGCCCGAGGTCTTTGAGGACTACAAGCCCGAGATCACCGTGATGCCGCGCATCGGCTTCGCCTTTCCCATCACGGACCGGGCTATTTTCCATGCCCACTACGACGTGCTCACCCAGCGCCCCTCGGAGGGTCAGCTCTACGCGACGCTGGAGAACTTCCGCGATATCGCCGAATCCGGCGGGTTGCTGCCGAACGCCAACCTGCGTCCGATGAAGACGATCGAGTATGAGCTCGGCTTCCGGCAGACGCTCTCCGACAGAGCCGTGCTCGGGATCTCGGGGTTCTACAAGCAGATCAAGGATCTCATCCAGCGCCGCAACATCTTTTTCGTGCGCCCCTTCGATTATACGGGCTACCAGAACGTGGACTTTGGCACGGTCAAGGGGGCTACCCTGGAGTTCCAGCTGCGGCGCACGAACAACGTTTCCGTCGACGCCAACTACACGCTCTCCTTTGCCGACGGCACGGGTTCGGATCCGAACACGCTTTCGCTGGTCACCTGGGTGCAGGGCGTGGTGCCCAACATCATCTCACCGCTGGATTTCGATCAGCGGCATCGCATCAACCTGAACGTCGACTGGCGTCTGGGGCGCGGTGAGGGGCCAGAGCTGCTGGGCGGTAAGCCTTTAGAGAACTTCGGCATTAACCTGCTTGTGCAGGCGGCCAGCGGCCGACCCTATACGCGATCCAAAAACGTGGGGCCGTTCTGGACGAGCCGTACCCGCGCCCCGCTGGGCGGGATCAATGGGGCGCGCATGCCCTGGTCGACGCTTGTAAACGTACGTCTGGATCGGCGTTTCGATCTGGGGCGGGCCAATCTGACGGTCTACCTCTGGGTGCAGAACCTGTTCAACAACCAAAATGTGCGCGCCGTTTACCCCTACACGGGCGTGCCCAATGATGACGGATTCCTCTCTACCCCCGAGGGTCGTGGGGAGCTGGAGCGCGTACTGGATCCCGTCTCCTTCGTGGAGCACTATCGGATCCGAGCTAATAACCCGAACAACTACGGTATACCGCGTTCGGTCCGGTTGGGGGTCCGACTGAACTTCTAAGGGAAACCGGTCTCCGGAGGGGAGGGCTAAAGCCTCCCCCTCCGGGGAGGGTAAAGACAAAACAACGACCAACCATGAAATGTGGGGTCACGGGTCTATGAAAACTACTCGAACGCTTGCAGCCCTGAGTCTGTGTGCGGCGCTTCTGTGGGGTGTCCGACCGAGCTGGGCTGAGCGCAACAAGGCGGAGTCTGCCCCGGCTCGCTCCGCGTTGGCCAGTGTACAGGCTGGCTGCAACACCGGAAGCGCCTTCAAGACGCTGGATGTCAACAACGTCAGCGCGGGTCTACTCAACACAGGCGGGTTCTGGTGGGATAACCAGAATCCCCGCTATGAGGTGCCCCGGGGTAGCGGCAAGACCTCCATCTTCGCGGGCGCTATGTGGATCGGGGGGCTTGCCAACGGACAACTGCGCATTTCCGCCGCTCGGTACGGCAACTATGAGCTCTGGCCCGGTCCGATCGAGGCCGGTCAGAATGGCACCTGCGCCCAGTACGACCGGATCTGGAAGGTGGACCGCAAAGATCTCGAGGCGCTCGATGAAGGCGGAGCTCCCACGCCGGATATCCGGGATTGGCCCTGGCAGCTGGGGGCGCCCTGGATCGACAAAAACGGCGACGGTCGCTATCGCATCGAGGACGGGGATCGTCCGCGCATTCTGGGCGACCAGATGCTGTGGATGATCATGAACGACGTGGGCGGTCAGCACCGGGCCACCGACGGAGCCCCGATCGGGCTGGAGGTCCGCTTTACGGCCTTTGCCTTCAACCGGGAAGGCGCGCTGGGTAATACGACGTTCTACAAGATCGAGCTCGTCAACAAAGGCGATGCGGATCTGACGAACGCTTACGTATCCATCTTCCATGACCCGGACCTGGGGAACTTCCAGGATGACTACATCGGCTGCGATACCCTGCTGGGGCTGGGCTTCTGCTACAATGGGGATAACGTCGACGAGGGGGCGGCCGGATACGGGGACCGTCCCCCCGCTGTGGGGACGGACTTCTTCCAGGGTCCGCTTGTGAACAATGACGGGATCGATAACGATCAGGATGGGCAGGTCGATGAGGCCGATGAGCGGCTCAAGATGACCTCCTTTACGTACTTCAACAACGGGGCCTGCAATAACTGCGACCCCACCACGGGGATACAGTACTACAACTACATGCAGGCTCGGTTCCGCGACGGGTCCCCGCTTACCTTTGGTGGGGACGGTACGAATCCGGCCAGCCGGCGTACCTTCTTCGCTTTCCCATCGGATCCGAACGAGCCCTGCGGGCCGAACGTCTGGCATGAGGTCTGCGCCGGAAACGTGCCCGCCGACCGCCGATTTGTGATGACCACAGGTCCCTTTACGCTCAAGCGTGGTCAGGTGCAAGAGATCGTCTTCGGTACGGTGTGGGCGCAGGGGCTTAACCGGCTGGCTTCCGTGACCGCGCTCAAGAGCGCCGACGCCAAAGCGCAGGCCGCCTTCGATTTGAATTTCGAGCTGCCCTCCGGGCCGCCCTCGCCTCGGGTTGAAGTGGCCCAGCTCCCCAACCAGGTTACCCTCTCCTGGGATGATCGGGCCGTGAGTTATCGGGCGGGTAATTATCGCTTCGAGGGCTACATGATCTACCAGTACCGTACGCCCTCCACCACGGCCGAACGCAAGCTGCTGGCGACCTATGATGTGAAGAACGACATCACGGTCGTCTTTGATGAGATCTTCGATGAGCGCTACGGCGTTGAGGTGAACGTGCCCGTGGCTTTTGGATCGGATTCGGGGCTTAAGTTCTCCATCACGATCGACAAGGACGCCTTCACGGGCGGTCCCCTCATTAACGGCAAGGACTACTACTTTGCCGTCGTCGCCTATGCCATCGATCCGGAAGGGGCTCCCGGGCTGCGTATGCTCACCAGCCCGCTTTCGGCCTCCGAGCTCATCACCGTCCGGCCCACCTACGTGGGCAGCTTCGGCGGGCTTACCCCCAGGGCCCGGTATGGAGATAAGGCGCCGGTGGTGCAGACTACGGGTAAGAGCGATGCGACGATCATCCCGACCGTGGTCAACCCGCTCAAGGTTAAAGACAACACCTACCAGATCACCTTCAAGGACGCGGGTCGCGATGACCACGGGCAGCAGATTCTGAAGTGGTCGGTGCGCAACAAAAACACAGGTCAGGTGCTCAAGTCCGACATGCCCCTGAGCCCGGATCCCGTTGCGCTGGTTGATGAGGGTATTGAGCTTGTGGTCGATGGGCCACCTCCGGGGGTGAAGCGGGAGGATATGTTCTCCACAGAAGACGAAAGCAAGTGGGGATGGAAGATTATCTCAGGTACCCGACGCTTCACCTGGGCCGGCGGGGAAAACGAGGAATTCGAGGGCTTCCAGCACGCCCTGACCGGGCTGTGGGATCCGTACTCCTACTTTGGCTTCGGTCCGCGAGCCGTGTCCCCCACGCAGTTGCGGGATGTGGAGCTGCGTCTGGCGCGCACAGACGTAAACGGCAATGTGCTGGATCCCAATGATCCGAACTGGTCGAGGGGGTATCGGTACCTGCGACTGGCCACGGCCGCACCGGCCCGTCCGGAGTTCGCCCCGTACATTATCAATCGCTCCGGGGGATACGCCTTCCAGATCTTCGAGAAGAACGTGCCCCTTTCGGCCTGGGATGTGACCGATCCCAACAATCCCAGGCGGCTTGCTGTGGGGTTCCTGGAGAATAACACCTCTGGCGGGCTTGTGGATGGCAAATACTGGCCTGGACCCACGAACACGGACAACTGGGCCTCTAGCGGTCCCCGGGAGTGGCTCTTCATCTTCACCAAGCCTTACAGCGAAACCCAGGATCCGGAACTGGCGGGCAACATCCTGACCCAGCCGCTTCCGGTCATGTACTGGGCTTCTTGGAACCGCCGGGGTAATGTGGCCTTCTCGCCCAACCAGAGTGGGGAGGATCGGTTCGGAATCTATCCGAACAAAGTGATCTCCCCCACAGACGTGTACGAGTTCTCCCTGGCCAGCCTGGCTCCGGTCAAGTCCGACAGCGCGCTCAAGGCTTCGCTGGATCAGATCCGGGCCGTGCCGAACCCGTACTACGGGGCCAGCGCCTATGAGATCCGCAACGTCACGGACGTGATCCGCTTCACCAACCTGCCGGAGCGGGCCGTGCTGCGCATCTTCACCGTGGCCGGCACGCTCGTTCGGACGTTGATCAAGGATAATCCGAACAGCACCACGCTCGACTGGGATCTGCAGAACGAGCAGGGGCTACCGGTGGCCTCGGGTATGTACATCGTGCATGTCGAGTTCCCGGATTATCCCCAGGAGAAGCCCCGAATTCTGAAGGTGGCCATCCTGAAGAAGACCCTCCAGCTGTCTGATTTCTAAAGCGCGAAGGAGAGCAGGCCATGACACGATATACGCTATCGCTGAGCCTTCTGGGGGCCTTCTTCCTGTTGCTCAGCACCGCACCCGCACAGGCGGGCGACCGCAACCGCCGGGGGGGCGCCGGGGCGCAGGAGTTGCTGATCCCCTTCGGAGCGCGCACGTACGCGCTCGGCGGGGCTGTGACGGCGAACATGACCGGCATCGAGGCCCTTTTCTCCAATCCGGCCGGTCTGGCTTATACCGGGGGTACGGAGGCCATGTTCAGCCGCGTGCAGTATGTGGCCGACATCGGGCTCAACTACCTGGGCGTGGCGCAGACGTTCGGCTATAATACGCTGGGCCTGAGCGTGCAGGCGCTTACCTTCGGGGATATTCCCATCACCACAGAGGATCAGCCCGAGGGCACGGGTTCGACCTTCAACCCTACCTTTATCACGGTGGGCTTCTCCTACGCCCGCATCTTCACCGACCGCATCGCCGGCGGAGTGACGATCAAGCTCATCAACGAGTCCATCGACCGGGTCTCCGCCTCTGGAGTGGCCGCCGATTTGGGCGTGCAGTACGTGGTCGGAGAAACAGGGCTGCGCTTTGGCGTGGCGCTCAAGAACATCGGTCCGGCTATGCGCTTCGACGGGGACGGATTCGTCCGCTTCGTCAACCTGCCCGAGCAGCGGCCGGATGCCACCACGAACGGGTTGAAGATCAATCCGGCTTCCTTCGAGCTGCCCAGCTTGATGAACGTGGGGGTCTCCTACCAGTACAGGCTGGCCGGCGGGGCGGCTCTGACCGCCATGGGGAACTTCCGGTCCAATTCCTTCACGGAGGACGAGTTCCAGGGCGGCCTGGAGTTCAACTTGCGCGATGTGCTCTACCTGCGCGGGGCCTACGCCTGGCAACAAACGCGAGAGGACACCTGGTTCAACGGACTCAACTTCGGAGCCGGCCTGAACCTGAAGCTCGCCACCACGAGCCTGAGCGTGGACTATAGCTACACAGGTACCCGCTACGCCGGGCTGGGCGCTGTGCAGACGATCAGCGTGCGCCTGAAGCTCTGAGCGGAATGCGCCTGGATGTGTGGCGGGGTGCGGGCCTGTAGCCGGCACCCCGCTTTTGCTTTTCCCCGATACGGGCGGCATATTCGCAAAAAGGTGATCGGAAAAAGGCCATGTGCGCCATGTCTCGAGGCTCGTTTCTGGGCGTGTTGCTCATGCTGGGTGGGATGCTCTCGCTTCGGGCACAACCCGCAATTCGGGCCGAACTGGATCAGGGGGTTTTCCGCTACGACTCCACGCAGGCCTACCTGGAGCTATATACAGCGGTGGAAGCGGCCTCCCTGCGTTTCCTGCCCCGCGCCGAGGGGCCGGGTTTTGTCGCCCGCCTGAGCCTGGAGCTGGAGATCTTCAAGGGTCCGGAACGGGTGCTTGAGGATCGATGGCGCCTGGAGGTGCCCGTCGACAGCCTGGAACAGCTTCGGGCGGGTCAGCAGGTGCTTGATGTGTATCGCTTTCTGCTTCCACCGGGCGCCTATCAGCTGCGGCTCTGGGTGCGCGATGAAGCCGACCCCACCGATCGTCGGCAACTTCTGGAACGCGACCTGCTTGTACCGGATTTCGCGCAGCCCTTGCCCCGGTCGAGTACGCTTCTGTTGGCCGGCCGCATAGAGCGCTCCGAGGAGACGGGGCATCGTTTCTACCGAAACGGCCTGCTCATATACCCCAACCCCTCGGCCCTCTTTGGCAGTACGCTGAACACGCTCTACTACTACGTGGAGCTCTATCATCTGGACCGGACCCCTCGCCTGGCATCCGGAGAGTATGAGGCCCTCGTCTACCTCTCCGAGGCCAACTCGGAACGGGCGCTGGAGGCCTACACCCGCCGACAAATGCGCGCGGTGCGTCCGGTCGATGTGCTGGTGGGAGGGTTTGACGTGGGTGGATTGCCCACGGGTGTATATGTGCTGCACGTGGCCGCCCTGGATCCCGATCGCCGCCCCGTGATCATAGCATCCAGGCGTGTGTATGTCTACAACCCGGACGTGCGTCCTCCGCAGGTGGCCGCCGACCAGGCCCCGGAACGGGATTTCGCCTCCAGTGTATTTGCGCGTATGGATGAGCACGAGCTGCAGCGCAGTTTTGAGTACGCCAATCCGATCGCCACGGAGAACGAACGGCGCACGTTCCGCAGGTTGCGCGATATAGAGGAGAAACGCCGTTTTCTCTATGAATTCTGGCTCCGCCGCGATCCCGACCCCGCCACCCCGCTCAATGAGGCCTACCAGGAATACATGAACCGGGTTCGGTATGTGAACGAGCGCTACTCGACCAAAAACCGCGAGGGCTGGCGCACGGATCGCGGACGGATCTACCTCAAATATGGGCCACCGAATACCATTCAGCCATATTACCACAACCCGGACACCGTACCTTACGAGATCTGGGAGTACTACAACATCCCGGGCGAGGGGCCAGGCATGTTCGTTTTCGCCGACAAGATGGGGTTCGGGGAATTTCAGCTTATCCATTCCACCGTCTCCGGCGAAGTCAAAAGCGCCGACTGGCAACGGGAGGTGCGGCGTTCTGTTTCTAATAATCCCCCCTACTGAAACCTTCCCATCCGGCCCAGGTTGCCTGAAAAAGCGCTTCCTGTAGTTTTTTGCCACGGCGGGGATAAGGGTAGGGAGCTATGGCACGCAAGCGCATTGTGGTAACCGGCATGGGGTTGATCTCTCCGGTGGGCCATTCGGTGGCTGAATCCTGGAAGGCCATTCTGGAGGGACGTTCTGGTATTGGCCCGATCACGTATTTTGATCCGTCGCCGTATCCGACTCGGGTAGCCGGAGAGGTGAAGCATTTCGACCCCAGCCGTGTGCTCGATCCCAAAACGGCACGCCGGTACGACCGGTTTCTGCACTTCTTGCTCGTGGCCGCCCGCGAGGCCCTGGAACAGTCCGGACTGCTGGAATATCCGGAGCTGTTCGAGGAGACCGGTGTGCTGATCGGATCGGGTATCGGGGGAATCCGGAACATCGAAGAGACCGTACTGCTGTTGCACGAAAAAGGGCTCAAGTACGTGTCTCCTTTCTTCGTGCCCGGTAGCATCATCAACATGGCCAGTGGGCTGCTCTCCATCGAATATGGTTTCAAAGGGCCCAATCTGTCCGTGGTCTCGGCCTGTTCGACCGGAAATCACACCATCGGGGAAGGATACCACATGCTGCAGCGGGGAGATGCGCGGGTGATGATTGTAGGGGGTACGGAAGCCTCCATAACCCCACTGGGCCTGGCCGGCTTCTGTGCGGCGAGGGCACTCTCCACGCTCAACGAGCCCCCGGAGGCCGCCTCCCGACCGTTCGACCGAAGCCGTGACGGGTTTGTGATGGGAGAGGGGGCCGGAGTGCTCGTGCTCGAACCCCTGGATCAGGCTCTGGCCCGCGGGGCGCGGCCGCTGGCCGAGATCGTGGGATACGGGATGTCGGCCGATGCATACCACATCACCGCCCCTCATCCCGCAGGAGAAGGCGCCTATCGGAGCATGAAGCGGGCCCTGGAGCATGCGGGCATTCCCCCTGCCGAAGTGGGCTATATCAACGCGCACGCCACCGGCACTCCGGTGGGGGATATCATCGAGGTCGAGGCCATCGTGCGCCTGTTCGGCCAGAACGCCCCCCCGACCAGCTCCACGAAGTCCGCCGTCGGACATCTGCTCGGGGCGGCCGGCGCTATAGAGGCTATTTTCACCATACAGGCGCTGAGGGATCAGATGCTGCCCCCCACGATCAATTTCCGCGAACCGGAACCCAACGACCCGCTGGACCACGTTCCGGTAGCCCGTCCAGCCGTATTCGAATATGCCCTCTCGAATGCGTTTGGCTTCGGGGGAACCAACACCACGGTCGTCTTCCGTCGTTACGAGGGATAAGCGGGCATGTCTCGGTGGGGGGCGTATCTGGATTTTGCCGTGGAGATCGCCTGGGGGGCCGGTCGGATCACCCTGCGCTACTTCCAGACACACCTTGTTGCAGAGGAAAAGGCCGATCGATCCCCGGTGACAATCGCCGACAGGGAGGCAGAAGCATATCTGCGCGCGCAAATTCAACGTCACTATCCGGATCACGGGATCATTGGGGAAGAGTTCGGCGCCCATCAGCCCGCCTCCCCTTTCCAGTGGGTGCTGGACCCCATCGATGGGACGCGCTCTTTTCTCTGTGGAGTGCCCCTGTACGGGGTGTTGGTGGGTATGCTCTATGAACGGGAGCCCGTCGTGGGGGTGGCCTATTTTCCGGCTCTGGAAGAGCTCGTCTATGCCGCTCGGGGGGAGGGGTGCCGCTGGAACGGTCGTCCCGCGCGCGTATCCCGGACGGATCGTCTTTCCGATGCGGTGCTGCTGTACACCGATCCCCGCGGCTTTCCAGAGGAAAAGCGCCGCCTGCTCGAGCACCTGCGTCCCCAGGTGCGCCTGGAGCGATCCTGGGGCGACGCCTACGGGCACGTGCTCGTGGCCACGGGCCGGGCCGATATCATGCTCGATCCGGTCATGAACCTCTGGGATTGTGCTGCCCTGTATCCGATTATCCGGGAGGCAGGGGGGACGTTTACGGACTGGAGGGGCCGTCCGAGCATTGAAGCGGGCGAGGCCTTGAGTACCAACGGACATCTGCTTGCTGCTGTCTTGGAGGCGATGTATGCATCCGCTTGAAGAGGCCATCGAAAAACGTCGCATCCGGGTGGGCATCATCGGGCTGGGCTATGTGGGATTGCCCCTGGCCCGGCTGTTTGAGCGCAGGGGGTTTCGTGTGCTCGGCTTCGATATCGATCCCCAGAAGATCGAACGGTTGCGCTCGGGACATTCCTACATCCGACATATTCCCTCCGAATGGGTCCTTGAGGCGGTGCGCTCCGGAGGACTGGAGCCGACTGCGGATTTTGGCCGGCTTCCGGAGGCCGATGCCCTGCTCATCTGCGTGCCCACGCCGCTGGGAGCGCATCAGGAGCCCGATCTGCGTTTCGTCCATCAGACCGCAACCGTCATCGCCCAGCACCTGCGCAGAGAGCAGATCGTGGTCCTGGAGAGCACCACCTATCCGGGCACGACCGAAGAGGAGCTGTTGCCCATCCTGGAGCAAAGCGGCCTGCGTGTGGGGGTGGATTTCTATCTGGGCTACTCTCCAGAGCGAGAGGATCCCGGCAATCGGGAGTTTTCCACCGAACGCATTCCGAAGATCACCAGCGGCCTTACCCCGCTCTGCGCCGCGCTTGTGGATGCGCTCTATCGGGCTGCGGGCCTGCGCACGGTGCCTGTGAGCTCTCCCCGCATAGCCGAGGCGGCCAAGCTACTGGAGAACATCTACCGGGCCGTCAATATCGCCCTGGTCAACGAGCTCAAGATCGTCTTCGATCGGATGGGTATCGATATCTGGGAGGTCATCGAGGCGGCGGCCACCAAACCCTTTGGGTTTCAGCCGTTTTATCCAGGTCCCGGACTGGGTGGCCACTGCATTCCCATCGATCCCTTTTACCTGACCTGGAAAGCGCGCGCCTACGGGGTGCACACCCGGTTTATCGAGCTGGCCGGGGAGATCAACACGGCTATGCCCGATTTTGTGCTCCATAAACTCATGCTCGCCTTGAACGAGCAGCGCAAGTCCGTCCACGGGGCCCGCATTCTGCTCGTCGGGATTGCCTACAAACCCGATGTCGACGATCTGCGCGAAAGCCCGGCGCTGGTGATTATGCATCGGCTCGAGGAGCTCGGCGCGGAGGTGGAGTATCACGATCCGTACGTACCCGTCCTCCCGCCCACGCGGAAGTTCCGCTTCGAGAAAAGCTCCGTGCCCCTTGCTCCGGAACGGATTCGCAGCTACGATGCCGTGCTGATCACCACTCATCATAGCGGGATCGATTACGCCTTGCTGGCGCAGGAGGCCCGGCTGCTCATCGATACGCGCAACGCACTGCGGGTGCGCGGCCTCCGGGTGGGCAATGTCTGGAAGGCCTGAACAAGCAAAAAGCCCCGCATGCGCGGGGCTTTTTAAAGGAAGGGAAGACGGCCGTTCAGTTCATGTTCTTGAGCAGTTCCAGCTCATAGAGGGCCGCCTGCCGGTAGGGACCCACAGCGGCTTTTTGAAAAGCATCACGGGCCTCGTTATACCGCCCCAGACCTCGATAGGCCTGCCCCATTTCAAAATACGCTTTGGCCTTCTGCGCAGGCCCCCCGGGAATGAGCTCCACGGCTTTCTGTGCGGCCTCCAGGGCCTTCGGAAAAGCACCGGAGGCGTTGTAGGCCCGGGCCAGATACCAGTATGCATCTCCCTTGTCGGCCGCTTTGAGCGACTGGACCGCCTCTTCCAGCAACGGGATGGCCTTTTCGTAGTTCTGCTGCTGGATGAGCACGGTGCCCTTGGCCAGAAGAAGTTCGGCCCGGTTGGCCGCGGGCGCTATGGCAAGCGCCCGGTCATAGGCGGCAAGCGCCTCATCGAACTTGCCCTGCTGGGTGTATATTTTGCCGATCTGCTCATGAGCCAGGTACTCCACCCGCGCGTCCTTGGCCCGCTGGGCCAGCTCCGCTGTGCGCCGGTAGGCTTCGATGGCCTCCTGGACCCGGTTCAGACGCGCCAACGTGAGCCCCTTCATATACAGGGACCGATAGTTCTGCGGATCAAGCTGGATAGACTCATCAAACTTGGCCAGCGCCTCCTGATACTTCTGTTGCCGCACCAGAGTCAGCCCTTCGTTGTAGGCGAGCTTGGATTTGTCCGCCGCGGACTGGGCCAGTACGGCGATGGGAAATACCCCCCCGAGCAAAACCAGCGCGATCAGAGCGAAACGTACATACATGCCTGCACTCCTCTTTTTTGCGCATGGAAGATCCCTGTCGGGTCGGAAGATAACACCCGACGGGTTTTTTCGCCACTTCTATCGGGCCGAGGTAACGGGAATTTCCAATTCGAATCGTCCGGCCGGTAGGGAGGGCTTCTTGATCCAGGGATTGAGCAGACGCACCCACCGGTAGGAAATACCCTCCTTCTGGCACCAGGCCGGAAGATCCGCTATCGGACCCTCGACCTGCACGGTGCGGGTGGGGTGTTCCGGATAGGGCTCCAGACCTTCGAGGTCGAAGCCGAACCAGTCGGGCCGCTCAAAGAGCAGCTTGATCGCGGCGGCTCGAAGCACGTACTGGGCCGTTTCATCTGCAAGCCAGAGCTCGTAGTAATCCCGCGTGCCCTGTTGAGCGATGAGCGTTTCCAGCCGGCGCGGGCCCAGATTGTACGCAGCCCCGGCCAGATGCCAGCTGCCAAAGCGTTCATAGAGGGCTTTCAGATAGCGCAGGGCCGCATCGGTGGCCTTCTTCGGATGCAGGCGTTCGTCTACGTCCTCATCGACCCGCAGGCCGAACTGGCGGGCCACGTCGGGCATGAACTGCCACAGCCCGGCGGCCCCGGCCGGAGAGACCGCTCGGGGGAGGAGGTCGCTTTCGGCCACGGCCAGATACTTGAGGTCCTCCGGGAGTCCGCGGGCGCGCAGCTCGGTCTCGATGTAGCGGAAATACCGAGGGCTGCGTTTGATGTGGAAGAAGACCTGAAAAGGCCGGTAGATGAGCAGGTACAGTTCGCGTTCAAAGCGCTCCCGCACGTCCGGATCTTCCAGCCGCACCGGCTCCCCGCAGAAGGAAAGGCGATCGGGCAGGGGGAGAACCCGGAACGGGCGCCATTCCGGATCCGGACCTCGGGAGGGCGGCCGCTCCTTTTGGAGGCGGCCCATTGCGAGCCCCAGGGCCAGCATGGCCGTCAGGCCCACTAGAGCCGTGGTGGCCATCCAGGAGAGCCGCCTCGTGTTAAAAGTTCGGCTTGAGCGCATGCTCCTTGTAGAAGGTGTCGATCGTCTCGACCGCTTCTGCGGGATCGTCTGTGATAGAAAAAAGCAGCATATCCTCCGGGGCGATGTGTCCGGCGCCCAGGACGGTCTTTGCTAACCAGTCAATTAGCCCCTGCCAGTAGTCACGGCCCATGAGGACAACGGGAAAGCGGGAGATCTTCTGGGTCTGAATCAGGGTGAGGGCTTCGAAGAGCTCATCCAGGGTGCCCAGCCCGCCGGGCAGGACGATAAACCCCTGGGCGTATTTGACAAACATGACCTTGCGGACGAAGAAAAAGTCGAAGGTGAGCAGCTTGTCCGGATCGATGTACGCGTTGGGCCGCTGTTCATGGGGCAATTCGATGTTCAGGCCCACCGAAGGGCCGCCGGCCTCCTGAGCCCCTCGGTTTGCCGCCTCCATAATTCCCGGTCCTCCCCCCGTGATGACGCCGTAGCCGTATTCTACTAGCAGGCGGGCCACCTCAACAGCCCAAGTGTAATACCGACTTCCCGGGGATACCCGGGCCGATCCGAAGATGGACACGCACGGACCGAGCCGGCCCAGTTTTTCGAATCCGTCGACGAATTCGGCCATAATGCGGAAGATCCGCCAGGCGTCTTTGATGGTGGCCTCTTGCCAGGCTTTCTGCGCCCGTTGCTGCTGTCGACGCGAAGAGTCGTAGGGCGTCTGATTGTTCATGAGCCGCTTTCCCGTATAGCGCTTTCCAGGGCCAGGCGGGCATCGGTGCCCGCATCGCGATACTTGATAATAATCGGCGCGTACAATCCGATACCCATCTCTCGGGCCAGGGTTCCTCGGGCAGAGACGGAACGCACTCCCGGTACGACCACGGCCCCCTCGGGGATGATCAGGGGCCGGCCGTTTTCGGCCCTCCAGATGCGTTCTTGCACCAGATCGTAGACGGGGGTGCTGCCTGTCAGGATAACCCCGGGGGCGATCACCGCCCGACGCCGGACGATGGTGCCCTCCAGAATGGCCGCCTGCGCGCCGATGAAGGCCTCCTCTTCGACGATCACGGGCAGGGCGCCGGCGGGCTCGATCACGCCCCCGATCTGCACCCCGGCGCTCAGGTGGACGCGTCGACCGATCTGAGCGCAACTGCCCACCAGCACGTGGGAGTCGATGAGGGCTCCTTCGTCTACGTAAGCCCCCACGTTGACGTAGCTCGGGGGCATGAGGATCACCCCCGGAGCCAGATAGGCGCCGTCCCGCACCGCGGTGCCCCCGGGTACGAGGCGCACGCGTTCCTCCAGTCGGGTGGGGCGAAGCGGATAGGTGGATTTGTCGAAGAAGCGCCACGGGGGGGCGGCTTCCACCTCCACCAGCTCCCCCAGACGAAAACCCAGAAGAATGCCCTCTTTGACCCAGCTCTGCACGCGCCAGCCCAGGGGGCTGTCCGGATCGGGTTCGGCGGCCCGGACGTGACCGGCTCTGAGTTGCTCAAGCAGCTCCCGGACAGCCCTCAGAGCTGCGGCGCGGTCCAGCTCTTCCGGTTTCCTTCGAGCGTAGTGCAGGATCTGTTCGGCCAGGGTGTGCACGGCGGGGGATCCTATATCCGTATGAAGGCGGCGATTTCCGGATGCCGGCGCAGCTGCTCCAGGTCCGCTTCGGTGGGCAGCTCGGGACGATCCCGATGGCAGTTTACCAGACAGAGGAAGCCCAGTACGTCCTCTTCTGCGCGGAATTGATGCCAGCATCCGGGAGGGATGTAGAGCACATCGAAGGGGCGAAGGGAGTATATGCTTTCTCCGACAAGGGCCCGGCCCGTTCCGCGCAGCACGATGACGGCATGGGCATGTTGGTGTCGCTCCAGGCTCGAATACCCGCCAGGCTGGACCTCAAAGTACCGCACTTCGCAGGCGAGCCCCTCACGATGCCGTAGCAAGGTCTGGCGAGTAATGGCGCGAAAATGCGTGCCTTCGGTTTTGTACTCTTGAACGGCGATCCCCTGCCAGCAGAACGGCTCTTCAAAGCGAACCAGCATGGACACCGACCCCCTCTTTGGCGAGCCTGTGGATCTGCTCTACGAAGGCCCTACTGCGCTCTTTGAGCCGCGGTCCGGCCTCATAGAGCGCTCCCCCCATCAGAAAAATCGTATCCGGGCCGTAGAACTGCAGGGCATCGGCTAGCTTTTCCCACCGAAGCCCTCCAGCGGGTACGGGAAAGGCAGACCGCACCGGAGGCCATGGGCTGCGCAGGCGTTGGGTGATCTCTGCGCAGGTGGCTTCCGAGTAGGCGAACCGTCCCCCGGCGTGGGGAAAGATCACCGCATCGGCTCCCATCAGGCGGAAGATGCGGCCCAGCAGCACCTCCGGGGCCATGCGTCCCGATCCCGCCATAGCGGGATGGGCCAGGAAGACGAGCTCTGGAAAACGCCGGACCAGACTTTCGAAGACCGGTAGGCCGATCAGCATCGGGGCTACCAACACGGCCTCTATACCCAGCTCGCGAGCCCGGGCGATTTGTCCCTCCAGCTCCTCGGGGCGTCCGATAAGGTTGGGTACATACCAGGAGCGGCGGCCTGTGCGGGCCGCCGCGCGTTCTACGGCTTCCTGGCAGCGGTGGATCCGCTCCGCAAATGGACAGAACGGATGATCGGCCAGGCCGTGGTCGTCTTTGATCAGATCGATGCCCGCTTCCGCAAATAGCTCACAGAGCCCGGCCAGCTCCTCGGGCCCCAGCCCCATGGGCTTGAGCGCGGTGCACGTAAGCGGCCGCTTCTCTACCTGCAGACGCGCGCGGATCCCGGCAATGCCGTGTTGGGGGCCTGCAAACAGGGAGCGCACGGATTCCGGCAGCTCCACGTCCACCAGCTCCACATCCGGTTGCAGAGAGCAGTTGCCAAAGAGCACGTTCATCAGCTGGGCCGGATTGCCCGCGATCGTCTGGGCGGGGTAGCGGATCCGGGCCCGGATGCCCCCCGCTGGGTCCGGCTCCAGGGCTTCCACCCGGCCCATGATGTGTGTTCTGACAAAAGCGTTTTGCACCAGCTCCCGTGGTAGTTCTACCGTCTGTTCCAGCGCCAGCGCCTCTGCCCGGGCCTGCGCCTCCTCAGATGCGCTCTGTAGCCGGTATGTGACCAGAAGACTTTCCATCGGCTGTAAAATTACAGGGCCCGGGGCAGGCATGCTATATGATGGGCGGGCTAATTTTGTCGCCACCCGGCCTGAGGAAAGCCATGCAATATCTGGTGCTTCCCCCCATGTATTGGCCGCCGATCACGGTGGTGGCGGCGTTCTGGTGCGTAGATGCGGTGCTGTTTCTCGATACGATCCGATACCAGAAGCAGTCCTTTCAAAACCGAGCCCGAATTCGCACCCCGCAAGGATGGCAATGGCTCATCGCCCCCGTGCGTTCCGGACGGTCTGCCCGGCCCAGATCGATCGCGGAAATCGAGCTCGATCTGAGTCACCGATGGTTTGATAAGCACTGGAAGGCGCTGGAGTTCTTCTACCGTCGCGCCCCGTATTTTGAGTTCTATGAGGACGGCTTCGCTCCCCTGTACAGGCGTTCGGTGCCCCAACGGCTCATAGAACTCCTCCGACCCACCCTGGAATGGCTCTGGGCGGCACTACGTGTGCCGGCCCGGATGCGGTGGGCCAGTGAGGAATCCGACTGGGAGGGCGTAACGGATCCCAGCAGCTGGTGGACGGTTCCAGAGGCCGCTCTGCCCCCTCGGTATGCAGGCCGATGCCGTGTGCTTTCCCTCAAGCCCCCCGTCTACCCCCAGGCCTTTGCGGGTTTTGAGGCCAACCTGTCTGTGCTGGACCTGCTCTTTAACCTGGGCCCTCGCGCGATCGAGACGCTCCGTCGCGTTGCCGAGGGAGCCGATCCCCGGGCTCGGGGGGGCGCTTCAGGGCAATAAAGCGGCCCAGTATACCCAGGAAGCGCCATCGATCGGTCGGATGCCCCGTATACGGGCTCAGATCCACGGAATACAGGCTCAGGATACCGAAGTTCTGCCGCTCCGCGGCCACCGTGGCCAGGAACCCCAGGCCGCGGGCCAGGCTCTGCGCCCTGTGCGTATCGGCAGCCGGGATGTGCTGCAGGGCCCAGCTTTCCACCTGCTCAGAGGCAAAACGGGCAAAACGCTCCTGGTTCGGATTCGTGAGCACGAGCAGCAACACCAGCAGCGCACCAGCAAGAATCCATCCCCATCGAACCATACGGCTTCCCTCCCCGGAAGCTGAACGCAAGATCGGGTTCTGGTGCCTTTTCGTACAAGATGCCGAAAGGCCTCTGGCTCAAGGCAGATCAGGTCTTCTGGGGTTTTTTGCGCGCGGCGGGGAAGAGGATGTTATTCAGGATGAGCCGATAGCCCGGGGAGTTTTTATGCAGGGCCAGATCTGTGGGGGGATCCCCCACGAAATGCTGGTAGTCCTCCGGATCGTGTCCGCCGTAGAAGGTGAAGGTGCCTCGGCCGTAGTTGCCGTGCAGATATCGAACCTCATCCCGTCCCGGGGCTTCGGCCAGGATCACGACGGATTCTTTGATGCGGGATTTGCGGAAGTTGGTTGTCTGTCCCATGAATCCTTTGATCACGTTGACGTGATTTTGCGTCAGCATCGTGGGCACGGGATCGTGTTTGGCGGAGAACTCAAAGAGCACGAAGTAGTCCGCAAGCGGGTTCTGCAGGGCGGGCGGGGGCTGTACGTCGATATCGGAGTGTTCGGTTTCGTAGGGGTTCAGGCTGACCTGAAACCCCTGGAAGGCGAGCGTTTTGCCGTAGTCCAGCTTTTGCTGGGCTTCCGGGGTGATCGGGGTGCCGTCGAGTTCCGGGGGTACGATGTCGATACCCTCGGCGGCCAGGGCGATATCCAGGGTTTCGGTGGCCGTGCACATGGCAAAGAGGAACCCTCCTGCGGCGACGTATTCTTTGATCGCTCGCGCTATGGCCTTCTTGAGTTCCGGTACCGTGGCAAAACCGAGCTTGCGGGCCATCTCCTCCTGATCCCGCTGCTGACGCACGAACCAGGGCATATGCCGGTACAGGGCCCAGAAGCGGCTGTACTGACCGGTGAAGTCCTCATGGTGCAGGTGCAGCCAGTCATACTCGGCCAGTTTCCCCCGTAGCACCTCTTCGTCCCATACCTTGTCGTAAGGCACCTCTGCATAGGTCAACACCAGGGTGACGGCATCGTCCCAGGGCAGTGAATGGGGTGGGGTATAGACCGCAATCCGGGGGGCCTTTTCCAGCCTGATGGCCTCCATGTTGGAGTCCTCGCTGGCGATTTGCGCCAGAATCTGCTCCGCCTGCGCGCTGGTGAGCTTCTCATAGGCCACGCCGCGTATGCGCAGTTCTCGTTCCAGCTCGGGAAAGTCGCGGGTCAGGAAGGAGCCCCCTCGATAGTTCAGCAACCAGTCCACGTCCACCCCTTGGGTCAGCACCCAGTAGGCCACGCCGTAGGCTTTGAGGTGATCCGTCTGCCGCTCATCCATGGGGATGAGGATCCGCTGCGCTTGAGCGAGCCAGGCGCTCATGAGAAGCGCGCTCAGCGTGCACCACCCCTTCATCATGATGTTTCTCCTCGCAGTCGGCGGATACGGTAACGGGCCTCGTCAATCAGCACACTGGTCGGATAGCGTTCCAGGAGCGTCTCATAGGCCTGCATAGCCCGTGCCGGATCGTGCAGGATCTGTTCGTAGAGCTTGCCCAGAGCCAGCCAGGCCCGTTCGGCCTGAAAGGAGCCGGGAAAGCGTTCGGTGACCAGGCGATAGGTGGCCTCCAGGCGCTCCCACTGGCGGGTGCGATGGTATACCTCGGCCTCCAGCATGTAGAGCTCCTCGACCAGCGCGCTTGCGGCCAGGTGCTGACGAGCCTCCTCGATGGCCTGCAGGGCTTCCGGATAGCGACGTTGGGCCAGCAGCAGGGCCGCACGGGCGTACTGGCGGAGCTGGGCGTAGGTGGAATCCCGGGCGCGGTTTTCCTCCAGGAGCACCTTGAGGGCGATAGCGTCGTTGGCGATATCCCGATCTGTGCTCTGGGCCAGCACATCGGCCAGGCTCAGGGCGCCATCGAAAGCGCCCTGGTAGAAATCCAGCCAGGCCAGCTCCAGTCGGGCCTGATCGTAGAGCTCCCCTTCCTGGGCACGCGCGGTGAGCCGGATGAAATACAGCCGGGCCTGATCCAGGTTGCCTTCTTCTAGGGCGAGCCGGCCCAGTTCATAGAGAGCCTGCAGGAACTGTTCGGTTTCGGCCTGCGAGGCCTGAAGAGCCTGCTCCAGGTAGCGCCGCGCCGCTTCGTTCTGCCGGAAGATGTCCCGGTACAGCCGGCCCAGGCGCAACCAGATCTCAACCGGCGGGGAGGTGGGGTCCGGCTCCTGGGCATACGTCTCGTAGTAGGAGATCGCTTTCCGGTACAGCGCGCTGTCCTCCTTGGCGGCGGCCAGCTGTTCGTACACCTCGCCCAGCCGGAGCCGGACCGTCCGGCTCAGGGGGAATGCGGGGAACTGCCCCAGCAGCTCCTCGTAGGCCTGCTGTGCCGCCCCCCAGGCCCCGGCCGCATAGGCCTGCTCGGCGAACCGAAACAGAAACTGCCCTTCGGCCCTCTCCAGGCGGTCCAGGGCGCGTACAGCCCGGTAGGCTTCTTCATAGCGGCCGATCTCCAGATATACCCAGGCCAGTAGCTCGCGATAGGGTCGAAAGAGCGGTTCGCGCTGTACGGCCCGCTCGATAAGCCGGGTGATGGATGAGACCAGGGTGGAATCCTGCAGGAGCCGTCCCAGGCGGGCGCGTACGAAGCCCAGCTGTTGGGGTTCGGTTCTGAGGACCATCAGGTATTCCCCGACGGCGGCTTCGTACTGCCCGGTGGTGCTGTAGAGCATGGCCAGTTCGAGAGCGAAAAGCGTCGGGTTATTGAGCTTTCTGCGCCCCTCCAGCAGGGTGCGTGCCGCCTCATCAAGCAGGCGGTTGTTGAACTGGGAGTAGTAGACGATCCGGTACACCTGAGGTTGACTGGGGGCGATCTCCAGGGCTCGGTTCCAGCTCCGGAGCGCTTCCTCTCTGTTGCCCCGGGCCAGCTGGATGGAAGCCAGATCGCAGTACAGGGTGGGGTTATCCGGCTGTCTGGCCAGCTGGGCTCGGACAAGCCCCTCGGCCTCCGTGTAGCGCTTGAGCCCGGTGTAGACCTCGCGCAGCTTGTCGTAGAAGACGTAGGAGCCGGGGTCGGACCGATATAGCTCCTCCAGAATGGGCAGGGCGCGCTCCAGCTGACCGGCGCGCAGGTAGGAGTCGGCCAGCCGAAAACGAGCTATCTGGGCCTCGCTCGGCATCTGCTGAGCCGCCCCGACCGAGCTCCAGAGCAGGTACAGAAGCAGGGCGCCCGTATATCGCATGCTGTAAAGAAAGCGGCGCTCTATCGTCCAGGCAAGGCGCTTTTTCGGGTTTCCCGCACCTCGTGGTGTTCGATCCTTCGGCTTGCGCCCCATATCGCCTCGCTGTTTTTTTGTTCGCGTCTGTCGTAAGAGAGCGGGGAGGAGCCGTTTATGATGTCCCGGAGAAGATTTCTGGGTCGGCTGGCCGGTTGGACTGGTGCCGCGCTGGCCGTATTGCGCGAGGATGGGCTGGCTCGCCTCCTCGATGCCTCCGCTTCGATCGATCCGGCCCGTTCTCCGGAGGATCTGGCCCGCGATGAGCTGTTCTGGGCCGAGGTGCAGCGTGCCTTTGCTGTGGATCGCACGCTCATCAACCTGAACAACGGAGGGGTATGCCCCAGTCCGCGCGTGGTGCAGGAGGCGCTCAGGCAATATCTGGAGTATGCCAACCAGGCCCCTGTATACCACATGTGGCGTCATCTGGAACCCCGCATCGAGTCCGTCCGCGCTCAGCTGGCCCGGCATTTTGGTGCCGATCCGGAGGAGATCGCCATTACGCGCAACGCCAGCGAGGCGCTCGAGATCGTGCAGCTGGGCATTGATCTGGAGCCGGGTGATGAGGTGGTCACGACCACACAGGATTACCCCCGGATGCTGACGACCTGGGACCAGCGAGTGCGCCGGGATCGCATCGTGGTGCGCAAGATCACCTTTCCGGTGCCCCTGCGGGATGGGAGGGAGTTTGTGCGCCGCCTCGAGGCCGCCATCACGCCCCGAACCCGGCTGGTGCATATCTGCCATGTGATCAACATTACGGGCCAGATCCTGCCGGTGCGTGAGGTCTGTCGGATGGCCCATGAGCGCGGCCTGGAGGTGATCGTCGACGGGGCGCATGCCTTTGCCCATTTTCCCTTTTCCGTCTCTGATCTGGAGTGCGACTACTACGGCACCAGCCTGCACAAATGGCTCTACGCCCCTATCGGTACAGGGTTCCTGTACGTGCGGCGAGATCGGATCCGCCGGGTATGGCCGCTCATGGCGGCGCCGGCCGACATGGAGGACAACATCCGCAAGTTCGAGGAAATCGGCACCCATCCGGCGGCCAACCACAACGCGATCGCCGAAGCGCTCGCCTTTCATGAGGGGCTCGGGGTGGAACGCAAGGCGGCCCGGTTGCGCTATCTCAACCTTCGCTGGGCGGAGCGACTCCGGACCTACGAGCGGGTGCGTTTTTTGACCAACCTGGATGATCCCACTCAGTGGTGCGGACTGCTGGTAGTCGATATCCAGGGGGTGGATCCGGTCCGGCTCACGGACTGGCTTCTGGAGCGGCACCGCATCATCGTCACCCCCATCGTGCATCCGGAGTTCCGGGGTATCCGGGTTACCCCGAACGTCTATACCCGGATTTCGGAGATCGACTATTTTGCCGAGATACTCGAGCGCGTCGTCCGGGGTCAGGTGCCCGAGGTGGCGGCTCGTTAAAGCAGGCCGGCTCTTTGACCGGCGCGCTCGAGCACGGCGCGGAACATGGAGGCAGTAAGCCTTCCGGTCTGCGTGTTTTGCCGCGAGACGTGGTAGCTGGCCACAAGCCAGCGCCCGTCCGGAAGCGCATATTCAGCCCCGTGCGCGAAGGGATGGGCCCGCGGGGAAAGCCCGTAGTGGCGCAGCAGGGCCTCATGGGCAATACGACCCAGCGCCAGATAAACGCGCAGGTTTGTAAGCAGACCGAGTTCGCGCTCCGTCCATACGGCGCAATGGCGGAGCTCTTCGGCTAGCGGTTTGTTGCCGGGCGGAACACAGCGCAGAGCGGCTGTGATGTATAGGCCCCTCAGCTGGAGCCCGTCGTTTCGGGAGCGAGAGGTGGGCTGGTTGGCCCAGCCCATCTCATAGAGGGCGCGGTAGAGAAAATCCCCCGAGGCATCGCCGGTGAACATGCGCCCTGTACGGTTAGCCCCGTGCGCCCCCGGAGCCAGCCCCAGAAGCAGGAGCCGGGCATGGGGATCTCCGAAGCCCGGAACGGGTCGGGCCCAGTAGGGCTCATCCCGATAGGCGGCGCGCTTGCGACGCCCGATTTCCTCTCGCCAGGCGACCAGGCGCGGACACCGACGGCAATCCAGGAGCGCTTCGTAGAGCGCTTGCAGGGCCTGATCCGCTGGCATCTCCTCACTCCCGCTGTCCCGGTCCCCACACGATGCGGCCCGGCCGGGCTCCGGTATGCCGGCCCTCCCAGAGCACGGGCACGCCGTTGACGAACACATATCGAACCCCTCCGGAAAGCTGATGCGGGTTTTCGAAGGTGGCCCGATCCTGGATGCGGTCCGGATCGAAGATCACCAGGTCCGCATAGAACC
Organism: Bacteroidota bacterium; assembly: GCA_025998875.1. Classification (GTDB taxonomy): domain Bacteria; phylum Bacteroidota; class Rhodothermia; order JANXDC01; family JANXDC01; genus JANXDC01. Next base: position 471,478 of record AP024675.1, on the reverse strand, counting down.
CCTCCTGGATCTGGCCCCGGTTCCGGATCATGAGCCGGTTGGCCACGGCAGAGCTCATCCGGCGCACCGCCTCCTCTAGGCTCAACAAACCCTCTTGACGCACGTAGCGGCCCAGGATACGAGGATAGGTGCCGTAGGCGCGGGGATGTACCGGCCCTCGAGCGGAGTCCGGATCGAATCCGCCCGCATCCGTGCCGATTTTGATCCAGGGTTGCTGGAGGGTGAGGCGCACGTTCTCTTCGCTCATCAGGAAATAGACCGTGCTGATGGGTTGCTCTTCGGCCAGAAGCAGGTCGAAGACTGTTTCGATCCAGTCCTTGCCCCATTCGGCGGCCACTTCCGAAAGCCTCCGGCCCACAAAACGCCGATGCTCCGGGCGCCGGAGGCCGAGCAGGAGCACGCCCTCCGGGGTGGCCAGCTGGCAGAGGTTTTCCCAATCCGTGGTGGATTTTTCCATTTCCGCGCGCATGCGCTGGCGCATCTGCGGATCGCGCAGGTTATCAAGCAGCCGGCCATCGGCCGCCGCCCACGGGGGCAGGCAGGCGGTGAGGCCTGTGCCGCCGGCTGTGTACGGATACATGTTGGCCGCCACATCCAGCCCGCCTCGCCGGGCCGAGTCGATGCGGGCGATGGCCTGTCGGGCCTTCGGCCAGTTGCGTACCCCGGCCGCTTTGAGGTGGTAGATCTCCACCGGTACCCCTGCCTCGCGACCGATGCGTATGGCCTCCTCGAGGGCCTCAAGCAGCCGGTCCGCCTCCGAACGCATGTGCGTGATGTAGAGCCCTCCATAGGGGGCGATTTCCCGACACAGGGCGATGAGCTCCTCGGTGCTGGCGAAATTGCCTGGCGGGTAGATCAGCGCCGAGGCCAACCCAAAGGCGCCGTCCTCCATGGCGCGACGCACCACAGCGCGCATGGTATCGAGCGCCTCCGGGCTGGGAGGACCTACGGCCATCCCCATGGCGTACTGCCGTACCGTGCTTGCCCCCAGAAAGGAGCCCACGTTTACCGAAAGCCCCCGGTCCTGCAGATACTCCAGCCAGGCGCGAAAGCCCCGCGGGCCCCGGAATCGTTCCAGAACAGGCCGCAGGGCCGGATCGGCCGTCTCCAGCGTGCGCTCGTTCACGGGGGCATCGGTCCAGCCCTCCCCCAGGATTTCCGTGGTGACCCCCTGGGTGACTTTACTCAACACCCGACCGTCACCGCGGAGAAACGCTTCCCGGGAATGGCTCTGAATATCGATAAACCCCGGCGATAAGACCAGGCCGGATATGTTCAGACGCCTGCGCGCCGGCGCCCCTTGCAACCCTCCCGGCGGGGTGATGCGCACGATGCGATCTCCCCGAAGGGCCACATCGCCGTAAAACCACGGATTTCCGCTGCCGTCGACGATACGGCCTCCGGTAATGATCCAGTCATAAGGTTCCGGGCCCGAAACGGGCCGAAGGCCGGCACAGCCGGAAACCAGGACAAGAGTCAGCCATAACCCACAGGGGGTGCGCATGGCGCTTTTCCTTCCATGAGGAAGCAGGTAGCAATGTGGCCAGAGAGGAAGAAAAAGACAACCTGGACCTCCGAAAAGGGGTTTTCTTGACAGAACAGGGCACCGGGCTCTACCTTTGTAACCCGGTTTGCAATCGGGGCGTGGCGCAGCCTGGTAGCGCATCTGCTTTGGGAGCAGAGGGTCGCTGGTTCAAATCCAGTCGCCCCGACACGTGCGGGAGCGCCCGTAGCTCAACCGGATAGAGCAGCGGCCTTCTAAGCCGCCGGTTGCAGGTTCAAGTCCTGCCGGGCGCGCCTCGGATACCCAATACGGTGACCGTAGCTCAGCCGGTCAGAGCACCAGGTTGTGGCCCTGGGGGTCGGGGGTTCGAATCCCCTCGGTCACCCTGCCGCTTGCACAAGCGGCCCACCAGAGAGGTGGCGCGTTCGTCTAGGGGTTAGGACACGGCCCTTTCAAGGCCGGAACACGGGTTCGAATCCCGTACGCGCCACAGGACGCCCTTCCGCTGCAGAGGAAGGGCGTTTTTTATTGTACGTCGACCGTTTGTGCGCATGCCGCTTTTATTTTGCGCCAAACTCTGCCCACAAGGAAACGCGCCACTTTCTGTCTGCTGAGCTCGACAGACGAATCTGTTCTTGTAACGCCTCGCATTAAGAGGCGATCTTTCTGTGTCGAACCTATGCGGAACGGTATGGCAAGGCTATTGCTATGGATGAGAAATGGCTTGAGCGTATCGCGATTTTCGATCTCCTCTCCCCGCAAGAGCAGGACGAGGTGCGTCGGTTTCTGGATGCGCACCCGCAATGGCGGGAGGAGTTCGAACGGTACCGGCGTCTGTACCGACTTTTGAGGGCGGAGTTTCCCGAGGAAACCGGGGAGCCGGTTTCGATTCCGATTCCTCCGATCCAGCGTTTCACCAACCCCATTCCCCGGATTCATCCCCGCGGTCGGGTGCGTTTTCTGCACCGGACCTCGAGCTGGGCGGCGGCCGCGGTCCTCCTGCTGGGGCTCTACGGCGGGCTGTGGTGGTACGGGGAAAAGACCCGCGCTCCATGGGTTCGCCTTGCCGAAGTGCCCAAGGGCCTGGTCTCCCCGGTCCAGGTGGTGTTGCGCGATTCTGCGCCTCAACCCTCCGATTCCCTGCATCGGGTTCTGGCCCGGGCGATAGAGGAACTTCAGCGCGCGCCTCGCTCCTATGCGGGGCTCTTTCCCCATTTTGACCCCGAGCGTGTACAGCGGGCCATAGCGCTCTTGGAGCGTATCCAGCGTCTCCGGGGGCTGGAGACGTGGGAGGGGGTCGAGGCACGATACTTTCTGGCCAAAGCCTATCTCATGCAGGGTAACCTTCCCCGGGCGCGTGCTCTGCTGGAGGAGCTTGTCGACAGAGAACACATGCGCACCGGGGAGGTGCGGCGGTTGCTGGAAGGGATGCGGACGTTGTCTTCAGAAGATTAGCCCGGGTTTCCGTTCAGCACCCTGCGCAGTTCTTCTTCCCGTCGACGAGCCATCAAGGCCGAAATCCCGATGCTCACCTCGTAGAGCACGATCAGGGGGATGGCCAGCAGAAGCTGCGTGAAGGGATCCGGCGAAGGGGTGAGCACGCCGGCCAGGATCAGAATACCCACGTAGGCGTGCCGGCGGAAGCGGCGCATCAGGCTCGGGGAAAGCAGGCCAATGCGGGAGAGAAAGTAGGCCAGCATGGGCATCTCAAACAGCAACCCGCTGGCCAGAACCAGCATGGCCAGGGTGCTGAAGTACGTGGTGATGTCGATGATGTTTTCAATCTGGGGGGCGATCTGAAACCGAGCAAAAAACTGGGTGATCGCGGGCATCAGGACCAGATATCCAAAAGCGGCCCCCAGGAGAAAGCAGAGCGATACGAATCCCACCGCCCATCGCATGGCCCGCTGTTCATGCGGGTAGAGCCCGGGCTTGATGAACTGCCAGAGCTGATAAAACAGCACGGGGGATCCCAGAATGCTCCCGAGCAACAGGATCGTCCCCCAGTAGGTTACGAACTGCCCGGGAAGTCGGCGGTTTTGTAGGGCCAGATCTACACCTTCCAGCCCGAGAACGCGATACATGAAGAAATCCGCTCGCGTCGGACCGAGCAGGACGTGTTGCATGATCCAGTCGGCAAAGAGGGCCACCCCCACTACCCCGAGCAGGATACCCCCCAGACCCTTGAGCAGGCGCCAGCGCAGTTCTTCAAGATGGTCCCAGAACGACATCTCCGCGGCGGGCTTCTGCGATTCGGGCCGCGGCGAGGGGGGAGGATCGGTTCGGGCTACCGGAAACGGCTCCATAGGCTACAGACGGCTTGCGCTCAGCTCCGCAGGGTCTCCGATGGAGACAAAATCATACAGAGGGAATTGCCGACAGAGCTCAAGGACCTTGTTGCGCACCCGCTCGAGGACGGTCTCGTTATCGGGATCGGAGAGCACCTCATGGATCAGGTCTGCCACGTAGCGGATTTCCGGCTCCTTGAACCCCCGCGTGGTCACAGCCGGCGTGCCGATTCGAATTCCGCTTGTGACCAGCGGGCTCTGCGTATCGAAGGGCACCATGTTTTTGTTCACCGTAATACCGGCCCGTTCCAGCGCCTCCTCGGCCTGCTTTCCGGTCAGGCCCCGGGAGCGCAGGTCCACGAGCACCAGGTGGTTGTCCGTTCCCCCGCTGACGAGCTCATAGCCATGCTCCAGGAGGCGCTCGGCCAGCGCCCGGGCGTTTCGGATCACCTGTTGGGCGTATTCGACGAAATCGGGTTGTAGGGCTTCTCCCAGCGCTACGGCTTTGGCCAGGATCACGTGCATGAGGGGGCCGCCCTGTATGCCCGGGAAGACCGCGCTGTCGAAGAGTTCGCTCATGCGCTTGAGCCGACCCGATTTCGGGGCGACAAGCCCGAAGGGGTTATCAAAATCTCGCCCCATAAGCAGCATCCCGCCCCGGGGACCCCGCAGGGTCTTGTGCGTGGTCGTAGAGACGATATGGCAGTGCGGCAGGGGATCGTTGAGCAGTTTGGCCGCGATCAGTCCGGCCGTGTGCGCCATGTCCATCCAGAGAAAGGCGCCCACCTCATCGGCGATCTCCCGGAAGGCGGCATAATCGAAATCCCGTGGATAGGCGCTGGCGCCGATGGAGATGAGTCGGGGACGGATCTGGAGCGCCTTGTCGCGCACCTCGTCCATATCGATCCGGCCCGTCTCCGGATGCACACCGTAGTATTCGGCCCGATACAGGATCCCGGAAAAGTTCACCGGACTGCCGTGCGTCAGGTGCCCTCCGTGGGCCAGGTTCAGGCCCAGGAACACATCTCCCGGTTTGAGCAGGGTCAGGTAGACGGCGGCGTTGGCCTGTGCGCCGGAATGGGGTTGTACATTTACCCACTCGGCCCCAAAGAGCGCTTTGGCTCGTTCCTGGGCCAGGCGTTCGGCTTCGTCGACGAACTGACACCCTCCGTAGTAGCGGCGGCCAGGCAGGCCCTCGGCGTATTTGTTCGTCAGCACCGAGCCCATGGCCTCCAGCACGGCCCGGCTGACGAAGTTTTCGGAGGCGATAAGTTCCAGCCCCATGTTCTGGCGTTCTGCCTCCCTGGCCAGAATCTGATAGGCCCGCGGATCCTGTTCCCGCAGCGCAGCGCGCATCACACGCTCCCCTTTAGCGACCCGTTAGCTCATGGATTTTCTGTACACGGCGGGCGTGTCGGCCGCCCTCGAATGTGGCCTCCAGCCACGCCCGAACGATGGCAATCGCTTCCTCGTCCGTCACAAAGCGGGCGGGCAGGCAGAGGATGTTCGCATCGTTGTGCGCCCGCGCCAGACGGGCCAGCTCCGGGTTCCAGGCCAGAGCGGCTCGAACGCCGGGAACCTTGTTAGCCGTGATGCAAACCCCGTTTCCGCTTCCGCAAAGCAGAATACCTCCCTCGGCCTCGCCCTGAGCCACGCGCCGGGCCACCGCCACGGCGTACTCGGGATAGTCCGTCGACTCCGGGCTGTGGGTGCCCACATCCTCTACTTCCCACCCCTGCCCGCTGAGAAAACGCACAAGCGCCTGCTTGCGCTCATATCCCGCATGATCGGAGCCGATGAGCAGTTTCATCGCGTACTACGGGGTTTCTGTTTTTCGTACAGGCCCCCATGGGATAGGGCCCAGACCAGAATGTTGACCCCGAAGCGCAGGGCCTCCAGACGCTTCTCCGGGGGATCGTTGTGCACCTCAGGGTCTGCCCATCCGTCGGATGGATTTGATTCATACGTATAGAGCACCACGAGCCGGCCGTTGTGGAAGATCCCAAACGCCTGCGGGGGTTTGTTGTCGTGCTCATGGATCTTGGGCACCCCGCGGGGGAAGGAAAAATGGCAGTGAAAGAGTCCGTAGTCAAAAGGCAACTCCACCAGCTCCCGGTCTGGGAAGATGCGCTTGATCTCCCGTCGAAAGGCCTGATCCATGCCGTAATCGTCGTCGGCGTATAGAAAACCGCCATTTTCCAGGTACAGCCGCAACCGGCGCACCTCTTCGTCGCTGAAGCGGATGTTTCCGTGCCCGGTCATGAAGATCCACGGATAGGAGAAGAGGTTATCGCTGGAGGCCTCAATCACCTCGGGGCGGGGATGTAGATCCAGGAGGGTATGTTCCCGCGCAAATCGAATCAGGTTGGGCAGCGCCGAAGGGTCGTTGTACCAATCCCCACCGCCCCCGTATTTGAGACGGGCCAGGCGAATGCCCCCTTCCTGGGCGAAGGAGGTCTGTGCGCTCAGGACCAGAAAGCAGGCCAGCAACAAGAGCCGCATCGGCATTGTGCGCCTTGCGCGCCGGATGATAGCTTCAGGGTACCGGATTGAACGAACCAAAGGTACGGGAGGTTCGCTATGGGGAGCAAAGCGGGCTGGATGGCCTTCCTGCTCGGGGCCGCTCTGCTGGGGAGCGCCGATCGGGTTTTCTGGTCCGAGGCGCTGATCGGCACCTTTTCCATGGTCGCCTGGGATCCGGAGACGGGCGAACTGGGCGTGGTGGTGCAGTCGAAGTTCCCCAACGTGCGGCCCATTGTGCCCTGGGCCGAGGCGGATGTGGGCGCGGTGGCCACGCAATCCTATGCCCGGATCGATTACGCCAGGAGAGGGCTGGAGCTCATGCGCCAGGGGGCCACGGCCGAGGAGGCGCTCCGGATCTGCCTGCGAGAAGACCCCAATCCGGAACTCCGGCAGGTGGGCATGGTCGATGCCCGGGGTCATGCGGCTTCCTGGACCGGCGCGGCCTGTTTTGATTGGGCCGGCTCGAACGCCGGTGGACAGCGTGGGGGCAAAGGAGAGCTCGTAACGGGCCGATTCTTTGCCGCGCAGGGCAATATCCTGGCCGGTCCCGGGGTGCTGGAGGCCATGGTGCGCGCCTACCAGGAAAGCCGGGGACCGCTGGCCGAGCGTCTGCTGGCCGCCCTGGTGGCCGGGGGGAAGGCCGGGGGCGATCGGCGCGGAGAACAGTCCGCCGCCCTGCTCGTTGTGCGCCGCGGGGCGGGCTATGACGGGCTGGATAACTACATCGATATCTCCGTCTATGATCACCCCCGTCCAATCGAGGAACTGGTGCGGCTCTACCGGCTCAATCAGCTCTATTTCAGCCGCTCTCGTCCGGAAAACCTGGTGCCCATCACCCCGGATATAGCCCGGGAGTTGCAGGAGATCTGGCGGGCGCGGGGCTTCTACAACGGCCCCGTAAACGGGCGCGTGGATACGCTCTTTCAGCGTATCCTGATCGACTTCATGGGTTGGGAGAACTACGACATGCGTATCGAAGAGGTCCAGCGGGTCAACCTGGCCCGTGGGGATACGCTCAAAATCGATCGGGAAGTGCTCGAAGACATTCGACGCGTCTTCCGAGAGGGGCGATGGCGGCCCCGAGAGGGCTCCTGAGTGGAGGAGCATTGGGCGCCGGCGTTCCGGGAAACGAATTTCGCCCCTCCAGCTGTTTAGGCAAAAAAACAACGGCCATGCGTCTGCGCGGGTTATCCCGCTTGATTCTACGGGTCAGTCGACTTTCTGCCTCGGAGGCCTTCTATCGGGATGTGCTCGGGCTCCCCGTCCTGCGGCGCATCGGCCAGGACGGGGTCGTGTTTGCCGTGGGGGACGACGAACTCGTGCTCCGACAGGCGGAGACTCCCTTGGAGCCCGGCGTGCGGGATTCGCGGATGGGGCATATGGGTTTTGAGATCGGGGATCCGGCCGAGCTCGATAGCTGGGTTGCCCGCTTCCGATTCCGTGGTGTGCCGATTCTGCTCGGACCCGTATGGCGAGATCCAGGGAGCCGGTCCCTGTTCGTGCAGGATCCGGACGGTAACCGGATCGAGCTGTACGCTTCCCTACAGGAGCCGGAGCTCCAGGGAGACATCCAGGTTCGGGGCTGAGTGGGTGAGCTCGCCTATAGAAATGTAGTCTACGCCGGTCTCCGCGATGGGGCGTACGTTTTGCAGCGTGACGTTGCCCGAGGCCTCCGTCTGCATTCGGCCGCCGATCAGGGAGACGGCCCGGCGCAACGTACCCAGGTCCATGTTGTCCAGCAGGATCCGATTTGCCCCCCCGTGGCGCAGGATGGCCTCGACCTCCTCGAGGGTGCGAGCTTCGACGGTGACGAAGAGTTCCAGGCCGTGGGCGCGCAGGTACTGATGACAGCGCTGCAGGGCGGCCTCCACACCGCCCGCCGCGGCGATATGGTTGTTTTTGATGAGCACTTGATCATAGAGGCCCATGCGATGGTTTTCTCCGCCCCCAATCCGAACGGCCCATTTATCCGCCCACCGAAGACCCGGCGCGGTCTTTCGCGTATCCAGAATGCGGGCCCGGGTTCCGGAAACGGCTTCGACAAAGGCGCGCGTGCGGGTGGCGATGCCGCTCATGCGGCCCAGAAAATTCAGCGCCGTGCGTTCCCCGGAAAGCAGGCTGCGCGCCGGGCCTTGGACCATGCCGAAGACCGCCCCCGGCTCTACCGGATCTCCGTCGGAGAGCAGCCACCGCACCCGTACTGAGGGATCCAGGCGATGGAATACCCGTTCGGCCACGGCTAGCCCGGCCAGCACACCGGAGGCCTTGGCCCGAAAGGTGCCCTCGGCCTGCGCAGAAGCCGGAACCGTGGCCAGCGTGGTCAGGTCCCCGGAGCCGATATCCTCATGCAGGGCCGCTTCAATCGCCGGCTCGATATGGGCAAGCCACTGAGCGGGGGTCATCGATCTGGCTCCTGTGCTCGCCGTAGCCCTCGGGGGGCGGGGCAATCGCACACCCCCGGTCTTCGAAAGACCGTTTGCCTGCCGACTTCCGCGGAGAAGAGCGGCGCTGTCCCTGCCCGGCCTATCGAGAGCGGGACCTTGGCAGGCCTACGCCGTTTTTGCGTGCCGGGGGCTTCCGGCCCTTTTCGAAGGGTCGGAGTAGTATGAGGCAGGTGGGGCTTCATCGGGGATCCGTTGCGTAGTGAGCCCAGAGCTGACGGACGATCTCCGGGGCCGGTATGGGGCGAAGGCGGTTTCGGTCCAGAAAGCAGAGCACGACCTCTCCGCTGGCCAGGGCTTCCGTTTCGCCCTCCCGGAAAACCAGGTATGCAAAGCGGATGCGCGCCCTCGGTGGTTCGGGAATCCGGACGTGGATCTCCAGCAGGTCGTCGTAGTAGGCGGGCCGGTGATAGCGGACCGTTGCGGCTACGACGGGCATAAAAATGCCGAGGGCCTCCAGCTGCCTGTACGGCAGACCCAGGGTGCGCACCATCTCGGTTCGGGCGGCCTCGAACCAATCCAGATAGTGTGCGTGATAGGCCACCCCCATAGGATCGCATTCCCGATATCGCACCCGATGTCGGTAGATATACGGCTCCATGGCGCTGGGGAAAATACGATGCCTCCGCGACGGATGCCACGGCTATGCGCCCGCCGTTCTCCGGGCCGGCACGGTCCGTCGTTTTGGGGCGGGGAGAAGCCTACAGATAGGTTTCGATCCAGGCGCCCATGCGGCTGTATTTTTCCCGTCGCTCCCGGATGAGGGTTTCCGGATCTTTGGGCAGCAGTTCGGTCAGGGCTTCCTCGATGGCTTCGGCCAGAAGCCGGGCCGCTTCCTGGGGGTTACGGTGGGCCCCACCGAGCGGTTCGGCTACGATCCGGTCCACAATGCCCAGCTCGAAAAGGTCCTGCGCAGTAAGCTTGAGCGCCTCGGCCGCCTGTTCTTTGTAGTCCCAGCTGCGCCACAGGATGGCGGAGCATGATTCCGGTGAGATCACCGAGTACCAGGCGTTTTCCTGCATCAGAATTCGGTCGCCGACCCCGATACCCAGAGCGCCCCCAGATCCCCCTTCGCCGATCACGCAGACTACGATGGGCACCGGCAGGCGGGACATCTCAAGCAGGTTGCGGGCGATGGCCTCGGCCTGGCCCCGTTCCTCGGCTTCCAGACCGGGATACGCCCCAGGCGTGTCCAGAAAGCTGATGATGGGTTTGTTGAACTTGGCCGCCAGCTTCATCAGCCGCAGGGCCTTGCGATATCCCTCCGGGTTGGGCATACCGAAACGACGATACTGCCGGGATTTGACATCGCGCCCCTTCTGATGCCCGACCACGAGCACCGTGCGGCCATTGAACTTGGCCAATCCCCCCACGATGGCCGGGTCATCGGCAAAGCAACGGTCTCCGTGTAGCTCCACAAATCCCGTGGTCATCAGATGGATATAGTCCAGCGTATACGGGCGGTCTGGATGACGGGCCAGCTGTACCCGTTGCCAGCGGGTCAGATTCCGGTAGGTGCGTTCCCGAAGTTCCTGTACGCGGCGTTCCAGCCGGTCGATCTCGGCCGTCAGATCGGACCCGGTCGATTCGGCCAGAAGGCGCATTTCGCGTATTTTTTCCTCCAGTTCCGCGATCGGTCGTTCGAAATCCAGGTAATTCATAGCGCCTCCCCGAGCTTGGATAACAGCGCACCCTCAGGCTGGCTGTACTGGTTCTGGGGACCGAAAAGAATCTTCAGCAGCAGCTCCAGATCCAGCAGTATCGTATACGTGCGCGCGTACTGCGCGTTGTGGCGGTCCTGCTGGCCGGGACGGATAGCCTGTGGAATCCAGCCCAGCGCCTCCAGTACGTTAAAGACCCCGGGCGGAATCGGGGGCAGGTCCTCGGAGGCCGGCTCGGCATATCCGACCCACGTTCTGCGGCCCCGCCATACGGCGGGCCAGCCGTTCCAGAATCGACGTAAGATAGGACGTCTTGCGGGTTGAACCAATCCCCAGGTGAGCTCCAAAAGCGGGCCCAGGATGAGCCAGAGCAGCGCCCAGCCCAGATCGAAGGCCCGTTTGGCCCACCGCTGCGAGGGCCGGGAGAGGTTGAGGTGGACTTCGATGGTGGGCAGTTCGCCCAGCACGTCCACGCGCGCTTTGGCGATGATGAAATCCCGCTCCCGCGGGATGATGCGCGCCTGTATGGGCAGGTCCTGCACCCGACGCAGCAGATGCAGAATATCGGTATAGCTGAGCTGACCGGTGGTAAAGAGCAGATCATCGATCCCCAGCAGGCGCACAAGCTCTCGGAGTTGCCGGGTGTGCCCGCATACGGGCAGATCCCGGGGGGCGGGGTCCGTTCCGTGATGCACATAGCCCACCAGTACGTAGGGCAGTTCGGGCTGGCGCTCCAGCTCTGCGCCCACGCGTCGGGCCTCCGGGTCGGTACCTATGATGAGCGCGCGCCGGTGGGCCGGACCTGGACGCAGGCGTCCTTCCCGGCTCAGGTACCAGAGAATGCGCCAGAAGCTCGTCAACGCCGTGCCCAGCATCCAGGTGAGCACGACCACGCCCCGCGAAAAGGCGATGGACTTTATAAAAAAGGAAATCGTGGCCACCAGCATCAGCCCCAGCCCGATGCCGGCCGGCAGGGTGCGCCATCGGTCCCGGTTGCGCCCATAGGCGCCAAGCAGGGCAAGCCCCAGAAGACACAGCCCCGTATAACCGGGCAGGATCACGGTCAGAAAGAAGTCCGGTTGTCGCTTGCCGCGCGCCTCCAGCCAGAGAAGCTCAGCCAGCCATACGCTGAGCGCGATCGCGGCGGCGTCAAAGAAAACGGGCCGGAGCCGGCGGAACGCCCGCACCAGCAGCGAAAGCCCCGCGTGCAGGTAAATGCCCAGTTGAATGAGCCCTTCGAAGAGCGGGTTGTACTGCCCGGCGAAGTGCTTGCGGGCAAAGGCGAGCATGGCCCCGTAGAAGAGCTTCACATAGACCAGGTCGCTCTTCTTGGTGCTCTCGCCCTTGTAGTGGATGATCTGGGTCCAGGGCACGTAGTAGATCTTCCATCCGGCCCGCTGAATACGGTAGCACCAGTCCAGGTCCTCCCCGTACATGAAAAAGGACTCATCCAGCAGCCCCACCTCCTCGATCGCCTTGCGGCGGACAAACATGAAGGAGCCCGAAAGGGCGTCGATTTCGGCTACCTCGTCTTCCGGCAAAAAGGTCAGGTTATAGCGGCCAAAACGATGGCTGCGGGGAAATAACCGGCTCAGGCCCACCATGCGGTAGAAGGCCGTAGCCGGTGTGGGGAAGGCGCGACGGGATTCCAGGGCGAATCGGCCCTCCGGGGTGAGGATCTTGCAGCCAGCCGCCCCCGCCTCCGGATGGGCCTCCATAAAGGCGTACATCACATGCAGGGTGTCTTCCTGCAGCAGGGTATCGGGGTTGAGCAGAAGCACATATCGAGCGCGGGCCAGCCGGAGGGCCTGGTTGTTGGCGCGGGCAAACCCCACGTTTTCCGTGTTCGCGATAAGATGAACCCAGGGAAAGCGATCCCGAACCATCTCCGCCGTACCGTCGACGGAGTTGTTGTCCACCACGAAGACTTCCACAGAAAGCCCCCGCGCGGCTCGTTCGATGGAGTAGAGCGCCTGTTCCAGGAAGCGGCGGACGTTATAGGTGACGATGATGATGCTGATATCGGGACTCATGGCGCCCCGGAGAAGCTGGAGCGGTCCCCCAGCTCCACAAGCTCCAGATCATACAGACGGCCTTGCCCCAGCCGAAACCGCATCACGGTCAGCTTCTGGTGCGGACCTTCTCGTCCACAGGCGCCGGGGTTGAGCAAGAGCGTCGAGCCCCATCGGCCCACATATGGAACATGGCTATGGCCGCAGATGAAAACCTGGGCCCGGCTGCGCTCGATGCGCTCCCGAACCGCGGGCGGAAGCCGTTCGGGCCTGCCCCCGATATGGGTCATGAGCAGGCGTACGCCTTCCCACTCCTCCTGTAGCCATTCCGGTAGCATGCGCCGCAGGGACCAGTCGTCGACATTGCCCCAGACGGCGCGCACGGGGGCGATCGTTTCCAGCTCCCAGAGCACCTCCGGACGGCCCACGTCTCCGGCATGTAAGAGCAGATCTACCCCCCGGAAGACCTCTTCGAGTCCGGGGGGCAGGTAGCCGTGCGTATCGGAGAGCAAACCGATATACATCGGCCGAGAAGTTCGCCAGCATCCCCGTTTCGGGGCAAATGGGAAACGGACCCGCCGCTGTTGTATGTTTGTGCTCGACAGGTGGGGGATGATCATGGGTATAGAGCTGGACGCCCTGCGTCGGGAATACCGGCGCGCCGCACTGAAGGAGGGCGAGCTCGATCCGGATCCGATTCGTCAGCTGGAGCGCTGGCTGCAGGAGGCCGTCCGGGCTCGTGTGCCCGAACCCAACGCCATGGCCCTGGCTACGGCCACACCGGACGGTCGGCCCTCGGCCCGGATGGTGTTGCTCAAAGGGCTTGATAGCCGGGGGCTGGTATTCTACACGAATCTGGAGAGCCGCAAGGCCCGGGAGCTTGCCTCCAACCCCCGAGCGGCGCTCCTGTTCTGGTGGCCCGAGCTGGAGCGACAGGTGCGCCTGGAGGGGCCCGTGGAGCCTGTATCGGATGAGGAAGCGGACGCTTACTTTCGCACCCGGCCCCGGAGCAGCCGCATCGGGGCGTGGGCTTCTCCACAGAGCCGGCCGCTCAAAAGCCGCATAGAGCTGTTGCGTCGGGTGGCCGAAGCGCTGGCCCGTTTTCCGGTCGGAGAAGTGCCCCGTCCCCCGTTCTGGGGGGGCTTCCGCGTTCGCCCCGAGAGCGTCGAGTTCTGGCAGGGCCGTCCGAGCCGACTGCACGATCGGATTCTCTACGTGCGTCAGGAGGACGGATCTTGGAGGCGCCAGCGTCTGGCCCCCTGAAGGCTTGCGGGGCCCCGGGAGATGTTTGCAAGTTACCTGCGCGTTGCCTTGCCGCCTATGGGGATACCGGAACTCGTGCTGGCCACGCGGAACCCGGGCAAACGAGCCGAACTGGAGGCCCTTTTGCGCCGGGCAGGCCTGCCGTTGCGGGTGCGTACGCTGGAGGATTTTCCTCACGTCCCGCCCGCCATAGAAGACGGGGAGAGCCTGCAGGAGAACGCGCGCAAAAAGGCCGAGCACGCCTATCGATATACCGGGCTTGCCGCGCTGGCCGATGATTCGGGGCTTGAGGTGGAGGCCCTCGGCGGGGCTCCCGGGGTGCGTTCGGCCCGCTTTGCCGGCCCGGGGGCCACAGATGAGCAGAACATGGCCCTGTTGCTTCGTCTTCTTGAAGGGGTATCGGATCGTCGAGCCCGCTTCCGATGCGTGCTCGCCTATGCAGATGGCTCCGGAGTGCGCCTATATGAGGGCCTCTGCTCAGGCTATATCCTCTCAGAGCCTCGTGGAAGCGGGGGATTCGGCTACGATCCTATTTTCGTGCCCGAGGGGTTTTCCGAAACGTTTGCCGAGCTGGGGGAGGAAGTCAAGAACCGGATTAGCCATCGAGGCCGTGCTTTTGGAGCTTTTCTGGCCGATCTGGGGCGAAGATGGACAGAAAAGGGCTGATGTTCCCCATGCGCTCCCCCTATGCCCTGGTTTTTTTCATCCTGCTCGTCCTCTGGGGGATGGTCCAGCTTCTGGATCCTGCTTGGGAGGCGTTCGAGGACGAAACGCTCCGGTGGCGTTATCGGGTTCGTGGACCCCGTCCGGTCGCCCCGGAGGCGGCTATGGTGTATATCGATGAGCCCGTCTTGCGCCAGCTCGGAGACGGGGTGCGTCTGCGCCGGAGCGCGTATCTGTTGCTGCTGGAGGCGCTGCGCGCCCATGGGGTGCGCGCCGTGGGGTTCGCCTTTGCCCTTTCGGATTCTTCCTCGTTCTTCCCCGAAGACGATCGGGAGCTGGCCGCTGCGATGGCCGAGCGGCGCGACGTGGTGCTGGCTTCCTATTTTCGCACGCTGGAGCCCTCCTTCTGGGGGCTACCCCGCGGCGATACGCTCATCGGGCCCCTTCCGCTTTTCAAACGGGCCGCCTGGGCCACCGGGTTTGCCAACCTGGGGCAGGATCGCTACCATATGCCTGTGGCCGCCCGCTACGGGCGGGACACGGTCTGGGCCTTTGCCACCGCCCTTGTGGCCCGGTACCGGGGTGTGGAGCCGGGTGCCATACGGGTTCGGGGGCCGGAGCTCTGGATCGGTCCGCAGCGGATTCGGGTCGATCGCAACGATCGGCTCAACCTGCCGGGAGCTTTTCGCGATCTGCCCGTTTTCTCCTATCAGGCCGTGATCCGTTCCTATGAATACATGCGTCAGACCGGGCAGGTGCGCCAGGCGCCCCTCTATGAGGCCTTGCATGATAAGCTGGTCGTGGTGGGATATGTGGCCGACCTGGTCAGCCCCGTGCTGGAGACCCCCTATGATCCGGCCTTTCCCCAGGTAGCGCTCAATCTGGTGCTGGTGAGCAACCTGCTCCAGGATGATTTTCTGCGCTATCCGGCCGGGTGGGTTTCCGGATTGCTGGCGCTTCTGCTGGGTCTGGGGATCGTGTATGTGCTCCTGGAGCTGCGCGTTGTCGCGGGGGTGCTGGCCGCCTTTGGCGCCATTGCGGGTTATGTCGCCCTGGTCGCCCTGCTGTTCGTGGCCGCCGATGTGTGGGCTCCGCTGGTGGAGCCGCTTGTGCTGGCTTTTCTGGCTTTTCTGGTGGGGGGTAGCATACGGCTGGGCCAGGAGGCCGAGCGGGCTGCCCTGGCCGAGCAGAAGCGCCGGAGTATGGAGATCGAGCTCCGGCTGCGGGATCAGTTGCTGGCCCAGACTCAGCAGAAGCTTCAGGCCCGGGAGGCCGATGAGGAGCCTTTTGCTCTGGATACGGATTCCCCTGTAGAGGGATTTCCGGAGATCGTGCGTGCTCCCTCCAGTCCCCTCAACCGGGTGCTGCGTTTGGTGGAAAAGGTAGCCCCTACGGATGCCACCGTGCTCATCCAGGGCGAGTCCGGAACAGGCAAGGAGCTCATTGCCCGGGCCATTCATGCGCATAGCGCACGCCGGGATCGGCCCTTTGTGGCCGTCAACTGCGGCGCGCTGCCCGAATCCCTGCTCGAGAGCGAACTCTTCGGCCACCGGCGGGGCGCCTTCACCGGGGCGGTAGCCGACAAACCCGGCCGTTTTGAGCTCGCCGATGGGGGCACGATCTTTCTGGATGAGATCACGGAGACCAGCGAAGCCTTTCAGATCAAGCTGCTGCGCGTGCTGCAGGAGGGGACGTTTGAGCGCGTGGGAGATACGCAGACGCGTCGGGTAAACGTACGCGTCATCGCGGCCACGAACAAGGATCTGGAGGCGCTGGTGCGCCAGGGTCGGTTCCGGGAGGACCTCTACTATCGGCTCAACGTCTTCCCCATTAAGGTGCCCCCGCTTCGCGAGCGTCCCGAGGACATCCCGCTTCTGGCCCTGCGCTTTGCCGAAGGGCTGGAGATCTCCGAACAGGCCATGCACTGTCTGATGCGCTACAGCTGGCCGGGCAATGTGCGCGAGCTGGAGAACACCCTCCAGCGCGCCGTGATTCTGGCCCGTTCAGAGGGGCGTCAGCGCATCCAGAGGCGCGATCTACCTGAACATATCGGGGCAGAAGCCGAGGAAGACTGGGAAGAGCGCATCCTCGAGGGGCTCCGCCGCCGGCGATTTGCGCACAGCGCCCTGACCCAGGTCGCCTCGGAACTCGGCCTTCACCGCCGCACCGTATCGGATCATCTGCGCGGGATTTGCCTGCGCGTCTACTGTGAACAGGGGTTCTCCGTATCAGCTGCCGCCCGCGTCCTGGCCGGGAGCGACGATCCGGAGGTGCTAGCGCGGGTGGAGCAAAAAATACGCGAGCATCTGGATGCGCTCCGCAGCCGAGAGGATCTGAGCACGCTGTTGCGTCGTCTGCCCCGTCGGTATCATTTCTACGTGGAGCGAGCGCTGGAATCGGTGCGTTCATGAGGGCGCCTTCCGAGGAGGCGGCCCTGCTGGAGCTGGCGCGTCTGCCGGGCATCGGGCCGGCGCGCATCCGGCGTCTGGTGGCCGCTTTCGGTTCCGTTTCGCAGATCTGGGAGGTTTCCAGACGGGACCTGGAGCGCGTCGAGGGTATCGGGCCCGTTCTGGCCCAGGCTATCCTGCAACATCGGGGCTTCGAGTACGGGTTGCGCCAGCTGGAGGCGGCGGCCCGCATGGGGCTGCGTTTCCTGCCCTTCTGGGATCCGGACTACCCGGAGCTTTTGCGTGTCTGGGAGGAGGCCCCTCCGTTTCTGTTCGTGCGCGGGGGGCTTGATCCCCGAGATCGGGATGCGGTGGCCATCGTGGGCACGCGCAGGCCCACCGAATACGGACTGCGCATGGCCGAGGAGCTGGCCGGGGAGCTGGCCCGAGCGGGGATCGTTGTCGTAAGCGGGTTGGCGTACGGTATCGACGCCGCCGCCCATCGCGCCGCCCTGCAGGCCGGCGGGAGGACGCTGGCCGTGCTCGGCAGCGGGGTCAACGTCATATATCCCGCCGCGCACGTGCGGCTGGCCCAGGAGATCAGCCAGCAGGGTGCGTTGCTGTCCGAGTTTCCCCTGGGTACCCGGCCCGAGGCGGCACACTTTCCCCAGCGCAACCGCACGATCGCGGCCCTGAGTCTGGGGGTGATCGTGGTCGAGTCCCGGGAAACCGGAGGGGGCATGATCACGGCCTGGTGGGCGCTGGAGCTGAATCGGGAGGTCTTCGCCGTTCCCAACGCGGCCCATGTGCCCCAGGGGCGCGGCCCGAACCGGCTCATCCAGCGCGGACAGGCCAAGCTCATCCTTTCCGTAGACGATGTGCTCGAAGAGCTTCAGGCGCTGTTGCTGCGTGCGGCCCCCGTCCCGGAGTCCGGCGCCGATGGACATCTGGCTGCGCCGGTCCCCCATACGGAGCTGTACGAGCGCATCCCGATCGATCAGCCGATCCCGCTCGAAGAGCTGGCTCAGCTCACCGACCGTTCTCCTTCGGAATTGCTGGTGGCCCTCCTGGAGCTGGAGTGTCTGGGGGTGGTGCGCCAGTTTCCGGGCAAACGCTTTCTGCGAATCGGTCCGTAATCCTGCGGCCCTGGTGGGTTGTCATCGGCGACGCGGATCGTGTATGTTCTTCCGGATACGGAAAAGGGAAATGCCATGTCCGCTGCGCGCGAACGGCTCTTTCTGCTCGATGGGATGGCGCTGGCCTATCGGGCGCATTTCGCCTTTATCAGCCGTCCGCTCCTGACCAGCTACGGGCTCAATACGAGCGCCATCTACGGCTTTACCACGACGTTGCTGAAGATCCTCGAAGAGGAGCGGCCCGAACATCTGGCCGTGGTCTTCGATACGGCCGAGCCCACCTTCCGCAAGCAGCTCTATGCCGACTACAAGGCGCATCGTCCCCCCATCCCTCCGGAGTTGGCCGACGGGCTGCCGTACATCAAGGAGGTTGTCCGCGCCCTGGATGTGCCCTGCCTGGAGCAGCCCGGCTACGAGGCCGATGACGTAATCGGCACGTTGGCCTATGACGCCCGCGCCCAGGAGGCAGAGGCCTATCTCGTTACCCCGGATAAGGACTTCATCCAGCTGCTCAACCACCGCATTTACCTCTACAAGCCCGCCCGTCGGGGGGAGAGCTTTGATCGCATAACCGGAGACCAGATCCGCCAGGAGCTGGGTATCGAGCCCGCACAGTACGTGGATGTGCTGGCGCTGATGGGGGATAGCTCGGATAACATCCCCGGCGTGCCCGGAATCGGGGAGAAGACCGCCCTGGAGCTGGTGCGGCGCTATGGATCCCTGGAAAATATCTACGCCCACCTGGAGGAGCTCAAAGGGCGGGTTCGGGAGAACCTGGAGCGCTATCGGGAGCAGGCCTTCCTTTCTCGTCAGCTGGCCAGGATCAAAACAGACGTGCCGCTTCGCGTAGATTGGCACACCCTGCGGGTGAGCGAGCCCGACTGGGGACGGCTTGAGGCGCTGTTTCGCAAGCTCGAGTTCGTTACCTTGCTTGCCCGTCTGCGTTCGGGATTGTTCGGGGTTCCGGCTTCCGCCCCGGGGGGCCAGTCGGAGCAGGGAACCGGAGCGGGGGCCCTGGCTTCCGGTGTGCAGGATCTCTCAGCAGAGCGGGCTGACTACGCGGCCATCCGCACCCGCGCCGAGCTTGAGGCCCTCTGGAACGGCCTAATAGAGAGTCCGGAAGTGGCCATCGATACGGAAACCACGGGCCTGGACGCGCTGGAAGCGGATCCGGTGGGGATCTCCATTGCCGATCGGGCCCGTTTTGCTCGATACGTGCCCCTCCCCCTGCCAGACGGCACCCCGACTGAAGAGGTGCTCGCCGGTCTGCGGCCCCTGTGGTTGGATGCGGCGCGTTCTTGGATCGGGCACAACCTGAAATACGACCTGCTCGTGCTCCGGCGGGCGGGTCTGCCGATGCCCGAAGGGCGGTTATTTGACACCATGGTCGCCCATTACCTGCTGGAACCGGAGGCGCCGCATGACCTCGATACCCTTGCCGAGGGTTTGCTGCACTATCGCATGATCCCCATCGAGGAGCTGATCGGCCCCCGGGGACCCGCTCAGGGGTCCATGCAGCAGGTGGCCCTGGAGCGCATCACCCCGTATGCCTGTGAGGATGCGGACATCGCCCTGCGCCTTAGCCGTCTGCTGGAACGCCGACTCCGAGAGGAGGGGCTGGACCACATCGCCGAGCGCATCGAGTTTCCGCTCATCCCGGTTTTAGCCGAGATGGAGTGGGTTGGGGTCCGAATCGACCCCGAGGTGCTTGTGCTCATCGGGGAGCAGATCGAGCGAGAACTCGCCGAGCTGGAGGAGCGCATCTACGCCACAGCGGGGCGTATTTTCAACATCCAGTCTCCCCGTCAGCTGGCCGAGGTGCTTTTCGGCCAGCTGGGGCTCAAGCCCAGGGGGCGAACCCCCACGGGACAATACTCCACAAGCGAACGCGTGCTGGCCGAGTTGGCCACCGAGCATCCCCTGCCGGGATTGATTCTCGATTACCGTTCGCTGGCCAAGCTTAAATCCACTTATGTCGATGCCCTGCCCAGGCTCATCCGTCCCTCCACGGGCCGGGTGCATACAAGCTTCAACCAGACCGTGACGGCCACGGGCCGGTTGTCGTCCAGCAACCCAAACCTGCAGAACATCCCGGTTCGCTCGGAGCTAGGCCGAGAGATCCGGCGCGCTTTTGTGGCCGAGCCCGGCTGGTGGCTCTTGTCGGCGGATTATTCCCAGATCGAGCTCCGTATTATCGCCGCCCTCAGCCAGGATCCCCATCTGATCGAGGCCTTCGAAGAGGGGGACGACATTCACTCCCGTACGGCCATGCGTCTTTTCAACGTACCCCGCCAGGCCGTGACGCCGGAAATGCGCCGAAAGGCCAAGGAGGTGAATTTCGGCATCCCTTACGGGGTCAGCGCCTTCGGATTGGCCCAGCGGTTGCGTATCTCCACCGAAGAGGCGCGTCAGATCATCGAGGAGTACTTCCGACAGTTTCCCAGGGTCAACCAGTATATCCAGCAGACGCTCGAAAAAGCCCGACAAGTGGGCTATGTGGAGACCCTGCTGGGCAGGCGTCGCTACGTGCCGGGCATTCAGGATCGCAACCCGAATGTGCGCAGCGCGGCCGAGCGCGTGGCCATCAATATGCCCATTCAGGGCACGGCGGCGGATATGATCAAACTGGCCATGGTGGACCTATACCGGCTTCTTAGAGAGCGTGGCTACCGGACGCGGATGATCCTGCAGGTACATGACGAGCTGCTCTTCGAGGTGCCCGAGGAGGAGCTGGAATCCGTTCGGGAGCTGGTGCGCGAAACAATGGAACACGCTTTGCCTCTGGGTGTACCGGTCCGTGTAGACATCGGTATAGGAAAAAACTGGCTCGATGCGCATTAAGATGCTTCTCATCCTGCTGTGGCTTTTTCCTCTGCTTTCGGCGGCTCAGCCAGCCGATACGGCCTGGGTGGGTCGGGCCTCTCAGGGGTGGATGCAGGAGGCCCGCCGGGCTAAAGTGGCCGTGCCCCGTGCCGGTCTCCTCGATCTGCGCTCCATACGGCGGGCTGTGTTATCGAAAGTAGACCCACAGGCGCGTCTCCGTTTGTGGCAGCAAGATCTGCGCACGGGGGTCGGGCTCTACGAGGCCGGCCGCTGGGCGGAGGCAGCCCGGTGGTTTGAGGAGCTAGAAGAGGCCTATGCCCCGTATCTGGAGCCGCGAGATGATGTGCTTTATTTTGCGGCCGAATCCTGGCTCCGGTTCGGACAGCTGGACAAGGCCGGTGCCCTGTACGAGCGCCTGCTCAGGGATCCGGATTCCCCGTATGCGGCCGCCGCGGGTTTTCGGCTGCTGCGGATCCTGCCGGATTCCGTCTCCTGGTCCCGGCGTCTGGAGCTCCTGGCCTACATGCCCGCCACGGATTCGCTGACCTATCGGGCGCGTCTGCTCCTGGCCCGATGGGCCATGGAGCGGGGCCGTTTTCAGGAAGCGCGCGCTGTGCTGCCCCCGGGTCCGGAAGGGGATTTCCTGCGGGCCTGGATGCTGGAGGAGGAAGGAGATACGGCCTCGGCGCGACGGGCCTATGAGGCTCTGCTCGGCAGTCCCCTCAGGGCCCGGGCCCTCTGGCGCCTTGGGATTCTGGAGGCCGAAAGGGGGGATTCCGCTCGCGCGATGGCGCGCTGGACGCCTCTGCTGCGCCAGCTTTCCGGATCCGAGGCCGTGATGCTGGCCCTTCGGATGGGCCTTACCGCGCGGGCCCGTATTCTGATCGACAACGCGCTGGCCGAGTTGCCCTCCGATCCCTTGGACCGGGCCGAGATCCTGCGCGATCTGGCTCCTGCCCTGCTGGCTGTAGTGGAGCAGGTCCCCCTGTCGCCGATGCAGCGGGAGGCGTGGCTGAAGGCCATTGAGCACCCGGGTCCGCTGCAGGGGATGAGCGCCCTTGAACTCGAAGCCGCACGGGCGCTTCTGCTGGGCGATGTATCCCTGCGCCAGGCCCCGGGCTATCGCTTCTATCGTTACGCGGAGCGCGCCCGTCAGGCCAAGATGGAGCATGGACTTCGGGCCGCGCTTGCGGTCTGGGCGGAGGCTCTGCGGGATAGCCTACCTCAGGAGGTGCGCAAAGCGGCGCTCGGTGAGGTGGTAGCGCTTTGGGCCCAGATGCCCGACGCCAATCCGGAGGCGGTCCTGCGCTGGGCTCCTGAGGCGGGGCTGGAGCCGGTGGAGTTGCTGATCCAGATCGCCGAGCGGCTTCCAGATGGCTCGGCCTTCTATCAGGCAGCGCTCCGGCTGCAGCCCGATCATCCCCGGGCGCCGGCTCTGGCCTGGGGGTGGATCCGTCGGCTGCAGGAACGGCGACACCGGCTGCATCCGGAACGTCAGGCCCCCCAATGGATGGAGACCACCACCCGGCTTGCCCTGCTGACGGAGGCCTTCTGGCGGGCCTACGGCCCCCCTGGAACCCATCCGGCATCCGGCGATCCCCGGGTGCGCGCCTGGGCCCGGGAGGCGCTTTCCCTGCATGTGGGCTATGCGACCGTGCTCGCCGATCTGCTGCGTCACAACAATCCGGCCGAAGCGGCCCGCTGGATCGAGCGGGCGATCTACTATACGGCCACCCTGGCTTTTGAGGCCGACAGCATCTCCCGATGGGGCGAGTTGCTCCCGGCCCTGGAGGAAGCGATCTCCCTGCTGGGAGCGGGGGCCTCGGCATGGCGCTCCTGGCTGGGGGCTGTGCGCCTTCTGGAAGATCCCTTTCCTTCGCCGGCCATTCCCCTGGATGTGATTCCCGATTCCCTGCGCGCTCCGGTCGAGGAGGCCATCGTATTTGCGGAAACGGAGCGTGCGGATCTGGCCGCCTCCCGGTGGGCTCAGGCCGCCCGTCTCGGGTTGCCCCGGGCCGGATACGAGGCGGCGCGCTGGTTTTACCGGATGGGCCGAGCGGACTCCGCACTGGCTTGTCTTGTGCCATTGCCGGAGGTGGAAGGGGGCAATCTCTGGCAAAGCAGCGCCTGGTTGCTGAAGGGATTGGCCTGGATGCAGGTGGGGGAGTTGGATTCGGCCGAGGCGGTGCTGGAGCGCTTTGCGCAGGCCTATCCGAACGATCCGCGTACGGGATGGGCCCTCTGGGAGCTGGCACAAGGCCTGGCCCGGCGGGGTCTGCGGGATCGCGCTGTTGTCCAGTTGGAGTGGATCGTCCGCAACGGCATCTCCAGAGCGCCGATTCCCCTGCCTCATGAGGTCCGCGCCGCCCGGGAGCTGTTGCGATATCGGCTCGATCAGTTCTGGGAGGCCACCGAAGGAGCCTCTCAGGCGCCGGAGAAAGCCATCGAGGCGCTCTACGCGCAGATTCGCAATCTGGCCTCCGGGCTTGCCGCTCTGGAGCTGGAGGACGTAGAGCCCCTGGTGTTGCGGGCCGAGTTGCGATGGGCGCACTACACCTATCGCCACCGGGGTCAGCGTTACGATCCAGCGCAGGTGGAAAAACTGGAACAGGGGGCTATCCGGCTTCTGCGCCGGGAACCCGAATACGATTCCTGGGCTCGAAATGCGGTGGCCTGGTTGTGGGTGGGGCTGGCCGATCAGGCCAGCCGGCCGGCGGATCGAGCTCGCTGGATTCAGCGGGCCCGTGCAATCTTAGGGCCATCCGGATACGTGGATTCGGAGCTCCAACAGGCGATCAGTCGACTGGTGGGGATGCAGTGATGCGATATCTCGTTGCGCTTCTGTGCATTGGGCTTGCGCCTTTGGTGCTGAACGCGCAAAGCGGATCGGAATCCAGATTGCCCCTCTGGACCGATCCCGTGGTCGTGCGCGCCCGTGCGGAGGCGCCTCCTGCGCTTGCCGTGATGTATCGGGTTCCCTCCGGACCCCTGCTGGGGCCTCGGGGGGCGATGTTCCACAGGCCGGAGATGATGCTTGAGCGTCCGCGTCGTGTGCGTAATCCGGATACCGGGCTTCGGGGGCGATAAAGGGGTATGCGTTCCTTCTGGGGGGTTTTCTGGGATCAGTTCCGTTTCTGGAGCCAGACCGATCACAGCGGACAGGTGCTCCCGCCCGCCGACGGATGGGTGTTCATGTGGGTGCTTTTGTTGCTCTTTTTGTGGGCGCTTGTGGTAAGCGTGGAGCGCTTCTGGGTGTTCTGGCGTAGCCTGCGCGTCGACTACAGAGCGCTGGAACGCATGCTGGAGCCTATGCTCAGGGAGCGCAGCTGGGATCGCCTGCTGGAGCTCTTTGGGAGACTGCGGCCACGGCTGATCGGGCGTCTGGGGGAAGCGGTGGTACGGGTCTATCTGAGCGGGGGTGAGGAGGCTCGTCTGCGCGCCGCCGTGGAAACGGCGTTGCTCGAGGCCGCGCCGAGCCTGGAACGCGGGGTGCGCCATCTGAACATGATCGCCCATGTGGCCACGCTCATCGGGCTGGCCGGTACCATCTATGGGTTGATTCTGGCCTTCCACAACCTGGGTTCGGTTGTGCTGCCACCGGCCGAGCGCGTGGCCATACTCTCGCGCAGCATCGCCACAGCGATGGTGACCACCATGGGCG
This sequence comes from Bacteroidota bacterium, assembly GCA_025998875.1. Lineage (GTDB taxonomy): Bacteria > Bacteroidota > Rhodothermia > JANXDC01 > JANXDC01 > JANXDC01. The sequence goes on along the minus strand of AP024675.1, from coordinate 447,116 downwards.
GGCTCATGGTGGCCATTCCGAGCCTGCTGGCCTACAGCTTTCTGCAGCACTATCTGGAGCAGCGCTACGACGAGCTGGAGGCCTTCGGCGGAAGACTCATCGAGCGTGTACTGGGATGAGCCCATGCGGCGCCGATTCAGCCAGAGACGCCTCCACGCTCCCGTCGCACTCGGTCTGATGGCCGTGCTGAACCTCTTGCTCGTGCTGCTTGTGCTGCTGGCCAGTACGGCACGCCTGGAGGATCTGCGGGCGATTGTGCTCTGGTGGCCCCAGGCCGAGGAGTCCGCTACGGCCGACCCCCCGCTGAGCCCACCCGATGCCCCGGCTCTGCGCGTATGGCTGGATCCGGAGGGGGTATACCTCTTCGACCCCCTGGAGGGAAACCGATTGGTAGAGCGTTTCCCGAGCCGGGATGCGGATTTCGTGCCCTGGCCGCAGGTGCAGCAGGCGTTACTGCGTTACCTTGCCCGCCCGTCCCGGCCTGCGGGGGTGATCCAGCTTGCCGCTGATCCCCAGGTATCCTATCAGCTCCTTGTGGAGGCGCTGCAGGCCTTGCAGGCCATGCCGGAGCCATGGGGTCAGCGGATTACCCTAGCGCTTGCGCTACAATGAGGCGTTTGGCCATCCATCGACTCAATCGGCACGCGGAGGCGGGTGTGTTGACGCCTCTACTGGATGTGCTCTTTATTCTGCTGCTTTTTATGCTGAGCACCCTGGTGTGGGCCGAGGATCGGCTCGGGGTGCCCTACACGGACCTTTTGCCCGAGGCGAACGCCCCCGTGCTGGCCGGCTCGGGTGTGGTGATTGCCATCGACAGCAGCTTCCTCTACGTAGGAGGAAAGCCCGTGCTGGCGCTCTCCGCTATCGAAGAGCTGGGGCCGAATGAGTGGTTCCTGCCCGCCCTGCATGCCGCCCTGCAAGAGGTCCGGTGGGGATCAACTCAGGGGGGGGCAGTGGAGCTCTCCTGTGTCCTTCTGGCCCCCGCGGGGATGCGCTATGGGCTCATAGCTCCCGTGCTCTATACCATAAGTCAGGCTGGTTTTGAGCGGGTTTCCCTGCTTGTCCGTCCGATGGGCAGGAAGACATGAGCCACGGATACCGCATAGAGGTCTACCTGGAACCGGAAGATCGCCCACCGGTCGATCTGCGGAGCGTATTACGGCCTCTTCCCTCTCCGGCACATCTGGCGCGCCTGCTGCTTATCCTGAGTCTGTTTTTCCTTTCGGGGCTGGCCATAGGGGTGGGTGTGCAGCGGCTCGAACGGGGGCAGTCTCGCCCGATGTCCTGGTCCGGTCCGTTTCCCCTGTCGGGCTTCTCGGAGCGTGCACTCCTGCGGGCTGAGCTCGTGCTGCCCCGATACGTCGCCTCCAGAACCGCATCGATTCAGGTGCATGGTCACGACGATAGACCCGGCGGAAGCTCCAATCCTGTGGATCGGCTGGGCCGAACGCGAAGCCTGTACGAACCTCCCCGTCCGGATGTAGATCCGGGCCTGCTGACCCGCCCCATAACGGCGCCTGCGCGCACATCGACATCGCAGGCGATTCTGCCGCCGGAGGTGGGTTCCGGGATGGTGGTCGGATCACGGGCTTCCTCGGCCGACGCGCTCACCGCCAACCGGTTGTTGCGCCGCCTCTGGGGCTGGGGCGGCGGGCGGGGGGCGGGCACGGCCGGTGGGGTCGGGGATGGGCGGGGGGTAAGAGAGGGGAATGCGCTTCCGGAGGCCGTGGTGCCCGTGGAAACGCTGTTTCTGCCCATTTTACAGGCCTATCGAACCGAGCTGGATCGCCTCTACAGCCGATACCGGGCTCAGGATCCCTTGCTGCGGGGTCGTGTAGCGGTGCATGTGCTCATCTCCGAAGAGGGGGAGGTGCGCGTGCTGCGTTTTCAGGAGGTGGACCTGCGGGCCGGGGAGGCGGATCTGCGAAACGCCTTTTTGCGCGAGTTGCGGACCATACTGGAGCAGATTTCCGTCTCCGAGCCCCGTCTATTCGGCCGTCGTTTGCGGGTCCCCGTACAGTTTGAGTGATTTGCAGCTCCTCTGCGTGCTTTCGTATCTTTGCGTTGCGAAAAAAAGAAAGAAGTGGGATTTCGCAAAGCCCACTTTTTTTGTTTTGATGCCCGAGATGACCAACGAAGCCATCCAGGAGCGGGTCGAGGCGATCATGCGGGAAATCCTGCACGGACGGCCCTATTATCTGGTGGAAGTCGCCGTGCGGGGGTTTCGCAACGGTCGGGTCGTAACGATCTACGTGGATACCGAACGGGGGATCACGGCCGACGAGTGCGCCGCACTGAGTCTGGAGGTGGAACAGCGACTGGACCTGGAGGATTTCATCGAGGGAAGGTACCGGCTGGAGGTCTCCTCCCCCGGTGTGGATCGGCCTCTGCAGTGGCCCTGGCAGTATCGCAAAAACGTGGGCCGTCTGCTCCGGGTGCGGCGTTTGGGCCCGGAGGGCAGGACCGATACCCTGCTGGGCCGCATCCAGGAGGCCGATGAGTACGGTGTGATGCTCCAGACCTCGAAGGGATCGGTGCGGCTGGCCTATGAGGAAATCGAGGAAGCGGTGGTCCAGATCGAGCTCTGAGGCCGCCGACGACGTAGAGCAAAGGAGTGCAGAGCAGGTATGAAGAACGAACTGGTATCCCTCTTTGCCGAATTGGCCCGCGAGAAGGGCATTGATCGGGATACGCTGCAGACGATCATCGAGGACGTCTTCCGGATCATGCTTCGGAAGCGTTTCGGTACGGATGAGCCTTTTGATGTGATTGTCAACCCGGACAAGGGTGATCTGCAGATATGGCACGTGCGTCAGGTCGTCGAGGACGAGGAGCTGCAGGATCCCGTCTTTGAGATTCCGCTCTCCCAGGCCCGCCAGATCGATCCCGACTACGAGGTGGGCGATGAGCTGGCCGAAGAGGTCCAGATGAAGGACTTCGACCGCCGGCTCATCCTCATGGCCAAGCAGCTGCTCAGTCAGAAAATCCGGGATATCGAAAAGGACAACATCTTCGAGGAATACTCCGGGATGATCGGTGAGATCGTCGTGGGGGACATATATCAGATCCGGCGCGATGAGGTGCTGGTCAACCACGGGCGCACGGAGCTCATTCTGCCCAAGAAAGAGCAGATCCCCAAGGACCGGTATCGGAAGGGAGACACCATCCGGGCGGTGATCAAAAGCGTGGAGCGCGTCAACGGCAATCCACGCATCATCATCAGCCGGGCCGATCCGCTCTTCCTGCAGCGGCTCTTTGAGATCGAGGTGCCGGAGATATACGACGGGATCGTGGAGATCAAAAAGATCGTCCGCGAGCCCGGGGAGCGCGCCAAGGTGGCTGTGCTCTCCCACGATGATCGGGTGGACCCCGTGGGCGCCTGTGTGGGCATGAAGGGGGTGCGCATCCATGCCATTGTGCGCGAGCTCAACAACGAAAACATCGACGTGATCGCCTGGACGGACGACCCGGTGGAGCTCATCCGGCGCGCCCTGCAGCCGGCCAAGGTGTTGCAGGTGGAGATCGATGAGGCCAACAAGCGCGCCCGTGCGCTGGTCAAACCCGATCAGGTGGCGCTGGCCATCGGCAGGGGGGGGCAGAACATCCGGCTGGCCTCGGCTCTGACGGGCTACGAGATCGACGTCTACCGGGATATCGATCAGCGCGAAGAGGATGTGCCCCTGGAGGAATTCGCCGACGAAATCGATCCGGAGGTTATCGAGCGCCTCAAAGCTATCGGCTGCGATACAGCGCGTTCCGTGCTGCGGCTGAGCCAGATCGAGCTGGAGCGTCGTACGGGGTTGTCGGCCGCCACGGTCCGCGAGATATACCGGATCCTGGAGGAAGAATTCGAAGAAGGCGAATACGAGGAAGAAAGCTGAGCTTCTATGCCTTCCAAGCGGTTATTTCAGGTTTCCCGTGAGCTCAATCTGGGCACGGATACCATCGTGGCCCATTTGCGCAAGAAGGGGTTTGATATCCAGGACAACCCGAATGCGCGGCTTACCGATGAGATGTACCTGGAGATCATAACCCACTTCCGCAGGGAAAAAGAGGTGGCCGAGCGACACCGGCTCAAGGAAAGGCAGTACCGTGAGCGGGAAGAGTACCGCAAACGCGTCCGCCATGAGGCCGTAACCGTGGATTCCGAAATCGGTACCGTGGTCACCTCCGCAGAGGCGGAGGTGGCCTCCGAGCCCGAAGAGGTGCCTGCCGAGGTGCTGCCTGAGGTCCTGCCTGAAGCCGATATGGCCTCCCCGGAGGTGCCGGCTCCGGACGGGGGAGAACCGGAAGAGGTGGTGGAGGCAGCGGAGCCGGCTGGAGAGCTAGAGGATGGATTCGTAGAGATGGAGGAGTCAGGCCAGGAAGAGCCCGCATCTGTCCCCGAGGTAGCAGAGGCACCGCCCGCGGTGGGGGCAGAGTCCGGCGCGAAGCCGGAAGCGGAGGGCCTGGAGTCCGCTCAGGAAGCCGCTGAGGAAAAAGATGAGGTCATCCGGGCCCGGGGCCGTGTGGTGCTTGTCGGGCCCAAGGTGGTGGGCAAGGTGGATCTGGATAAGCTCGGCGGCAGGACTCCTGCGGCGGGGGCGGAGTCACCAACAAAAGAGGCGGAGCGAAAGGATAAAAAGAAGAAGCGCAAGCGCATCCCCGTGTCCATGGATCCGGAAGAGGATCTGTCGCTGGCCAGAAAGGAGCTGCAGGGCAAGAAGAAGAAAAAGAAGAAAGGCCCTGTTGTCGACGAAGAAGAGGTCGTGCGTGCGCTGCGCCAGACCATGGCCGAGATAGAGCGCGCCTCCGGGGGGCGTCGGGGCAAGATCCGCAAAAGCCGGCGCGAGGAGCGCGCCGCACAGCGGGAAACCCAGCAGCGAGAGGCCCAGGAATCCGGTCTGCTGCGGGTCACGGAGTTCGTCACGGCCCGGGAGCTGGCCGAGCTTATGGGCGTCGATGTGGCGGAGGTGCTCACCAAGTGCCTCGGCCTGGGGCTTCCGGTGTCGATTAACCAGCGTCTGGATGCGGACACGATCACCCTCCTGGCCGATGAGTTCGGCTATCAGGTGCAGTTTGTGGACACCACAGAGATGCTCCAGGTCGAAGAGGAAGAGGAGCCCGATCGGCCCGAGGACCTGGAGCCGCGTCCCCCGATCGTCACCGTTATGGGACACGTCGACCACGGCAAGACCTCGTTGCTCGATTATATCCGGCAGACGAACGTGGTGGCCGGTGAGGCGGGGGGGATCACCCAGCATATCGGCGCCTACGAGGTCACCTTGCCCGATGGGCGCAAGATCACCTTCCTTGATACCCCGGGACATGAGGCTTTTACGGCCATGCGCGCCCGCGGGGCGCAGGTGACGGATATCGTGGTGCTCGTGGTGGCGGCCGACGATCAGGTCATGCCTCAGACGGTTGAGGCCATCAACCACGCCAAGGCCGCGGGCGTGCCCATCGTGGTGGCGATCAACAAGATCGACAAGCCCGAGGCCAATCCGGATCGCATCCGTCAGCAACTGGCCGAGCACGGCGTGCTTGTGGAGGAGTGGGGGGGTAAATACCAGTGCGCGGAGATCTCGGCCAAAACGGGCAAGAACGTGGATGTGCTCCTGGAGAAGATCCTCCTGGAGGCCGAGCTCCTGGAGCTGAAGGCCAACCCCAAGCGTCGGGCTCAGGGCACCATTATCGAGGCCCAGCTCGACAGGGGGCGCGGGGTGGTGGCCACGGTGCTGGTGCAGAACGGCACGTTGCGCGTGGGGGATGCTTTCGTGGCGGGACTGACCTATGGAAAGGTGCGCGCGATGTTCAACGAGCGCGATCAGCGGGTCGAGGAGGCCGGTCCCTCCACGCCGGTGCAGGTGCTGGGATTTGAAGACCTGCCCCAGGCCGGGGATCGCTTCATGGTGGTGGCCGATGAGCGCGAAGCGCGCGAGATCGCCCTCAGGCGGCAGCAGATTAAGCGCGAGCAGGACCTCCGGCGCCGCAAACACCTCTCCCTGGAGGAGGTCTCCCGCCAGATGGCTGAAGGTCAGCTCAAAGAGCTCAATATTGTGCTCAAGGGCGATGTGGCCGGGTCGGTTGAGGCCCTGAGCGACGCGCTGCTGAAGCTTTCCAACCCGGAGGTGCGCCTTAACATTATCCACAGCGGCGTAGGCGCTATTACGGAATCCGATGTGTTGCTGGCTTCGGCCTCTAATGCGATCATCATCGGTTTTCAGGTTCGGCCCTCTGCGGCGGCACGCAAACTGGCCGAACAGGAGCATATCGATATCCGCCTGTATTCCATCATCTATGATGCGATCAACGACCTCAGGTCCGCCCTCGAAGGCCTGCTGGCCCCGGAACGCAAGGAGCAGATCACCGGCATGGCCGAGGTGCGGGCCACGTTCAAGGTACCCAAAGTGGGCACGGTGGCCGGTTGCTATGTCACCGAGGGCCGAATCCGGCGCAACGACCGCGTCCGGCTCATCCGCGACGGGGTGGTCGTCTACGAGGGCCGGCTGGCCTCCCTGAAGCGCTTTAAGGAGGATGTCCGCGAGGTCGCAGCCGGATATGAGTGCGGCATGGGCATCGAGGGGTATAACGATATCAAGGTGGGCGATATCATCGAGGCCTACGAAATCGTGGAGACCAGGCGTACGCTGAGCACCCCATGAGCAGCGAACGGCGTGTTGAGCGGGTCAGCTCGCTGATCAAGCGAGAGCTGGCCGATCTGCTGGAGACCGAGTTCCGCGAGGTCTCCCATGCGCTGCTGACCGTGACCAAGGTGCAGATGCCGCGCGATCTGAGCATAGCGCGCGTCTATGTGAGCATCATGGGGGATCCGGCCACGCAGCGCGTGACCCTGGAACGATTGCGGGAACAGACGCCGGAAATCCGCCGGGCGCTTTCGGCCCGCATCCGGCATCATCTGCGGACCATGCCCGAGTTGGAATTCCTGCACGACGACACGCAGGATTACGTAGAGCGGCTGGAGGCACTCTTTGCCCAGATCCGCCAGCAACGTGCTTCCCGTTCAGATGACGCTTCCCCCGGTCAAGAAACGTAACGAGGGCGCCCTGAGGTCCGTCCCGGATTGCGGCTACGTACTGCCCGTGGATAAGCCGGCCGGGTGGACGTCCTTTGATGTGGTGCGCTGGTTGCGGTCCCGGCTCCGGGTTCGCAAAATCGGCCATGCCGGTACGCTCGATCCCCTGGCGACCGGGCTGTTGCTCTGCGGGGTGGGCAGGGCCACGCGCGCGCTTTCCTGCTTTATGCATATGCCCAAGACCTATCGGGGGAGGTTCCGGCTGGGCGCTGTCACGCCCAGCTACGATGCGGAGACCCCGATAGCCGAGGAGTATCCCTGGGAGCACATCCGGCTGGAGGATGTGCGCCGGGCTGTGGGGAGGTTTGTGGGCCGCATCGAGCAGGTGCCCCCGCCCTATTCGGCCCTCAAGCGCAACGGAACTCCCGCCTACCGGCGCGCGCGGCGGGGCGAGGTGCTGGAGCTGGAGCCCCGCCCGGTGGAGGTCTACGCCTTCGAGATCCTGGATATGGAGGGGCCGGAGGTGAGCTTCGAGGTCCGATGCGGCAAAGGCACCTACGTGCGTTCGCTTGTACACGATCTGGGGCGGGCATTGGGATCGGGCGCCTATTTGCTCGAGCTCAGGCGCACCGCGATCGGTCCGTATCGGGTCGAGGAGGCCTGGACGATTCCGGATCTGGAGCGCGCACTGCGCCCCGGGGAGGGGGTATGAATACGGCGTATCTGTGGCTGGAGCACCTGTCCCAACCGGCGCCTTCGGTCCTGACGGTGGGCACCTTCGACGGGGTGCATCGGGGGCATCAGGTGATTTTGCGCCACGTTCGGGAGCGGGCCCGCGCACTGGGCCTGCGTAGCCTGGCGCTCACCTTTCATCCTCATCCCCGCGCCGTGCTCTATCCCCAGGAAGGACCTTTTCGGCTATTGAGCACGCTTGCCGAGCGCAGCTATCTGATCCACGAGCTGGGCATCGAGCAGGTGGTCGTGGCGCATTTCGATCAGGATTTCGCGCAGATGGATTCCGAGTCCTTCGTGCGCGAGGTGTTGCTCAAGCGCCTGGGCATGCGCGAGATCGTAGTGGGATACGATCATCATTTCGGAAAAGGGCGCCGGGGAGATCCGGAGACGCTGCGGCGTCTGGCTGCGCGCTGGGGCTTTTCCGTGGAGGTGATCCCGCCTCAGCACGTCGATGAGCTCGCCGTAAGCAGCACGCAGATCCGCAGGGCGCTGCAGCAGGGCAAGCTGGCTTTGGCCCGCGAGCTTCTGGGGCGCCCCTACTGGATCAGCGGCGTTGTCGTTGCCGGTCAGGGGCGCGGCCGCGAGCTCGGTTTTCCTACGGCCAACCTGGCTCTGCCCCCGGAGAAACTCTTACCCCCGTATGGGGTCTACGTTGTCGATGTGTGTACCTCCGAGGGGGTCCGCTATCGAGGTATGCTCAACCTCGGATCCCGGCCCACGTTCCAGGAAGAAGAACCCCTGGCCGAGGTGCACCTGCTGGAGTTTTCCGGGAACCTCTACGGACAGATGCTCTGGGTGGAGCTGTTGGCCTATCTGCGGCCCATTGCGCGCTTCCCCGATGCGGAAGCGCTGCGCCGGCAGCTGGAGGAAGATCGGGCCCGTTGCGCATCGTTTCGGCCTGATGTACCTTTGCATGCTTGAAAAGGCCCCTCAGGCGGAAGAAAAAGGGATGTACGCATGCTGAGCAAAGAACAGAAGCGCGCGATTTTCGAACAGTTCGGGCGCACCCCGCAGGATACGGGATCTCCGGAGGCGCAGATCGCGCTCTTTACGGAGCGCATCCGGCGTCTGACGGAGCACCTCAACGTGCATCGGAAAGACCACGCCACGCGTCTGGGGTTGCTCAAGCTGGTGGGGAAACGGCGCCGCTTGCTGGAATATCTTAAGCGCAAAGACTACGAACGCTACCAAGCGCTGATCGAGCAGTTGAACCTGCGCAAGTAAATTCGAAGGGCACCGTGCGATTCGGTGCCCTTCGACGTGAATAAGACCTAAAGAGCATCCCGCCCGACATGCGGGCCTCCCGGGCGCATGTGCCAGGAGGCGCCGGAACCCAGCAGCGGGCGGGGGGAGGCAAAGAAGATATGCAAAAACCAGAGGTGTGGGTGCAGGCTCTGGATATTGGAGCGGGTCGGGTGTTGCAGATCGAGACCGGCCGTCTGGCTCGACAGGCCGATGGAGCGGCGGTAGTGCGGCTGGGTGATACGATGGTGCTCTGCACCGTCTGTGCCAGCGAGACGGCAAAAGAGGGGCAGAGCTTCTTTCCGCTCACGGTCGAATACCGGGAGAAATTCTACGCAGGGGGCAAGTTCCCCGGCGGTTTTATCAAACGGGAAGGCCGGCCCAATGAGAAGGAAATCCTCTCGGCCCGGTTGATCGATCGGGCGATCCGTCCCCTGTTCCCAGAGGGGTTCATGCACGAGGTGCAGGTGATCTGCACCGTGATCTCCTCCGACGGACAGAACGATGCCGATGTGCTGGCCGGGATCGGCGCCTCGGCCGCTATTATGCTCTCCGACCTGCCCTTCGACGGTCCCATGGCGGAGGTGCGCGTGGGGCGATTGGACGGCCAGTGGGTGCTTTTCCCCACGCTGGAGGAGCTGCAGAGAAGCGATGTGGATATGGTGGTGGCCGGCACGCTGGATTCGATCGTCATGGTCGAGGGCGAGATGCGGGAGATCTCCGAGGCGGACATGCTGGCGGGCATCGCCTTCGCCCAGGAGGCGATCCGTCGCCTCTGCCAGGCCCAGCTGGAGCTGGTGGCGCGACGCTTCCAAGGACCGCGTTCGGTGCGTCCATTTGCGGCTCCCGTGCTGGATGAGGCGGTCTGGAACCGGGTCGTGGAGCTGGCCCGCCCGCGGCTGCGGGAGATTCTGCACCGTCCCTATGTGAAGATCGAATATCAGGCCGCCGTGAAGGCGCTCAAAGAGGAGATCATCCAGCAGCTTACCGGTCTGCCTGTGGCCGTTCCGGAAGCGGAAGAAGGCCCTCCGGTGGAGGTGCAAACGCCCGTGGAAGAAGAGGTGGGCATCGAGGGCGTGCTCTCCGAGCAGGAGATTATCGTGCGCGCCCCGGAGTTCCCCGAACGCGCAGCCGAGGTGGCGCGCGCCTTCGATGAGCTGGAGTATCAGGAGATGCGCCGGATGATCCTGGAGGAGAACCGACGCCTGGACGGCCGGCGCACGGATGAGATCCGGCCCATTTGGTGCGAGGTGGGCTATCTGCCCCGTGTGCATGGATCGGCGATATTCACGCGTGGGGAGACGCAGGCGCTGGCCTCCGTTACGCTCGGCACGAAGCTCGATGAGCAGATCATCGACGAGCTGTTTCATGATAGCTCGAAGACCTTCATGCTCCACTATAACTTTCCTCCCTTTTCCACGGGCGAGGTCAAGCCCATCCGGGGCGTCTCCCGGCGCGAGGTCGGCCATGGTAACCTGGCCGAGCGGGCGCTGAAGGCCGTCATACCCCCATATGAGGAGTTTCCCTACACGATCCGCGTGGTCTCCGAGATTCTGGAATCCAACGGCTCTTCCTCCATGGCCACCGTCTGCGCTGGATCCCTGGCCCTGATGGATGCCGGCGTGCCCATCCGCAAGGCCGTGGCGGGTATTGCCATGGGGCTCATCAAAGAAGGGGATCAGGTGGCCATCCTGAGCGACATTCTGGGGGCCGAAGATCATCTGGGGGATATGGACTTCAAGGTCGCCGGCACGCGGGATGGCATTACGGCCTGCCAGATGGATATCAAGATCTCCGGCATCTCCATGGAGGTGCTGGCCCGGGCCTTGGAGCAGGCCCGCCAGGGGAGGCTCAGGATCCTGGATATCATGGATCAGGTGCTCGACAGGCCGCGCCCGGACCTGTCGCCGTTTGCTCCACGCCTGACCACGATCGAGATCGACGTATCCGATATCGGAGCGGTAATCGGTCCGGCCGGTCGGGTGATCCAGGAGATCCAGCGGGAGACGAAGACGGAGATCGTCGTCGAGGAAAAAGAGGGCAAGGGGCTGGTCACGATCGCGGCCACCGATGCGGAGGCGGCACGCAAGGCCATTGAGTGGATCTCGCGCATTACGGCCAAGCCCGTCGAGGGGCAGGTGTACGAGGGCGTGGTGCGCAGTATCCAGCCTTTTGGAGCGTTTGTGGAGATCCTGCCCGGAAAGGACGGCCTGCTGCACGTGAGCGAGATCGCCCATAAGCGGGTGGAGAACGTCTCCGATTACCTCAAGGTGGGCGACAAGATCCGGGTGCAGGTGATCCGCATCGAGGAAGGGGGCAAGTTCCGCCTCAGCATGAAATCCCTTCTGCCTCGCTCCGAAGGGGGGGAAGCCCAGACAACGGGAGGCTCCTCCAATGGAGAAGGGCGTTCTTCCCCGGGCCGTTCCCCCACAAAGCCCCCTTCCCGGGATGCTCGTCGGCATCGGGGCGGTTCTCCGGGGAAGCATCGACGTTGAGCTCGCCCTTCCAGCGGGGCCGCGGGTATGCGCACACGCCTACGGTCAAAAACCGCCTCCGGGTTGAGCATGAAGTATCGGGTGGAGCGCCTGGAGCTCGCCGGAGGTCTGCGTGTACTGCTGGAGCAGGTGCCCGATGTGGGCACCTGCTCTGTGGGGATCTGGATCCAAACGGGCAGTCGGGATGAGCCGGAACCCTGGCTGGGGATCTCGCACTTTCTGGAGCACGCCGTCTTCAAGGGTACGCGTCGGCGTCGCACGCATCACATCGCGCGCTACCTGGAGGCCGTGGGCGGGTATGTGAACGCCTTCACCACGAAGGATCACACCTGCTTCTACGCCCGGGTGCTCGTCGAACATCTGGAACGGGCCATTGACCTCTTGGCCGATTTGGTGCTGGAGCCGACCTTCCCGGAACATGAGGTGATCCGGGAGCGCCAGGTTATCCTAGAGGAGATGCGCCTCTACGAAGACACCCCGGATGAGTTCGTGCTTGATCTCTTCGATGAGGTCCTGTTTGCCGGGCATCCGTTAGCCCATCCCATTGTGGGGCGGCCGGAGACCGTCTCCCAGCTGGGTCCAGCGGAGCTGAGGGCCTATAGAGCCCGCCAGTACCGGCCGGAGCGGATGATTATCACTATCGCCGGTCCGGTCTCGATAACGGCCGTAATGTCCCTGCTGGAGCGTTATGTTCTCGGAGCCCTATCGAGCCCTGCAGAGCCTCCGCTGGAGCGGATCCCGCTCCACGGATACAGGCCCGCCTGGCGGGAGGAGATTCGGCCTATAGGGCAGGCCCATCTCGTCATGGGTGTTCGGGCGCCGGGCATGCTCGATGAACGCCAGTACGCTCTCTCCGCACTCAATATCTTGCTGGGCGGAGGGATGAGCTCGTTGCTCAATCAGCACATCCGGGAGCGATACGGGTTCTGCTATTCCATCTATTCCTTCTACCAAGGCTGGGAGGACGGGGGCCAGTTCGGTATCTATGCGGGGGTGGAGGTGCGCAGGCTTGATCGCCTGATCGGCTTGATCTGGCAAGAGCTGGACCGGTTGCGTCAGCAGCGGATTAGCAGCCGCCTGCTCGAGCAAGCCAAGGCCCAGCTCAGGGGCGCGCTGTGGATGGGGATGGAAGGTACGCAGTCCCGTATGATGCGCCTGGGCAAAGATGAGCTCTATTATCGGCGTCCTGTGCCGCCCGAAGAAGTACTCGCCGGGATCGAGTCCGTCACCCCGGAGCAGGTGCGGCAGCTGGCTCAGGAGCTCTTTCTGGAGGAAGCCTTCTCCGGGGTTGTGCTTCGGCCGGGCTAACCGGAAAGCAGGCGGTATTTCTTGAGCAACCGATACATGGTGGCCCGCCCTATACCCAGTTGCACGGCCGCGCGATCTACGTTTCGCCCACAGGCCTCGAAGGCCTGAATGACAGCCTGCCGCTTGAGCTCCTCCAGGGGTACGATTTCCCGCACGACCGATCCCGAAGCCGGAGCGACGGCCTCCCGGACCGCGGCAGAGGAGACAGCTGTAAGTTGCGGGTTTTCCAGCAGCAGATCCTCGACCGTGATCTCCGGCCCTTCGGCGATGAGTACGGCGCGTTCTACGGCGTTCTTGAGCTCTCGCACATTTCCTGGCCAGGGGTAACGGGCGATGGCCTGCAGAGCCTCGCGGGAGAACTTCTTCGGCCCCCCGGGATGGGCGCGCAGAGCCTGCTTGAGGAAATGCTGGGCCAGCAGGAGTACGTCCTGTCCCCGTTCCCGCAGTGGGGGAAGGTAGATGGGGAAGCTGAAGAGCCGATAGTAGAGGTCTTCGCGGAATTCGCCTTTCTGCATGGCCTCGCGCAGGTTGCGGTTGGTAGCCGCGATGATGCGCACGTCTACGTGGATGGTCTCCTGACCCCCTACGCGCTGGATTTCCCGGTTCTGCAGCACGCGCAGCAGCTTGACCTGCAGAGAGGGATCCATCTCCCCGATCTCATCCAGAAAGATCGTGCCCCTGTGCGCCTGCTCGAACTTGCCGATCTTGCGCGTGTAGGCTCCCGTGAAGGCGCCTTTTTCGTGTCCGAAGAACTCGCTTTCCACGAGTTCGCGCGGAATGGCCGCGCAGTTGACCACCACGAAGGGCTCATGCCGGCGAGCGCTGTTGTAGTGAATGGCCCGCGCGACGAGTTCTTTGCCCGTGCCGGATTCCCCGTGGATGAGCACGGTGATGTCAGATCGAGCCGCCTTTTCGATAAGGCGGAAGACCTGTTGCATGGGCTCGCTTTCCCCCACAATCTCCTCAAAACGGTAATGCTGGGGAATGGCCTCACGCAGGCGCTGAACTTCGTTCTGCAACGCATAGGTCTGAATGGCGTTTTTGATCGTGGTCTCGATCTTGACCAGCTCATCCTGCCCCTTGACCAGGTAGTCGTAGGCGCCCAGTTTCATGGCCTCGATGGCCACGTCGAGCGCCCCTTGTGCGGAGACCATGATAACGGGCACGTCGGGTAGCACCTGCTTGATGTGCTGCAGCACCTCGATTCCGCTCATGCCCGGCATCATGATGTCGAGCAAGATGGCATCGGGCATCTGATCGAGCTGCTCCAGAACGGCCTCTCCGCCGTGGAAGACCTGCACCTCTAGCTCTGGATTCTGGGAGAGTCGATAGCTTACCAGGCGCGCATAGTGCCGATCGTCATCGACCACAAACACCCGATACCGTTTGGAGCGCGCTTCCATGGCCTCACCCCTTTCTTTCTCCACGGGGATGTCGGCCACAGCAGCTGCCACTGATATGCCAGTCCCGTTTTGGCCGGATACAGGGTTTCAGACGGGAGCAAAACAGGTAGTTTCGTATCACTTTGATACAAAACTACCTACGCTTAACCGTATCCTAACACAAAGGCGAGGCACGATAGACTAACTTTACCGGGCAGAACAGGGGTGGGATATGACTCCGAAAGTGCTCCTGGTTGACGATGAGCCGGATCTGCTGGAATTCCTGCGCTACAATCTGGAGAAGGCGGGCTATCGGGTGCTGATCGCCTTCGATGGTACCTCGGCCCTCGAACTGGCCGAGGCGGAGCGGCCGGATGTGGTCGTGCTGGATATCATGATGCCCCAGCTGGACGGGTTTGCCGTCTGCCAGCGGCTGCGCGCCCATCCGGAGTTGCGTCATGTGCCCATCGCCTTTCTCACCGCCCGGAATGCGGAAACCGACGAGATCATGGGCCTGGAGCTCGGAGCCGACGATTACATCCCCAAGCCCATCAGCCCGGCCCTGTTGATCAGCCATATCCGTGCCCTGCTGCGGCGCGCCGTTTTCCCCACCAACGTCCCCCGGCGTATCCGCATCCACGATCTGGAAATCGATCGGGATCGCTACGTGGTGCGTCAGGCGGGCGTGGAGCACCAGCTGCCCCGAAAAGAGTTCGAACTGCTCTTCTTTTTGGCCTCTCATCCCGGAATCGTTTTTTCCCGTCAGGAACTTCTCGATCGCGTCTGGGGTACGGACGTTTACGTAGTCGACCGCACCGTGGATGTACACGTGCGCAAGATCCGGGAGCGGCTCGGTAGCCATTACATCGAAACCGTAAAGGGGGTGGGATATCGATTCCGCGCCGCATAGGGAGACATGTTCCGTCACCGAACCCTCTGGGTGTTTTTGCTCTTCACGATCGGGCCCATTCTCGTGGCCGGGGTACTCCTTGGCTGGGTGAGCGGCTTTTCCGTGCGCTGGGCTGTGTTTTTTGCCCTCTTGGCCGCATCGGGGGTGTATGGGGCCTATCGGAGGAAGTTGGAGCCTGAGCTGAACCGGTTGCGCGGCCAGTTAAGGCGCATCTGGAGCCTTATTGAGCCCTCCCCGGAGCTCCCTCCGGGCATCAATCAGGATCCCTGCCGGGCGCTCGAACAGGAGCTGGGCGTGTTCCTGGAGCGCGTACAAAAGGAGCTTGATCGGTTGCGCCAGCTGGAGACATATCGGCGGGAGTTTCTGGGTGATGTTTCGCACGAGCTCAAAACCCCTATCCACGCCATTCAGGGCTATCTGGAGACGCTACGGGATGGGGCTCTGGAGGATCCCGAGGTCAACCGTCGTTTTCTGGAGCGGGCCCTTTTTCACGTGGGGCGTCTGACCAGCCTGGTTTCCGACCTCATCGAGATCTCTCGCATCGAGACCGGGGAGCGGCGCATGAACCTGCGGTATTTCCGCCTGGAGCCCCTGTTGCGGGAAGTGGCCGAGACTTTCGAGCTGGCCAGTCAGCAGAAGGGCATTCGCCTGCAGTACGAGCCGCCGGAGGCTCAGCTCATGGTTCTGGGGGATCGGGATCAGATTCGCCTTGTGGTCCAGAATCTGCTGGACAATGCGATCAAGTATACGGATCCGGGAGGCGAGGTGCGGCTCTTTGTGCGCCGGGAGCCTGTGGGAAAGGTCACCGTGTTCGTGCAGGATACCGGTTGTGGCATTCCCCCGGAACATCTGCCCCGCATTACGGAGCGCTTCTACCGGGTGGACAAAAGCCGATCCCGCGCTCAAGGAGGAACGGGTCTGGGCCTGGCGATCGTCAAGCACATCATCGAGGCCCATCGACAGCAGCTCATCATCGAATCCGAAGTGGGGCGGGGCAGTAGCTTCGGGTTTACGCTCTCCCTGTAGGGGCCTTGCTTTTGATCGGCCTCTTGCCCTAATTGTCCCCTGAGGGGAAAGAGTCAAAGGGGGGAAGGCTGGAGGCAGTCGAAAGAAAGGGGCCGCGCCCATGGAGCCGCTAGGCCACACCTCGCATACCGAGGCAGATCTGGACAACAAGCTCGGGCTTACCGATCCGGATGCGATCAACCGGGCCGAACTGGAAGGGATCGCGCGCGCGCAGCATTTCATCTTCTCCCTCTCGCCCCGACAGCCTATCACGGCCGCGTTAATTCGTCGGATTCACTACGAGGCCTTTCATCACCTTTATGAGTGGGCCGGCAAGTATCGTCGGGTTTCCGTGCTGGTGGGCGTCCTTGAACCTCCCCATCCGGCGCAGGTCCCTCTGCTCATGTACCAGCTGGAGAAGAACCTCGAGCTGCGGTTGCCGTATGCGACTCGGGGGATGGAGGAGCTCGTCGAGGTGCTGGCCGAGGTGCATCACCGGCTCACGTTCATCCATCCCTTCCGCAATGGAAACGGCCGCACGGCGCGTCTGGTCTGCGATCTGATTTCCCTTCGTTGCGGTGGGCCGCCGGTGGTGCTCTACGCGCGGGAGGGAGATCTGCGGCGCCTCTATATCGAGGCCCTCCGGCAGGCGGATCGAGGAAATCTGGAGCCCTTACAGGGGCTTATCCGAGCGGCTCTGGAGCGGGAACAGGAGCGATTCCGGGAACTGGCCGGCTAAGGGCAGGTCGTGGCCTCCCTCTCAAAGAATCGACCCTCTTGCCGGCGTGCCTGCAGAAAGGCTTCCACGAGGGCTTCCACCTCCTGGCGGGGCACGGTCTGCTCTTCAATGTACATAGTCAGGAACCAGGCCTCCACCAGTGCCCGACGCAGGTACTCAAGGTGCTGCAAATAGGCGTTGCAATCGTAGAGGGTTATGGCGCGGCGTACCGACATAGCACACAAAGATACACCTCCCGGGAGGGGCTAGCAAAACCAGTGCCACGCTCTAGAGGCTAAAGAACCAGGAAGCAACCGTGAAGTAGATCACGATACCCGTCACATCGACCAGCGTGGCCACGAACGGAGCCGAGGAGGCGGCCGGATCGAAGCCCAGGCGGCGCAACAGAAACGGCAACATGGACCCGATCAGCGTGCCCCAGAGCACGATGCCCATCAGCGCCAGCGCCACGGTAAAGGCCATCGATACCCATTGGGTGCCGTAGAGGTCGAAGAGGAGCTCCCAGAGCGTGACCCGCAGAAAGCCGATCGCACCCAGGATGGTGCCCAGCAGCAGCCCGGAGACCAGCTCCCGGCGCATCACCTTCCACCAGTCCCGTATCGTGATCTCCCCCAGGGTCATGGCCCGGATGACCAGCGTGGCGGCCTGGGAGCCGCTGTTCCCTCCACTGGCGATGACCATGGGGACGAAGAAGGCGAGCATGACCACGCGCTCGATGGCGTGCTCGAAGGCGGCCATGGCGGAGGCCGTGAACATCTCGCTTATGAAGAGCACGGACAGCCACCCGGCCCGCTTGCGGAGCATCTGCGGCAGAGGCGTGCTCATATAGGGTGTATCCAGGGCCTCCATACCGCCGAATTTCTGGATGTCCTCCGTGGCCTCCTCCACGGCCACATCCAGCACGTCGTCTACGGTTACGATCCCCACAAGCACGCCATCCTGATCGACGACGGGGAGCACGGTGCGGTCGTATTCCCGCATCAGCGATACGGCCCGCTCCTGATCGTCCGTCGTCCGCAGCGCCACGACACGATAGTCGATCAGAGATTCCACCCTGGTTTCCGGTTCGGCGAGGATGAGCTTCTGCAGGGGGATTTCGTCGAGCAGTTTCCAGGAATCATCGACCACGTAGATCGTGTTGATCGTCTCCGCCCGACGGGCCATGCGCCGGATGTGGCGCAGGGCCTGTTCGACCGTCCAATGGGGCCGGACGGCCACGTAGTCGGGCGTCATGAGCCGGCCCACCGAGCCCTCCGGGTAGCCCAGTAGCCGAAGCACCTCCTGCCTTTCTTCGACCGAGAGCAGGTTGAGGAGTCGCTGGGCGACCTGGCCGGGCAGTTCCTCGAAAAGCGCCGTTCGATCGTCCGGGTCCAATTCTTCCAGCAGGGTCCGGATGCGTTCGCTGGTTAGATGGTCCAGGATGGTGCGCTGCAGGGAGGGGTCTAGATAGGCGAATACATCGGCGGCTTGCGCGCGGGGCAGGAGCCGGAAGAGCACGATGCCCTCTTCCGGGGGCAGATCAGCAAGCAGCCGGGCGACCTCAGGGGGTTCCCACTCCGAGACGATATCCCGCACTTCGGCCAGTCGACGTTGCTTGAGCAGTTCTTGGATTTCGGGGGCCAGCAGCTCTTTTAGCATGGTCGAATCCCTCCGGACAGGAATCCGTTTGCGGGTGCGGGGAGTGCGATCACCAGGCGGGGCATGTATGGCCTCCCGGGGCACCAGACGGGGCATGCGAAGCGGCCCCTGGAGGCCCGATGGGCCGTTACGGGAGGGGGGAGGGGGCGCTTCGACAACCCCGTATTCTGCTGCGCGCTTTCGGCGCCGGCGTGCGCCGACTACTGTCGGCAAGTTCCATATACGTCCGGGGTAGTTTTGTCCCGGTTTCGGTTTTCTCTAGGGCGGCCGAAGATAGGAAAAAAAGGGAGCAAAAGAAAGTCGGTTTGCACGGGCTTCGGCGCCCATGGTATATTAGCCCCCGCAATCGGAGGCCTGTCTGAAGAAGCTGTTTGCGATATGGCTACGACCGCTGATTTCCGCAACGGTATGACCCTCGTGCTTGAGGGCGAGCTGTACACCATCGTCGAGTTTATGCACGTCAAGCCCGGAAAAGGCGGGGCCTTTGTGCGCACCACCCTCAAGCACGTCAAAACCGGCCGGGTCGTGGATCGCACCTTTCGCGCCGGGGAACGGGTGGAGACCGCCCGCCTGGAGCGCCGGCCCCATCAGTTTCTCTACGAGGATGAGCTGGGCCTGCATTTCATGAACCTGGAAACCTACGAGCAAATCGTCGTGCCACCGGAGCTCGTACAGGGACGGGAGTTCCTCAAGGAGGGGGGGACAGCCGATGTGCTCGTGCATGCCGAGACGGAAACCCCCGTGCTCGTAGAGCTCCCCGTGCATGTAGAGCTGCAGGTCGTCGAGACCGATCCGGGCGTCCGAGGAGATACGGCCACCGGCGGAACCAAGCCCGCCCGGTTGGAGTCCGGTGCCGTCGTGCAGGTGCCGCTCTTCGTGGAGGTTGGGGACGTCATTCGGGTCAATACGGAAACCCGCACATATATCGAGCGCGTACGCCAGGGCTGAGGCCGCTCGGAGGGGGAAGCCTATCATGGATCTAAAGCTTATCCGTCAGATCCTCAAGCTCGTCGAGGCCAGCCAGGTTGCGGAGGTGGAGATCGAGGAAGGCGATTTTCGCATCGCTGTCCGCAAGCAGCCCGCTCAGCCGATCGTCAACGGTCTGCCCCCGCAGGCCTGGTGGTCACTGCCCCCTGCTCCCGCTCCGGTCGCCCCGCCGGCGCCCGCTCCGAGTCCGGTACAGACGCCGGCGCCAGAGCCGGCCGAGGCGCCAGCGGCACCCGCCGCCGAGGGGGGGAAGAAACTGCATGAGATCCGTTCCCCCATCGTGGGCACTTTTTATCGGGCCCCGGCTCCGGATAAGCCTCCTTTTGTGCAGGTGGGAGATGTGGTCTCCGTCGGACAGACGCTCTGCATCATCGAGGCCATGAAAATCATGAACGAGATTCAGAGCGACGTGGCCGGCCGCGTCGTGAAGATTCTGGTCGAAAACGGTCAGCCTGTCGAGTACGACCAGGTTCTTTTCCTGATCGAGCCCGCCTGAGCCCCCTATGTTTCGCAAGATCCTCATCGCCAATCGCGGTGAAATCGCCCTGCGCATCATCCGTACCTGTAAGGAGATGGGCATCCGGACCGTGGCCGTTTACTCGACCGCCGATCGGGATAGTCTGCACGTGCGCTTCGCCGATGAGGCCGTCTGTATCGGTCCGGGCCCGAGTCGGGATTCCTATCTCAAAATCCCCCGCCTGATCGCCGCGGCCGAGGTCACGAACGCCGACGCCATCCATCCGGGGTACGGGTTTCTGGCTGAAAATGCGCAGTTTGCCGCCATCTGCGCCGAACACGGGATCACATTCATCGGCCCCAGCCCGGAGGCCATCCGCCGCATGGGCGATAAGGCAGAGGCCAAGCGTACCATGCGTCTGGCTGGGGTGCCTACGATCCCGGGTTCGGAGGGCACGATTGAGGATCCCATGGAGGCATTCGAGGTCGCGCGCGAGATCGGTTTTCCGGTGATCATCAAAGCCGCTGCCGGAGGTGGGGGGCGCGGCATGCGCGTGGTCTGGGAGCCGGAGGATTTTATTCCGCAGTTCAATCTGGCTCGTGCCGAGGCGGAAGCGGCTTTCGGTAATCCGGCGGTGTATCTGGAAAAGTACCTCGAAGAGCCTCGGCATATCGAAATCCAGGTCCTGGGCGATCGGCATGGCACGGTCATTCACCTGGGCGAGCGGGACTGCTCCATCCAGCGGCGGCACCAGAAGCTGGTCGAAGAGGCCCCTTCCCCGATCATGACCCCCGAGCTACGCCAGCGTATGGGTGAAGCGGCCATCCGCGGTGCGGCGGCAGTGGGATATGAGGGGGCCGGCACGATCGAGTTTCTCGTCGACCGGTATGGCAACTTCTACTTCATGGAGATGAACACCCGCATTCAGGTCGAGCACCCCGTCACGGAAGAGGTAACCGACTACGACATCGTGCAGCAGCAGATTCTCATCGCTATGGGAGAGCGCATCTCGGGCCAGATTCCGGAGCTTCGGGGGCATGCCATCGAGTGCCGGATCAACGCCGAGGATCCCTTCAACGGGTTTCGTCCCTCCCCGGGTCGAATCACGGCCCTTCATGTGCCGGGCGGACACGGGGTGCGTGTCGATACGCATGCCTATGCGGGGTATGTGATTCCGCCGTACTACGATTCCATGATCGCCAAGCTCATCGTGCGGGGCAAGACGCGCCAGGAGGCCATTGCCAAAATGGAGCGCGCCCTCGAGGAGTTCATCATCGAAGGGGTGCACACGACCATCCCCTTCCATCGCCGACTGATGCGCGATGCGCGCTTCCGGGCCGGGGAGTTTACCACGAAGTTTCTGGAAACCTTTGACCTGACAGCGGAATCCGAGCAAGTTGCCAGATAAGGGGGAAGGCGCAATGCATATTCCACAGGAGCTTCGCTACACGCGGGAGCATGAATGGATTCGGCTTGAGGCCGACGGCACGGCCGTAGTGGGGATCACGGATTTCGCGCAGAGCGAGCTGGGCGATATCGTCTTTGTGGAGCTTAAGCCCGTGGGAACGGAGCTGGAGCAAAACGCCGTTTTCGGAACCGTCGAGGCCGTAAAGACGGTCTCTGAATTGTACCTGCCCGTTGCCGGCCAAATTATTGCCCACAACGAGGCCGTAATACAGGATCCGGCTCTGATCAATCGCGATCCGTATGGTGCCGGATGGCTCATTCGCATCCAACCCCGGGATCCAGCGCAGATCGAGGGATTGCTCAGCGCCGAAGAATATCAGAGTATGATCGGGGTGCGCTAGATGGTTTTCATCCCCCATACAGAACAGGATCGCCTGGAGATGCTCCGCGCCATCGGGGTGGAGCGCTTCGAGGAGCTCCTGGAGCCCATCCCTGAAGCAATCCGGCTCAAAGAGCCGCTTCGCATTCCCCCGGCGCTTTCCGAGTGGGAGGTTACCCAGCTCCTGACCACCCTTTCGGAGCAGAATCTGGGCACCGATCGGCTTATCTGTTTTGCCGGGGCCGGGGCCTATGACCACTTCATCCCGGCTGCCATCGGGGCCATTTTGTCGCGATCGGAATTCTATACGGCCTACACCCCCTATCAGGGCGAGGTCTCCCAGGGCACGCTGCAGGCCATTTATGAATTTCAGACCATGGTCTGCCGTCTTACGGGTATGGATGTGGCCAACGCTTCCATGTACGATGGGGGCAGCGCGCTAGCGGAGGCCGTACTCCTGGCCTGCGCCCATACGGAGCGCAGTCGGGTGGTGTTTGCCGGCAAAATCCATCCGCTGTATCTGGAGGTGGTGCGCACCTACGGATACGGCCAGGGGATCGAGCTTCAAGAGGCCCCGTTGCGGGAGGGCCGGGCCGATGTGGAGGCGCTGGCCGGGCTTGTTGATGAGAGGGTCGCCGCCGTGGTGGTGCAGCAGCCCAACTTTTACGGGCTTCTGGAAGACGTCTGGACGATCGAGCGCATCGCCCATAGCGATCCGAAGCGGCTCTACATCGTCGTGGCCGACCCGATCTCGCTCGGCCTGCTTGAGGCGCCCGGCCACTATGGGGCAGATATTGTGGTGGGCGAAGGGCAACCCCTGGGCATTCCGCTTAACTTCGGGGGTCCGTATCTGGGCCTGTTCGCCGCCCGGGCCTCGCTGCTGCGCAAGCTCCCCGGCCGGCTTGTGGGCATGACCGTGGATGCGGCCGGCAATCGCGCTTTCGTGCTCACCCTGCAGACCCGTGAACAGCATATCCGGCGCGAAAAAGCCACCTCGAACATCTGCACCAATCAGGGCTTGATGGCCCTTGCGGCGACTATCTACATGGCTCTCCTGGGCAAGGAGGGCTTGCGGGAGGTCGCCGAACAATGCTACCACCGGGCCCATTATCTGGCCGAGCGCATCGCCGAACTGCCCGGGTACGGGTTGCTCTATTCCGGGCCCTTCTTCCGGGAGTTTGTGGTGCGCACCCCCCGGTCGGCCTCCGAGATCGTCGAGCGCCTGCTCGAAGAAGGGTTCCTGGCCGGAGTACCCCTGGATCGCTGGGGAGAGCCCGGGCTGCTTGTGGCCGTAACGGAGAAGCGATCCCGTCAAGAGATGGACCGCTTCGTGGAGGCCTTGCGCGCTCTGGGCTAAGGTCTCCCCTGCATGCTTTCTGGGGGTGCCTTTTGCGTTGCATAAGCCGGCCGGTCGGGCGCAATTTTGCCCTGTGCGTTTTCTACGAGCCCGATGCCTATGGATCCCCACAGCGAGTGTATTCTTGTTCTGGACTACGGTTCGCAGTACACGCAGCTCATCGCCCGACGTATCCGAGAAGCGCACGTATACTGTGAGATCCTGCCCTGCACAGCCCCTCTGGAGCAGATCCGCTCCCGCAACCCGAAGGGCATCGTGCTCTCCGGCGGCCCCATGAGCGTCTATGATCCCGGAGCCCCTCAGGTGGAGCCCGGACTGCTTGAGCTTGGCGTGCCCGTACTGGGCATCTGCTACGGGCTACAGGTCATGGCTCAGGTGCTCGGCGGACGGGTGGAGCGCGCCGAGCGGCGGGAGTTCGGTCCGGCAGAGCTCATCATAGACCGTGGCAATGGCCTTTTCGAGGGGTTGCCGGAGCGTTTTACGGTGTGGATGAGCCACAGCGATCATCTGAGCGCGCTTCCCGAGGAGTTCGAAGTGCTGGCCCACACAGCCAGCGCTCCCGTGGCGGCCGTGCGCAGTCGGACCCGCCCCCTCTACGGGGTGCAGTTTCATCCCGAAGTGGCGCATACTGCCTACGGAAGGGAGATCCTGGAACGCTTCGTGCGCGATATCTGCGGCTGTCGGGGTCTGTGGACTCCGGAAGCCTTTATCGAGGGCACGCTTCGGCGTCTGCCTCAGGAGGTCGGCCAGGGGCACGTGGTGTTGGCCTTAAGCGGGGGGGTGGATTCCACGGTGGCCGCTGTCCTGCTCCATCGCGCTCTCGGAGACCGGCTACACTGCATCTTCGTCGACAATGGCCTGTTGCGTCTGGGGGAGGCCGAGGAGGTGGTGCGTACCTTCCGGGAGCATTTCGCCATCCCCCTGCATGTCCTGCAGGCGCAGGATCTGTTTCTGGAGCGGCTTCGCGGGGTTGTCGATCCGGAGGCCAAACGACGCCTGATCGGACATACGTTCATCGAGGTTTTTGAGCGCGCCATCGACGAGTTGGGTGTTCCGGTGACATTTCTGGCTCAGGGTACGCTTTATCCGGATGTGATCGAGAGCACCGCCTTTCGCGGCCCCTCGGCGACGATCAAAACCCACCACAACGTAGGAGGGCTCCCGGAGCGCATGCGGCTTCGGCTCCTGGAGCCCTTCCGGGAGCTATTCAAAGACGAGGTTCGGGCTGTCGGCAGAGCGCTCGGGATTCCGGAGTCTATCCTGCGGCGGCACCCGTTTCCGGGACCCGGCCTGGCGGTGCGGGTAATCGGAGAGGTCACGCCGGAGCGGCTGGCCATCCTGCGTCGAGCGGATGCGATCTTCATCGAAGAGCTCCGGCGCTGGGGGCTCTATGATGCGGTCTGGCAGGCCTTTGCCGTTTTTTTGCCCCTGCAGACCGTGGGGGTTATGGGCGATGGCCGTACCTACGAGCACGTCGTCGCCCTGCGGGCGGTGACCAGCACGGATGGTATGACGGCGGACTGGGCCCGGTTGCCCGATGAGTTTCTCGCCCATGTTTCGGCGCGTATCACGGGTGAGGTTGCCGGGATCAACCGGGTGGTCTACGATATCAGCTCCAAACCTCCGGCCACGATCGAGTGGGAATGAGAGCGTCGGGATGGATAATGCTGTTGCTGCTCTGCGCCTTCGGGTTAGGCGCAGGTTCGGCTCCGGCGCAGATTGCCCCACCCGAGGAGAGTGAGGCGCTTTTTGCTCAAGCGCTGGAGCAGTTTCGTTCCGGTCGTTATGAGGAGGCCTTCACCCGCTTTGAATCCCTCTACCGCGCCCCGGCGCATGCTCGAAAAACGGCGGCTGGCCTCATGGCCGGCCGTGCGCTTCTGGCCCTGGGACAGTTTCGATCCGGAGCCGCCTGGCTGGAGGCTTTTCTGGAAGCCTACCCGCAGTCCCGATACGCCCCCGAGGCGTGCTGGAGCCTGGCCTACGCATACTGGGCATTGCACCGAGAAGATCGGGCTCTGGAGGCCTTATTGCGAGGCTGGAGGCGGGCAGAGGGCCAGCTACGCCAGCAGCTGGAAGAGCGTTTCTGGGCCTTGAGCGCTGCCTTCCAACCGGAAGGGCTGGATTCTCTTGCCGCCCATGCCGAGGATCCCGTCTTCCGGGCTATGCTCCAGCTGGCCATAGTGCGCCACGAGATAGGGAGGTGGCGCTTCGAGGAGGCCTCAGACCGACTGGCCAGACTTCGGCCGCTTCCCGCAGAGCTGCGTGCCCTGCACACCGAGCTGGAGGCCGCTGTGCGCGCACGGCGGGTGCTGGCCTTCCCTGATACGGCATCCGTGACCCCCTATCGGATCGGGGTGTTTCTGCCCGCCGCAAACGGCGGGGAGTCGGACTGGCAGTACAGCTGGGAGCTGCTGCGAGGGCTTGAGCTGGCCGTCGAGGAGCATAACCAGCGTCGGTGGGATCGGCCCCTGCGGCTTATTTTTCGAAACAGCGCCCCGAGTGAGGGGTCTATCCAGGATGCGTTCCGAGAGCTTCTGGAGATAGAAAGCGTTGACCTCGTCGTAGGGCCTCTGTACAGCCGAGAGGCGGCCGAGATCGTGGATATGGCCGAAGATGCTCGTCTGCCCCTCATCCTTCCCCTGGCCAACGAGGAGCAACTGGTCGATGAGCGACAGTGGGTTTTTCAGATCAACCCCCCTGCCTCTGTGCACGCGCGCACCATGGCCCGCTTCGCCGTCGAAAAACTCGGCATCAAGCGGGTAGCCGTGCTGTTTCGTCCCTCCGAGCGCGAGGCCTGGCTGGCCGAGGTCTTCGCCACCGAGCTGGAGGCCGCAGGAGGTTCGGTCCTGCTTCGCGAAGCCCTGTCCGGATCCCGACAGCGGGTCAGCGCGGAGCTCGTGGAGCGATTGCGCGCGCTGAGCCCCGAGGCGCTTTACATCTCCCTGGCCGGAGAGGATACGGAAAACGCGATCGAAAACATGCTGGGCCGCTTCGAAGAGCTGGCCTACTGGCCCCCGAGGATCCTCGGCGGGGCGGTCTGGCATGAGCTCCGTTCCAGCTGGAGCCGACTGGCCCGGTTCCGGGTCACCTACACGGCCGAGGGTCGGCCAGAACCTCGTATGCCCGACTATGGGGTGTTTCGTTCTGCTTATCGAGCCCGCTTCCGAGAAGACCCCGGCCTGCTCGCCCTGGTGGGTTACGATGTGGGTCGATGGCTCTCGTCCGCGCTCCAGAGCCGCATGCCCGGTGAGCCGCTCCGTGATGCCCTGCGACGCACAGGGCCCTTCGAAGGGGTGCGGCTGCGGATCGACTTTCGGTATGGAAACGTCAACCCCGCCCTCCGCGTGTTGCAGTATCAAGGGGGCCGCATTGTGGAACTCCCCTGATCAAAGGGCGCGCTCAAAGCGCATCTTGAAATCCTGAAAATCAGGATGCCAGCGCACATCCACCACCCGAAAGCCCTCGACCAATCCCAGGATGACCATAGCGGGATAGCGATTCGGAAACGAATCATAAGCAAATACCCGATAACCGCGCCGGCGCGCCTCTTCCATCATGCGGTATAGCATCGCCCGCGCGATCCCCTGGCGACGGTAGGCCTCCAGGACCCCACCTTTGGCACTGTAGAAAACCTCCCGAGACTCACCATAGCCGATTTTGAATCCCACGGGCTGGCCCTCTACGCGAGCCAGCAGCATACACAGATCCGGGCGATCAAAGCGATTGATGATCCGCCGTTCGCCAAAGATCGTCCAGTTGAGCCGGGCGATGAGCTCCAGGGCCTCTGTTCCGACCACCTCAATGTGCAGTGCGCTCTGGGAAGACATCCTTGAGCGACTTCATGCTGCCTAGATCCATCCCCGTCGCCGGAAAGCATAAAGCATGCCCAGCGCCAGCACCAGCATGAGCAGCATGACGGCCGGGTAGCCGTAGCGCCAGTGCAGCTCGGGCATGTAGTCGAAGTTCATCCCGTAGATTCCGACGATGAAAGTGAGCGGGATGAAGATCGTGCCCACGAGCGTGAGCACCTTCATGATCTCGTTCATGCGATGGTTCAGCTGCGACAGGTACACGTCGGTCAATCCGGCCAGCAGCTCGCGCAGCGACTCGACGATTTCGATCACCTGCACGATGTGGTCGTAGGTGTCGCGCAGGAAGGGACGGGTTTCCGGAGCGATGAGCGGATTTTCGAGGCGTTGCAGCTCGGCGAACACTTCCCGGAGCGGCCACACGGCGCGGCGCATGCCGATCAGTTCCCGTCGAAGCGCGGCCAGTCCGTGCTGCACCTGCTGGTCGGCCTGTTCCAGCACTTCGGCTTCGAGCTGTTCGGCCCGTTCGCTGATCGCTTCCAGCACCACGAAGTAGTGATCGACGATCACATCCAGCAGCGCATAGGCCAGGTAGCTGGCGTCGCGCTGGCGGATGCGGCCGATCTGCTGGCGCAGGCGCTCACGCACCGGATCGAACACGTCGCCGGGCCGCTCCTGAAACGTCAGCACGAAGCCCTGGCCCAGAATCAGGCTGACCTGCTCGGCCTCCACCGTGCAATTGCGCTTGTCGAAGGTGAGCATGTGGCAGACGATGTACAGGTAGGCGTCGCCTTCTTCGAGTTTGGGACGCTGACTCGTGCTTGTGATGTCTTCGAGCGTGAGCGGATGAATCGAAAGCAATTTGCCGAGCTGCTCGGTGAGCCGGATGTCGTGCAGACCGGTGACGTCGATCCAGGTGACTGTCGGCCGGTCCTTGTAGTAGTTGAGGATCGTTTCGATTTCTTCGAGCGCGATTTCTCGCTCTTTGAGGTGCTCGGCGTCGTAGTCGATCAGATGGACGGTGACGGGCTCGGCTGGCGGTCTCTCCGGAGGAAGCAGCGTGCCCGGTGGCAGGCCGATCTTGCGGCGCCGTTGGGCAAGGATTTCGCGGAATCGGGAGATTCTGTGCGTCATCCGTACGGGTTTTCGGTCATCGAACCCAGCCCCGAAGAAGAGGCCGCTTCGCTACCGGTAGTCAGCTGCTTGCGCAGCTGGCGAATTTCGCGGGCGCGTTTGATGCGGCCCGGAATGGTGACCAGAATGCCCACGAGCACACCCAGCGCAAAGCTGACCAGCACCACCAGCGCCGTGGACTGCTCGGTCTTGTACGGACCGAAGCGCAGCGTTACGTACCCCGGATTGGACAGGGCGAAGATCACGGCCAGGATGGCGATGATCAGCGACAGAATAAGAAACGAGGTTCGCATGGCCTGTGGCGTTGCGTATCGATTCCAAAGATAAGGCCTGTTGCGGGCTTTCGGGGAGGTGGGGTGCGTTTTTAGCCGGATGGTCCCCCGATGGGCCGATCTTTCCAGCGGACGCGTCCGCGCCAGTGGCTCCAGGCCGAATCGAGCCCGAGCGCCCAGGCCAGCAGGTGCGAAAGCGGCGCCAGCAGGCTCAGCCAGAGCGGATGACCGAACAGTCGATCGACCACCAGCTTGAGGCCGAGCACGGAGACGAGCAGCGGTCCCCAGACGAGCGGTGCCAGCACAAACGTCAGCCCGTAGCCGAGCCAGAGCAGCAGAAAAGGGAGCGGACGACCGCCCATGAGCAGGTAGGCGTTTTTTCGGAAGCCTTGCCAGGCCGCCTTCAGGTCCGGATACATGTACACGGCCAATTCGTGGCGAAGGTCCAGCATTTCGGGCACCAGGCCGTGCTTTTTCAGGTAACGGCCGATCCGTACGTCTTCGAGCACTTCGTTTTTGTGATGACGATGCGGTTCCAGTCGGTGGTAATGCGTGGCGTCGATGAGCCAGCACTGGCCGTTGAGGGCGCCCAGCAGGGGACTGGGCAGGCGGCGCACTAAGGGCCAAGGCAACCCGGCCAGGATCGTGAGCGGCACGAGGCTGACGATGAGCTGGCCGCCGCCCCGCATCGAAGGGAGTGCTGTGGCCACCGAACCCGGCGGCAGCGCCCGGTAGCGGGCCACCAGATGACGGAGCGCGTCCGGCCGCAGCAGCTCGGTGTCGGCATCCAGAAACAGGTAGAGCGTACCGCGGGCGTGGCGGGTGGCCTGGTAGAGCGCATGAACCTTGCCCACCCAGCCGGGCGGTGGCCCTTCGCCCCGGAGCACGCGCAGGCGCCGGTCGGCACGGTAGCGCTCGAGCACGAAGGGCGTGGCGTCGTCCGAGCCGTCGTCGTAGACGATCACCTCGAAGTGCGGATAGTCCTGGCGCAGCAATGTGGGGAGCAGGCGGCGCAGGTTGGCAGCTTCGTTGCGGGCCGGGATCAGCACCGAGAGCGAGGGCCACACGTCGGCTGTTGGCTCAGGCCGGGGCTGTCGCCGTAGGTACCGCAGCGAGGCCAGCAGCGTCCCCCAGAGCGCGATATGCAACAGCAGGAGCAAAAGCGTCACGATAGTCTCTTTCTTCGCAATAACCTGGAGAAGGATCCCGTCAGGGGCTACGGGTATGGGCTTGGCGGTGTAGGAAGGCGCAGAGCATCCGCATCGCATTCCGGTGTTCCAAGTTGCACATGGGCAAGTTTTCTGGCCACTTCCGGGCCTCGCCAGGGTGGGGAGATACGTACGGGTTCCGCCTTGAGAGGGCGCAAAGGGTATCGGGGCGTTCGGTCCGGATGGGCCGACCGGAACAGGGTGTGGGTCGGTTGCCTTTCGGGTCCATTGCGTTGCCTCTTTAGGCGGTCTTCGGCTATTCTTGAGGCGCAGACAAGTGGGAGTGGACAAAGATGCGGGCCATGCGACTAAGTCTTGTGTTCCTTGTTGTGGCCGGGGTGCTCGGAGCGCAGCCCCGCCCCATGAGCCCCACCGATGTGGTGGCGTTACGGACGGCCCAGAGACCAATGGTGTCTCCCGATGGCCGGTGGGCGGTTTTCGCCCTGGAGAGCCTGAACTGGGAAAAGGGCGAGTTCTATACGGATCTGTATCTGGTTCCGCTCTCCGGAGGGGCCGCCCGACGCATGACGTTTACGGCGGAGCAATCCGAGCAGAACCCGATCTGGCATCCGGATGGCCGGAGTTTCTTTTTTACCTCTGCCCGCGAGGGCAGGACCCAGCTGTACCGCATGGCTATCGATGGCGGGGAAGCCGAGCGCCTGACTAACGAGCGTGAGGGCATCGGCACCTATGCGGTGGATCCTCAGGGTCGATATGTGGCCTATACAGCGGGGGATCGCAACCGGCGTCAGCTCTACCTCTATGAACTTTCCACAGGGCGCAGTCGGGAGCGTACGCGCTTTTCTGCTCCGGTTGAGCAACTTCGCTGGAGTCGGGATGGCCGGTTTGTATACGTGCTCGTGGCCGATACGCTGGATCCGGTAGAGGTGCGCAGAAGGGAGCGGGGGTTTGATGTGCGGCGTATGGATGAACCCCCGCCGCCCCGGCATCTGTGGCGGGTGCCTGTGCCGGATGGGGAGCCAGAGCGCATCACCGAGGGTCCCTGGCGCATCACGCAGTTTGTGCTTTCCCCGGATGGCCGCTATCTGGCCGTGCTGGCCGTGCCCGCGGCCCGTTACGCCGAGCCCCCGGTGGAGACCGAACTGTTTCTGGTCGATGTAGAGCACCGCCGCATGAACCGGTTGACGACGAATCGGGTTGCCGAGTCGGGACCCACATTTTCCCCCGATGGCCGCTATCTGGCCGTCGAGGCCCCGCGCAACTTCGAGCTCTATGACGAAGGCAAGCTGCATCTTTTCGAGGTCGTTTCCGGACGATGGGTGCGCGCCCTGCCGGAGGATTTTCCCTATGATGCCAATCTGGCATTCTGGAGCTCCGACGGCCGTCGGCTCTACTTTACCGCCGGAGAAGGGGTGCGGGAGAACCTGTTTTCCGTCCCTGTAGAGGGCGGTCCGGTGCGTCGGGAGACCCATCTGAACGCCACGCTCACCGTAGTGCGGGATGAAGAAAGCGGTCGGATACTCATCCGCTACACAGATCCCTATACGCCCCCAGACTGGTATACGGCGCGCCTGGAAGAGGTCGGGAGGCGCGAGCGCTGGGTGCGCCTGAGCGAGGCCAACCCGGAAGCCCGGCTCTGGCAACTGGGCCAGGTCGAAGTGTTGCGCTGGAAGAGCACAGATGGCCAGACCGTAGAGGGGCTGCTTGTAAAGCCTCCAGACTTTCAAACCGGACGCCGCTACCCGCTCATCGCCCAGATTCATGGAGGGCCGGCTGCCGCCTATACGCTGGCCTTTCCCGGCTCGTGGGGGAATTTTGCCCACGTGTGGGCCGCACGGGGCTATCTGATCTTCATGCCCAATTACCGGGGGTCTTCCAACTACGGGGAGCGGTTCCGTCGTCAGATCGCCGGGGATTACTTCCGGCAGGCTTTCGACGATATCATGACCGGCATCGATACGCTCCTTCAGCGGGGCTGGGCCGATCCGGAGCGGTTGGGGATCATGGGATGGAGCGCCGGGGGGCACTGGTCCAACTGGGCGCTCGTATCTACCGACCGCTTCAAGGCCATCTCTACGGGCGCGGGCGCGGTAAACTGGATCTCTCTGTACGCGCAGACGGACGTGCAATTTACGCGGGAATTCTACTTCCAAGGCACCCCCTATGAGCGGTGGGATCATTATCTGGAGGTTTCCCCTCTGCGCTACATCCGGCGCGCCCGCACACCCACCCTCATTCACTTTGGCGAGGAGGATCGGCGTATTCCCATGCCCCAGGGTCAGGAACTTTACATGGCCCTCAAGAAGTTAGGGGTTCCTGTGGAGTTCCTTATCTACCCCGGCATGGGGCATGGTATCACTCGGCCCCGGTATCAGCTGGTGAAGATGCTCGCCGAGCTGGACTGGTTCGAGCACTGGATGGGAGATCGCAGGCCCTGGCCCAACTGGGCCGCCTGGCTTGAGGCCTGGGAACAGGCAGCCCGACAAGCGGGTTCGAACACGGCCACTAACGTAGCAACCGGCTCAACACAAGGAGGTGTTCCATGAAGATGGGTCTACTTTCCACCGTGCTGGTGCTCGCCGCCATTTCGGTCGCGGAGGCGCAGGTTGAATTCCGGACTGCGCCGAATGATCGACGCAACGTGCTCACGTTCAAAAGCGAGGCACCTCTGGAGACAATCGTGGGTACGAACAACACGTTGCGCGGATTTTTCCGTTTCGACCCCTCGGACATCACCGGCAAACCTGCCGCCGCTGAGTTTGTCGTAGATGCCGATGCCTTCAAGACGGGCATCGATCTGCGAGATCAGCATCTGCGGGAGAACTATCTGGAGACCGCCAAGTATCCCGTGATTCGCTTCACCCTGGATCGTATTCTTTCCGCCTCGCGGAACGCGATCCGGGACGGGGAAACGGTCGAACTCACCTTGGAAGGCACCTTCGAGCTGCACGGGGTTAAGCGCAAAGAACAGATCAAGGCGCGTCTGGTCTATATGGCGGCCTCGGAGGCCACTCGGTCCCGATTGCCCGGCAATCTGCTACGCGTGGTGGCCGACTTTCCGATCAAGTACACGGATTACGGCGTGCAGCGGCCCCAGATGCTCCTGCTCAAGCTCAATGAAGTGGTCACGGTGAACGTGGATATGATCCTTTCGGATGCGAAGTTCGAGGCGGCCAATTAGCTTGTGCTCGAGGCGACGCGCTGGCTCTCAAGCCAGCGCGTCGCCTGTTACGGGGGCGGCTCGCCGAAAGGATCGGTCCAGATCTCCTCGCATGTCTCCGGGTCGAGCACCAACCTGCCTGCGCGCAGGGCCCGAACGCGTTTCGGATGCGGGTACGGGGTGCGCACCCGGAGCCTGCCGTCGGGGTCGTGACCTTCGAATAATCCCAGGGCAAGCAACCAGCCCCGGCCGTCCAGTAGCCCCATGAGGCGGCCGGCCAGAAGGGGATAGGCCTCTTCCCGCCCAAGCTCCTCGGTGGGCAGCAACTGGGTGCGGGCGCGGGCGAAATAGCGCCGGAAGCGCATCTGGCGGCGAGCGCGGCGCATCTCCGGGCTCTTGTTCCTGATCTCCGGAGGGGGACGAAGGGTTCGCCACCGGCGCCTAAGCCATTCTCCGGGCCATTGCTCCCGGATAGGCTCTAGCTCCCCTTCGCGTTCTAGGGCCAGTACAAGATCCGGCTCCAGAGATTCGATCAGCGCTGCTTTGAAGGTAGCTCCCCCGCCTTCGCGTCGGATAAAGCCACAGGTGTCAATAAGCACCCACCGCGCGCCCAGACGCCTGCTCTCATCCAGGAGTTTGCGGGCCCCGACGAGCATGCGCACTAGTTGTCCCCGAGGAGAACTATGCCCGATAAAGTACCGGTAGCGCCGAACCCGGGCTCGGTTCAGCCGTACCTGACCGCCCAGGGTTCCGGGCGGGCCGAGCTCCCCCTGTCCCGGATCCAGATCCAGCCGCGCACTCCGCGCCGGTGCGCAGGTCCACAGATAACGGGCCAAGCTGGTTTTCCCCGTATCTATCCCGCCCAGCAGCAGGATCACCCCCTCAGAAGGGCAGAGGCTGCGCGCTTCCTCCCAGGTGGAGATGGCAAGCGGCGCTGTCATGGCTTCTGCCTACTGTAGCCGGCTTCCCGAAGCCGTCTGAGATAGTCGGCCCAGTAACGATCCTGATGGCGGCCAAGCTCGTAGAGGTATTCCCAGCTGTAGATCCCCGAGTTGTGTCCGTCGCTGAAGATGATCTGCACGGCGTAATGGCCCACCGGCTGCAGGCCGATGATGTCCACTGCTTCCTTGCCGACCTGGAGCACCTCTTCTCCGGGGCCGTGGCCTCGGACTTCGGCCGAGGGGGAATAGACCCGCAGGTACTCGGCGCTGTAGGAAAATGTCTGCCCGTCGGAGAAGGCCACCTCCAGCCGGCGCTCAGCGCGATGATAGATCAGGCGCAGGGGGCGGATATCCATGGGCACCTGCTCCGATTCCCGACGGCGGAATTTATCTGCTGCCTCTTCAGAAAGTCATATCGGGCAAGGTCTCAATGTGAGATGCAAGCGGCGCACCCGGTCGGGGAAGGCGGAAAATCCCCGCAAGAGGGGGCTGTTCGGGCATAAGGGCGGATGGAATGGTATTTGGCCTGCCAACCTACTCTGCAGGCCGACATCAGCGGCTGAGCAAGCGGAAAAAGGGCACAGCATCATGTCCGAGTGGGACGTGCTCGTCATCGGCGCCGGTCAGGCTGGGCTGGCGGCGGCCTATTATCTGGAGCAGCAACACATCACGTATCGGGTGCTGGAGGCGGGGGAGCGAATCGGCCATCAGTGGCGGGCCCGTTATGAGGGGTTGCGCCTGCTCACCCCGGCCCGATATTGCTCCCTGCCCGGCATGCCCTTTCCGGCGCCCCCCTATGCGTTCCCGACTAAAGACGAGGTGGCGGACTACCTGGAGCGCTATGCCCGCCGCTTTCGGCTCCGGGTGCTGACAGGGCAACGTGTACTGCGCATGCGACGGGGAGCGGAGGACTCTTTTGAGGTGATCACGGAACAGCAAAGCTGGTCAGCCCGTAACGTGATCGTCGCCACAGGTGCCTATGCCGTGCCCCGGGTGCCGGAATGGGCATCGGATCTGGATCCGGAGTTGTGGCAGATTCACAGTCAGGCTTACCGCAACCCGGATCAGGTGCCCGGTGAGCCTGTTCTGGTCGTCGGAGGGGGGAATTCCGGCATCGCCATCGCAGAAGAGCTCTCTCGCACGCGTCTGGTCTACTGGTCCTGTGACCGGCCCCTGTGGCAGGCGCCGGAACGAATCTTCGGGATACCCGTGCACTGGTGGGCCTGGACGCTGGGCCTCAATCGCATGTCCGTGCACGCCTGGCCGGGACGCTGGTTGCGGCGGCTCAATGAGCCCGTCTCGGGGGTGAACCTCAAAGAGCTGCTCGCCCGACCCACCCTGCGGCTTGTAAGCCGGGTTGTGGGGGTGCGCGATGGGGGGAGGGCGATTGAACTGGCCGACGGGCGTCTGCTCAGCGGCATACAGGCCCTGATCTGGGCAACCGGGTATCGGATCTGTTTTCCCTGGATCGAACTGCCCGTCTTTGACGCCTCCGGTCAACCCCAACACCTGCGAGGGGTCTCCGTGGAACCAGGCCTCTACTTTCTGGGTCTGCCATGGCTGCACAGCCGGGGTTCGGCGCTCATCGGCGGGGTCGGCCGCGATGCCCGCTACGTGGTGGAACATATCCGAAGGTACCGGTTGCGCTCCGGCTCTTCGGGCCGGTTCTGGAGTGGGGCTATAGCTCCACTTCGGTCACTTTTCCGTATGGCAACTGCCGGATGAGCTCGGCCAGTCGGGCGCGCGCTTCCGGATCCAGCCCGGGAACGCGCATCAGCCCCTGTTCGGGCCGATCGGCCCGGAAATACGCCAGCAGGGTCTGCTGTTCATCCCGGACCTGTACGTAGTCCGGAATCTTCATGCGGCCCTGCACCTTGAGCAGAAACAGGCGGCGGCTCATCGGATCAGGTTAAACAGGCGCCTTATGCGAGGCAGGTTGCGCTCCGTATCCCAGGAGAAATAGATGATCAGCGCCTTGCCCACCAGATGATCTTCGGGCACGAAACCCCAGAAGCGGCTGTCCTCGGAATCGTCCCGGTTGTCGCCCATGACGAAGTAGTAATTCTGTCGGAAGGTGTACGCCTGCGCCTCCTGCCCGTCGAGCAGGAACCGGCCATCGGCTCCCCGCTCAAGCCGGTGTCCCTCGTAGCGGTTGATGGTCCAGCCGTATCGCCGATAGGTATCCTCATTGAGCGGGATCGTAGCCCCCCGGGCGGGGATCCACAGGGGGCCAAAGTTGTCCCGGTTATAGCCTAGCCCTTCAGGGAAGGTGTCGAAACTAAAGCGGCTGTCGCCGGCCGGCAGGACCTCCGGCTCGACGGCCAGCACTCCGGGCCAGGTGCGGATTTCCTCAATGGCCTCATGGGTGGCGTTGACCAGCAGGCGGTTGCCGATCAGACGGAGTTGCTGGATGCCCAGTTCTTCAAGCCGGATGCCCGAGATGCGGATGCGTTCATCGAGCGTAAGCCACCAGTGCCACTGCAGGCCCGGGGGATTGGCCAGGGGCTGGCCGTTGACATAGACCTGCTTATCCCGGATCAGGATCGTGTCGCCTGGCAGGCCTACGGTGCGCTTGATATAATGGGGTTTGCGATCGATGGGGGCATCCATGCGCGGGTAGTTGAAGACGACCACATCTCCCCGTTGCACGCGCTGCAGTCCGGGTAGCCGAAAGAAGGGCAGTTCCAGACCCGGGATATACAGATCCGTGAACGGAATGCCGAGCGTGATCGGTGTGCGCGGCCCGTAGTGCACCTTGCTGACCAGCAGGAAATCCCCTACAAGCAGGCTCTTTTCCATCGAAGGGGTGGGGATGCGGAAAGCCTCCAGCAGGAAGGTTCGGATGAGCAGAGCGGCCACGAGGGCAAACAGGATCGCATCTACCCACTCCCGGAGTTTGCTTTTCGGAGGGCGTGTTGGGCGAGGCTTGCCACGCAGGCGTATCCAGAGGCGCTTCCAGACCGAGGAGGAAGTGGGGGGTGTTTTCCGGCGCGGGAGGGTGGTCGTGCTCTGCGAGGGGGCCAAGGTGGCCGTCTCCTTCTATTTACTGGGTTCCATGTAGCCGAGGACGTTCCAATCGGGCCGGATACCCGGTGGGTTCGACAAAGTATCGCCTGCCGTCATATCCGACCCGATACCACTGCCGGTGTTCCGGGCTGTAGTAGTAATCTACGTAGGGGGCGGGCTCGGCCTCCAGCAGGCGGCGCACCAGATCGCGCTTGATTTCCCGGTGCCGATCTACGTGCGCCAGCAGGCCTCCATAGACCAGCCCCCGCCCGAAAGGTCCGTCGACGTCCAGGAGCACCACGGGGATCTCACCGTCGACCATGAACCAGTATTCGAACTGCACATACAGCGGGGCGCGTATGGAGCCCTGTTCGCGCAGGATCTCCACGATGGTCTGCGTGGGGGAACCGAAGACGGCCTCCAGGCGGGCCCGGATTTCCGGGGTGCGCATGGTGTCTATGGGGGTGCGCTCATAGAACCCCTCTCCGCTCATCTCGTAGGCCTGCAGCCAGCGCCGGTTGTATTCGGCCCGCTCATCCGGAGCTATCTTCTGCCATGTGATCGTGCTGTGCCGAAGCAGGGTCTGCACGTTCTGGGCCTGTACGGGAGCGATCAGCAGCCCCAGAAGCATCCAACTGATCGATATCCGCATTTTTTCATCCCCTTGCGGCCGGATTGTCCATGGAAAGTACCGCCAGGAAGGCTTCCTGAGGTACCTCGACCCGACCAATCTGCTTGAGCCGCTTTTTTCCCTCTTTCTGCTTTTCGAGGAGTTTGCGTTTGCGTGTGACATCACCCCCGTAGCATTTGGCCAGCACGTTTTTGCGGAGCGGCTTGATGGTCTCGCGCGCGATCACGCGCGAGCCAATGGCCGCCTGCACGGCCACCTCGAACTGCTGTCGGGGAATGAGCTCCTTGAGCCGCTGGCAGAGCCGGCGGCCCCACTCGTAGGCCTTCGAGCGGTGCACGATGGTCGAGAGCGCGTCCACGGGCTCACCGTTAAGCAGGATGTCGAGCTTGACCAGATCGGATTCCCGGTAATCAAGCAGCTCGTAATCCAGCGAGGCGTAGCCCCGGGAGACGGATTTGAGCCGATCATAGAAATCAAAGATCACCTCGGCCAGGGGGAGCTCATAGGTCAGATCGGCCCGATCCGGCGAAAGGTAGTGCGTGTTGATGTACACCCCGCGCCGCTCTTGACAGAGCTGCATGATGGGGCCGATGTAGGCGCTCGGGGTGATGATCTGCGCCCGGATATAGGGCTCCTCGATGTGGTCAATCTCCCCCAGGGGCGGCATCTCGGAGGGATTATCCACCAGCACCACCTGGCCGTTGCGTTTGACGACCCGGTATTCCACGTTGGGTACCGTGGTGATGATGTCCAGACCGAACTCCCGTTCCAGACGCTCCTGTACGATCTCCATGTGCAGTAGGCCCAGGAATCCGGCTCGGAATCCGAACCCCAGAGCGGCCGAGGTCTCCGGGGTGAAGGCGAGCGAGGCGTCGTTGAGCTGGAGTTTCTCCAAAGCCGCCCGAAGCTCTTCGAACTGCTCGGAGTTGGTGGGATACAAGCCGCTGTAGACCATGGGCTTGACCTGCCGGAAACCCGGAATGGGCTCCGAAGCGGGGCGATCGGCGTGCGTGATCGTATCTCCCACCCGGGCGTCCTTGAGTTCCTTTACGTTGCCGATCACGTAGCCCACTTCTCCGGCCTGAAGCGCCTCGACAGGATGATAGCCGAGCCGCAGGATACCGATTTCCTCGGCCACGTACTCTTTGCCGGTGGACATGAACCGGATTCGGTCGCCCCGTCTGAGGGTGCCCTCAAAGATCCGGCAGTAGACGATCGCGCCCCGATAGGGATTGAAGACGGAATCGAAGATGAGCGCCTGGAGCGGCGCCTCTGGATTCCCTCTGGGGGGCGGGATGCGCGCGACGATGGCCTCCAGCAGCTCATCGATGCCCTGACCCGTTTTGGCGCTTACGCGCAAAATGTCCTCCGGGCGGCCGCCGATGAGGTCGATGATCTCCTGCGCCACGCGTTCCGGCTCCGCGTTGGGCAGGTCGATCTTGTTCAGCACGGGCACGATCTCCAGATCGTGCTCCAGCGCCTGATAGAGGTTAGCGATCGTCTGCGCCTCTACACCCTGAGAGGCATCGACGACCAGGATCGCCCCCTCACAGGACTTCAGTGCCCGGGAGACCTCGTAGGAGAAGTCTACATGCCCGGGCGTATCGATGAGGTTGAGGACGTATCGCCGTCCGTCGCGCGCTGTATACTCCATGCGCACGGGGTGGCTTTTGATCGTAATGCCCCGTTCCCGTTCCAGATCCATGGAGTCGAGCACCTGCTCGACGAGCTCCCGCGGGGAGATCGTTCCCGTGCGTTCCAGCAGGCGGTCGGCGAGGGTGCTTTTTCCGTGGTCGATATGGGCGATGATGCAGAAGTTGCGAATGTGCTCCATGTCGCCTCGAATGCGGTACCGACCCACGACGGGTTGGCGGAAAGATACGACCTCACAAGGCCTGGAAAAAAGCCCGTCTCTTCACCCCCTGACTGGCAGGCCCGCCTGTGCGCTGTGTATATTCGACGCGTTGTCGAGCTCACCTCGAATCGGACATGCGATGCGGGGTTTCAGATCGCAGAGAGCCCGGATCTGCCGAGGGCTCCTGGTGAGCGGGCTTTTCCCATGTGGCGTCGCATACGTGCTTTCCTGCCCAGCTCCGTTCCTTTTTTTC
Source organism: Bacteroidota bacterium (assembly GCA_025998875.1). Taxonomy (GTDB): domain Bacteria; phylum Bacteroidota; class Rhodothermia; order JANXDC01; family JANXDC01; genus JANXDC01. The sequence continues at coordinate 407,830 of AP024675.1, read as the reverse complement.
GCACGGACCGGTGGATTCCTCTGCTGAGCGCCTGGCTCCTGGCCGTTGGGCTCTGGTTGGGTATACGGCTCAGCCGTAGCTATACGGTGGAGCTGGCCCTGCCGCTGGAGCTGGAGTATCCCGATACGCGCTGGAGTGTGCGCAATACGCCTCCGAAGCAGATCCGGGTGTTGCTGCAGGGCAGCGGCTGGCGGTTGTTTCGGCTCTATCTGGAGCGTCCCCGGATCCGGCTGGAAGTACAGCCGGGACGTATGCGGCTTGATCAGCTAGCCGGATGGGATCCCCCCCTGCCCTCAGGCGTGGTGCCGTTGCGGTTTCGTCCCCAAGAACTGGAGCTTGTGCTCGAGGAGGCGCTCACGCGTCGGTTGCCGCTGGAGGTGGATGTGCAGGTGGATCTCGCCCCGCCGCTCGGGCTCCTGGAGCCCCCTCGTCTGGAGCCGGAATCCGTAACCGTGACCGGTCCGGCCAGTCTGGTGCGCGACCTCAGGGCCTGGCGCCTGCCCCCGGTGCGGCTGAGCGAGGTCTCCCGTTCCCTGGAGCACAGCCTGCAGACCGCAGACCCTGCACAACCCCAGCTGCGCGTGCAACCTGAGCGGGTTACCCTGCATGTGCGTGTGGCCGAATACACAGAGGCCACCCGCCGCATTCCGGTGCAGCTGCGCAATCGTCCTCCCGAGGCGCCTCTGTACCGACTGATTCCCGATCATGTGCAGGTGACGTACCGGGTGCCCCTGGAAGAATTCGAGATCGCCGATACCACCCGGGCGCTGGTGGCCTACGTGGAGTACGGCGATCTGGTGCGAAACAGCTCCGGCGTGCTGGTGCCGGCGCTGGAGCTGCCCCCGTTTCTGCATCTGCGGATCGTGCGTATCGACCCGCCCGGAATTCGCTTTCTGCGCCTCATAGTAGATAGCACCGCTACCACACGGGATCGAGAACCGTGAACGCTCTGGCTCTTGTGGCGCGTCGTTATCTGCTCGGCCGGCGGCGATGGCGTTTTATCTCTGTGCTGAGCGCCATCTCCGTGCTGGGGGTGAGTATCGGGGTGACCTTGCTCATCGTGGTGCTCTCTGTCTTCAATGGTTTCTACGGGCTTGTGCGGGATCTGCTGCTGGGATTCGACCCCCACGTGCGTCTGGTACCGGCGCATGGGGCGCGTCTGCAGGCGCTTTCCCGCTGGATCGAGTTGGCCCGGGGGGGCCCAGATGTGCTTCAGGTCAGTCCCTATGTGGAGGGCAAAGCGCTCCTGCTTTACGGGTCGCGATCGGGACGGGTGGTTTTTGTGCGCGGGCTTGACTCTCTTCCGCCCATGCTCGCTCCGAGCCGGACAGGGGAGCTGAGGGGGCTTTTTTCGCCGAAAACGGGGCCCACAGGGCCGGGGCAACTGCCGCCCCTTCTGGTGGGGTTAAGCCTGGCTTCCGAGCTGGGGTTTTTTCAGGGTGATACCGTCTTTTTGCTCAGCGCCAGTGGTTTCAACGCGGCCCTGCAGGGGTGGCACTGGCCCACCCTGCAGGCTTTTCGCGTCTCGGGTCTGTATGAGATCTACCGCGTCCTGGATCAGAGTCGCGTTTTCACCTCCCTCCAGGGGGCGCAAGCGCTGCTCGGGTTCGCCGACGGAGAGGCTTCCGGCATCGAGCTGCGCTTGCGGGATCCGGATCAGGCCGAGCGGGTGCGTCGATGGCTACAGGAGCGTCTTCAGGGGGAGCCGGTCCGCGTGCAGACGTGGTATGATCTTCAGCGCACGCTCTATGAGGTCATGGCGCTGGAGAAATGGGCGGCCTATGTGATCCTGTCTCTCATTATCGGGGTGGCCGCGCTCAATATCCTGGGCTCGCTCACCATGCTGGTACTGGAAAAGCGCCGTGAGATCGGCGCGCTCATGGCCATGGGGGCCACACGGGCTCAGGTGCGGCGCCTGTTTCTGTATGCCGGATTCTGGATCGGCCTTGTGGGCAGTGGGATGGGGCTGCTCATGGGGTTGGGGCTCTGTGAACTGCAGCGCCGCTACGGGCTGGTACGCCTCCGGGGAGGGGAGGCGTTTTTGATCGATGCCTATCCCGTGCGGGTGGAGTGGATGGATGTGGCCGTGGTGGTGCTGGGCGCCTGGGTGCTCTGCCTGCTGGCGGCGGGATATCCGGCCTGGCGGGCCGGGCGCATCTGGCCGGCGCAGGCGTTGCGCTATGAGTGAGGGGAACAGAACGGCGCCGTGGCGTGTTGAGAGACGTCGATGGGGTTCTGGGTTTTGCTCGGCATCGCTTACGCGGGCGTCCTCCTGCTCTGGCGGATGGAGTCGCGCAGAAGGCACCGAAAAGCGTTCTTCTACGAGGCCGGACCGGACTGGCTACCCCCTCAGCGCAACCGGCCGGAGAGCTCCTCCATGACCGCCTCCAGTCCGTCACGGGCCGGCGAAGGGGGAAGGGCCTGTAGCATGGAGCGGGCCTCGGCGTAATAGGCCCTGATGAGCGCCTCGGCCTCCCGGAGCACGCCCAGACGGGCGTAGAGCTCCCGTGCCGCCGTCACATCTTCCGGCCCGCTCCGGCGCCCCAGAATGCGATCCAGTAGAGCTCGATCCGACGCCCCTCGGGCGCGCTCCAGAGCGGCCAGGAGCAGGTAGGTTCGTTTGCCCTCCAGGATATCCTGTCCGATGGGTTTCCCCCACGTGCGGGGATCGGCCATCAGGTCCAGATAGTCGTCCTGCAGCTGAAAGGCCCGGCCCAGCGCCCATCCCATCTGCCGCATACCTTCCAGGTCCGCCTCCGAAGCCCCCCCGATACGAGCCCCGATTTCCAGGGCGCCGGCCAGCAGCGCGCCCGTTTTGCGATCGACCATCTCCCAGTACTCGGCAATGGAGACGTCCTGTCGGCTTTCATAGGTCTTGTCGAGCATCTGCCCCTCGCAGAGGCGCAGCATGGTCAGGTGCAGGCAGCCGATCAGGGGCCGCACGTCCGCCACGGCGGCGCGGCTGAGTTCAAAGTAGCTCAGGCCCATCAGCAGGTCGCCGGCCAGGATGGCCGCCTCCGCTCCCCAGCGCATATGTACCGTGGGGCGACCTCGACGGGTCTCGGAGTGGTCCATGATATCGTCGTGTACCAGCGTGAAGCTGTGAAAGAGCTCCACGGCGGCAGCGGCCGGAAGCGCATCCCCGGCCCGTCCCCCGTGCGCTTCGCAGGCCAGGAGCACGAGCAGGGGGCGAAGCCGTTTGCCGCCGGCCTCCAGCACGTAGCGGGCTGGTTCGTAGAGCGCCTCGACATCTCCCCGGGGGATAGCCCGGCGCAGATAGGATTCGATCTGCTCCTGCAGGTTCTGCAGGTATGCGCGGGATGACATGGCGTTCAGAACAGGCTGGTCTGGGAGTGCATCGGTGGGGGAAGACCGAAATGGCGATACGCCCTGGCCGTTGCCACCCGCCCTCGAGGGGTACGCTCCAGAAACCCCTCCCGCAGCAGGTAGGGTTCGTAGACCTCTTCCAGCGTGCCCGGATCCTCGTTTAAGACGGCCGCCAGCGCGTTCAGGCCCGCGGGCCCTCCGCGGAAACGCTCGATAAGCGTGCGAAGCAGACGCTGATCCATCTCATCGAGGCCCTCCTCGTCTACCTCCAGGGCCTCCAGCGCGTAGCGGGCGATGTCGGCCGAGATGCGGCCGTCTCCGCGGACCTGGGCGAAGTCGCGGGTTCGGCGCAGCAGCCGGTTGGCGATGCGCGGGGTGCCGCGACTGCGCCGGGCGATCTCGAAGGCCCCCGCCGGATCCAGCTCCACGTCCAGGATCCGGGCTGATCGCTCCAGGATGCGCTCCAGAACTTCGACCGTGTAGTATTCGAGCCGGAACTGGATCCCGAAGCGGGCCCGGAGCGGGGCGCTCAGCAACCCGGCCCGGGTGGTGGCCCCCACCAGGGTGAACGGCTCCAGGGCCAGCTGCACCGTCCGCGCGTGGGGGCCGGAATCGAGCAGGATGTCGATGCGGTAATCCTCCATGGCGCTGTAGAGGTATTCCTCCACGACGGGGTGCAACCGGTGGATCTCGTCGATGAAGAGCACGTCTCCGGCCTCCAGTCCGGTTAGCACGCCGGCCAGATCGGCGGGTTTGACCAGCACGGGGCCGGAGGTGACCAGCAGGCGCGCCCCCATCTCGTGGGCGATTACGTGCGCCAGCGTGGTCTTGCCCAGTCCCGGTGGACCGATGAGCAGAACATGGTCCAGCGGCTCGCGGCGGGCGCGAGCGGCCTCCACGAAAACACGCAGGTTTTCCAGCACCCGCTCCTGGCCGAAGAACTCCGTAAAGCGCAGGGGGCGGAGCCGCGCCTCGAAATCGCGATCCACCGAGAAGGGATCGGTGAGCCGTTCATGCGCCATAAGACGGCAAAAGATAGCCCGTTTGGCGGGATTTGTCCAGGCGAATGTCTCAGAACTGGGACTCATCGCGCCAGCGCAGCAACCGCCAGGGAGCCTGCTTATGGGGGCGCCGCAGGGTGAAGTTGACGTTGCCCTCGCCCCGGAACACGTCTCCCTGGCGCAGGAGGACGGTAAGCGTAAACTGGCGTACGACCCGGGCCTGGAGGCTGTCTTCCTGCAGTTGCAGGATCTGGCGCCAGCTCAAACGCAGGTTTTCGGCGGCCTGGAAGAGCCCTCCGGTGGTCTTCAGCTCGGTGCTGAACCCCCAGGTGCGCTCCGTCCCCGTGTCGAAATCGTAGTAAATGAAGACGAAGTCGGAGTCCAGAAGCGCCTCATAGAGGCGAATATCCCGCAGTTCATAGGCGTTGCGAAAGCGGGTAAAGAAACCCTCGATGGTGCGGGGATCCCCGAGCAGATCCTCGGACGGATCCCCTGCCCGGTAAGCCGGGGCGAAGGGATTCAGGCAGGCGAGCAACAGGATCGGCAGCGTCAGGATCGGGGATAGCCTTATCGGGCGAACGCTGCGCGCAGGTCGCTCCAGGAAAACCGGTCCTCCAGCGCCGTATCCGTCCATTCCCGTATGCGCCACAATCCGTCGTTTTCTCGCACCAGCAACAGGCTCAGCCGTCCCTCGGCCACGGTGGGCACGTCCGGGCGTCGATGCTGTATGAGCAAGCTGTAGCGGGCCGTGATTACGTACCGATCCGAGCCGGGATCGTCCCGGCGTTCGCTCAGGCTGAGCCGATGCCCGCTCTGATCTCCGGCGCTCAGCCGGAGGTTCTGCACGTAGGCCGCCTCTTGCTCCAGGCCCCATCCCCCCCAGAGCGTGGGGTTGCGGGACAGCGCCGGGGCGGAAGGCGTGTAGCGAAAAGCGCTCGAAAGCCCCCGCAGATAGTTCTGCGTGTTGAGCTGGGAGATGGCATACTGCAGGTTTTCCAGCGCGATCTCCGGCGTTTCCGGGGGGCGGTATCCTCCGGAGTCCGCGAAGGGATCTTCCGGGGGGCGGGTCTGAAACAGACCGCATCCCAGAAAAACCAGCAGGCCGAAAGGGGCACAAAGCGAGCGCAGAAGTGCCATAATTCGGCACACGGGTTCCTGTCAAGACAATTTGGACAAGGCGCCGGTTGACCGGCAAGGTGAAGGTCCCGGAGGTGGGGAGCCGGGCTGACCGGGCAGGGCAGAAACGGTGCCGGCTCATAAGCCGCCTTGCCCGTCCATGGGGCGGGGCTCTGGGGGAGGATCCGGCTTGCTGGACCGCAGAGCCCGCCGAGCCCACTTGCGCCGAAGAACAGGTGCATGTATCATTGCGGCGTTGCGCGAGGCATGCTATGGCGTATCGGTTTCTCCTCCTGGAGCGGTTCCCCGACGACGGGGTGGCGCTTGTGCGCCTGAACCGGCCGGAAGTGCTCAACGCCCTGAGCCTGGAGCTCATGGAGGAACTCGTTGGGGCGCTTGAAGAGCTGGATGCGGATCCGGGGGTGCGGGCGATCGTGCTCACGGGCAACGAACGCGCCTTCGCCGCCGGGGCGGATATCACCCAGATGGCCGACGCCTCCGTGGTGCGCATGGTGCTGGTGGATCAATTTCAGAAGTGGGACCGCATCAAGCGCATTCGCAAGCCGTTGATCGCCGCGGTCAGCGGATACGCGCTGGGCGGAGGATGCGAGCTGGCGATGAGCTGCGATATGATCGTGGCCAGCGAGACGGCCCGATTCGGGCAGCCGGAGATCAATATCGGCGTCATGCCCGGGGCAGGTGGCACGCAGCGGCTTACGCGCGCCATCGGCAAGGCCCGCGCCATGGAGATGGTACTCACGGGCCGTATGATCACGGCCGAAGAGGCCCGGCTGGCTGGACTGGTAAATCGGGTTGTGCCGGTGGAACTTTATCTCGATGAGGCGTTAAAGTTGGCCCGCGAGGTGGCCGCGCGCCCCCCCTTGGCCGTGCGCCTGGCCAAGGAGGCCGTGCTCAAAGCCTTTGAATTGCCGCTGAGCGCGGGGCTGGAGTTTGAGCGCAAAAACTTCTATTTGCTCTTCGCCACCGAGGATCAAAAAGAGGGTATGCGGGCCTTCTTGGAAAAGCGCCCGCCTGTATGGAAAGGACAGTAAATAGCCACACTGGAGGGATATATGTCCGAGATCGATCTTCCCGATCGCGTAAAGGAAGAGGCCGCCGAGGCCGTGGCCACGGTCATCCGCAACACGGGGGGATTCGATCTCGATAGCTTCCGCGTCGAGATCGAACCCCTGCTGGCCGAGGGACACAAGTTCGAGGCCATCCTCCACTACATCGTCAGCGAGGAGGGGATGGACGAGATCTACAACCGCGTGCCAGAGGACCTCTACGATGCGGTGGACGAAGTCCCCGTCATCCTGGCCGAGGAGGGCCTGATCGATCCCGACGAGCTGGGTATCGATCTGAGCCAGTATGATTATGACTACGGCCTCGATGAGGAGGAGGAGGACTTCGAAGACTTCGACGATTACGACGATTACGACGAAGAGGACCGCTGGTAAGCCGGGATCTTCGCTGTGGCGGCCTACGAAACGCTGCGCTATGAGGAGCCGGAGCCGGGCGTTGGGTGGCTGGAGCTCAACCGTCCGGAGCAGCTCAACGCCTTTGACGAGACGCTCACGCGTGAGCTCCAGCAGCTGCTCCGCGACCTGGAGCGGCAGGAAGGCCTTCGCGCCCTTGTGCTCACGGGCGCGGGCAGGGGCTTCTGTGCCGGACAGGATCTGAAGAGCATCGATCCGGCCCAGGAACGCTCCCTGGGGCGTTCCCTGGAGGAGCGTTACAATCCCATCATTCGTCGTCTGCGGGCGCTCCCCTTCCCCGTGATCGCGGCGGTCAACGGAGCCGCCGCGGGGGCGGGGATGAGCCTGGCGTTGGCCTGCGATGTGCGCCTGGCTGCCGAGTCGGCCTTCTTCGTGCAGGCCTTTGTGCGCATCGGGCTGGTGCCGGACTCCGGGTCGAGCTTTTTCCTCGTACATCTACTCGGCTACGCGCGGGCTTTTGAGATCGCCACGCTCGGGGAGCGCATCTCCGCTCAGGAAGCCCTGCACCTGGGGCTGGTCAACCGCGTGGTGCCGGATGATCGGCTTCGAGAGGAGGCCCTCGCCTGGGCTCGTCGTTATGCGACACTGCCCCCCCGCGCGCTGGCCCTTACCAAGCGTCTGCTCCAGAAGGCCACCTGGGCCTCGCTGGAGGAGATGCTGCAGTATGAGCAGTACTGCCAGGAGATTGCCGGCCGCACGGAGGATTATCGGGAAGGGGTTGCCGCATTTCGGGAAAAACGCGCCCCGGTCTTCAAGGGTCGGTGAGCATGTCCGTTCCGCGTCCTCTGGAATCCATTGAGAAGATCGGCATCGTGGGAGCCGGCACCATGGGCTCCGGTATCGCCCAGGTAGCCCTGATGGCCGGCTATCGCGTCCTGCTCTATGATCTAAAGCCCTCCCAGGTACAGCAGGCCGCCCAGATCGTGGAGCGCAACCTGCAACAGGCTGCCGAGCGCGGCAAGCTGGACCCCGAGGGGGTGCGCGGTGCCCTGGAGCGGTTCGAGGTCACCACCCACTTCTCCCGCATGGAGGAGGTGGATTTTGTCATCGAGGCCATCATCGAACAGTTCGAGGTCAAGCAGGCGCTCTTCGAAAACCTGGATCGAACCTGTCAGCCGGACGTGATCCTGGCCTCCAATACCTCCTCGCTCCCCATCACGGGAATCGCCGCGGCCACCCGACGGCCCGAGCTCGTCGTGGGCATGCATTTCTTCAACCCCGCCTATGCGATGAAGCTGGTCGAAGTGGTTCGGGGACACCTGACCGCTCCGGAGACGATCGCCTGTACTCGGGCGCTGGCCGAGCGCATGGGCAAGGTGCCCGTGGTGGTTCAGGACACGCCCGGTTTTCTCGTCAACCGCGTAGCCCGGCCTTTCTATGGAGAGGCTCTGCGCATCGTGGGAGAGGGCATCGCCACCGTCGAGCAGGTCGATCGCCTCGTGCGGGCGGCCGGCTTCCGGATGGGCCCCTTTGAGCTTATGGACCTGATCGGAATCGATGTGAATCTGGCCGTGACGAAATCCGTCTACAACGCCTACTTCCACGAACCCCGCTATCAGCCCCATCTCATCCAGCACCGTATGGTGCAGGCCGGCTTGCTGGGACGCAAGAGCGGAAGGGGATTTTATACGTATCCGGATGCACAGGGGGAGAAGGAGGCATGAATGGCCAGGCCATCTGGGTGGCAGGACCCCCGGAGCTTGTGCTCGAATTCCAGGAGCAGTTTCCCCTTCCTACCGTGTCGGCCCCGGATGAGGCCGACTGGATCGTGGTGCTCGATCTGGAGCCCGATGCGCTCCGTTCCCGCTGGGAACGTCTGCCGGAAAACCGGGCCATTCGGCTGGTCAACGCGACTACGGTGCTCGCGCTGGAGTGCGCGCTGCGTTCTCCGTATCCGGATCGAGTCGTGGGGTTGCATCTGCTTCCGGGATTGCTGCGCCTGGAACAGCTGGAGTTGGTGCGTACGGAGCTGACAAGCCCGGAGGTGGAGGCGCGGGTCGAGGCGCTCTGTCGTGGATCCGGAAAAACCCCGCAATGGGTGGCAGACCGGATCGGAGGGGTGCTGCCGCGCATGCTCTGCGCTCTGATCAACGAGGCCTGTACGGCTGTACAGGAGCAGGTAGCCGCTCCCGAGGAGGTCGATGTGGCCATGGAGCTGGGCACCAACTACCCCCGGGGGCCCTTTGCCTGGATGCGACAGCTGGGAGCCCGAAACGTGATGACCGTTCTGGAGGCCCTCTTCATGGATCTGGGAGAGCCGCGCTATCGGATTTCGCCGGTGTTGAGGCGGTATGCGCTTCTGGAGCCGGTTTCTCAGGGAGAGGCCAGAACACGCTGAAGTCGGCCCCGTAGGTAGAGGATGAGCTTGCCCAGAATCTGGGAGATGCGCGCCTCTGTGAGCCCCATCAGCTGGGCGATTTCTTTGAGGGTCAGGTCTTCGTAGTAGTACAGGGCCAGAATGGTCCGTTCCCGTTCCGGCAGTTCCCGGATCCAGGCCTCCAGGTGCGAGACCAGCAGGTTGCGGTCGAGCTCTTCTTCCGGTTCGTTTTCTTCGGCCAGACGGGCATACAGCGGATCCCCGGTTTCGCCTTCCTCTTCCTGCCAGGGTTCATCGAGGCTGAGCACGAAGCGGCGCTGGACTTCCATGAGCAGGGCCTGATACTGGGCCAGGGGTATACCCAGGTAATCGGCCACCTGCTGGTCGGTCGGTTCGGCGCCCAGCTCCTGGCGCAGCCGCTCGATGGCTTCCTGTACTTGGCCGTAGCGTTGGCGCTGGCCCCGGGGCAGGGCGTCGATCTGGCGCAGGTAGTCGATAATCTGCCCCCGAATGCGCTGGTAGGCAAAGGTGTGAAATTGGGCTGTGCTGCTTGCCGGATCATAGGTCTCTATGGCCTGTAGCAGGCCTATAATACCGGCGCTCTCCAAATCGGCGGGTTGCGCCAGCGGATGTGCGGGGGCGGGGATCTTGCCCACAATACGGCGTACGAGCGGGACAGCGGCCAGAATCACCGCCTCTCGCAGGGCCTCATCGCCCCGGTTGCGGCTGTAGGCCTCGGCCAGCGCTTGCAGGCGCGCCAGGTTCATGGGCTCATACCGTGGAGTTTACGGATTCTTCCTTCTTTTGTCTGGGCGGGGAGGGCGAGTTGGTCCTGCCCCCCTGGAGGTCGGGATGGCGGTGCGCCCACTGGACCCACTGGTAAAGCAGCCCTCCGGTGGCCAGCAGACCCCAGCTGATCAGAAACGCAATCCCAGCCATCAGGACAACATCGGCCACGGGCCGGTTTCCCAGCAGACCGATCAGGAGCACTCCGGTGGCTATGAGCAGGCTGCTGTACCAGACCGTAGCGGACATACCCTAGGCCTCCTTTGCCAGCAGCAACTCCTCGGTTCTGGACTGCAGTTCGGCTCTCCAGTGCAGCAGTCGTTCAGCCAGAGCGTGGAAACCAAGCGAGCTCGGGCTCTGGGGCGCCCGACGCAGGAGCACCTCCTGGCGCTGTATGGCCTGGCGTAGTTCCGGATCGTAGAGGACGTGACCCATGTACGGGATCGAACGACCCAGGAAGCGCTCCACGATGGCATCGAAACGGGCGGCAACCTGTTCGGCCTCTTCTGCTGAATCAACCCCGTTGACCATGAGCGCAAACGGATAGTCGGGCACCAGAGCGCAGACATGTTTGATGAGCCTGTAGGAGTCCGAAACGGCCGCAGGTTCGCCCAGCAACACGACGAGGGCCAGATGGGCTCGGTCCAGGGCCCAGAGGACCGGTGCTTCTAGTCCGGCAGGGGTATCCAGAAGCACGAATTCGGAGCGCGCCTGTGCCTCCCAGAGCGCCCCGTCGAGGACCTCGAGCATGGCCTCTCGCGGGGAAGCGAGGGCACCCCGGGAGGGGGAAAGAAGCGCAAACCCCCCTTCGGTTTCATGGAAGAGTTCTTCGAGCCCACAGCGGCCGAGCAGGTAGTCCTCCAGCGTCCAGCGCGGGGTTTCGTTGAGCAGGACCGCGCAGTTGGCCAGGTCCAGATCCGCATCCACCAGAGTGGTGCGATGTCCCAGGCGGGCCAATGCCTCGGCCAGGTGGGTGGCGATGAGGGTTTTCCCGGTTCCGCCTTTTCCGCTCGTGATGGCGACGATCATAGGTTTCCTCCAGGCTTACGAAGCCTCGGCAAGCGCGACCATATGAGGAGTGCGGGTTTGCAGTAGCTGTTCTGCCAGCCAGGCCGGGCTGAAAGCCATCAAATGGTCGGGGATCATTCGGCCCGTGCTCGCAAAGCGTACGGGTCGATTCCAACTCCGGAGCATGGCGTAAAGGGCGCCGAAGCGGTCGAGCTCTTCGAGGTGGGTCAGCGCGATAAAATCGATCGGCAGCGGACTGCGGCTCCACAGGCCGGGGTCGGCATAGTGCGGATGCAAGGTGGCATTCTGCACCCAGTGCACCTCCATGGGCACCAGTCCGGCCAGGAGCTCGGCAAGCTGCCACAGCCTTCGGAAGGTTTCTGGCCCGCGCAGGGGTACAGGCGGGGTGTCGATGAGCAGGTGATCGAACCCTTCAAGCAGTTCAAGGGCCTTCTGCATTTTGGTCGGGCTGTCGACGCAGAGCACGGGCAACCGGTAGCGTTCGGCCAGGGCTTCCAGGCTGTTGTGGACCGGCTCCCCATCTCGGGGGTGCAGGGAAAGGAGGGCGATCTTGCGACCGGCCAGAAAGCCTGGATGCCGGGCCAGTTTGACGATCAGGGAGGTTTTGCCCACTCCCGCTGGACCTATAAAGACGATGTGCGTCTGGGGACGCCGGGCAGGGGCCGTGGGCAGACCGTCCCGGATTCGCCGCGCCACCTCCCAGGTGAAGGTCTCTGGATCCCGATGCGGATCGATACCGCTGGAGACCGCTTCCCGAAGCCATCCGTGGATGAGCGCCGGAGGAAGCCCCTGGGCGAAGAGCTGCCGATACAGAGGCAGGTCGACAAACTCGACGGGGGGCTCCAGGAGTGTCTCCCGGATCAGCCGCTCCAACCGCTCCAGCCGGCGCTGGATGGTCTCCAGCCCCCCCGAGGGGCGCACTATTTCCGGGCCGGAGGAAGCTCCGGTTCCCAGCCGGACGGCGGCCGGGGGGGAGGCTTCCGGACGAGGCGCGGAGTGCGTGCGCGAAGCCGACGTCAGGCTGGACTGCCTCTGATAGAGCAGGCTACGGAAGTCCGTTTTTGTGCCCGATCCCGGATTTCGTGGCCGGGCCGGCCGCTGCTCGTCGATCATGACAATTACGCGAGCCGGCTCCCCCGGCGTTTTCGGGGAGATCGAGTCCACCAGATAGAAGTCTTCTCCCAGCGCTCGACGGGCGGCTTCGAGGGCTTCTTTCAGCGTGTTGCCGGTAAAGGTGCGTAGCGTCATACGGAGAGCCCAATCCTATCTACGGGTTTGATCTGCGTATCCGTGGTCAGATCGTTATAGCTGAGCACCACCACATCCGGCCAGATCGGGGAGAGGAACTGGTACAGGATCGGGCGCAGTACGGGGGAGGTGAGCACAATGGGTTGCAGGCCGTTGGCCATCATGCGGCGGAAGGCGCGCGAGGCCGAGGTGTAAATGCGCTCTACGATCTCCGGAGAAAAGCCCAGCGTGTTGGGATTGAGGATGCCCTTCTGGGCGTGTTCCATAAGCTGGGCCTCCAGAGCCGGCTCGAGCGCGATACACTTGACCTCCCCGAATTCGTCCCGATACTGACGCGTGATCGTGGGGGCCAGTGCGGCGCGTACGTATTCCGTCAGCACATCCACGTTTTTGGTGTTTGGCGCGTAATCAGCCAGCGTCTCCAGGATCGTGACCATGTCCCGGATGGGGACCTTTTCGCGCAACAGGCGCTTGAGCACCTTCTGGATATCCCCCACGGAGAGCAGGTTGGGTACGAGCTCATCGACCAGCGCGGGCATGACCTCCCGGACACCGTCGAGGAGTTTTTTGACCTCCTGGCGATCGAGCAGTTTGTAGGCGTTGCGCCGCAACACCTCAAGCAGGTGGGTGGTGATCACGGCGGAGGCTTCGACCGTGGTCAGCCCCTGGGCCTCCGCTTCCTCCCGATGCCGTTCGTTGATCCAGAGTGCGGGCAATCCGAAGGAGGGATCCGTGGTGCGAATGCCCTGCACGGGTAGCTCACCTGAGGCGGCCATCTCTTCGGGAAGCAGGGTCAGGTAGTAGCCGGGCAATACCTCGCCCTGCCCGATCGGATTGCCCCGGAGTTTGATCACGTACTGGTTGGCTTCCAGTTGTACATTGTCCCGGATCCGCACCGGTGGGATCACAATGCCAAGCTCCATGGCCAGCTGCTTGCGCAGCATGGTGATCCGGTTGAGCAGGTCCCCTTTCTGCTGAGGATCGACGAGGGGAATAAGGTTATAGCCGATTTCCAGTTCCAGCGGGTCGACCAGTACGTAATCCTGGGGGCGGTCCTCGGTGCGGGCTTTCGTGGCCGCTTCCAGCTCGCGCGCGGCTTCCTGTTCCTGGCGGGCGTGAGCTTCTTCTATGGCCCGCTGGCTCCAGCGAGAGGCGACGAAGAGCACAACGGCCAGCGTCCAGAAGGGGATCATGGGGAGGCCTGGAATCAGGCCGAAGAGCAGCAGAAAAGCCGCCGTTATCAGGAGCACGCGCGGGTGTCCGAAAAGCTGGTGGGAGAAATCCGCCGCCAGATTGGACTCCGACGCCGCGCGGGCGACGATGATACCGGCGGCCGTGGAGATGAGCAGGGCGGGGATCTGGGATACGAGCCCGTCGCCCACGGTGAGGATAAGGTATGTGGAGGCGGCCTCCCCCAGCGGCATGCCCATCTGCAGGGTGCCGATGGCCAGCCCGCCGAAGATGTTGATTCCCGTGATCACAAGCCCCGCGATGGCGTCGCCACGCACGAACTTGCTTGCACCATCCATGGCCCCGTAGAAGTCCGATTCCCGGGCGATCTCCTCTCTTCGCCTGCGGGCCTCTCTGTCGTCGATGAGCCCGGCGTTGAGGTCCGCATCGATGGCCATCTGCTTGCCGGGCAGGGCATCGAGGGTGAATCGGGCCGACACCTCGGCAATGCGGCCTGAGCCCTTGGTGATGACCACGAAATTGATCACCACCAGCACCAGGAAGATGATCAGCCCCACGATGTAATTGCCGCCCACGACGAATTGCCCGAAAGCCCGGATGATGGCCCCCGCAGAGGCCTCCGAGAGGATGAGCCGGGTAGAGGCTACATTCAGGCTCAGCCGAAAGAGCGTGAGCACGAGCAGGAGCGTGGGGAAGATGGCAAACTCCAGGGGCCGACGGGTGTAGAAGGCTACCAGGAGCACGAGAAGGGAGAGGGAAATATTGAGCGCCAGCAGCACATCAAGCAGGAACGCGGGCAGGGGGATGAGCATGACCAGCAGGATCAGTACGATACCGGCGGCCATGGCCGCCTCCCCCCGCATGTTGGTCGGCCTCGCCGGTGCCCCGGATGCTATGCTCTGCGGTGTGGTCATGGGTTATCGTCTGCGGTTGCGTTCTCTGTATACGCGGGCCAGGATCTCGGCTACGGCCTCGTAGAGCGCTACTGGGATTTCCGCCCCTTCCTCGACGGCGGCGTACAGGGTGCGCGCCGTGGGGGGATCTTCCACGATGGGAATGCCCGCCTGCTGGGCCAACTCCCGAATGCGCAGGGCCATCTTTCGGATACCCTTGGCCGTCACAACCGGGGCCCGGTGCCGATCCGGATCGTAGGCCAGGGCCACGGCGTAGTGGATGGGGTTGGTCACCACCACATCGGCGGCCAGCACGGCGTGGTCCAGACGACGCCTGCGGCGTCGTTGGCGCATCAGGCTACGCAGCCGGGCCTTGATCTGCGGATGACCTTCCAATTCGCGGTACTCGTCTTTGACCTCCTGGCGGCTCATGCGCAGCTCGCGGCGGTGTTTCCACCGCTGAAAGGCGTAATCCATACCGGCCAGGAGAACCAGAGCGACCAGAGCCTGCCCCAGAAGCCCCAGCATCCAGTTCCAGCTGATCTGGGCGATCTGGGTCAGGCCGAGCAGAGGCAACTGAAAGAGCGTATCAAGCCGGTTGCGGATGAACAGCCAGCCAATGAGAGCCAGAACCGCCAGTTTGAGCAGGCTTTTGAGGAGTTCCATGAGGCCCCGGCTGGAGAACAGGCGCCGAAAACCGGCAACCGGGCTGATTCGGGATAACTTCGGCTCCAGGGGCTTGAAGCTGATCTGTACCCCGCTTTGCAGCAAGCCCGCCAGCAAGGCGGCCGCCGTGACCAGAAGCAGAAAAGGCATCAGCAGGCCTATTCCCCTCCATCCCCAGCGCTGCAGCAGCAGGAGCGCGCCTCCCCCATCCAGAAAGGGGGTTTCCACCTGCTGATAGGCCTCCAGCGTCAGGCGCGCGAGTTCGCGCATCAGGCCCCAGCCCATCCAGCTCAGTGCGCCCAGGGCGGTTAGGAGCACGGCCACAGAGCTCACCTCCATACTGCGGGCGATCTGACCCTCTTGCCGCGCCTTCTCCAGGCGTCGTGGAGTGGGCTCCTCGGTGCGCTCCTGGAAATCCCGTTCCGCCATCGGAAAGTTTGATCCCCCTGTTCCGGCAACTTTTGCCTGCACACGTCTCGGAAGAGCCTGCCAGCGCTTCCGGACTTCGACGAGGGATCTCGATGCACAGCCTGTGCCGGTTGCCGCGTGTGTGAAAAAACGGTGAAGAGCCCGTTTTCCTGAAGAAGTGGGAACCCGCCGTGCAAGGGGGGACGTATAAGGGGGTGCGATCGGGAAAAACCCGACGCACGCAAGTGCACTTCTTAACCTCCTCCCTGAACACAGACGACACCAGGAGCGGGCCCTGACCGGCCCGCTCCTGTTTTCTATCGCCACAGCAGCTGCAGACCCAGTTCGGGTCCGTAAACCCGACTGGCGGGGTGCTGATAGAGGGGGATGGCCACGTAGCCCCCCACGCTCCAGGCAGGGCGGGCCCAGCGTCCCCCGAGTCGGAGCCAGAGCAGGCCTCTCAGGTGTTCCTGCTGTACAGGCAGGGCGGTCGAATCCGGCCTCGCATACCGCCGCAGCAGCGTATAATGGCCCGCGGTAGCCTGCAAGCCGGCGAACAGCGCGCTGCGGGCGGGGTCCAGATAGGCCAGGTAGACCTGTTGCAGACGCACTTCGCGGCCCATCTCCACGATCGAGCCGTTGCGCTGTTCTTCCGCGCCCCCCAAGCCTCCGCTCAGGGGCGCCCAGGTGCTGTCCGAAAACAGGGCATATCCGTAGCGATCCGACAGGGAGCGGAAGCCGATGGCGAAGTCACTGCCCAGCTGGGGGGAGAGGTCCGTGCTGCTCAGAAAGGCCACGTCCACGCGTCGGAACCCGCTCTGGCCCGGTATCGGGTCGAAGGCAACGCGCAGGGCGTAATCGGTTTCCTCCACCCGCCAGTAATAGCGGATCCAGATCCAGTCGGGCAGCGGGGTCGATAGCTGTAGCCTGCGCAGTAGATCCCAGCTCGTCCCCCAGGAGCTGCGGCTCCAGAGGCGACCTTCCAGCTGAAGCCCCAGCGACAGGGGGGAGACTGTCTGTAGCCCGGTGCCCGTCATGGGCCGGGAGGGCGATGGGGAGGAGGAAATGCCCACGTCGGCGCGCACAAGCAGGGCATCGAAGAACTGGCGTCGGGCCGTCTCCTCCCGATAAAACGGCTCATGGACATTTGGGGACTGGGCCACGGCAGCTGCCGAGGCGATCCCGGCAAAGGCCAGAGCCCCTAACCCCATGCGGAGCATACCACACCTCCCGGCAGTGCGGTGTGGTCGGTTGCCTGTTTTCAGAGCGTAAATCCCTCGCCCGGCCGCAACGGGCGCACCTCGATGCCTTTTTCCCGCAGCTGCTGAGCGAAAGCCTCGATATCGACCTCGATTACGGGAAATGTGTTGTAATGGATGGGCACCACGAGTCGGGGTTTGAGCCATTCGGCCGCAATGAGCGCGTCCTCGGGTCCCATCGTGAAATTGTCCCCCACGGGAAGAAAGGCCACATCGATTCGGTAGCGCTCCCCCAGAAGGCGCATCTCATAGCTTAGGGCCGTATCTCCGGCGTTGTAGAAGATCTTGCCCTCGGATTCGAGCAGAAAACCGGCCGGATGCCCCCCGTAGGTGCCATCGGGAAAGGAGGAACTGTGGTGGGCGATCGTCATCGTAAGCCGGCCAAAGGGAAATTGGCGCCTTCCTCCCAGGTTCATGGGGTGGGCATTTGTGATCCCCTGTTTCTGCAGGTAGTCGTAGATCTCCCAGATGCCGATCACCATGGCACCTGTGCGGCGGGCGATCGCGATCGTATCCCCCCAGTGATCGCCATGGGCGTGAGTCAGCAGGATGTAGTCCGGATGCAGCGCCTCCGGTTGCACGGGGCAGAGCGGATTGCCCGTGATAAAGGGATCAAACAGAAGCCGATATCCGGCCACCTCGAGCCAGATCACCGAATGTCCGTAGTAAGTAATCCGCGCCATGGTCCAGAGGCCTCCATAGAGTCACGGCTCCCATCTCGCAAATAAAACCAGGCCCGGGATACCGTTCAAGCTCATCTGTGGAGGTTTGCGCTCCTCTCTGGGCCTGCCTATTTTTCCCGCCGTCACCTGCAAGGAGGGACTTTCCATGGAGATTTCTCCGCTGCTACACCCCAAGGTCGTTCACCTGGCCATTGGCTGGATGATGGGGGCGGTGGGGTTTGCTCTGGCCTGGCTGATCTGGAACCGGACCTGGCTGCGGACGGCCGCCCTCGTGCTGGCTGTAGCTGGATCGGTGGCGCTCTTTGGGGCCCGACAGACCGGAGAGGAGGCCGAGCACGCTTTCGCCGAGGCGGGACGCATGACCGAGGCGGTGCACGAGGCCATCGAGGCCCACGAGGAATGGGGCACGCGCGCCTGGATCGGCAGTATGCTCTGGGCGGTTGTGCTGGTGTTGTTGAGCTGGAGACGATGGGATGCCCTCTGGGTCCGGGGGCTGGTGGCCATACTGGGACTTGTGCTCGCCTACCTGATTTACCAGACCGGTGAGCTGGGCGGAGAGCTGACCTATCGGCATGGGGTGAACGTACAGACGCAGGCTCCGGCTTCCGAAGAGGCATCCGGACACGGGACCGTAGAATAACGAAGCGGGCTCCTGGACGTCCAGGAGCCCGCTTTTCGATCCGGCCTCGAAGCGTTTACGGTTGACCGCGCAGGTATCGTTCAAAGAGCCTGAAGATCCGCTTGTATTCGTCCATCCAGCTGGTTGGCTCCACAAAGCCGTGATCCTCAACGGGGTATACGGCCAGCTCCCAGTTTTCTTTGCGTAGTTCGATGAGTCGTTGTACCAGGCGCACGACGTCCTGAAAGTGCACGTTTACGTCCACCATGCCGTGGCAGATCAGCAGGGCCCCTTTAAGCCCCTCGGCATGGTAGATGGGGGAGCTGCGCACATAAGCCAGGCTGTCCGTATAGGGCAGGTTGAGGATGTTCGATGTGTAGGGGTGATTGTAATGGGCCCAGTCCGTTACGGGCCGCAGGGCGGCTCCGGCGGCGAAGACGTCCGGCTGGGTGAACATGGCCATGAGCGTCAAGAAGCCACCGTAGGAGCCTCCGTAGATGCCGACTCGCTTCGGATCGATACCGTGCTCGCGAACCAGATACTGCACGGCATCGACATAATCTTCCAGATCTTTGCCGCCCATGTGCCGATAGATGCCTGTGCGCCAGTTGCGTCCATACCCGGCCGAGCCCCGGTAGTCCACGTCCAGCACCGTATAGCCGTGATCGGCCAGGAAATTATGGAACATATACTCCCGGAAGTAGGAGCTCCACCAGCGGTGGACGTTCTGTAGATATCCGGCCCCGTGCACGAAGAGCACGGCCGCCCCGTTGGGGCGCTCGGGCCTGTATAGCCGCGCGTAGACAAGCTCCCCATCCCTGGCTCGAAAGGTGACGATTTGCGGGTCTCGCCAGGGATAGGCCTTGAAGGCCTCGCTTCGGGAATCGGTGATCTGCCGCGGGCGGGCGCCGGGGCGGTTTTCCTGAAGGAACAACTCCCAGGGCCGGTTGGAGTACGAATGCCGGATGGCGAGCATGCCCTCATCTGGAGAGAGCACCACCTCGTTGTTGCCCGCCATGCTGGTCAATTGCAGACGCGGACCCCCTTCGACGGGAACACGGTAGAAGTGCCGTTCGCCGGGATGCACCTCGCTGGAGGTGAAGTAGAAAAACCGCCCGTCTCGAGAAAGAAAGGGATCGAATACCTCGAATCGGCCGGAGGTGAGGGCGCGCTTCTGGCCGGTTTCCAGATCCAGTACGTAGAGGTGGCTGTAGCCGGTCTCTTCGGACTGGAAGTAGATCCGGCGGCTGTCGGGAAGCCAGCCGATCACGCCGGGGCTGAACAGCCCTCCGATGCCCGGTCCCCCGATCCAGGCCTCGTCGCGTTGGCGATCGAGCAGGCGCACCGTGGCCGTTTCGGGAAATAGTTCCAGAATCCAGCGGTCCTTGTTGTCCTGCGCCACGGCCACGACGACCGCGCGCCGGCCATCCGGAGACCAGAAGGGCCCGTGCACGAAAATCGGACGGGGATCTCGATAGCGGCTTGTTGTATCCCCCCGTGCCTGCCGTCGTTCTCGTTCGTAGTCCGGCAGATCATAAATGCCCGGGATGGTTTCTCGTCTGAGGGTGAGCATGGTATCCCGGTGCGTATCGTAGATGGTGAACTCGTATCGGGGTTGGGGAGAACCCACCTTGGGGCGGGCACGAAGCTGGTCCGTGTAGCCGCTTTCGGTTACATAGGTGGGCACCTGTGTGGGACGGTTGTCCTCCGGAGGGGTGACGTACTGGAAGGTAATAAACCGGCCGTCCGGAGAGATCGTCAGGTTCTGCACACTTCGGCGCCCCAGATAGATTGTTCGAGGGGGGTGCTCGGCGCGTCGCTCCCGCTCCCGCCAGCGCTCGGCCTCCTGACGGCGTTGCTGACGTCGGCGCAGCACCTCGAAGAGCTGCAGCTGTTGCTGGCGCAACCACCGTTGCTGTTCGTCCGGCCGGGGCGTGGAGGGAGGTTGCCCTGTGCGGAAGTCTGTGCGCTGTCTGAGCATACCCGTTCGCAGGTCGAGTTCGAAGAGGTTGTTGTCCCGCACAAAAGCGATCCGATCGTCGAAGAGAAACTGGGGACTGGATTCCTGCTCCACGGTCTGAGTCAGCCGCAGCAGGCGCCCGGCCCGGATATCGTAGAGGAAGAGGTCTCCATCGCGCACAAAGAGCTTCCGGGCACGGCTGCGGTCGTATACCCCTCCGGGAGGTGGTAGCTGGCGACGCTCCTCCGGGCTGACCTTCACGGGCTGTTCGCCGCCCGTACGGGGTACCTTGTAGAGGGAGTCGCCCGGGGCGCCGTCCGGATTCCAGTAGAAATACAGCCATCGCCCGTCCTCGGACCAGAAGGGATCGCGCGGAAAGGATCCCATCCAGCGGGGATCGTCCATGATCCCTTCGATCGTAAGTCGGCTCTGGGCTATGGCCGGGCCCGTCAGGCCGAGAACGAGCAGGAAAAGCAAGCCGCGCCGTGGCATGGTCTATCCTCCTTTTTAGCCGACAACCGACCCGGGAAGATACAGGAAAAGCCCGGTGGGGAGTTGTAGCAAACTTGTGATCGACCGCTCAGTCGCCGCTCGGGCCGGAGAGGATTTCCCAGCGGGTTTCGATCTCCAGACCCCGCTCCCGGACGGCTTCCAGAAAGGCTTCGCGGGGCACGACCTGTTCCGGCGGGGCGGCCCCGGATCCGGGTATCTGGCCCATGGCCAGCATCTGGCCGATGACGGAGATGGGGAAGGCCGTAGCGCGCGTCATGGCCGAGAGCCCTTCGGCCTCGCTGTAGCGATCTACAAGTGTGTAGAGCAGACTGGCGGTCTGTCCCCCCCGGCGGCCGCTAAGGTGGATGTGTACCAGCACCGCGTCGGGGTCGCGAAAGGCCAGCGCCCTCTGCAGTCGGCGCAACAGCAGATCCCGGTAGGTGAGCGTGGAGCGCACATCGATGAGCCGGTTCTCGGCCAGCCCAAGCGCAAAAAGCGCGCGCATCATATCCCGATGACCGGGGTAGCGCAGGCTTTTGTATTCAAGATGATGCACGCGGCCGAGCAGCATCCGGGGCAGTGTGGAAAGGCTTCCCGCGGTAAGAAAAGCCTCTAGGCGCCCGAAGGGCTCGGGAAAATCGACGTATTCGAGCTCCTCCAGCGGCTCTACGGTGAACAGCTGACCGTTGCGGATGATCTCCACCGGTTGCGTGTACTCATCCAGCAAGCGCTCCCCGGAAAAGGTGAGCTGGAAATAAAACGGGGGACGGGGTTCCAGAGGGAGGTTGCCTACCCGAATGGAGATCGTATCCACCTCATCGAACTGCTCCATGCCGTGCATAACCAGGATGTTCGTCAGCCCGGGGGCAAGACCACAGTTGGGCAGGATCCATATTCCGGCCATCTGTGCCTCCCGGGCCAGGGCCAGCTCCTCGGAGGCGGCCTTATCGTTCCCTCCCAGATCGCAGAAGGAAATGCCCAACTCCACGGCCAGACGGGCCATGGAGGGATTGAACGTATAGGGCAGGCAACTGATGATCGCGTTTACCCCCCGCAGTAGTCGCTCCAGGCTCGGCCGATCCCGGACATCTACCCGGTACAACAGCAGGCGGGCATCGCTGAAGCGCTCCCGGATCTCGTTGAGGTGGGCGGAGTGGTTTTCGAAGACGCGGACCTGTGTTACCGCGGGATTGCGCAACAGATCGGCCAACACCGCCCGGCCCATCTGGCCGGCACCTAGGAGGGCGATTTTCATGGGCTGTCAATTCGCTGAAGATCTTCCAGCAGCAAACGCACGTACGGGGGGTTTCCCTCCGAACGGGGCATGACCTGCAGGAGCACGCGCCGCCGTTCCGGGAGCTCCCACTGGTACAGTCCGTAGGCCGTTGTGGCAGGAGTAAAACGCACCCCCTCGGGGTCAAAACGTTGCCGAAGCACCCGCGACAGATGTTCTAACCAGAAATACTCGATCGCCAGCGCTTCGGTCTGGTTTCGGGCATCAACCAACATCCGAACCCGAGCCAGCCGGCTTTGCACAAAGTCCAGACTCAACCGGGCCGCATACGAATAGCGGCTGTCTTCGACCGGAATCGGCGGGGTGATAAGGGTAACCCGGGAGGGAGGCGCCTTTTGCTTGAGCGCCTCCTCCAGCTGGGCGCGCAACTCGGGGGTGAGCTCCTCGCGGATGCGATCGAGCAGAGGACCTTCCTGACGCTCCGATATGGCATCGGCAAACCGACTTTCGAACTCCGAAAGGGACATGCCAAAGCGGAGTTCTCCGAATGCCGGTAGCGCCTCACCCAGTACGCGCCCGGGTAGATCGGAGCCTGAAACTTTTTCCTCTGCCCGCTGCGTTTTGCTGCAGCCGAGACCCACAAGGACGCCCACCAGAAGCACAAACCCGATACGAGGCATGATGCCAACCTGCTCTGTGCGCGAACCAAATATAGAGAGGCCGGATTCCCCCCGGCCACCGGATAATTCCACGCCGGGGTCGCGCGGTTGTGCCAAACCGTCCGGTTTCGTATCTATAGGCCGGACAGACAAGCCGCATCTCCATATGGTCCAGCCGCAGCAGCACCTCAGCGAACCCGCGCAGCTCTTTGAACTCGAACTGTTGCCCCATATGGCCTCTCTTTACGGGTTCGCCCTACGGCTCACGAATAATCGGGAGGATGCGGCCGATCTGGTGCAGGAAACCTACCTGAAAGCCTATCGGTTCATCGATCGCTACGAGCCGGGAACGAACCCAAAAGCCTGGCTGTTTCGCATCCTGAAGAACAACTTCATCAACCGGTACCGCCGTCGGAAACGAGACCCAGAAACCGTGCAGTTCGAGGAGATCGAAGATTACTACTACAGCCTGCGCGATGAGGTGCTCGCCGAGACGACGGATCTGGAAAAGTTGATGGATCGTGAGCTGCTGGATGACGAGCTCACCGAGGCCCTGCAGAGCCTGCCGCTGAGTTTCCGAACGGTGGTGATCCTGTGCGACCTGGAAGGTTTTACCTACGAGGAAATCGCGCACATGCTGGAAATCCCCATCGGCACGGTGCGCTCCCGCCTGCATCGGGGCCGAAAACTGCTGCGTCTGCGCCTGCTTGAATACGCACGCCAGCGAGGGTACAGGGTCGATGACTCAGACATCACAGGCTGACCTTACCTGCCGTCAGGCACAGGAGCTGATCACGGCTTTTGTCGACGGCATGCTCCAGGAGGAAGAGCGCCTCCTGCTCGAAGAACACCTTGCTGGATGCAGGAACTGCCGCCTGGAGCTGGAGCTGGAGCGCGCCCAGAAGCAGTATCTGGCTCAGAGACGGGCTCCGGTTCCGGTTCCAGAGGAACTGGAAGCCCGCATACGGGATGCTATCGGCGAGCTGCGATCGGCTAGAAAGCGAAGCCCTGTACTGCGCCGCACCTGGGCTATGGCCGCCGTGGTGGCCGGACTGGGATTGTTTGTCGCCTATCTGCTTTCCCGAGGGCCACACCCCGTCTCGGCTCGCACGATGAGCGAACTCACCCTGCAGCACTTCCGGACCACATTGAACCAGCAACTGCCCTGGATCCCCGTTTCCGATCGCCAGCAGGCCTGGCAGGTGATCTGGGAGCGGACCGGATGGGATGTCCGTATTCCTCCAATCCGCCACGCCGAGCTGCGGGGCGTCTGGATCGGCCCCTACCTGCCCGGCATAGAGGTGCCCGTGCTCCATTATCGGGATCGGCGTAACCAGCAGCCTATATACGTATTTGTCTTCGCACCGGAATGCTTCGAGCGCTACGGCAATAAGCTCAACCTTGAGCCCGAGGTCTGGGCGCACCTGCGGCGTGATCAGGACTTCTACATCCAAGAGCTCGGCGGCCGGCATGTGCTCAGCTGGCGCTGGAGGGGGGTGTTCTATCAGGCTGTCTCCAACCATGACGGGCGTGCTCTGCAGGCCATGATCATCCCGCCCGGCCCGGAGGAAAGCTGAGCGGCTTCAGGGGAGATCCTGTATACCTGTTTGGGGGGGCTTTAAAAAAGCCGAGCCCCATCAGAGAAGCTGCCGCCGAAAACGCCAGGCGCTCAGGCCGAACAATACCAGCCCCAGCACAAGCAGCGCCAGCATCTCCTCCCAGAGCGCCGGGATGCCCACGCCTTTCAGGAAAATGCCCCGCACGATGGTCAGAAAGTAACGCAGGGGCACAATGTAGGTGACGGCCTGGATCACGGGTGGCATGCTCTCGATGGGGAAGACGAAGCCGGAAAGGATGATCATGGGCATGAGCGCGAAAAAGGCGGCACCGATCAGTGCCTGCTGCTGCGTACGGCTCAGCGTGGAGATGAGCAGCCCGAGCCCCAGCGTGTTGAGCAGAAAAAGCAGCGCGCAGCCGAACAGCAGAGGGAATGCTGCCGCGCAGCGGCACCTGAAACCACAGCGTCGCCACCAGCACCACCAGCAGCACGTCCAGTAGCCCGATCAGCAGAAACGGCACGAGCTTGCCCAGCAGCACGGTGGCCGGACGCAGCGGTGTTACCAGCAATTGCTCCAGCGTGCCCGTCTCTTTCTCTTTGACCAGCGCCAGCGCCGTCAGCACCGTGGTCATCACGGTCAGCAGCAGACCCACCAGCCCGGGGATGATGAACCAGCGGCTGGAGAGCGCCGGGTTGAACCACACGCGTAGCTCGGGCACCACGCCCGCCGGGATGGTCCCGGCACCCAGCGCGTGCTGGATGATCTGCGACGCATAGCTCAGGGCGACGGTGGCCGTGTTCGTCTCGCTACCGTCCACCAGCAACTGTACCGAGGCCGTGGCGCCCTGCGCAACATCCTTCCCGAAGTCGGGCGGGAAGACCAGCGCCACGGTGGCCTGTCCGCGGTCGAGCCATTCGCCGACGCGCCGCGCGTCGGGCTCGTAGCCGACAAGATCGAAGTAGGTGCTGGCTACCAGCCGCTGGACGAGCTCACGGCTGGTGGCCGAGGGCACCGGATCGCACACGACGAGCGGCACGTGTCGCACGTCCAGGTTGGCCGCGTAGCCCAGCAGCACGAGCTGCACGATCGGCGGCACGATCAGCAGAAACAGCATGCGCGGATCGCGCCGCAACTGGCGGAACTCTTTCCGCAGAAAAGCGAGCACCTGTTCCATGGCGGCTCACATCAGATGTTGAAACAGCCGGCGCAGGCGAATGCTGCTCAGCGTGAGCATAAGCCCTGCAAAAAGCAACAGCAGCAGCACATCGGGCCAGAAGACGGCCAGCCCGGTTCCTTTCAGCATCACGCCCCGCAGCGCCACCAGGAAGTAGCGAGCCGGCACCAGATAGGTGAGCGCCTGAATGACCGGCGGCATGTTGTAAATGGGAAAAACGAAACCCGAGAGGATGAACGTGGGCAATAGCGTGCTGATGATGGCGATCTGAAAGGCTACCTGCTGGCTGGGCGCGACGGTCGAGATCAGCAATCCCTGACCAAGACCGGCCAGCAGGTAGGCCAGCACCACAAAGGCCAGCACGAGCAGGTCGCCACGCACTTCCACGTCGAAGAGCAGGCGTCCGACGAGCAGGATCAAGAGGGTCGAGCCGATCGCCACGAGCAGATAGGGGAGCGTCTTGCCCAGCACGAGCTGGTAAGGCTCCAGTGGCGCCAGCACGAGCTGCTCCATGGTGCCACGTTCCCGCTCGCGCGTGACCGAAAGCGACGTGGCCACCACCGTGGCTACCATGAGCAGGAAGGCGATCAGACCGGGCAGCAGGAAGCGGGCACTTTCCAGCTCAGGGTTGTACCAGATGCGGGCCTCGACGGAGACGGCCGCCAGCGGCGGACGGTGCCCGGTGCGCAGCATCTGCTCCAGCACCACCTGACTGCTGAACGCCCGGACGATGGCATCGGCGTAGCCCGTAACAGCCGAGGCGATCGTGGCGTTCGTGCCGTCCACCAGAAACTGGACCGGCGCCGGCCGTCCCGCCTCGAGCCGCTCCTCGAAGTCCGGCGGAATGACCAGACCCACCCGGATCACCTCGTGATCGATGAGCCGCGTGAGCGCCCGCGGATCGTCCACCTGGCGTTTCAGGTCGAAGTATTCGGTGATGGCAAAGCGCCGGATGAGCTCGCGGCTGGCCGCCGACTGGTCCTGGTCGCACACGCCCAGCGCCAGGTGGCGCACGTCGAACGTGAGCGCGTAGCCGAACAGAATCAGCAGAAAGGCCGGCAGCGCGATGAGCATGCCCAGCGAGAGCGGATCGCGCCGGATCTGGGTGAATTCTTTGACGAACAGCGTCGCGATCAGACGCAGCGCAGCCATGGCCGGATCAGGTTTCGGTGGGCGGATGTTCGATCA
This sequence comes from Bacteroidota bacterium, assembly GCA_025998875.1. Classification (GTDB taxonomy): domain Bacteria; phylum Bacteroidota; class Rhodothermia; order JANXDC01; family JANXDC01; genus JANXDC01. Next base: position 381,522 of record AP024675.1, on the reverse strand, counting down.
AGTGCAGAAACACGTCTTCGAGCGTGGGGACGATGGGACGGATGCCGGCGACCGCCAGCCCCGCCTCGCGCAGGCGACGTACGAGCACGTCGGGGTCAAAGGAACGATCCTGCAGAGTCACGTGAATGCGACTGCCGAAGGGATCCGCCTCGAACACTTCAGGCATCCGGCGCAGCGTTTCCAGGGCGGCACGTAGCGGCGTGGCTTCCAGTTCGTACAGCGGGCGGGTCAGGTAGCGCGCCTTCAGCGCCTCGGGTGCGCCCAGCGCGATGAGACGGCCACTCTGGATGAGGCCCAGCCGGTTGCAGTACTCGGCCTCGTCCAGGTAGTGCGTGGTGACGAACACTGTGGTGCCCGCGGCGGCCAGCTCGGCGATCAGGTCCCAGAAGCGACGCCGGGCCAGCGGATCGACGCCGCTGGTGGGCTCGTCCAGAAATACCACAGCCGGTTCGTGCAGCAGCGCACCGGCCAGCGCCAGCCGCTGACGCCAGCCGGTGGGCAGCTCGCGCACCAGACGGCGTTCCTGTCCGTTCAGGCCCACGCGGGCCGTAACCTCGCGGATGCGGGCTTCGAGTCGGCGGCCCGTCAGTCCGTAGGCGGTTCCGAAAAAGTACAGGTTCTCCAGGCCGGTCAGATCCTCGTAGAGCGAGAACTTCTGGGCCATGTAGCCGATGGCCTGGCGCACGCGGTAGGGCTCGCGGGCTACGTCGAATCCGGCCACGCGGGCTGTGCCCTCCGAGGGCGGCAGCAGGCCGCAGAGCATGCGAATGGTGGTCGACTTACCGGCGCCATTGGCGCCCAGAAAGCCGAAAATCTCGCCGGCTTCCACTTGAAATGTCACGTGGTCGACGGCCGTAAAGCTACCGAAGCGGCGCGTCAGGTCGCGTACCTCGATGGCGGGTGTGCTCATGGCAGGTGTTCGGTCAGCGTACCGGTGGCCTGCTCCAGCGCCAGCCAGGCGAGTGCGCAGGCCGTCCGGGCCTGAATCTCCCGGGCGCGGGCCTGCGCCAAGGCCGTTTCGGCATCGAGCAAGTCGCGGCTGGTGCGCAGTCCCTGGGCGAACTGATCGCGCACGAGCGCGTAGCGGGCTTCGGCCTGACGGACCACCAGCCGGGCCAGTTGCAGTCGCTCGTAGGCCTGCTCGACGCCGAGCCGCGCCTGCGCCAGCTCGAGCTCCAGTGCGCGAAGTATGGCGGCCTCCTGCGCTTCGGCCCGACGGCGCAATGCCGTGGCCTCGGCCACCTGATGGTGCGTGCGCAGGCCGTTCCACAGATCGAGCGTCAGCGACAGCCCGACCTCCCAGGTCCCTTCGAAACGATCCTGTAGCGGAATGAGGCGCGGATTGGGTCGGGCGTAGAGGTAGCGCCCGACGAGCGCCACCTGCGGCCACCAGCCGGCCCGGGCCATGGACCGCAGCGCATCGGCGCGGGCGATGGTGTGCCGGAGTGCGGCCAGATCGGGCCGCCGGCGCAGGGCCAGTGCACGCAGGCTGTCGAGCGGCGGCACCGGCCGCGCAGCGGTGTCGGGCCGGTCGGACAGCGCCAGCGGCGTGTCCGGCGGCAGGCCCACCAGACTGCTCAGCATGATGGCGGTGAGTTGGGCCGTCTGCCGCTGCCGGAGCGCTTCGAGCCGGGCCTGCTCCAGCGCCACCTCCACGTCGAGTACTTCGCTTTCAAGCAGAAGCCCCTGCGCCTGCCGGTTACGGGCATCCTCGAGGTGTGCTTCCAGACGCCGGACGTTCTCCTCGGCGGCACGGGCCAGCGCTTCGGCCTCCACGTGCTGCCAGTAGGCCGTGGCGATGCGGTAGGCGAGCGCCTCGCGCCGGGCGTGCTGCTCGGCAACGGCCGCCGCCGCTTCCTGACGCGCCGTCTCGAGCTGGGCCCGCAGCCGCCCGCCCTGAAACAACGGCTGCTGCAGCGAAAGCTGCAGTTGATACTGATTCGGAATGTTGGGCGTGATCTCGATCGGCTCGGCACCCGGCAGCGGCATCGGGATGGCAAACGGCGTGATCTCGCTCAGCCGCTGATAGCCAGCCGAAAACTGCAGCCGGGGCTGGAAGGCCGCGCGGGCCTGACCGAGGCGGGCCCGGGCGGCCGCGACGGCCGCTTCGGCAGCGGCCAGGTCGGGATGCGTCTGAAGTCCGCGTTGGACCGCTTCGGCCAGAGTCAAAGAGACGGGTTGCGCTTGCAGCGTGAGCGCCCGAGTGAGGCATAGCAACAGTCCGGGCAGGTAGCGCAACATCATCCAGGATGCCGTCTTACTCCTCATCGTACATCGTCGATTTGCTTTGATGGTATGGTCTGTTCGGTCAGGTAGGCGAGGAAGACGTTCTCCAGCGTGGGCGCGATGGGCTGGCAGTCGTGCACCCGAATGATACCGTCGACTTCGAGACGGCCGAGCAGAGGCGCCAGCTCGTCGTCGCGGTCGAGCAGCAGGTGGATGCGGTTGCCGATGAGCTGTACGCGGTGCGGCTCAAGCCAGGTGCGAAGCCGGCGGGCCGCCTCGCGCACGGGCGTGGCCGTTAGCTCGAACAAACAGCCGGGGAGCGACGCCCGGAGCGCTTCGGGCGTGTTGAGCGCCAGGATGTGACCCTCGTGGAGCAGGGCCACGCGGCGGCAGCGCTCGGCTTCGTCCAGATAGGGCGTGGCCAGCACGATCGTCAGCCCTTCCTGCTGAAACTCCACGAGCAGCTCCCAGAACTGGCGCCGGGCGACGGGATCGACGCCCGTGGTGGGTTCGTCGAGCAGCAGCAGCCGCGGACGGTAGACGAGCGTGCAGATGAGCGCCAGCTTCTGCTTCATACCGCCCGAAAGGTAGTCGGCCAGCCGGGTGCGGAACGGGGCCAGGCCGGTCATCTCCAGCAGGCGCTCCTGCCAGGCCCGGTCGGTACCAGTGCCGTGCAGGCGCGCGAAAAAGCGAAGATTTTCCTCGACGGTCAGGTCGCCGTAGAGCGAAAACCGCTGGGCCATGTAGCCGATAAACGGGCGAATGCGCCGGGCTTCGGTGGTCAGGTCATGGCCGAGCACGCGCACGACGCCCTCGTCGGCCCGGGCGATGCCGGCCACCAGGCGCAGCAGCGTGGTCTTGCCGGCGCCGTCGGGTCCGACGAGCCCGAACATCTCGCCTTCGCTGACCGACAGCGACACGCCGGCCAGGGCCGTGATCGGCCCGAAGCGTTTCGTGACGGCGCGTAGCTCGATCGGGGGCGTCATGGCTCAGGCGCCGGGTTGTAGGGTGGCGTCGGCGGGCATGCCGGGTTTGAGCAGCCCTTCCGGGTTCGGCAGCGTCACCTTGATGCGAAAAACCAGCCGTGTGCGGTCTTCCTTCGTCTGCACGTTGCGGGGGGTGAATTCGGCCTCGGGCGAGATGTAGGTGACGCGGCCCTCGAAGGTGCGGTCGGGCCAGGTATCGACGCGCACCGTGACGGGCTGGCCGTACTGCACGGCGCCGATCAGCGGCTCGGGGATGTAGAGCTGCACGTAGACCGTGTCGAGCCGGACGAGCACGAGCAGCACCGAACCGGGGGCGGCCAGCTCGCCCGCATCGGCCACGCGGCGGCTGACGATCCCGTCGATCGGCGCCTCGAGACAGGCGTCCTCGAGCTGGCGGCGGAGCAGATCGCGCCGGGCTATGGCCTGGGCGAGGCGAGCGCGCGCCATGGCCAGCTCTTCGGGGCGGGCCAGGTTCCGGAGCTTTTCGAGCTGGGCTCGAGCGGCCCGGTATTCGGCTTCGGCGAGTCGGAGCTGGAGTCGGGCGTCTTCGAGCTGGCGATCGGTGGCGCTGCCCTGCGTGTGGAGCGCTTCGAGGCGGGCCGCATCGCGGCGGGCCTGTTCCAGGCGCGTTTCTGCCTGCTGGAGCCGGGCTTCGGCCTGCTCGAGGTCTTCGGACCGGGCGCCGGCCTCCAGCAGCGCCAGGTTGGCACGGGCGGCCGCCACATCGGCCTCGGCCTGGCGGAGCTGCAGCGCAAGCTGCGTGGTGTCCTGGCACACCAGCGGCTGGCCGCGTGCGACGCGGTCGCCTTCGTCCACGAAAAACCGCATGATCTCACCGGTCGTGCGGGCGGCCAGCTGGATTTCGGTGGCCTCGATGGTGCCGGAGACTTCGAGCACGTCGGTATGGGTGTTCCGGCATCCGAGCAGGAGAGAGCCCGATAGCAGTAGGTAAGCGAACAGCGTGCGCATGGTGGTGCCTTATATCGGTGCGTGCACGGGGGAATCGAGAGCCTCGAGGGCTTTTCGGAAGTCGCCGCGCGCGGCGTCGGTCAGCATCCCTTCGAACAGGAGCCGGATCACCAGGCGGATCATTTCCGGGAGCGTGTAGGGCAGTTCCATGAGTGCCGAAGGCGTCACCAGGCGTTCGGCCACGGCCTGGAAGCTCCGGAGCATGATTTCCACGGGCACGTCGGTCCGGATGAATCCGGCCGCCTGGCCTTCTCGGAGCGCGCCGCCCAGCAGGCGCGCGATCGTTTCGGAGCGGAAGCGTTCGGTTTCGGCCCAGACGTCGGGAAGAAAGCGGGCCAGGTCTTGCAGAAACGGCCGCTCGATCTGCCGCAACTTGTGCGATGCCTCGGCGAAGGTGCGCGCGATACGTTCCGGAAGCGATAGCGCAGGATCGCTTGCGATCCGGGTCAGCGCAGAGGCCATTTCTTCGCGGAACGATTGCATGAGGGCCGCAACCAGAGCGGCTTTGGTGGGAAAGTGCTGGTAGAGGGTTTTCTTGCTCATGCCCAGCTCGCGCGCGAACTCATCCATGGTCACGCGGGCAAACCCCTCGCGGAAGAAGCGTCTTCGCGCGGCCTGCAGGATGCGGGCCAGGGTTGGGGATGCGGAAGGGGAGTCTACCATAGAAACTAAAATCGTATCTGGCGTTTCCAATATACCAACCCGATCACGCCTTGTCAAGGTTTTCCGCTGATCGCCTGTCTGGGGGATCGGCTACCGACGGGCGAAGGGCCGGAGCGCGCGGTGGGTAAGCCAGGGTGTTCTGCGGAGCATATCTAGGCCGCCCCCGAATCCGCGCGCTCCGGTCGGGTTGCGATGGAGCAGGGCTTCTGGGGTAAGTAAGGTTGCCGTATCAGCTCTGGATCCACAGGTATACTTTTTTCCGGTTGGCGTCGAACCGGCTTTTGATTTTGCCGGTGATCTCGCCTTTTGCGTATCTCCTGACCGTGCTTGCGATGCGTTGTGCTGCTGAGCGGGGATTGCGCTCATCAGAAACATCTATCATGAGCGCCTCATCTGCGTTGAGCTGTTTTAGTGCTTGGAGGATTTCCACGTACTTGGATATCCTTGAGGCGCGCGTCATGGGAATTTGCGATCGAGCAATACGACCTTCGATCTGCATATTTTTTCTCCTCCTTCAAGGTGTGTAGCAAATTAAAAAAATGTTCGAAGCTAGGCAAGCAAAAAAGCCCGGCAGAAGCCGGGCTTTTGCGGAAAGCCTATGCTTTACTGTCGAGGAAGCGGGATGGCCTCTGTTTTCTTTTCTTCCACTGTGCCCGCTATCACGATCAGCAGCCTATTCGGATGAAAGTATTTTCGAATCGCTTCGTTTACCTGTTGTGCGTTGATGCGTTCCAGTTCCTGTGGATATCGATCCAGATAGGCCACACCCAGCCCTATTTCCTCGTAGCTGAGGATCGTGTTCGCTATACCAGCCGAGGTGGCCAGGCTCACTTTGAAGTTTCCGATCAGGGTGTTCTTTTTGGCCTCCACCTCTTCTGGGCTCACGCCTCTTTCGACAAAACGGCGCAGCTGTTCCAGGGTGGCCTCAAGACCTCGGTCTGTGTTTTCTGGGGCCAGGGTGACGGTGATCTGCCAGTGCCCTTGGGTCCATGGGGTAAGTCCCACCAGGGAGGAGCCGATGCCGTAGGTGAGTCCTAGGGAATCGCGCACAGTCTGCATGAGTCGGGCGGAGAAATTCCCTCCGAGGATGAAATTGCCCACAAAGGCGGGCAGGTAGTCGGCATCGGTGCGCTTAAGCGGCAGGCTGTGGCCCAGGTAGACATCCACGTTGGCTTTGTCGGCCATATAGCGGACGATAGGGCCGGAAGGGTGATCGGATCGGGCCAGACCGGAGAAGCGGGCCCGCACGTTTTTGCTCGGCCAGTCGCCAAGGAGCCGGCGCACGGCCTCGGCCAGGGCCTGTTCGTCCACGTCGCCAACGGCCACAAGGATCATCCGCTGAGGGCCATAGTGGGTCTCGTAGAAGCGTTTGACGTCTTCCAGCCGTACCGTTTCCAGAAGGCGGATCTGCTCCTGCAGGTCGGGTTCATAGTTTGGATGCTCTGGCCCGTAGAGTTGCCTCAGCAGGGTGTTGCGCGCCACGGCCGAGGTGGACTCCAGGGCACGTCGGAGGCCGGCCAAGGCCTGGAGTTTGACCTTCTGGAACTCCGTCTCCTCAAAGGCGGGCTCTCGCAGTTGTTCGGCCAGCAGCTCGAGCACGGTCTGCAGATCCTCCTTGAGGCAGCGGGCGCTGAACCCGGCCCGGAACGTACCGGCGAAAAAGGAGAGCTGGGCGCCGCGTCGCTCGAGTTCCTCGGCGATCTGAAACTTGTCCCGCCGCCGCGTGCCCTTATCGAGCATCTGCACGGTAAGGTTGGCCAGCACGGCAGGATCGGCGTAGGCCGATCCCCCTCCCTCGAAGCTGCCCCGCAGGGTGACGACCCCCTCCAGGTTGGTGCGCAGCGTGATCAGCTTGATGGGGCCGATCTGGCGGATGCGCACCCGGCGCGCCCAGCTGGTGGAAGCAGCCGGGGAGACGGATTGCGAGGCTTCTGCAGGATCTAGCAGGTACCAGGGACCGTAGCGGGGAGCGAGGGATCCATCGGAGCCGGACCCGAGCTGCGCCATGCGGCCCGGGATCGGCACGTAGTAGCCGACCGTCATCTGATCTTCGACCAGATAGCGCGCCGCCACGCGTTGTACATCCTCAGCCGTGACGGCCTGGATGCGATCCAGGTAGGTGGTGTAGAAGGTCCAGTCGCCCATGGCGATGGCCTCGTTGAGCTGGCTGGCGATGGCAAAGGCCCCGTCACGGCCGAAAATATATTGCGCGCGCAACTGCGCCTTGGCTCGTGCCAGTTCTTCTTCTGAGACCCCTTCGCGGGCGATCCGGGCGTATTCGGCCAGGACCACCTCTTCTACGCGGCTGTGTTCCACGCCGGGGACCAGGGAGACGAAGGTGGTAAACAGGCCCGGGTCGCGAAACCGGGAAACGTTGCTCGATACCGCCGAGGCCAGGTTTTGATCCACGAGCGCCTTGTAGAGTCGGCTGCTTTTGCCTTCCGAAAGCAGGGTGGCCAGCACCTCCAGCGCGTCGGTGTCGCGGTCCAGGCCGCGCGGGGATTTGTGCCCGATCAGTACCGCTCCCAGCTGGCCGCTGCGCTTAATAGTTACGCGCCGGGGCCCCTGCTGGGGGGGCTCGGTGGTGTAGACGTCCGGGAAGGCGTGGGGCGCGCGGGGGATGGGCTCAAAGTATCGTCGGATGAGGGCAAGCGCTTCCTCGGGGCGAAAGTCCCCGATCACGGTCACCGTGGCGTTGTTGGGCCAGTAGTAGGTGTCGTAGAACCACCGCAGGCGCTCGATGGGCACATTTTCAATATCCGAACGCCAGCCGATGGTGGGATGGTGGTACGGATGCGCCCAGTAGGCCGTGGCCCAGACCGCTTTCGAGAGGGCCTGAAGGGGGGAGTTCTCGCCTCGCTCGAACTCATTGCGCACCACGGTCATCTCCGAGCGCCGATCTTCCTCGGAGAGGAAGGCGTTGCGCATCCGATCCGCCTCCAGGTGCACGGCCAGCTCCAGGCGGTCGCTGGGCAGAACGGCAAAGTAGTTTGTTCGGTCGTTCCAGGTGGTCGCGTTCATCATCGCCCCCGCGTTCTGGAGCACGACCGGGATGGCCGTGCCCTTCTGTTTGTTGAATGTGGGGGTGCCTTTGAACATCAGGTGTTCCAGCAGATGCGTGGCCCCGGTATATCCTGGAGCCTCGTTGCGGGAGCCCACCCGGTAGGTGATCATAAAGCAGACTACGGGAGCGGAATGGTCCTCCAGCAGCAGGACCTGCAGGTCATTGGCGTTGAGCCGGTATTCCCGGATGCCCCCGGATTCGCGAACGAAGGTGAATCCCTCTGGGGCGTTCTGGGCCAGGGCGCCCGTCTGAAGGCCCACGGCCAGGGCACCGGCAAAGAGCAGCTCGCGCATGGCGTCCTCCGAATCCCTTGCTTGACCAGACGGCATCTACGCGTCCTTCTCAGTCCGGGTTACGAAAAAAATAAAAAGGCGGGGCGGAGAAAAGCCGCCCCGCCGGGACGCGCTCTTCCTGTCCCCTCATCTGCTCGAGCTCGGGGCCGATGCCCCCTTGCGAGCCCATTTCTGAAACCAGTAGTGCAGATAGGCCTGTGTGCGCAGCCAGTTTGAGGGTTTGGAGCCCGTGCCGTGAAATTCCTCGTTGAACCGGATCATGGCGGTGGGCACTTTGCGCAGTTTGAGCGCCTGATAGTACTCCTCCGTCTGCGAGATGGGGGTGCGCAGGTCGTTGACGCCGGTCATGAGCAAGGTGGGTGTCTTGACGTTGCCTACGTACATGAGGGGCGAGCGTCGCAGGTGTTCAGAAGGATCCTCCCAGGGCAGCTTCTGGAAGTTGCGGTACCAGGATACCCCGTCTGTGGTCCCCACGAAAGAGAGCCAGTTCGTGACCGGATAGAGCACGGCGGCGGCGGCGAACCGATCCGTATGGCCGATAATCCAGGAGGTGAGCACGCCGCCTCCGGATCCCCCGTAGACGAAGAGGTTCTGTTCGTCGATATAGCCGCGTCGGATCACCTCATCGACCCCGTGCATCAGATCGTCGTAGTCTTTGCCCGGATAGGCGTATTTGATCGCGTTGCCGAAGGCCGATCCGTATCCCGTAGAGCCGCGTGGATTGGTGTAGAGCACCACGTAACCCTCCGCCGCATGCAGCTGCCAGGCGAAGTTGAAGGCCACCGAGTACATGGCATGTGGACCCCCGTGGATGACGAGAATGAGCGGATATTTTTTCCCGGGATCGAAGTCCGGGGGTTTGATGATCCAACCCTGGATGCGGAAGTTGTCGGTGGAGGTATACCAGATTTCCTCGACCTCTCCGAGTTGGATGCCCTGCAGGATGTCTTCGTTGACGGCGGTCAGGAATTGGATCTCGGGCTGACGCAGAGCAAAACGCACCACATCCGGGGGACGATGGTAGCTCGTATAGACGCCGACAAACCAGCCGGAGGGGTGCATGTCTGTCACGGTCAGCATGTGCGTGCCGCGCGTGATCTGGCGGATCTCCCCGCGCAGGGAGACAAAGTATAGGTTGCGTGTGCCTCGATCGTCGACGGTGAAATAGATCCCGGAGTTATCTGGCGCCCATATCAGGTTCTGGGGGGTGCGATCCAGGGAGGCGGTCAGCTCCCGCACGTTGGATCCGTCGATATCCATGACATAAAGCCGGGCATCAACCCAGGTGTCATCCGTCCAATCATATCCCAGGTAAGCGACGTAGCGACCGTTCGGAGAGACGACCGGGTTGTAGTCCGGGCCTTTCCGGCGCGTGAGCTGTCGGATGGCGCCCGTTTCTACGTTTACCGCGTAGATCTCCGATTCCCGCCAGGCGTATTCGGCCTCCGGTTCCCGCAGGGAAGAGAAGAGGATCTCCCGGCCGTCCGGGGTCCAGGAGATACCTCCCTGACCGTGATGCCAGTCCCCGGAGGTGATCTGTCGGGGTGTACCGCCCGTGGCCGGCACAAGGAAGATGTGCGTGTAGCCGGGCTCCAGAAAGCCGATCCCGTCTCGCCGGTAGACCAGCTCTTCCACGATCCGGGGCTCTTCGGTCCAGCGCGCCCCTTCGGGTCTGGGGGGCAGTTTGATGGGCCAGTTTGTGCGTCGGGGCACAAGCATAGTAAAGGCCAGATATCGGCCGTCCGGAGACCAGGTCAGGTTCGAAGGAGTGCGATCCACGCGTGTGACCTGCAAGGTGGCCCCTTCGGGGTCCATGTAGCGGACGAAGATCTGCGTGCCGCGCCCTTCGCCCTGGGCCAGATAGGCGATGCGCGTGCCGTCCGGTGACCAGCGCGCCCCCGAACCCCGCACCAGAAAGCGCATCCGGGTGCCGTCGGCGTTCATGATCCACAGATCGTTTACGCGGCGGTCGTTGAGCTTGTCGATCCACTGTCGGGTAAACAGGATCGAGTTGCCGTCGGGGGAGATCCGCGGATCGGAGACGGTCTCGTACTCCAGGTACAGATCCAGGGTGAGCTTGCGGGGCGCTTGCGCCACGGCCGCCAGGGCCAGCAGCAGCACCGGCACGCTCCATAGCCAGCCTTTGCGCATCCGTCGACCCTCCTTGCAAATGCGCAATAAGACTACATCCTGCTTGGGTGAGAGGCAAGATTGGTCAGGAGAATGTTACAAGCCCGCGCAGCAGCTCCAGCCACCTGCGCCGGATCTGATCCGGGTGGAAATGCGTCTCGAAGTATCGGCGCGCGTTTCGGGCCTGGGCCCGCCAGAAGTCCGGATCCCGGTATGCCTCGGTGGCCCGTATAAGGTCGGGCAGGTTCTCGGGATCCACCAGAGCGCCGTGCTCACCGGACAGGATGAGTTCCGGAATCCCGCCTCGGGGCGTACTTATAACCGGACATGCCGCGGCCAGGGCCTCGAGGACGACCAGCGGTTGCAGCTCCCACGGATAGCGGGTGGGGAACAGGAGCACGTGATGCTCCAGGTACAGTGCCCGCAGCTGTTCGCGGTCCTGGACAGGGCCCCTGAAGCAGACCCGATCCTGTAGACCTCGTCTCCGGACCCACTGGGCCCATCGCCGGGCCTCCGCCTCCGAAGGCCAGGTGCCCACGCAGGTAAGCTGCGCCGGGATACCGGACGCCGAAAGGTGCTCCAGCACAAGGAGTGCGGTGGGAAATCCCTTTTCCGCGATCAGATGGCCGACGAAGAGCAGGCGCAGCATCCGTACCGGGTCGGCATCTGCCAGCTTGGCCGATATCTCCCTCTCTGTCGGGATGAGCGCCGCCTCTATGGGGTTGGGGATGATCGTCAGCTGTTCTGTGCGCAGCGGCAGGTCCCGCAGCTCTTGGATGAGGTAGTGGTTGAGCGCCACCCAGTGGGTAGTACGCCGGCTTAGGAGCCGCACCGAGCGCCTCCCGATCGGGTTGCCCAGGAGGCGGCCGATCGCGTTGTGGGGCCATACCACGACCATCCGTTCGGGCGGAATGGCCACCAGGAAGGTGAGCACATCTCGGAGGTGTCCCAGGGGGGTTCCGGAGAAGTTGGCGTACAGAATGGGGGCGTTGCGGTGGTAGTGGATGGTCCGCCGGGCCTCGGCCAGGTAGCGGAGCACTTCGATCGATCGGCCCAGCCCGAACCGGTTAGCCGGTCGCACTCCCGGACCGCGGGGGGAGGAGCGCACCACAATGAAGTCCACCTCGGGCTTGAGGAGCTCGATGAGCCGGTGGGTGACAATGGCCTGCCCATCAAGGGGCGGCGGGGTTTTGCCAAGCAACAGCCACCGCATCTACAGCTCTTCCAACTGGTGAAAGGCCGTTACCCGCCGGGCCAGCCGCTGCAGGGCCAGGAGCAGAAGCCGAGCGGGGATCGGAAAAGGCCGGGGAGGCCGGGCCAGGCTGAGCTCGATGGCCTCCTCAAGGGCGCGACCGAAGCGCTCCGGGCCCCACTGGCGGATGATCTCCTCCGATCGGCGTCCCAGGGCCCGGCGGTCCGTAGCGGGATCGCTCATCCAGCGTAGCCGTTCGGCCAGCTCCTCGGTATTGTGCGCATCGAACGTGGCCCCGTTGCCGCCCTCCTCGACCAGATCCCAGCAGCAGCCGGACTGCCGGGAGACGAGCACGGGTAGTCCACAGGCCATGGCCTCGTTGACCACAAGTCCCCACTGCTCCTGCAGGGCGGGATGCACAAAGGCCCCCGCTCGGGCGTAATAGGCCAATAGCTCCGGACCCGAGCGCGCTCCGGCCAGCACGACATCCGGTCTCAGCGGGGAGGCCATCGATTCCAGTTCGCCCCGCAGAGGCCCATCGCCGACGAGGATGAGCCTCCAGGGTTCGCCGACCTCTTCCCGGTAACGCGCATATGCACGCAACAGCTCCCGGTAGCCTTTGCGTCCAAGCAATCGTCCGACGGCCAGGAAAAACGGTCGCCGGTCTTCCAGTCCGGGCAGGTCGGTCTGTGCAGCCCGGAGTTTTCGGACCCCCTCGGCGAAGAAGGCGTTATCGACCACATTTAGACCGCAGCGGATCTGCGAGGCTGACAGGCCGAGCCTGCGCAGGTAATCCGCCTGGGGGGTTCCGGCCACGAGGGCCGAGTCGGCCAGGCGCACAAGAAGGGCTTTAAGCGCCTCGCGGATCGGCCTGCGGGGCAGGTCCTCGGCTCGGGAGTCGCTCATCAACACGATCCTGCGCTTGCGACGGCGAGCCCAGTACAGAACGGCGCGCGCATCCGGCAGGCTGTAGCCGTTGACCACCACGACATCGGGATTGAGTCCCTCAAGCAGGCCCTCGAGCCGCCGATGGATCTTCCAGGGGGAGAGCGCCTCGAAGGTGGCCTCCGGAAACGCGCGCACGTGTTCTACCCCCTCAGGGGCAGAAGCCGCCTCCCCCCACCAGGGGTAGCGCGCCTCTCGGGCCGCTGTTTCCAGCACGAACAGCTTCCTGTTGCGCACACGCAGCCGTTCGGCCGCGGCCCGAACGCGGATCCAGTGATAGGGCCCCAGATGAGGCCACTGCAAAAGGATGCGGCCGCCCCTCATCTACCGGTCCATATCCGATACAGCATCCACTGGACATACAGCGCGGCCGCCGAAGCGGCCAGCACGTTCGCCATAGCCGCTCCCCGCTCGCCCCAGGCGGGGATAAGGATTAGGTAAAGCGTCGTGCTCAAACCCAGGCGCATGAGTTGGGCCCGGAACACCGGGGCCACGTGTCCGATGCCCATGAGCAGGTTGAGCCCCACAAGATAGAAGACCTCGGCCGGGAAACCTGCGCCGAGCGTGCGCAATATGGGGGCAGAAGCCGTGTAGGCGCCCCGGTAGAGGGCCTCCAGGATCGCCTCCGGGGCGAGCATACAGGCCATCCCGGCCGGGCCCAGGAGCAATAAGCCGTAGCCTAAAGCGCGCCGCTTAAGGCGACGCAGGCCGGGCCAGTCGCGGCGCTGGTACAGATAGGCCGAGCGGGGCAGGGTGACCGTGTTGATCGCGTTCAGGAACACCAGGGCTATGGTATCCGTCAGGCGCTTGACAGCTGAATAGAAGCCCACCTGCTCCGGGGAAAGATAGGCCGAAATCAGGATCACATCCGCATATTGTCCCCCGTGCAGGGCAAGCATATAGAGGGCCAGATAGCCGGAGAAGCTCCAGAAGGCCCGGAAGTGCTCTGCGTGCCATCGAGGTCGCGAAGGCAACCAGGGGCGCGCCAGCAGCCAGGATACCAGTAGGGAGGCGGCTTCAGTGGCCAGGAAAATCCACAGTAGGCTGCTCAGGCCCAGCACGTTTCCTCTCCACAGCAGGAGTACCCCAAACACAAACCCCCCGTTAAGCACAAGCTCCACGCTCAGGAGCCGGCCGTAGCGCTCCTGTCCCTGCAGGGTGTGCAGGGCCAGTCCACGCAGCCCCTGCAGGAGCACGGTCAGGGCCAGGAGCCAGGCCCAGTCCAGGAAGGCAGGAAACCGGAGCCAGGAGGCGATCCAGGGACGAAGCAACCAGACCAGGGTCCCGGCTAGAAAACCAGCCAGCAAGGTGAGGGCGAAGACGAGCTCCAGGACGGCCCGCTGTGTGGTAGGGTTGTCTCGGTAAAAGGAGACAAAGCGAATCGTGCCCTGCGCCAGAAGGCCCACGGAGAAGGCCGCGCTGAGTGCGATCAGGCCGAGCAGGAGGTCATAGCTTCCGTATTCAACCGGGGGAAGGGTTCGGATGACCAGAAAGATCATCACGATCCCTCGGAGGGCGCGGCTGATCTGGCCGAGCAGAGGAAAAAGTTTGGCCTGGTGCGGGTAAAGGAAGCTTAAGCGCCGCCTCGCCTCCATGAGGCCGCCCCCAGCGCGATGCTAAAGACCGTGGCGAAGATCCCGTCATACATGGCCCAGGCCGCCTCCGTGTTGAGCATAATGAACATGCCGATGAGTATGCCCAGGGAGGCGGCCAGCACGTAGCGGGTGAAGCGATCCGGACTGGCAAGCCAGGCTCGCCAGGTCACAAGCAGGCCAAAGCCGTAAAAAAACAGCTGGGCCAGCAGGCCCACCAGACCCGTAGTCATCCACACGAAGAGGAAATTATTGTGGATATAGTCCCATTCCGGCAGGTAGCGGAGGGTGATGATGTTGAGGAATGGATAGGTGGCTCCAAGGCCCCAGCCCGTGATCCAGTTTGGGCTCAGGGCTTCCCAGGCCGCCTGCCATTCGGCAAAGCGGTTGAGCACGGACAGGTCCGCTTGCACGGCTTTGCCGATGGAAAGCAGTCGGCCCACCAGGCCTGCGGCCAGAAGCGTCCCCTGAGGGCCGGCCAGAGCCAGCACTAGGCCCACGCCCGCCAGGAATACACCCAACACGTAGAGCCCGAGCAGGCGCCGGTCCCGGCCTTCTACGAGGGCGGCTACTACGGCAACAGCCACCGCGGTGGCCAGCCAGGGGCCTCGACTGAAGGTGAGCACCAGCGCGGCCGTACAGGCCATGGCGGAAAACCCGAAAAAGAGCCGCGCCAGCCAGCGCCGGTGATACAGCAGCAGGGCCGTGCAGAGCACAATGGCCGGGAAGAAGACCAGGTAGTATTTCGCCTCCCGGGCCGCCACGGCCTGCCAGACGGCCTGGGCGCTGGTGAGATTATGGAAGAACTCGGCGCTGTTGTAGAGGCTGAATCCGATGGCGATCGTGAGGTAGATAACCAGGTGCTTGCCCACAAAATCCGGTCGGCGCCGGAAGAAGTCGTACAGAAAGAAGAAGAAGACGAAAACGAGATAACGCTTGAAATCCCGCAATACGAGCACCAGGGGGTTCCCGTACGCCAGGCCGAGCAGGGCGCTCAGCCCCACGGCGCCCAGAAAAATGGCCACCGCCCAGGCCAGCGGGTTGTCCAAAATGGGCTCCCCGAGGCGGATGCGTTTTTCATAGCCCCAGCGCAGCGCAAAAAGCAGGGTATAGCCGGCCAGGGCCAGCTCCGGTGGGCCGATACCCGGGGAGACGTCCAGCAGGCCGAAGACGTTCAGCCCCAGCAGCACCAGAAAGGCCCGCTCCACACGCCAAAGGGAGAAGATGAGCCCCACCGCGGCCAGGATAGCGGGAGGAAAGAGCCAAGCCCGTTCCGGGATCAACCAGAGGATGCCGGCCAGAACCCCGGCGCTGAGGCTGGCAAAGAGGCCCCACCACAGGTAGTCGAATCGGGTCCAGAATCCGAAGCGCATGCTAGGCTGATTGGCTCAGGTAGAGCCGAAAGGCCATCCAGCGCCTTCGAGCCGGCTCAACGGCCAGCGCGAAGACGATGGACAGGATCAACACGGAGAGCGTGCTGGCCAGCACAATGATCATGCGCCGGGGATGATCTTTGCGTTCCGGGATCTCGGCTCGATCCAGCACGATCACGGTAGGCGTGTTGCGCTGCTCTTCCACCCGGGCCTGTTCGTAGAGGGGTACGATGACCTCCTGAATTTTGGCCTGGACGGTGAGCTCGCGCATAAGATCCAGATACTGCCGGTTGACCTCCGGAAGCGCGTCCATGGGGGCCATGAGCCGAACGGGACCCGTCTCCCGGCTCAGGCTGAGCAGCTTGGCCCGCGCAGCGCGAATCTGCTCCTCAAGCTGGCTTAGAAGCGGGTTGTCTTCCTGAAGCGAGGCTCGCAGGGCGTCGCGTTGCACCTCGAGCCGGTACAGCTCGGCGGTGATTTCCGCGATCGTGCTGAAATAGGCGCCGAGCTGGCTCGGCAAATCATAGACCCCGTAGCGGCGCTGAAACTCAGCCAGCCGGCGCCCGAGCGAATCCAGATCGCGGCGGGCCTTGCGGTAGCGGGTTTCGATGAACTCCCGGTAGGCGCGCGCCTCGGCGGTCGAGATCTCCGTATGGATCCGGTTCAGCAGCTCGACGTAGTAGTTGGCCATTTCCGCCGCCCGCCGGGGGTCTCGATCCCAGACGGAGATCTCAAAATATCCTTCCCGATGCATGCCGAAGCGCGTATTCTGGTCGAGCTTCTTCATGGTGGCCGTGATGGGATAGCGCTTGGTGCGGGTCTGATAGACGTCCATCAGCTTGAAGCGCTGGATCACGTCCCATTTGGCCCTCCGGCTGGTCAAAATGGCATAATAGCGTTCGAAGTCCGCGTTCATGGCGAACCCGCCCAGGCTGGAGGCCAGTGCGGCCAGATCGCGCGGCAGGGCGGTCGCAAGATTACGCAGATTTCCGGCCTGCGAGGGCAGCACGGTGGCCGTGGCCCGATACCAGTTCGGCAGCAGGAGGCTAACGGCCGCGCTCAGGAGGGCAGCCGCCGCCGTAGAGCCGATAATGAACTTTCGGCGGCGGTATAGCACCGCCAGAGCCCGCATAATCGGCTGTTGTGCCCCGGTTGTCTCCATGGCGCTACCGCACCAGTTGCAGGGTAAAGGAAAGCAGTGTGACGGCTACACTGATCAGAGAGGCGATCACCTGAGTGCGCTGGGTCGATCCAAGCTGGGCCATGTAGGGGTCCGGCAGGGGTTTACGGTTGACGAAGAGCATGTCCCCCGGCCGGATGGTGGCCCTGGAGGCCGGTTTCCAGTGGAAGGATCCCGCCTCGATGAGGAAGACTTCCGAGCGCTGGGCCGCCTCGCTGAAGCCGCCGGCTGCCTCGATGTACTGCTGGGCCGACCAGCCCTCCCGATAGGGCACATGTCCCGGTCGAGCTACCTGGCCGAAAACGAAAACGGTCTGCTGCCGGCGGGGTACATAGATGCGATCGCCGGGCTCCAGGATGGGGCCGGCTTCCGGGGCTTCCGGGTGCAAGAGGCTTTCGAAATCGGCCGGCACGAGATCGCGTCGGATCAAGATCTCGTAATCTACGTACTGCCGACCATAGAGGTCGACGGCCGCCGTGCGGGCCAGTACTAGGCGCATGTAGTCGGGGTTCTCCAGCAGGGGATCGAATACGTCCGGGCGGCGCACCACGTAAGCCGCCCGCGGATCGGCCTCCGCCGTCAGGCCCCCGGCCCACTGCAGGACCTGGCGCAGGCGGGTTTTGCCGGGTTGGATCGGATAGATCCCCGGTGCGTGCACCTCACCGATGATCTCCACCACCGGAGCTTGCCAGGGACCGGGACGGCGGGGGATGATGATGCGATCTCCCGGACGCAGGGCCATGTTGGGGGCCCGCCGGGTCAACACGGCTTCTGCATCAAAGGAGACCACCTCGATCCCTTCCGGTCCGGAGCGCAACAGGCGCGCCGACTCGGGCTGAGCCTCCGGGGTAAAACCCAGGCCAAAAGCCAGGATTTGCCGGAGGCTGTCACCGGGCACGTATTCAAAGGTGCCCGGCAGGTATACGGCTCCGGAGAGGCTGATAGACCCGGCCGCCAGCTGGGCCGTGCGAATCTGCACCACATCCCCATCGCGCAGGTATGGGTTGGCCTCCAGATCGCCGGTGAGATAGTAGCGCAGCAGATCGGCTCGGCTTTCTGTGCCGTCGGCATGGCGAATAGCGATATGACGCAGGGAAATGGCGGGAACCCGAACGGGTTCCCGAGTGACGTGCGCACTTTCTGATCCCGATGTGGACGCCTCGGGGGGCTGCGCCAGATCTTTCTTGCCGAATGGCAGGGTGGCATCAAAGGAGAACAGGCTCTGCAGGACGACCTCCTCGACGCGGCTCAAGGGGGTAGCCAGATAGCGGCCCGGCAGGGGAGCCGCCCCCGCCACATGTACCCAGAAGGAACGTACGCCGGCTAGATGGATGCGGACTTTCGCCTTATAGGCCTCCCGAAGCAGGGATTCAAGGCGTCTCTGCGCTTCCTCAAGGGACAGGCCTGCTACGGAGAGGGCGCCCGCGGTGGGGATATCGATGAGGCCTTGCGGGTTGACCATCACAGGCAGGACCAGGGGGGGCTGAAAGGCCTCGACGGTAACCTGAAAAAGATCTCCCGGTCCGACCCGGTATCGGGTCGGATCTACGGGACCTTCTTGGGGTAAGGCGGGTAGTTTGTCGAGCTGCTCCTGCAGGCGCGCAAGGTCGCTGATCCCAGGGGCGCGCGGTTCCAGCCGGGCGCTTTGACCGTAATAGGAGCGCAGCAGCATCTGACGCGCCCGGCTCACATCGCGCAGGTAGGGGTTCTGCTGATCGGCTTCTGGCAGCAGATAGGGAGAAGTGGGAACTTGAGCTTCCAGAAGGAGCGGACTCAGCGACCCCAGGAGAGCAATCAGCCAGAGCCGGAGATAACCCATAGATGTTCCGAGGTGGTGCTTGCGTGCGCTTCGGTCCCGAGAGGGCCGGCTAAAACTACACCCCCCCGGTGAGCATTGTCAATGTGCCATTGTGGGGGCACAGCTTGCAAAGCAGATACGTGTCGATTAACTTTGAAACCTGTCCATGCGAAACTGTAGCCCTCCATACCGCAGCGGAAAATACAGGGCACGTACCGGAGCGAGGGTACGTGCCTTTTTTATGAGGTGTTGTTTTCGCTTATGGCCCCGTTGCGCGAGTTGATCGAATACCTGGAGTCCTGGGCTCCCCCGAGCTGGGCGATGGAATACGATAATGTGGGGCTTCAGCTGGGGGATCCGGATCAGGGAGTACATCGCGTGCTCGTGGCGCTGGATTTGACCGAGGAGGTGGTAGCTGAGGCCGAAGCCTGGTCGGCTGATCTGATCCTGACCCATCATCCCCCTTTATTCCATCCGCTCCGTCGGTGTACCTCGCAGGAGCCCCTCGGGCGCATGCTTATGCGGCTTGTGCGCTCCGGCCGGGCCGTCTACAGCGCACACACGAACCTGGACGTGGCCCCGGGCGGGGTAAACGATGCTCTGGCCGCGCGTCTGGGTCTGCAGAACGTGCGCGTGCTTGATCCCCTGCCGAATATGCTGCGCAAGCTGGTTGTGTTCGTGCCCGTGACCCATGTCGATCTACTGCGTCGCGCGATGGCGGATGCCGGGGCGGGGCGGATCGGCGCCTACGAGGAGTGCGCCTTTGAGGTGCGGGGAACGGGTTTGTTTCGCCCCCTGCAGGAGGCCCGACCGCACCTGGGGGAGGTGGGTCGTCTGGGGCGTGTGGAAGAGGTGCGTTTAGAGATGCAGGTGCCCGCCTGGCGGCTGGGGGCCGTTCTGCAGGCGCTGCGCGCGGCGCATCCGTATGAGGAACCGGTCTGGGACGTATACCCGCTGGAGAAGCCCGTTGCAGAGGCCGGCATGGGGCGGATCGGAGAGCTTCCCCACCCGATGCCGGCCGATGCGTTTCTGGCCTATGTGGTCGAGCGTCTGCATGTACAGGCGCTGCGCTACGGGGTGGGCCCCCAGGAGAGGATTCATCGGGTGGCTGTCTGCGGGGGGAGCGGATCGAGCCTCTGGACCGTGGCCGCTCGGCAGGGGGCCGATGCGTTGATCACGGCCGATGTGCGTTATCACACCTTTCAGGAGGCCTCTGCGGCCCTCTGGTTGCTCGATGCGGGACATTACGAGACGGAGGTGCCCGTGCTCGAGGTGCTGGCCGAACGGCTCCGGAGGGCTTTCCCGAAGCTTGCCTGTCGGGTCGCTCGAGCGGAAAATCCGGTCCTGTATATAAGCAGGGAACGTGTGGGGTGACATATAAGGAGTCCACCATGATAGAACAGCTCAAAGCGCTGGTCGAACTGCAGGGGGTGGATACCCGGCTCGATGAGCTCGATCGCCTTCAGGGGGATCTGCCCGATGAGATCGCCGACCTAGAGGATACGATCGCTCAGCTGGAGACGCGTCTGGAGCGATGTCGTACGGAAAACGTGCAGGCTGAGGTGGAGCGTCGGCAGCTGGAGCTGGATATCAAAACGGCCGAAGAGCTCATTCAGCGTTACGAGCAACAGCAGCTCCATGTGCGCAATAGCCGGGAATATGACGCCCTGAGCAAGGAGATCGAGGAACAGAAACAGCGCATTATCGATGCCCGTACACGCATCGAAGAGCTCACGGGCCGAACCCTGCGCAACATGGAGATCATCGAGGAGGCAGAGCAAAAGCTCCAGGAGCTGCGCCTCCAGCTGGAGGCCAAACGCCGGGAGCTGGAGGCCGTACTGGCGGAGACAGAGCAGGAATATGCCTTTCTGCAGGGCCAGCGCGAGTTGGCCCTGCAGCGTGTTGAGCCCCGGCTGCGGCAGGCATACGAGCGCATCCGGCGCGGGGTGCGTAACGGACGGGCGATCGTGCCTGTGCGACGGGGCGCCTGTGACGGGTGCTACAACGCCGTACCCCCGCAGCGACAGCTGGAGATCCGCCAGCACAATCGGATCGTGATCTGCGAGCACTGCGGGCGGATCCTGATCGACGAGGCCTTCTACGAAGAGCACGCAAGAAACCTGATCCGGGCCCAGTAAGTATACCAGAGAGGCCTGGCTCAGGCCATCGCCTCGGACAGAGGTCCGGGGAGGAAAGTCCGAACACCGCAGTGCACCGTGCTTCCTAACGGGAAGGCGCCGATTCCGCGAGGGATCGGCGACAGAGAGGGCCACAGAAAACAGACCGCCTCGTCCCGCGGGGGACGGGGTAAGGGTGAAAAGGTGGGGTAAGAGCCCACCGCACCTGTGGTGACACAGGTGGCACGGCAACCCTCACGGGGTGCAAGACCAAGCAGTCCTGCGTGCCGCGCCCGCTGTGGGGCGGATCAATTCCGGCCCCCGCTTTGCTGAGCGGCAGAAGGGTGGCACGCCCAACAGGCCATGGAGCCGAGCAGGACGGGTAGGTCGCTTGAGGCCCCGGGTGACCGGGGTCCCAGAGAAATGATGGCCTCCCCCGGCAGGGCACCGGGGTAGACAGAATTCGGCTTATCGAGCCAGGCCATGAGGAAGCCCACCTCACCCGAAAGCCGTCCGCCCGACCGGGGCGGGCGGCTTTGCATCTTCAGAGGTCCACCATGCCCGTTGTCGCCATCGTTGGGCGCCCCAATGTGGGCAAATCCACGCTCTTCAACCGCCTGCTTGCGCGGCGAGAGGCCATCGTATACGACGAGCCCGGCGTGACGCGGGATCGTCACTATGGTATGGCCGAATGGACCGGAAAAACCTTCACGGTCGTAGATACAGGGGGGTTCATGGTCCACGATACAGACCCTCTGAGCTCGGCCGTGCGGCAGCAGATCTGGCAGGCCATCGAAGAAGCCGATCTGATCCTCTTCCTCGTTGATGTGCAGACGGGGCTGGTTGAGGAGGACTATCGGCTTGCTGAACTCCTGCGGCCGATGATCGATCGAAAGCCCATTTTGGTGGCCGCCAACAAGGCCGACTCACCGCAGTGGACCTGGTCGGCGGCGGCATGCTATGAGCTTGGATTGGGGCCCGTATATCCCATTTCCGCGCTGTCCGGACTGGGTACTGGAGAGCTCCTGGACGCCCTCGTGGCTCGTCTGCCGGAGAGGCAGAACCCGACGGCGGAAGAGGCAGATGCGCGGGTCAAGATCGCCATCATCGGTCGGCCCAACGTGGGCAAATCCAGTCTCGTCAACGCCTTGCTCGGACAGGAGCGCATGGTGGTCTCCGATCTGCCCGGCACCACCCGGGATGCGGTGGATAGCCTGCTGCGCTATCACGGACAGGAGATCGTGCTCCTCGATACGGCTGGCCTGCGCCGAAAAGCCCGGGTGCGGGAGGCCGTAGAGTTCTACAGCATGCTCCGCACGTATCGAGCCATCGAGCGAGCCGATGTGGCCGTCCTTCTGCTCGATGCCCTGGAGGGGCTTCAGGCCCAGGACATCGCCATCCTTCGCGCCGCCGAGGCCAGGCGCAAAGGGCTGTTGCTGGCGGTGAATAAGTGGGACGCGGTGCCCAAAGATAGCCAGACCGCCCGTGTCTACGAGGAAGCTATACGCCAGCGCCTGCCCTCCTTCGACTATGTGCCCGTTGTCTTCATCTCCGCCAAAACCCGTCAGCGGATCATCAAGATCGTTGAATGGGCGTTGCGGATTGCCGCGGAGCGGGCCAGGCGCATCCCCACCTCGGAGCTCAATGAGAAACTGCTGGCCGATATCGCCCGGACGCCTCCCCCCGCCTACCAGGGGCGTCCCATCAAGATCAAGTACGTCACCCAGGTTCACAGCGCTCCCCCGGTGTTCGCCTTTTTTACGAACCATCCCCGACATGTGCCTGAGTCCTACCGGCGTTTTCTGGAACGTCGGTTGCGGGAGCATTTTGGCTTTCCGGGGGTGCCCATAGGGCTTACGTTTCGGCAAAAGTGACACTTTCGGAGGGTTTGCTCGTCTAATTACTTGCCTACATGCTGGAGGAGCCGGTGTCAGGCCTGTTGGTTTTTCTCCTGGTGGCCGGGACCGTATGGGGCGGGTTGGTGTATTTTCTGATCCGACTCTGGCGGGAGCATGACGGAAACCCGGTTGCGTCTTGAAGATGTGCGGACGCAGATCCGGCACGGTAACCTCGCGCCGGTGTATTTCTTCTACGGGGAGGAGGACTTTCTGCAGGAGCGTCTGGAGCACGAGCTGATCGCGCACGTTCTGCCCCCCGAGGCGCAGGTCTTTGACCTAGATCGCTTCTACGGTCCGGAGGTCGACGGGGAGCGGGTCATTGCCGCCTGTCGCAGTGTGCCTGTGCTGGGTTCTCGCAGGGTGGTCGTGGTCCGGCAGATGCACAGGCTCCCTAGGGCCCGTATGCTGGGCGCTTACCTGGAACGGCCCGCACCCCATACGGTGCTGCTGCTTCGATATGAAGGGACGCCGAACTTCGCCCAGCCGCCTTACCGTTGGCTCCAGGAAACGGCCGTGGTGCTGGAGTTTCGGCCCCTTTATGAACAGCAGCTCTACGGCTGGGTGCGCGAGGAGGTGCGGGCGCGAGGTCGGGATATAGCACCCGAAGCGGCGATGCTCCTGGTAGGCTATGTGGGCTCCAGCCTACGGGCTCTGGATCAGGAGATCGAAAAGCTGTGCCTCTATGTAGACGGATCGTCCGTGATCACGGCCGAAGATGTAGAGCAACTGGTCGGCCATAGCCGGGAATACACCGTTTTCGAGCTGCAAAAAGCGATAGGGCAGGGGGATTTCGATCGGGCCTACCGGATCGTGGAACATCGTTTGCGGAACGCCTCTGTGGCCCTCGGAGAGGCGTTGCTGATGCTCAACTGGCTGGGGCGGTACCTGCTCAACCTCTGGAAACTGCATGAGCTCCGGCGCATGGAAGCCAGCGAGGAGGAAATGAGCCGGCAGACGGGGATCAACCGATATTTCATCAAAGCCTACCTCGAAGACCTGCGTCGGTATCCCCCGGAGCGCCTGGCCAGCGCGTTTCTGGCCCTGGAGGAAGCCGATCGGGCGCTCAAAAGCGGGCATCCGCTTGGTCCAGCCGGGATCCTGCAACGCGCTTTGCGGAAGATGGAGAACTTTTCCATTACCCCTATGGGTTAAGGGTTTCGTAACTTTGCGGGCACGAAGGAGGAGCGAGCATAGATGACCCAGCGGCGCAAAAACAAGGCTCTTGAGCATCTGTATCGGCTCAGCGACGAAGACCTCATGGCCGCCTTCCAGCAGGGGGTGGAGGAGGCCTTCGATATCCTGGTCAACCGCTACAAAGACCCGCTCGCCAATTACATCTACCGCTTTCTGGGCGACTGGGAGGAGTGCGAGGATCTGCTCCAGGAGACCTTCCTGCGCGTATACCGGAACCGTCACGCCTACAGGCGAATCGCCAAGTTCTCCACCTGGCTATATACGATCGCAGGCAACCTGGCCCGTTCCGAATACCGCAAGCGCCGGCGTCGCAAGCTGCAGTCCCTGGTGGGCCTGAATCGGGAGGAAGAAGAATACGAGATGGAAATTCCAGACGAGACGTATTCCCCCGAGCGCCACACCGAGGGTGTGCTGCAGGAGGAGCGCGTGCAGGAAGCGCTGCGGCAGATCTCGCCGGAATTCCGCGAGGTGGTCATTTTGCGGGATATCCAGCAGCTCTCTTATGAAGAGATCGCCGAAATCACAGGCCTGCCAATGGGGACGGTCAAAAGCCGGATCAACCGGGGTAGAGCCCGGCTGCAGGCGTTGCTCAAAGACGTCTACGCGCCAAAATAGGCGTCCCGCCTTGTCTTAATCTCTAGCGGGAGGGGCCCCGTGCTCTTCCCGCTTTTTGTTTGCTCCCCGGAACAAAAAGACCTTCCTTCGGGTCTGATGTTTCGGTGCTGCGCATATATCCTACTACAAGGCGGAGCCGTTGCCTATGGAGCATCGCTACCGTTCCTCCGCATCCGGTGCCCCGAAAAGCAACATAGAACCCTATCTGGTCGATTATCTGGATGGTACGCTTTCGCCGGAAGAGGCCCGCTGGGTTGAGATGTATCTGGAGGCGCATCCCGTCGTAAGGCGGCGCCTGGAGGGGATTCGACGGGTTCGGGATCTGCTGGCGCAGCTTCCCTGTGTGCGGGCACCGGAAGGGTTTGAGGAACGCCTCCGGGCCCGTATTCGGGCCGAGGAAGTGTGGACAGCCCTCCCTGCCCCGGATGCTGAGCGGCGCACCTGGGCGGTGGGGTGGATGCTCGTGGCTGCCCTGTTGCTGAGTGGCATGGCCTTGTGGGCCTGGGAGGAGTCTCGTCAGCAGCAAACCGGGGCTTTGAAGGCTACCTACTACCGCGTTCCCGGAGAGATACAGGCTTCCGTGGGCGGTTTTGAGGCCCCTCTGTCCGGACAGTCCATGGGGGCACAGCGCGGAGGCTGGCCGGGCGCGCTTCCGCTGTGGCCTGGATGGCGCCTGTGGCAGGCCGGACGCTCGTTGCGAGGGTCCGACACCGTTTCCTGGTAGCGTGGAACCTTTCCCGTAGCTCGCATGGTTTACCCGCCGGCCAACGTGTGCAGGAAAGCCTATGGCTGTTTCCGGTCCTGAGCCTCGCCCGCTCCTCTATGTGGTGCGTCGGGCTCACTTCAGCGCCGCCCATCGGCTCTATAACCCCCGATTTTCGGAGGAATGGAATCGGCGTACCTTTGGCAAATGCGCCAGCCCTCATTATCACGGGCATAACTACACGCTGGAGGTGGTCGTGGCCGGCTCGCCGCACCCGGAGACGGGATACGTTATCGATCTGGCCAAACTGGCCGAGATCATCGACGAGGTGATCGTACAAAAATGCGACCACCGTAACCTCAACACAGAGGTGGATTTTCTTCATGGGCTCATCCCCTCTACAGAAAACCTGGCCGTGGCCTTCTGGCGACAGCTGGAGCCCAGGATCGTCCAGGGACGTCTGTACGCCATTCGGCTCTATGAAACGGAACGCAATTACGTGGAATATCGGGGGGAATACGATGCGCATTGAAGGCGAAGTGCGCCCCGAAGAGAACGGCCGCTGTGGGCTCTCCCACAGGCTTTCGGCCGATGCGCTGAGTGAATCCATAGCCGGGCATCTGGAGACGATCCTCTATCTTCTAGGGGAAGATCCACAGCGAGAGGGGCTCCGTAAGACCCCCATCCGGGCGGCCCGGGCGCTGGAGTTCCTTACCCGGGGATACAAGCAGGATCCCTATGCGGTGCTCCGAGAGGCGCTCTTTGAGGAGCCGTATCATGAGATGGTGATCGTCAAGGATATTGAGCTCTTCAGCCTCTGCGAGCACCATATGCTCCCCTTCTTCGGTAAAGCTCACGTGGCCTACATCCCCAACGGAAAGATTGTGGGCCTGAGCAAGATTCCTCGCGTAGTGGACATCTTCGCCCGTCGGTTGCAACTGCAGGAACGGCTTACCAACCAGATTCGGGACGCAATCCAGCAGGTGTTGGAGCCACTCGGGGTGGCCGTTGTAATCGAGGCCCGACACCTGTGCATGGCCATGCGGGGTGTGCAGAAGCAGCATGCGCTTACGGTGACCAGCGCCGTCTCCGGGGTTTTTGAGCAGGAAAGCACCCGGGCGGAGTTTATGCGGCTCATCCGCTCAGAGTCGGCTTTCTAGTTTGCCCCTCTCCGTCTGAGGCGGTATTTTCCCGCCCGAACAGGAAGCGGGAGCGCTATGCGCATCATCATCGGGTTGTATTCTGTGTTGGCTCTGGTTTCCATAGCGCAGGGGCAGATCTCTTCACTGCTGCAGCATCCCGCCGTGCGGGCCGCGATGGCCTATATTGAACGGGAAGATGAGCAGACCCTGCGCATGCAGGCCGCGCTGACGGAGGTTCCGGCTCCCCCTTTCGGAGAGGCCCGGCGGGCCGCCGTGTTTGCCGACTCCCTGCGACGTCTGGGCCTGCAGGATGTGCATATCGACGAAGAGGGCAATGTGATTGGCTTCATTCGGGGGCGGGCTCCGCGGCCCCTTGTGGTGCTTTCGGCCCATTTGGATACGGTTTTTCCGGAGGAGACGGACGTACGCGTGCGTCGTTCGGGGAATCGGCTTGAGGCGCCGGGCATCTCCGATGATGGTCGGGGGCTGGCCGTGATTTGGATGGTGGCCCGGGCCATTCAGGCCGCGCGCATTCCGCTGGAGGGCACCCTGGCTATTGTGGGTACGGTTGGCGAGGAGGGGATCGGGGATCTGCGCGGGGTCAAGTACCTTTTTCAGCGCTCCCCGCTGCGGGATCAGATCGATTACTTTATCTCCGTCGACGGGGCCGGGCTGGGCACGGTGACGCATCAGGCCCTGGGGAGCAAACGGTTTCGCGTCACATTTCGCGGCCCGGGCGGACACAGCTGGGGAGCTTTCGGCACGGTAAACCCCATCCATGCGCTGGGGCGCGCCCTGGCCCGCATCGCGGAGTTGCCTGTTCCCGCTACGCCGCGCACCTCGTTCAACGTGGGCCGTATCGGGGGAGGTACCTCGGTCAACTCCATTCCCTATGAGGCCTGGATGGAGATCGATCTGCGTTCGGAGTCCCCCGAGGCCCTGGCTGAGGCGGAGGCCCATCTGCGGCGCTACATCCAGCAGGCGGTGGAGGAAGAAAACGCCTACTGGCCGCGATCCCGGGGGCGTATCGAAGTCGAGATCGCCGTGATCGGGGATCGGCCCTCCGGAGAGATCCCGGCCGATCACGAGATCGTGCGCGCCGCCTCGGAGGTGATCACCTATCTGGGCGGAACGCCCCGCCTGGGCCGCAGCAGCACGGACGCCAACATCCCCATCGCGCTCGGCATACCCGCTGTCACCATCGGCGGAGGGGGGCGCGGGGGAAATGCGCACGCGCTGGATGAATGGTACGAGAACGACCGGGGGCATCTGGGGGTACAACAGGCCCTGCTCCTGGCCTTGCGTCTCGTGGGGCTACAGAGGCGCTGAGGATGAAGGCGCAGGCACCGGTGCTATACATCACAGGGGGCGGTACGGGTATCGGACGGGCGGTCGCGATCGCCTTCGCGGAGGCGTATCCGGGATGTAAACTGGCGCTCATCGGGCGCCGGAGCCCCCCGCTGGAGGAGACCGCGGATCTGCTTCGGAACCGGGGCGCCGGAGCGGTCTACTGGATGGCCGGGGATGTAACCAGCTCCTCCGATGTGGATCGGTGGGTCAGGGAAGCCCGCATCCGTGTGGGTCCGGCCGATGGGCTGGTGCTCAACGCGGGATGGTTCGCCCCCGGAGGTATTCTGGAGACGGATCCGGAGCGCTTTGAGTCCGTGGTGGCGGTCAATCTGACGGGCGCCTTCCGGGTAGCCCGAGCGGTATTGCCCGATATGCTCGAGCGCCGACGGGGACACCTCTTTACCCTCTGCTCTGTGGCCAGTATCCGGGGATACCCGCGCAGTCTTGCCTACTGCGCCGCCAAGCACGGACTGCTCGGGCTGACGCGCGCGCTTCGAGAGGAACTCAAGCCGCACGGTATACGGGTCACGGCCGTGCTCCCCGGGGCGACGTGGACGGATTCCTGGGCCGGGACGGAATGGCCGGAAGAGCGCTTCATGCCCCCGGAAGACGTGGCCAGCGCCATTGTGGCCGCCTTCGCGATGAGCCCACGCACGGTGGTCGAGGAAATTCTGCTCCGCCCTCAGCTGGGCGACCTCTGAGTGTTCGGGTCGATTTGGTACCTGCGATGCCGTGCCCGTAGCTTTGCGTTGCTTTCATGCGGGGGTTTCGATCCATATCCGTGCGCGCTGGCGCATTCTGGGCTGTTTTGCTGGGCCAGATGGCCTGGGCGGCCTACGGCCCGCAGATCGCCCGGGGAGCTATGCGCGAGCAGCTGGGGCAGTGGTTGCGCTCGGAGGCGGTAAGGCCGCTGGATGCCCTTTTCGAGCAGGCCCTCGAGCGCGCTCTGGCCCGGGCGACCGATCCGAGGCATCTGCTCGTGCTCTTCGAAGAGGGATACCGGGAGCTCAACCCCGGCAAGCCAGCGGGCTGGTATTTCGCCCGGGATGTCGCTTCCGCTTCGCTTTCTCTGCTCGAACTCCTGGGTGCCCGACGGGCGTGTCTTGAGGGGCCGCCCGGGCCGATCTGGTTGTCTTGGCGGGCGCCGGCTATAAGCGGGAGCGGAAACGCCGCGGGGGAGGTGGTCTTGGATCGCTTGCTCCCGGGCAGGCTGTGCCCCCTTGCAGGGAACTACGGGAGCCCCTTTTGCCCGGGTAAGGTTGACCATCCGGCGCTGGTTCCCCTTCGGCCCCGAGCCCCGTAAGTCCCTTTCGGATGCTTTTCCCCGGTGTTCGGAAATTCGCCAGAGAGAGGAGTGCAATAAGGCATGAAAAGCAATCTGCAATTTCGCTGGGTGCTTATCGGGATTCTGGTCGCGCTTTCGCTCTACTTCCTGTGGCCCACCGTTCAGTGGACGCGTGAGCAGCGGAAGCTGGCCTCCCTGCGGGGAGAGGATAGCCTGCGCTATGTGGAGCAGAATCGCCAGCGGCTGCAGCGGTTGCGGGAGAAGTCCCTCAAGCTTGGCTTGGATCTTCAGGGGGGGATGCATGTAACGCTGGAGGTGGGCATTGCGGAATTGATTCGCAACCTGGCCGTGGAACGGGACTCCCTCTTCGAGGCCGCACTTCGGGAGGCGGTCGAACGGGCTCGCACGGGGGATGTCTCGATCATCGACGAATTCGTGCGCGCCTTTGAGCGCCGCGATCCCCAGGGTCGGCTGAGCCGGTATTTCCGAAACGAGGCGGCGCGCATTACCCGCACCAGCTCCAATACGGAGGTGGCCGACTGGCTACGCAAGGAGGCCGATGAGGCCGTTAACCGGGCCATTCAGATCATCCGTACCCGTGTGGATCGTTTCGGGGTATCTGAGCCCTCTATTCAGAAACAGGGTACACGCCGCATCGTGGTCGAACTGCCGGGAGTGGATGACGAAGAGCGGGTGCGCAACCTGCTCCGCGGTACGGCGCGTCTGGAGTTCCGTCTTATGGCCGATCCCACGGAGCTACAGGCCTCCCTGCAACGAATTATAGCCTTGCTGCAGGCCGAGGTGCGGGGGGACACGCTGGTGAGCGATACCACGGGCCTAGATCCAAGCCGGCATCCCCTGCTTTCCGTCATGCAGCCTGTCGGGGGGGTGGTTATTGGCGCCGTGGCCGTGCAGGATACGGGGAAAGTGAACGCCATCTTCCGCCGTCCGGAAATCCAGCGGCTCCTTCCCCGCGGGGTGGTGCCGATGTGGACCGCCGATGCCCAGTTGACCGACCCCCAAAGAGGCCCGGTGCTGTACTTGCTCGGGGTACGCGATCAGGTCGAGCTCACCGGGGAGGTCCTCACGGAGGCCAGCGTGAGCTTCGATCCGGCTACGAATCGACCCGAGGTGCTCATGAGCATGAACGCCGAGGGTGCGCGCATCTGGGCCCGGCTTACGGGGGCCAACATCGGCAAACCGATCGCCATCGTGCTGGATGGCTACGTCTACTCTTGGCCCACGGTGCAGACCCGCATCACAGGCGGACGATCCTCTATCACCGGCCTGCGGGACCTCAAGGAGGCCGAGGATATCGTCATTATCCTGAAGTCCGGTGCGTTGCCGGCTCCGGTGACGATCGTCGAAGAACGCACGGTTGGGCCGACCCTGGGCCGGGAATCCATAAGGGCCGGCTTGTATGCGGGCCTGACGGGTTTGTTGCTGGTGGCCCTGTTCATGCTCCTCTACTATCGCACCGGGGGGGTTACGGCCAATGTGGCCCTGCTGCTGAACATTCTCTTCATTCTGGGCTTTATGGCCGGATTCGGGGCCACGCTCACCCTTCCCGGTATTGCGGGGATCGTGCTCACCATCGGCATGGCCGTGGACGCAAACGTGCTCATCTACGAGCGCGTCCGCGAGGAGCTTGACGGCGGCCGCACGCTCAAAGCGGCCCTGAATATGGGCTATCAGAAAGCCATGAGCTCCATTATCGACGCTAACCTGAC
Source organism: Bacteroidota bacterium (assembly GCA_025998875.1). Taxonomy (GTDB): domain Bacteria; phylum Bacteroidota; class Rhodothermia; order JANXDC01; family JANXDC01; genus JANXDC01. The sequence goes on along the minus strand of AP024675.1, from coordinate 351,077 downwards.
GACGTTTCTCACCGCGGTTATCCTCTACAGCTTCGGCACAGGCCCTATTCAGGGCTTTGCCATCACGCTCATGGCCGGTATCGTCTCTTCGCTCTTTACGGGCATCTTCGTCACGCGCACGATCTTCGAACAGCTCTTCGCCCGCGGGCGTGTGCAGATCAATTTTGGCTAAAAGGCGGGCAGGCTCAAGCGAAAAGGAGCAAGGTGACCATGCGGCTGTTGCGCAACCCGAACATAGACTTCATCGGCCTCCGGCGCTACGGATACATCTTCTCGGGGGTGACCCTGGTGGTCGGAATCCTGTTTGTTCTGATCGGCGGCCTGCATTACGGCATCGACTTCAAAGGGGGGAAAGAATACGTGGTGCGTTTTGCCCAACCGCGCAGCGTAGCGGATGTGCGCAGCACCCTCACCCCCGCTCTGGGCAAGTCGCCTGAGGTTAAAACGTACGGCGATGATCGAACCCTGCTTATTCGCACCGATGTGGAGGGCGATCTCAATGAAATCCAGGCCCGTATCATCGAGGCGCTGGAGCGCACACAACCGGGTAATCGGCCTGAGGTGCTCAGCACGAGCATCGTCGGTCCTCGTTTTGCGGCCGATTTGCGCAAAGGGGCGCTCTATTCGGCCATTGGCTCCCTGATCGTGATTTTTCTCTACATCATGATCCGCTTTGAGTGGCGCTTTGGTCTGGGCGCCTTGCTCACACTGGCCCACGACGTAATCGTGGTCCTCGGCTTGTTTACGATTCTGGAGCCCATTACGCCCTTTTCCATCGAGATCAGCCAGACCATCATCGCCGCTTTTCTGACGATCATCGGCTATTCGGTCAACGATACGGTGATCATCTACGACCGTATTCGCGAGTACCGCAACATCTTCAAAACCGAACGGCTCGATGTGCTCATCAACCGCGCCATCAACGCCACGCTCAGCCGCACCATCATCACCTCCGGGACCACATTGCTTGTCATCCTGGTTCTGTTTATTTTCGGCGGCGAGGCGCTGCGCGGATTCGCTTTTGCGCTCTTTCTGGGTATCGGGCTGGGTACATATTCCTCGATTTTCGTCTCCAGTCCGTTCGTATACGAGCTGTATCGCTATCAGCAGCGCAGGGCCCAGTCGGCGGTGGCGGTTCGGAGCACGGGGCCACGGGCGCGCAAGTAAAAAAGGAGAGCCGGACATGACCTTCGACATCGAGGAGCGCTACAACGCCGTGGTGATCCAGCTCAAGGGCGATGTGCTCGGGGGCCCGGATGGGGCCAAGCTGCTGGAGAAGCTTCATGAGCTCCGCAACCAGGGCAAAAAGAACATCGTCGTGGATCTGGGCAAGGTGCGTTTCATGAACAGCTCTGGGCTGGGCATGTTGATCGCCGCGCTGACGACGATGCGCAATGCGGGGGGGGATCTCAAGATCGCCCGGGCCGCCGATCGCATTCAGAGTCTGCTCATCGTCACGAAGCTGATCACGGTCTTTGAGCACTACGAAAGCGTCGAAGAAGCCGTGGCCAGCTACGGAAAGTCAGACGGGGAACAGCTCGGCGCATAAGGGCTGTTGCGTAGAAAAACATGAAGGCTGCACGTCCAGGGGCGTGCGGCCTTTTCTGTGCCATGGGGGCAGAATGAGCGCGACCGTTCTTATCGGCGCCCAGTGGGGCGATGAGGGAAAGGGGAAAATTGTCGACCTGCTGAGCCCGCAGTTCGACGTCGTGGCCCGCTATCAGGGGGGGGCTAATGCGGGGCATACGGTCTGCTTCGGAGGCCGGACCGTTGTGCTGCATCAGATCCCCTCGGGGATCTTCCACCCCCATGTGCGCTGTGTCATCGGAAACGGGGTGGTCATCGATCCCGTAGCGCTCCTTGAGGAGATCCGTATGCTCGAGTCTCTGGGCGTGCGCACCGTCGGGCGGCTCTTTATCAGCCATATGGCCCATCTCATCATGCCCTATCACAAGCTGCTCGATGAGGTGGGGGAAGAGGCGCGCGGGGCGGAGCGAGTCGGCACCACAGGCCGGGGCATCGGGCCGGCTTACGTGGACAAGTTCGCCCGGGTCGGGATCCGGGTGGTGGATCTGCTCGATCGCCAGGTGCTCTGCCGTAAGCTGCGCGCTAATCTGGAGGCGAAAAACGAGCTGCTGCGCCGGCTCTACAGCCGGGAACCGCTCGATGTGGAGGCCATCATCGAGCAGTATGTGGCCTTCGATCAGATGATCGATCCCTATGTGACCAACACCGTCGAGCTGCTCAACGACGCCCTCGAGCAGGGCCAGCGGTTGCTCCTGGAGGGAGCCCAGGGGGCGTTGCTGGATGTGGATTTTGGCACCTATCCGTTTGTGACCGCCTCGCACCCCACCGCGGGCGGGGCCTGTACGGGGCTCGGCATCCCCCCGACGGCCATCCGAGGCGTCATCGGGGTGGCAAAAGCCTATACCACACGCGTGGGCAATGGTCCCTTTCCCACGGAGCTATCCGGAGAGGAGGCCGAACAGCTCCGCCTCCGGGGCAAGGAGTACGGGGCCACTACAGGCCGGCCTCGCCGAACCGGATGGCTGGACTTGGTCAGCCTCCGGCACGCCGTACGAATAAACGGTATCCAGGAATTGGCCCTCACGAAGCTCGATGTGCTCGATTCCCTGGAGGAGATCCCCGTCTGTGTGGCCTATCGCATCGGGGAGAAGATCACCACGGTATTCCCGACAGATGTGCAGACCCTTGAACGGGTGGAGCCGGTATACGAGGTGTTGCCCGGCTGGAAGCAGAGCACGGCGGGGGTAACGGATTACGGGGCGCTTCCGGAGCGGGCGCGCGCCTATGTGGCCTTCGTTTCGGACTGGCTCCGGGTGCCCGTCCGCTGGATATCCACCGGACCCGCAAGGGAGCAGACGATCCTATGTCCCTGATCGGGTCGGTGGAGGAAACCTATCGCTCGCTTTTCCGGATCCCTCCGGGATGGCATTACCTCAACTGCGCCTATATGGCCCCTCTGGCCCGTCCGGTCGAAGCGGCCGGCATAGCCGCTCTGCGCAGGCAACGCATCCCCTGGCAGATAGGGCCGGAATCGTTCTTCCAGCCCGCAGAGCAGGTTCGGGAGCGCTTCGCCCGGCTGATCGGGCTCGCAAATCCGGATCGGGTGGCTGTGCTGCCCTCGGTATCCTACGGCATGGCCATCCTGACGCGCAACGTGCCCCTGGGGCGGGGACAGGAGATCATCCTGCCGGCCGAAGATTTCCCCAGCAGCGTCTATCCATGGGCACGCCTGGCTCAAGAACAAGGAGGCCTGCTGCGCATGATCCCCCCACCTACGGAAGGACGGGATCGGGGGAGGCGCTGGAATGAGCGGCTGTTGGAGGCCATCTCCACCCGCACCGCCGTGGTCCTCGTGCCCCCTGTGCACTGGACCGACGGGACGCGCTTCGACCTGGAAGCCATCGGCCGCCGGGCTCGTGAGGTGGGGGCCTGTTTTGTGGTCGACGGCACGCAGGCCATCGGCGCCCTGCCCTGGTCGATCGAGGCGGTCAGGCCCGATGCCCTGCTCTGCGCCGGATACAAGTGGTTGCTGGGCCCTTATGGGGTGACGGTGGGATATTTCGGACCTCGCTTTGAAGGGGCCGTGCCCCTGGAGGAAAGCTGGCTCAATCGCCAGGGAAGCGAGGATTTCGCCCGTCTGGTCGAATATCCGCAATCCTATCGCCCCGGTGCCCGACGTTTCGACGTGGGGCAACGCAGTCCCGTCCTGCTGAGCATGCTGGCCGAGGCCCTGTCGCTCCTGTTGCGGTGGGGTCCAGAGGCGATCTCCCGACATGCCCGTAGGCTGGCCGAGCCGTTCTGGGAGGCCGTCTCCGAGCTGGGCTATGAGGTGAATGCAGAGCCCTATCGGACGCCGCACCTGTTTGGATTGCGCGGGATCGATGCCCAACGGCTGCGGGCGCTGGGGAACGCGCTCCGTCGCCGTCGCATCTGCGTTTCCATTCGGGGCACCGTGTTGCGCATCTCCTTGCACCTGTACAATCAGGCCGAGGATACGGAAGCCCTTCTGGAGGTGCTCCGCCGGTTGCGATAGCCGGTATGGACCCGGCCGGGATCCTGGCACGATCCTTGATCGTACACTCCAGGGATCGCCAGCGGGGGAAGTGTACCATGGATAGTCGGTGGATTCTCCTCATCGGGATCGTGGGGCTCATTGCCCTGATGGGGCTGGCCTACGTGGCCGTGCAGCTGGAAGACGATCGCCTGCCGCGTGCCCCGCAATCGGCTCAGGTGTCCTCGATGCCCGCCAATTCGACGACCTCGGATTCCGGTCTTGTGGGGGTGCCGTTGCTGGTTGAGTCCCCCGAGCCGGTTTCGGCTCCGCCGCCCTCGGGCCCGCAGGCGGAAGCTGGCCCTGTGCCCCCGACGCCTTCCCCTGCGATCGCTCCGGAAAGGAGCGCCGAGTCGACCCCGAAGAGGCCAGAATCGGCCCCCGCTGCCGAAGCCGCTTCCGGGGCAAATAGTTCCGGATCAGCAGAACTTTCCGCTCTGGCCTCATTGCTGCAGACGGCCTATCGGGGTTTTGAGCCCCGGCGCGCCGTGCTCGGACCCCAGGTGGTCGAGCCCCTCAAAGAGGCCGCTTCCCAGCTGATCACCTGGCGCAAGCCCATAGTGCTTGAGGTCGAGGCTCCCTCTGAGCAGCTGGCGCAGGAGCGCGCCTGGGCGCTACGAGATTACCTGGTCATCCGCGGCGTGGACCCGGCGCTGGTCCGGTATATCTACCGGCGGGGACCGGATCGGATCCAGATCAAAATGGCCTCTTGAGGGGGGATGGCGATGACGTTTTTCACCTTGGCCCTGTTCATCTTCGGCGCTTTTTTGACGGGATTCGCCACGGGCTTTCTCTTCTGGCGCGCATTTAGCGCCGAACGCCTGGAGCAGGTCAAGCATCTGCACTGGGAAATCGCCAAACGCGATCGATGTATTCAGGAGCTCCAGCTGCGCCTGGAGCGCCTGAAGACGTTCTCCGATCTAAGCGAAGCCGACGATTCCGCCTCCACGAAAAAACCCGCTGCCTGAGTCCTCCGCGACGCGGAAGCACAGGATCGGGCCCATTTGGTGGGCCGCGTGGGTTGCGTTCCGGTACCCCCGGGTGTATCTTCCGGTGGGCTCGGGGGCTTCGCGTATGGCTATGAGGGTACATCCTGCGCTGGTGGATACCTTCGGGCGCGCCCATACTTATCTGCGGATTGCGCTTACGGAGCGTTGCAACTTGCGCTGTGTCTATTGCATGCCGGAGGAGGGCGTACCCCAGCGGCCGCGGGAGGAGCTCCTGACCCTGGAGGAGATCCATGAGCTGGCCAGGCTATTTGTGCGGCTCGGTGTGCGCAAAATCCGCCTCACGGGCGGAGAACCTCTGGTGCGCAGAGGCGTCGAGGAGCTCGTAGCCCGTCTCCGGGCCATGCCGGAACTGGAAACCCTGGCGATGACGACCAACGGGCTGCTGCTTGCCGAGAAGTTGCCCGCCCTGCACCGGGCCGGGCTCGATCAGCTCAACATCAGCCTGGACAGCTTCGATCCGGTCAAGTTCTCCCTGATCGCCCGGCGGCCTGGCCTGGAACGCGTGCTGGAGGGTATCGAGCTGGCCATAGCGCTCGGCTATCGGCCGCGGATCAACTGCGTGGTGCTGCGGGGCATCAACGACGATGAGGTGCTCGATTTCGTGGCTTTTGCCCGCACGCGTCCCGTCGAGGTGCGTTTTATCGAATACATGCCCTTTGAGGGCAACCGGTGGACAACAGATCGTCTGGTGCCCTATGGAGAGCTCCTAGAGCGTATCGGTTCCGTCTACAGGCTGGAACCCCTTGCTGGTGGGCCCCACGATACGGCGAAACGGTTTCGCATTCCGGGCTTTGTGGGCACGATAGGGTTTATCACCTCCATGACCGAGCACTTCTGTTCCACCTGTAACCGGCTCCGACTGACGGCCGACGGCCATCTGAAGGTCTGCCTGTTCGGACCCCAGGAGGTAAGCCTCCGGGATGCCCTGCGCGCCGGCGCTTCGGAAGAAGACCTCGTAGCGCTCATCGACGCGGCGGTCAAGCGCAAGAAGGCCCATCATGCCGGTATGGAAGTGCTCCCCCACATCCCCAATCGTCCGATGATCCTTATTGGCGGCTAGCCCGCGACTGGAACTGATCCGCTTTCCGTGCGTACCTTGCAGCGGTCTTTTTTCCGTCTCAAGGCGCGAGGGGAACCATGGTTGTGCCCAATCCGTTCGGCACCCGAAAAGAGCTTACCATCGGGAATCGCACCTATGTACTCTATGCCCTGCCGGAGCTGGACCGGCAGGGCATGATTCATCTGGATCGGATGCCGTATTCGATCCGGGTCCTGCTGGAGAACCTCCTTCGGCATTACGACGAGTATGTGGTCACCGCCTCGGATATCGAGGCGTTGGCGGCCTGGGCCCCGGGCCGTCTTCCGGACAAAGAGATCCCCTTTCTGCCCGCCCGGGTGATTTTGCAGGATTTCACCGGGGTGCCGGCGGTGGTGGATCTGGCCGCCATGCGCGATGCCTATAAACGCCTGGGAGGGGATCCGAGACGGATCAACCCCGTGGTGCCGGTCGATCTGGTCATCGATCATTCCGTGCAGGTGGACTTTTTTGGCTCCGAGTTTGCGCTCTTTTACAACGCGGAAAAAGAGTTTGAGCGCAATCGGGAGCGGTATCAGTTTCTCAAGTGGGCGCAGCAGGCCTTTGAGAATTTTCGCGTCGTACCCCCCGCTATGGGGATCGTGCACCAGGTGAACCTGGAATATCTGGCCCGGGTCGTGCAGTTCCAGCCCGATGAGGTGGGTCGGTTGCTGGCCTATCCGGACACCCTCGTGGGCACCGATTCGCATACGACCATGATCAACGCGCTGGGCGTGCTGGGCTGGGGGGTGGGGGGCATCGAGGCGGAGGCGAACATGTTGGGCCAGCCGCTCTACATGTTGATCCCCGAGGTGGTCGGCTTCCGGCTCTACGGGGAGCTGCCCGAGGGCGCCACGGCCACCGATCTGGTGCTCACCGTTACCCAGATGCTGCGCCAGAAAGGCGTCGTGGGCAAGTTCGTGGAGTTCTTCGGCCCGGGGGTCTCCAAGCTCAGCCTGCCTGATCGGGCTACGATCGCCAATATGGCCCCCGAATACGGAGCCACGATCGGTTTCTTTCCCGTGGATGACGAAACGCTGCGCTATCTGCTCGGTACAGGTCGGGATCCGGAATTCGTCCAGCAGGTGGAGTGGTACTGCAAGGAGAACGGGCTCTTTCGGGTAGAGGGGGCGCCGGAACCGGAGTTTTCCGATGTGCTGGAGCTGGACATGGGCACCGTGGAGCCCAGCCTGGCGGGCCCCAAGCGTCCTCAGGATCGTGTGCCCCTCCGAGAAGTCAAACGCAGCTTTTATCTCTCCCTGCGGGCTCCGATCACGGAGCGCGGCTTCGGATTGCGGCAGGAAGATCTGGACAAAACCGTCACAGTGGATCTCGACGGAATCTCCGTCGAGCTGAGGCATGGATCCGTAGTGATCGCGGCCATTACCAGCTGCACGAACACCTCCAACCCCTCGGTGATGATCGGCGCCGGCCTTCTGGCCCGAAAAGCCGTTGAGCGTGGGTTGGATACAAAACCCTGGGTGAAGACGAGCCTTGCCCCGGGCTCACGCGTGGTCACCGACTACCTGCGACATGCCGGTCTGTTGCCATATCTGGAGGCGCTGCGTTTTCATGTCGTCGGATATGGTTGCACGACCTGCATCGGCAACTCCGGCCCCTTGCCCGAGCCGATCGCGCGGGCCATCCGGGAGGGGGATCTGGTGGCGGTTTCCGTGCTTTCGGGCAATCGCAACTTCGAGGGGCGCATCAACCCCCTGGTGAAGGCCAATTATCTGGCCTCTCCGCCCCTGGTGATCGCCTATGCGCTGGCCGGACGCATAGATGTGGACTTCACGCAGGAGCCCGTCGGCTATGACCCCAACGGGCAACCCGTCTACCTGCGCGAGATCTGGCCGAGCCAGCAGGAGATCGCCGATGTGATCGCCCGCGCCCTGCGTCCGGAGCTCTTCCAGCAGGAATATGCGCGCGTTTTCGAAGGTGACGAACACTGGCGCTCGCTTCCCACGCCGGAGGGCGAGCTCTACAGCTGGGATCCGGAATCGACGTATATCCAGAAGCCTCCCTTCTTTGCCGATCTTACCCTTGAGCCCGCCCCGGTGGAGGATATCCGGGGAGCGCGGGTGCTCATGTTGCTGGGGGATTCCATCACCACAGATCACATCTCCCCGGCGGGCAGCATTCCCGTCAACAGTCCGGCCGGGCAGTATCTCATCTCCCGGGGGGTCAAGCCCGAGGAGTTTAACTCCTACGGCGCCCGGCGCGGCAACCACGAGGTTATGATGCGGGGCACATTTGCCAACATCCGCATCAAGAACCTCCTCTTAGAAGGCCGAGAGGGGGGCTATACGATCTACTTCCCCACAGGCGAGGTGCTGCCCGTCTACGAGGCGGCCATGCGCTACAAGGCGACCGGCATCCCGCTCCTCGTGCTGGCCGGGAAGGAGTACGGTACGGGTTCTTCGCGCGACTGGGCGGCAAAGGGCACCTATCTGCTTGGGGTGAAGGCCGTGATCGCGGAGTCCTATGAGCGTATCCACCGTGCCAACCTGGTCGGTATGGGGGTGTTGCCTCTGGAGTTCAAGCCCGGCCAGTCCTGGCGTTCCCTGGGGCTTACGGGAAGGGAGAGCTTCGATATCGAGGGCATAGCCGAACTCAAACCCCGTCAAGAGGTGCTGGTGCGCGCCCGGCGCGAGGATGGCTCTACGATCGAGTTCTGGACTATCAGCCGTATCGATACCCAGGTCGAACTTGACTACTACCGCAATGGCGGCATTCTGCAGGCCGTTTTGCGCAAAATGATCAAGGCGGAAATCCCGATGTAAAGGAGTTCGGTCTATGGAGAAAATCCGGATAGGCATCAACGGCTTTGGCCGTATAGGTCGTCTGGTGGCGCGCGCCATTCTGGAGCGCTACGCGGATCGGATCGACCTAGTGGCCGTCAACGATCTAACCGACGCCCCCACGCTGGCGCACCTGTTCAAGTACGATTCCGTGCATGGGCGTTTCCCGGGCACGGTTGAGGTCGATGGATCCGACCTGATTATTAACGGAGATCGGTTGCGCGTGCTCTCCCAGAAAGACCCCGCCCAGTTGCCCTGGGCTGATCTCGGGGTGGAGATCGTCATCGAATCCACGGGCCTGTTCACGGACCGGGAGAAGGCCGAGCTGCACCTGCAGGCCGGGGCGCGCAAGGTGATCATCAGCGCGCCGGCCAAAAACCCGGACGCCACGATCGTCATCGGGGTCAATGACCACACGCTCACCGGCGAAGAACGCATCATCTCTAATGCCTCCTGCACGACCAACTGCCTGGCCCCGATGGTCAAGGTGCTGGATGATGCCATTGGAGTGGAGCGCGGCTTTATGCTTACCGTGCACGCCTACACGGCCGATCAGCGGCTGCAGGATGCCCCGCACAAGGATCTGCGCCGGGCGCGGGCGGCGGCCGTTTCCATTGTGCCCACTACGACGGGTGCGGCCAGGGCCGTGGGGCTGGTGCTTCCCCATCTGAAGGGGAAGCTCGACGGGCTGGCGATGCGTGTGCCGGTGCCCGACGGGTCCATCACGGATCTGACGGTCCTTCTCAAGCGCGAGACCACGCGCGAAGAGGTCAATGCGCTCTTTAAGGCCGCCGCCGAAGGCAGCCTGAAGGGTATTCTGGAGTACACGGAAGATCCCATCGTCTCGGCGGATATCATCCACAATCCCCACTCCTGTATTTTTGACGCCCAGTCGACTTTTGCGCTCGGCAATATGGTCAAAGTCGTGGGCTGGTACGATAACGAGTGGGGATACTCGAATCGGACGGCAGATCTTATCCTCAAGATAGCGGTGCCGGTTCCGGTCTAGGCGTGGAACCCAAAAGGTCAAACCCCTTCCGCAGCCGGGAGGGGTTTTTGTTTCCGTCCCCCTCCGGGCCGTATCGGCCCGGATCTGCCGGCCGGGGGGACGGTTTGTGCGGGCAACCCAGAAGGAGAATGGTCCATGTCATGGCGCAAGAAAACGATCGATGACCTCGAGGTAAAAGGGCGCTGTGTATTTCTGCGGGTGGATTTCAACGTGCCCATGGAGGCAGATCGGGTGGCTAACGATCGGCGTATGCGCGCAACCCTGCCGACGATCCGCACCCTTGTGGAGCGGGGTGCGCGTCTTGTGCTGGCTAGCCACCTGGGGCGTCCCAAAGGACCCGATCCCCGGCTGAGTCTGCGGCCTGTAGCCCGGCATCTGGAGCGGCTGCTGGGCCGTCCGGTATCGTTCATCCCCGAGGTGAGTGGGGTCGCCGTCGAAGAGGCCGTCCGCTCCCTTCCGGAGGGCGGGGTGCTCATGCTGGAAAACGTGCGTTTCCATCCCGGGGAAGAGCGCAACGATCCGGAGCTGGCCCGTCAGTGGGCGGCCTGGACGGAGGTCTACGTCAACGACGCCTTTGGCGCCTCCCATCGGGCGCATGCCTCGATCGAAGCCCTGCCCAGGATGAGCCCCAGGGCTGTGGCGGGATATCTACTGCGGCAGGAGCTCGAGTACCTGATCGGTGCCCTGGAGCATCCCATGAGGCCTTTTGTGCTCGTGCTGGGAGGAGCGAAGGTATCGGATAAGATTCTGCTCCTCGAACGGCTGTTGGAGCGCGTGGATGGGATCCTCATCGGCGGGGGTATGGCCTACACGTTTCTGCGTGTTCTCGGACAGGAGATCGGCCAGTCTCTCTGCGAAGGGGATCGGCTGGAGGTGGCGGGTGCCATTCTGGAGCAGGCCCGCAAGCGAGGGCTTGCCGTTGAGCTGCCGAACGATCATGTGGTGGCCCGCGCGCTGGATGATCCACAGCCCCCCCGGATCGTCCGGGGCCCGATTCCGGAAGGATATATGGGCCTGGATATCGGGCCGGAAACGGCCGCCCGGTATGCTGCCCGGATCGAGAAGGCGGGCACAGTTCTCTGGAATGGCCCCATGGGGGTCTTCGAACACGCCCGTTTTGCAACGGGTACGCGGGCGATCGCCGAGGCGCTGGTGCGAGCTACCGAACGGGGGGCCACGACGATCGTCGGCGGGGGGGATTCGGCCTCCGCGCTGGAGGCTTTCGGGATGGCCGACAGGGTAAGCCATGTCTCCACCGGCGGTGGTGCGGCCCTGGAATTGCTCGAAGGCCGCCTGCTTCCGGGTATAGCCGTCCTGGAAGATGCGCCCTGATCGGGGGGTTTTGAATTCCCCCCTCCAGGGGTGCTATCTTCGGTTCCCCATCCAGCCAGGACAAGGAGCACAATCATGGCCAAGCAGTTCGATGTTGTGGTGATCGGATCCGGTCCGGGTGGCTATGTGGCCGCCATTCGGGCCGCGCAGCTGGGCATGCGGGTGGCCCTGGTGGAAAAAAACAAGCTGGGCGGGGTATGCCTGAATGTCGGCTGCATCCCCACAAAAGCGCTGCTGAAAAGCGCCGAACTGGCTCATATCGTGCGGCACGCCGGCGAATATGGTCTGCGCGTAGATGGCGCCGTTGCGGTCGACTTTCAGGCCGTCATCGCCCGCTCCCGGCAGGTGGCCGAGCGTATGAGCCGGGGGGTGCAGTTCCTCATGAAGAAAAACAAAATCGAGGTCTTCGAGGCCACAGGCCGCCTCGATGGGCCGCGCAAGGTGGCCCTGCTCCGAGAAGATGGCAAGCCCTTCGAAGAGCTACGCGCCCCGCATATCATTCTGGCCACCGGGGCCCGGCCGCGCCAGCTTCCCTTCCTGCCCATCGACCACAAAAAGGTCTGGGACTCCACCGATGCCCTGATGGCCTCCGAGCGGCCCGATTCCCTGCTCATTGTCGGGGCCGGGGCTATTGGGGTCGAATTTGCCTACTTCTACCACATGATGGGCAGCCGGGTTACCCTGGTGGAGATCATGCCCACCCTCCTGCCCGCGGAGGATGAGGAGATCGGCCGTGAGCTGGGCAAAATCTACCAGAAGTACGGTATCGAGGTGTTGACGGAATCCTCCCTCAAGGCGGCCGATACCTCCGGGCCTCGGGTGCGGGTCACGGTGCAGACGCCGAAAGGGGAGCGCACCATGGAGGTCGATGTGGTGCTTTCCGCGGTGGGGGTCGTGGGCAATGTGGAGAACCTGGGGCTCGAAGAGCTCGGGGTGCGCGTTGAAAAAGGCGCCGTCGTGGTCGACGAATGGTATCGCACCAACGTCGAGGGCCTCTACGCTATCGGGGACGTGGCCGGTCCGCCCTGGCTGGCTCATGTGGCCTCCCATGAGGGGATTATTTGTGTGGAGAAGATCGCCGGCCTGGAGGTGGAGCCCTTAGATTACGACAATGTTCCCGGTTGTACGTATGCGCAGCCGCAGGTGGCCTCTGTCGGGCTGACCGAAAAGGCGGCTCGTGAGCGGGGCTATGAGGTGCGGGTAGGCAAGTTTCCCTTTCAGGCCAGCGGAAAGGCCACAGCCATCGGGCATACGGAGGGCTTTGTCAAGATGGTCTTTGATGCCCGATATGGCGAATGGCTGGGCTGCCATATTCTGGGCTGGGATGCTACGGAGTTGATCTCCGAGGCCGTACTGGGGCGTAAACTGGAGACCACGGTGCACGAGGTGATGCGCGCCATGCATCCGCATCCCACGCTCTCGGAAGCGATCATGGAGGCCGCCGCTGCAGCTCTGGGCGAGGTGATCCATCTGTAAAATCCGCGCCAGCGGAATCTTCTGTGATCCCGAGGTGTCGCCTTTCCGATGCGGAAACTGCTCATAGCCGAGCTGGGTCGGGTGCCCTACCAGGAGGCCTGGGCCCTGCAGCAGCGCCTACAGCGGGCGCTCATCGAACAGAAGTTGCGCCGCTGGGCTGGCGAGCCGCCGCTGGAGCCGTTGCCCGATGTGTTGTTGCTTCTGGAGCACGAGCACGTCTATACGCTGGGCAAAAGCGGCCGGCCCGAACACCTTTTGCTGTCCCCGGATCGTCTGGCCGAGATCGGGGCCACATACGTGCCCACCGATCGGGGTGGAGATATCACCTATCACGGTCCGGGGCAGATCGTGGGCTATCCCATTCTGGATCTGGACCGGCATTTTACGGATATCCATCGCTACCTGCGCACCCTCGAAGAGGTAATCATTCGGGTCTGTGCCGACTACGGCATTCGGGCACACCGCCTTGAGAAGCTCACCGGCGTGTGGGTGGGTGCGGATAAGATCTGCGCCATGGGGATTAAGTGCAGTCGATGGGTGACCATGCATGGCTTTGCCTTCAACGTGAATACGGATCTGCGCTATTTCGGCTATATCATCCCCTGCGGTATTTCGGACAAGGGGATCACCTCTCTGGCCCGTCTGCTGGGGCGGACGGTGCCTGTGGAGGAGGTGCAGGATCGCCTCGTAGAGCACTTTGTGGCCCTCTTCAACATCGAGGTCGTTTCCCGTTACCGGGGAGAGGAGGCCTGGCGGGCGCTGAAAGAAGAGATACTCCAGCAGGGGAGTGCGCTGTAGTCGACCTTCCGGGAAGGACGCCTGCTTCTCCGTAGAACGAGGGCCCGGGGGGCGGAGACCTGCTGATTTGCCCGGATTTGCGGGCCTGCGCTATACTTGCGTCCGCTTTTCAGGGTAAGGACTCGGGGTAAATAGAGGGACAAACGCAATATGAGCCGACAGTACAACAAGCGCGAGAAACGCCGCCGGCGCAAGCGATATATCGAGCGCCTCAAGGCCCGTATCCGGGCGCTGAAGGCGGCCAGGGCCGCTCAGCCTTCGGAGGCGAAGGTTTCTGGAGGTGCCGGCTGAAATCTATAAGGCCCCCGATCCCGACGTGCCGGGCGCAGAGGAGGGACGCTTCCGCGTGGCTCGCCGGCGCGGGGTATGTTTGGGCTGTTTTCGTTCTGCACCGGATTCCTCACCGGATCCCACCGGAAGAGCCGGGCGCTCCTCGGCCCCGTAGTGTGGGGTAATATCTTCTCCCGTGTACGGGGAGACAAAGCGGAACTGGGTCATGGTCAGCTCCGGGTCGGCGACCACGCGCACCCGTACCCTGTGTCGGATCAGCCAGCGCAGGGGATAATTCCACAGGCCCTTGGTCAGAAAAGCCCGCAGATAGGGGTGTACGCGCAGCTCCACAAGGCGCTCTCCGGAGCGCAGTCGGAAACGGCGAATCCAGTTTTCGATGTCCATAACCAGCGAGGTGGTCGACTGCACGACCCCGGTTCCTCCACAGGTCGGACAGGGATCGCTCAGGGCATGTAGCACGCCGGGCCGTATGCGTTGTCGGGTGATCTGCACAAGGCCGAATTCGCTCATGGGTAAGAGGCTCGTTTTGGCCCGGTCTTTGGCGAACTCTTTTTTGAGCTCTTCGTAAACTTTTTGCCGATTCTTCGGGTCCCGCAGATCGATGAAGTCCACCACGATAATTCCGCCCAGATCCCGCAGCCGGAGCTGACGGGCGATCTCGCGCGCCGCTTCCAGATTCGTCTGTAGCGCGTTTTCTTCCTGATCCCGTCTGGGCGCGTAAGGGCCGGAGTTGACGTCGATGACGTGCATGGCTTCGGTATGCTCGATGACAATATGTCCTCCGCTGGGCAGTTTTACGCGGCGGCTGAAGACGGACTCGACGTCTTTCTGGATGCCCACGTAATCGAAGATGGGCTTTTTGCCCCGGTACAGTTGCACGCAGCTTTCCATGTGCGGGGCTACTTGGCGTACGTAGGCTTTGATCTGTCGATACAGTTCCGGATCATCGGTCAAGATGCGATCGAAATCGTCGCGGAACAGGTCGCGAATGACGCTCGAGACCATACCCAGATCCTCATAGACCCGTTCCGGGGGAGCGGCCGAGCGGATCCGGTTTTCGACCTCTCGCCAGGTTTTGAGCAGGTTCTGCAGGTCCTGATCCAGCGATCGGGCATCCTTGCCTTCGGAAACCGTGCGTACGATGACCCCGAACCCCGGGGGAAGCAGGTTGCGCGCCAGCACCTGCAGGCGTCGGCGTTCCCGATAGCTGACGATTTTCTTGGAGACGGCCACGTAGTCGGCAAACGGCACCAGGACCAGAAATCGCCCGGGCAGGGAGATGTTCGTACTGATCCGGGAGCCCTTGCGGCCGATGGGCTCCTTCATGATCTGCACCACAATGGGCTGATCTTTCTCCAGATAGGCCCACAGAGGGGCCGCCTGCTCGGATTTGCCTGCGTAGAGGCGGCTGTTGAGTCGGGGTTCGATCCCGAGCAGACGTTGAAAATCGAGCAGGGTGGGGGCGATATCGGAAAAGTGCAGGAAGGCATCCTGACGCTGTCCGATATCCACGAAGACGGCCCGCAGGCCGGGCATGACGCGACGTATGCGTCCAACGTAGATGTCCCCGACTGTGCGTGCGTTTTCCGGGGTTTCGACGAGCAATTCCGCCAGTTCGCCATGTTCCACAAGGGCCACGCGCGTCTGCCCCTGGGTGGCGTGAATTATGATCTCTTTCTGCATAGCGCCTTTTCCTTAAAACACCGGTGCAATCTGTCCAGGGGAAAACGCCCCCTGCGGCTGAAGCCACACAGTCCACGCACCCTCGAAGCCTCCGCCTATGGAGCGCTTCTGGTGCGGATAGCCGGATGAAATCCAGGGCCGAGGTGGGGTAATATGGTAGACAGCCAAACCCCATGCGGGGTCAGAACGAAGCGCGATCCAATCGCCTGTCCCCGCGATCTTGCTGCCCTTTTGGGCAGAAGAAGGGGGGAGATGTACTGCAAAGGTACATGCCCCCCTCCGGGCCTGGCAAACGGGAAACAAAAGCCCTCGGCCGGCGGTAGGATCGAGGCCATGTTCATCGATCGGGTCAAATTGTTCCTCAGGGGAGGGGATGGGGGCCACGGTGCGGTGGCCTTTCGCAGGGAGAAGTATGTCCCTCGGGGAGGACCAGCCGGGGGAGACGGGGGAGACGGGGGCAGCGTTTTCCTGGAGGGAGATGCCCAGCTCACTACCCTGCTGCATCTCTACCGTGCCCCCCATCACCGGGCCGAGTCGGGGGAAAACGGCAAAGGCGCCAATCAGCACGGCAGAAAGGGTCAGGATGTGATCCTGCGCGTGCCTCTGGGCACCGTTGTGCGGGACGCCGAGACAGGGGAACTGTTGGGCGAAATCCTCAGACCGGGGCAACGGATCTGTGTGGCCCGGGGAGGTCGGGGAGGCCGAGGTAATGCGCATTTTAAAACCCCCACGAACCGGGCCCCGCGTTATGCCGAGCCCGGTCAGCCCGGTCAAGAGCGCGTAATATGGCTGGATCTGAAGCTGCTGGCCGATGTGGGGCTGGTAGGGCAGCCCAATGCGGGCAAGTCCACCCTGCTGGCTGCGCTTTCCGCCGCCCGGCCCAAGATCGCCGATTACCCCTTTACCACACTCTCGCCGGTGCTGGGCGTGGTGCCCTATCGGGACTTTCGCTCCTTCGTCATGGCCGATATTCCGGGCCTCATCGAGGGCGCCCACCAGGGGCGCGGTCTTGGACTGGATTTTCTGCGCCATATCGAGCGTACGCGGGTGCTGCTTTTCCTCATTCCCGCCACCAGCCCCGATCCGGAGGCCGAATATCGGATGTTGCTGCGGGAGCTTGAGGCCTACAACCCCGAACTGCTCGACCGGCCCCGCCTGGTGGCCATCTCCAAGATGGATCTCGTAGAACGCGCCCCGGAAGGAGTGCCCCGCGACGTGCCTGTCTGCCTGATCAGCGCGGTGACCGGACAGGGGCTCGATGAGCTCAAAAATCGGATATGGGCTTTGCTACAGGAGGCCGATCAGCGCTCAGTCTCCATGCAGGCCGAATAGGTGCGCCTAAAAAAGACGACCGGCCGCGGGAGGGGGAAGCCTGCAAGGAGCTCATCGGAGGTGCGATGAGAGGAGACGTGCAGCGGCCGGTCGTCATGGAGGCTGTGCACCCATACTAACGCCCCTATGGGTTCACGTGTTCCAGAACGGATCAGCTTCTTCCTCAGCGTTCAACCATCTCCGGGGGTCGAGCTGAAAGTACTCCGACAGTAGCGCATACCATTGGGGATGCGCCCTGGCCAGGGTGTGGGGGATTTCGAAAAACGCCTCCACGGAGACCGCAAAGCATTCGGCCGGATGCGTGGCTGCATAGGGTCGAAGGGGCGATTGTCCCTTGCGAATGGCTTCCTGGATCTCCCCCAGGCATAGACGCCACCGGCGGACGAGGGCCGGGGGAAGGTCCCGGGGTATCCCGTCGGCCCCGTGGCTGTCGAGATCCAGCAGATGAGCCAGCTCATGCAAAACCAGGTTTTGCCCATCCCGACAAAACCACTCCGACTCCACGGCGGGCAGGGAAAGCAGTACAGGCCCCTGGCCATGCACCTGCCCCCAGAAGGGACCCCGTCTGTGGATGCGAAACTGCTCATCGAAGGGGCCGGGATAGAACAGGATTGTGGGCGTGTGCGGCAGGCCCCGGTACGGACGTCCGAAGAGCAGGGCCGCCGCACCGGCGGCCACAAGCAGGCGTCGCTCCTCTGTAGGTATAGCCCCATCCACCCCCTCGAAACGATGTCGGGCCAGGAAGAGCCGCACAAGAAGCTCAAAGCGCTCTCGTTCATCGGGCCCCATACCGGCATACAGCGGGATGCGTTCCAGCACGGCCCGCCAGGTCTGGGGCAGGGGACTTCGGAGGGCGCGCTCCAGACGTAGCCAGCGCCGCAACCACCAGCCGCCATACGCGGCACCGAGGCCCGCGGCCAGCCCGTAGAGGATCGCCCACTGGCTAAGCCAGCCCAGCACGGTCATACCCGCGCAGAGGAGCGCGAACAAGAGGGCGTGGAACCCCGCATGCGTATAGGCAAGCAGTATCTGCCGCCGCATAGCCTCCGGAAGATACGAAACGGCTTGCGCCTGCAGGGCGAGGTAGCTATCTTGCTAGTATAAAAACAAGGGTGGAGGGCCGTGATAAAAGAATTGTTTGCCGAAGAGCGCCTGCTGCGCTGGTGTGAGGCGCTCAACGCCAGCCCCTCATATCGGGAAGCGGCCCGTGATTGGGAGGGCGCCTTAGTGCTTGTCTCCGTTCGGGGTGGGCTGGAGCGGGCCGTTTACCTGGACCTGCATCGGGGCTCCTGCCGCGGGGTGCGTGTGATCGCACCCGAGGAGATAGAACAGGCCGCCTACGTTCTGGTCGGTGAGGAGGCGGTCTGGGAGCAGGTGATCGTCCACGGGCTGGATCCCGTGCTGGCGCTCATGAGCGGTCGGCTTCGTCTGCGTAAAGGCAATCCGCTGGCGCTCTCTCGCTATATGGCCGCCGCGCGCCTGTTAACGGAGATCGCTCGAGAAGTCTTCAGCTCTCCGGCGGGAGATGGGGAACCGGGATAGAGGCAGGGGGTATAAGTGCCCGACTTGTCGCCGCTCGATATATGCGTCCGCTTTCCCCGGCCGATCAAGCCCGAAACCTCAATGGCCTTTCGCTGGCCGAATTGGAGGCGCTCATGCGCTCCTGGGGTGAGCCCGCCTACCGGGGGAGGCAGCTTTTTCAGTGGATCTATCAAAAGCAGGCCTCCGATTTTGAGGAGATGACCAATCTGCCCCGGCGTCTGCGCGAGCGTCTTGCCGCCGAGGCGCATCTGGGGCGGATCCACCTGGAACAGCTCCGGCAGGCTTCCGATGGCACGCTCAAGGCGCTGTTTCGACTCCGGGATGGCCGGGCCGTGGAGAGCGTGCTCATTCCGGATTTCGATGAAGAGGGCGATCCCCGACGACTGACCGTCTGCGTCTCCTCCCAGGTGGGATGCGCACTCGGATGTGCTTTCTGCGCCACGGGGCAGATGGGGTTTTTCCGGAATCTCGATCCGGGAGAGATCGTCGATCAGGTGGCCCAGCTCAACCGCTACGCGCGGGAGCACCTGGGCCGGCCGGTGACGAATGTGGTCTATATGGGCATGGGGGAGCCTTTGCAGAATTATCGCAATGTGCTCATCTCGGCCGAGATCCTCTCCAGCGAGCTCGGGTTGGCGATCGCCAACCGGCGGATCACGGTCTCGACGGCCGGGCTCGCTCGCCGGATTCGACAGCTGGCCGATGACGGCACCCGTTTTAAGCTGGCGCTCTCCCTGCACGCCCCCGACGATGAGAAACGCAGCCGCATCATGCCTATCAACGAAAGCAACAACCTGGAGGTGCTCCGCGAAGCGCTGCAGTACTACCATGCGAAGCTGGGCCGACGGATAACCTACGAGTACATCCTCCTGCGGGACTTTAATGATTCCGAGCTCGATGCCAGGCGTCTGGTGCAGATCGCGCGCTGGGTGCCGGCGAAGGTAAACCTGCTCTGGTATAATCCCGTTCCGGGGGCCCCGTTTGCCCGCACCAGTCCCGAGCGGCTGGAACGCTTTGTGCGCATCCTGCGGGATGCCCACATCACGGTGACCGTGCGGCGGAGTCGGGGAGAGGACATCGAGGCCGCCTGTGGGCAGCTGGCCATCCGGGACTTGACAACGCCGAAAAAACCCCTAACTTTGTAGGGGTCCGTGGTTGCGGACCTTTCCTCCCCCAGTCTGAATGTGATTTCACCGTGGCGTGAAGGAGCACCCTCGGAGTTCTTACCGCTCTCGTTGAGCCCGAGCCGTGGTCCTTCCCGGTTTCTGGAGGAGACGTCACAACAGAAGAGCCCTTCATACGCGAACAAACACATTCGGTGTGCACTATGGACATCACAGAACTCCAGGCCAAAAAGGTAACGGAGCTCTACGAGATCGCCCGCGAGCTGGGTATTCCGGGATATACGGAGCTCCGCAAGCAGGAGCTCATTTATCGTATTCTGGAGGCCGAGGCGGCGGCCAAAGCGGGCGTATTGCCCCCGGCCCCCCGAAAAACAGAGGCGGCCGGGGGCCCGAAGGTGATGCGTGTGCCCAAGAGCGAGGCCTTGGGTCGCAGCACCACCCGTCGTGCCCTGGGCGCCCGGGACCGGGCGGAGAGGCTCTTTGCTCCCGTCTCGGAGCCTCTTGAGGCGGAGATGGCCCGGCTTTCGGAGCAGTCCGATCGTGTGCCGCAACCGGAGCCCGTCGAGGTCCCCCGGCAGGAAGCGCCCGAGGTCGAGTTGACCCCAACGGAGGTCGTTGCGCCCCCCCCGCCGCCAGAGATCGCCGCCCGTCCGGTACGGGAGCGTGAGCTGGAGGGCATGATCTTCACCGAAGGGGTGCTTGAGGTCATGCCCGATGGGTACGGGTTTTTGCGCTCTCCGGACTATAACTACATGCCCAGCCCGGATGATATCTACGTATCCCCCTCGCAGATCAAGCGTTTCGGGTTGCGCACCGGCGATACGGTGGCCGGTTACGTGCGTCCCCCAAAAGAAGGGGATCGCTTCTTCGCCATGCTCCGGGTCGAGAGCGTAAACGGCGTGCCCCCGGATCGGTTGCGGGATCGTATTTCCTTCGATTACCTGACCCCGCTGTATCCGCATGAGCGATTGCGCCTGGAGACGACCCCGGGGGAGTACACGACGCGCATCGTCGATCTGTTCACCCCGATCGGCAAGGGACAGCGCGCGCTGATCGTGGCGCAACCCAAAACGGGCAAAACCATTCTCCTGCAGAAGATCGCCAATGCGATCACGCGCAACCATCCGGAGGTCTACCTGATCGTGCTGCTCATCGACGAGCGTCCTGAGGAGGTAACGGACATGGAACGCTCCGTGGACGCGGAGGTGATCAGCTCCACCTTCGATGAGCCGCCGGAAAAGCATATCCAGGTAGCGGATATCGTCCTGGAAAAAGCCAAGCGGCTTGTCGAGGCCGGGCAGGATGTGGTTATTCTGCTCGACTCCCTGACCCGTCTGGCCCGCGCCAACAACGTGGTCGTTCCCCATTCGGGGAAGATCCTCTCCGGCGGTATCGATTCTCAGGCCCTACAGCGGCCCAAGCGCTTTTTCGGTTCGGCGCGCAAGGTCGAAGAGGGCGGCTCCTTGACCATCATCGCCACCGCCCTCATTGATACGGGCAGCCGGATGGATGAGGTGATCTTCGAGGAGTTCAAGGGTACGGGCAACTGCGAGATCGTGCTCGATCGGCGCCTTAGCGACCGGCGCATTTTCCCGGCCATCGATCTGCTCAAGAGCGGGACCCGTCGGGAAGAGCTGCTGCTCGATTCGGCTGAACTGAGCCGGGTCTGGATCCTGCGCAAGTTTCTGAGCGAGATGAACACCGTCGAGGCCATGGAATTCCTGCTGGAGAAGATGCGAGGCACCAAATCGAACGAGGAGTTCCTGGCCATCATGAACAGCTAGCCCACCCGGCCATTACCAGTCAACGCGCCGCCGTTCCCGGTCCCGGGAAGGGGTCCGATGAACCGAAGAGGGCGGGGCGCCGGGCTGTGCTCGCTGGTGAGTGGAATCCGCACTATAGCCATAATCTTCCGGTGGCGCGAAGTGCTCCGGCGGGGTGAAGACCTCGCGGGGCAGGCCGATTTCGGGATCACGGTAGACGTATCGGAGGAAGCGACCCACGATGGGTAGCGCCAGACGCGCCCCCTGTCCCCAGCTCATATCCCGAAAGGCCACGCGCCGGTCGTTACAGCCCACCCAGGCGCCGGCCACCAGATTGGGGGTCATGGCGATGAACCAGGCGTCGGCGTGTTGCTGGGTGGTGCCCGTTTTACCGGCCAGATCCAAGTCCACAAGCCCGAACCCGTACGGGGGGCTGGTGCGCAGGCGCACGGCTGTGCCGTAATTGACCACGTCCCGCATCATATCAACCATGATGTAGGCTGTCTGCTCGCTGAGCGCCTCCCGTCGCTCGGGTTGAAATTCTTCCAGGATGTGGCCGCGTGCGTCTTCGATGCGCAAAATCGCCATGGGTCTGGTGTAGATGCCCCGATTGGCGAAGGTGGCGTAGGCGGAGACCAGCTCCAGCAGGGTCACATCGCTGGTCCCCAGGGCCAGGGCCGGCACCACGTCCAGCGGGGAGGTGATGCCCAGGCGACGGGCGTATTCGGCTACGCGTTCTTCCCCGATATCGGCCACCAGACGAGCGGTGACCATGTTGTAAGAACGCGCCAGCGCCTCCCGTAGCGTGGTGGGCTCTCCGGAGCTCTCTCCCTCGGCGTTGCGCGGTTGCCAGCGCACCGTGCCGTCCGGGTTGTAGAACGTGATCGGCGCGTTGGGATAGACGTAATTGGGGGGGTAGCCGTTGTCGATCGCCGCCACGTAGACGAATGGTTTGAAAGTGGAGCCAGGCTGGCGGCGGGCCAGATAGACGTGATCGTAGGAATCGATCGCGTAGTTTTTGCTTCCGATCCAAACTTTGATGTGCCCGTTTGTGGGGTCCAGCGCCACAAAGCCCACCTGCAGGGTGGTATAGTAGGTCTTGACGGAGTCCACAAAACGGGGCAGGCGCATCAGGGAATCGAGCGCCCGCTCCGGCCGTTGTCCTGCCCGCACCGCCTCCCGATAGGCCTCTGTCTGCCGGATCAGGCTGGGGAGCAGATCCGGATACGTGCGCCACAGAAGCGGTAGCCCGGGACCTCCCCACTGTCGTTCCAGAGCGGGCTGGGCCACAGCCAGCAGGCTATCAACAGCCCGCTGGGCGTAGCGCTGCATGCGGGTATCCAGCGTGGTATAGATGCGCAGCCCGTCTCGATAGAGGTTATAGCCCCTCCGGGAGGCCCATTCCCGCAGCTGTAACCGGACGTATTCGGCGAAATGCGCATAGGGACCGCTGGTATGTGAGGGAGGAGTATACCGCAGCGCGATGGGCTTCTGCCGATAGCGCTCGTACTCCTGCGAGCTCAGGTATCCGTTCCGATGCATCTGAGCCAGAACCAAATTCCGGCGGGCCTGCGCTCGTTCGGGATGCCGGATCGGGTTGTAGTAGCTTGTTCCCTTCAAGATCCCGATCAGCAGGGCCGCCTCGTCGGGCTCCAATTCAGAGGCGCGCTTATTGAAGTACACCCGGGCCGCGGCGGCGATCCCGAAGGCGTTATTGCCGAAATCGACCGTATTAAGGTACATCTCCAGAATCTCGCGCTTCGTGTAGGCGCGCTCGATCTGGATCGCGGTAAGCATCTCCCGCAGCTTCCGCGATACGGAGACCTCCTTGCCTACCGATTCATACAGGTTGCGGGCCAGCTGCTGGGTGATTGTGCTGCCCCCCTGACGTCTGCCCAGCAGGGTGTACAAGGCGGCCTGCGCCGTACGCCAGATGTTCACCCCCCAGTGCCGGTAGAAGCGCTGGTCTTCTGTGGCAAGGAGCGCCTGGATCACGTAGGGAGAGATGCTATCCAGCGGTATGGGGGTGCGGTTTTCGTAATAATAGGTCGCAATTACCTGGCCATCTATGCTGAGCACTTCGCTGGCCAGAGCGGATTCGGGATTTTCCAGTTGTTGCAGGGAAGGAAGCCCGGAGATCAGGTAGCCCAGATAAAGCATGCCGGCAAGCAGAAGCCCGGAGAGGCCGATCCAGAGATACCGACGATGCGGCCTGCGGGGGGGCGCCGCACGCTGAGCGCGTCGATAGCGCGGATCCGCAAAGTAGCGTTCAGGTACCTTGCCCATGGACGATCATCTGAGTCTTTCCGGCCGCCTTAACGCCCGCTTCCCTTCGGGGTTCCCTCAGGCTTGCCCCTGCACAACAAGATAGCCTTCCGCGGGGCAGGGAACAAGGAACGGAGCCTCCCGGCTGGGCTGTTAAGACGCATGAAGAGTGCGTGAAAAACAGCCCGCCCCCGTTTGGTCTCTTACTCCCGGGGGTTTGCATTTTGGGCCCTGTGCCGTATCTTTGGGACGCTTTGTTCGAAACCGATCCCTCAGGCCGCTATCGTCTGCAGGGACGATCCGCGTGGGCCGATGGGCATGCGTCCGAAAGGACGCCAAAGCCGTGAGGAGCGTACATCGATGAGCTGGCTAAAAGAGCACTGGCAGCTGGCCCTGATGCTGCTTGTCTCCCTTTCCCTGGGCATCGGTTATTGCTATCAGCTGCAGACCAACGTGGGCTACGCCCCCAAGCAGCCCATCCCGTTCAGTCATAAGCTCCATGCCGGTCAGTATAAGATCGACTGTCTGTACTGCCATCAGACAGCCGAGACGTCCAAGCACGCCTCGATCCCCTCGCTGTATACCTGTATGGGCTGTCATAACGTGGTAGCCACCCAGAAGCCCACCATCCAGCAGCTCAAAGAGTACTACGATCGGGGCGAGCCGATCGAATGGATTCGCGTGCACAGTCTACCGGATCACGCCTATTTCTCCCACCGGTGGCATGTGGCCGCCGGGGTGAGCTGTCAGACCTGTCACGGGCCGGTGGAGCAGATGGACATCGTGCGGCAGGTCAATCGGCTGGAGATGGGCGACTGCATAACGTGCCATCGGCAGACCGATTACGTGCCTGAGGAGCGCAAAGCGGAGCTGGCCCGGTTCGATAACCTGCATCTGGCCGCCATGTTCGGCAAAACGAACGCCTCCACGCAGTGCAATACCTGCCATCAGTAGCCCGTTGTGTTCACCCACAAAAGTCCCACAGAAGTGAGCGCGCCCATGGAAGCTCCCTCCAAGAAACGATACTGGACCACGCTGGCGGAGTACGAAAATCATCCCTCCGTGGAAGCCCTGCGGATGGAGGAGTTTCTAAGCAAGCCCGCCTCCTTCTTCGAGGCGCTGGAGCGGGGCGAGGGGGGGATTGGTCTGGATCGACGCGATTTCCTCAAACTGGGCGGGGTGGCCGCTGTGCTGGCCGCGGTGGGCTGTGGACAGCGCCCCGTGGAGAAAATCATCCCCTATGTGATCCCGCCCGAAGAGGTCAAACCGGGTATTCCGAACTACTACGCCGCCGTCTGCGGCGCCTGTGCTGCCGGGTGCGGCGTGCTGGTTAAAACGCGCGAAGCGCGACCCATCAAGCTAGAGGGCAATCCGGACCACCCGCTCAATGCGGGCAAGCTCTGCGCGCGGGGACAGGCCTCGATTCTGGATCTCTATGATCCGGACCGCGCTCGGGGTCCGAAGCGCAAAACCCGTTCGGGCCGTTGGGTGGAGGCTCGCTGGGAGGAGCTCGATGAGATCCTGGCCCAGGAGCTGCGGGCCCGGGCCTCCCGTGCGGTGCTTGTTACGGGCCCCTGGCATGGGCCGGCGCGTCAGGCCCTGCTGCGGGAGTTTCTGGCCGCTTTCCCGGGCGTGCGGCATGTGGTCTTTGAGCCCCTGCCGGAGGCCACCCGACGCAAGGCCCAAGAGCTGGCCTATGGGGAGCCCGTGTTGCCCCGGTACCACTTCGATCGGGCCGAGGTGGTTGTGCTTCTTGGGGGCGATCCGCTGGGATCCGGGTATTCGGCCACGGAGTTCGCCCGCGGGTTCGGGCTGATGCGCAAGATCCGCGACGGCAATATGTCGCGCGTCTACGCCTTTGAGCCCGTCATGACGCTTTCCGGATCAAACGCGGATTACCGCTATCCTGTGCGGCCCGACGACCTGTGGAAGGTGGGTCTGGCCATCGCCCATCAGCTCATCCTCAAAGAGGGTCGGAGTCGCTTTGCCTCCGATCCGAACGTGCGCCGGGCGCTGGAGCCCTTTGATCCCGCTCGCGTGGCGGCCTGGACCGGTCTGCCTGAGGAGGTCTTTCAGAAGGTGGCCTCCGACCTGTGGGCGCATCGGGGCCGGGGGTTGGTCTACGCCGGTGGGCTGGAGTCGGAGACGTCGGAGGCGCTGGCCCTGCATCTGGCGGCCAACCTGCTCAACAGCGCCCTCGATAACGAGGGGGCGACGGTGGATGCCGGCGCGCCTGCGCTGGTCTCGCAGGGGGATCCGGCGCAGTTTCTGCGCCTCATTGAGGAGATGCGCGCCGGGCGCGTAGAGATGATCCTTTTTGCCGGGGTCAATCCGCTCTACGCCCTGCCTGCTGATCTGGGGTTGGCCGAGGCGCTCAAAAATGTGCCCGTGAAGGTGAGCCTCAACGACCGGATCGATGAGACCACCCAGGTGTGTGACTACCTCCTGCCCGGGCTCCATTACCTGGAGGCCTGGTTTGACGCCGAGCCCGTGCGCGGGCTCATGAGTGTATCCCAGCCGACGATTCGGCCGCTGTGGGATAACCGGGCTATGGAAGAGACGCTCATTGCGCTTGTGGATGCGGCGGGTGATGAGCGTTTCCGCTTCGTTCCTCCCGCGACGCCGGAAAACCCCAATCCGGGTCCCACGCGCATGTCTTTCTATCACTTCATCCGCAAGGTCTGGCGGGAGCAGGTCTATCCGAGTGCGGGGGTTGCGGCGGATTTCGAGACCTTCTGGCGCGGGGTTCTGCGCCAGGGCGTCTTCCAGAGCGCGGCCTTCCGGAATGCGCAGGCGCGTGCGCGCACCTTCCGGGTCGAATCCCTGGCCAGTTTGCCCGAGCCCGGTCCGGCCCCGGAAGGCCTGCGGCTGGTGCTCTATCGTTCCCCCCTGCATGGGGACGGGAGCACGATGAACAACGTCTGGCTCCTGGAGACACCGGATCCGGTCTCCAAAATCGCCTGGGATAATTTCGCCGCTATTTCCCTGGCTACGGCCGAACGGCTAGGCCTGAAGCCCGCTACGGAGGGCCCCGTCTACGGGCAGAAGGTGCCCCTGGTGGAGCTGGAGGCCGGAGGGGTAAAGCAGCGCATCCCCGTGCACATCCTGCCCGGCACCCACCCGGACGTGGTGGCTGTGATGGTAGGGTGGGGCCGGGAGGCCGTCGGAGCCGTGGGCAACGGCGTGGGGGTGAACGCCTTTCGCTGGGTCCGGGCTCAAGAGCAGGGGCTTGTCTACAGCGGATTGCCGGTGCGCATCACCCCCACGGGGGAATACTACGATCTGGTGGACATGCAGGGGCACAACTACATCACGGTAAAAGCCCCGCTGGTGGGCGAGCAGCATCGGCCCATTATCTTCGAGACCACGTTGCCCGAATATCGCAAAGATCCCAAGGCCGGTCAGGAGCATCACGGGCCGGAGGAGCCCATGTCCACCTGGAAAGATGAGCATCCCTATCCCGGCCATAAGTGGGGGATGGTCATCGATCTGAACGCCTGCATCGGCTGCAGCGCCTGCATGGTGGCCTGTCAGGCGGAAAACAACATCGCCGTGGTGGGCAAGCAAGAGGCTCTGCGGGGGCGGGAGATGCACTGGATCCGGATCGACCGCTACTATTCGGGGGATCCGGCCAATCCGCAGGTCGTCTACCAGCCCATGCTCTGCCAGCACTGCGACTACGCCCCCTGCGAGACGGTCTGCCCCGTGATCGCGACCATGCACAACGACGAGGGGCTGAACGTGCAGATCTACAACCGGTGCGTGGGCACGCGCTATTGCTCCAACAACTGCCCCTACAAGGTGCGGCGCTTTCACTGGTTTGAGTATCACCAGACCATCTACACGCTGTACGATCAGCAGATCCCCTCGCATAAATCGCAAGAGGTTGTCTCGCCCTTGCAGCTGGTGCTCAATCCGGATGTAACCGTGCGTGAGCGGGGCGTCATGGAGAAGTGCACCTTCTGTATTCAGCGCATCCGGGAGGCCAAGTATGTGGCCAAGGAGCGGGGCACGCCCCTACGCGACAGGGAGGTGCAGACAGCCTGCCAGCAGACCTGCCCGACGGATGCGATCATATTCGGGGATGTGAACGATCCCAACTCGCTGGTGCATCGGCTGCGGCAGGATCCGCGCGGCTATCTTGTGCTGGGTGAGCTCAATACCCGGCCGGCCATCACCTACTACACGAAGGTGCGTAACGTAGAGGAGCAGGCAGAAGGGCATCACACATGAGCACGGATCGCAGGGACAGCGCCATCGCGGTGCATGACGAGCTTTCGGCGGAACCCGCGCTGATTCCGGAGCACATTGAGCTACGGGATGTGACGCGCGATGTGGCCCGTCCCGTGGAGGCCAGGCCGGGCCCGCTGTGGTATCTGGCCTTTGGCCTGTCGGCCGCCGCGCTCGGGCTGGGTATCTGGGTGGTCTACAATATGTTCAGTCGGGGTCTGGGCCTGTTTGGCTACAACCACCCCGTCATGTGGGGCACCCTGATTACCAACTTCGTCTTCTGGGTCGGTATCGGCCATGCGGGTACGCTGATCTCGGCCATCCTGTTTCTGTTGCGGCAGCGGTGGCGGACCTCCATTAACCGCACCGCCGAGGCCATGACCATCTTCGCCGTGATCTGCGCGGCCCTGTTTCCGATCCTGCACATCGGTCGTCCCTGGCTGGCTTTCTGGCTCATTCCCTATCCCAACGAGCGCCTGCTGTGGGTGAACTTCCGCTCTCCGCTCGTCTGGGACGTCTTTGCGGTGAGCACGTACTTCCTGACCTCGCTGATGTTCTGGTATCAGGGATTGATTCCGGATCTGGCCACGATCCGGGACCGCGCCTCGGGCTGGAAGAAGAAGATCTACGGCATCCTCTCCTTTGGCTGGCAGGGCACGGCGCGGCAGTGGAACCACTACGAGCGCGCCTATGCGCAGTTTGCCTGGATCGCCACGCCGCTGGTGCTCTCCGTGCACTCCATCGTGTCTTTCGACTTTGCCGTCTCCCTGATTCCGGGATGGCATACCACGATCTTTCCGCCCTACTTCGTGGCCGGCGCCATCTTCTCCGGTTTCGGTATGGTGCTCTCGCTGATGGTCATCATGCGCAAGGTCTTCCGGCTCGAAGAGTACGTCACGCTCCGTCATGTGGATCTGATGTGCAAGGTGACGCTGGCCACGTCCATGATGGTGGGCTTTGCCTATACGACGGAGTTCTTCATGGCCTGGTGGAGCGAGGATCCCTTCGAGCGCTTCATCTTCGCCAACCGGCCCACCGGCGAGTACGCCTGGGCGTTCTGGACCATGGTGATCTGCAACGTGGTCATCCCCCAGCTGTTCTGGTTCCGGCGTATCCGCTACAACATGCTCGCCGTCTTTATCATCTCCATCTTCGTCAACATCGGGATGTGGTTTGAGCGCTATAACATCATCATCACGTCCCTGTACAAGGACTTTGTGCCCTCCAACTGGATGTACTTTACGCCCACGATCTGGGACATCGCCCTGTTGATCGGCTCTTTTGGGCTGTTCTTTACGCTCTTTTTCCTCTTTGCCAAGTTCTTCCCGACGATTGCCATCGCGGAAGTGAAAACGGTGCTCAAGTACCCGTATCGGAAAACCGTAGAACAAGTGGAGCGGGTGTAAGTTATGGGCCAGGCCAAGTACGTCGTGGGGCTATTTGCCGAC
The DNA here is from genome assembly GCA_025998875.1 of Bacteroidota bacterium. Classification (GTDB taxonomy): domain Bacteria; phylum Bacteroidota; class Rhodothermia; order JANXDC01; family JANXDC01; genus JANXDC01. The sequence continues at coordinate 321,820 of AP024675.1, read as the reverse complement.
CCGCATCGATTCGAGCACGCCTGTTCGGCCGCCACCGAGCGGGGCTGGAGGGGGCTGGAGGCCTATCTGCCCTATCCGTTGCACGGCATCGAGCGCGCGCTTCGGCTGCGCCGTTCTTGGGTGACGGCGGCCACGAAAACCGCCCTGCTCGTGGGCGCCTCTCTGGGGATGACGTATGCCATCTGGACCTCCGCGGTAGATTATCCCGTAAACATCGGGGGGAAGCCTTTTAACTCCTGGCCGGCTTTCGTGCCCGTACTTTTTGAAAGCGGGGTCATTATCGGTGCGTTTACCAACTTCTTCTCCCTCTTGTATTCCTGTCGAATCTGGCCCGGGCGCAGGGTGCGTGTGATCGATCCCCGTCTGACGGACGATCGGTTCGCGCTGCTTGTGCCCCTGGCTCAGAAGGGGGTACGGCAGGAGGAAATCGAGGCCTTTCTCCGAGAGCAAGGGGCCGAGGACATCCGCTATGAATAAGGGCATGCTCCATATGCTGGTCCTGGCCGTGGGGTTGCTGGGGGCCGGCTGCGATCGATCGAACATCCGCAAAATCGAGTACATGCCGGACATGTATCGTTCGGCGGCGGTCAAAGCCCAAGAGCCGGGCGCCGTGCGCCTGCCTCCGGAGGGTACGGTGCCCCGCAATTACGAGCCCTACCATATAGCCTGGGAAGATACCCTGAGCGCGGATGCGCAACTCAATCCCCTGCCCAGGACGATGGAGGTGCTCCGGGTGGGACAGCGCTACTACAATATCTACTGCGGCGTCTGCCACGGGCCTCAAGGGGATGGGGATGGGCCTGTGGCGCCGCGTATGACCGTCAAGCCCCCGGTGCTGTATTCCTCCAAGCTGCGCCGGTGGCCAGATGGGCGCCTGTTTCACACCATCACCCTGGGGCAGGGCAATATGCCCGGCTACGGGTATGCCATCACGCCCGAGAAGCGTTGGGCCATTGTGCACTACGTGCGCGCCCTGCAGCGGGCGGCCTTTCCCACCCCGGAAGATCTCCAGGAGATGGAGGCGCTGGGGCTGAGTCCGCCGGCGCAGACAACGCGAACCGAGTAAAGCCAGGAGCCAACGGTCTATGGCCATGGAACAGAAGGTCTTTACCGCGGTTGCCGATCCCGGCCCGCTGGCCGTTTCGGATCGTCTGAGGCGTTTTGTGCTGGGCATCACAACCGTCGGGTTTGTGCTTTTCCTGCTCGGGCTGGCCCTGAATGCGCAGCGCGCCTGGGCCGCCTTTCTGGTCAATTACTTCTTCTTTCTGTCCATCGGCGTGGGCGGGATCTTCTTTGCTGCGCTGCACTACGTATCCGGGGCCTTCTGGTCGACCCCCGTGCGGCGGCTGGCCGAAGGGTTTGCCGCCTATCTGCCTATTGCGGCGGCTCTGCTTCTGGCCCTGCTGGCCGGCCTAGGGCAGCTTTACGGGTGGACCGACCACGATCGGTTTCACTTCGGACCCAGTAAGGCGGCCTATCTGAGCACGCCCTTTTTCATGGGCCGGCTGCTCTTCTATCTGGGACTGTGGATGCTCTTTGGGTGGCTGATCATCGGCAATTCCGTGCGCCAGGATCGGCTCCGGGATCCGGAGCTGACGCGGCGCAACGCCCGCCTGTCGGCCGCCTTCTTGGTGCTTTTCGGGATTACCTTCTATTTGGCCTCCGTCGACCTGCTCATGAGCCTGGAGCCCACGTGGTTTTCCACCATGTTCGGCGTCTATACCTTCGCCGGGCTCTTTTTGAGCACCATGGCCACGCTGGCCCTGATCACATTGACCGTGCGCCGGCATACGGCGCTCGGGGAAATCATCCAGGACTTCCATGTCCGGGATATCGGCACCTGGCTTATGGCTTTCTCCTGCTTTATGATGTACATCGGGTTTTCCCAGTTCATGCTCATCTGGTATGCCAACCTGCCCCTGGAGGCCTTCTTCATGATCAAGCGCACGGAAAACGGGTGGCAGTACCTGCTTGCCGCTCTTCCCGTGCTGAAGTGGGTCCTTCCCTTTATTGTGCTCATGCCCGACGCCTTTCGGGGACATCCGAAGGTGCTGCGCGCCGTGGCCGTCGGGGTTCTGCTGGGGCAATGGCTGGACCTGTTCTGGATTGTGTACCCGAGCTTCTATGAACACCCTGTGGTGCCCACCTGGATCGAGCTTGGAACGTTCCTGGGCTTTGCGGGGTTGTTTGGATTGGCTCTGCTGAACTTCTACGGCCGGTTTTCCATGCTGGCCGTGGGCGATCCCAAGTTGCTCTACAGTCTAAACGGCGGATACCTGAAATGAGGATGCTGGGGCGCTGGTTACTCAACCTCGTGGTCATGTTCCTGACCACGGCGGCTGTCGTCTACCTCTTTGTGCACTACTATCGCAAGGGGGAGCTGGAGGGAACCTACGCCAAGCTCTACCCCAGCGCGCAGGAACAGACGCAGGGCGCAGCTGCGCCGGCCGTGGATGTGGAGGCCTTGAAGGTGCCCACTCCGGAGCTCATCGCCAAGGGCGCCGAACTCTATAAGGTCAACTGCGCCTCCTGCCATGGGGAAACCGGCGAGGGCAATGGGCCGGCGGGATTGCGCCTCAACCCGAGGCCCCGGAATTTCCGGGCCGATCCCTTCAAGTACGGCACCAGTGTGGCCGCTCTGCACGGAACGCTCACAAACGGGATTCCGGGCACTTCTATGCCCGCCTTCAATTGGCTCTCTGAAGAAGAGCGGTACGCCCTTGTGCACTACCTCCGGGCGGAGATGATCCCCAACCCGGAGCCGGAGGCCGGATCCGCGATGGCCGCCTCCGGACAGGGGACGGCCTCCTCCGTTCCCGCCCCCCCGGTGGAGGAAAAGCCCACCGAGCGCATTCCGGTTAGCCTGGCCATGGAGCGTCTGGCCGAAAGGGCCCCGCAGGCGCAACCGCGCCCCGTGGACCCGGCCCGCTATCCCGGAGCTAGCCTCTATGCGCAGCTGTGCGCTTCCTGCCACGGGGAGCGAGCAGAGGGGGGGATCGTGCTGGGGCGTTTCGGATCCGATCCCCGAAGTCGGGTGGTCACCGCCCCCCTGGCCGTGCCGGAGGCACCCTGGATTCTGGATCGCGGCTACTTTGAGCGCGTCGTAACCGGGGGATTGCAGGGTCGGCTCATGCCCGGATATGGCACGCTGACGCGGGCCGAGCTGGAGGCCCTGTATGAGTATCTCAAAGCGCTGGCTACAGGAGAATGAGCGTCATGTTGCGACAGGTCCGCTCTCTTGTGCCTTTCCTTGCGGGGCTGGGCCTTCTTGCCGGGTGCCGGTTCGCCGACCCGGAGGCCACAACGACCTGGCTTTTCGATCCGGCCACGCCTATAGCCGAGGCGGTGCGGCAGAACTTCTGGTACACGGCCTCCCTGGTCGCCCCGTTTCTCATCCTGGCCGAGGCGCTTTTGATCTACGTCATCTTTCGCTTCCGGGCTCGACCGGAACGCAAGCCGGCCAGTTTTCATGAAAACGTCAAGCTGGAGATCTTCTGGACCCTTGTTCCGGCCGTGACGCTGGTCATGATCGCCGTGCCTTCCTTTCAGCTGTTGCGTCAGATCACCCACGTGCCGGCGGATACCGAGTTGGAGGTGCAGGTCTTCGGGCATCAGTTCTTCTGGCGCTACGAGTACCCCGAGTACGGGATTACGCTCTCGGATGAGCCGCTGGTTCTGCCCGCTAACAAGAAGGTGGCGCTCAGTTTCTCCAGCGTCGATGTGATCCACAGCTGGTGGGTGCCCGCTTTCGGCTTCAAGCAGGACGCCAACCCCGGCCGGGTGGCCACTCGCTGGGTTCAGGTCAAGCCGGGGTACTACAAGGGGCAGTGCGCCGAACTCTGCGGGGCCCTGCACGGAGTGATGTGGATCGAAGTGGTGGCCCTGCCGGAGGAGGCCTTCCGCCAGTGGGTCCTTGCCCGCAAACGCGGAGAGGCTCCCTCGATCGAAGAGCTCCGGGCCATGTTGCCGAATCCTGCTATAGCACACCAGGAGGGCTAAGGGCGATGGCGCAGACCATACAGCAGCCGATGACGTTCTACAGCCGGTGGCCGAAGCCGTTGGCCGTCATAGCCGACTGGCTTACGACCACAGATCACAAGAAGATCGGGATCATGTACCTGGTCTACTCCCTGCTCATGGCCATCGTCGGCGGGGCCATGGCCGGGATGATTCGCACCCAGCTGGCCGTGCCGGACAATACGTTCCTGCGCCCGGAACTGTACAACGAGATCCTCACCCTGCACGGCACGATCATGATCTTTTTTGTGGCCATGCCCGCGCTGGCCGGATTTGGTAACTACCTGGTGCCGATCCTCATCGGCGCGCGTGATATGGCCTTTCCGCGCCTGAATGCTTTCTCCTTCTGGCTCCTGGTGCCCTCCGGGATACTCATGCTGGCCAGTCTTTTCGTGGAAGGGGGAGCGGCTGCGGCCGGCTGGACGAGCTATACTCCTCTGGCTTCCAAGCAGTACATGGCCACCCCGGGGGTGGATATGTGGATTTTCAGCCTGCACCTGGCCGGGCTTTCCTCCATCCTCGGGGCCGTGAACTTCATCGTCACCACGCTCAACATGCGCGCTCCGGGCATGCGCATGATGGAGATGCCGCTTTTTGTATGGGCCTGGTTTGTGACGGCCACCCTGATTCTGGTCGCCATACCCGTGCTTTCCGGGGCGCTGACCATGCTGCTCACGGATCGACTGCTGGGCACGAACTTCTTCAAGATCTCCGAAGGAGGGGATCCCCTGCTCTGGCAGCATTTGTTCTGGTTCTTCGGGCATCCGGAAGTCTACATCGTCATCCTGCCCTCTTTTGGCATCATCAGCCACGTACTGGCCGCCTTTGCGCACAAGCGCATTTTCGGCTACCCCGGCATGGTGATCGCCATCGCGGCCATCGGGATCGTGGGCTATCTGGTCTGGGCCCACCACATGTTCACTACGGGCCTTTCTACGCTCAGCCTGCTGCTCTTTAGCGCCTTCTCGATGGTTATCGCCATTCCCACAGGGGTGAAGGTCTGGAGCTGGCTGGCCACGGTCTGGGGAGGTACGATCCGCTTTACGACCCCGATGAAGTTCGCCCTGGGCTTTGTGGCCCTTTTCATTCTGGGGGGTATGGGCGGTATTTTCCTGGCCAACGTGCCGCTTGATCTTTCCCTGCACGATACGTACTTCGTGGTGGGGCATTTCCACTACGTCTTCGCCGGGGGTACGGTGGTGGCCCTTCTTGCGGCCACGTATTTCTGGTTCCCCAAGATGACGGGCCGTTTTCTGAGTGAGAAGCTGGGCACCTGGGTGTTCTGGCTCTTTTTCCTGGGCGTGCTCCTGTCCTTCATGGTCATGCATTTTCTGGGTATTCTGGGTATGCCCCGGCGGGTCTACACGTATCGGCCGGAGTTCACTACGCTCAACCAGCTTGTGACGGCCGGATACGGGCTTCAGCTCATCGCCGGGCTGTTGTTGCTCTTCGATATCCTGCGCACCCTGCTGAGGAAGCCCGCCCGGCCTCTGCCGCCGGACCCCTGGGGGGTGAACGAGGTGCAGAAGACGCTCGATTGGGTCACCGCAAGCCCGCCTCCGCCGTACAATTTCGAACGTACGCCCACGCCCGACCAGTGGCGGCATGCGCCTTCGGCAGAGGTGGCCAGATAAAAGGAAAACGCCATGTCCGGGCTATCGACGCCCTATGCGGCCGACGCCCGCGCGGCGGGAGTGCTTGCTGATCCCCCGCGCCGGCTGGGTGCCTGGATGCTCTGGTTGGCCGTGCTTGTCTTCGGGCTTATGGGGCTTGGAGGATACGTGCGGCTCTCCGGATCCGGGCTCTCCATCCCCGAGTGGCCCATCATCAACGGCAGCCTGCTTCCGCCCATGACCGAGGAGGACTGGCAGGCCGTCTACCGCACCTACCACATCGTCATCGAAGGGGTAGATCCGGAACAGCACTATGAGGGTCCCGCCGTGGGGGTCATCCCTATGGAGCGGTTCCAGGTGATGTTCTGGATCGAGTACGCGCACCGGTTTGTGGCCGCGCTGGTGGGCATCGTCTTCCTGGTCCTGTTCGTGCAGGTCGTGCGTAATGCGGCTCTGCGGCGCCGCTACGGGTTGCGCTTCACCTGGCTTGCTGTACTGCTCCTGGCCCAGGCTATTCTGGGCGGGGTCGTGGTCAAATCCGACCTCAAGCCGGAAATGGTGACCGCCCATCTCGGGATGGCCAGCCTGTTTCTGGGGCTTGTGGTGTGGACCGCCCTGCAGATGCTCGATGCTGGTCGCGTTCGCCGTCCGGCCAGGCCGTATCCGTGGGCGGTAGCGGCGCTAAGCGCCACGGCCCTGCAGGTGTTGCTGGGGGGGCTGGTAGCGGCCAACTACGCGGGGCATTTCATGAACACCTTCCCCACGATGGCAGGGTACTGGATTCCGCCCGGATTGTGGTCTGCGGATTTCGAGCCAGCCCTCTTGAACCTGTTCCACAACAAGGTGCTTGTGCAGTTTCTGCATCGCTGGTGGGCCTGGGTGGTGGCCGGGCTTGTTGTTGCGCTCGTATGGGTATCGCTGCGCACGCCGGCGATCTCCGCCCGCGGCCGGTTGCTACTCCGGGCCGTGTTCTCCGTGCTCGTGCTGCAGCTTCTGCTGGGCATCGCCACGCTCCTGCTTCAGGTGCCCATCGCTCTGGGGCTGGCGCATCAGGTGGTGGGGTTTGGATTGCTCGTGATCCTGGTGGCCATTACCTACGAGTTGCGCTATGCGCCTGCGGCATTATCTGGCTCTTAGCAAGCCCACCATTACCCTGCTGGTGCTGGTTACGGCCGCCACGGCGCTTGTAGCCGAGGGAAGCACGCTCCATCGGCCTCTGGATTTCCTGCTTATTCTACTGGCCATATTCGCCACCAGCGCCTCGGCCAACGCGCTCAACCAGTACTTTGAGCGCGATCGGGACGCGCAGATGCGTCGCACGGCCGAGCGCCGCCCCCTGCCCCGGGGACTGATCCGTCCGCAGGAGGCGCTTCTTTTCGCCCTCGGGATGGGGCTTTTGGGGGTGGGACTGCTGGCCTGGCGCTACAACGGGCTGAGCGCTTTTCTCGCCCTGCTCACGATCGGCTTTTACAGCTTCTTCTATACCCTCTGGCTTAAGCCCCGCACAGCGCAGAACATCGTCATCGGTGGGGCGGCCGGGGCCATGGGGCCGGTGATCGCCTGGGCGGCGGCCACGGGGGGACTGGAGTTGGCGCCGTGGATTCTGTTTTTGGTGATCTTCTTCTGGACCCCCCCCCATTTCTGGGCCTTGGCCCTCATGGTCAAGCAGGACTATGAACGCGTGCGTCTGCCCATGATGCCCGTGGTCCGGGGGGATCTCTACACGCTGCGGCAGATCCTGCTCTACAGCGCGGTCACCTTCCTGGTCAGCCTGATCTGGGCGATGCGGGGGGCGGGGGCGGTGTATTGGGTCTTTGCTCTCGTGCTGGGGATCTGGTTTCTGTATCGGGCCTGGGATTCCTATCGGCGACGCACGGTGGAGTCCTACCGGCGCCTGTTTGGCACCTCGATCCTGTACCTGCTTGGGCTCTTTGTGGGGGTGATGCTGGATACCGTCTTCCGCGGGGGGAGCTGGACGCGATGAGGGGCGATCGCAGTAAGTGGTTGCTGGTGGGCCTGTTGCTCCTGGCCGGATTCATGTTCGGCTTTGCTTTCCTGAACGTCCCCCTTTTTCAGCTTTTCTGTCGGGCGCTGGGAATCAATCTCTCTCCGAACAACCCGGCGGTGCGCCCGCTCGGAGAGGTAACCGCCGCTCGGAGCGTACGCGTGGCCTTCGTGGCCTCTGTGGCCGATCGTCTCCCCCTGCGCCTGCAAGTAGAGGAGGTACTGCAGACCTACCGGCTCGGTACGCAGGGCAGGAACCTCTACTGGGTGGAGAATCTTTCCTCCGATACGGTGTATTTTAGGGCCATTCACAGCGTGGTTCCGGAAGACGCGGCCCGAAAAATGACCCTGCTGCAGTGTTTCTGCTTTGATGACATCACCCTGCTTCCGGGCGAACGCCGGCAACTGCCCGTGGTATACGCCTTCAGCCCGGATCTGCGCGCCGACGTGGGTCGGATTACGATGAGCTATACGCTGTACCGACGGGAGCCCCATGAGCGTACACCCGCCCGTTGATCCCCGCACCGATCCGGCCCTGCGCCGGCGCAACCGCCGGCTGGGTATCGTGCTTTTGCTCGTTATGCTCGCCATCGTCGGATATACGTACTGGTGGATCCGCACCTATGGTAATCTGCCGGATCCCCGGGCTACCCGATCCCAACAGGAGCAACCCAAACAACCATAACAGCCATGACGGAGCCAATGCACGCACCACAGCACCACCACGACGACCCCATGAGTCACGTAAGCCCCCCGAGCTTCTGGCCTCTCCTGGCCGCCCTGGGGGCAGGGATCCTCTTTTCCGGTATCGTGCTGTACTTCTATGGCAGCCCGCTGGGCACCTGGGCCCTGCTCATCGGCGGTGTGGGGGCGCTGGGCTCCCTGATCGGATGGGCTACGGAGATCCTCACCCAGCATGTGCACGATCCCGATGAGCTACAGCGCATGCTTAACCGGGGGTTTTTGTTCTTCCTGATCTCCGAGGCCGCCATCTTTGCAGCCTTTTTTGCCCACTACTACTACCAGCGCCTGCTGGTCTTTGAGAGCTGGCCTCCAGCGGGAGCGCCCGAGCTGGAGACCCAGCTGCCGGCCATCGCCACGTTGATTCTGCTGACCAGCGGGGTTACCGCGCGTATTGCGCGCAGCCGCTTTGTGCAGCGGGGAGCTCGCAGCGCGGCCAAGACGTGGATTCTGGTCACAATAGCGCTGGCCAGCATCTTTCTGGCCATGGAGGCCTACGAATGGGGCCTGCTCAAGGAGTTCGACAACTTTACCCACCAGACCACCATGGCCGGCACGTACCTGTATATCATGACCGGCTTTCACGCCCTGCACGTCTTGACGGGCATTGTGCTCTGGGCCCTGGTGTACGTGCGTCTGGAGCTGGGGCACATGAGCCCGAAGTACCACTTCGCCTTCAACGCCGCGGGCTGGTACTGGGACTTTGTGGATCTGGTCTGGGTGTTTCTGTTCTTCAGCATCTACCTGATCTAGGCCCTCCAGAGGCGTCTCCGTATGCGGGCCGGGCCAGAAAGCCCGGCCCTTTTCGTCTGGATTCAGGTGGGATGGGAAGTGGACGCCTTCTGCTCGTTTGTTAAAAAAAGCGGGGTGCGCTTAGAAGCAGGACGGGCACGCCGGACGGGGTGGGCCCGCTCCGGGGATGCATAAGCCAGAAGCGGGCCAGCCGCTTTGTGGTGGCCTGAGACCGAGGATGAACGGGCTCCGGAAGGGATCCGTCTGAGCCGTGAGCGCACTCGGGGGCAGGCCGGTGTGTGCCGGGTCCGTGATGGCCGGAAGGCCTGCGAAAAGGCCCTCCGGCGGGTGTATCGTGACCCGCAACCACACGGGGGCGTCCGCCCCGGGTGCTGAGGCAGGATGTGCGCTTGGCGCAAGCGGTCAAGCAACGGCTGGGCACGTGGTCGGGGTGGAAATGCGCCCGGTCGTGGGGGAGCCGCTAGCCTGTCCCTGCTGTGTGCACGAGGAACGTGAGGCGCAACACCCATGCTTTTGCGAAGCAGCCAACGAGCTGGGATGCGCTGGTGCGGCTTGTTTGTTTGAGCGCCGCGTTGCGTCCGCATCGGGCGTTGCGAGAGCGCGTTGGAGGCTTGCCGGGCGGGCGGCGCTATCGGCCCCGCAGGCCCGCTATGGCGATTGGCCTGGCTGAGCATGTCTGGGGTTGGGAAGAATTCCTGAGCTTCAGACATTAGTAACTACCGGGAGGATGGGCCGTGCGGCTGTTTTCCTCCGCGCCGGACTCTTCCTCCCAGGGCAGCAGCCCGCCCTGTTCTGACCAGCGGCAAAGCCTCGGACCGGTTTCGTCCCAGAGCAACAGGGTTCTTGTTTCCATCCAGGCCCCCACGTTCCAGTACCATCCCCCTCCGGGTAGAGGCAGGCGTTTGGGGTAGTGTGTATGGGCGCATACGATGTGTCGAACCTTTCCGGAGCCTGCCAGCGCACAGGCGGCGCGGTATCGAGGATCCATGTGGTTTCGATCCGGGTCTTTTCCCCGCCTGCGTAGCAGACGCGCAATCCGGGCGGCCAGCTCCAGACCCACAGGCTCCGGCAGCAGGAGCCGATAGAGTCGATTTGGCACCGGATGGAGCAGTATCCGGTATCGCCAGCCCCGGTGGGGCCACTCGTGTCCGTGGGCAAGCCATACGGGTTCGCCGTAGAAGGTTTCCTGGATCGGGCCGTGTCTCAAGCGCACCCCGTGGTGGGGCCAGAACGTGCCCGTCCAGGCGTCGTGGTTGCCGACCAGAAGTGCGATGTCGACGCCTCGCTGGAGCACTTCGAGCAGCTTCTCTACAACGGGTCGGTATCGAAGGGGGTAGCGCCCTGGCCCGTATTCGATCCAGCAGTCAAACAGATCGCCGAGCACATAGAGCCGGTCCCCCTCGCTGAGCATGTCGAAAAGCCCCCGCAGGGCGATCCAGGCCGGATCGCGATCCAGTTCCGGGCTATAGGGAAGATGGGCGTCGGCCAGGAGGACGATCATGATCGGGATTCATAGAGGCGGCCGATGCCCCGACCCAGAAGGGCACCGGCCCCTATAGCGGCCAAGGGGCGCAGCCCGTACTCATGTACCCCATGGGGAATGGGGAGCTTGAGCCAGATCGGGCCCTCGGCCAGCGTCCAGGCCAGCAGCATGCCGGCTCCCCCCCAGAGGCCCAAGCGCAGGGCGGCGGCCCAGGTATCGGGCGCATCCCGAAAGACAAGGCCAAAGAGCCGTCCCAGGGCCAGAGCACCTGCGAAGCCGCCCAATCCCCAGCCAAGCCATCCGTCCTGCAAGACGGTGCGCGTCAGACGAAAAAGCAAATCCGCGCTCAGCACGGCCAGGGCGTATTCGAGGAGAAAACGTCCCCGCCCATCGGAAGCGGGATGATTCCAGCGCCAGTGAAAATGAGCGCCGATAAGGCTGATGAGCACCCAGTAAAGCCCCATGAGCCCCCAGTACCCCAGATACGTGCCCAGGGGACGCACCAGGGGCTGGGAGTACAGGCCCGTGATGAGCAGGCCCATAGCGGCATAAAGAAAAACGTATCTGTTCATCAGGCAGGTTCGGTTTCGAATTTTTCGGGATGGCTGATGGCCTCTAGCGTGCGCACCAGCTCCACGGTGGGGCGCACGTCGTGCGTGCGTATGATACTGGCCCCCTCGAGCACGGCCACCGCCGTGGCGGCCAGGGAGGCGTAGAGCCGCTCCAGGGGGGGCTTGCCCCCCAGCACCAGCCCCAGTGTGGATTTGCGCGATACCCCGATCAGAATGGGGCGGCCCAGGGAGCGCAGCTGGCCCAGATCGCGCACCAGACGCAGGTTGTCCGCCGGCCGCTTGCCGAAGCCAAAGCCCGGATCGAGCACACAGTAGCGTATGCCCGCCTCCTCGGCCCGACGGGCGGCCCGAGCCAGTGCGGCTTTGACCTCCGCTACGACATCTATGTAGGTGGCCTCCTGCACGATCGCTCCGGGTGAGCCCACCAGATGCATAAGCACAATCGGCGCCCCGAAGGCGGCCACGGTGGGCAACATGTCCGGATCGAAGCTTCCGCCGCTGATATCATTGACCAGATGAGCCCCGGCCTCCAGAGCGGCCCGCGCCACGGGGGCCTTATACGTGTCCACAGAGATGATGGCCTCCGGAAACCGACGCCGGATCGCCTCAATGACGGGAAGCACCCGACGCAGCTCCTCTTGAGCCGATACGGGCTGGGAGCCTGCTCCGTAGAATCGGCCCCGGGGGCGGCTCGACTCCCCGCCCACATCGATTATGTCGGCTCCCTCCTGGAGCATTTCTTCTGTCCGCCTGAGCGCGGCATCCGGATCCAGATACAGCCCTCCATCGCTGAACGAATCCGGGGTGACGTTCAGAATCCCCATGATGCGCACGCGACTTCGCAGATCCAGAAGTCGGTCGTGCAGTACGAGGCGAAACGGATCAAAAAGTTCCATAGGACCCCTGAATCCACCACGCCGGTAAGTTAACGGCATCCTCTTTTGGCTTGCCAGTGCGGATTGCTAATTTCTGGACCTATGCGCACTCGGTGGGTTTGGGGACATCGGCAGATCGCTCGGCGACTGTTCTGTGCCGCTCTGGGGGTGCTTTGCGGGCTCAGCCCGTCTTCCTCGAGCCGGTCACAGCCCGCGTTTCGTCCCGTACCCAGTGTGCTCGATTTTCCTCAGAGCGCCGTAGAGGGCATCGCTCAGGATAGCCTGGGGTTTCTCTGGATCCTCACCCTGGAAGGCCTGGTGCGTTTCGACGGGCTTAAGAGCGATCTCTGGCCAATGCCCGATGAGCCGAGGTTGTCGCCGGTGTTCCCCTTCCCTCGGATCTGGGTGGATCGGTTCAATGCGCTCTGGTTGCTGGCCGGCGAGGTGAGCAGGCGTCTGGAGCCGGGCCGGTTGCGCTGGCAGCGCGTTGCGGGCCTGGTTGTGGCCGACTCCGCCGGTCATCCCTGGCGATGGTATGCCAACCGGTGGGCGCGCTGGAATCCTCTGCAGGCGGCCTGGCGGGAAGTGGTCGCGTTATCCCCCGTAGAGCAGTGGCTGTACTTCGATGGCCGTTATGCGCTGGCGCTGGATGCGGATCAGATCCGGGTGTACCGGATCGATGTCCCCGGGCAGGTGCGGGCCGTTTCCCTTCAGGGCGCGCTGGCCGCCCGCCGCGCGGGGCAGGCCTTTGAGGTTTTGACCCGCTCCGGCATCTGGCTTCTGCCTCTGAACGGGGACCGGATGCGGCAAATCGGGCCTGCGCCCGAGGTGGGCCAGGTGCGGGCCGTCTGGGTGGATCCGGATGGGGCCTGGTGGGTGGGGGGATCGGCGGGCCTGGCCCGCTGGCAGGGGGAAAGCTGGCGCTTTTTCGGCCTCGAAGCTCCGCGGCCGGAGCCCATCCGGGATCTGGTGCGCGTCATTTTCCGGGATCGGAACGGTATCCTCTGGGTGGGTTCGAACTGGGGCTTGTATCGGCAGATCCCCCATGATCGGCCCTTCTACCACACAGGCGGGGAGATGCGTTTTGTCTCCGCGTTTGTCGCAAGCGCAGAGGGCGAGCTGTTGGTGGGCGCGATCACGGGCGCCCTGTGGCGCCTGGGCAAGGGGGGATCCCCGAGTCGGATCTCCTTTGCTCGTGATCCCGGTCCGATATGGGCGCTGGCGCGCACGCCGGACGGAGCGATCTGGATCGGAGCCAACGCGGGCCTGTTTCGGCTCACCTCTCAGAGGAGGGCCATGCTATTTCGTCGCACGCCCCCCATAAACCAGCTCGTTGTGGATTCCAGCGGGGTGCTGTGGGTGGGAACCAGCTCCGCTATCTACCGTTTCCGTCCTCCGGCTTTGTGGGATTCTCTGCCCCTGCCTCCTCTGGAGGGCATTCGCGCCTGCTATCCGGAGGGGGATAGCCTGTGGATCGGCACGGACCGAGGGCTGTTTTCCTGGTCTTTGCGAACCGGGAGGCTTTTGAGCTGGCCGCTGGACTCCCTGCGATCCCGGACGGTCACCTACGTGGGCCGGGATCGGCACGGAACGCTGTGGGTCTGTACAGCAGGTGGGCTCTTTCAACACCGGGGGAACAGGTTCCGGGCCGTTTCCCTGGATCCCGAGGCCCCCTCTCGGATGGTATACGGATTCGTGGAGGACGACCGGGGAGCGTTGTGGTTGTCCACCAATCGGGCGTTGTACCGGCTTGATCCCCGCTCCGGCCGGTTCTGGTCGTATCGATCCGGTCCGGAGCTCGGGATCATCGAATTCAACCGCGGGGCGTTCTATCGAGATCCTCGAGGGGATCTCTGGTTCGGGGGGGACAGAGGCGTACTCCGGGTGGAGGCCGCACGATGGCAGCCGGATCCACAGGCGCCGCGCCCTATATTGCGCCTGTTGCGCTGGCAAGATGGACCCCGAGCAGGGGAGCGTTTCATCTCCGACCCCTCACGAGCGCTTTCGGTGCGCTACAGCTGGAAGGCCTCATTGAGCATAGAGCTCTCCGCCGTTGGGTATCTGGAGGCGGAGCGGTTTCGTTTTGCCTATGCCCTACAACGTGGCCGGGAGCGGAGCTGGGTCGAACTCGGGTCCAGACGCTCGCTCTTTTTCGGCGCTTTGCGGCCGGGTCGATACACTCTGTGGGTGCGATCGGCCAATGCCGACGGGCTCTGGGGGGCGGAGCGGATGTTGCTCGAGCTGACCATCACCCCGCCCTGGTGGGAGACATGGACTTTCCGACTGGCTCTGCTTGGCGGCCTGTTGGCCGGGTTGGCCTTTCTTTTCTGGATCCGGATTCAGCGCCTCCGGGAGCGCGCGCAGCTGCGCGCCCGTCTGGCGGCTGATCTCCACGACGAGCTGGGCAGCGAGCTGGGCCTGATGGCTATGGAGTTCTCCCTGCGGGCGCAACAGATCGATGAGCGCGACGAACAGGCTTTCCTCAACCGGCAGGCCGATCGGCTGCGCGACCTGGGTCGTGTGCTCTCCGATCTGGTCTGGTCGCTGGATCCGCGCTACGATACCCTCTGGGACTGGCTGCTGCGTCTGCGCGCGACGGCCTCTGGGCTGCTGGGAGAGCAACTGCACTGGAGCCTGCAGACCGATATCCCGGATTCGGCGCAGAGGAGCTTCGTGCTGCCCTCCGATGTGCGTTTTCACCTGCTTCGCTTGCTCCGGGAGGCGCTCTATAACGTGCGGCAGCATGCCCGGGCCAGTCGGGTCGAAATTTTCCTTTCCCTGCAGCGGGGGGAGCTACTGCTCCGGTGTAGAGATGACGGGGTGGGATTCGACCCCGAAAAACTCCCCCGACGAGGGGGATTGCACTACATGGAGGCGCGGGTGCGGGCGCTCCGAGGACGATGGTCGCTACGGAGCGCTCCCGGCAAGGGAACGCAGATCGAGATCCGCGTTCCCCTCCCGCGATCGCGGGATGCGCTTCGGGGCAGAGGGATATTTTCTTGCCTTTTGTGGAGAGTCCGAGCGTAATCGTCTGGATCATCGAGGACGACCGGAAGGTCCGTGAAGCCCTGCAGGCCCTGCTGGCGTCTCGTTATCGGGTTCGGACCTTTGAGACGGCCGAAGGGGGGCTGATGGCCCTCGAGAAGCTGCAGGAGCGGCCCGATGTGCTGCTGCTCGATCTGGGGCTTCCGGGTCTTTCCGGCCTGGAGGCGCTGGAGCGGTTCCGATCCCGCATACCCGAGCTTCGGATCGTCGTGCTCACCGTCTTCAACGATCCGGATACGATTTTTCGGGCCCTCTGCGCCGGCGCCTCGGGATACCTGCTCAAAAGCGGAGAGCTGGAGCGCGTCTCCGAGGCGGTTGAAGAGGCTCGTCAGGGCGGTGCGCCGCTGGACCCGGTGGTGGCCGCCCGGGTACTGGAGATGTTCCGGCGTTTTCCCGTGCCGCAGCACACCACGCTGGCTCTTTCCGAGCGGGAAAAGGAGGTGCTCCGAGCGCTGGCCGAGGGCCTCAGCAAACCGCAAATCGCCCGACGTATGGGGCTGAGCGTGCACACCGTGGATGCGTACGTGCGGACGATATATGAGAAGCTGCACGTGCACAGCCGCACGGCGGCCGTGGCGCGCGCGCTTCGGGAGGGGCTGATCTAAAAAACATGTGCGTTACGCGATCGCGTAATGCGCGGTGGGGAGGCCGTTGCTTTTTTAGCGTGCCGATGTCGCCCCTGAGGGGGGTAACTCTCCCAACCCGCCGCGGTTCGTTCCCGGGAACGGGGCGAACCGCTTTCTTTTCCGGGATTTTTCCCCCTTGCACAGAGCCGTTGCGTTTGCCCTCTGAAGAGGGGCAACTTCGACTGGCTTTTCCGAATTGCAGCCATACGGGGGATCTGTTATGCCGTATATCGAGGAAGTCGTCGCGCGCGAAATTTTGGACTCGCGCGGTAACCCGACCATCGAGGTGGACGTCTACACCGATGAAGGTATACTGGGCCGGGCGGCGGTGCCCAGCGGGGCCTCTACCGGAGAACATGAAGCCGTCGAACTGCGCGATGGGGATCCGGAGCGCTACGGGGGAAAAGGCGTGCGCCGTGCAGTGGAGCATGTGCAAAACGAGATCGCCGAGGCCATTGTGGGGATGAGCGTCTTTGAGCAGGTCCGAATCGATCGCACGCTCATCGAGCTCGATGGCACCCCGAATAAGTCCCGGCTTGGGGCCAACGCCATTCTGGGGGTTTCCCTGGCGGTGGCCCGGGCGGCGGCGGCCACGCTCAATCAACCCCTGTTTCAGTATCTGGGCGGCCCCATGGCTCGTACCCTGCCCGTGCCGTTGATGAACATCATCAATGGGGGCCGGCATGCGGACAACAACGTAGATTTCCAGGAGTTCATGATCGTCCCCGCCGGAGCGGACTCCTTTTCTGAGGCTCTCCGCATGGGGGTGGAGGTCTTTCACGCTCTGCGCCGGGTGCTTGAGGAGCGGGGATACAGCACGGCCGTGGGTGATGAGGGAGGGTTCGCCCCCAGCCTGAAGTCCAATGAAGAAGCGCTGGAGCTCATTCTCCGGGCCATCGAGCAGGCCGGATATGAGCCGGGTGAGGACGTGTTTCTGGCCCTCGATCCCGCCATGAGCGAGCTCTGGGATCGTCGCCAGCACCGCTACGTGCTCTCCAGATCCACCGGAGAGGTGTTTGCGGCCGAGGATCTGGTGCGCTTCTGGGAGCGATGGGTCGAACGGTATCCTATCGTCTCCATCGAAGATGGGATGGCTGAGGACGACTGGGAGGGCTGGAAGCTGCTGACCGAGGCGTTGGGCGCTCGGGTGCAGCTGGTGGGAGATGACCTGTTTGTGACCAACACGCGTCGATTGCATCGGGGTATCCTGCAGGGGGTGGCCAACGCCATTCTGGTCAAGGTCAATCAGATCGGCACACTCACCGAAGCCTGGGAGGCGGTGCGCATGGCTCAAGGGGCCGGATATGCGGCCATCATCAGCCATCGCTCCGGGGAAACGGAGGATACCACGATCGCCGATCTGGCCGTGGCCACCGAGTGCGGGCAGATCAAAACGGGGTCCGCTTCGCGCTCTGAGCGCCTGGCCAAATACAACCAGCTCTTGCGTATCGAAGAGATGCTCGACGAGATGGCTCGTTTCGCCGGCCGGGAAGCCTTCCGCGGCTTGCGCTGAGCCTGTATTTTCATCAGGCCCCATGCCCTGTGCTATCGGCATCGATATCGGAGGCACTTTTCTCAAAGCCGGGCTGGTGACGGCCAGCGGAGAACTGCAGCACTTCCTGCAACTGCCCACGGAGGCCGAGCAGGGCCCGGATTCGGTTATAGCCCGCCTCGCCGAGGCTGTGGAGGCGCTATCGGCCAGAGCACCGGAGCCGGTGGTGGGTATCGGCATCGGCTGCGCAGGTCATGTGGACGCGGCAGGTCAGCGGGTTTCCTACCCGCCGAATTTCCCCGGTTGGACCGTGGTGCCCCTCGTCGATCGACTCCGAGAACGCCTCCTGTTTGCCGGGCCTATTCTTCTGGACAACGATGCCAATGCGGCCGCTCGCGGGGAGGCCGCCTTCGGGGCCGGACGCGGCTTGAAGCATTTCCTGCTCATCACGCTGGGAACGGGTGTGGGCGGGGCGGTAGTGCTCGATGGTAAGGTCTGGCGCGGCCTTTCCGGTGGGGCTGGAGAGTTCGGGCATACCACGATTCACTATCGGGGACCCCGGTGTAATTGCGGGGCTCGCGGATGTATCGAGGCCTACGTCGGGGAGGCATACCTGAAGCGCCAGGTTCGGCCCCTTCTGCGTCGGCATCCGGAAAGCGCCCTTTTTCCCCTGCTCGCAAGCCGACGCAAGATACGCATCCACGACCTGCTTGAGGCGGCCCGATCCGGCGATGCCCTTGCGCAGCAGATCCTGACCCGCGCCGGACGCCGGCTTGGCTATGCGCTCGTAAACGTGGTACACCTGCTCGATATCCGCACCGTGCTCATAGGCGGTGGGGCTTCCCATGCCGGAGAGTGGATATTGGAACCGGTCCGGGAAGCCCTCCTGGAACGGCTTATGCCTCCTTTCCGGGAAGGTATTGAGCTCCGCCTTGCTGCGCTGGGTAATCGGGCCGGTGTCCTGGGCGCGGCGCAACTTGTCTTCGAGCAGACAGGCTGAACATGTTCGGCCTTGGGCTTCTGCTATGGGCTCTGCAGGCCCAGCCGACCGATACGGCAGCGGGCCTGGTGCGTTTCTCCGTTCGGGATTCCCTTTTGGCCAGCGTGGATTCATCCGCCCTGCGCCTGCGCCTGTTTGGAGGGGTTCGCCTGCAGTACGAGGGGATTGTGCTTGAGGCCCCCGAGGTGGAGCTCAACACGGCAACCCGGATGCTCGAGGCCCGGACGGTCGGGACCGAGCTACCCCGCCTGACCGAAGAAGGGCAACAGCTCATCGGCCGGGAGATCGCCTACAACTACCGCACACGCCGGGGACGCGTTCTGGAGGTGCGTACCCGTCTGGAGAGCAACAGCCTCCAGGCTTCGGTGGCCAAGCAGGTGTCTCCGGGGGTGTTTTTCGTGCAGGGAGCGCGATTTTCCACCTGCGAGCGGGAACACCCCCACTTCTTCCTGCAGGCCGGTCGGATGAAGTTGATCGAGAACCGGGAGCTCCTGGCGCAGAATATCCTTCTGTATGTGCTCGATCTGCCCACGCCCGTCTGGTTACCCTTTGTTTTCTTCCCCCTGGAGGCGCGTCGGCGTTCCGGGCTTCTGCTGCCCACCTATGGCCAGAGCCCGGTGCTGGGGTTTTTCCTGCGCGACGGGGGATATTACTGGGGCATCAACGACTACATGGATCTGGCGCTGCGGACGGATCTGTGGACTCGCGGAAGCTGGGGGGCGCGCGCTGAATTCCGCTATGCACTTCGCTATCGGTTTAGCGGCTCCCTTGAAGTGGGATACCTCCGACAGGTGCTCGGAGAGCCGGAAGATCCCACCTATCAGCGCCGGATAGAGGCCCATCTGCGCTGGAATCACGCTCAGGAACTGGACCCCTGGACCCGACTTTCGGCCAATGTGTATCTGGCCAGCGGAACATACTTTCGGCGCGTCAGCCGGGAACTGTCCGATCTCTGGCGGCGGGATATCCGCAATACGATCGCGCTGGTGCGCAGCTCCCCTCGGAGCCCCTGGAGCTTTTCTGCGGATGTCTCGCAGACGCTGGATCTGGGTTCAGGCGCTGCTCAGCTCCAGATGCCCATGCTGCGCCTCAGCCGCCGCAGTTTTACGCCCTTCCGGCATACTCCGGAGGGGCGTCGCTGGTATGAGGCCCTGACGATGAGCTACAGCCTGGAGCTGCAGAACCGTTTTACGTTTCAACCCGATCCGAGCCGACCGGATATTTCCTGGTTTGATGCGCTGCGCTCCCCTGCGCTGTATCGGATCGTTTCCGGCAATGCGGAACGCTTTCGTTTCGGCCTGTTGCACCAGATTCCCCTCTACGCCTCCGCCTCCGTATGGCGGTACATTACCCTGAGCCCCGGCCTCACCTACAGCGAGGCCTGGTATGGCCAGACCCGTCAACTGCGCTGGAATCCTGAGCGACGGCGGGTAGATACCCTGCTCGTCTCCGGCTTTCGGGCCCTGCGCACATTAGACGTCGCTCTGGGGGTTTCAACGCGCCTGTTCGGTATTTTCCCCTGGCAGCTGGGCCCCTTTGACGGGTTTCGCCATGTGCTGGAGCCGTCGCTCTCCCTGAGCTGGAGGCCGGATTACACGGCCCCTTTCTGGGGCTATTTCCGCACCGTGCAGGTGGATTCCACAGGCCGCACCGCCCTCTACAGCCCCTTCGACGGCACCCTATACGGGCCGCCACCGCGAGCTGCAGGAGGGTTTCTTGGCCTGAGCCTGAACAACCGCTTCGAGACCCGCCGTATCGTCTCCGATACGCTGGGGGCGGGACGCTCCGAGGTGGTGCGCCTGATGGAGTCGCTGAGTCTGTCAACCGGATATCGCCTGGGGGCCGATTCCCTGCCATGGAGCTCGCTTGTGCTCGCCGCCCGCACGACGCTCTGGTCTGGGGCCTCTGTCGATGGAGCCATTTCCTGGAATCCCTATGCGTTGGATGCGCTGGGTCGGATCCGGAATCGCTGGGCGTTTCGGGCCGGCCAGGGCTTGTTGCGGCTGGAATCCTGGCGGTTTTCGTTGAGCGCCGCGTTGCGTCCGGAGTTGCTGGGCATCCGAACTCGCCCGGATTCCGCCGCGGCATTGCTGGAGCGGCCCTGGAATGTGAACCTGAGCGCCTATGTACAGGTCCAGTATCCGGCCCCGGGCCGGCGCACCTGGTCTTCGGCCGTGAGCGCTTCCTTTTCCCTTCAGCTCACGCCTGGATGGCGTTTAAGTGGGATCACGGGCTATGACCTGGCCCAACGCCGCATGACGACGACCTCTGTGGGCTTTTACCGGGAGCTACACTGCTGGGAGCTTGCCCTGCAGATCATTCCGTTCGGGGAGCGGCAGAGCTACTTCTTCGAACTGCGCGTGCGTTCTCCGCTATTACGGGACCTGCGTCTGGTGCGCCGTCAGGACTGGCTGGATCGGTTGTAGCGATTCCAGAGGGGATGCGGTGATCCGGCGGCGTGGGTAGCCAGCGCACGGCCGATAGGGAAAGCCTTCAACGGATCGGTCCTGGCAGCGGACGTCTCAGGGTCTTGGCACCAGCCGATAGACCGTCTCCCCGGGCCGACGCATGCCATATTGTTCGCGCGCGATGCGTTCGATCGTGCGCGGATCCCTGCGCAGGAGCACGATTTCCTGCTGCAGACGAGCGATCTCCGCACGCAGCTCCTGATTAGACCGGATCAGGTATCGATGCTGTCGTTTCAACTCCCAATATCGCCACAGGCTGTGGGAATCGAAAAAGGCCACCCAGATGAATACCAGCACAATGAGCCCGATAAGGAGCCCAGGCCAGGAAAGCGGCAGCGCATATGAACCACCCGAACGAGCCATGCTATAAAATGGCATATTTCTCTGCCCCATGCAAACCGATCGCTCCAAGGGGATCCCTTCAGGCCTTGCGCATTGCAAGGGTGCTTTGATATATAAAGCGCGATCCGGAAGGAGGGCGATCGTGTGCGCGGGATAGCGGTGTGTGGACTCTGGCTGTGTTGCTGGGGGCTGGCCTACGGACAGGGGGAGCCGGTTCAGGGGATGGTCTGGACCGGGAAGATGAACGGCCCGCCCGCCGACTATGTGCGCGTTGCCCGGCATCCTGGTTGGTCCGAAGCAGGGGTCCGGGGAGGCGTCACCGATTCCCTTCTCCGAAGCGCCCCCGACAGCCTGCCGGCCAACATGCCCCTGATCAACCGCATCTTCTGGGGCAGAAAGGGCCTCGTGCGCCTTGCAGGCCTTGCCCCCTCAAGCCGGCGCGCGGAGCTACAGCTCAGGCGTCAGATGTTGCAGGTACATCAGGCTCTGGGCTTTGTGCTTCTGGGTGTGACGACCGCTCAGGTCGTTACGGGCCAGCTTATGTATTCCAACCCCGGCCGGTATTATGAGGAGCTGCGGCCTCTGCATCGGGCCCTGGGTTACGGGAGCTTTGTTCTGTACCTGGGCACCGGGAGTCTGTCGCTTCTTGCCCCGCCGGCGCGGCGGTATCAATCCGGTCTATACCCGATCAAGGTGCATCGCTATCTGGCCTACGTGCACATGCCCGGAATGCTGCTACAACCCTGGCTCGGACGGGCAATGGCCCGGGCCCGAGACCCGGATACGTATCGTCGGCTGCGTACGCTACATCGCTGGACGGGATGGATCACCTACGGAGCGCTTGTGACCG
Organism: Bacteroidota bacterium; assembly: GCA_025998875.1. Classification (GTDB taxonomy): domain Bacteria; phylum Bacteroidota; class Rhodothermia; order JANXDC01; family JANXDC01; genus JANXDC01. The sequence goes on along the minus strand of AP024675.1, from coordinate 299,939 downwards.
CCTTCGGGGTGACGCTGCTGGAATTTTAGCCCTGTCGCCGCCTGGAAAAGAGGACCTTGATATGCATGCTGTGCAATCCCTGGCAAGGCTCTGGCTCGGCAGAAAAGGCCTGACTGTCCTAGGGTACCAGGCGCAGAGGGTGGGGCGACTGTGGCTTCGAAGCGGCCCTGTATGCCTGTTGCTGGTTGGATCCGCCCTGGGGCAAGAGGCCGAGTGGGCCGTGGATCGCACCCGGAGCCAGATCGTCTATCGGGGCTCCCACCCCGCACACAGCTGGGAGGGGGTCAGCCGCGATGTGCGCGGCTCGATCCGATTCGATCCAGCGCGTCCGAACGGGATGCAGGTGCGCATCTGGGCGCCTGTGGAGAGCTTCTCGAGCGGCAACGACAATCGGGATTCCAACATGCTCGATGTGCTGGAGGCGGATCGCTATCCGGAGGTGCGCTTTGTATCCGATTCCGCCTCCGTGCTCTTCTGGGACGGCAGGCGAGGGAGATGGCGTCTGGCCGGTCAGCTGGATTTTCACGGGCGCCGTCGTCCTCTGGTCGTGTCTGTGGAGATGACCTTCGAGGATGCGGCAACGCTTCGGGCCACAGGGGCCTTCCGGATTTCCCTGCGGGAATTTGAGGTGCGTCGACCCCGGCTGTTGCTCGTGCCTATCCGGGATGAGCTCGATATCCGTTTCGAGATCCTCCTGCGTCGGTCGGGTCCATAGCTTCCGCCATTTTGTCGCACGGAACCGGCTGGAACGTTCTTTGTTGAAGGCGCCGGACGGTTGCAGAGCAAGGAGGATGCGGACATGCCGACGTACGATTACTACTGCCAGGCCTGCGGGCATGAGGCCGAGGTCTTTCAGGCGATTACGGAAGATCCCTTCTCTACCTGCCCCGCCTGCGGACAGCCCAGTTTCCGGAGGCGGATCGGCTCCGGTGCCGGGTTGATTTTCAAGGGGTCCGGGTTCTATATCACCGACTACAAGAAGAGCAACGGATCCAACGGGAAGACGAGCCCGTCCCCGGAGAAGGTCGAAACCGGCTCAAGCGACTGATGCATCCGGCTACAGACGCCTACGAACGGCTGGTGGCGATTGTGGCTCGTCTGCGGCGGGAATGCCCCTGGGATCGGGCCCAGACCCACCAGTCCGTCAAGCACCTGCTCATCGAGGAGGCCTATGAGACGGTCGAGGCCATTGAGCAGGAGAACTGGGAGGGCCTTTGCGCCGAACTGGGCGATCTCTTGCTGCACGTGCTCTTTCATGCCGTCATGGCCGAGGAGGGGGGGCGTTTCACCCTGCGTGAGGTGCTCGAGGGCATCGCCGATAAGCTCGTTCGCCGCCATCCTCATGTCTTCGGATCCACCTCCGTGAGCGGGGCCGAAGAGGTGCTGCGCAACTGGGAGCAGCTCAAGCTGGCCGAGGGGCGCCGGTCGGCGCTTGAGGGTGTGCCCCGCAGCCTGCCGGCGCTCCTGCGGGCGCATCGTATGCAGGAGAAAGCCTCCAAAGTGGGATTTGACTGGGAGGATGCGGCGCCTGTCTGGGAGAAGGTGCGCGAAGAGCTGCAGGAGTTCGAAGACGCTGTGCGCACCGGCTCCCCGGAGGACCAAAGGCGCGAGCTGGGCGATTTGCTGTTCGCGCTGGTCAATTATGCGCGATTTCTGGATCTGAACGCGGAAGAAGTCCTGCAGGAAGCCAACCAGCGTTTTCAGAAGCGCTTCTGCTATATCGAGGAGCGCCTTCGGGAAGAGGGCCGAAGCCCGCAGGAGGCCACGCTGGAGGAAATGGACCGGCTCTGGGAAGAGGCCAAGCGCCTTCTGGGCTGAGGAAACTTTTCCCGGCGTGGTAGATAAAATACTTCGATGCGTAAGCGAGTCGACCGGTTGGTATTGGCCTTTCTGCTCCTGTGGCCCTTGTTGGCCGTCTGGGGGGTGCATCTCTGTAGCATGATCGGCTGGGAAGTGCGTTGGATGCAGGAGGCCGAAGCCTGTTGCCCCGCCGAGGCGGAGCCCCCCGTGCAGGATAGTCCCCTCTGGACGTCGGTCTGTTGTCTTACCTTGGCCCTCGAGCTGTCGCTTCCGGTCTACGAGCCGGCTCAGCTTCAGCCGATCTTTGCTTGCTCTCTGTACGCGCTTAATGCGGAGGCGGGTTTCTGGGTGCCACCCGCTGTTCCGCTCACAGAGCCCTCGCAAGGGCGTGCTCCTCCGGAGCACATCGGTTCCCATCTGCGCATTCAGCGTGTCCACTTGCTCCTCTGACATCCCGTGAGTCCCGCCTGCGCATTACCCCGGCGTATTCCGGGGGGTATGGAGGTGGTAACAACAAAGGGGCTCATGGGAATATGCGGCGATCTCTGCGGATTTTCGCTTTACTGGTTGGGCTGCTCCTCGGGCCGGATGTGTTGGCTCAGGGGCGAATGATCACGGAAGATTCCCTGCTTTTGCGTCTTGCCCGCTATCCCGCTCTGCAGGCTCGAAGGGAGGCAAGCCAGGCAGCCGCCCGGCGCGCAGAACAGGTTTCCTGGCCTTTCCCCATGGTGGATCTATCCCTGATGCCTGCGATGCTCGCTGAGGGTATGAGCGGCTTTTCGGTTATGATGCGTCAGGCCATTCCCTGGTCGGATCGATTGCGGGCACAGAAGCAGGCCTATGGCTTTGAAGCCGAGGCGGCCACGAAAGCGGAGGCCGCGCTACAGCGCCAGTTGCGCATGGAAGCCCGTATGGTGCTGGTGGAGCTATGGAAGCTGACCGAGCAGGAGCGGCGGATACGGGGATTTGAGGAGACGTTGCGCCTCTTTGAAGAGGCCGCCCTGGCGCAGTATACGGCGGCTCGGGGGATGCAAGCGGCTGTATTGCGGGCCGGTCTGGAACGGCAGCTCTGGGCGCAACGGCGTCTGGCTCTGCGGGAGCAGATGGCCGAAAAGCGTGCCCGACTGTGGGAGTTGACGGGTCTGTTCGTCGCGGAGGTGGACTCCCTGCTCCTGCCCGCGTTGCCGGACTCCTTTCCCGTACCCCGGCGGGCGCTTGAAGAGCACCCCCTGTACCGGGAACGACTCTTTATGGCGCGTGCCGAGGAGGAGATGCTGCGCATGCAGCGCACCATGCGGCGGCCCGATCTGGCGATAGCCCTGGGGGTGAACGCAACCCCGGAAGCCCGCCGGCGTCTTTTTGGCTGGGAGCCCCTCATGCCCACCGTTTCCCTTATGCTCCCTCTGTGGCGCGGGCCCCTGAAGGCACGCGAGGCGGAGCTCGAGGCCCGAATCCAGGAGCGTTCCCAGGAGGCCGCCTCCGTGCTGCTCCAGCTACAGACCAGAGCCCGGGCGATCGCCTCCGCCGATGCGGAGCTGCGCCGCCAGGAAAGCCGTCTGGAGCAAGAGCTCCTCCCGCAGGCTCGTCTGGTACTGGAGGCCGTGCTGAGCTCCTATCGGGTCGGGCAGGTGCCCTTTGTGGAGCTGCTCGATGCCTATCGTATGCTCACAGAGCTGGAGCTGGAGCTCATATCAGCTAGGGCCGAACGGGCCCGGCTGCGCGCTCAATGGCTGGAACTGGTAGAAAGCGGAGAAGAACCATGAACAGGATATGGATGCTGGCCGTAGTCCTGCTTGCCGGACTGGGGGTGGGGTACTGGCTGGGTTCCCGGGATCTGGAAAGGGATAACTCGGCGGCCCCGGGTGCAGCGGGAGGCGCGGAGCAGAAGACGCTCTGGACTTGCAGCATGCATCCGCAGGTGATCCGCGATGAGCCGGGCCTGTGCCCGATCTGCCATATGCAGCTGGTGCCCATCAGGCAAGCGCAACAACAAGAGGAGGGATCGGTGCGTGTCGATCCGGCTGCCCTGCAGGCTCTGGGGGTGCGGATCGTATCCGTGGAGCAGAGGCCGCTGGAGTATCGCCTGCGGGCCCCGGCCGAGCTGGTCATACCCGATGAGGCGCGTTTTCAGCTCAGCCTTCGCTTTGAGGCCTACGTGGAGCGCGTCTTCATAGGCGCCGAAGGGGATCCAGTCCGGCAGGGACAGCCCGTGCTGGAGGTCTATAGTCCCGAACTGCTCAGTGCACAACGGGAACTGCTGCTGGCTCTTGAACAGCAAGCGCGGGCCTCGGAGGCGACCCGAGGCATGGCCGATCGGCTGGTAGAGGCGGCCCGAGAGCGGTTGCGCCTCTGGGGAATACCGGAATCGTTTATCGCGGAGCTGGAACGTAGCCGCACGGTGCGGCCCACGGTGATCATCCCCTCCCCGGTGAGCGGTATCGTAACCCGACGCGCCGTACTGCCCGGCGGGCGCGCCATGCCCGGTCAGGAGCTGCTGGAGATCAGCCGGCTGGACCCGCTCTGGCTGTTGGCCGACGTGTATGAAAGCGATCTTCCCTGGCTCCGGCTGGGGACTCCGGTAGAGGTACAGCTGCCCGCTCTGCCCGGACGTGTCCTGCGCGGGGTGGTGCGCTATCGATATCCCCGCGTGGAGCCCGGAAGTCGGACCGTGCGCGTACGTATTCCCCTGGCCAATCCTGGCCTGGAGCTCCTGCCGGGTATGGTGGGAACGGTAAGCATCCGGGTGCAGAGCGAGCCCGTGCTGGCCGTGCCCGAAGATGCGGTGTTGCTGTCCGGAGAGCGCGCTTTTGTCATCGAGGCCCTGGGGGAGGGGCGATTTCTGCCCCGCGAAGTGGTTCTGGGCCGTCGAGGAGAGGGCTACTACGAGGTCCTGCGGGGCCTGGAACCCGGCCGGCAGCTGGCTGGAGGGGCGACCTTCCTGATCGACAGCGAAGCCCGCTTGCGCGGCGCTCTGGATCGGCTTGCGGGAGCTCACCAGGGCCATGGCACCGCCTCCGTGGAGGCCCCGAAGCCCACCGGGGAGCCGAGGAGCGCTCGGGCCCAGAGAGCGGAGGTTGGGGTGCGCATCGAGCTGCCCACAATTCAGTGCGAGACCTGCGTGCAGACCATTCAGCAGGCCGTCTCCGGGCTCGAGGGGCTGCGTCGTTTCCATATCGATCTGGAACGCAAAGAGGCGCGCGCGGAACTGGATCCCACCCGCCTGACGCTGTCGCAGCTTGAGCGGGTGATCGCCCGAGCCGGCTATACGGCCAATCGTACCCGGCGTGATCCGGCCGCCTATGAACGGCTTCCGGATTGCTGCCGGGAACCGGAAGATCAGGGCCGGTCTGTCCGGCAGGAGGGGGGCGATGCTTGAGCGCCTGATCTCCTGGTCGGCCCGAAACCGGATGCCCATCTATACGCTCGCCCTCCTGCTCGTGGGAGCTGGGGCCTGGGCCACCTGGCATACGACCGTGGACGCCCTGCCGGATCTTTCCGATGTGCAGGTGATCCTGGAGACCCCGTATCCGGGTCAGAGCCCCGAGGTGGTTGAAGAGCAAGTCACCTATCCCCTTGCTTCCGCCATGCTGGCCGTGCCCCGCGTGCGGGATGTGCGGGGCTATTCCATGCTGGGCATCTCCTTCGTCTACATCATCTTCGAAGATGGCACCGACCTCTACTGGGCCCGCAGTCGGGTCCTGGAGTACCTCAACTACGCTCGCGCCCGGCTCCCGGCCGGTGTGGAACCTCGCCTGGGCCCGGATGCGACGGGTGTGGGATGGGTTCTGCAGTACAGCCTGGTCGATCGCTCCGGACGGCACGATCTGGCCCAGTTGCGGACGCTGCAGGACTGGCTGCTGCGCTATGAGCTGGGCTCCCTGCCCGGGGTGGCGGAGGTGGCCACCGTGGGCGGGTTTGTGCGGCAGTATCAGGTGTTGCTCGATCCCCAGCGCATGGCCGCCTATGGGGTAACGATCGAGGACGTCCTTGAGGCGCTCCGCCGATCCAATCAGGAGGTGGATGGGGGAGTGCTCGAATTCGGGGGACGGGAGCAAATGATCCGCGCCCGGGGGTATCTGCGCACCCTGGAGGAGATTCGCAACGTGCCCATCTGGCCCGCCCGCTCCGGCATGGCGCAGCAGTCGGGGGCTATGGCCATGGGTGCAGCGTTCACACCGGCTCCGGAGCCCGGGGCGAGGTTTCCGGTGCGTTTGGGGGAGATCGCCACCGTGCAGTTCGGACCGGCTCCACGTCGGGGGATTGCCGAACGCAACGGGGAGGGCGAGGTGGTCTCCGGTATCGTAGTGATGCGCTACGGAGCCAACGCCCGCGAGGTGATCGATTTCGTCAGGGCCCGGCTCCAGGAGCTGCGTTCCAGTTTGCCTGAAGGGGTAGAGATTGAGATCGATTATGACCGTTCCCGGCTCATCCGGGACGTGATCGCCACCCTGCGCGAAAAACTCCTCCTCGAGATGCTTGTGGTGGCCCTCATCACCGTGCTCTTCCTTGTCCATCTGCCCAGTGCACTGGTGGCGCTGGTGACCATCCCCACGGGGGTGTTGGCCTCCTTGCTGGTGATGTGGTTGCTCGGGGTGAACGCCAACGTGATGAGCCTGGGGGGGATCGCCATCGCCATCGGCGTCATGGTGGATGCCTCCGTGGTCATGGTGGAAAATGCGCATAAGCGCCTGGAACGCGCCCGTATGGAGCGGGGCGGGGAGCTTCCGGCCAGGGAACGCATGGCGGTCGTGCTGGAGGCCGCCCAAGAGGTAGGACCGAGCCTGTTTTTCACGTTGCTTATCGTGACAGTCTCGTTTCTACCTGTTTTCGCCCTGACGGGGATGGAGGGACGGCTGTTCCGACCCCTGGCGCTCACAAAGACCTTCGCCATGGCGGCCGCCTCGGTGCTCACGGTCACCCTTGTGCCCCCGCTCATGCTGGCCTTTATCCGGGGCCGGATACTGCCCGAGTCCCGAAATCCCTTCTCGCAGTGGCTCATGCGCTTGTACCGGCCCGCGCTACGTTTTACCCTGCGCCGGGCGCCTCTGGTGGTGCTGCTGGGGGGGATCATTCTGCTGCTTTCCCTGTTGCCGGTACAGCGGCTCTTTTTCGGTCGCCTCTGGGTGCCTTTTCCCCAGATCGGCTCTGAGTTCATGCCTCCGCTTTTCGAGGGGGACCTGCTCTATATGCCCACCACTCCCCCCGGACTCTCCGTCACGCAGGCCACTCACCTGCTCCAGCTCACCAACCGCATCATCGCCGGTTTCCCCGAAGTAGCCTCTGTGCTGGGCAAGGCCGGGCGAGCCGAGACAGCTACGGATCCGGCTCCGCTGGAGATGTTCGAAACCGTCGTGCAGCTCAAGCCACGCTCCCAGTGGCGTCCCGGCCTGTCGCCCGACAGCCTGATCCGCGCCCTCGATGCGGCCGTTCGCTTCCCCGGGTTGACGAACGCCTGGACTATGCCCATCCGGACCCGCATCGACATGCTCTCGACGGGCATGCGCACCCCCGTGGGAGTCAAGCTCTACGGGCCCGATCTGGCCGTGCTGGAAAGGCTGGCCCTGGAGGTGGAGGCCACGCTGCGTGCGCTGCCGGGTGTGCGTTCCGTGTATGCGGAGCGCGTGCTGCAGGGATCCTACTGGGATGTGGAGGTCGATCGAGAAGCGGCCGCTCGCTACGGCCTGACCGTGGGCGACGTACAGCGAGCGCTCATGGTCGCCGCCGGCGGTATGGAGGTCTCCTCCGTGGTCTCGGGGCTGGAGCGATACCCTCTCTTCGTTCGGCTGGCGCGGGATTTCCGGCAGGATCCCGAGAAGCTGGCTCGTCTGCCCATCCGGCTGACCGATGGCACTACAGTGCCCCTGGGCCAGGTAGCCCGCTTTCGCTGGACCCAGGGGCCCTCCATGATCCGAAGCGAGAATGCGCGGCCGAGCGTGTGGGTCTATGTGGATCTGCAACCCGAACAGGATGTGGGCTCTTTTGTGCAGCGTGCTCGGCCTCTGCTTGAGGAACACCTTCGGCTTCCGGCTGGCTATACCCTGCGCTGGAGCGGGCAGTTTGAGCACCTGGAGCGCGTCAACCGGCGCCTTAGCGTGCTTATCCCCTTGACGCTGGCCATCATCTTTTTGCTGTTGCTGCTTAACTTCCGCAACGCCGCAGAGGCGCTGCTGCTTATGATCCCGTTGCCGTTTGCCGTCGTGGGATCGATCTGGTGGATGTGGCTGGCCGACTATCAGATGAGCGTGGCCGTGGCCGTAGGCTGGATCGCCGTCGCCGGCCTGGCCGCCCAGACCGGCGTGGTCATGCACGTCTATCTGGACGAGGCTCTTCGCCGCTATCGCAGCCAGGGCCTCCTGAGGGACCGTCAGGCCCTGGCCCGAGCGCTTGAAGAAGGGGCTGTTGAACGATTGCGGCCCAAGATGATGACCGTCCTTACCACCCTGATCGGCCTGCTTCCTATCCTGTTCGGCACCGAGCCGGGATCGGAGGTCATGAAGCGGATCGCCGCCCCCATGGTGGGTGGATTGATCACGAGCACCATACACACCTTGCTCATGATCCCGGCGGTGTACATGCTCGTGCACGGCCGCCGGTTGCCTGAGGCCTCGTCTGAGGAAGCGATATCAGCACAATCAAGGAGGGGTTCGCTATGAAGCGCCAGACCCTCTGGATCGAGGGCATGAGCTGTGCCCATTGCGTCAGGGCGCTCCGGGAAGCCCTGAGTCGGATTCCGGGCCTCGAAGTGCTCACGGTCGAGATCGGCCGCGCCGAGGTTCAGTACGATCCCCATCAGGTCTCCGGGGAGCACATTCATCAGGCCGTTCAAGAGGCCGGCTATCGGTTGCAAACCCCCATAACATTATAGGAGGATAAACCATGCGTGTTCTACTGTGGATGGGTCTTGTTTTCGGCCTCGCCCTGGGTGTCGGCTGCACCTCCGAAAAGCAGCAACAGAGCACCCCGCAGGAAGGTCAGGGCAACGCGCCCGCGCAGGTGCAGTTTCACAGCGATTCCAGCTGGGTGCGGACCGAGCCCATTGATCTGGCGGCCATCGACGCCAACGGAGATGGCACGGTCTATTTCTGTCCCATGATCGAGGACCGGGTCTGGGCCGATACAGAGGGGACCTGTCCCGTCTGCCGCATGGCCCTGAGGGCCATTCCGCTCGAAGAAGCGCGTCGGAAACTGGAATCTGCCGGGATCGCGGTTCGCTGATATGGCCGCCGTACGCTGGATTCGCAAGGCGCACCGATATCTGGGGCTCCTGGTAGGGGTGCAGTTGCTGGCCTGGACAGCCAGCGGGTTGTACTTTGCCTGGAACCCCATCGAGCGGGTGCGCGGAGAAGACCTGGCCGCCGAACCGGAGCGGTGGCGATCTGTGCCCGATGGGTTGCTCGGTCCGGCTGCTGTGCTGGCCGCTTTCTACGCGGCTCATCCGGACACGCCGGAGGTGATGCAGCTCACCCTGCGTCCCCTGCTGGGAGAGCCCGTCTACGAGGTCGCCTATAGAGCCTCCGATCGGGTGCGGTACGCGCTCCTGGATGCGCGATCTGGACAGCTGCGCTCCCCGATCCAGAGGCAGGAGGCGATCCGTATCGCCGAGCGCGATTTTCTCCCTGAAGCTCCTGTGCGGCAGGTCCGGTGGATCGAGCAAGTTGAACCCGGCGGGGAATACCGGGACAAAGAACTGCCGGCCTGGTGTGTGGAGTTCGACCATCCCACGGAAACGCGCATCTACGTGGCGGCCGAGCGGGGTCTGGTTACCGCGCGGCGGAATGCGACCTGGCGCGTTTTTGATTTCCTCTGGATGCTGCACATCATGGATTACCGGGATCGGACGGACTTCAATCATCTGCTTCTTCGGGTGCTCTCCGTCCTCGGGCTGCTGACCGTGTTTTCGGGCCTGCTGCTGTGGGCGGTTACAAGCCCCTGGTTACGCCGCCGGAGTGGACGGCGACAAGCGGCTATGCGAAGTTCCATACAGGGCTGAACGATGGAAACGCTTCCCAACTGGCATCCCCTGCTGGTGCATTTTCCGATCGCGCTCTACGTCGTCGCCGTGCTGGTCGATGCCGTAGCGCAGGGGATGCGAAGCTACCCCTGGTTATTTCGATCCGCTCTTCTCCTCTATGTGCTGGCCGCTGTCGGGGCGCTGGGAGCGTATCTGTCCGGAGAGGCGGCTGCAGAGGGCATAGGGCCGCTTTCCGGAGAGGCCTATAGCGTGCTCGCAGCACACGAGACCTGGGCCCTACGGGCCCTGCTTTTCCTCGGCGGGTACGCCGGATTGCGCCTTCTGCTCGCCTTCTGGCGCCCTCTCAGCGGGCTGCGATGGGCGCTCTGGGCGCTGTCTCTGCCCGGCTGGTGGTTGCTCTATGAAGCGGCCGACAGGGGAGGGGCGCTCGTATACCAACACGGGGTGGGGGTGCGCACAGCCCCCGTGACCGTGGACCGTCCGTTCTCAAGCCAGGAGTTTGCGATCCATCCGGAGCAAGGGGGCAGCTGGGTGCCCGGCTCCGAGGCGGTTCGTCTGTGGCGGGAGCGCTGGCTTACCCTGCTTTCCGGGCCATGGGACGTGGACGTGGATTCCCTGCCTGCCGGGGGACTGCCGCTGCGCGCCCAACGGCCCGGGGCCGGCATGTGGGTGCTTGAGCCCATCTGGGGTGATGGGGAACTCACAGTAGAGCTGGACCGCTCCGCCTTTCGCGGTGCCCTGGAGATCCTACATCACCTGCAGGATAGTAGCCGGTATGATTTTCTTCGCCTGGAGGCCGATCGGCTTTTGCTGGGCCGGAAGGAGCCTGGCAGGGTGCGTATATGGGATGAGGCCGTCCTTGCCTCTGCTGGCGACACGCTTCGGCTGGCCGTGGTAAGTACGGGCAGACATTTCCGGGGGTATGTAGGGGGACGTATGCGCGTGCACGGACATGCCGATCCCCTTCCTCCGGGCCGCGTCGGGTTGCGATTGGAGGGAGAGGGCTTGCTACGCATACACCGCTGGGAGGTGAAGCCTGTGCAGTCGCCGGAGGGGCTATGATTCCCTTGCTGAGGCCTCGCAGGAAGCCGAACTGGGAGCTCCAGGTGGCCGGCATGGTCTGCCGGGCCTGTGCGCAGGCCGTGGAGGCCGCTCTGCGCCGGGTATCGGGGGTGGAGCTCGTACGGGCCGATAGCCGCACCGGACGGGTGCTCGTCTGGGGCGCGGAGGTTGACTTGGATGCCCTTCGAGAAGCCGCGGAGGCGATCGGCTACGAGGTAGTACAGCATGCGCCTACAGCCGGCTCCTGAACAGAGGCGCGCCCTGCGGCTGGTGTGGCTTTTCGGAATCATCAGCCTCCTGGCCGATGCCACTTACGAGGGAGCGCGCGCCATAACGGGGCCTTTTCTGGCCGTGCTCGGGGCCTCGGGAGCCGTAGTGGGGATCGTCTCCGGCGCCGGGGAGCTGGTGGGTTATCTGATTCGCCTCGCTTCCGGCTACTGGACCGATCGTATCCGACGTTACTGGGCGTTGCTCGGGCTAGGATATGCGCTCAATCTGGGGGCTGTGCCCCTGCTTGCCCTGGTGGGGCGCTGGGAGTGGGCGGTGCTGCTCCTGCTCCTGGAACGGCTCGGCAAGGGGCTTCGCACCCCTCCTCGGGATGTGGTGCTCTCCTATGCTGCCGCTCGGCTGGGTGGGGGGCGGGTTTTTGGTCTGCATGAGGCGTTGGATCAGATCGGGGCCGTAGGGGGACCCCTGTTTGTGGCCGCCATCCTGGGGGTGCGGGAGAGCTACGCGCTGGCCTTTGCCGCGCTGGCTCTGCCCGCCATGGGGGCGCTTGTCGTGCTAGCCTATACCCATCGGCGGTATCCCCATCCGGAGCGGCTGGAGGGGAATCCGGTCCCGGAGGCGCGATCCGAACGTTTCCCGGCCGTCTTTGGCTGGTATCTTGCCGCCAGTGCCGCCCTGGCCATGGGGTATGCGGACTTCCCGCTCATAGGCTATCACGCCGAGCGGATCGGGGTCCTGTCCGGGCAGGAGGTGGCCGCTCTATATGCCCTTGCAATGGGGGTGGACGCGCTGGCGGCTTTGCTTTTCGGGCGCCTCTTCGATCGATTGGGGCTCTGGGCGCTGATCATAGCTCTGCTTATGAGCGCAGGCTTTGCCCCCCTTGCCTTTGCAGGCCGCCCGGAGGCCATCGTGGCCGGAGCGGTCCTGTGGGGTGTGGGCATGGGGGCCCAGGAGTCCGTCCTGCGGGCCGAGATCGCCCGGCTCCTACCCCCGGAATGGCGAGGGCGTGCTTACGGGATCTTTCACGCCGTCTTCGGTCTGGCCTGGTTTGTGGGAAGCCTCGCTATGGGCCTGCTCTATGAGCGGGATCTTCAGCTGCTGGTGATCTGGTCTGTGGGCTTTCTTGTGCTTGCAACGGGGCTGATGGGCGTAACGATGCGGACCAATAAATAAAGGCCGCTTGCAGAGAAGCGGCCTGAAAAAGGGGGCGGCTCTGTGGCGCTTAGAAGCCGTCACGATTGGGCCGCTCCGGTTGCATCCGCAGCCCCGGTCCAGGTGTCCGGAAGCGCATGATGCGCTCGCGGATCAGGGCTCTCATGCGCGGATGCGGCTTTTCCCTCAGGTCTTCGCGCCACATGGCGCGGAAGCGCGCATACTGCTCCGGGCCCACAATCTGGCGTACCTCCTGCTGAAAACGGATCCGAGCCATGCGCAGACGCGCTTCCGCTTCGGAGAGACGCCGCAACTGGCTCTCTACCTGGGCCATATTCGGGTTCTCGGCCCGCAGTAGCCGCCTCAGTTCCAGACGCTCTTTGGCCACGGCGGCGCGCAGGTCGATCGCCTCCCGCGCAAACCGATCACGTGCTTCCTGCAATTTCTGGCGCTGTTCGGCCGTCAGCTGAGGACGCTGGGGCCGCTGCTGTCCCTGGCCTTGTGCCCAGGAGGGACCTCCAAGGGCCAGCACGGCCAGCGTCAGGACCAGAAGGGCTCTCATGACAACACCTCCACGTTTCTGTTTCCGCACCGCTATAGACGGCAGGAAGCCGAAGAGAGTTTAATGGGCAACATTGCGTGCGCTTCGGGGGCGCCTTTATTTTTACCGGCCAACAGAGAGCAAGAGGTCGCCTATGATAGGCTATTACATCGTAATCGGGCTGATCACCTTTATCGCCATTCTGCTGATCCCGGTGGTACTGCTCCAGAGCAGCAAAGGGGAGGGGCTGGCTGGGATCGCCGGTGGATTCGGGGGAGCGCAGATCCTGGGTGTGCGCCGAACGGCGGATATTCTGAGCAAGACGACCACCGTGTTGGCTACGATCTTTCTGCTTCTGTGCTTGCTGGCCAACTTTCTCATCGATCGTAACCAGACGGAGAGCATCATCCAGGAGCGCGCTTCTCAGCAGGCCCCGGCCTCAGCGCCCCTGGTGCCGCCCGGAGGAGGGAATACCCCTCAGAGTCCGTCTCCGTAAGCGCGCGCTCAGGGCCCGGGGGCTATGGGGGCGTCGCAGGGCTCATCTGCGCCGGGTATCCAGAGGTGGCGGCTTAAATCCACCCGGCCGTCTTCGAGAAACGTTACCCCTTCGGCCCGCAGGAGATCCTCCATGACGTGGTAGCCGCCGAAGTGCATGCGCCCGGTGAGTTCACCCCGGCGGTTGACCACGCGGTGGGCAGGAAGGGAGAACCAGTCCCCTTCGTTTTTGAGCGCGTTGAGCGCCCATCCCACCATGCGCGCCCCGCTGCGCAGACCAAGATAGGCGGCAATATGCCCGTAGGTTGTAACCCGACCGGGTGGGATGCGGCGTACAACCTCGTAGACACGAGCGAAGTAGTTCATCGCCCTTCGACGAGCCGTTCCAGCAGGCGATCCTGTGCCTCGTTGACCATCCGGGTGGGGACCGTGTAGTGGTTGCTCATAAGGCTGAAGAGCAGCCATTCCCCGCGGCGGGTCTGTACGTATCCAGAGAGCGTGCGTACGTGGGCTACAAAGCCCGTCTTGGCCCATACCCGACCCCTGGCCGGACCATCGCGCATGCGGTTGGCCAGGGTGCCGTCCAGACCGGCAACGGGGAGCGATTGAAGGAACACCTCCCCATGGGGGTGCCGGTACATGAAAGCCAGTAGGCGGGCGGTCATCTCCGGGGTGACCAGGTTCATGCGAGAAAGCCCGCTGCCGTCGACCATAACGAGGCGGCTGGTATCGATACCCGCCCGCTGAAAGGTCTCCATGGCCGCCTGCACGCCGGTAGAGGCGGTTCCGGTTCCGAAACGTTCCCGGCCCAGCGCGCGCAGCAGGAGTTCTGCATACAGGTTCTGGCTCACCTTGTTGATCACGCGCACGATCTCCCGGAGTGGGGGAGAGTAGTGGGTCCACAGTAGCCTGCATCGCTCGTAGTCGGGTTTGATGGAGAGCTCATCTCCATCCCGGGGACGACCGAGTACCTGTATACCCCGGCGCTGGAGCGTTTCATACAAGACGGTGACGAAGTAGAGCGTCGGGTTATGGATGGCCAGCAGCTCGGTTTCCTCCCGGCCCATGGGCAGACGGGTGCGCAGGTAGAAGGTGTTGCTCGCTCGATCCCGCTCGTAGCTTTCCTGGAGCGCCGAGTCGGCCGGAAGCGTGAGCGTCTGGTTGAGGAGGCGCACGTACTGCGTTTCGGGCCGGACGATAAGGCGAGCCGGGGCACCGGGGGTATCGCCGGGAAGCAGGCGAACTTCGATGACGTTGTCGTTGAAAGAAAGCGCGGAAATCTGCGCGCTGTATCCGTAAACCTCATCGTCCCATGACCAGCCGTAGCCCAGAAGGGTATCCGAAAAGGCGTCATCGTCGCCTATCAGGTCCCCGGTGATCAAGCGGATGCCGCGCCGCAGCAGGGAATCGGCCCACGCTTCGAAAACCGCCGTGGGATTGCCGTTGTGAAACCGGGCCCCGATGGAGGGGTCTCCCCCTCCGCGCACGATCAGGTTCCCGTGCAACGCGCCGGCCTCAAGAAAGCCGTCGGTGTAAATCGCGGTCTGAAAGCGCCACTCCGGCCCCAATTGGTCCAGCGCGGCCGCCGTGGTGTAGAGCTTGAGGTTGGAGGCGGGCATAAAGCTTTTCTGCGCGTTGCGCGCATACCAGACACGCCCGCTCTGGAGGGATTGGATGTATACCCCCCAGAAGGCGTTGGCGAAAGCGGGCTGATCAAGGAGGCGATCGATCTGCTGCCGCAACGGCTGCGCCGCCGCCTGAGAACCGGTAAGCGCGACCACAAGCAGGGTCCGGGATGCGATGCGGAGCATAGACGCTTTCCTCCTGAATGGCCCCGTAAAGAAGGGTCCTGTGGTCGGGATCAGTCAAGTGGGGAGGAGGGTGAAGGCCGGCGCTTACCCCGGAGATTGGCGGCTTCGGTGGCCGAAGAGCCAGAACATGAAACCCAGGCCCAGCAGACCGGGAAGCAACAGGAGCATCAGCCCCCAATCCGGCCTCCATCCCTGATCGGGGTCGTACTGAAAACAGCGGAAGGCCACCGTGCTGTCCGGAAGGGGATAGGCGCGCACCCAGAGGCCCCGCAGTTCGCGCACCACATCGGCCAGGGGGCCGGAGCGAACCTCATTGCCCACCAGAATCCGCACAAGCCTTCCGTTGCCGGATACGGCGATTACGGCGCTCGGATGATCGTACTGTTGCAGGGTGCTATCCCATCGAGTCCAATATCCCACACCGCGCAGCAGGCGGGGAATGTCGGCCTCCCGGGCCAGGATCCCCCAGATCCATCCGGGTCGATGGGCGCGCTGAATCTGCTGGCCGAGCTGGTACATGCTTCTGGGACTGTCGAGGGGATCCATGCTCAGCACCACGACCGTGTATGCCTTTCCCGCCCCTCCTATCGCCTCCAGCGCCTTGTGCAGCCTGCCCAGAAAGGGCCGACAGATCCCTCCACAGCGCGTATAGGCGAAGGTGATCAACAGCGGCCGCTCCTGCCAGAGGCTGGAGAGCCATCGTCGTCCGGCTACCGTCTCCACAAGCACGTCCGGCACGGGTCGGTAGAGGTAGTACTCCTCGCGGGGCAGGACCCATTCCTGCCCGGCATACCCGCCGGTGGCTAGCCCGAAGACCAGGCCTGCCGCAAAAGCCGCACGTAGTGCCATGCGTAGATTATCAGTCCTGTCAGGAGCAGGAGCACGAACACGGTGGCCAGTTGGGCCAAGGTGGCTCCTGAAGCCACTTCATCCGGATAGGCCGCATACCGTCGAGGTACGGACAGCACGCCGCCGTAGAAGAACATGGCCAAAAACCCATATCCTCCCAGGGCCACCAGCCATCCCAGGCTACGGGCCGGGGGCTCTTCATGTCCGCTGAGCTCATGCACAAACCGGAAGCCAAAGCCCAAGAGCATGAGCACCACGCCCATGAGAAAGTAGGTGTGGAAATGTCCCGGTACCCAGAGCGTGTTGTGGAACCGGAAGTTGACCAGGATCGTCGAGTCGATCACAGCCGCCATGCCGCCGATGGCCCACCCCATGGTGCCCAGAAACAGGAATAACCGGCTCGGCGTCCACGCTCCCCGGGCGCCATAGGTAAGGGCGAGCACGGTGACGATGGTCACCACAGCGGCGGGGATCGAGCTCAGATAAGAGGCGATCTGTCCCAGACGCTGAAACCAGAGGGGTTGGGCGAAATCCATGTACAGGTGGTGGAAGTAGGCCAACAGCACAAGCAGAAGCGCCACGTTCCAGGCCGCGGCCACGTAGCGTTTCGTCTTGAGCGGAGGTTTACCCGAAAGCCCGGGGTAGAGGGCATAGACGCCCGCCACGCCCAGATACATGGTGATGTTGACCAACACGTGCCCGAAGAAGAAGGTCAGGTTTTTCATGAGCAGGGCGTCGTTGCGCAGGCCCGTACCGAGCCCCTCCAGATAGTAAAGCACCAGCAACACCACGGCCGCCAGCAGCCCGATAAGGCCCGCTACTAGGGAGACCGTGGCGATCAGGATCACGGGGGGAACGTCCAGCTCTCGTCCCCGGAACAGGACGGGCCAGGCCAGCGCCTCCGAGAGTCGGTAGCGAGAGGCAATGGCGCGCAGGTAGTCCACAACCCAGATCGTCCAGGAAAGCCCGGCGATGGTCAGAAAAGCCAGAAACACCCACGAGGCCCACAGGGGCCATACGCCGCTCGGATAGAAAGGCAACGGATAGAGAAAGTACCACCCTACGCCCAACCGGCCGATCAGCGTGGCGGTCAGCAGCAAGAGGACGGCGATCAGGGTTCCGAAATAGGCGATCTGGCTTGCCCGCAGGCTGGGGTTGACGTAGCGCTGCAGGATCTGCCCCAGTACGGCCATGCCGGCCACGAACCACGTGCCCACCATCCCCAGCCCGTGCAGGGTCAAAATGGCGTAGAAGAGCTCCGGCGGAAGGGATAGCCACCGGGCCTGATTGAGCCGCATGAGCAACCCTAATAGACCCACTACGGCGAAAAGGACGAAAGCCGTGGTGAGCCACAGGAGCGTCCAGCGCCGATAGGCGCGCTGCGCCTCGGTGGGATTTTCCAGGCGTAGGAACGCATCCATAGAAAGCCCTCCTCTGCTTAGCGAACGCTCACCACTCCGCGCATGGCATGATGGCTGTTGCCGCAGTATTCCAAGCAGAGAATGCTGTAGTCTCCGGGCTCCGAAAAGCGGGTCCGGAGCCGGTTTACGTACCCCGGCATGGCCTGTACCTGCGCGATGAGTCGATGGTCCGGGGAGTAAAGGGAAAACCCATGGTTGACGTCCAGACTGGAGACCCGAAACTCGATGAGCTCACCGCGCCTCACCTCCACCCCGCTTCCGTAGGCAATAGCCTCTTCGTATTCCTCCTCATTCGTGATGGGATCCTCCGACAGCGCGAAGGCGAACTGCTTGCCCATGACAAAAACCACCCGATCCGGCACTTCGGCTGCCGTGGGATAAGGAGCGCGCGGTAAGGTGAGGCCCAGCCCGAAGCCCGCCAGGACCAGGAGCACGAGCAACATGAGCAGGCGCATGCGATCAACCCGCTCCGGAGCCGGCGGGGATGAGCTAGACGAACCCCGGACGGCGATACCGAATACAATCCCGATCACGGCTACCCAGAGCAACCAGACCAGAAAAGCCTGCATCTGAGGAGTCATGGCCTATCCTCCTCCCGCGTCCCTGAACAAGAAAAATGTAGCCCCGTAGGCAAGCTCGATCAATAGGTGTGTATGGTTTTTTCCTTTCGATTGGATAAGGAAAATTTATGGATGGGGGCCCATCCCCAATTGCCGCGTTCCGGGCCGAGGTTGTATCATCGTCTCCGCGCCAGAAGCGGGAGCCAGGGGCGATGGGCAACGACCTTGTTCAGGTGCACGTTTCCGGTCCCGTATGCGAGCTCGTTCTCAATCGACCCGAGAAGCGCAACGCCCTCAACGGGGAGCTCATCGCGGCTCTGCGGGAGGCCCTGGAGGGGACGATGCGGGATTCTGCTGTTCGGGTGATTGTGCTCGGCGCTCGGGGGCCGGCTTTTTCCGCCGGGGCGGATCTGGCCGAGTTGCGTCGCATGCAACAGGCTTCCACGCTGGAGAACTGGTCCGATTCCCGGGCCCTTATGGAGTTGTTCCACCTGCTCTATACCCTGCCCCGGATCACCATTGCGCGTGTGCATGGGCCAGCTGTGGCCGGGGGGTGTGGGCTTGTCTCCCTCTGCGATTTCGTGCTCGCCTCTCCGAGGGCACGTTTCGGGTACCCGGAGGTGCGCATCGGGTTTGTGCCCGCCCTGGTGTCTGTCTTCCTCCTGCGCCGCATCGGGGAGATACAGGCCAGGCGGCTTCTGCTCGGAGGGGAGCTCATCTCCGCTGAGGAAGCCCATCGGATCGGACTGGTCACCGAGCTGGTTCCGGAAGAAGAGCTCGAAGAGCGCACCCGGGGGTTGGCTCAGGAGCTGGCCCGCAAAAGCAGCCTTTCCGCCGTGGCGTTGACCAAACGCCTGCTGGCCGATCTGCCCGCTCAAGGCCTGGAGAGCGCCCTGCAGTATGCCGCGCTCGTCAACGCTTTTGCCCGCAGTACCCCGGATTGCCAGGCGGGTATCGAGGCGTTTCTGCGCGGAGAACCTCCACCCTGGGCGGGCCCGGAGCAGCCCTCGCCCTGATCAGAGGCCCTGCGAGGTAGCCCGAAGGCCGCAAGGAGGGGAAAAGATCCAAGCCCCCTATCCGCCCACGCGCTGCGGCTCCCAGCGCTCCAGGCAGGCGCGCAGATATTCGATCAGCCGTTCCTCGGAGACGCGCTCCTGGCGCATGGAGTCCCGGTCTCGTACCGTGACGGTTCCATCCTGCAGGGTCTGTGCGTCGATGGTCACCGCCCAGGGCGTGCCCACCTCGTCCATGCGCCGGTAGCGACGGCCAATGGCGCCTTTGTCGTCGTAGAAGGTCCGAAAGTGGGCTTTAAGCGCCCGATAGATGCGCTCAGCCCGCTCCGGCATGCCATCCCGGTTGACGAGCGGGAAAACGGCTACTTTGATGGGAGCCAGCTTCGGATGCAGGCGCAGCACCACGCGCTGTTCTCCCTCCACGAGCTCTTCGTCATAGGCGTCGGCGAGCACCATGAGGAAGGTGCGGTCCAGGCCCGCGGAGGTCTCGATCACGTACGGGATGTAGGCTTCCTGCGTCTCGGGATCGAAGTACTTGAGGTTTTTGCCCGAGTACCGCTCGTGGCGCGAAAGGTCGAAATCCGTCCGGTTATGGATGCCCTCGACCTCCTGCCAGCCGATGGGGAAATGGTACTGGATATCGACGGCGGCTTTGGCGTAGTGAGCCAGTTCATCGGGGCCATGCTCGTGGAGGCGCAGCCGTTCAGGCCGGATGCCCAGACCCAGATGCCAGCGGTAGCGCTCCTGGAGCCAGTAGCGGAACCATTCCTCATCTGTGCCCGGACGGACGAAAAACTGCATCTCCATTTGCTCGAATTCCCGCATGCGGAAAATAAACTGCCGGGCCACGATCTCGTTGCGGAACGCCTTGCCGACCTGGGCGATCCCGAAAGGGATTTTCTGTCGGGTGCTGTCTTTGACGTTGTGGAAGTTTACGTAGATGCCCTGCGCGGTCTCCGGCCGCAGGTAGATGAGGCTGGCTGAATCCTCGACCGGACCCAGATAGGTTCTGAACATAAGGTTGAACTGGCGCACGTCCGTCCAGTCCCGCGCTCCGCAGGTGGGACAGGGCACCTCGTAGTGGAGGATGAGGGCTCCCAGCGGGGCGTCCTTCTGATGCAGCTGCTCCAGCAGGGCCTCGGCCTGGCCAGTTTTGTTTTTCTTCTGGAGCCGTTCGGCGAACTCTTCCAGTAGCTTGTCAGCCCGGAATCGAGCTTTGCACCGCCGACAATCCACCAGCGGATCATGAAATCCCTCCACATGCCCGGAAGCCTCCCAGACGCGCGGATGCATGAGAATGGCGGCATCGAGCCCTTCGATGTCATCGCGCAACTGGACCATGGCCGTCCACCAAGCCTCCCGGATGTGGCGCTTGAGCTCCACGCCCAGCGGACCGTAATCGTATACCCCACCGACCCCGCCGTAGATTTCGCTGGACTGGAAGACAAAACCTCGGCGTTTACACAGGGAGACCAGTTTCTCAAAAAGCACATGCGCCATGGACATTGCCCCGCTGTTTGGGAGTGCAAAGCTACGGAGTCCTCTTCCTGGTAGACAACGCGTTGTATTATTTTCGCCGCAGCCTCTGCAACCTGTCCGCATCGGATGCGTAATGAGGGGGGTAAATCGGAGCGGAGAAGAGCCAGATGGCCATTTTAGAGCTCCTCGAGGTGAGCAAGCGTTTTGGCCGCAATCGGGCCGTCGACGGGGTCTCCTTTTCCGTGGAGCCCGGCCGCATTTTCGGGCTGCTGGGACCCAACGGGGCGGGCAAGACGACCACGATCCGCATGATCACCTATATCCTGCTTCCCGATTCGGGTCGGATCATGCTTATGGGTCGGCCCGTGGGTCCGGAGCAGCAGCAGCGCATCGGATACCTGCCCGAAGAGCGGGGCCTCTACAGGAGGATGCGCGTGCTGGAGCAGCTTGTCTATTTCGGCCGCCTCAAGGGACTTTCCGCTCGGCAGGCTCAGGAGGCCGCTCGGCGCTGGCTTCAGCGGCTGCAGGCCATGGGATGGGAGGAAAAACGCGTCGAAGAGCTCTCCAAGGGCATGCAGCAGAAGGTGCAGTTCATCGCCTCCGTGCTCCATGAGCCCGATCTGCTTATTCTCGATGAGCCCTACACGGGCCTCGATCCCCTGAATACGGAGTTGCTCACGCAGGTCATTCTGGAACTCAAAGCCCAGGGTAAAACAATCCTGTTTTCCACACACCGCATGGAGCAGGTCGAACAGCTCTGCGATGACATCGTGCTCATCAATCGGGGGCAGGTGGTCCTGGCCGGTTCCGTGCGGGAGATCAAGGCCCGATACCGGAAGGACACGATTCGTCTGGAGTTCTCCGGGCCCGATGGGGTGCTCGATCGCCTCCCTGGGGTGCAGGTTATCAGCCGCAGCCGGCATGCGGCCGAGCTGCGCATGCTGGATCCCGCCCTGCGCCCGCAGGACCTCCTGCTCCGGTTGGCCTCTGAGCTGGAAATTCAGCGCTTCGAGATCCTCGAACCCAGTCTGCAGCAGATCTTCATCGAAACGGTTTCTCGACAGATCGAGCAGGGGAGGGGTGCATGAACTGGAGCAAGGTGTGCGTGATTCTGTCCCGGGAGTACACGGTGCGCGTGCGCTCGCGCGGGTTTATCCTGAGCACGCTGCTGGGACCCGTCGGGTTGATCCTCATCATCGCGCTGCCCGTTCTGGTAACCCTCTGGACCCGGGATACGAGCCAGCGCAGATTGGCCGTGCGGGATGAAACGGGGCGCATCGGGGCGGGGCTGGAGGCCCGCAATCCGGAGCGATACTTTGTGAGCACGGACCCGGAAGCCCAGCTCCGAGCACGCCTGTTGGATGGCCAGCTGGATGGGTACCTGTTGATTCCGGCCGATGTGTTACAGGCCGGGCGCGTGCAGCTCTATACCCGTTCCGGTGGGGGACTGGCGCTTCTGGAGGAGGTGCAGCGGGATGTGAGCGAACTCGTCCGCCTGGAGCGGCTGCGGGAGGCGGGCCTGGATACGGCCCTTATCGCCCGCCTCCAGGAGCGGGTCCGGCTGCAGACGCATCGGGTCACGGAAACCGGGGTGGAACGAGACCGGGGCGCCGCTCTGGCCGCCGTGGGCTATGTGCTCGGGTTTCTGATCTACATGATGATGTTCATCTACGGCGCGCTTGTGATGCGCGGGGTAATCGAGGAAAAAGCCAACCGGATCATCGAGGTTCTGGCCTCTTCGGCCCGACCCTTTGAGATCATGATGGGCAAGGTGCTCGGCATCGGGCTGGTGGGCTTAACACAGATCCTGATCTGGATCGTGCTGGGGTGGGGGATTGTGAGCGGGCTGGCGCCCCTGTTGCTGGCTTTTCTACCCGCTGAATCCGGGCAGATCGCCCCGGCCGCCGCGGCGTCGACGGGATGGGAGCTTCCTCGCATTCCGGGCGGGCTCGTACTCGGGTTCGTGGGCTATTTTCTGTCCGGCTATTTCCTCTACGCCACGCTGTTTGCCGCCATCGGCTCGGCTGTGGATCAGGAGTCCGATGCGCAGCAGCTTCAGTGGCCGCTTACGCTACCCATCATCCTCCCGATGCTGCTGATCACTAACGTGATGGCCGATCCCGATGGCACGCTGGCCGTGATATTGTCCCTTGTGCCGTTTTTTGCCCCGATTCTCATGGTCGTACGCCTGGCCGCCACGAGCGTGCCCTTCTGGCAGGTGGGGCTTTCGGCCCTGTTGATCCTGCTCACGTTTCTGGCGGGGGTCTGGATCTCGGCCCGTATCTACCGGATCGGCATCCTCATCTACGGCAAGAAACCCACCTTCCGGGAAATCCTCCGGTGGGCTCGGGAGGGATAAAGGATGCGTCCGGAGGCGTTTCAGCGGCCCATCGTACTTCTGGGCGATGAGCTCATAGCCGGTCTGGACGTGGTGCGTTATCTGCCGCGTTGGCCCATGATCAATAAGGGCCTGTCCGGGATAGGGCTTGCGGAGCTACGCCAGCGGCTCTTTCAGGACGTGTTGCGCCTCTTTCCGGATCTGGTCCTGCTCTGCGCCGGAGCACACGATCTGCGTCGGGGCCGACCGCCGGAGGCCATGTTGGGGGATTTAGAGAACATCATCGAACGCCTCCTGGGGGCGAGTCGGCCCATCGGGCTGTGGCTGTGCACGATACCCCCGCTGCCGATCGCATGGGCCTCTGCGCAGCAGGTGGCGGATTTCAACGATCGCCTGCTCCGCCTGGCTATAGTCTATCGGCTGCGGGTATTGGACCTTTCCCCGCTGCCCTCCTGGAGCTCGGAGGAGGACGAGGCGGAGGCCTCCTCCGGGGAGGAGTTCTATCGGGCCTGGGCGGCGCTGATTGAATCCCATCTTCTGGCCCTGTGACTTGTCCAGCCGCTGGAGCTGTTCTATCTTGACCGGACAAGCGATGTGCCGGGGATATGTGGGAACGATTAGGCGCGATCCGGAAACGATACGCCGCCCTGCAGCAACAGCTTTACGATCCCTCTGTGGCGGCCGATCCGAATGCGCTGGCCCGCCTGTTGCGGGAACAGCGGGAGCTGGAGCCTATCGTGCAGGCGCTGGAGGCCTACGAGCATCTGCAGGGCGAGCTGGAGGAATATCGTCGGGTGCTGCGGGAAAGCAGCGATCCGGAGCTCGTCGAGCTGGCCCGATCCGAAATCCGCGCGCTGGAGCCTGAACTGGAGGCGCTCGAGGAGCGCCTCCGAACCCTGCTGGCCCCACGGGATCCGGCCGATCGGCGCAATGCGATCGTGGAAATCCGGGCCGGAACTGGAGGGGAAGAGGCCGCTCTTTTTGCCCGCGACCTGTTTCGCATGTACACCCGATATGCGGAGCGCAAGGGATGGACGTGGGAGGTGCTCGACGGCCATCCCTCGGATCTGGGCGGATTTAAGGAGGTCGTGCTCCTGGTCAGCGGGCCAGACGCCTACGGACACCTGAAGTACG
Organism: Bacteroidota bacterium; assembly: GCA_025998875.1. Taxonomy (GTDB): domain Bacteria; phylum Bacteroidota; class Rhodothermia; order JANXDC01; family JANXDC01; genus JANXDC01. The sequence goes on along the minus strand of AP024675.1, from coordinate 276,084 downwards.
AATCCGGCGTGCACCGGGTGCAGCGTGTGCCGGAGACGGAGTCCGGAGGACGCATCCACACCTCGGCGGCCACGGTCGCCGTCTTGCCCGAGGCCGAAGAGGTGGATGTGCAGATCCGACCCGAAGACCTGCGCATCGACGTATTCCGGGCCGGCGGTCCCGGCGGTCAGAACGTGAACAAGGTGGAAACGGCCGTGCGCATCACGCATCTGCCCACGGGAATCGTGGTCAGCTGTCAGGATGAGCGCTCCCAGCACCAGAACCGGGAGAAGGCCATGCGGCTGTTGCGCGCCCGGCTCTATGAGCTGGAACGACAGCGCATCGAGGCCGAACGGGCCCAGATGCGGCGTTCCATGGTCTCCACGGGGGACCGAAGCGCCAAGATCCGCACCTATAACTTCCCCCAGAACCGGATCACCGATCATCGGATCGGGCTTACCCTGTATCGGTTGACCGAGGTGCTCGACGGAGAGCTGGATCCGCTCATCGAGGCCTTGCGCATCGCCGACGTGGCCGAAAAGCTCAAGGCGGGACCGGAATCATGAGGCCGGTGCGCATGCTCGTACTCGGCCCCCATCAGGCCGGAGATCGCATGTTGCTGGTGGCCCTTGCTCGGTGGCTTTGCGCCCATCCCGATCCCGTCGTGCTCGTGCATGGAACCAGCACGCAGAGCGAGGAGCTCTTTGTCCGAGAGGGGTTGGCGCTGGAATGCACCGGCAGCCTGTATCGGGTCGGAACCCCGGAGGCCCATGAGGCGCTCGTGCGCAGCGTGCGGGAATGGAATCGCCGTCTGGTCGCCCTGCTTACGGAGAATGGACTTCCGGCCGTCGGCCTTCAGGGCACCGATCGCGGGTTGTTGCGCCGCGATGAGGCGGTCCGAGTTGCCGATCCGGAATGGTTCTGGAAGCTGCTCGATCTTCCTATCCGGCCCGTGCTGTCCGCCCTGGTCTGGCATGGGGAGCAGGTCTATCTGGAACATCCCGTGGAGGTCGCCCTGGCCATTGCGGAGACGCACCCCCGCGCCGAGGTCGTGGTGCTGGACTGGCCTCCGCAAGAAAAGGCGCAATCGCCGGATCCGATGGAGCGCATCAGCGCCCTGCCCCATGTGCGAGACTGGCGTCCGAGTCGTCTCCGGGCCCCGCTGCGGCTCATTGAGCGTCTGGAAGCCCTCGGGGGAGATGAGGGATACGTGCTGGGAGCGTAGCGATGCGGGATCTGTGGGGAGATCGGCGTCGGTGCATCGCCGGGCTTATGAGCGGAACCTCGCTTGACGGGGTCGATGTGGCTATCGCCGACCTGGAAGGATCCGGGGCCGCTCTGCGTCTGCACCCGATCGCGTTCCGAACCGAGCCATACGATCCGGAGCTTCGTCAGCGGCTTCTGCGCCTCCAGGAGCCCGATGGGTTCCTGTTAGCCGAGCTTACCCAGCTGCACGTGGAACTGGCCCTTTTGTACGCGGAGGCCCTACGCCGGACCTGTGCCGAAGCGGGCATGGCGTTAGAATCCCTGGATGCGGTGGGCGTCCATGGCCAGACCGTCTACCACATCGGATTTCCGGACCCGGCCCTCGGGCATCGCCGGAGGGCCAGTCTGCAGCTGGGGTCCGGGCCGGTGCTGGCCTGTGAGCTGGGCTTGCCTGTGGTTTATGATTTCCGCGCTGCCGATATCGCCGTCGGCGGGCAGGGGGCGCCCCTGGTGCCGTACTTTGATTGGGCGCTCTTTCGCCATCCCGAGGAGGCGCGGCTTCTCGTCAACATCGGGGGCATTGCCAATGTGACCGTGCTTCCGGCCGATGCGGAGCTGGAGGAGGTATGGGGCTTTGATACGGGTCCGGGAAACATGGTCATCGATGCCCTGATGCGCCGGATCTTCGGGATGGACTATGATCCCGGAGGGGAGCACGCGCTTGCCGGGCATGTGGATGAGGTGCTTCTGGAGCGATGGCTCATGGCGGACTGGGCGCATATGCCCCCGCCGCGTTCCTTTGGGCGGGAGCAGTTCGGTTCCCGGTATGTGGAGCGCCTCATGGCCGATGCCCGGCAGCGAGGGCTCGGCGCGGAGGACCTCTTGGCCACGGTCAGCGCGCTGACGGCTGAGGCGATATGGCGCGCCTATCGGGATTTCGTGTTGCCGGATCAACCGGTTCAGCGCGTGCTTGTCGGAGGTGGAGGGGCGCACAACCGCTTTCTCATGCGCTGGCTCGAAGCGCGGTTTGATCCCGTGCCCGTACAGAGCACCGCCTGCCGGGGCATCGATCCCGACGCCCGGGAGGCGCTCTGTTTTGCTGTGCTGGCCCATGAGTTTTTTGCGCGCACGCCCACCAACCTGCCCCGCGTGACCGGGGCCCTCCGTCGGGTTGTGCTCGGTGCGCTGGCGTTGCCCTGCTGAAAAAGAGCTCAAAGGTGACCAAAAAGCCATGATCGATTTGCGCGGCAAGGTAATCCTGATCACCGGCGCTTCCCGGGGGATCGGGGCCGGGATAGCGCGCGTGCTTGGAAAGGCCGGAGCGGAGCTGATCCTGCATTATGGCCGCTCTCGCGCACAGGCCGAAGCACTGGCGCGCGAAATCGGCCTGGACCGCACCCGGCTCCTGGAGGCCGATCTTTCCCGGGAGGAGGCCCTGCTACGGCTCTGGGAAGAAGCATTGCGCTGGCGGGGACGAATAGACGTGCTCGTCAACAATGCCGGGGTGGCCATCGCCGCCGCACCGGAGTCGGATCTGGAGCAGTGGAGGGCGGCCTGGGAGGAAACCTGGCGCATCAACGTGCTCGCCGCCGCGCACCTGTGCCGGGAGGCGATCGCGCACTTCCGCGCTCGGGGGGGAGGAGTGATCATCAATATCGCCAGTCGGGCCGCTTTTCGGGGAGACACCCCGGAGTATCTGGCCTATGCCGCCTCCAAGGGGGCGCTGGTCGCGCTCACCCGCTCCATCGCGCGCGGATACGGGTCGGATAACATCACGGCCTTTGTGGTGGCCCCGGGGTTTGTGCGCACGGATATGGCCGAGGCCTTTATCCAGCGCTATGGCCTGGATTACGTCACAGGTGATATCCCCCTCGGGCAGATGGCCGAGCCCGAAGATGTGGGCTATGTGGTGGCCTTTCTGGCCTCCGGATTGGCCCGGCATGCCACCGGGGCGACGATCGATATAAACGGCGCCTCATACGTGCACTGAGGGCCCTGCAACCCGGGTCGGGATGCGGTCGTTTAAGCCTGCGACGAAATACCAAGAAGGAGTGCCCATGGAAGAAGTGCGCCAGGGCTTCAAGACTCTGCCCATGCGAGAGAAGATCGCTTTTCTCCTGCAGGCCACTTTCGAAACGGCTGGCGAGGTCGCCGCCGAGGGGGTGCGCCTGGTGGCCTCGGGACTGGAAGCGCTTGTCCGCAAAAAGTCCCCTCCTGCCGGAGCAAAGACGCCCGATCCCCCGAACTCCGCCTCTGCACAGGAACACCAGATCCCCATCGGCTGAGGCATTCCGTCCGGGGGTATTTTTGTACCCTCGAAAAGGTAAATCTGTATTGTCTTCCTCGGGGTCCTTCCCTGAAACCCGCGCGGCGGAGGGCCGGCAGTTTTTTTGCTGGCCATTGGTCCAGCTATAGCAGAAGGGTGTACGGCTTATGCGGGAAGGTCGAGCTCGAGGGTTTAGCGCTACGTGTCCCTTCCCGGGCACTACGAACCCGGACGCCGTGGCCCGTCTGGTGCTCGAGAAGCTGCCCGATCCCCTGCTCGTACTGGATCGACGGGGAGCCCCGGTATACGTAAACGGCGCCCTGCGCGCGCTGCTGGGGGATGAGATCACGCAGACCTGGTCCCGTATGCGCCCGCAGGAGCGCGTCCGCTGCCTCCGAGCCTTTCTGCGAGCCCGAGCTGGAGCGTACACTGCCTGCATTGTGCACCTGCCGCAGGTGGGAGGGGAGAGCCGGCCCTGGGAGCTCTTCCTTATTCCCTGGGGGCCTGTGGGGCGTATTCTGGGCGTGACCGTGCGGTTTCGGGACGTGGGCTCCGAGTCCGCTTTTCGGCTCTTCGACGATCAGATGGCCGCACAACTGAGCGTGGCACTCTACCGTTTAAGATCTCGGGCCAATGGGGAAAGACACTACCTGTTCATGTCGCCGGTCATCGGCCGTATTACGGGATATCCGCCGGCGTATTTTCTCCAGCCGGGGGCCTGGCTGGAGATCGTGCACCCGGAAGATCGGGCCGGGGTGCATAAGGCGTGGGCGGGTTTTCTACAGCATCCGCGGATCGGACACCTGTTGCGCCTGGAGCATCGTATTCTGCACGCCGATGGGCAGGTGCGCTGGGTACTTGACGAGGCCTGCTGGGTGAGCACGCCGGATGGCGAGCCCTGTATAGAGGGCATGGTGCTGGATCTTACCGAACGTAAGCAGGTCGAACAGGCCCTCGTGCGGGCCCGGGAACAGGCCGAAGAGGCCAGCCGCATGAAGTCGACCTTTCTGGCCAATATGAGCCATGAAATCCGCACGCCCCTGGCCTCGATTTTGGGTTTCGCTGAGCTCCTGCAAGATGAGCTGAGCGCACTCGAGGTGCCGCAGCATTTCTTCGAATTTCTGGAGGCCATCCGCACCAATGGTCGGCGCTTGCTCAATTTGATCAACGATATTCTGGACTTCTCCAAGATCGAGGCCGGACGCATGGAATTGCGTTTCGAGCCCGTTTCCATTCCCGCGCTGGTCGATGAGGTAATATCGAGCCTTCGGGCTCTGGCCGAGAACAAGGGCCTCTATCTGCAAAGCGAGCATGCCGATCGGCAGCTGCTTGTAACGGCCGATCCCCAGCGGCTCTCTCAGATCCTCATCAACCTCATCAGCAACGGGATCCGGTTTACCGAGCGGGGTGGGGTGCACGTGCGCACGTATCGCACCGAGGAGCAGGCCGTCATCGAAGTCCGGGATACGGGTATCGGGATCTCCGAGCAGGCCCTGCCCCGGCTGGGCAAGGAGTTCTTCCAGGACGATTCCGACCCGAACCGGCCCAAGGATGGTACGGGGCTGGGGCTAGCCATCTCCATGCGCCTGGCGCGCCTGATGGGGGGTACGATCACCGTGCAGAGCCAGAAAGGGGCGGGCTCGACCTTTACCGTCCTGTTGCCCATCCGATCGAGGGGGGGCGCAAATGGGTCGGGTGCTCGTCCCCGGGTGCTCATCGTAGAAGATATTCCGGAGAACGCCCAGCTGCTCACCTATTACCTGCGCGAGGAGTTCGATGTGCACACGGTGCCTTCGGCCGAGGAAGCGTTGCAGTGGCTCGAAGAGCACCATGCGGAGCTGTTGCTCGTGGACGTTTATCTGGGACCCGGGATGGACGGCGTGGAGCTGGTGCGTCGGCTGCGCAGCCGTCCCGGCTGGGGAAGCATCCCCATTATTGCCCAGACGGCCTATGCTTCGGTGGCCGAGGAGGTGAAGTTTCTGCAGGCCGGTTTCAATGCCCTGTTGACCAAACCCGTCTCCCGCGAGGAACTCCTCTCCTGCCTGCGTCGGTATCTGGGTCAGCCGGCCGCCTCCCGAAAGGCGTAGTTTTCTTTTTCGTTCCGTTGTACCTTGGCTCCGTTTGCTTCGGAGCGCAAGCGGCGCATATGGGAGCGGAAGCCATTCGTCGTATCGGCGTATTCACCAGCGGGGGCGATGCCCCGGGCATGAATGCCTGCATTCGGGCCGTGGTGCGCACCGCCCTGCACCATGGGCTGGAGGTGATCGGCATCCGACGCGGATATGCGGGGATGATCGAGGGCGATTTTGTGGAGATGGATGCCGCCAGCGTCTCGAACATCATTCAGCTCGGGGGCACCATTCTCAAATCCGCCCGCAGCGAGGCATTCAAAACCCCGGAGGGGCGCGCCCGAGCGGCGCAACAGCTCCAGCAGGCCGGCATCCAGGCGCTGGTCGCCATCGGGGGAGATGGCACCTTCCGGGGAGCGTCGATTTTTCATGAGGAGTACGGCTTCCCCATTGTGGGGTGCCCGGGCACGATCGATAACGATCTGTTCGGCACCGACGAGACGATCGGCTATGATACGGCCGTCAACACGGCCCTGCAGGCCATCGATAAGATCCGGGACACGGCCGATGCGCATGATCGGCTTTTCTTCATCGAGGTCATGGGGCGCGATTCGGGTTTTATCGCCCTGGCCTGTGCTATTGGGGGCGGCGCAGAGCTGGTGCTCGTACCGGAGGCGTTCGTGGACCTGGACGAGATCCGCGAATCCCTCTACCGCGTACTGGCCCACAAGCGCCGCAGTAGCATCGTGGTTGTGGCCGAAGGAGATGAACTGGGAGGGGCGCAGAAGCTGGCCGAAAAATTGCGCCCGATTTTCCCGGATTACGAGATGCGCGTGACCGTGCTGGGGCACATTCAGCGCGGGGGGAGCCCCACGGCCAGGGACCGGATGCTGGCCACACGCCTGGGCGTCGCCGCCGTGGAGGCGTTGCTCGATGGACACGATAACGTCATGGTCGGGGTGATCAACAACGAGATCCACCTTACCCCCCTGCGCAATACCTGGTCGAAGAAAAAGACGATCGACTACGATCTGCTCCGGTTGGTGCAGTTGTTGTCCTGATCCGGATCTCAAAGTGAGATGATAACCCGTTCGGGTCGGCCCGAACGGGTTATTTTGTAATGCTCCTCTACGGAACGGGACTTGTGAGAGGATGCTTCGGGACGCCGGGCACGCGTCCCGGGGTGTATTGGAGGCTTCCCTGTAACAAGCTCGGTGGAGGGTATGGTGCGGATCTACACGCTTTCCGGGCAGCCAGTCCGGCGCGCAGAGCGCCCCGCTGGCAAGCCCACATCATCGGGTACCAGGTGGCAGAGGAGCGGTCGTATGGACCAACCGAGGACATCGAGGCTGGAGTTGGGGCTTAAGGAGCAGATCCTGCTTCTGCTGGCCTTCGGCTTGGCCTCTTTCCTGCTGGGGGTGGCTTCTACGTTGTAGGGGATGTCTCCTCCAGCCAGCCGCGCTGTGTGGCCAGACGGGTGCGCACCTGTTCGGGGGTTGTTTGCCCCGGATAGCCGGGCGTGCGATAAGCGGTCAGGGCCTGCTCCGTGGAGGGGCGAACCAGAGCCTCCAAGGTACGGGCGATGTCCCGATAGGCGGTTCGAAACGGTACTCCGGTGCGCACCCGCTCCAGTGCGGCAGCCGTGGCGAAGAGCTCCGGCGTGCAGGCGGCTTCCAGGCGGTCCTGTCGGAAGCGAATGCCTTCGAGCATGCGCCGCATGGCCTCCAGCAGGTCCGGAGCCATAAGCAAGGAGCGCAGCAGGGCTTCCTTGGTCAGTTGCAGGTCCCGGTGGTATCCGGACGGAAGGTTGGCTGGCAACGTGAGCAGCAGATGGAGCTCGGCCACAAGCCGGTGGTAGTGGGCGCGGATGAGCTCCAGCACATCCGGGTTTCGCTTCTGGGGCATGATGCTAGAGCCCGTCGTAGAGGAGGCGGGCAGTTCCACAAAGCCGAATTCCTGGCTGCAGAAGAGCACCAGATCGGAGGCCATCCGATTGAGCGTGGCCCCCAGTTGCACGAGCGCATGGAGGACTGCGGCCTCCAGTTTGCCGCGCGAAAGCTGCACGCTGGTCACCGCCTCCTGCACAGCCCGGAAACCCAGCCGGCGGGCGACATCCTGGCGGGGCATCTCCAAAAAAGGCACGCCGTATCCGGCTGCACTACCCCAGGGGGAGACGTTGATGCGATCGCGGGCCTGGCGCAGGCCTTCGAGGTCTTCGAGCAGGAGCTCGGCGTATCCAAGCGCCCACAGGCCCACCGTGGAGGGCATAGCCCGCTGCAGATGCGTGTAGCCGGGCATGAGCCATCGGGATCCGATCTCCGCCAGATGGCAGAGCGTCTCGATGAGCGCCGCGGTGGCCCGGCCGGTTCGCACCAGATGAGCGCGGGCAAAAAGCCGTAGGGCCACAAGCACCTGATCATTCCGAGAGCGCGCCGTGTGGATTTTCTCCCCCGTCGATCCAAGTGCTTCGGTCAACGCGCGTTCGATTACCGTGTGGGCGTCTTCGTCCTCGGGCCGGACGACAAGTTCCCCTTTTTCGGCCTTTTCGGCGAGCCGATCCAAGACAGCCTCGATCGCGGAACGTTCCTCCGGGCTTAAGATCCCCATCCGCTCCAGAGCCCAGGCGTGCGCCCGGGTGCCCTCGATGTCATAGGGCAACAGATACGTGTCCCAGCGGTAATCCTCCCCCACGGTGAAGCGGAGGACCCATTCAGCCGACGGCAGGTCTTTTTCCCAGAGCGTCATCGCAGCTCGAAATATGCGCGCACGATCGCTTTGTAGACTTGAACGGCCCGCTGGAGTTCCACGAGGGGAATGTGCTCCTGGGCCGTATGGGAGAGCTCGCTGGATCCGGGGCCGAGCTTAACTACGGGCAGGTCGCGCAGAAAGACCCAGTCGGACGCCGTGGGCGAGCCGAAGGGCTCCAGACCGGGTTGGGCTTGCAGACAGGCTCGTACGATGCGCGCCTGCACCGGCGTGGATACGGGAACCAGACGCTGGCTATAGACGGAGACCTCCGAGGAGACGTGGGAGCGCACCAGCTCGATGAGCTCCTCGTGCGAATAAGCCGGCGTGGAACGGATGTCGACCGTGAAGATGCACCGATCGGGCACCACGTTGCGCGCCGTTCCACCCGATATGGTCGTGACCGTGACCGTAGGATAGCCCAGGAAGGGATCTTCCCGCTCAAAACGAAGCGAGTGTAGCGCCAGGATATCCCGAGCAGCCCGGTAGATGGCGTTTTCCCCCAGATGCGCGCGCGCCGCGTGGGCGCTTCGGCCCTGCGCGGTGAGCGTGAGGATAAGCACACCCTTCTGGGCCACGCAGGGGCGCAGATCGGTGGGTTCGCCCACAATGGCCGCATGCAGGGGTTCCAGGGCTGGCCGGATGTGCTCCAATCCGTTGTAGCCGGCGCCCAGCTCCTCACAGGCCGTCAGAGCCACGATGAGCCTTCCAGGCGGCCGATAGCCCTCGGAGGCCAGTTCCACCAGGGCGACCATCATGGCCGCTACGCTGGCTTTAGCATCCACCGCCCCTCGGCCGTATACGCGCCCCTCATGCACCACGGCCTCGAAGGGAGGAAACGGATGCCCCTCCACGGGCGGCACCACATCCAGGTGCGAGTTCAGCAGGAGCGTATCGGAACGATCCTCACCGAGCCAGGCGTAGACGTTGTTGCCGATCCGGCCTGTGGGCAGTCCCGCCTCCTGGAAGAAGCGTTCCACCCAGTCCGCTATGGGGCCTTCCTCATGGCTCAGGGAGGGGATCTGTACGAGCGCCCGATGTACGGCGAGCACGTCCAGCATAGCGGCCAAAAAAGTACGGCCTCTGGCAACCCCGGTGCAATCGTTCCCCTTGCGGGCAGGGGGATGGAGGCGTATCTTCTCTGGCCCTTCGATCCGATACAGGGGGTAAGGCCGGGTGTTCGATGCATCCGCAAAGTCGGCTCCGCCTGTCTCAAGCCGATCGTCAGAAGGCGGGATTTCCGAGGTGGGGCAGGTTCTCTTCCGCCTCCGATCCCGGCTTGCGTGCGCTCGCCTGTGGATTCGTCGGCATCCGGATCGGGCTCTTTTCGGGGCCTTTCTTCTGGGGGTACTGCTGGGGTTGACCTGCGTGCGCCGATGACAGAAAAAGTGACCCTTGTAGAGCGTCTGCTCTTGCGACTGCGGGAACTTGTGCGCGATATCTCGGATTTGCTCGAGATCCGCCTCCAGCTTCTGCAACTGGATTTGCTTGATCGCGCCACCGAGCTATGCGGCCGCCTGGTGGGCATCCTGCTGATCTTTCTGCTCCTCTTCGGTGGCGTGGGGTTGTTGCTTCTGGCCCTCAGCTGGTGGCTGGGGGCGCTTTTAGGAAGCCCCATGTGGGGGTTCGGAGTAATCGGGTTGGGCCTCTGCCTTGTGGCCTGGGGGGTCTACCGCTTTGCGCTCCCCGGTATCGAAAGGGCGGTTCGCCGGGCCCTGCTTCGTATTGTTTTCTCTCAGTCTGATGCGCCGAAGGAGAACCATGGATCCCATCGAGGAGCTGCAGGCCCGCCGTCGGGCCCTTGAAAGGGAGCTTGCCCGCGTTCGCGAGGATGTCGAGGTCTCGCTGGAGGGGCTCAGAGAGGAGTTGCGCGCGGGTCTGGACTGGCGCCGCTGGGTTCGGCGCTGGCCTGTGGGCAGCCTGCTCCTCACCGGTGTGCTGGGCTTCTGGCTGTCCAGCGCTCTGGGCCGGGGGGGCAGAGCGCGATCCTCCGGGGGAATAGGCCAGATGATACTGCGTCAGCTCATCGGCGCGCTGACCGATAGTCTCGCTTCCTGGCTGAGGAAACAGGTAACAGACCGGCTACTTTCCCGTTCAGAAAACCGCCGCTAAGGCTTGCGTTCGGGGGATTATTGGCATATTTTCCTCTGTGAAGCCCATCCACATCGCCGCGGCGGGTTGGAAACCGAACAGAGGGGGATCATGTCCGCAATGCTCCACGGCATTCGCAAAGCGGCTGTAATCGGAGCTGGCACGATGGGGGCGCAGATCGCCGCGCATCTGGCCAACGCCGGCGTGCCCACGATCCTGCTGGATCTGCCCGCCCCCGAGGGGTCGGACCGCAACGCGCTGGTCCGCGCCGGGCTGGAGCGGGCGCTTGCGCTCAAACCGGCCGCTTTTATGCATCCGGAACGCCGGCAGCTGATTACGATCGGCAACACGGAAGATGACCTCGAACGCCTGCGGGAAGCAGACTGGATCGTGGAGGCCATCGTCGAGGACCTGCAGGCCAAGCAGGCCCTGTGGGCGCGTCTGGAGCCCGTTGTACGGCCGGACACCATCCTATCGAGCAACTCCAGCGGCATCCCCATGCACCGGCAGCTGGAGGGGCGAGGCGAAGCGTTTCGAAGGCGTTTTCTGGGCACGCACTTCTTCAATCCGCCCCGTTATCTGTACCTGCTTGAGCTGATCCCCACACGGGATACGGATCCGGATGTGATCCGGCGCCTGCGCCTCTTCGGGGAGCGCGTGCTCGGCAAAGGGGTCGTCATCGCCCGGGATGTGCCCGGGTTTATCGCCAACCGGATCGGCGTCTACGGGCTGGTGCAGGCTATGCGCGCCATGCTCGATCTGGGGTTGACCCCTGACGTAGTCGACGCGCTCACCGGACCCCTGATCGGGCGTCCCAAAAGCGCCACGTTTCGAACGGCGGACCTGACGGGGCTGGATGTGCTCTACCGGGTGGCACATGATCTCTATGAGGCCACCGGGGATGCCGGATTTGTCTTGCCCGAGGTGGTGGGCGTGCTGGTGCAGCGTCGCTGGCTCGGGGAGAAAACCGGGCAGGGCTTCTATAAGCGCCTCAAGGAGGCCTCCGGTCAGAGCCGGATCCTTACGCTCAATTTGCAGACGCTGGAGTACGAGGATCGGGGTAAAGTGCGCATTCCCGAGCTGGAGCCGATCCGCGCCCTGCCCGACGTGGCCGACCGCATCCGGGCGCTGCTTCGGCTCGAAGGTCCAATCGGGGAGTTTATGCGTCGGACCACATACGCCGTGCTGCACTACGCGGCCCGCCAGTACGGCGTAGTCGCCGACACCATAGAGGACATCGACAACGCGCTCAAGTGGGGCTTCGGCTGGGAGCACGGGCCCTTTGAACTCTATGACCTGCTCGGGCCGAAGTCCGTAGCGGAGGCCTTTGCGCAGATGGGCTGGGAGGTGCCTCCGGTGGTGGCCGAGCGCGTGCAGGCGGGCCAGCTTTTCTACCCTCCCGATGTGCCCCCCCGCAGGCCGGAAGGGGTGCTGCTGCTCCGGGATCTGAAGCGCAACGGGGCGGCCGTGGTGCGTCGCTCGGCGGGGGCCAGTTTGCTGGATATCGGAGATGGGGTGGCGCTGCTGGAGTTTCATTCCAAGGCCAACGCGATCGGAGAGGACGCCCTGCGCATGGTGCAAGCCGCACTGGAGGTCGTGCCGCAACATTTCCTCGGGCTTGTGGTGGGCAATCAGGGGGAGCACTTTTCGGCCGGCGCCAACCTGGCGCTCATCCTGCTGCTGGCCCAGGAGGGGGAATGGGAGGAGCTGGATTGGGCGGTGCGGCAGTTTCAGCGCGCCTCCATGAGCCTGCGCTATGCCCCGTTTCCCGTCGTGGCCGCTCCGTTCGGGCTCACGCTGGGCGGGGGCGCCGAGTTCGTGTTGCACGCCGATCAGGTCCAGGCCCACGCCGAGCTGTACATGGGACTTGTGGAGACGGGGGTGGGGCTTATTCCGGCCGGAGGGGGCACGAAGGAGATGCTTTTCCGCTTCACTGAGGAACTGGCCCCCTATGCGGAGGCGGATCCTTTCGAAGCCGTGCGGCGCGCCTTCGGGCTCATCGCCATGGCGCAGACTTCTACCAGCGCGCTGGAGGCGCGCGCGATGGGTTTTTTGCGCGACCGGGATCGGATCAGCATGAATCGCTACCGGCTTCTGGCCGACGCCAAGGCCCGCGTGCTGGAGCTGGCCGCCGATTACGTGCCTCCCCCTCCGGGAAGGGCGATCCGGGCCCTGGGGGCGGAGGCGATCGGCAACCTCTACTACGCGGCCTGGCAGCTGCACCAGGCCGGCCGCATCACGGAGCATGAGGTCTTTATAGCACGCACGCTGGCCTATGTGCTCTGCGGCGGGGACGGTCCACCCCGAACGGTCACCGAGCAGGACATCCTGGATCTGGAGCGAGAGGCTTTCCTCCGGCTTCTGGGCACGCGCAAAACCCAGGAGCGCATCGCGTACACGCTCAAAACGGGCAAGCCGCTGCGCAACTGAAACCAGTCCGGGCACGATTGGAGGAGATATGCGCGAAGCTTTTGTCGTCAGCGCGGTACGCACCCCGGTCGGACGGGGCAAGCCCGATGGGGCGCTGGCGGGGGTTCATCCGGTCGATCTGTCCGCGCTCGTTATGCGCGCCGTTGTGGAGCGCATTGGCCTGGATCCGGCTCAAATCGATGACGTGCTCTGGGGCTGCGCGATGCCCGAGGCGGCACAGGGGCTCAATATCGCTCGCCTGGCTCTTCTTCGAGCCGGTTTTCCGGTGGAAGTGCCCGGGGCGACGGTGAATCGATTCTGCTCCTCCGGTCTGCAAACCATCGCCATGGGGGCGCAGGCCATCATGACGGGCATGGCGGATGTGGTGCTGGCCGGCGGGGTAGAGATGATGAGCCAGGTCCCCATGTCCGGCTATCACACCCGGCTGCACCCGGAACTGACCGAGACCTATATCAGCATGGGGCTTACCGCCGAGCGCGTGGCCGAACGCTACGGGATCTCCCGCGAGGATCAGGATGCCTGGGCCCTGCGCAGTCACAGGAAAGCGGCCGAGGCCTGGGCGGCATGCCGCTTTGAGGGCCAGATCGTCTCTGTGCCCGTACGGCGCTACACCTGGCACGGCACGCGCAAAGAGGTCACCGAAACGCTCTTTAGCCGGGATGAGACCGTACGTCCGGATACAAGCCTGGAGAAATTAGCCCAGCTCAAGCCGGTCTTCAAAGAGGGCGGTACGGTGACGGCGGGCAACTCCAGCCCCTACTCCGACGGCGCGGCGGCTGTGTTACTGATGAGCGAGGATCGGATTCGAGAACTTGGGCTCAAGCCCCTGGCGCGTTTTATCACCTATGCGGTGGCCGGCGTCGAGCCCGAGGTGATGGGCATTGGGCCCGTTCGGGCCGTGCCCCGGGCGCTGAAGCAGGCCGGGGTCCGGCTCGAGGATATATCCCTGATCGAATTCAACGAGGCCTTCGCCTCCCAGGTCCTGGCCGTCATCCGGTCGCTGGGGCTTCCAGAGGAGAAAGTCAACCCCAACGGGGGGGCCATCGCGCTGGGACATCCGTTGGGGGCTTCGGGGGCCAAGCTCACCACCCAGCTCATTTACGAACTGCGACGTCGAGGAGGGGGGCTGGGGCTGGTGACCATGTGTATCGGCGGCGGCATGGGCGCCGCCGGATTGTTCGAAGTCTACGGTGAGCCGTAATAAACCAGGGGGTGTCCGCTATGAGCACGTATGCAGAGACGCAGACCGCGCAGCCCCGGGGTGGGGAGTTTCTCGTCCGTCAGACCGAGCCGGAATCGGTCTTTTCCCCGGAGGATTTTTCCGAGGAACTGCGCATGATCGGGCAGATGACCGAGGAGTTCGTTCAAAACGAGATCCTGCCCCTCATGGATCGCCTCGAACAGCTCGAGGAGGGGCTCAATCCCATGCTCCTGCGCCGGGCTGGAGAGCTGGGCCTGTTGGGTATCGAGATCCCGGAGGAATACGGGGGCACGGACCTGCCGAAGACGGCCGCTATGCTTGTGGCCGAAAAGCTCGCCCCCGCCGGCGGGTTCAGCGTAACCTACGGGGCGCATCAGTCCATCGGCACCCTGCCCATTGTGTATTTCGGCTCCGAAGAACAGAAGCGCCGCTATTTGCCCCGGCTGGCCACGGCCGAGCTCATCGGGGCCTACGCGCTTACAGAGCCCAACGCCGGCTCCGATGCGCTGGGCGGCCGCACACGGGCTGAGCTCAGCGCCGATGGCCGGTACTGGATACTCAACGGCACGAAGATGTGGATTACCAACGCCGGGTTTGCCGACCTGTTCACCGTTTTCGCCAAAGTCGATGGGGAGCGGGAGAAGTTCAGCGCCTTCCTAGTCGAGCGCACTTTCGAGGGGGTTTCCGTGGGGGCTGAGGAGCGCAAGATGGGAATTCATTCCTCCTCAACGCGTCAGCTCATCCTCGAGCAGGTGCGCGTACCCGTGGAGAACCTGCTCGGCGAGGTGGGCCAGGGGGCTAAGATCGCCTTCAATATCCTGAACACGGGCCGCTTCAAGCTCGGTGCCGGCTGTCTGGGCGGCACCAAGCAGGTGCTCGAGCTGGCCGCGCGCTATGCGCTGGAGCGCGTGCAGTTTGGCAGACCCATCGCCCAGTTTGGGCTCATTCAGGAAAAACTGGCCGAGATGGCCCTGCGCGCCTACGCCATCGAATCGATGATCTATCGCACGGCCGGGCTTATTGATCAGGCGATCGGGTCCTCCAAAGACCCCGCCCATCGGCTCCGGAGCATCGAGGAGTACGCCGTCGAATGCTCCATGATCAAGGTCATGGGCAGCGAGCTGCTGGATTACGCCGTCGATGAGGCCGTACAGATCCACGGAGGGTATGGCTATTCCCGGGAGTTCCCTGTGGAACGAGCCTATCGGGATAGCCGGATCAACCGCATCTTCGAGGGCACCAACGAGATCAATCGCCTGCTCACGGTCGATATGCTCCTGCGCCGGGCCATGCGGGGCCAGTTGCCCCTGATGGCCGCGGCTGAGCGCGTGGCCCGCGAAGTGTTCGAGCCCCGATTCGAGGACAGCGAGGAAACCGGACCTCTGGCCGCCGAAAGGCGGGTGGTGGAAAACCTCAAGAAGGCCGTACTGGCCGTGGCCGGGGCGGCCGCTATGCGCTACATGCAGGCGCTCGAGGAAGAGCAGGAAATCGTCGCCCGGGTCGCCGATATGGCCATGTGGACATATGCGGCCGAATCGGCTCTGTTGCGCACCCTGAAACTGCGCGGCCGGGGTCTGGATACGAGCCTGCAGGAGGATATGACGCGCCTCTACGTGGCCAAGGCCGCCGAGGTCGCGGCCGCGCTGGGGCGGGAGGCGCTGGCCCGCTTTCTTGAAGGCGATGAACTGCGTCTGCATCTGGCCGCGCTGCGCCGTTTCACCCGACAGGAACCGATCAACACAATCGCCCTCCGCAGACGGATCGCGCAGGCCGTACTTGAGGCCGGAGGCTATCCCGTGGGTAGGTGAGCGTAACAGGGGAGGAGAAAGCCGCCATGCAGGAAGTGCACGTTCCGGATCGGCCCTGGTATCGATTCTACGAGCCGGGTGTTCCCCGCACCATCGCCTATCCGGAGGTTCCGCTCTGGAAGTTTCTGGAGGAAAGCGCCCGCAAATATCCGGCCCATACGGCGCTGATCTTCTTTGGCAAGCGCATCGCCTACGGGGAGCTCTGGGAGGCTGTAGAGCGTTTTGCTCATGCCCTGGAGCAGCTCGGCGTGCGCAAAGGAGATCGGGTCGCCCTCATGTTGCCCAACAGCCCCCAGTTTGTGATCGCCTTCTACGGGGCGCTCCGAATCGGGGCTACGGTGGTCGGCCTCAACCCGCTCTATACCGCCCGCGAGCTGGCCTTTATGCTCAACGACTCGCTGGCCAGCACGCTTGTGGTGCTTAGGCCCATGTTCCCACGCTACCGGGAGGTGGCCGACTCCACCCCCGTGCAACGGGTTATTGTAACCGGCGTGGAGGACTATCTGCCCTGGCCCAAAAACTGGCTCTATCCCCTCAAGGCCCGGCGGGAGGGTTCCTGGGTGGAGGTCAGTCCGACGGCTACGATCCACCTGTTCCGGTCGGTGTTGGAACGGCACCCTCCTCGGCCCTCTTCGGTCTCCATCGACCCCCGAGAAGATGTGGCCCTGTTGCTCTACACAGGTGGTACGACGGGGACGCCAAAGGCCGCCATGCTGACCCATTTCAACCTGGTGGCCAACTGCCTGCAGGTGAAATCCTGGATGCCTTCCCTGCAGGAAGGGCGCGAGGTGATCCAGGGGGTGCTTCCCTTCTTTCACAGCTACGGGCTGACGGCTGTGCTGAACCTGGGCATGGCGATCGCGGCCACGGTGGTCCTGCAACCCCGTTTCGTGCTCGAGGAGGTGCTCAAGAGCACGCAGCGCTATCGGGTAACGCTCTTCCCCGGGGTGCCGACGATGTATGTGGCCATTAATACCTCTGAGCTGAGCCGGCGCTATAATCTGCGCAGTGTGCGCCTGTGCATCTCCGGGGCCGCTCCGCTTCCCGTAGAGGTGGCCCAGCAGTTTGAGCGCATCACGGGTGCCCGGCTCGTGGAAGGTTACGGGCTTTCGGAGGCCTCGCCTGTTACGCATACCAATCCCCTCTTCGGCCAGCGCAAATTCGGCTCTATTGGCATCCCGTTGCCCGATGTGGATGCGCAAATCGTCGATGAAGAGGGCAAACCGTTGCCCCCGGGCGAGGTGGGGGAGCTCATCGTCCGAGGCCCGAACGTCATGAAGGGGTACTGGAATCGACCCGAGGAGACGGCGCGCGCGCTGCGCGATGGGTGGCTGTACACGGGCGATATGGCCCGCATGGATGAGGAGGGCTACTTCTACATCGTCGACCGCAAAAAGGACATGATCATCGTGGGAGGATTCAACGTCTTTCCCCGCGAGGTCGAAGAGGTGCTCTTTGAGCATCCCAAGATCAAGGAGGCCGTCGTGGTCGGGGTGCCCGATCCCTACCACGGGGAGATCGTCAAGGCCTATGTGGTGTTGCGTTCGGGAGAGCAGGCTACAGAGCAGGAGATCATCGAATTCTGCAGGGAACGCCTGGCTTCCTACAAGGTGCCCAGGCAGGTGGAATTCCGAGCCGATCTGCCCAAATCCATGGTGGGCAAGGTATTGCGCCGTGTCCTCTTGGAGGAGGAGCGCCAGCGGATGGCGGGCAATACGTGAGCAGGTGCGCTTGCGGAGGGCGGACCGAACAATGCGCTTGCTGTATCGGGGTGCGTCGGTAGCGCTTGCGCTGGGTGTCCTGGTTTCCGTTGCCTCCGGACAGCGGTGGGTTCGTTACGGAGCCGAGGTGCTTCGTCT
This sequence comes from Bacteroidota bacterium, assembly GCA_025998875.1. GTDB lineage: Bacteria > Bacteroidota > Rhodothermia > JANXDC01 > JANXDC01 > JANXDC01. The sequence continues at coordinate 258,430 of AP024675.1, read as the reverse complement.
GGGAGCGGGCGCCGAGGCCGCCGGTATGGGCCAGAACGGGCTCACCGTGCGGGCCGATGTGACGGCCGGCTACTGGAACCCGGCCGGCCTGGTGGGTCTGCAGGGCCCGCAGGTGGGGTATATGCATGTGGAGCAGTTCGCGGGCCTGGTCCAGTACGATTACGCCGCCGTGGCTTGGGGGCTTGGAAAAGAAGAGTCCCTTGCGCTGAGCCTGCTGCGCGTCGGCGTAGATAACATCAAGAACACGCTGGCCGCCTGGGACCCCGAGCGGGGTCTGCCCCTTCCAGAGCGGGTGAGCACCTTCAGCGCGGCCGATTACGCCCTGCTCATCGGCTATGGCCGATCTCTGCGTCCGGGCTACACCGGAGGGGTGGTGTTCAAGCTGCTCTACAGCCGTATGGGGCCCTTCGCCTCGGCCTGGGGGGTGAGTGTGGATGTGGGCCTGCAGTACAGGCGGGGACCCTGGACGTTCGCTCTGGTGGCCACAGACCTGACCACCATGGCCCGTTTCTGGTACGTAGACGCCGGGGCGCTCGAAGAGCTAAAGTCCCTCTATGGGGATACCCTGCCGGGCGGTGTGACGGAACTCATACCCCCTGCGCTCCGGATGGGGTTGCGCCGCACAGAGCGGATCGGTCCCGGAGCGATGGATGTGGTGCTGGAGCTGGATCTGCGCCCGGATCAGGCCTACGGCATCGATGGGGGGGCCTTTGATCTGGAGCCCCGTTTCGGGATGGCGTATGCCTTCCGCAACGCGCTTCTGCTGCGGGTGGGGCTGGAGGAGATCGGCCGGCAAGAGGGGCGATGGGTGCTCAGTCCAACGGCCGGGGTGGGGCTGCGCGTGCGGAGGTTTCGCCTCGATTACGCGTTGGGGCACCTGCTGAGCGCACATGAGCTGGGGGTGAGCCATCGCCTCTCGGCTGTTTTCTCCTGGCCGCCCTGGTGAAAGGCGCAACGATTTTGTAATCCCGGCGGAGCGCAACTTGCCCTTGCGCAGGGCTTTTCGTTATATATCGGCGCCTTTGGCCGGATAGGAGGTCGCTGTGGAGCTGACTACCGGGGGAATCATTTTCTGGGCCCTGGCCTGGACATCCATTATGGCCCTGACCGTTTTCGTCTTCAGTCGCCTCTTCAAATCGCAGCGCAACCGATCCTCGCGCTAAACCCCAAACCGCAAGGGAGCCAGACACGATGGACATTCAGGAAAGGGAACGCTGGGGGACGCGTATCGGCTTGATCCTGGCCGCGGCGGGCAACGCCGTGGGGTTGGGCAACTTCCTGCGTTTCCCCGTTCAGGCCGCCCAGAACGGCGGTGGGGCGTTCATGATCCCGTACTTCATCGCTTTTCTGCTCCTGGGCATTCCGCTGATGTGGATCGAGTGGACGATCGGCCGGCATGGAGGCAAATACGGGCACTCCAGCGCCCCGGGCATGTTCCAGGTGCTCTGGGGCCATCCGGTGGCCAAATATCTGGGCGCTCTGGGGCTGTTCATCTCCCTGACGGTGATGATGTATTACACGTATGTGGAGTCGTGGACGCTGGCCTACAGCGTTTTTTCCGCGCTGGGGTACTACTTCGACATATCGGATTTTGCCGGCATGCGTCGGTTTCTGGAGAGTTACCAGGGGCTGGCCTCGGAGGGGCATTTTCAGGGCATCGGAACCGCCTACCTGTTTCTGTTGCTGACCTTTTCGGTCAACCTGTACGTCCTCTATCGTGGCATTTCACGCGGCATCGAGGCATTGGCCAAAATCGCCATGCCCATGCTGTTTCTGTTCGCCATCGTGCTCGTGGTGCGTGTCTTCACGTTGGGTACCCCGGATCCCACGCAGCCGGAGAAGAGCGTCTGGAGTGGCTTTGCCTTTCTGTGGAACCCGGATCTATCGGCCCTTTCGGATGCCAAGGTCTGGCTAGCTGCCGCCGGGCAGATCTTCTTCACCCTGAGCGTGGGCATGGGCACCCTGCATGCGTATGCCAGCTACCTGCGGGAGAACGACGATATCGCCCTCTCCGGGCTGGCCACAGCCACCACGAATGAGTTCGTGGAGGTGATCCTGGGGGCAAGCATCGCCATTCCCATCGCCGTGGCGTTTTTCGGGGTACAGGAAACGCAGGAGATCGCCCAAGGGGGGGCTTTCAATCTGGGCTTTGTCTCCATGCCCATCATCTTTACCAAGATCCCGCTGGGGCAGTTGCTCGGCACCCTATGGTTTGCTCTGCTGTTTTTCGCCGGAATCACGAGCTCCGTGGCCATGGGCCAGCCCGTGGTGGCGTTTCTGCAGGATGAGTTTAAGCTCTCCCGCGCTCAGGCAGTGGGGCTGCTGGGGATCTTCGCCTTTATCGGGATAAACTGCGTGGTTTTCTTCCTGGGTCACGGTTTTCTTGATGAGCTCGACTTCTGGGCCGGCACGTTCGGTCTGGCCGCCTTCGCCCTCATCGAGACGATCCTGTTGTGCTGGGTTTTCGGCATCGACAGAGCCTGGGAGGAGCTCAACCAAGGTGCGGACATCCGGATCCCGGCCTTCTTCAAGTTTGTCATGAAGTACATCACCCCTCTGTATCTGATCGTCATCTTCACGGCCTGGACGATACAGGATGCCATCCCCACGCTCGGGCTCGAAGGGGTAAAGCCGGAAGATGTGCCCTATCGCTGGGGTGCGCGTCTGCTTATGCTCTTCACCTTTACGGCCGTGGCCGTGATGGTTGCTCTGGCCTGGCGCCGGCGGCGCAGAAACGGCCTGGAAACCTTCGAAAGACGCTGAAGGGCGTCCCTTTTTGTCCGAAAGCGGGCCGCTCCCCGGCGAGCCCGCTTTTCTCATATCCAGCGGGTGGGGAATTTCTGGCACGGGGACGATCGGAAGCCGTATCTTTGGTCGGCGGCGAGAGTTCGAGGCGTCGTGATTGCGCGCGAGGGATACGGCATCATCCTGCTGGTAGTTATCCTGGGGCTACTGCTTTTCTGGCTGGGCTATCGCCTGGGGGGATGGAAGATGTACCTTCTGGGCGCGCTCGCCGTCCTGGGGGTGGCCTTCGTGCTGTATTTTTTTCGGGATCCGGAGCGTCACCCTCCCCGGGATCCCCGCGCGATCCTGGCTCCTGCCGACGGACGGGTAATCCGGGTCGAAGCGGTCGATGAGCCCCTCTTTCTGGGCGGCAGGGCCATACGGGTGAGCATCTTTATGTCCCCTCTGGATGTGCACGTAAACCGGATTCCATATGGTGGCCGGATCGCCTTTGAGCGCTATGTGCCCGGGCAATACCTGGTGGCCTGGGAAGATAAGGCCTCCGAGCGCAACGAACGCGCGCTCCTGGGCGTAGAAAACGGCGCCGTGCGCGTGCTTTTCGTGCAGATTGCCGGTTTTCTGGCACGGCGGATCGTCTATCATGTGCATCTAGGCGATAGCGTGCAGGCCGGGCAGCGATACGGCATGATTAAGCTGGGTTCCCGGGTGGATGTGTACATGCCCCCGCAGGTTTCCCTCCGGGTCCGGGTGGGGGATCGTACGCGGGCTGGGGAGACGATTCTGGGGGTACTGCCATGATGTCCCATCGCGGTGTGCCTCTCCGGCGCGCACGCGCGCGTCGTCTTGCCCGCAGGCGATTGCCCCGCAGTGCGGTGCCCTCGTTTTTCACCCTGCTCAATCTGCTGAGCGGGTTCATGGCCATCTTGCAGATCCACCAGGGGCAGTTGGTCACGGCGGCCTGGTTGATCGGGTTGGCCGGGCTATTCGATGCGCTCGATGGCATGATGGCCCGGCTGACGCGCAGCGCCAGCCCCTTCGGGGTGCAGCTGGATTCCCTCTGTGATGTGGTCTCTTTCGGTGTGGTGCCGAGTTTTCTGGTATACGAGTTTGGCCTCTATCAACTGCACGAACTGGGCATGTTGCTGGCCTCCCTGCCGGCCGTGACAGGGGCGGTGCGTCTGGCCCGCTTTAACGTGCAGCTTGTGGGCTATGATAAGGACTACTTCCGGGGGTTGCCCATACCCGCACAGGCGCTTTTTGTGGCCGCTTTTGTGATCACCTTCCATGAATCGAGCCTCTTCGACAGCCTGCCCATGGGGACAGGCTCCGTGCTGGTGCCCATGGTGATCGGGCTTTCCCTGCTCATGGTTTCCACGATTCCCTATGAGGCCATACCCCGCCCTACCCGGCAAGCGCTCCGGCAGCATCCGGGGCGCGTTACCCTGTTTATCCTGGGAGGGATGTTCATCGTTTTCTTCCAGGCGGCCGGTCTGCTGTTGGTTCTGGGCCTCTATATCGTTTGGGGTCTGTTGCGCGCCCTGCTGAACCTGCTCCGAATCGCCTGGATGGATGAAGCTCCCCCATATGCCAGCTGGCAGGTGGAGACACCCCAAGAGGAGGCCTACCGGGATGTCCGGGATGTATAGAGTGCACGTGCGCGTGCGGTTGCGGCCTTCGATTCTGGATCCGCAGGGCAAGGCCACCCGGCAGGCCCTGCGGCAGTTGGGCTACGAAGCGCTCGAAGAGGTCCGCATAGGCAAGTGGATCGAACTCACCCTGCGCGCGCCCGATCCGGCCGAGGCCGAACGCCTGGCCGAGGAAGCGGCCCGCAAGTTGCTGGCCAACCCCGTGATGGAGGACTTCGATATCCTGGCTGTGGAGACCATAGAAGCGGTGGGATGAGCTATGGTCGCGGTAGCCATAGAAAAGCCCCTCCGGGAACAGGAGGTGGCGGTCCAGGAACAGTTGCAGACGCCCTGGAGGGTGATCCTCTACAATGACGACATCCATACCTTCGATGAGGTCATCTTGCAGCTGCAGAAGGCCACAGGATGCTCGCTGGAGCGAGCCGAGCAAATCGCCTGGACCGCCCATACCCAGGGCAAAGCTGTAGCCTACGAAGGGGAATTTGAGGATTGCTTGCGGGTGCAGGGCGTGCTTCGGGAAATCGGACTGATTACGGAGATTGCGGGCTGATGGCCGATACGTTGCGTGTCGGGGTGGTCGTATTCCCGGGGTCCAATTGCGATCATGACGTCTACTACGTCTGCAAGCACCAGATGGGCTGGCGGACGCGTTTCATCTGGCATAAAGAGACCGATCTGCGGGACCTGGATCTGATCATCCTGCCCGGAGGGTTTTCCTACGGGGATTACCTGCGAAGCGGGGCTATTGCCCGGTTTTCCCCCGTGATGCATGCGGTGACCCGCTTCGCCCGCAAAGGGGGATACGTGCTGGGCATCTGCAACGGGTTTCAGATCCTCACCGAAGCCGGGCTGCTTCCCGGCGCTCTTCTGCGCAATGCTTCGCTGCGCTTCATCTGCCGGGACGTGTTCGTGCGCGTAGAGCGCACGGATACGGCCTTTACTTCGGCCTATAGCCCGGGCGCCGTGCTGCGTATTCCCATCGCCCATGGGGAGGGAAACTATACGGCCGATGCGGATACACTGCGGCGCCTTGAGGAGTCGGGCCAGGTCATATTTCGCTACGTTACCGCCGATGGCCGGCTCGATCCGGAGGCCAATCCCAACGGGTCCATGCATCATATTGCCGGCCTGCTCAACGACCGCGGCAACGTGCTGGGCATGATGCCCCACCCGGAACGGGCTGCCGATCCCGTGCTGGGCAGAACCGATGGCCTGGGCCTGTTTGCTTCTCTGGCCGAAAGCCTCGTTGGAGCCGCGCTGAAGCGGTAGGCCTTATTTCGGGGAGGTGTGTATTGGCGTATGTGGATCGATCTGATTGTAACTCCTCTGGCGGTAAGTGAGGATGAGTTGCGGGACCGCACCGTGGTGGTCATAGATGTGCTGCGCGCCAGCACCACCATTCTTACCGCGCTGGCCAATGGGGCCCGAGAAGTGGTGCCTGTTTCCGATATGAGCGCGGCCAGCCGGGTGGCCTCCAGTCTGGACCCGCAAACGATCCTGCTCGGAGGGGAACGCAACGGCTCGCCCATTGAAGGGTATCACCTGGGCAACTCACCCCTGGAGTATCAACCTGAAGTCGTACAGGGCAAGATCATCATCCTGAATACGACCAACGGCACAGGGGCCATTCTGCGGGCCCGACTGGCCGAAGAGGTGCTCATCGGGGCTTTCGTGAACCTGTCCGCGCTGGTCGAGTACCTGCGTCATCGCAATCCGAAGGAGCTCATTCTGCTCTGCGCCGGATGGCGCAATCGGATCAGCCTTGAAGATATGCTCTGCGCCGGGATGCTGCTTGATCGGCTGGAGCTGGGCGGGCGCTGGGAGGAGGTGCCCGACGGGGTGCGGATCGCGCATTTGCTCTATCGCACCTATGCCGATCGGCTTCAGCAGGTGGTGGCCTCCAGCTCCCATGCGGCGCGGCTGCGCAGCCTGGGCTACGAGGCCGATCTGGAACACGCTACCCGGGTCGATAGCGTGCCCGTGCTGGCGCGATATCATGAAGGGGTCATTCGCAAAATCCATGGCTGAAGGCAACGGACGACGACGCACCCCGCCCCGCAAGCGCCCCTCAGAGGCGCGCAAGCGGGAGATTGTCGGCCTTCTGCTCCTATCTGTTTCCCTGCTTTTCGTCCTGGCTGTTGTGAGCTATCACGAGGGGGATGCGGAGCTGGTCCGCTCCAGCTCCCTCTGGACGGCCTTTGATCAGGGAGCCGCTCCCACCCAGCGCGCCCGCAATGCGCTGGGGCTGCTGGGAGCGTTTCTGGCCTACTACGGGGTCTACCGGGCTCTGGGATACGCGGTGGTGGGCTATCCCCTGCTGCTTATGGTCTGGGGATGGCGTCTATTCCGCGCCCGAACCGTGGGGGTCTGGAGCGGATGGACGCTGTACTGGATGCTGGCCCCGTTCTGGGTTGCGATGGCGCTGGGGTGGCTGGCCCTGGAGCGCGGAACAAGCTGGGAGGCCTGGCATGGGCTCTGGGGCGCGGCGTTGGCGCGCGGCCTGCGCAACCTGATGGGGACGGTGGGCAGCTTCCTGTTCCTGCTCACCGTGTTGGTGATCTGGGTGCTACTCATCCTGGATCGCGATGTGCAGCGCACGGTCGATCGGCTGGGCGGGTGGATGTATCGGCTCGAAGACATGCTGCGTACGGGCTGGGAGCGCCTGCGCCTGCGCATCCGGATGCGCTGGACCCGCCTTCGACAGCAGCGCCTCCAGCGCCGCCTCAACAGCCGCGTTCGGGATCTGCCCACGGCCCCGTCCCCGGAGCGAGCACAATCGACCGGCATCGCCGTTCCGGACTTCCCCGTCCCCGCACCGCCCCCCGCTCCTAAGCCGCCCCCGCCCCGGAACCCGGAGCCGGCGGAAGGCAAAGAACCGGATCCGAACCCAGCAGATGCGGGTCGTCCCCCTCAGACACGCAAATCGCCCACAGCCGCGGGAGGAGAGATCGCCTATACGTTTCCTCCGTTAGATCTGCTTGATGAACCGCCGGCCGCAGAGGCCGGTCCGGATGAAGAGGAGATCGCGCTCAACAAGCAGATCATTCTCGAGAAGCTGGCCACCTACGGTATCGAGATCACGCGCATCGAGGCCCGAAAGGGGCCCACGGTGACCCTCTATGAGCTCACCCCGGCCCCGGAGGTAAAGATCAGTCGGATCACGAGCCTGGCCGATGATCTGGCGCTGGCCATGGCCGCCCCGGGCATCCGGATCATCGCCCCCATCCCGGGCAAAAGCGCCATCGGCATCGAGATACCCAACCGCAGGCGCCAGATTGTCTACATCCGCAGCCTGCTGGCTACAGATCAGTTTCGCAGAAGCGGCATGGAACTACCCATTGCCCTGGGCAAGACCGTCGATAACGAGGTCTTCATCCAGGACCTGACGCGTATGCCCCACCTGCTCATGGCCGGCGCCACGGGATCGGGCAAGTCCGTGGGGATCAACAGCATCCTGACCAGCCTGCTCTACTACTGCCATCCCTCGGATCTGAAGCTGGTCCTCATCGACCCGAAGAAGATCGAGCTTTCCCTCTATCAGCATATCGGCGAGCATTTCATCGCCACTTTGCCGGAGGCCCAGGATCCGATCGTTACCGAGCCGGAGGAGGCCGTGCGCGTGCTGCGCAGCCTGCTGCTGGAGATGGAACTGCGCTACGATCTGCTGGCCGATGCGATGGTCCGGTACGTGAAGGACTACAACCAGAAGCTGGCCCGCGGGGAACTGGATCCGCAAAAAGGACACCGCAAACTGCCCTATATCGTGGTCGTGGTCGACGAGCTGGCCGATCTGATGATGGTCTCCGGCAAAGAAGTCGAGGGGCCAATTGCCCGTCTGGCCCAGATGGCCCGCGCCGTGGGCATCCATCTGGTGCTGGCCACGCAGCGGCCCTCGGTGGACGTGATCACAGGCCTGATCAAGGCCAATTTCCCGGCCCGGATCGCTTTTCAGGTGCCCTCGCGCATCGATTCACGTACCATTATCGACACGATCGGAGCCGAACAGCTTATGGGCTACGGGGATATGCTGTTTATGTACGGAAGCCGGTTGGTGCGCCTGCAGGGCGCCTATGTATCGGTTGAGGAAGTCGAGCGCCTGACCACCTTTATCGGGAGGCAGCGGGGTCACCGACGACCATATCTGCTGCCCTCCGTTGAGGAGCCCACTCGCAGCGGCCCGGAGGGGGAGGAGTCCGGGGAGATCGATCCGCTCTTTGAGGAGGCGGCCCGGCTGGTGGTGCAGTATCAACAGGGATCGGTATCGTTATTGCAACGGCGGCTCAAGATCGGCTACAGTCGGGCCGGGCGGCTCATCGATCAGCTGGAGGAAGCGGGCATCGTGGGGCCGTTTGAGGGCAGCAAAGCGCGCGAGGTGCTTGTGCGCACCTTCGAGGAGCTGGAGGCCCTTCTGGCCCGCCGAGCGCAGGGAACGATAGAATGAATCTCATTCTGGGTTTGCCGCTGATCTCCAGCGCGCTATGCTCCGGTCTGCTGGCTCTATATCTCCTCCTGCAGACCGATGCGGAAGCGCGCCTTGCGGAGCTGATGCGCCGCTGGGAGTCCTTCGAGGCCATATCCGGCCGTTTCGAGCAGCGTCTGGCCTCCCCCACGGGGGAGATAAGCCGGATGGTGGGTCGCTTCTGGATCGCCGGCGATCGGTTTCGGATCGAGTCCGGCGGGCAGGAACTGATCAGCGACGGGCGCACGCTCTGGATATACAATCCGGAGCAAAAACGCGCCCTGCGTATGGCCTATGAGCCGGGTGCAGAGCCGGAGTGGTCTCCGCCGGCGCTATGGCGTGGTCGGTGGCGGGAGCGTTTCCGGGTGCGCTCCCTTTCGGAGAAGACCCTGCCCGATGGGCGGAGGGCGGTCTGCTTCGCCCTTGAGGCCCGCAATCCGGGCCTGACCCCCCAGCAACTGCTGCTCTGCGTGGAGCAGAAAAGCGGCTTGCCCGCCCAGCTGGAGCTCAGCGATCCCGGCCAGTCCGAGCCGGTTCGGATCCGGATCTGGGATGTGCGCATCAACCCTCCTCTCCGTCCGGATCGCTTCCGTTTTACCCCTCCCCCCGGAACCCAGGTAGTGGATATGCGCGGGGGCTGATTTTCGCTCTCAAGGAGATGCTTTATGGCTCGTCAGGTGCTCCAGATCGGTATCGGATTGCTGGTGGGAGGGGTGTTTCTATGGATGGCGCTCCGGGATGTAGACTGGGGGGCGATGGGGGAGGCGTTGCGGCGGGCTGATTACCGCTGGCTCCCGGCGCTGATCGGGGTTGCGCTGCTCAGCCATCTGCTGCGCGCCTGGCGCTGGCAGATGTTGCTCCATCCGTTGGGTGTGCATCCCGGGCTGGGCAAGGCCTTCTCCAGCATCATGATCGGCTATATGGCCAGTTACGCCATCCCCCGGATCGGGGAGCTGGTGCGCGCCGCCCATATGGCTCGCATGGAGCGTGCCGCCTTCTCGGCCGTGCTTGGTACGATCGTCGCCGAACGGGCGTTGGATATCCTGGTGCTCCTGCTGGCCCTGCTGTCGGTGCTGTTGCTGTACACGGATCGGTGGGCCCAACTGGCCTGGCTGTGGGAAGGACCCGGCCTCTGGCTGAAGACCAACACGCTCTGGGTGGGGGTTGCTGGTGTACTCGGGGTTGTGTTGCTGTTCGGAATATGGCGTTGGTACCGGGTCCGGAGCCGGAATGGTCCCCTGCGGCATTTTATCCGATCCTTCCTCGAGGGCCTTCGCAGTGTGCGCACGCTTTCGCGGCCCCTATGGTTCTGGGCCAGCACCGCGCTGATGTGGTTCGCCTATACGGTGATGACCTACCTGCCCCTGCGCATGTTTGGAATCGCCCACATGGATCTGCTTGATGCCTGGGCGCTCATGGCCCTGGCCTCCATCGGGGTCGTGCTCCCCTCTCCGGGGGGTACGGGAACGTATCATTTCTTCGCTCAGCAGACGCTCGTGCTCCTGTTTGCTGTGGATCGTAACGCGGCCACGCTCTATGCTCTGCTCACGCACGGGGCGCAACTGGTGGCCTATGTGCTCGTGGGCTGGGTCGCGCTTCTGTACACAGGGGTGGGCGTTTCCTTTTCCCCGCCGGTAGCGGAAGAAGACAACCTGCCGTCAGCGATGCGGAGGGTAAACGTATGAAGATCGCCGTCATCGGAACAGGCTATGTGGGCCTTGTGACCGGGGTCTGCTTTGCCGATTCGGGCAACGAGGTCATCTGCATGGATATCGATGCGGAGAAGATCCGCCGTCTTCAGGCCGGGGAAATCCCCATCTTCGAGCCCGGGCTGTCGGTGCTCTTCGAGCGTAGCCGCAGGGAGGGAAGGCTGGAGTTTACCACGGATCTGGAGAAGGCGGTGCGCCAAAGCCAGGTGGTCTTTCTGGCTCTGCCCACACCTCCGGACGAGAACGGTGCGGCGGACTTGCGCTACGTGCTCGAGGTAGCCGATCGCATCGGCCCCCTCATCGATAGCTACAAAGTGATTGTGACCAAGAGCACGGTTCCGGTGGGCACCGCCGAGTTATTGCGTGAACGCATCGGCCGGCTGGCGAAAGCCGACTTTGATGTGGTCTCCAATCCGGAATTCCTGCGCGAGGGCGCGGCGGTGGAGGATTTCATGAAGCCGGAGCGGGTCATCATCGGCTCCTCCAGCCCTCGGGCCACGGAGATCTTGCGCCAGCTCTATGAACCCTTCGTGCGCCAGGGCAATCCCATCTTGGTTATGGACGAGCGTTCGGCGGAGTTGACCAAGTACGCGGCCAACGCCTTTCTGGCCATGCGGATCTCGTTCATGAACGAGATCGCCACGCTCTGCGAGCGTCTGGGCGCCAACGTGGACTGGGTGCGGCGCGGTATCGGCACCGACAGCCGGATCGGCCCGCGTTTCCTCTTCCCGGGTGTGGGCTACGGGGGAAGCTGTTTCCCCAAAGACGTCAAAGCGCTTATCCAGACGGCTCGAAATTATGGCTATGAATTGCGCATCCTCCAGGCGGTCGATGCGGTCAACCGGGAGCAGAGGGAGCGGTTTTTCCGGCGTGTGCTGGATTTCTTTGGCTCGGATCTGAAGGGGCGCTTGCTGGCCATCTGGGGGCTGTCCTTCAAGCCCAATACGGACGATATCCGGGAGGCGCCCGCGCTCTACATCATCGATCGCCTGCTCGAGGCCGGAGCCCGACTGCGGGTGTATGATCCGGAGGCAATGCGTCACGTGCGCCGGCTCTACGGAGATCGGCTGTATTATGCGGAGAACCTTTACGATGCCGTAGAGGGGGTGGAGGCGCTACTGATCATAACGGAGTGGAACGAATTCCGCCGTCCCGATCTGGAGCGAGTGCGCGCGCTGATGCGCCGGCCAGTTATTTTCGATGGCCGCAACGTGTATGATCTGGAGCGCATGCGCGAGCTCGGTTTTACGTATCTGAGCATCGGCCGTCCCGCCGTTTTCCAGGAAAGCCCGGCTATGTCCTGAGGAGATCGGTATGCGCGCCTATCATCGGCCACGTACGCTCATTACGGGTGGAGCCGGTTTTCTGGGCTCACACCTCTGCGATCGGCTTCTGGCCGAAGGACATGAAGTCATCTGCATGGACAACTTCATCACGGGCAGTCCAGATAACATCGCCCATCTTTTCGGCCATCCTCGATTCCATTTCATCCAGCATGACGTGACGAACTTCATCTACGTTGAGGGGCCCCTGGATTTCATTCTGCATTTCGCCTCACCGGCCAGTCCGGAAGATTACCTGCGCTACCCGATTCAGACGCTTAAAGTCGGGGCGCTGGGTACCCACAAGGCCCTGGGGCTGGCCAAAGCCAAGGGGGCTCGGTTCCTGCTGGCCTCTACCAGCGAGGTCTACGGCGATCCCCTGGTGCACCCGCAGCCGGAGACGTACTGGGGTAACGTCAACCCCATCGGCCTGCGCGGGGTTTATGATGAAGCCAAACGCTTTGCCGAGGCCATGACCATGGCCTACCATCGCTACCACGGGCTTGATACCCGGATTGTGCGCATCTTCAACACCTACGGGCCCCGCATGCGGCTTGACGACGGTCGGGCGCTGCCCAACTTCATGCGTCAGGCTCTGACCGGAGAGCCCATTACGGTCTATGGAGACGGCAGGCAGACGCGCTCCTTCTGCTACGTCGACGACATGGTGGAGGGGATCTATCGGCTGTTGCTTTCTACCGAGGTGGAGCCCGTTAACCTGGGCAATCCCGATGAGATTCCTCTGCTCCAGTTGGCCCTGGAGATCAAGGAGCTGACGGGTAGCGCAAGCCCCATCGTTTTTAAACCCCTTCCGGCCGATGATCCCCGAGTGCGTCAGCCGGATATCTCCAAAGCTCGGCGCGTACTCGGCTGGGAGCCGAAGGTGAGCCGCCGCGAAGGGTTGGAGCGCACGTTGGCATATTTCCGGCAGAAGCTGGGGCTGGCCTGTTGACCGCTGAGGGACCCGATCAGACCGTTCAGCCCGGTTATTCGGCTGTTCAGGAATCAACCCTTGAGCTTCGGCGGGGTCGCGGGTAGCTTTTTTCGATCCAGTCGTCGACAGCTACCGAGGAGGTGGGATATGTATAATCCACTGCGGCCCCTGATTTCCGATGAGGCTTTTGCCTATTTGCGCGAACACGGCCTGCTCAATGAGCGCGAACTGCGCAACTACGTGATCCGCCGCCAGTTTCTGGAGATGCGGGCTCAGCGTGTCTCAGCCGGGGATGCTATCGAACGGCTGCAGCAGCAATACCCGGATCTGGAATACGACACCATTCGGAAGATCGTTTACCGGAGCGCCGGCCAGCGGCGTCGGGTATCGTAAAACGCATTTTCTGTGTAATCGGAGACGACCTATTTCGATATTCCTGTATTTTTTGTCCGGTTTTGACCTCTTTTTTGAAGCAGGAAAACGCCTATATTTTTTCCTCCATTTGCATGGAGGGGGCTGATGGAAGGTCTTGACTTTCCGGAAATTTTTCCGTAATAACGTAGCGGCCTTCAAGGCCGGTGTTTCTCTGTGTTGAGGGAGGGGGCGCACCCTGGTGTGCCCCCGGCGGAGTAAAATTGCACGGGCATATAAGCGTAGGATTCCGTCCAACGGGAGAGGAGGTATAATATGACGCGCTTGCTTCGGTGGGGTGTCCTGGTGGGACTGTGGTGCTTGCCCGCCGCGCTCTGGGCGCAGCAGACCGGTTCCATCCAGGGACGGGTCACGGATGCCCGCACAGGAGAGCCCATTCCGGGCGCCAACGTCGTCATCCGGGGTACGCAGATCGGGGCGGCCACGGACCTCAACGGCCGGTACACGATCGCCCGGGTGCCGGTGGGTACGCATACGCTGGAAGCCCGGTTTGTAGGCTATCGGGTGGCCACACGCCAGGTGACCGTGCGGGCTGGAGAGAGCGTGACGGCCGACTTCGTGCTCGAGGAGACGGCCCTGCAGCTCAATGAGGTTGTCGTCACCGGAGCCGGTGGGCCGGTCGAGAAGCGCAAGCTGGGCAACACGATCGCTACGATCAACACGGCGCAGCTGCAGACGGTGCCCGCGGTCAACTTCTCTGAGATCCTGGCCGGCCGCGAACCTGGCGTTGTGAGCCTGCCCTCCGGAGGAATTACGGGCGAGGGGGCGCGCATCCGTATCCGGGGATCGGCCAGTTTGAGCCAGCTCAACGAACCCATCGTCTACATTGACGGGGTGCGCGTGGATCGGGGCGGCGGATTCTCCGGGTTTGTGGGCACCGGCGGCGGGGGTTCGCCTTCTCGTCTGGATGACATCAATCCGGACGCCATCGAGCGCGTGGAGATCCTCAAAGGTGCGGCGGCCGCCACGCTCTACGGCACAGAGGCCTCCAACGGGGTTATTCAGATCTTCACCAAGAAAGGTGCCGTGGGCGCACCCCGCTTCGATTTTCAGGTCCAGCAGGTCATCAGCAACTATCCGCGCGTCTTTAAGCCCATGACGAGCTGGTTTCGCACCCAGGCCCAGGCCGATACCGCGAAAAAGTACCTGGGGGGAAACTACCGTCAGTACGATCTGGTCAGCCACAACTTTGTGCACGATCTCTTCGAGACGGGACGCGGACAGACCTACTCGGCCTCCATCAGCGGTGGGGCTACAGGGGTGACGTACTTCATCAATGGCCGCTGGCAGTATGAGGATGGGCCCTTCGGGGGCAAAAAGATCCCTATGCCGCCGGGATACAGCGTGCGCGCCCGCGACATCGTAAGCCGCATCCAGACCTCGGCCAATATCAATGTCTTCCCCTCGGATAAGCTCCAGCTCCGTGTCACGACGGGATATACGGACTTTCATCTGGAGACCTTCCAGAACAACAACAACATCTACGGGGTCGAACCCCTGACCATGTTCGCCCGGCTGCACCTGATTCGGTACAACAACCCGACCGGCAGTCCGGCTTTCGCCTCCGTGCCCGAGGTGCTGCAGCAAACCGTCTCCCAGGATACCCGGCACTTCAACGGAAGCTTTGGAATGAACTGGCGCCCCCTGGGCAGCCTCACGCTGGACGGCACCTTCGGGGTGGACTACACCAACCAACAGGATATCTCGGAGAGGCCCTTTGGCTGGAATATCAACAACTTCACCTCTGCCGAGATCGAGGGGGCGCGCCGCACCGGAGACCTGAACCGATTGCATCTGACGCTGGACCTCAAAGCCACGATGATCAACCAGATCGGGGAAAATCTGGAGTCCACCTTCCTGGCCGGACTTCAGGGATTTGTCATTCGCTCTATTGAGCGCGGTGCGCTGGGCCGTCGCTTCCCCGGTCCGGGTATCAACGTGGCCGGCGGTGCCTCAGAGAAAGACGTCTACGAGTTCTTCCTGGAGAATAAGAACCTGGGCGTTTTTGCTCAGGAGCAGATCGGGTTCCAGAACTTCGTCTTCCTGACCGTGGGCGCCCGCTATGACGCCAACAGCGCCTTTGGGTCGGAGTTCAAGGGCGTTCTCTATCCGAAGGTGTCCCTGTCCGTAGTGCCTTCGGATGCGGCCTTCTGGCGTCCGATCGGGCCGATCTCCTCGCTCCGCTTCCGGACCGCGCTTGGGCAGTCCGGACTGCAGCCGGGCGCCTTTGACGCGCTCACGACCTATGTGCCTCTGGCCTCCATCACAGGCCCGGGGCTGGCGCCCGGGAACCTGGGCAATCCAAAGCTCAAGCCTGAGGTCTCCACGGAATGGGAGGTGGGCCTGGAGCTGGGTCTGTTCAACGACCGCTATGCCCTGCAGGCCACCTACTGGGATCGAACCGTAAAGGACGCCCTGGTGGCCCGTCAGTTCCCCTTCACGGGAGGGTTCCGGGCTCGGCAGCTCGACAACATCGGCAAGCTCAAAGGTAAGGGCGTCGAGCTGGGCCTGAACGCCTTCGTGCTCAATCGCCAGGACGTGACGGTGAACTTCTTTGCCAACGCCTCCTACCTCTGGGAGCGGGTTATCTCCCTGGGTGGGGCTCCGCCGATCTTTATCGCCGGCACGTATCCGCGGTATCGCAACTTCATCAAGGAGGGCTATGCGCCCGGCGCCATGTTCGGCCCCCGGCTCCGGCAGGTTGAAGCCGGCCGCTACCCGATTGATACGAACCGGGATGGCAACCCGGATACGCAGCAAGAGCTGCTCAACTACTTCAGAGGGCTCAGCGCCACAAGCCTCGTCAACCGGGCCAACGTGCTCGGGGCAAGCCCCCTGGCCGACCTGAACGGCTTCCTGCTCTGGCAGGCTAATGAGCAGGGGAATATCCTGGAGAACTACCTCGGCAAGCCGCAGCCCGACTGGATGGGCTCCTTCGGGGTTACCATCAACTTCCTGCGCAGCTTTTCGCTCTACGCCCTCTTTGAGTACAAGTTCGGCAACTACACCGTAACCAACCTCACCGATGCCTTCCGGCGTGCCAACCCGCTTATCGGGATGAACACGCCTGAGGCCGCACAGGCTGAGCGGGATTTCGCCACCGGTGGACTGGATGCCAACAACCAGCCCAAGAACGATCCGGAGGTGCGCCTGAAGGCCTTCGAGCAGTACCTGAAGCTGGTGGACCTCTATCCGGCCGGAGCCGCAGGGGCCAACTCCCATGAGCCCGGCGACTTCCTGCGCTGGCGTGAGCTCAGCCTCACGTACACGGTTTCCCCGCAGTTCATCCGCCAGTATGGCCTGCGGAACATGTCCATCACCGTATCCGGGCGTAACCTGGCGCTCTGGACGAAATTCTCCGGGATCGATCCGGAGGTGAACGCCGTAGGCCGCGGCTCGGGCGGCACGCTGTATCAGAATTTCCTGGACAGCGTTGAGGCCTTTGGCCTGCCTATCCCGCGCCGGATTCAGTTCAGCCTGCGGTTCGGCTTCTAGCCCAAGAAGGATCCGGAGGGCCGGCTCTCCCCTGTAGAGCCGGCCCCTCCGGAGGGTGGGAAACAAGGAAGGAGGTTTAGCGCATGCGTGCCTATATAGGGTTGGTTGCAGCAGCGCTCCTGGCGGCAGGATGCGATCTGCTGAGCTTGAAGGCAGAAAACCCCAACAACGTGCTCGAAGAAGACCTCTCCAATCCGTCTGCGGCGGGGGCAATCGCAAACGGAGCGGAGGCCACGGTGACCCGCGCGCTGGGCGCCATCCTGGCTCCGTATTCCACGGCCAGTGACGAGCTCAAATGGGTGGGCTCGCGCGATTCCTGGCGTGATCTGGACTGGGGCAAGGTCGATGACATCTACAACGAGTTTACGGATAACGCCTTCACCTACGTGGCCGAGGCTCGGTGGACGGCCGATAAGGCCATCGAGCGCCTGGAGGCGTTCCGCAGCCAGGGCGCGCTTCGAGACCCTGTAGCCCTGGTGCGCGCTTACATGTACGGGGCGATCATCTACACGACGATCGCCGATATGTTCGATGATTTCGCCTTCTCCGATCGCACCCAGCCGGGACCGAATATCGGGCGCGATCGGATACCCGAGCTTTACGATAAGGCGATCGAGTATACCACCAAGGGCATTCAGCTGGCGCAGGCCATTGGGAATACCACCTGGGAGACGCGTCTGCTCGCCATGCGGGCCCGGGCCCGATATTCCAAGGCCTTGCGCGCTAAGCTCCGGCCCAACCAGGTGGATACGGCCAATCCGCTGGTCAACGACGCGGGGGCCAACGCCGATGCCCAGGCCGCATTGGCCAAGATGGGAACGGCGGATTTCGTCTATCGGCTGGAGACTTCTTCTGCTACCCCGGGTCTGATCGTGGGCGATATGAGCATGGCTCTGCAGGTAAACTTCCGCCTGGAGATGCGCATCGGGGATGAGTATATCGTGCCCACGGCGGATGATAAAAAGGTGGCCTCGGTCAAGCTCCGGGATCCCATCGACAACCGGGTCGATCCGAAACTGGAAAAGGAGATCACCGAATTCACCAGAGCCGAGCGCTATGCCCCTATGACCGTGGTCTCTCGCCGGGAGATGCACCTCATTCTGGCCGAGGCGGCTCTGGCACGCGGGGATCAGACCGAGTTCCGCAACCAGATCAACGCCATCCGGGCTATGGACGGGCTGAGCCCCTATACGGGGCAGATTCCGGCTCGGGATATGCTCATTCATGCCCGACGGGTGAACCTGTTCCTGCAGGGCCGTCGGTTAGCGGATCACTACCGGTTTGCCCAGTATCCGAAGGAGTGGGTCTCCGGTTACTATAAGCCCGGCGTCTTCTTCCCGATTACGATCTCCGAGCGCCGAGCCAACCCGCTGGTGAAGTGACCTGCTGAGGCGGGAATATATATTTTCCGGGTGCCGCCCGATGCAGGCGGCACCCGGCGTGTTTTTGCTGAAAGGGGTACGGGCTATGCGTGCGGGGATCATACTGCTTTTCCTCTGGGGGCTTCTGGGATGCAACATCCTGCAGCATGAGGGCCCCAAGACGATCCGTCTGCGTATAGAAGGGGCTCAGCAGGCCCAGCTGCAGCTGGTGACCTCGCTCAAGTTTCTGGCCCAGCGGCAACCCATCTACGATGCGGCGGGGATCATCGTGCGCGATACGCTGATCGTTATGCTCTTGGAGGCCGATACCACAGAGCCCGCCATTCCTCTCGAGAAGCGATTCGACATCTCCCAAGCGCGGCAGATCTTCATCCGGGTTGAGCGACGGAATCCGGAGGTGGACAACCTGCGCATGCGGGTCTGGGTCGATAACCGGCTCGATTATGACGTTACCCCTCCAGCCCGCCAGCGCATTCTGCAGTTCGTTTACTTCTACCGCACGGGTCAGGATACCGGGCCTATTGTCTTTTAGGAGAGGGCACCCATGGGGCGGTATGACCTTTTGGGTATTGCGCTGGCGTTGCTGACCGTCGGATGCGCCTCTTCGGCGCTCCGTCCCGATGCGGGTACCGCCGCAGAAGGCTATCGAGCCATCGTGGGTCGGGCCCCGGAGCCCGGCCTGCTTGTGGAGCTACTCGTGGAGGTGTTGCCGAGGTATGGATACTACCCGGAACGGCCCAATATAAACCAGGTGGCCACAGAGTGGCGTTTTCATCCCCCGGAGCCGGCCGAGCAGGAACAGGGTATCCGACAGCGTCGTGACCGGCTTGTGATCACCATCCGGGCCCGGGGTCGGGGGATGTATCTGGCCGATCTGCATCTGGAACACCAGGTGCAGAACGCGCAGGGTGTCTGGGTCTCCTCTCCGCCCCCTACTCAGGTGCTGGAAGTGCTCAAGGCCTTTGAGCGCGAGATGAAAGGGATCCTGGAGCGCTACATGACCCAGTATTAAGGCCTCCCCGACAAGCCAGCGGAAATGCCCGGAGCCGGAAAGATCCTCTGTCTTCTATTGGGCCTGTTTGTGCTGACCGGAGCTTTCTCGGCCTGCCGCACAGACCCGCGCCGGGCTTTGGCCCAGCAGGCCGAATACGTGGGTTCAGCGGCCTGTCAACCCTGCCATGAAGAGCTCTATCAGGCCTACCTGCAGACGGGCAAGGGGCGTTCGCTGAGTCGGTTCGATCCCCGATCCGCCCCTGAATCTCTGCCCAGCCCTGTGATTGCGGATCCGAAAACGGGGTTTTTTTA
The DNA here is from genome assembly GCA_025998875.1 of Bacteroidota bacterium. Taxonomy (GTDB): domain Bacteria; phylum Bacteroidota; class Rhodothermia; order JANXDC01; family JANXDC01; genus JANXDC01. The sequence goes on along the minus strand of AP024675.1, from coordinate 239,001 downwards.
TCAGGCCTTTCTGCGCGGCGATACGCTCTATCAGCGCGAGTTTCGTCGGGACCAGCGGGGACGTATTTATCAGGAGCGGATTTATCCGGTCGCTTACGTTATCGGCTCCGGTCGTGCCACACGCTCTTACCTCATGGAGCAAAACGGCTATCTGACCCAGATGCCCCTTACCTGGTATATGCAGGTTCGGCGGTGGGGGTTGAGCCCGGGCTTTGAGGAGGCCAACGATCGCTTCGAGCGAAAGATTACGCTCGAATGTATGACATGCCATAACGATCTGCCGCGGGCTTCCCCCTTTGCCCAGAATCACTACAGCCGCGTGCCGCTGGGCATAGGCTGTGAGCGTTGTCATGGCCCGGGTGGGGAGCATGTGCGCCGGCGCGCTCAGGGGTGGCGCCCCCCCGCCGGGGAGGCGGATCCTACGATCGTCAACCCCGCGCGGCTGGATCGGGCACGCCAGCTGGATATCTGCCAGCAGTGCCATCTGGAGGGGGTGGTGACGGTCTTCAGGCCCGGAGAGGATCCGACCACGTTTCGTCCGGGCCAGCGCCTGGCCGAGCATCGAGCCGTATTCGCCCACGAAGGGCAGCTTCGCGATCCGGAGCAGTTCGGACTGGCCTCCCATGCCCTGCGTCTGGCCCAGAGCCGATGTTTTCAGCGCTCCCCGATGACCTGTACCACCTGCCATGACCCCCACCGAGCGTCTGCCGACCGGAATCCGGGCTCTTTTGACCGCTTCTGCCGCAGTTGTCATGCCGGATCCGGGGGACACGCTCCGCTCTGTTCGCGGGTCGGGGCGGCCGAGCAGGGATGCGTAAGCTGCCATATGCGCAGAAGTGGCACGGCCGACGTGCCTCATGTGACGTTTACGGATCACTGGATCCGGCGACGTGTTCCTCCCCCTCGCCCCGGCCGGGGAAGGGCCATGATCACGGAACGGCACCCGCTTCAGCTCCTTCCCATAGAAGGGGTGACGGGCGGGGTCGTTCCGGATCGATGGGAGCCCGGCAAGCCGGAGGAGAAGCTTCAGGCCGCACTGGCCTACTGGCATTTTTATGAAGCCTTTCATGGGCTGCCGCAGTACGTGGAGCACGTGATCCGGTGGGCAGAAGAGGGGTTGCGGGCCGGGGCCGAGCATCCGGAGGTGCGCATCGCGCTGGCCCGCGCCTACACGCTACAGGGACAGATGCCACGGGCCCGACAGATCCTGCAGCAGCAGATACAGCGCTATCCGGAACACGCCTGGGGCTGGTTCTGGTTCGGGGCGGTGGCGGAGGCCGAAGGGCGCATCTCGGAGGCCATCGAGGCCTATCGGCGCGCCCTGGCGCGGGCCCCCTATCTGACCGAGGCTCGCAGAAAACTCGCCGATGCGCTCCTGCAGGCCGGACGCGAAGCAGAGGCCGAGGCCGTGTTGCTGGAGCTCATCCGACTCGAGCCGGAGCACGAACCCCGGGCGTGGTACAACCTGGGGCTTGTGCGCTGGCGTATGGGCCGTTCCCTGGAGGCCCGGGAAGCGTTGCAGAAGGCTGTCGAGCTGGAACCCCGCCTGCTGGAGGGATGGATCAATCTGGGCTCGATCTGGCTGGAAGAGAACGCGCTCAAGCAGGCGGAACGGTGCTTTTCCATAGCCCTGGAGCTCGATCCCCGTTCCCCCTCCGCGCTGGGTAGTATGGCCCTGGTGCGCCTTCGAGAGGGCCGCTTTGAGGAGGCGCGACGGCTGCTGGAGGCCGTGCTCCGAGAAGAACCCGGTAATCAGGCGGCCCGTATGCTGCTCGGACAGCTCGGTCCGGGTTAGGGCATCCAGGGCCCGAAACAACTGTCCGGCCAGCACGATCCCTCGGGGGCAGATCCTCAGGCCGGCGGCGGCCAGCGCCTCGGCCGCCCAGGTGTTGCAGGTGCGCAGGGCGTGATAGCGACCTCGGGCGGCGTAGAAACGCACCCTCGGGGTGGGGGCGGTGATCAGGATGGGCCGATCTCTGGCATCGCGGAGAAAGCTCGCCCTCAGAAATCGGATCAGGCGGCTCAGCCCGGAATCGCCCAGGGCGATCATCCGGAAACGCGCATACCGATCAGGCCGGAATTCTGCCAGCGCCTCCAGACGTAACGCGCTGGGCGTGGGCCAGAGCAGGGCGCGCAGGGCCATGCCGATCGTGGGGCGATCGGCCGGATAGTAGCCGGCATCCCCCCAGCCGAAATCCAGCCACGCTCCAGGGGCGAGCCCGTCTCTGAGCTCGGGCATGAGCCGGTATACAGCTTCGGCCGGCACAACCAGGCCCGTGTGCCAGGCCTGCTGGATCACGTAGATGCGGTGAAGACGTGCTGACTCCGGGACCGAAGCGGTGAAGGAACAGCAGCCGGAGGCAAAGACCGTCAGAGCCGGGGCAAGCCAGAGCGGGCTACTGTGGACGAGCCAGCCGTTCCGCCACCATACGGCCGAAGTCCTGGGCAAAAGACCGCAGCGCTGCAGCCAACTGGGCATCGTGCACGGCGCGCTCCAGCGTATCGGCCAGCCGGAGCAGGGTCTGGTAATAGAACAGGTGCATGTCGGCTACCGGCATCTCCTTCGTCCACAGATCCAGGCCCAGGGACTGCTGCTGTCCGCCATCCCAGATCGAAAGCAATACCGCCGTGCAAGGCTGGGGCTCCTCAGGGCCGTCCGTGGCCTGCCATCGTATCCGGATGGGCAGATGGGCCTCATCCAGCTCCACTTCGAGCACTACGCGCGCAGTGCGGCCCACTCAGACCTCCTCCGGGCCGCCGGTTAGGTGCTCGTATATGCGGCGCACAACGGTGGAGATCACCACCGGCAGGCCGAGCGTAAAGAACACAAAGAGCACCGTGGACCAGATGGGGCTCAGGATATAATCCATAGGCCTTTCGTCCTATCCGGGTTCGCGCAAATATGGAACCAATTCGAACCTCCGCACAAGCTCCGTTCCCGGGACCGGGGCTGAGGGGTAGAAGCCCCTCCCATGCGGAGGGGCTCTCTTCCCGGATGCACCGATCCGGGTGAAGCACGCGGGGCTATGAGCGCTGGCCCCCCGCAGGCTCCGGCGTGCCGGCCAGTGGGGGTCGGATCGCAGAGGGGATTGGCCAAAGCCCCGGTATGTCCGGAAACAAGAGGGGGCGGAGCAGAAGCCCAGAGGGTCTTTCCGGGTCCTGCTCCTCATCCACAGCGAAGGCCGATCAATCGGGGATGCGCCCCGGATCAAAAGACTGGTGATCTGCCTTTCGCAAAGGGCCTGGCCCGCATCTGGGACGGGTTCGGCTGGAACCGATCCGGCCGGCGCCACGGGGCTTTTGAGACGCGTCCCCGGAGGGTTGCATTTTCCGTTACGGGGAGATTTTTTCTTTCCGACTGACGGGGATCTGTGCTATGCGGGCTTTTTTCGGTCTACTTGCGCTTCTGCTCCCCCTCCCGGCGCTGTGGGCACAGTCCGGTGGAGCGGAGATCCGGGTCAACGGCGCTCGTCTGTGGCAGAACCTGCAGGCGCTGGCCCAGATCGGGCGCACGCCTTCCGGAGGCATCAGTCGGGTTGCCTATACGGATGCCGATCGGGCGGGGCGCGCTTTTGTGATGGACCTCATGCGCCGGGCCGGCATGAGCGTGCGCGTAGATGCGGCGGGCAATATCGTCGGCCGGTATCCGGGCCGCGATCCCGCGCGCAGGCCGATCGCGCTTGGCTCGCATATCGATTCTGTGCCTGAAGGTGGGGCTTTCGATGGCACGGTGGGTGTGATGGCCGCCATCGAGGTCGTGCACACCCTTTCGGAGCGCGGAATCCAGCTCGAACATCCCCTTGAGGTATGGGTTTTTTCCAACGAGGAGGGGGGGCTTATCGGAAGCCGGGCTCTGATCGGGGCCCTTGGTCCGGAAGTGCTTGCCGAAAGCAGCCAGAGCGGGCTCTCCATAGCCGAGGGCATCCGGGCTATCGGGGGCGATCCGGATCGCCTTCAGGAGGCCCGGCGTCAGCCCGGGGAGTTTGCCGCTTATCTGGAACTGCACATCGAACAGGGAGGGGTCCTGGAGCGGGAGGGCATCCCGATCGGGATCGTGGAGGGTATCGTGGGAATCCGGTGGTGGGATGTCGAGGTGGAAGGTTCGGCCAATCATGCCGGTACGACGCCTATGGCGGACCGGCGGGATGCGCTTCTGGCCGCCGCGGAGTTTGTGACCACGGTATACCGGCTCATGTTGCATACGCCGGGACGACAGGTGGGCACAGTGGGTCGGCTTCAGGTCGAGCCCGGAGCGCGCAACGTGATTCCCGGACGGGTGCGCATGAGCCTGGAGATCCGGGACCTGTCCATGGCCCGGATCGATTCCCTGTTCGCCGTTCTGGAAGGGGAGGCCGAGCGAATCGGGGCGCAGACGGGCACCCGCTTTCACTTCCGGCCCGTTGCGGCCACCTCCGTGGCCGCCCTTACAGATCTCCGGGTGCGCGAGCGTATCCGACAGGCCGCCGAAGAGCTGCGCCTGCCGTACCGGTTCATGCCCAGCGGCGCAGGGCATGATGCGCAGAACATGGCCCGCCTGACCCCAATGGGGATGATCTTCATCCCCAGCGTGGGGGGCATCAGTCATGCCCCCCAGGAGTACTCCCGGCCGGAGGATGTGGCCCGTGGGGCGGAGGTGCTGTTGCGGACCGTCCTGTTGCTCGACCGCAACCCGGTGCGCTAGAGGTCGTTTCCGGGTTTATATTTGCGCAAAAAGGGTGCAATGAGATCGATCGGTACCGGGAAGATGGTCGTGGAGTTCTTCTCCGAGGCCACATCCGAAAGGGTTTGTAGAAAACGCAGCTGTAGCGCGGTGGGGTGCTCTTCGATAATGCGGGCCGCCTCGGCCAGCCGCTGGGCGGCCTGATATTCTCCCTCGGCATGGATGATCTTGGAGCGTCGTTCCCGTTCCGCCTCCGCCTGCTTGGCCATAGCCCGCTGCATTTCCAGAGGCAGATCCACCTGCTTGACCTCCACGGCCGTTACCTTCACCCCCCAGGGTGCGGTATGGCTGTCGATGATCTTTTGCAGCTCTTTATTGATCTTCTCTCGCTCCGCCAGCAGTTCATCGAGTTCCGACTGGCCGAGAATGCTCCGCAGCGTGGTCTGGGCGATCTGGCTGGTGGCGAAGAGATAATTCTCCACCTCCACCACGGCCCGGGCCGGATCGATGACCCGAAAATAGACCACGGCGCTGACCTTGATGGAGACGTTATCCCGCGTGATCACATCCTGGGGGGGAACATCGAGCGTCACCACACGCAGGCTTACGCGCACCATACGATCGATGAGCGGGATCAGGAGCACCAGACCCGGGCCTTTGGCGCCGATGAGCCGGCCCAGACGGAAAACCACCGCGCGTTCGTATTCGCGCAGGATCCGGATTGCGCTCGACAGTATCACCAGGCCCAGCAGCAAGAGCAGGGACAGGGACAGCTCCATGGCTTCTCTCCTTTTCCGGTTATGGGTTCTCGCCGGCTTCCACAATAAGTGTGAGCCCCTCTACGGTCCGGATGCGTATGACGGAGCCCACTTCGAGGGGATGGTCCGAGCGGGCCTGCCAGATCTCTCCCTGGATCTGCACCTGGCCCGGCTCCGGAGGATGGATGGCGCTGATGACGATACCATACTGGCCGATGAGAGCCTCCGGGCCCGTTTGCGGGGGACGGCGCTGGGCCCGCAAGCCCATGGTGAGCACGAAAAGGAAAAACACCGTCGTGGCGCCGAGCCCGATCAGCAGGGTAGGCCAGGAGAGCGCGATGCGGCCAGCTGGGCTGGATTCAAAGAGCATAAGCGAACCCAGCGCCAGGGAAAGGAGCCCCCCGACCGTGAGCACACCGTGGCTACTGACCTGGGTTTCGGCTACGAAGAAGCCGATAGCCAGCAGGATCAGGATCAGGCCGGCGTAATTGACGGGTAGCATCTGCAGGGCATAGGCGGCTATGATGAGCGCGATGGCGCCCAGGACGCCAGGCAGGATGGCGCCGGGGCTGTAGAGCTCAAAGAGCAGTCCATAGAAGCCCAGAAGCAGGAGCAGGTAGGCGATGTTCGGGTCGCTAATTGCGGCCAAGACGCGCTCCCGGAAGTTCATGGGCTTTGGGATCACCTCCGATTCCCGGGTGCGCAGCTGTACGGGTCCGTTCGGCAGTTCAACGGACCGAAGGTCGATGCGCGCTAGCAACTCCTCCACATCACGGGCGATGAGGTCAATCGCCCCGGCCTGCAGGGCTTCCGTCTCCGAGCTGGATAGGCTGCGCCGGACGGCCTCCTCGGCCCACTGCGGATTTCGACCTCGGCGGGCGGCGATAGCGCGCGCAAAAGCGGCCGCATCGTTGGTGACCTTCTCCGTCATCACGGAAGCCGTGTCCGCTGCGCCTCCGAGCCCCACGGGATGGGCGGCCCCGATATTCGTTCCCGGCGCCATGGCGGCCACATGGGCCGCAAGGGTGATGAACACCCCCGCCGATCCCGCCCGCGCGCCGCTCGGCCAGACATATACCACCACCGGCGCCTGCGCGTTGAGCAGCCGCTGCACGATGGCGCGCGTCGACTCCAGCAATCCTCCCGGCGTATCGAGCGTGATGAGCAGCAGGCCCGTAGCGTCAGACTCCGCCTCCCGGAGCACCCGGTCGATGTATTCTACCACGGCGGGTCCGATCGGCCCCTGAACCTTGAGCCAGTAAACCCGATGGGGCCGCCCTCCGTTCTGCGCCGTCCGAGGATCGACCTCTGTCGTGACGGGCATCGCATCCCCTTCCCTTGCTCCAAGCCACCCCGACTCTGGGCCCATCATGGAGCTGTTCTCCAGCCCCCCCGAGACGAAGAGGGCCGGGACAGGGAGGGCAAGAACGAGCCGCCAGAGCGCGAGCATACCCCGTTCCCCATCTGAAACAGACCTCATGCAGGCAAAATAACCCTCTGGCCCTGAAAAGCAAGTGCGCTTGTTTTCCTGCCCCGAGATTCGTATCCTCCAGCCGCTGGTGGAGAGAAACTGCGCTCATGGACGTCCGGGAGGAGCTCTTATTGCTTGAGCCGATCGAGCGTCTGCGAAGCGCTTTTGAGGCGGGCCATACCCGTCCCTTGCGGGAACGGCTACGCCTGCTCCGATCCCTGGAATGGGCCCTGGAAGCATACGAGCCGCTCATTCTGGAGGCCCTTCGGGAGGATCTGGGGAAGGGGGCTACGGAGGCCTATGCCACGGAGATCGGACTTCTGCGCCAGGAGATCGCCTATCTCCGACGCCGACTGCCTTTCTGGATGCTTCCCCGCTGGAAGTGGGGCGGGCGGATACAGCAGCCCGGCTGGGGCTGGGTTCGACGTGAGCCATACGGGCTGGTGCTGGTGCTGGCGCCGTGGAATTTTCCTGTGCTATTGTCCCTGCTGCCGCTCGTTGGCGCTCTGGCCGCTGGTAACGTGGTCGCGCTCAAAGCCTCAGAGCAGGCGCCCCGGAGCGCGGCGGTCTTGCGCCGCATGCTCGAGTCCGCTCTGCCCCCGGATCGGGTGGCCGTCTTCGAGGGGGGACCGGAAGTGGGCCGGGCGCTTCTGAAGTTTCGCTGGGACTACATTTTCTTCACCGGGGGAACCCGGATCGGGCGGCTCGTCTATGAGACTGCCGCCCGGCAACTGACTCCCTGCACGCTGGAGCTCGGCGGAAAGAGCCCGTGTGTGGTAGGGGGAGAGGTGGATCTGGCCGTGACGGCCCGCCGTATCGTCTGGGGAAAGTTTTTGAACGCCGGTCAGGTCTGTCTGGCACCGGATTACGTGCTCGTAGAGCAGCGGCTATACCGGGACCTGCTTGAAGCCCTCGTCTCCGCGATCCGGGATCTGTACGGGGAAGATCCCCGGCGGCATCCGGACTACGGCCGCATCGTAAGCGAAGCGCATTTCGATCGCCTGGTGGGGTATCTGGGGCAAGGCCGCATCTACTACGGAGGCCGGCATGATCGAGCCGAGCGCTACCTGGAGCCCACGATCCTGGTCGATGTTCCGGATGAGGCGCCGGTCATGGAGGAGGAGATCTTCGGACCCATTCTGCCCGTGCGGCCGTTTGCCCATCTGGAAGAGCTCCTCTCCCTGCTCCGAGCCCGTCCGGACCCCCTGGCGCTGTATGTCTTCAGCCGCAATTCGGATTTCGTGCGCCGCGTCTTTGATCGGGTGCGCTCCGGGGGAGGATGCGTAAACGATGTGGTCCTGCATCTGGCCTCGCCCCGTTTCCCCTTCGGAGGGGTGGGATCCAGCGGCCTGGGCCGCTACCGGGGGCGTGCCTCCTGGGAGACGTTTACCTATCCGCGCTCGGTGCTGTGGAAGCCGTTTTGGCCGGATCTTTCGGTTCGCTATCCGCCCTACAGCCGTCTCAAGAGCGCGTTGCTGCGTCGGGTGCTGGGCTAAAAGTATTCGTAATCCCCTCCTCCGGAAGTAGATCCGGAGTCGTCTTCTGAGGAGGAATTCAGATCGCGCTCGATGGATTCCGGATCCTCGCCGGCCTCGAGCCGATCGAGCATTTCGTGAAACTCCTCGCCCAGATCCTCCCCGAGCATACCCTCCATGCGCCGCATCCAGCGGGCGATGGAGCGGGGATCGTTTTCATCCACATCGCCCAGCGAATTCGGATCAGCCAGCTTGTCCAGATGCGCCTCTTCGCTGTGCACGATGGCCACCCGGGAGATGAGCCGCTGTACCTCCCGGCCGTGGCACTGCGGGCAGCTCGGATGGACCTCCTCGAGCATGCGGCGCACGAAGATGGAAAACCGTCGTCCACAGCGGCGGCATCGGTATTCGTAGATGGGCATGGCGAAATCTCTCCCTGCTCTGCGGGGAGAAAAGATACGCAGGAGGTGGATTTCGGGCTACGGGGTGTTACGAAACGAAAAAAATCGGCCTTCGCGTTCGGCCTTCGGCTTAAGGGTTCGCGCCAGATGGTCGATAATTTCCCTGCGAGAGCGGTTTCCCGTTACATCTGGTAACCATCGAGGGTGAGTGGGGCGAATTATGAAAGCGACCATTTTCGTCGTCGACGACGAACCCAAGATCGGGCAGCTTTTCTGTACGGTTCTGCGCCGGGATGGCTACCGGGCCGAGAGTTTTCTCAGTCCGGTGGCCATGTTCGAGGCCATCGAACGAGGCCAGATGCCGGATCTGGTGCTGGCCGATCTGCTCATGCCGGACATGAGCGGGCTGGAGCTCATCGAGCGCCTGCGCCAGATCAACGATTCCGTGCCCGTGATTATCATGACGGCCCATAGCTCCGTACAAACGGCCGTGGAGGCCATGCGGCTGGGGGCGTTCCATTACCTGAGCAAGCCGATCAATCTGGAGGAGATGCGAGCGCTGGTGCAGAAGGCGCTCGAGGTCTACGCTTTCCGCCGGGAGCTTGTGGAGGTGCGGCGGGAGCATGAAGTCCGTTATGGCCTGGACGCCCTTATCGGCTCCAGCCCCCCGATTCAGCAGGTGCGGGCCACACTGGAGCGGCTTCGGTATGTGTCCAACTCGACTGTGCTATTGCGCGGGGAAACGGGTACAGGCAAGAACCTGGTCGCCCGCATCATCCACCACACCGGCCCCCGGAACAAGGGTCGGTTTCTGGAGATCAACTGCGCCGCCGTGCCGGATAATCTGCTGGAGGCCGAGCTGTTCGGATACGAAAAAGGCGCCTTCACCGACGCCCGGCAGGCCAAGCCTGGACTGCTCGAGCAGGCCGACGGAGGTACGGTTTTCCTGGATGAGATCGATTCCCTCAGTCCGGCCCTGCAGGCCAAGCTGCTCTCGTTTCTGGAGACGCGCACCTTCCGGCGTCTGGGGGGGCTGGAGGATATCAGCGTGGATACGCGGGTGATTGCGGCCACGAACACGGATCTGGAGCAGAAGGTCGCCGAGAAAACGTTTCGCAAGGACCTCTACTACCGGCTCAACGTCATTTCTATCACCCTGCCCCCGTTGCGCGCGATGGGACGGGACGTGCTGGCCATCGCGCAGGCCTTTATTGCTCACTACAACCGGGAGCTGGGCAAACAAATCCGGGGCCTTACCGAGGCGGCCGAGGATCGGCTGCTGGCGCATTCCTGGCCGGGAAACGTGCGCGAGCTGCGCAACGTGATAGAACGCGCCATGATATTTGCGCAGAGCGCCTATCTGGGTCCAGAAGATCTGGTGCTGGGCGAGGAGCCTGCGGGGGTAGGCGCCTTGCAGGATGAGCACATCTTCTGCTTTCCCTCCGGGGGTACGCTGGAGGAACTGGAAAAGGCCTACATCAAGCACATCCTCCGCACCGTGCGGGGAAGCTACGCCGAGGTGGCCGAGATTCTGGGTATCAGCAAGAAAACGCTCTGGGAGAAGAGAAAACGATACGGGCTGGACGAGGCGGGAAACCTGGTGCGCGTCTAGGGCGTTTCTGTGCCTGCGGCCCTTTGCGGGCTGAGCATTATGACCATGAAAGGAGGTGCAACCATGACTTTCACCCTGCCCCCGCTTCCGTATCCATACGATGCCCTTGAGCCCTACATCGACGCGCGCACGATGGAGATCCATCATACCAAGCACCATCAGGCGTATATCGACACGGTAAACAAGGCTCTGGAGAAGTACCCGGATCTGCGTTTCGATTCCGTAGAAGACCTGTTGCGGCGTATCGCCGAGGTTCCGGAGGATATCCGCACGGCCGTGCGCAACCATGGCGGTGGGCATGCCAACCACAGCCTGTTCTGGACAATTATGAAGCCTGGCGGCGGGGGCGAGCCTTCGGGGCCCCTGGCCGAGGCGATCGCGGCCCGCTTTGGCTCCTTTGCCGCCTTTAAGGATCTGTTTTCGCAGACCGCCATGGGGCGTTTCGGCAGTGGATGGGCCTGGCTGGTAGTGGATGAGCAGGGCCAGCTTCAGGTCTACTCCACAGCGAACCAGGACAGCCCCCTGATGGAGGGCCATACGCCTATTCTGGGGCTGGATGTCTGGGAGCATGCCTATTACCTGAAGTATCAGAACCGTCGCGCTGAGTATGTGCAGAACTGGTGGAATGTGGTCAACTGGGATGAGGTGGCGCGGCGGTTTCAAGTGGCCACGTCGCGCTAAGTCGATCCGAGATATGGCCCGCCCTGAAGGCGGGCTGTTTTTTTAGTGATCTTGGCACCTTGGCGGGAGGATCGAAGATCGCCTCTTATGGAAGGGGCTTCTATAGTGCGCGCTGCAGAGCAATCGAGGCGGGGCTGTGCTGTTGGGATTCGGGTTCTAGCGAATCCGTAGGTCAGGGGGTTAGGAAATCTGCTGGCGCAGGTTTTTCAGGTACGGGAACGCCTCGCGCATGCGAACGCCGTACCAGCTGAACATGGCCCCATCCACATGCAGGATCCGGGCCCGAGGCAGGAGGGCCTGGATTTCGGCTCTATGTTCCGGTTTGAAGCGGTACGGTTCAGAGGCCAGCAGGACGAAGTCGGGCTGTAGGGACTGCATGGTTTCGGGCTCCAGGACCGGATATCGGGTCTGATCGGCGCAGACGTTTTCCCATCCAGCCGCCTCGAGCATGGCGTGCGTGAAGGTGTCGCGGCCGACGCTCATGTACGGGCGTCGCCAGATGAGATACAGGGCCCTTCCCAGAGGAGGAGAGGTGGGAAGCGCAAGCCAAGCCTGCTGGATGTCCTCAATCAGGCTTTGTGCCCTTTCTGCTGTGTCGGTTAACGCCCCTAGGGCCTCGATAGTTTGCAGGGCTTCCGGGATGGTTCGGATGGCGGTCACGTAGACGGGAAGGCGGCCTTCGAGGGCGAGGATGTCTTCCTGTCGGTTTTCCTCCTGATTGGCGATCACCAGGTCGGGCTTGAGCGAGAGGATGCGCTCCACGTTGGGGTTTTTGGTTCCGCCTACGATGGGTTTCAGGCGCGCCTGCGGGGGCCGTTCGCAGAAGCGGGTCACCCCGACGATGCGCGCTTCCAGTCCCAGGGCGAAGAGCGTTTCCGTTAGGCTGGGCACGAGACTGACGATCCGCTCTGGCGGAGCGGGTAGGGATATTGTTCTTCCCAGCGCGTCGGTGAAGACGGCCATCTACGGCGTTGGTCTATTCCTTTTGATCGAGCTACCCTGGCAGGCCAGATATCCGTGCTGGCTGTCGGCAGGGTTCGGGCAAAGATACGACTGGTTTGGCTTACGAGCGCTCCAGGGGCCGGCCTTTTGCGCCGGACAGAGGCAGGCTGTGTGGCTTTGAACAGCTCGGGGCCTGTGTTAAGATTGCCAGCTTGGGGGCACAGAGGATGACGCGGTCGTCCGGGGGCCCAGAGGGGGGACTACGCGATCGCGTGATGCGGAAGGCCCTGCTGGTTTGTTTTTTTGGGATTGTACCTCAGGGACAAGGAGGTAGGTTGATGCGTAGGCGGGGTCTTCTCTGGGTTTTGGGGTTTGCCCTCTGCCCGGCTTGGGCTTTTGCTCAGATTGTTCGGTATAATTTTGATGTTCGTCCTGTGGTTAGCCATGAAATGGAGTTTGTGATAGAATACAGGGAAAGTCAGACATTTTACGACGTAGATGTTGATCCCAATAAGAGTGATTTTCTGGGAATGAAAGTGAAGAGATATTCTTATAAGAGTTTGTCAAATGGAAATAAGATTATAAAGATAGTTTTTGATACAAATTCAAAAATTTCATGGTATGATAATGAAATGATAAGTGTAAATTTAGTTTACAAAACAGGAAATCCTCCTACTGTTAGAAATATGAATATCCAGAGTAGAATTTTATATTCTACTCTTTACAATACCTTTTTCTCGTGGTATGTAGAGAAAGAAAAAAGATTAACAGTATATAACAAACAAGGTTTTCCAAGAGACGGATTGTTTTGGTTGGCCACAACCGGAAATCTTTATGGAGATGGATTTAGAAATGGAGAAATCATAGAAGTTCCAAATTATTATGAACTTGTTTTGCATGGAATTATGAGGTCTGCTCTTTGGTATACTAATTTTAATCAAAGAGGATATAGTTATGAAGTTTATACAACGGGTGATTTGGATATGTATACTATTGATAATTATAGAATAGAAAATAATGCTTTAAAAGATATAGTTATGAGAAAGATTGAAAGAGCCACATTATCGAGAATTCCTTACATAAATGTGCAAGAAATAACCCCAATGAAAGAAGAAAAAATTACATCAATAGATAGTTCATGGAAATTAATTATAAAACCAAAGAAAAAAAATGGAAGTGGATACATAAATTTGATTATAAAGAACGAGAGTGGAGATGAAATTCACAAATATTTTTTAGTAGTAAAATTTATAGATATTCCTTCTATTAATATTGCAAAAAATTTTTCAGGTAGTAGAAATACGTATTTTTACAATATGAATTTGAATAATAATATATTTACAAAAAGTAATTTTTTAAAAATTGGACCAGTTGCAGATCCTGGAACTTATGTCCTTACTAAAATTTATAGAGAAGTGCATGTAAAAATAAATGATTCTCTTTATAAGAGATGTGTATTTGTAGATATGACGGGTGAACTTGTTGAAGGATCTAGAGCGGGTGCTGTATATTCGAATCCTGGAAATTTTTATCTGAAAAATTACTACATAAATATAGTTGAATTAAATGATATAGTTAGTATTACAAACGTTAATGAAAATTTTTTTAATGTCATAGAAGAAACAGGTGGAGATTTAAAAGATTTTTTAAATTATATAGTATATAAATATCCGAATATTAAATACAAAAAAATTTATGATATATATAGATTCTTAGATTTTAAAAAGTATACATTAATATTTGAAGATTCTTTAGATTTTATAAATCCTATTCTGGCTCATTATAATACACAAGTGTCTGGATTAGATTGTGGTCCAATAACGTATACAACTAATGTATCGTGGCAATTTGTTGAAAATAATGGTATATATGATAGTAGACCACGTAAACGTATTTTCAAAATAGAAATATATAAATTTGAAGACGCAATATATGCAGAATTTGATGGTGGAATTATACGAGACGGAAAATTCCTTTTGGTTAATAATTATGTAGAGAATGAAGAAACATCGAACAAGGATAATATAAATATAAAAATTTCATCAGATAAGGGCGTTATAAAATACACCGATCTAGATAGAACGAGAAAAATAAAATTTATTGTCACATGTGAGAAAAATAACCTTCCTATGGCCAATCAGGACCTTTACATAACAGGTCCTTATTCTGAGGAGGGATATGTGGGAGATCATCCTCTTATTCTGCCCCATCCGGTCAGGACGGATGTCCATGGACGCTATGAGTTTGAATGGAATCTGCCTTCTCAAGCCTGGTTTGAGGGCAAAAAGATGCCCTATGTGTTCTCCTTCCGGGTAAAGACGGAAGGCGCCAGCGCGGAGGCGACGGTCAAGGTCACCAAATACGTGCTGCGCGGGCTGGTCTACAGACAGCATCCGACGCGGGGGAGGATCCCTGTCGAGGGAGCGGAGGTGAGCCTGGACGCCGATTTTCAAAGGGGGGTGGTGCGTTCTGATGGGCGAGGTCTTTTCGAGCTACCTGTGGAGAAGCCGGATTCCTATCGGGTTTACGTCCGGCATCCCGAGCAGATGCCCGACGGGTTCCCGTTCTGGACGCGCAATCAGGGCCGCGTAGAGCTCCGAGACGAGGGCCAGAACCCGGATACCCTGCGTCTGCTCCTGGCCCGCCTGCCCCATCAGGCCTTCTCCTGGAGGGGACCCTGGCAAATGCGTCTGCGCTCGGCCCTCCAAGGATGGCCGCAGAATCCGGTCTTCGAAGCCCTTGTGGACTCCGTGGATGCCTACCTGCAATGGCTTGTCGAAAAACAGCAGACCGAGCCCTATGACGAAGAATCCGCCCTCCGGCTCATGCAGGCCGCCAATAGCCTGTATATGATCCTGCCGCGGAGCACGGAGCTGGCCGATAGCGCGCTGAGTCGGTTCTTCTCCAGCCTGGATGCGCTCGTCCTGCTACCGATGGATCTCCTTGTCGCCTTGTTGCCCAATATCGTCGAGAAGCTGGCCAGCTCCCATATCCAGTATCTGGCCGCCGTCGGTAAGCCGCTCAACAACCTACTGTCGGCGTTTAAGAATGCCCTCCAAAAGACTTCTGATGCCCTGCTTGAACAGGCCTACGGGAAATATTACATGGAGCGAGTGGCTAGAGAGTTTCTCTTGAAAGATTTTGTGAATAAATACACTGATTTGTATATAAAAATAAACAATCAAGATTTAATGTATGAGGTGACCATAAACACAATAAGAAAGTATGAAATTAAATTTGGTGTATCTATAGAAAAACCTGATTATTATCTTGTCGCAAAAAGAAGTTATGTTTGGTTTAGTAATGCATATGGACAAATTATTAATAATTCTATAGCTAAATTTAGAGATTTGGAGATTAAATCTGAAAAAATAGCTCTTTCTTACAAAAGAGTTTCTGAAATAATAGATGATTTTATGCGAAACATATCCTTAATGGCTGCAGAAAACGTTGGGATTATAGATAATATCAGACAGTTGTCATCGCAAATATTTTTAATTCTGAATGAAGTAAAGAAAAATTATGATGACTACAAAAAATTGAACGAAGAATTGTATAAAAATATTTATATCAAAAACATGGAGGTGGCATTTTGGGAAAAAATACGATCTGTTGAATATGCAAGAAAATATGGATATGGAAAGTACCGGGGGGCTTACGAACAGGATATAAGCGCCAGTCGGGATCGGACAGGGCGGATCGTTGCCTGGCTCGACCGCCTGTCCGCCGACATGTACCGGACCCGATTCTGGTCGGAGACGATCATCAAGGACTTCATCGAGCCCATCATCGGGGCCGCAGGCAGCATCGCCACCCTCGCTACCGCCGGCTCAGCCGCCCCGATTGCGCTGGCCGTGGATGTGATCGAAAAGCTCATCACCCGATTCGGCTTCATCCTCTACGACCTGCAGACGCTCTACCGGCTCTACAGCACCGAGTTGCCCACGGCCGCCCTTCAGACTCAAGAGGCCATCAAGAACGCCTTCGGCCGCTACACCAGCTCCCTGGCCGCCCGGGACGCTTTCCGCACGGAATTCTGGAAGCTGAAAATCTTCTCCCCGCTTTCCGCCGTGGCCGCCGATTCTTCCGGATTGCTCGTGGGCCAGGATGCCCGGGGCCGCCAGTATAGCTTCCTGCCCGGAGCCACATTCTGGCGCGATGACTCCACCCATACCGAGCAGCTTCGCCTTCCCCCCCTGGGCAGAGGGCATGTGCTGCTCTTCGGCACCGGAGACGGACCGTTCCGGCTTGAGTGGGTGGCTGTCGATAGCACCGGTCAGGAGACCCTGCTCTGGTCCTGGCAGGGACAGGCCCGTCCCAATTGGCGCGCCCGATTGCTGCTGGATCCGATCCGCAACGTGCCGCTGGGCCTGGAGGAGCGTCCTCCGGTTGGCAGGCTGTACCTGTTTCCCGTAGATTCTTCCGGGACCCCGCAAGAGGTCCCCATCCCCGTCGGCGTTCCCCAACGATGGGGGGTGAGAACGCTCTATGAGGGAGATGTCTCGCTCTTTCCGCAGACGCTGCGGGCCCAGAGCGAGCATAATGAGATCCTCTCCGTCTCCGTGGAAGGAGATTCCCTGCTTCTGCTCCAGCCCCGGAGGCCTGGGCAGGTCCGCCTGTCCGTGGAGGCCGATGGGCTCCGGCGCGACGTGGTCGTGCGCGTCCTGGGCCCCCATCTGGAGGCTCAACTGGAGCGCGACCGCTATCAGCCCGGGGAGCTTGTCCAGCTCTCCGGCCAGCTCTGGAATCGGGATGGCACCCCCATGGCCGGCGCCCCCGTCTTGATTACGCTCAACTGGCCCGATAGCCTCATCACCCGTACCGTGCAAAGCGACGGTTCCGGACGCTGGACCTGGACGTACCGGCTCGGGAATCAAAGCCCGAATGCGTTGCTCTGGCTCCAGGCCCGCTATGGCCCGCTGCCCGATTCGAGCTACCTGACTTGGCTGGGATCCATGCAGGTCCTAGCTCAGGGGCCAAAAGAGACGATCTACAGCCGCCTGGGCAGGCAGACGGCCCCTCTGGCAGAAGCTCGCGCTCCGCAGAGCGCCTTGAGCGGAGCGGCCCCGAGCATCCAACTTGAACAGCTCGACTCCCTCTCCGCCCTGGTCATCTTGAAGCCATATCGCATGAACATCTACAGGGAGCTGGGCCCGATGGTGGCCTACACGGTGCTCGATGAGGCAGGCCTGCAGATGCCCCGGCTCTCCGGGCCCATCACGGTGCGCCTCTATGTGGCGCAGGCCGATTCCGCCCCCCGGGGTACGCGGCGTCTGCTCTACTGGACTAACCCCTCCTCCTGGCCCCAAGAGCTGGGACCGGACCTGTCACGCGCCTCCTGGGCCGAGGTAAACCTCACCAATCCACGGGGGATTCTGCAGCTGGTGGAGCGTAATACGGCCACCTACGCGCACGAAGAAAGCCCCGAGGTGCCCGATCGCCTGCAGCTGGACCCCGCCTATCCGAATCCCTTCCGCACCCAAGCGCATATCCGGTTCGGGCTGCCCCGGGCCGAGCGCGTCTGGCTGGAGGTCTACGATCTGCTGGGCCGGCGCGTGCGCGTACTCATAGATGGGGAGCTGCTTGGGCCCGGATGGCATACCGCGACGCTTCGCGCCGGAGAGCTGGCCAGCGGGGTCTACTTCTATCGGTTGCGCACGGCCCAGGAGGCCCTGCCCGCGCGCAAGGTCGTCCTGGTCCGCTGAACAGGCGCCTGACGAAGGCGGCCCGAGGCGCACCTCAGGCCGCACTCTGCGCCGAGGGCCATCGCTCAGGCCCCGGGGTCTGTGTATGCCCCTGCGACGATCAGCGGGCCCTCTTTTTCCGGGCTACGCAGCAGACCGCTGTCCACCTCCAGGATTCCGGGCCCGCCCCTTTGCCAGGTCTCGTCTCGGCCGGAAAGCCCTTCTCCCGATTGCCAGAGCGGGGGGCTGTAATCAGCTCCGGATCGGTTGCCGCAGACGTGCCGCCGCAGGAACGGAAACCGGACGCGCAGGCGTCCCTACTGTGGGCCCGGCAGGACTCGAACCTGCAACCCGCGGATTATGAGTCCGCCGCTCTAACCCATTGAGCTACGGGCCCAAAAGGTTCGTAAAAAATACGCGGCGGCCCGTATCTTCGCAATCGTGTCGAGCACAGATCCTGCGCCCATGGTGAACTCCCCCCTGGACCTCTCCATCGTCGTGCCTCTTTTTAACGAGGCCGAATCCCTGGAAGAACTGGCCCGCCTGATCGAACAGGTCTGCATGCAGGCCGGATATCGCTATGAGGTCTGGCTCATAGACGACGGGTCCACCGACGGGTCCTGGGAGGTCATCCGTCGCATCCACGAGCGCAATCCGGCCTTCAAGGGGGTGCGCTTCCGGCGCAACTACGGCAAATCCGCCGCTCTGGCCGCCGGTTTTGCCCGCGCCCAGGGGCGCTACGTCGTCACGATGGATGCCGACCTGCAGGATGACCCGACCGAAATCCCTGCGCTCATCGAGATCCTCGAGCAGGGCTACGACTTGGTCAGCGGGTGGAAGCAGAGGCGGCAGGATCCGCTTTCGAAAACCATTCCTTCCCGGCTTTTCAACTGGGTCACCCGTATTGTTTCCGGTATCCCTCTGCACGACTTCAACTGCGGACTTAAAGCCTACCGGCTCGAGGTGGTCCAGCAGATTCGCGTCTATGGAGAGATGCACCGCTACATTCCCGTTCTGGCCCGATGGGAGGGCTTCGATCGGATCACGGAAAAGCCCGTGCGTCATCATCCGCGCCGATACGGCCGCACGAAGTTCGGGGTAAGCCGATTCCTGCACGGGTTTCTGGATCTCATCGCGGTCACTTTCTTAACCCGTTACGTGCGCCGGCCCATGCACTTTTTTGGCGCCCTCGGCACGGCCTTTATCCTGCTCGGTTTGCTCATCAACGCTTACCTGACCCTGGAATGGTTGCAGGGCAGGCCCCTGAGCAACCGGCCCCTGCTTTTCCTGGGGATCCTGCTCCTTATTCTGGGTGTGCAGTTCTTTGCCACCGGCCTGCTTGGGGAGATGATCATCCGGCCGGAGATGGAACGGGGAGCCTATCAGGTGCGGGAGGAGCTCCGGTGAAGCTCGCTCTTGTGGGACCGGCCTATCCGTATCGCGGAGGACTGGTGCATTTTCAGGAGGCGCTGTACCGGGCCCTGCAGGCCCGGGGGCACGAGCCTGTGCTGGTGACTTTTCGCAGACAGTATCCGGACTGGCTCTTTCCGGGGCGTACGCAGTACGATCGGCCCCGGGCCGATGCCATAGCGGGTCTGCGATGGATCGATACGCTTCTGCCTTGGACGTGGCTTCAGGCCGCCTATCGGATCCGATCCCTTGGGGTGGAGGCCGTTATATTTCGCTACTGGATGCCCTTTTTCGCCCCCGCCTTTGGCGTCATGGCCCGTCTGCTGCGTCGCGCCGGGATCCGCGTGCTGGCCATCGTGGATAACGCGCTGCCTCATGAGCGCCATCTAGGGGATCACGCGCTGAGCCGTTTTTTCCTGCGTTCCTGTGAGGCGTTTCTCTTTCTATCCCGGGCCGTGGCCGAGGAAGTTCGCGGGCTTGGCCTGCAGAGGCCGTTTCGAATAATCGAACATCCCCGCTACACGCTCTTCGGGGATCCGGTGCCCACCGGCGAGGCCCGGCGCGCGCTGGGTCTGCCTCCCGATGTGCCGATTCTGCTCTTTTTCGGCTATGTGCGCCCGTATAAAGGCCTCGGGCTGTTGCTTGAGGCCGTCGCAGCGGCCAGTAGGGCGCTACCGGATCTGCTGTTGCTTGTAGCGGGGGAGTTCTACGAGGACGAGCGCCCTTACCGGGAGGCGGTAGATCGTCTGGGGCTGGGGGATCGGGTGCGCTTCTACCCCGAGTACATACCCAACGAGCAGGTTCGCCTGTTTTTCTCCGCCGCCGATCTGGTTGTCTTGCCCTACCTGGAGGCCACCCAGAGCGGAGTGGGCCTGATTGCCATGCAGCTGGAGCGGCCCGTGCTGGCCACCGCGGTCGGTGGACTGCCGGAGTTCGTCCGGGATGGGGAGACAGGCCTGCTTGTGCCCCCCCGCGACCCGAAGGCGATGGCCGAGGCGATCGTGCGCTTTTTCCGTTCTCCCCAGGAGGGAGAACGTATGCGAGCGGCTATTGGCCTTCTCCGGGCCCGGTACAGCTGGGATCGACTGGTGGAAGCGATCGAAGATCTTCTGCGCCCATGATCGAGGCATGCGCCATCGTGCTGGCAGGCGGCCTGGGTACTCGCCTGCGTGCCGTGCTGGGGGAAACACCCAAGGTGCTGGCCCCGATCCGGGGCCGTCCTTTTCTGGCTTATGTGCTGCACAACCTGCGGGCTCAGGGGATACGTCGGGTCCTGCTGAGCACCGGCTTCCAGGCCGAACGCGTCCAAGAGGCCCTCCGGGAGTGCGTGCCCGGGGGGCTTGAGGTGCAGAGCATCCGCGAGCCCGAACCGCTGGGCACCGGCGGAGCCGTGGCCTATGTCTTCGAGCAGGTGCCCGAGCTGGAGCGCGCCTTCGTGCTCAACGGGGACACCTTCTTTACCGGATCGCTCCGCAAGCTCTGGCAGGCGCACCGGAACCGACCGGGGGCGCAGGCCACGATCGCACTCGTACGGTTGCAAGAGGCCAATCGCTATGGAACGGTGCGCTTCGATCCGGAAACCGGACGGGTGGAGGCGTTCCTGGAGAAGGCACCTGCCTCGGGGGAGGCTGTCTGGATCAATGCCGGGCTTTATGTGCTTGAGCGCACCCTTCTGCGGCAGATGCCCTCGCATCGGCCCTGTTCGCTGGAGCGCGAGCTTTTTCCCCGCTGGATCGGTCAGGGGGTGTACGCCGTCCCCTTCCCTGAGGCCGCCTTTCTGGATATCGGTGTGCCAGAAGATTACTCCCGAGCCGAGGCGTTTCTGGCCCGCTATGCGCACGATATTTGACGCATACACCCCGGTCGGGCACGAACCGGAACGTGGGCCCTGAGAACCTAGCCGTTGGGCTTTTTCCGGAACTCGGCCATACAGGGTGATATTCAACTGCGTACGGGGCGTCTCAAGATGAGACGTCCGCCGACATCTCGGGGCAACGCTGGGCTATGGGGGAGTATATGGCTCCGGAACTGCAGGCGAAAATCGACCGGGGTTTGCGCATGATCCAACGTGGACACGGTGGGGGAGAGCTCCTGCGAACCGGTCTGATCATCCGCGCCCGGGCGCCGCTTCGGATCAGCTTCGGGGGAGGGGGCACGGATGTCTCTCCGTATGCGGACGAACGCGGAGGGCTGGTGCTCAATGCCACGATCAATCGCTATGCGTACGTGACGATCGTGCCCAACAATACGGGGCGCATCACGCTGCGTTCGCTCGATTACGAGCAAACCGTTTCCTACCGCGTCGATGAAGGGCCTCCGCCGGTTCACTACGAAATGGACCTGGCCAGGGGGGTCATCCAGCGCCTGGGGATCGATCAGTTGCGCTTGAGCTTCGATCTCTACACGCACACCGATTGCCCCCCCGGGTCGGGCCTGGGCGCCTCCTCCACGATGGTCGTGGCCCTCATTGGCGCTTTCGACGCCTGGCTGCAGCTGGGCCTGGATCGATACGAGATCGCCCAGCTGGCCTACGAGATCGAGCGCCTGGATCTGGGCATCAAGGGGGGCAAGCAGGACCAGTACGCGGCCGCTTTCGGGGGGTTCAACTTCATGGAGTTCTACGGCGACCTGGTGCTGGTCAACCCCCTGCGCCTGCCTCCGGAGTGGATCAGCGAGCTGGAATACTCCCTGGTGCTCGCCTATACGGGTCGGAGCCGATATTCGGCGCAGATCATTGAGAGCCAGATCGAGAACTACCGTCAGGGTCGGGAGGAATCCGTCGAGGCCATGGACCGCACCAAACAATTCGCCGTAGAGCTCAAGCGCGCCCTGCTGACGGGCAACTTCCGGGAGTTTGGGCTTCTGCTGCATGAGGCCTGGATGGAGAAGAAGCGCATCTCGGATAAGATCTCCAACCCCTTCATCGACCAGCTCTATGAAGCCGCGCGCCAGGCGGGCGCGCTGGGGGGCAAGATCTCCGGAGCCGGCGGAGGCGGGTTTATGTTTTTCTTCACGGAATTTCACCGGCGGCACGACGTGATCCGCGCCCTCGAATACCACGGCGCGCAGGTGATGCACTTTGGCTTTACGGACTCGGGGATGCAGACATGGACACGGCAGTAAAGTACCTGGAGTGGATCGAGGATCAGCTTCTGGAGGCACGCCGCGTGCAGGAGGCCGTCCTAGAGATGCGGGAGACCCTCCTGGAGATCGCGCTGCGCATGGTTTCCGTCTTCCGAGACGGGGGGCGGGTCTACTTCTTCGGCAACGGCGGCAGCGCGGCCGATGCGCAACACTGGGCGGCGGAGCTCTCCGGTCGGTTTTATCTCAATCGTCCCGCCCTGCCCGCTATCGCGCTGACCACGAACAGCTCCCAGATTACGGCTATCGGGAACGATTTCGGCTACGAGTGGGTCTTCGCCCGTCCTCTGGCCGGTCTGCTCAGCCCAAGGGACATGGTCGTCGGCATCTCCACCAGCGGCTCTTCGCAGAACGTGATCCGCGCCTTCGAGGTGGCCCGCTCCCTCGGAGCGGTGACGGTGGGCTTTACCGGCGCCAGGGGGAGTGTGCTGAGCACCTGGTGCGATTATCTGGTCGTGATCCCCTCCAGAGACGTAGCCCGCATTCAGGAGGGACATGAGCTCTGCGGGCATCTAATATGCGCCATCGTGGAACGAGAGCTATTCGGAACGGAGCAATCATGAATCGGGCCGTTTTTCTGGATCGAGACGGTACGCTGAACGTGGAGCGGCACTACGTCTGCCGATGGGAGGCCTTCTCCTGGATTCCCGGCGCTCCGGAGGCCATCCGGCAGCTCAACGAGGCCGGGTTCCGGGTCATTGTGGTGACCAATCAGGCCGCGGTGGCCCGTGGTCGCTGTACCGAGCAGGACGTCCTTCGCCTGCATGAGCGCATGCAGCAGGAGCTGGCCGCCCACGGGGCCTGGATCGACGCCTTCTACTACTGCCCCTTTCATCCGGAGGGAATCGTCTCCGCCTACCGGCGTTCCAGTTCCTGGCGCAAGCCGCAGACGGGCATGTTCGAGCGCGCCATTCGGGACTGGTGCTTGGACCCCCGGGCCTGTTTCGTGGTCGGGGATCGCAATAGCGATCTCCTGCCCGGGCGGGCGCTGGGCATGACTACCCTGCTGGTGCGCACCGGATACGGGGCGCAGGAGGCCGAGCATACCATCGCCGATTATGTGGTCTCAGACATCACCGAAGCCGTGGAACGCATTCTAACCGCATGCGTTACGAGCTCCTCAAGGATCGGATAGCCCGTTTTACCCGAAACCGGCCCTGGGGGCAGCGGCTTTTTTACGCCCTGTCGGACTTGTTGCTGTTGCGCAACTGGCATCTGCGGCGCGCCCTGCGCCGGCTGCGTCCCCTAATGCCCCGCTATCCCTTCTGGGCTCTGGATGCGGGCACGGGTTTTGGCCTCTACGCCTGGCGTATACTGCGTTACTGGCCTCAGGCGCGCGTGCTGGCCCTGGATGTGAAGAAAACGTATCTGGAGAGCGCCAGGCGTTTTCTGCATCGTCCCCCGTATGAAGAGCGCATCTACTGGGTGCTGGCCGATCTGGAGCGTTTTGGCACCGCCGAGCCCTGTTTTGATCTCATCCTTTGCGTCGACGTGCTGGAGCATATTCCGGATGATGAGGCCGCTTTGCGCGCCATGGCGGCCATGTTGCGCCCGGGGGGATATCTGCTCCTCAATACGCCCTCCGATCAGGGAGGGTCGGGCGTGGAGCAGCCCGGCCAGGGGAGCTTCATCGAAGAACATGCCCGGGAGGGCTATAATCGCGACGAGCTCCTGAAGCGCCTGCGGGCTCTGGGTCTGCATCCCATGGAGGCCCGTTACACCTACGGCTGGCCGGGCCAGTGGGCCTGGAGGCTGCTCATCCGCTGGCCGCTGCCCTGGCTGGAGCGCAGGATGGCCTGGCCGCTTATTGCCCTCTACTATCTTTTCGCCCTGCCCGTGGGGTTGCTGTTACACGCCCTCGATGTGCGGATGGACCACCCCACAGGTGCGGGGCTTTTGCTCATCGTCCGAAAGCCCGAGGGTTGCGAAAATATAGCCTGAGGCCTCACCTTTCCGATCGATGGGAAAACAGATCCGACATAGACATGCCCGCATTTCGATGGAGCCTGCTGAGCCCAGACGATCCCTCTGTGGTTGAGCGGCTCGTCAGCCTGCTCAACATCAGTCCCGCTCTGGCCCGGGTGCTGGCGCTCCGGGGGGTGCGTACGTTCGAGCAGGCACGTCGGTTTTTTCGACCCCACTGGGGGGAGCTCTTTGATCCGTTCCTGATGCGGGATATGGAGCCGGCCGCGCGCCGGCTGGCCGAGGCGGTGCGCCGATCGGAGCCCGTGCTCGTCTACGGGGACTATGATGTCGACGGCACCACGGCCACGGCGATGATGTACACGTTTCTGAAAAGCCTTGGCGTGCCGGTTTCCTACTACGTGCCGAGCCGCTATCGGGAGGGATACGGGCTCAATCTGGCTGGTATTGAGCAGGCCGATGCGCTGGGGGTGCGGCTGATCGTGGCGCTGGACTGCGGGATTACCGCCCTGGAGGAGGCGCAGGAGGCCCGCCGGCGTCGAATCGACCTCATTATCTGTGACCATCACGAACCCGGCCCCTTGTTGCCTGAGGCACTGGCCGTGCTGGATCCGAAGCGTCCGGATTGTCCTTATCCGTTCAAAGAGCTTACCGGCTGTGGGGTGGGCTTTAAGCTCATTCAGGCCACCCTGCAGGAGCTGGGGCTCGATCCCATGCTGGCGGAGGAATATCTGGACCTGGTGGCCGTCTCGACGGCCTCCGATATTGTGCCGCTGGTGGAGGAGAACCGGGTGCTCATGCGTCTGGGGCTGGAGCGGCTCAACCGAAATCCCCGTCCCGGCCTGCAGGCCCTTATCGAGCGGGCCGGTTTGCGAGCGGGGGAGCTGAGCACGCATCAGATCGTCTTCATGCTCGGGCCCCGCATTAACGCCGCCGGCCGCATGGGGGATGCCCGGGTGGCCGTGGAGCTGCTCATCGCCCGGTCCACCGAGGAGGCCTCCCAGCTGGCCGAGCTGCTGGAGCAGCTCAACCGGCAGCGTCGCGAGCTCGACGACCGCACCCATGAAGAGGCGGTGCGTCTGGCCGAAGAGGAGTTCATCGCGCGCGGCTATCGGGGGCTGGTTCTCTATCAGCCCCACTGGCCTCTGGGGGTGATCGGGATCGTGGCCTCCCGCCTTGTGGAGCGCTTCTATCGGCCCACGGTGATGCTGACGGCTGTTGACGGGCTGGTTAAGGGTTCGGCGCGCAGTATCGAGGGATATGATCTGTTTGCCGCCATCCGGGCCTGCGAGGATCTGCTGCTGCAGTTCGGCGGACACCGATACGCGGCGGGCATGAGCCTGGAGCCCCGAAATGTGGCCGCCTTTCAGGAGCGTTTCAATGCCGTTGTATGGGAGACGCTCGATGAGACGCTGCTCATACCCGAGCTGCGCATCGACGCCCCGCTGGAGCTGCGCGACATCACCCCCCGCTTCTGGAAGGTGCTCCAGCAGTTTGCTCCCTACGGTCCTCAGAACATGCAGCCCCTGTTTGTGGCCCACAATGTGCGCGTGCGCTCTATGCCCGCTATTGTGGGATCCGGGCACCTGAAGTTCACCGTCGATCAGCCTGGTGGGCCGACTTTCGAGGTGATCGGCTTCCAGATGCATGAGCTCTATCCCCTGGTGCGTCGGGCGCGGGAGGGCAGGCCGGTGTCGATCGTCTTCAGCATCGAGGAGAACGTCTACAACGGGATACCGAGCCTGCAGCTGCGGCTCCGGGACCTGCGGCTTCTGGAGGGGGCAAAGGAGGTGTGGAACGGCTCTCCGTGAGGCGCTTCTTCCTACCGGGGCTCGCTGTGGGGATCGCTTCTTGGCTATCTGCCTACATCCTCTATCCCCAGCTTCGGGTCTTCGAGCTCGGGCTTCCCTCCCTTCGTCGGGTTCTCGCACTGCCGGTCAATCAGGAGGCGCTCTGGAATTCTCTCATCCTTTCCCTGGCTACCGTGCTGGGCGCCCTGCCGCTGGGCGCGATGCTGGCCTGGGCCGTTGGGGTCTACCGCATCCCCGGTCGGGGGTGGGTGCAGATCGTAGCGTTGTGGCCTCTGGCGTTGCCTCCGCTGATCGGTGTAGTGGCCCTTTATCTGCTTCTCGAGGGGGGCTGGATGGCCCTGCATCTGCCCGGTATGCTGGCCGTCTGGCTGGTGCATGTCTATGCCCTGCACCCGTACGGCTACCTGTTTACGCGCGCCCGGTTGGAGCAGGTCGACGGTGCTTGGTGGGAGGCCGCCGCTCTACTGGGGGTTCGAGGGGTGCGCCGGTTCGTGCGTCTGACGTTGCCCGTTTTCTGGCCGGCCTGGCGCCGTGCCGCGCTGCTCATCTTTCTTGTCTCGATGTCCTCGTTTACAGCGCCTTTGCTGTTCGCCTTCGATGAGCGGGTGCTCACCACGCAGATTTATTATTACAAACTCAACGGAGACCTGCCCTCCGCCTCGGCTCTGTCTGTGGTGCTTGTGCTTGTGGGGCTGATCCTCTTCGGGTTGCTGGAGGGCACGGTCTCGCCGATGAAAAGCGCCTCCAAAGGCAGTCCTCGTCCCCTCCGACGTTCGTTGTCCCGCACGGGGCGTTTGCTGGGCGGGCTGTTCGCCGGGGGATACGGGCTTTTCGTCTGTGCGCCTTTGCTGTTGCTCTTTGGTTTTTCGTTTCAGGAAAACCCCCTACAGTGGCTTTCTTCTGGGTTGTCGCGCTGGACGATACGCCACTACACGGATATTCTGAGTCGATCCGAGGCACTTCAGCCCCTGTGGTCCAGCTTTCAGATGGCCCTGCTGGCCACGGGGGCCGTGTTGCTCACGGGGGTGGTGGTGGCGTATCTGGCCCGGCGCCTTTCCGGGGGACGCCTGTTGCTGGCCCTCTGCCTGTTGCCCTATGCCCTGCCCGGAACCGTGGTGGGCATTCAGCTGCTGGCCGCCTTTTCGAGGCCCCATCCCTTTACCCTTTCCCAGGTTCTGGTGGGCACGTTCTGGATTTTGCCTCTGGCCTATTTTGTACGCACCCTTCCCCTGGGGGTTCAGGCCGCTGCCTCCGGATGGGAGGCGGTGCAGGATCGGTTGCTGGAGGCCGCGCGCACCCTCGGAGCTCGAAGGGGGTATCTGTGGCGCCGGCTGGTGCTTCCCCTGCTGGGGCCCGCCCTGCTGGGGGGTGGATGGCTTGTTTTCGTACAGGCGGCCACGGAATTCGTGGCCTCCATCCTGCTCTATACCTACGCCAATCGGCCCGTGAGCGTGGAGATCTTCTCCTATCTGCGTCTGTTCGATTTCGGTGGCGCGGCCGCCTACAGCGTCTTGCTTGTGGTCGGTCTGGGAGGGGTGAGCCTATTTTTTCGGCGCCCGGGCCGATGGATGTCCGGATGGGGATAGGGAACGGTTCGGCCCGACCGGGGGGTATAAGAGCGAGTCTGAAACGGAAGAGCCGCCTATGAGCCGCATGGGTCGTGTGCTGGTCGCCATGAGTGGGGGTGTGGATAGCTCCACCGCCGCTGCGCTTCTGCGCGATCAGGGTTATGAGGTCATCGGGGTGACGATGAAAACCTGGGACTACGCCACGGGCGGGCTCTCCGCGGGGGGGCGGAGCGCGGGCTGTTGTTCCCTGGACGATATTCAGGATGCGCGCCGGGTGGCCGTGCGCCTGGGTTTTCCGCACTACATACTGGACATACGAGAGGAGTTCGGCGACTGGGTTATCGAGCGTTTTGTCTCGGAGTATCTGGCCGGGCGCACGCCCAATCCCTGTATTCTGTGCAACACGCACATCAAGTGGGCGGCTCTGCTACGCCGCGCCGATATGCTGGACTGTCAGTATATCGCCACAGGCCATTACGCCCGCATTCGCCGCGAGGGCGATCGGTATGTGCTCTATCGGGGCCGCGATCTGAACAAAGACCAGTCCTATGTGCTCTGGGGGCTTTCCCAGGAGCAGCTGGCCCGCACCCTGTTCCCCCTGGGTTCTTATACCAAGCCCGAAGTACGGGAACTGGCCGCTCAGTACGGCCTGGAGCATGTAGCCGGCAAGCGAGATAGCTACGAGATCTGTTTTATTCCGGATAACGACTATCGTCGCTTTCTGCGCACCCGCGTTCCGGAGCTGAGCCAGCGGCTGCGCGGCGGCACCTTGCGGCTGCGCGATGGTACGGTCCTGGGGGAACACGAAGGGTATCCGTTCTACACCATCGGCCAGCGCCGAGGCCTGAAGCTGGCTCGGGGGCGCCCTCTGTATGTGACTCGAATCGACCCGGAGACGAACACGGTCTATGTCGGAGAGGCGGAGGAACTCCTCCAACGGGCGCTCCTGGCCATGGGGGCCAATGCGGTCAAATACCCTCCGTTTACCGAACCCCGACGGGGATGGGCCCGAATCCGCTACAGGGACGAAGGCGCCCCGTGTGTGGCCCACTGGCAGGGAGATCGGCTCTATGTGCGCTTCGATGAGCCCCGGCGGGCCATCACGCCAGGTCAGGCCGTGGTCTTCTACGAAGGCGAGGATGTGGTGGCCGGAGCCTGGATCGAACGTCTGCTCGAGGAGCCCTGAGGCCATGCGTTCGCTCTGGTGTACAGCGCTCCTGGTTCTGGTGGGATGTGCAGGGGTCGGCCGTCTGGGCGAGGATGGACAAGCGCGCACCTATACCTACGAGCTCGGGGTGCCGAACTTCGACATCGAAGCCATCGGCACTTTGCTTGAGGGCAAGCCGGGGCTGGATCTCTACATCGGCATCAGTCGGGCCGGGCTCATCTACAATCGCCTCGGAGACCGCTTCGTGGCCCGGTACGAATGGGCCGTGCGCGTGCTGGATCGCTCCAGCCGTTTGCCTGTTTGGCAGGAATCCGGCCTGGATTCCGTCGTGGTCCGACGCTATGAAGAGACCCAGCGTTTCGAACCCGTTCGGTTCTATCGCCGAATCCCGCTTCGATCCGGAACCTATCAGGTGGAGGTCATCATCACGGATGCGGAAACGCGCAAAAGCGCCCGCCGCCTGCAGCAGGCCGAGGTGCCGGACCTGTCTCGCCAGCGGGTCCTGATCAGCCGGCCCCGGCTGGAGGTGCGCACTCCGGAGGGCCGATTTGAGCCCCATCCGGCCCAGTACGTGCCGGCCGATGCGGACTCGGTGCGCGTCACCAGCCAGATTTTTTTCTCCGGACCGGAGGCCACCTTCGATGTGCGCTTCCGATTGCTTCGTTTCCGAAGCGATACCTCGATCGCTGCCCCGCCGTTCTGGGTCAGTCCGGGTTATGGATCCCTGGCCTATCTGGGGATCGACTACGCCCGGGCGGACACCATCCAGCAGGTGCGGCGCACCCTGCGCGGCCTGCAGGGGGAGCTGACCATGCAGTTTCTGCTTCCTCGCCTGGAGAAGGGCAACTACCGGATTGAGATCCTGGCTGTAGACCGCGGCGGAACAGGACGGCTGGAGCATCGGCGTGATTTCGCGGTGCGCGGTCCGGGCTTTCCGCATCTGACCACCTGGGAAGATCTCATCGGCCCCCTCTACTACATCACCACCCCCGCCGAATGGCGTCGCCTGCAAGCCGCCAGCACCGAGGAGGAGCGGCGGCGGGAATTCGATCGCTTCTGGGGCAGTCTGTTTGCTTCCGAGGCGCAGGCGCAGGTCGTCATGCGCGCCTACTACAGCCGGGTCGAGGAGGCCAATCTGCTCTTTTCCGGGCACAAAGAGGGCTGGAAGACCGACCGAGGTATGCTTTACATCGTCTTTGGCGCCCCGCTCTGGGTGGATCGCACGCTGGATTATGAGGTGTGGCGCTATACGTACGCGGAAAACGACCCGGTCAACGTGTTTGTTTTTCAGCGCGCGCGGCCTTACGGAGCCGATCAGCCCTTTGAGCACTTTATCCTCCAGCGCCAGCTCTACTACGAACGAGAGTGGTACCGACGCGTGGAGCGCTGGCGTCGGGGAGAAGCCCTGTAATGAAGAGATCAGGAGGCCATAATGCACATCCTACCGCTCGCTCTGCTCCTTACGGCCGCCCTCCGGGGTGAGGCCCTGGCCCAGGAGCCCCCCCGGCTGGTGGTGCTCATTTCCATCGATCAATTCCGGGGCGACTATCCGGATCGCTTCGGAGCGTATTTCACAGGCGGGCTCAGGCGGCTCTTTGAAGAGGGTCTGTGGTATGCGAACGCGGATCTGAACTACGCCTCCAGCGAAACCGGTCCGGGCCACGCCACTATCGCCACGGGTACCTACCCGCGCCAGCATGGTATCCACGGAAACGATTGGATAGATCCCCGAAGCCGGCGCTCTGTGTATTGTGTGGCCGATTCGGCCGCCCTGCCCGTCGATGGGCTGGGGGGTGGGGTGTCGCCCCGGAACCTGCTCCGGAGCACCATAGGTGACTGGCTCAAGGCCGCCTCTCCCCGTTCCCGAGTTATCTCCGTATCCGGCAAGGACCGTGCGGCCATCCTGCTGGGCGGGCACCGGGCCGATGCGGCCTACTGGTATGAAAGCCGATCCGGTCGGTGGGTGAGCTCTTCCTATTACCTGTCCCGGCTTCCCGACTGGGTTCGGGAGTACAATGCCCAGGACTGGGTCCGAAATCGGGTTCCGGAAGCCTGGACTCGCATGGCGCCCGAAAGCCTGTACGCCCGGCAGGGGCCGGACGCCTTTCCGGCCGAAACGCCCTGGAACGGATCGACGGCTTTTCCCCATCCGTTCGATCCGAAGCGCAAGCCCGCACAGGTGGGCAACACGCCGTTTCTGGACTTCTATACGCTGGATTTCGCCTGGCGGCTCATAGAGGCCGAAAACCTGGGCCTGCGCGGGGTGACGGATCTGCTCTGCCTGGGCCTGTCGGCCACGGATTACGTGGGCCACGGATTCGGTCCGGACAGCCACGAACTGCTCGATCAGTTGCTTCGCCTGGATCGGGAACTGGGGCGGTTTCTGGAGCGGCTGGAGCGTCGCGTGGGTAAAAACCGGTTGCTTGTGGTGCTTACGGCAGATCACGGGGTGCTGGAACTACCGGAGTTCCTCGAACAGTTCCGGGGCATTCCCGCCCGTCGCCTGCTCTACGCGGAGGCGATTCAGCCCGAGCTGGACCGGATCGACCGGACCCTGCGCGAGCGTTGGGGGATAGGAGAGCGAATCCTCCTGCCCGGTGGTTTCCTCAATTACGCGGCCGCCCGGCGAGCCGGGGTCGACAGCCTGGAACTGGAAGCCCAGGTGCGCCAGGAGCTGCTCCAGGTTCCCGCCATAGTAGACGTCTACTTTCGCCGAGAGCTCGTGCGCGATGGTGGGCCCGATCGGCCCTATCTGGGGTACTTTCGCCGCAGTTACCATCCCGCACGGGGGGAGGATTTCCAGCTGCGCTACGGGGAACGGTCTCTGGTGACCTCCCGCCCGTTTGGCACCACGCATGGTTCCCCGTATCGCTACGATACACATGTACCCATCGTGTTCTGGGGCGCTGGAATACCCCCAGCGCGGTCTGATCGAGCCGTCTACAGTGTGGATATCGCCCCCACCATAGCGCGCCTGATCGGGGTCCCGTACCCGGAGGATCTTGCCGGCAAGCCCCTGGAGGAGGTGATCCGGCGCTGAGGGCTGTCATCCTGGCGCAGGATTCGCGGCGGAATGTATTTTCTGGCAGATTTCACCCCTCTGGTCCACCGCTTGAGGGCCTGCAGCGGGAACGGGAAAGGGGAAATCTATGCGCGTGCATGTGCTCTGGAAGGGATGCAAGCCCACGGAGGGCCAGCGCGCCCTCTGGCGTCGGGAGATGGCTCAGCTGCGTCGCCTGTTGCGTGGCATAGACGTCTCGAGCGCGCATCTGCGGGCGGGGATCGAGTTTTATCCGAAGCGGAAGCGCTATGAGATCACGCTGCGCATGAATATGCCGCAGTTTGTGGCCGTGGCCCGCGAAGAGGGGCACGATCTGGCCAGCGCGCTGGAGACGGCCTTCGATGAGCTCAAAGGGCAACTGCGCCGGTATCGGGATCTACACCGCAAGGCGCACGCGTTGCGGCGCAGGCGCCGACTTCCGGCCCGGCCGGTTTGGGAGCCCGCCTTGGAACAGATACCGGAGGGCCTCTCCGCAGAGGCCCGTCAACTCATAGAGGCGCTCTGGCCCCGTCTGGAACGGTGGGTGCGGCACGAGCTTGCCATCAAGGCGGCCCAGAACGGGATGCCCGATCCGAGCGTGCTCGATTCGCGCGACATCGTGCAGAACGGCCTCCTGAAGGCGCTGGCCGGTCTGGAGCTCCGGCCCGAACATGTAAGCCTGCGCGCCTGGTTGGTGCGCCACGTCTGGCAGGCCATGGAGGAGGCCTTCAGGGATCTGGTCCAGCAATCGGAGCGCGAGGAGGTGCATCTGGAGATGGACGTGCCAGAAATCGAGCCCGAGCTGGCGGCCACAGCGGCGGCCGAGGAGCGCTACGCCTTTCTGCATCCGGAGGAGGACTGGACGCTGGCCGATATTGTGGCCGATCCTCAGGCCATAGATCCGGAACTGCACACCGAGGTGCGCGATCTGCTGCGCATTGTACTTCAGGCCCTCGAGCGGATGCCCGAACGCTGGCGTCGTCTCTTCACCCTGCGCCACGTATACGGCCTCGGAGACGAGGAACTGGCCAATGCCTTCGGGATCTCCGTACACGAGGTGCGCACCACCCTGGAGCAGGCTGAAGCCTTTGTGCGTCAGGTCTTCGAAGAGATCCCTCATCATCCGGGGATTCGGGAGAAGCTCGATCCTGATTCCTTACCGGAGGAGCTGCGCGTCTGGCTTCAGTTCGTTTAGGAGGGGACTATGGCGGCGCGTACTGTGGTGATCCGATGCCCAATCTGTCTGGCATGGAATCGGGTAGACATGGATCGCATCGGGCATGGTCCCAAGTGCCATGCCTGCAGCCGACCTCTGCGCATGGAGCTGCCTCATCGGCTGCTGCAGACGGAGGATTTCGATCGCATGCTGAACGAGGCCCACGTGCCCATTCTGGTCGATCTGTACGCGGACTGGTGTGGCCCCTGCAAGGTGCTCGCTCCGGTGCTCGATGAGGTGGCTCGTGATGGGGCGGGTCGCCTGCTTGTGCTCAAGGTGAATGTGGATCATCATCCCGGCATCGCCGCGCGTTACGGGGTGCAGGGGGTGCCCACGTTGCTATGGCTGGAGGGCGGTCAGGAGCGGGATCGGCTGGTGGGTTTCCCAGGCCGGGAGGCGCTGTACGCCTGGGTGCAGAATCAGCTGGCCGTCACCCAGCGCCCTTGAACGTTGCGGCAAAGAGCTCGCTAACCCTGTTCAGGTATGCGAGCCGTATGCGGAGCGCTTCCTCAAGCTCAGTCCAGCCTCCGAGCAGGCTCAGGTCTTCGCACGTATAAGCCAGAAAGAGCACGGCTGTTACGAAGCGGGCCGGCGGGGCGCTGGAGATGTCCACATGCCAGCGCGTCAGCAGGGTATCGCCTTCCTGCACCCGGAGCAGGGCTCGCTGGAGCTGATCCAGCCGCTGGCGCACCGTCTCCGGTTCGGGATACGGGGAAGAATCCGAAAAGGCTTCCCGATCGAAGCGCCAGATGAATTCGAAATCCAGCGTCGGGCGCAGGCGGCCGGACCGAAACGCGGGCTTTTCTTCCGCCTTCCAGTCCGAAAAAAACCGGGGGGCTATCAGCTGTTCGCGAAAGAAATCCCAGTCTACATGAAGCTCAATGCTAAAGGGAACACGATCTGGCCGATAGTGGAGTTCGGCCTCGATGCCCGTGGCGAAGATCAAGTCATCTTGCCAGCGTCGAAAAGCGCGTACCTCAAACGGAAGGGTGCGCAGGATTTCCAGAAGGTCTTCGGCGAGGCGTTCAAAGAACGGGTAGCGCATGTG
The DNA here is from genome assembly GCA_025998875.1 of Bacteroidota bacterium. Taxonomy (GTDB): domain Bacteria; phylum Bacteroidota; class Rhodothermia; order JANXDC01; family JANXDC01; genus JANXDC01. Next base: position 204,992 of record AP024675.1, on the reverse strand, counting down.
CGTCGTATTTCTCTGCCCGGCCAAAAATACGGTTCGAATCAGTCCGAATGCGAGGAGCCGTTGCCGGGTTGGGGGAAAAGGCGGTATTTTCGAAAGCCTATGCGAGTGCGCTGGATCTGGTACACGCTCGGGGCGCTGGTTGCACCCCTGATGATCTCCCTCCTGGCCTGGGGGCTTGTGCAGGTGCTGGCCCTGGTGAAGCACTGAGGCTTTTCATGATCCCGGTAGCCAACCGCAACCCGAAAGCCCGTTTTCGATGGGGTTCCCCTGAAGAGCGCCGGCTTTCTTTCTGGCAGCGACTCTATCTGCCCTCTATTCTGGCGGGCATGCTCTATACGCTTCGCCAGCTGTTTGCCCCCAAGTTTACCCGACAGTATCCGGAGGAGCGCTGGATTCCGCCCCCTTCCTTCCGCGGTCGTCCCGTACTGGTTGTGGAAAACGGGGTGGAGCGCTGTGTGGCCTGTGGCCTGTGCGCGCGCGCCTGTCCTCCGCTGGCCATCGAGCTGCAGGCCAGCGAGACGGCCGATCCCAAGGAGCGCTATCCGGTGCGGTTCGAGATCAACATGCTCCGATGCATCTTTTGCGGATATTGCGAGGAGGTATGCCCGGAAGAGGCCATCGTGATGAGTCCCGAATGGGATTTCGTCTTCCAGAACCGACAGGAAGCCATCTACGATAAATCCCGGTTGCTTGTGCCTGTCGAGCAACTGCGCGATCGTCTCGAATACCTGCGTCGCTACAAGGACAGGGCCTATCCGCTTGGCTACGACTATCCCCCGGAAAATAACCGGCACAGTATTCGGGATCGCTGGCGGCAATGGACGCGCTGGCTGCGACCTCGGTCCGCTCAAAAGGAGTCGGCTTCATAGAGGCGAGCCCGGCCCTCGGCTCTGAATACCACCTTTGATGAGGGGGAGGATATATGCGCCGGTTTGCATGGATAGTGGGTTGTTCTTTTCTCCTCTCCTGTGCCCGTCCCCCTGGATATCCGGCTGATCTGGTCATCTTGAACGGGCGCGTGTACACCATGGAGCCGGGACCGGAGAGTTTGGCCGAGGCGGTGGCCATCCGCGGGGATAGCATTCTCTATGTGGGCAATGCGGCGATGGCCAAACGGCTGATCGGGCCGCAGACCGAGGTGCTCGATGCCAGTGGAGGGCTGGTTTTGCCTGGTTTTATCGATGCGCACACGCACTTCTTCGAGGGGGGATTTCAGCTCCTCGGGGTAGAACTGCGCGATGCCCACACGGAGTGGGATTTCATTCGTCTCATCGCCGAACACGCCCGTCGTCTCCGACCGGGTCAGTGGATTACGGGGGGAAACTGGGATCATCAGCAATGGCCTTCGCGTCAGCTGCCGCGCAAAGAATGGATCGATTCCGTGACCTCCCAAACTCCGGTCTTTGTTACGCGCCACGACGGCCATATGGGATTGGCCAATTCCCTTGCCCTGCGTCTGGCCGGCATAACCCGAAGAACGCCCGATCCGCCGGGCGGGCAGATCGTGCGCGACCCCGAAACAGGTGAGCCCACGGGAATCCTCAAAGATGCCGCCATGGATCTGGTCTACCGGGTGATCCCGGAACCCACCTTCGAAGAGCGCATGCAGGCTCTGCGTGCCGCCATGCGGGAGGCCAATCGTCTGGGGGTGACGGCCGTGCACAACATGGGTTCCTGGGCGGAGCTTCCCGTACTCGATAGCCTGGATCGGCGTGGGGAGCTGACCGTTCGCCTCTATCATTTCATGCCCCTGCCCACGGTGGATAGCCTGATCGCTTTTGAGCGCCGCACCCCCCTGCGCAGACCCATGCTGAAAACCGGAGGGCTCAAGGGGTTTGTCGACGGTTCGCTGGGTTCTTCGACTGCGCTCTTCTTCGATCCCTATACGGATGACCCGACAAATCGGGGGTTGCCCAACGCCATGATACTGCCCCTGGGGCGGCTGGACTCCCTTATTGAAAGGGCCGATCGCGCCGGATTGCAGGTGGCCATACACGCCATCGGGGACAGCGCCAACAAATATCTGCTCGACGTCTACGCCCGGGTGGCCGAACGGCTGGGGAATCGGGATCGGCGATTCCGCATCGAGCATGCCCAGCACCTCCGGCAGAGCGAAATCCCCCGATTTGCCCGCCAGGGGGTGATCGCCTCCATGCAGCCGTATCACGCCATCGATGATGGCCGGTGGGCCGATAGTCGGATCGGACCGGAGCGAGCCCGTTACACGTACGCGTTTCGTTCCCTGCTCGCAAGCGGAGCCCGTCTGGCTTTTGGCTCCGACTGGCCTGTGGCCCCGCTGAACCCCATCCTGGGCCTGTATGCGGCAGTTACGCGTCGGACCCTGGACGGCCGTCACCCGGAAGGCTGGGTGCCGGAGGAGAAGATCTCCCTGGCAGAAGCCCTGCACGCCTATACGCTTGCAAGTGCATACGCGGGTTTCCAGGACGACCGCCTGGGGTCCCTGCGGCCGGGCAAGTGGGCCGATATCGTGGTGCTGGATGAGGATCTGTTTCGACTCGATCCGGAGGCCTGGCCTCAGGTGCGTGTGCGCTATACGATTGTGGGGGGACGGGTGGTGTACCGACTCACGGGGAGGGAGGCACCAGCCGGACAGTAGGCCCGCCCGATGTGCTTGTCGGATCGGTCTTTGGGTTTCCGGGGGGCGGTAGCGTTTCTCCTCCGAGGAGGCTGTGCTGTCCGGACCGGTGAGGGGGACGGAAGGGCCGGATTTCCTGCCCGCGGGGCTGTGCGCTTAGTCCGACCCCAGTACCCAGAGCCCTTTGGGGATCTGGGAATGTAGCTGTGTACCTCTGGCCAATCCGCATCCGAGCTCATAGGGGCCAAAACGCACCTGCACATATCCCGGCTCCCAGGTTACAGGGCCGGGCAACACCAGGCTCTGGCCGGTTACAAAACGCCGGGCTTCATCCCGGTGCTGTAGCGTGATCGCGTTACGCTGGATCTGCGGACCGAAGTACTGTAGGGCGGCCGTGGTCGGTTTGTAGTTGTAGTGGGTTCGGCGTAGCAGGGCTATGCCGGCCGAATGCAGATTGACCCCTTCCGGTAGCCATGTCTGCGCCCGCGTCATCCAGATCTTTTCCCGGCCCCGTGACCAGAACCGGAAGGGGGCCAGCCCACTGCGATCCAGGCCAAAGCGTTCGGTAAACCACCGCAAGGGGGAGTCTTCTTCCAAAGGGCGGGCCGTGTCGTATCGGGCCGGTTCGGGCCGTCGTGCCGTTGCCTGCGGCATGGGCAGGTCCGTGCGCCGGATCCGGGCTACGAAGAACCCGCCCGTATCGTTGAGATGGGGCCAGTAACGGTGGGCATGGGCGATGTCCTCCCGAAACGTACGCCCGTTCCACTGGCGGATGCCGGGGCGGAAGCGCAGTCCCGGAATGGAAAACGGCTCCACATAACCCCAGTCGCCGAGCACGGCATCCAGCACGGCCTCGTTTTCCTCCGGAGCATAGGTGCAGGTGCTGTAGACAACCACGCCGCCCGGCTTGACCAGACGCAACGCCTGCTGCAAGAGCTGGCGCTGCAGCTGCTGAGCCGCTTCCACGAAGGCGGGGCGGTACCCCTTCCAGGAGGAGGAGCGTTTGCGCACGGTCCCCTCCCCGGAACAGGGCGCGTCGACCAGTACCCGATCGAAGGTGCCCTCTTGCAGCGGCAGAGTGGTTCCGTCGTGGTGGGTGACTACGACCTGGGGCAGGCCCAGACGTTCGATCGTGGCACGCAGGCTGGAAAGGCGGCGGGTGTGAAACTCGTTGGCCACGACCGTGCCTTCAAGCCCCACGCGCAGGGCGATCTGAGCGGTTTTGCCCCCCGGGGCGGCGCAGAGATCGAGCACCCGCTCCCCGGGCTGGGGGTCGAGCGCCACCACGGCCGTGAGCGCGATCTCTTCCTGCACATAGTACCATCCGGCTACGAAGGCCAGCGTAGCGCCCGGCTTTTCTACACCGGGTAAGCGATAGGCGCCCGGATACCAGCCCAGGGGTTCCGGCTCATAGCCCTCCTCCCGAAGGGAGGCCAACAGGCGCTCCGGATCGGTCTTGTACGGGTTGACCCACAGGCAGGCCGGTAGCGGGCGGGCCAGACAGGCCCAGAACGCCTCCGGATCCTCCATAAGGGGCTCGTAGCGGTGGAAGGGATATTCCGTCTTCATTCCCGGTGCAGGATGCGCAACAGGTCTTCGCGCAGGGCGCTATCGGCCTCGCTGAGCTTGAGGCGTCCAGCCAGGAGCAAGCGCAGTTCGCGGCGCTTGAGCGCGTTTTCGTATTCCTCTTTTTCCTCCGGGGTTTCCGGCACGATCTCCGGTACCGGAATGGGATGTCCGTTCTGATCGACCGCGACGAACGTGTAATAGGCCCGGTTGCTCAGGCGCCGTTCCCCGGTAAAAGGGTTTTCGGCATATACCGTCAGACCCACCTCCATAGAGGTGCGAAAGGCCCTCGTCACCGCCCCCTCGATTACGACAACCTCTCCCAGCTTGATCGCCGAACGAAACTCCACGGAATCGACCGATACCGTGACGCAGATCCGGTTGGAGTGTCGCTGAGCGGCGATGGCCGCGCAGACGTCCATCCACTGCAGCAGGCGGCCGCCCATGAGGTTGCCCAGAGGATTGGTATCGTTGGGCATGACAAGCTCGGTCATGCGCACGCGCGACTGGGATACGGTCTTGGGCTGCTTGCTCATCTTCCATTTCCTATACTGGCCAGACAAAGATACGCACGGCCGTTACCATTCCCTGCTTCCCCCCGGACCGATCCCCCAGGGGATGAAGGCGAGCAGTTCGGCTGGATGCAGTTCCCTGGGCACCGAACCCCACCTAAGTTCCTTCAGGCGTTTCTCGACGGCCCGGAGGAGGCGTTCTACTTCACGGGCGTACTCGTCATAGGAGATCTCTCCCCGCAGACAGCGTTGCCGGGCTATGAAGACCCGATACCAGCAGGTGCCCACCTCCTCGGGTGTTCCCGCCACGGAGAGCTCCGCACCGCTTTGGGTCGCCTCCATCCTCTCGGTCTCCCTGGCCTCGATACAGGGGCCTACAGGATAAGAGGATTCGGGGATAGCAGGCAAAACCTTGACTTTCCCGGCGGGTTGCGGCTATTTTGGCGCACCCGGAAAAGCCCACGCGCCTATCGAGCTGTTGCGCCGATTACAGTCAGGTTACCGGAAAAATGCCGAAGCGAGTTCCGTCCGGGGGACGGCGATGGACCCGAATGCGGTGTGCCGGATGCGCGTGGGTATTGCTGCATATAGCCCTTCTGGGTCTGTTTCGGTACGGCAAAGCCCAGTCCTTTTCCGTTCTGGATTCCCGCCCTGAGGCTATACGCATCCTCTGGCAGGCCCCTGAGCTTCCCCCGTGGCCGGATGGGGAGGTCCTGGATCTGCAGGCCTGGCTGGGCTGGCTGCTTCGTACCGGATGGCAGCCGGTCTACGAACAGGAGATCCTCCTTCGGGGACCAGAGAAACCCCGATGGCGCATTGAGGCCGCCGAGCGGGATCCGGTCTCTGTGCCCGCGGCGGCTTTGGAGGCCTGGGGTGCCTGGAAAGCGTACCTTGCGCAGGATCCCGTACGGCTGACCGAGCCCGGCATGGAGCGTCGTCAGTGGAAGGCCGAGCTCCTTCTTTATCCCTTCCGGCTTGAGAACGGACGGATGCATCGCTATCGCCGTCTGGTTGTGGTCCTGGAGATGCCAAACGGACCTTCTGCGCAGCTCAGAGCGGACAACCCCCATCTGGCTGTTTCGCGCAGCGTGTTGGCCGAGGGCCCCTGGTATCGATTCTCCGTTACACGGACGGGGATATACCGCATCGATCGAGCTCTGCTGCAGAGCTGGGGGATCAATCCGGACAACGTGGACGCGCGTACCATCCGGATCTTCGGTAACGGGGGGGAGATGCTTCCCGCCCTGGCCGGCGCCCCCCGGCCGGCGGATCTGGAGGAAGTGCCCACCTACGCGGTGGGGCTCGACGATGGGCGATTTGATGGGAACGACTACCTGCTCTTCTTCGGTCGGGGGCCCTATGGGTGGCGCTATGAGCAGGATCCGCTTACCGGGCAGGGGCGCTGGAGACACTGGATCCACCTCTTCTCCCGGGAAAACTTCTATTTTCTCACCTACGGCGGGGCGCCGGCACGGCGCATGACCGTACTGCAGTCCCTTGCCGAGCCGAACCCCCTTCGACCCGCTTCGTTTACCGAGTTGCTCTTCTGGGAGCCGGAAATCGAAAAAGCCGAGGCCTCCCTGGAGTCCGGCACCCAGTGGCTGGGCCCCCGGCTGGATGCCACGGTTTCGAGCCGCCAGCTGTGGGATCGGCCCCTGCCGGGCCTGGTCCCGGGCGGGACGATACAGTATCGAATCAAAGTGGCCGCGCGCTCCATTCCGGAAAGCGAGTTCCTGCTGCGCGAAAGCGGTCAGTTGCTGGGTCGGGTACAGGTTCCCCCCGTGCCCGCGCTGAGCGGTATCGATGGGCCGGCCGCCTATGAGCGGGAGGCCGCCTTTTCCCTGCCCGGCGCCAACTTGGCGCGCTCCCGGCTGGAGCTGCAGTATAACGGGCCCGTTAACGGCACCGGATGGCTGGACTGGGTCGAGCTCAGCTATCCTCGGCGCTTTCTGGCCTCCGGGGATACGCTCCTGTTTCGTTCCCCGGAGGGGAGGGAAGGGGTCGTGGAGTTCCGCCTGGAGGGGTTCTCCGCCGAGCCCCTGATTTTTGATGTGACGGAGCACAGGGATGTGCGGCTTATTCGTCCCCTGTCCGGCGGGGCAAGCCCGATCTTTCAGGTCCGCATCGAAGCGGGTCAGGTGCGCACCTTTTACGCCACGGCCGGCCTGTTCCTGCGGCCCGGAAACGCCGTGCCTGTAGCCAACCAGAACCTGCACGGTATCCGAGAATACCCCGATTACGTGATCATCACGCCTCGCGCTTTTGCGGAGCCCGCCGGCCGATTGGCCGAGCATCGCCGCGCTACGGGGCTGAGGCCGCTTGTGGTCTATCAAGAAGAAGTGCTCAACGAGTTCTCCGGAGGAGTGCCCGATCCCCGGGCGATACGGGATTTTCTCAAGTTCCTCTATGATCGGGCCCCGAGTTCGGAGTGGGCTCCGCGTTACGCGCTCCTCTTCGGTGACGGGCACTACGATTACCGGGGGATCTCCAGTCCCACGCTGCAGAACTGGATACTGACCTATCAGAGCGAGGAGTCTCTTGTGCGGGAGCGTACGTACACGAGCGACGACTATTTCGGCCTCCTGGACGATCACGAGGGCCTCTGGGAGTGGCGCGAGGGAGAGTCACCGGAGCGGCTCGATGTGGCGGTGGGGAGACTGCCCGTGCAGAGCATTGCCGAGGCGCAGCGCGTTGTGGATCGCCTCATCCGCTATGAGACCGACCGCTCCAGCTGGGGGGACTGGCGGGCCCTGGTGACGTTTGTGGCCGACGATGGGCCAACCAGCTACGGATCGGACTACGATCTGCACCTGCAGAACGCGGAGATGACCGTGCGCCGGCTCCTGGAACGGGATCCTGCCGTACAGGTGCACAAGATCTACATGAGCCTCTACGAGGCGGTGAGCACCCCGCTGGGACGGCGTCTGCCTCAGGTCACCCAGGATATCATAGAGCGCATCAACGCGGGGACGTTGCTGGTCAACTTCACCGGGCACGGCGGGCCGGAGGGATGGACGCATGAGCGCGTCTTTCAGCTTTCCGATATTTCGCGCCTGCAGAACCGGGATCGGCTGGCCGTGTTTGTGACCGTGACCTGTAGTTTCGGCAAGTTCGACAGCGGCAACATACAGAGCGGGGCCGAGGAGCTGCTTGTGCATCCCGGGGGTGGGGCGATCGCCGTGCTGGGGACTACGCGGGTGGTCTATACGAATCCGGATACCACCACGGCCAACCTGGGCCTGGCCGTGGCGCTGTTCGATCGGCTCTTCCGGCGCGATGCGGAGGGTAAGCCCCTGCGATTGGGGGATAGCTACTGGCTGACCAAAAACACCGCCGTGGGCAGACAGGGCAACAGCCGCAAGTTCGCCCTTCTGGGGGATCCGGGGATGCGTTTGGGGCTTCCGCAACGACGCGTACGCATCGGGCGCGTCAATGGTCGGGATCCGGAAGTGGAGCCCGTTCCCCTTCGAGCCCTCGATCGGGTGGAAATCGAAGGGGAGGTGCTGGGGGTAAACGGGGAGCCGGATCCCGGTTTTTCCGGCACGGTTCTGCTCACCGTCTACGATGCTACTCGGCGCCTGCCCGTGCCCCCCGAGGATGTGCGCTACCTGCCGGAAGGGTATTTTGAGGTGCGGCGCGATGTGCTGTTTCGCGGCGTGGTGACGGCGCGCGGAGGCCGCTTCACCGCCCGTTTTGTCGTGCCCCGGGATATCTCCTATGCCCATCAGCCCGGTCGGATCCAGGCCTACGCGCTGGGAGCCGAATACGACGCTCTGGGCGTGACCGATCGGGTAGTGGTGGGGGGGAGCAACCCGGATGCGGCGCCAGACACCAAGGGCCCGGAGGTGTACCTGTACCTGAACGATCGCGCTTTCGTTTCGGGCGGGTTGACCAACCCCACCCCGCTCCTTATTGCCGATGTGCGCGATGAGAGCGGGATCAACACTACAGGGTTAGGGGTTGGACATGAGATGCTGGCCATCCTGGATGGGGAGGAGCGCCGCGCCGTGGTGCTTAACCCGTTTTATCAGAGCAAACCAGATAGCTACCAGGAGGGCACCATTACGTACCGGCTTGGCCCCCTGGAAGAGGGGGAACATGAGCTGCGTGTGCGGGTCTGGGATGTGCACAACAATCCGGGGGAGGCTGTTCTGCGCTTTGTGGTGGCCTCTTCCGATCGGGTGGTGATTCGCAACTTGCTCAACTACCCCAACCCCATGCGGCAGCAGACCCGCTTTATCTTCGAACATAACCGTCCGGGGGATCCCCTGAACGTGGAGATCCGGATTTACACGCTCTCCGGACGGCTGGTCCGGGTGCTGCGTCAGGAGGGGATCATCGCTTCCGGGACACTGCTTCAGATCCCCTGGGATGGACGGGATGCGGACGGGGAACCGTTGGCTCGCGGGGTCTATCTATATCGGGTGCGTGTGCAGCTGGCCGACGGTTCCGGGCAGGCGGAGAAAGTGGAACGACTTGTGATATTGCGATAACGAGACCACCAGCGAAGGAGTAATACATGCGTACGGGCGTAATTGTGCTGGGCCTGATGTTCCTGGGGATCGTTCCCGCTGTCCAGGCGCAGCCCGGGATGGCCGCGGTGCCGTTTCTGCAGATCGAGCCCGATTCCCGGGCCACGGGTATGGGCAATACCGGGGTGGCGCTGGCCGACAACGTGGCCGCCCTGTTTTGGAACCCGGCCGGACTGGCCTTTCAGCAGGGTGTGGAGGCCAGCATCACGCATGCCCAGTGGTTGCCTCAATTCAAGGCGGATCTGTTCTACGATTATCTGGTGGCCAAATTCCACCTGCCCCAGGTGGGCACGGTGGGGGCGCATGTGACCTTTCTCAACCTCGGCGAACACGAGTACCGGGATGCGGACAACAATTTTCTGGGCACCTTCCGCTCCTATGATCTGGCCGTGGGCTTCTCCTACGGTGCCCTGATCGCGCCCGGGCTCGGGCTGGGTACGGGCCTTCGGTTTATCTACTCCAATCTCACCCCCGGGGTGGTTGTGCAGGGGCAGGAGGCTCGGGCCGGCACCAGCATAGCGGCCGATCTGGGGATACTGTATCGGCTTCGGCCGATTTCGCTCGGGGCCGGAAGCGGTCAGTTCAGCCTGGGGGCCAATCTGGCCAATCTGGGTCCGGCCATTCAATACAGCGACAATGCCCAGGCAGATCCGCTGCCCACCAACCTGCGCCTGGGCTGGGCCTTCACGTGGAAGGCCGACCCCGAGGGGCGCAATGTGCTCTCGATCGCCAACGACTTTAACAAGATGCTCGTGCGCCGGGATACGACGGGTCGGGCCGATCCCTTCTATAAAGCCCTGCTGACGAGCTGGGGGCCGATGGATACCCCCAACGGGCGACTCCGGTTGTGGCAGCAATTCACCCTGGCGCTGGGGGTGGAATACTGGTACAATCGGCTGCTGGCCCTGCGCACGGGATACTTTTACGAGGACAAGAACAACGGAAACCGGCGCTTTCTCACCTTCGGAGCCGGGATCCGATACAACATCTTCGGGGTGGATTTCAGCTACCTCTACACGCTCGAGGAGCAGCACCCGCTGGCCAATACGATGCGCTTTTCCCTGTTGCTTGATCTGAGCCGGCGTTAGCGATCTCGCTCCACCATGAAGCGGATCAGACCCAGCAGGGCCTCGCGGGTCGGATCCAGGGGAAGGGCCTCCAGAAGAAGTTGTACGGCCTGATCGGCAAAGAAGCGCATGCGCTCCTCCGCATAGGCGATACCCCCGTGTTCGTGGGCAAATCGGATAAGGCGTTCCAGCTCCCGGGGGCCAAGCCGGCCGCGGCGGAGCAAGCCCAACACCGCCCGACGTTCCTCCGAAGAGGCCTGACGCAGGGCGTAGATAAAGGGTAGGGTGAGCTTGTGGTCGCGCAGGTCATTGCCCTGCGGCTTACCCCCTTGCCCCTGCAGATCGAGCAGGTCATCTCGGATTTGAAAGGCCATGCCCACCAGCTCCCCGGCTCGCTGGAAGCGACCTACCAGCTCCGCATCATCTGTGGCGCTGGCCGCCCCGGAGGCCATGCTGGCGGCGATGAGGCTTCCGGTTTTATCTGCGATGATCCGATAGTAGGTGGCCTCATCGATGTCCAGGCCGCGGCTTCGCTCCAACTGCAGCAGCTCCCCTTCGCTCATGCGACGCACGGCATCGGAGACGATTTCCAGGAGCCGAAACTGGCCGTTTTCCACGGCCAGCAACAGGCCCCGGGCCAGCAGGAAGTCCCCCACCAGCACGGCGACCTTGCTCTTCCAGAGGGCGCGAACGGAAAACCACCCCCGCCGCAGATCCGATGCGTCCACCACGTCGTCGTGGATCAGCGTGGCTGTATGAAGCAGCTCTATGAGCGCGGCGGCATGATAGGTGCTCTCCGTGATGCGGCCGCAGGCCTTGGCCGACAGAAAGACAAGCATCGGGCGGATGCGCTTGCCCTTCTGGCGCAGGACGTACTGCAGGATGAGATCCAGGAGCCGGACCGGGGTGCGCATCGCCTCCCGGAAGTAGCGCTCGAAGGCCTTCAGTTCCGTAGCGATGGGCGCCTGCAGATCTTCTAGGCGAAGGAGGAGGGCGGAATCCGTGTTGAGCATATACGTTCGTCTGGTTTACGCCAAAATAAACACGATCCGGGCTCTAATCTACAAGCCGGTAGCGGGAACCTCTTGCCCTATAACATCGTCCTGCAAAGGTTTCGTTCTCCATCGGAGGCGAATATGGCCGTCGAGCTGATTCGACAGCTGCTTTCCCTCTTCGGCGCCGGATGCATCCTGCTGGCCTTTGCCATGGTCCAGCTCAGGCGCTGGAAGCCGGAGGAGAGGCGGTATAATGTGTTCAATCTCCTGGGCGGGCTCATGTTGCTGGGTTCGGCCTGGATAGATCGAAACTGGGGCTTTATTGTACTCGAACTGCTCTGGTCGGGCTTGAGTGCCTGGTCATTGATGCGCATGCTCCTGCCGACCCAGGAGGCGGAGGTGGGCGATGAGCGGATGGGGTGAGCGATACAGCGGGCTCTGGGCCATGCTTGTGGGGCTTGCCCTGCTGGCTGGAGGGTATTGGTTCTGGTCGGCTCTCCGGCGTAATCCTCCGCTGGCCGTGGTGGCTGCGCGGCCCGGGCGTATGCAGTCGTTCTGGCTTCCGGATTCCTCCTTCTTCCTGCTCCAGGGGGAAAGCCAGATCCTCTACCCCGTGCGGGGGTTTGGCACCCGCCTCCGCCAGATCGCCCTCCAGGGGCAGGCCTACGTGGAGGTGCGTCCCGGCAAGACCCCCCTGCGCATCCGGTGCGATTCCCTGTATGTGGACGTATCCGGTCCTGCCGTGGGCAACATCCGGTGGCGTTATGGAAGGCTGGAGCTGACGGTGGTTTCGGGGCGTTTCCTGCTCAGGGCGCCCGATGGCCACCAGTGGATCCTCGAGGACTGGCAGCGCATTGTCTGGCCCCAGCCCGCCCACATTGAGACCCGATCGCCTTTCCCCTATATCCAGTGGCGTTTCGGATGGCTGTACTTCTTTCAGACCCCGCTCTACGAGGTGCTCGATGAACTGCGCCGCAGCTGGGATCTGCGTCTGGAGGCCGACTCCAGCCTGCTCTATCGACCCGTGAGCGCGACATTTTCCCCCGATCAGACCTACGCGGAGGCGCTCGATCAACTGGCTGCCCGGCTGCGCGCGCGCGTGGTGCCTGTCGAGGACGGCTGGCGTCTGGAAGGAGAGGAGTAGCACCGGGGGAAATAAGGTTATCTGTGTTACGAACGGTAAAGCCACGTTGCCATTTCTGGCTCTTCTTTTCTCTTTCCCCGGCCTGGCATGGACCTTGAGCCCCTTTCTGCGGCACAAAGATACCGGGCTCAAGGATGGATCTGTCGACCATACTGGGCGTTGTCGGTGGACTGGCCCTGATCGCTGTGGCGATCCTGATGGGGTCGGATTTTTCCGTATTTGTCGATGTTCCCTCGTTGCTCATCGTCCTGGGCGGCACCCTGGCCGGCACGTTGGTCAGCTTTCCCCTTTCGAAGGTGCTGGGTGTATTCAACGTGATCAGGAAGACGATCCTGCATCAGGAGGTCATTCCCGTCCGGTATATCGAGCAGTTTGTCGAGCTGGCCCGCAAGGCCCGACGCGATGGGCTGTTGGCCATTGATCGGGAACTGGATCAGATCGAGGATCCCTTCATGCGTGCTGGTCTGGAGATGGCCGTCGACGGTATGGATGCGGATACCATCGCCACCGTGCTACAGAATGAGCTCGACAATATGATTGAGCGGCACAAGGCGGGTCAGCGCGTGCTGCAGACCATGGGTTCGCTAGCCCCCGCTTTCGGCATGATCGGCACGCTCATCGGCCTGGTGCAGATGCTCCAGAATCTGAACGATCCCGATCAGGTGGGGCCGGCCATGGCCGTGGCGTTGATCACGACCTTCTATGGCGCCATTCTGGCTAACCTGTTCTTTATCCCCATGACCAACAAGCTCAAGGAGCGTTCCAGCGAGGAGATCTATATTCGCTCTATTGTACTCGAGGGGGTGCTGGCGATCGTGGGCGGAGATAACCCCCGTGTGGTGGAGATGAAGCTGCTTCGTTACCTGCCTCCGAAGGCACGCGAGCGGCTCTCTGGAGGAGAGGAAGCGGAACTGAAGAAGGTAGCCTGATGGGCCAGGAGAAGAACACACAGCCCAGAGCAAGGCGCGCCCAATCGGAAGAGGAAAGCGCCGGTGGGGCGCCGGAGTGGATGGTCACCTTCAGCGACATGACCACGCTCCTGCTTACGTTTTTCGTGCTCCTGTTGAGCATGTCGGAGATCGAGGTCAAGAAGTTCAAAGAGGCTTTCTCCTACTTCACGGGCAATCGCGCCCTGCTCGAGCAACCCATGCCGATCCCCACCATGCAGCGGCAGACTCTGGTGAACCGATCGGAGATGTATGAGGAGCTTGTCTCCGATATGGCCGAGATGGGGATGGCGGGCAAGGTGGATGTGTATCTGGAAGGAGAGTCGATTCGGATCGTCATGCTTGATTCCGTAACCTTCTATTCCGGACAGGCCATACTGAAGCCGGAGGCGCTGGCGGTGCTCGATCAGGTGGCCGGGTTGCTGCAGCCCGATTCCATCGAACAGGTCTGGGTGGAAGGGCATACGGATACGGTGCCCATTGCCACAGCCCAGTTTCCCTCTAACTGGGAGCTCTCCGGAGCCCGGGCGGCCAGTGTGGTGCGCTACCTGATCGAGCGCAGCCGGCTGTCCCCCGACCGTTTTGTCGCCGTCGGGTACGCCGACACCCGTCCGGTAGCTTCCAATAGCACCCCGGAGGGCCGAGCCCGTAATCGTCGCGTGGAGATCCGTATTCGGTGGAAGGAGTAAGTTATGGCTGCACAAGAAGCGCTACAGACCCCCCAGGCTCCCGCGCTGGAGGGTGCAGAGCCCGCTCCCCGGGGAGGCGCCCCCCGCTGGCTCTGGCTGGGAGTGCTTCCCGCGGTGATCATCCTGGAACTGGCCGCAACGGCCTATCTGGTAATGAACGACTTCGACAAGGTGCATCGGGCCATCAGCCGACTCCGGGGGATCACGGGGGGAGCCGTGGAACAGGCAGATGCCCGCTCGAAATCCACCGAAGCCAGACCCGGCGTCTTCGGTACGCTGGAAAACATCACGATCAACCCGGCCGGCACGAACGGGCGCCGGTATCTTCTGGTCTCTTTTGGCCTGGAGGCTCCCGAGGCGGCGGTGCTCGAAGAGGTGCGGGAAAAAGACATCATCATCCGCGATCAGGTCATCCGGATCCTGAGCCAGAAGACCGTCGAAGAGCTGGCTGATGTCTCCCAACGGGAAGCCATCAAGCAGGAGGTGCTTGAGGCCCTTAACCAGACCCTGCAGAAGGGCAAGATCCGACAGCTCTACTTCACCCAGTACGTACTGCAGTAGCGCGGCCCGATCTTTGACGGATCAGCAAACCGGCTGGCCTCCGCGGGGCAGCCGGTTTTTCTTTCCCCACCGGAGGCCGGGCCGAAGGCCAGGAAGGGGAAAATTCATCCGGTTGGGGCCATGAAAAAAATTCTCTCCCAGGAAGAGATCGACACCCTGCTCTCCCATGTCGGCTCTACGGGGGAGTACGACGAAGCGGCGCTTCTGGAGGAACGCTCCGTTGAGCTGTTCAACTTCAAGCGTCCCCATGTGATTTCCTACGACCAGCAGCGGGCGCTCAAACGCGTACACGAGAATTTCGCCCGCAACATGAGCGTCTACCTCTCGGCCCAGTTGCGCACCCTGGTCGATTTTCAGCTCACCGGGATCGACCAGGTCCTCTATTCCGAATACGTCATGTCCGTTTCGGCCCCCAGCGCCCTGTACGTGATGGAGATCCCGGAATACCGCTCCAGGGCCGTCCTCGAGCTGGGCACCGAGCTGTGCATCTTCGTGGTGGAAAAGCTCTTCGGGGGCCAATCCCGGGAGTTCGGTCCCAAAAGGGCCCTTTCCCAGATCGAACAGCGCATCATGCTCAAGATCGTCCAGCGGGCCTTTGAGGAGCTGGAGCTGGCCTGGCAACCTCTGGCCCAGATGCAGGTCCGCTACGGCGGATTCGAGTCCGATCCGGAGTTCGTGCAGATCGTGCCCGGTTCGACGCCCGCCGTGGTGATCCTTTTTAGCGTGCGCATCTACGAGGCCAGCTCGGTGGCTGGCATTTGCTATCCGTATCTGTTTTTGGAAGAGGTGCTCAAGCGTGCCAGCATCGAGCAGTGGTTTCAGCCCACCGATGATATTCCTCCGGACGTGCGGCGTTTCTATGAGCAGAACGTCAAGCGCTCCGAGGCCGTGCTGGTGGCCGAACTGGGCCGGGCTCGGCTCTCCCTGGAGCAGATTATGGCGCTCGAGGTGGGGGACGTGATCCGGCTTGACCGTCGCCTGCAGGAGCCCGTTCTGCTGTATGTGGATAACAAACCCCGCTTCTGGGCCCAGCCCGGCACGGTGCGGGGCAAGTACCGTGGGGTGAAAGTGCTCGAGGCCTATCGGGAACTGCCTGAGGAAAGGGAGTCTGAGCATGCGCACATGGTGGGATCGTCTGCAACCGGAGCTTGAACCCGCCCTTGTGGGGTTCTTTCAGACCCTGCTGAGTCGACCCGTCCGGGTTGTCCTGGCGCAGGAGGAGATCTCTGGCCCGGAAGAGATCGATCGGGAGCCGGGGTTGTGGGTGCGATGTGATGAGGGCCGTACGGGAACGACATGCTGGCTGTTGTGGAGTGAGTCGGCCCGGCGTCTGCTCGAGGAGGCCATGCTGGGGCAGGCGGCTCCGGAACCCGGAGAGGCCAGCGCCGATTTCGTGCAGGAGCTCACCCAGCAACTCCAGGGCGCCATAGAGCCCGTCCTGCGGGCCGCCGGGGTGGAGGTGAAACCGGGCCAGATCCGCATCGCCTCGACTGAAGAGGTGCGGCAGGCCATCGAACAAGAACCCCTCGCGCTGGGACGTCTGCGTGTGCTCGAGGCGGAAACAGAGCTGTTTGCGGTCCTGGTCCTTCTGCCCCGGAGGGTGCTCATGTCCCGGGGGGCAGACCCTGGCGGGGTTGAGGGCGAAGAGGCGCCGCGCTCCAGGCAGGGGACCGCAGAGAAGCAACCGACCGTACAGCCGGTTCGATTCCCGGAGCTGAGCCCGGAGCGCAATGGGCTTTCGGTGGCCAATCTGGAGATGCTGGCCGATGTACATCTGGAGATCTCCGTTGAGCTCGGACGTCGGGCCATGCCTCTGGCCGAGGTATTGCGCCTGACCAAGGGATCCCTCATCGAGCTGGACAAGCTGGCCGGCGAACCGGTCGATATTCTGGTCAATGGACGCAAAATCGCCCAGGGCGAGGTGGTGGTGATCGATGAAAATTTCGGGGTTCGGATCATCGGGCTGGTTTCCCCGTCCCAGCGGTTCCGGAACGCCTCCTGATCCGCTGGGGCGGCGGCTGATGGGAGTTGTCTTGCTTCTGGGGGCGCTGCTGCTTCTGTGGGCGCTTCTGCCCTCCGGAAGGCCCCCGGAGCCGACAGCCGAAAGCTGGTGGCGCGCCGATAGCCTTGCGGCCCCTGACCGCATACCATCCGGGTCTGGCTTCGCCTGGGATGCGCTCCTGCGGGTCGGGTTGCTCATCGGGCTTCTCTTTGGCGTGCTCTACTGGCTCAGACGTCGGCAGGCGCAAACGGCTCCTGCGCGTTGGGCCCGGACGGAAGCCGCCTATCCGCTGCCGGCGGGCGCGCATCTGGTGCTCGTTCGCGTTGGGGAGCAATGGCTCTTGCTCGGGGTAACGCCCCATCAGGTGAGCCTGCTGGCCGCCTATGATAGCCCCCCGGGAGGGTCGGGAGGAACAGAACAGCTAGAAGGGTTTCCCCTGCGGCCATGAGGCGACTGTGCATTGTGCTGCTCTTTAGCGTGCTTGTTCCGACCGCGATGCGGGCGCAGGATTCGCCTGCGCCGTTTTCCCCCCTGCCCCAGACCCTGCCCCGCATTCAGTTCTCCGTGCAACCGGCCGATGGGCGGGAGGATTACGCCCTGCCCATCCAGCTCATTTTGCTGTTGACCGTTCTGACGCTGGCCCCTTCGATCATCATCATGACCACCTCGTTTACCCGGCTGGTGGTCGTCTTTCACCTGCTCCGGATGGCGCTGGGCACACAGCAGTCACCCCCCAACCAGGTCCTCATCGGCCTGGCGCTGTTTCTGACCCTGTTTGTTATGTACCCCGCTCTGCAGGAGATCAACACGCAGGCCCTGCAGCCGTATCTGGGCAGGCAGATCACGCAGAGCGAAGCCCTGGAACGGGCCGCTAGGCCGCTCAAAGAGTTCATGCTGCGTCAGACGCGGGCCAAGGACCTGTTGCTTTTCATGGACCTGGCGCGTATGGCCCCGGTGCAGGATCCCATGCAGGTACCCTTGCACGTGCTCATACCCGCTTTCCTGATCAGCGAACTCCGGATCGCCTTCCAGATCGGATTTTTGCTCTATCTGCCCTTTCTTGTGATCGATCTGGTCGTATCCAGCGTGCTGCTCTCTATGGGGATGATGTTTCTTCCGCCCGTGATGATCTCGCTTCCCTTCAAGTTGCTTGTCTTCGTCCTCACCGATGGCTGGTACCTCATCGTGGGCTCTATGCTGCGGGGATTTCAGGGATGACTACGGAACTGGCGCTCTACTGGACACAGGAGACCCTGCGGGTGGCCGTGTTGCTGGCCGGTCCCCTGTTGCTTGCCTCGCTTCTGGCGGGGCTGGTGATCAGCATTCTCCAGGCCGTCACCTCCGTGCAGGAGATGACGTTGAGCTATGTGCCGAAGATGCTCCTGCTCGCCTTGTTGCTGATCGTGCTGGCCCCATGGCTGCTGGGCATCATAACCGAGTTTACGGCCCGGATTCTGGTCGCCATCCCCACTGTGGCGCGCTGAGCCGATGGAGTGGACAGCCGAATACCTGGTGCGCTACTTCCTCGTGGTGGTGCGTACGAGCGGGCTTTTGCTGAGCGCTCCGTTTTTCGGCATGGCCTTTTATCCTGCGCGCGTGCGTCTGCTTCTGTCCTTCGCTCTGGGTCTGTTTTTCGCCGCCACGGCCCCGGCGGGATTCGGATCCGTACAGGAGGCCATGAGTAGCTGGCTTATGCTCGTGCTCGTGCTCGTGCGGGAGTTTCTGGTGGGCTTCAGCCTGGGGTTTGTCGGTCGACTGCTTCTGGAAGGTATCCGCATGGCCGGGGATTTTGCCGGCCTGCAGCTCGGTCTGGGGCTGGCCAATCTCTTCGATCCCCTATCGCAGGAGCAGGGTAGCGTGCTGGCCCAGTTCTGGTTTCTGCTCGGCACCCTGCTGTTTTTGCTTCTGGATGGCCATCACCTCTATGTGCGCGCGCTGGGGCTGAGCTTCTCCCTGCTACCGCTGGGGGGCGCGGCGCTCCCGGATTCGGAGGCCTTTCTCCGGCTGGCCACCGGTATATTCGCCATCGGCCTGCAGCTGGCCGCCCCGGTGCTGGTCGTCATGCTTTTGCTCGACATGGCCATGGCCATTTACAGTCGTCTGGCCCCGCAAAGCAACATCTTTTTGCTTTCCCTGGCTCTGAAGGCGCTTGTCGGGCTTCTGCTTCTGTGGCTTCTGCTGCCCACGCTTTTTGAGGCGATGGGCCTTGTGCTCGACCGGCTCGACGATTGGCTGGAGCGTGTGCTGGGCAGCATGGCCCTTCGTTAGCATTTTGTTACGGGCTTCCGGCGTCCTTTCTGTTGCCCCTCCGGAAACGGCCCCTGTATTTTCCGGCCGTATTGTCAGGTTCGCGGGGGTCATATGCGGCGATTCTGGCTCCTCCTGCTCTGGCCCGCCCTGTTGCGGGCGCAGCCCCTTGAGGACGGATTCTATCCCGGGGCGAGGTATTTGCCCGAGGTGCCCCATCCAGGGCGTTTTCTGGGATACGAGGTGGGATCGGATTTTACCCCGTACGATCGCGTGGTCGCCTATCTGGAGGCCGTTGCCCGTACGAGCCCCCGGATGCGCCTGGTGCGTTACGGGGAGACCCATCTGGGACGTCCCCTGCACTACGTCCTTCTTACCGATCCGGAACACCTGAGCAGGATCGAGGAAATCCGGCAGGCCAATCTGCGCCTCTCCGATCCCCGCACGCTTCGGGCCGATGAGGAGGAGCGCATAGTGCGGGAAAATCCCCTCTGCATCTGGCTCAGCTACAACATACACGGCAACGAGCCCTCCAGCACGGAGGCCGCCCTTCGGCTCATCTACCAGCTTGCGGCCGGGACCGACAGCCTGACCCTGCACATCCTGCGCAACGCGGTGGTGTTGATCGACCCTTGCCTCAACCCGGACGGCAGGGAGCGCTACGTGCAGTATTTCCGGGCCAACCGGCAGCTCAGGCCCAACGATAACCCGGATGTCCTGCAGCATGAGGAGCCCTGGCCCGGGGGACGGACGAACCATTACCTGTTCGACCTGAATCGGGACTGGATCTGGCTCACCCAGCCGGAGTCGCGCGCCCGTCTGAAGGCCTACCGGCAATGGCTGCCCCAGGTGCACATCGATTACCACGAGCAGAGTTACAACGCCAACTACTTCACCATGCCGGGCATGAGGCCGCGCAACCTCCTGCTACCGGAGGAAAACCACAATTGGGCGCGGCGTATTGCCGAGGCCATGAATCGGGCCTTCGATCGCGAACGTATCCAGTACTTCACCCGCGAGCGTTTCGAGTTCTTCTATCCGGGGTACGGTTCCTCTTACCCGAGCCTGCAGGGCGCCATCGGCATGCTCACCGAGCAGGGGGGTGGATCCCGGGCCGGATTGCGCGTACAGACCTGGGACGGCACGGTGCTCACCTTCCGGGATCGGGTATACAACCATTTCCTCACCTCTATGGCCGCCCTCCAGGAGGCAGTTGCCAACCGGGAGGCGCTGTTGCGCTATATGGTCCAATTTTTCCGCCAGGGCGTATCGGAGCGTCGGGGTCCGGCGCTGTACATTTTCCCGGATCGCCCCGATTCGTATCTGTATCGGTTGCTGGCCCTGCTGCACGAGCACGGGGTGGAGATCGAGCGTGCGCGCGCGCCCTTTACCGTCCCACGACCGTTTGATTATCGGAGCGGTTCGGCGGGGCCGAGCCGCACATTCCCGGCTGGCACCTGGCTCATTCGCGCCCAGCAGCCCCGGCAGGTGCTCATCCACACCCTGTTGCTTCGGGAGATGGCCCTTGAGGATTCCCTCTTCTATGACGTCTCCACCTGGTCCGCTCCGCTCGCCTTCGGTCTGGAGGGATACTGGTCCGAGCAGCCCGTCTCCGTGGTCTCCGAGCGGATCGAGGAACCTCCCCGCTATCGGGGCCAGGTATACGGAGCGCCGGCTTCCTATGCCTATGTCATTGCCTGGGATCACGTGCACGCCGTTCGGGCGCTGGTGCGTCTGTGGGAGCGGGGATATCGGGTCCGGGCCGCCGGGAGGCCGTTTCGGCTCCAGGGGCGGGAGTTTCCCCGTGGAAGCCTGATCCTGCTTCTGGGACAACAGCCCGATTCCCTCCTGCCCCGGGTGCATGCGGACATGGAGCGGCTCGCCTCCGAGGTGGGGATCGCCGTCTACGGAGCCCACAAGAGCCTGGTCGAGTCCGGGACGGACCTGGCCTCCCCCAGCCACAGGCCCATTGGGCCTCCCCGGGTGCTGCTTGTGGCCGATCGGCCCATTTCCGCCTACAGCTACGGACAGCTCTGGTATGCCTTCGAGCAGGAGCTGGGCTATACCGTGCACCCGGTACGCCTGAGCAGCCTGTCTCAGGTGGATCTGCGTCGCTACGATGTGATCCTCTTTCCGGGCGGGGGCAACCTGAGAGCGTTTGTCGATAGCACGCTGGAAGCCCGACTCCGCTCCTGGGTCGAAGCGGGCGGGGTGTTGGTGGCCCTGGAGGGGTCGGCGCTGTTTTTTACGCGCGAGCGGAGCCGCTTTACCCGGCTGGAGATCCTCCGGCCTCCGGAGTCGCTCAGCCGCGCACGCGAGGCCTTGCTTGCCCGGATGGGATGGGAGGCCCTCGAGCGCGATCGGGGCCTGCAGGAGCTGGCCGGAGTGGCCTTGCGTGGAGAGATCGACCCGACGCATCCGCTCGGATTCGGCCTGGATCCGGAGCTCTACGTTTTTGTCCAGCTGGCCGAGGCCCTGCGCCTGCCCTCCGGAGGGGGGGGCATCTCCTGGGCGGGAAGGTATGTTTCCGATCCCGATCGGCTCCGGGTATCCGGCTTCATCAGCACCTATAATCGGACCCGGTTGGCCGGGGGTAGCTGGGCGGCCATGGCGCAAATAGGCCGGGGCAAAGTCGTGCTGTTGCTCGCCAATCCGCTTTTTCGACACTACTGGGTGGGGTATCAGCGCATGCTCTGGAACGCCGTTTTTCTTCTGTCGGCCTGGTAAACCGCAACGCGAGGAAATCCTATGCCGCGTCGTCTGCTTATCGCCCTACTGCTGTGCTGCTTTGTTCCCGCTCTGTGGGGGCAGTCTTTGCGCGGTCCGGTTCGATCGGACATGCCCAGCCCGGAGCAGTGGCTGGGGTATCCTCTGGGCCGGCATTTCACCTACCATCATCGCGTCGTGGGCTATTTCCAGGCGCTGGCTGAGCGCTCCGATCGTGTGCGTCTGGAGGTGTACGGGCAGACCTACGAGGGGCGCCCCCTGATGGTGGCCATTCTGTCCAGTCCGGAAAACCTGGTCCGGCTTGAGGAGATCCGGCAGCGCCATCTGCGCCTCATCGACCCGCGCCGGTATCCGGAGGTGTCTCAGGAGCTCGATCGGTTGCCCATCGTGCTCTGGCTTAGCTACAACGTGCACGGCAACGAGGCCTCCAGTACGGAGGCGGCCATGGAGGTGTTCTATCGGCTCGTGGCCGGCACCGACAGCCTGACCGAGCGCCTGCTCCGAGAGGCCGTGGTGATTCTCGATCCCTGCCTCAACCCGGACGGACGCGACCGGTACGTGAGCTGGATCCGCCAGGTGCAGGGCCAGAGGCCCGACCCTAATCCGGACAGCTGGGAACACAGCGAGCCCTGGCCCGGGGGGCGGACGAATCACTATTTCTTCGACCTCAATCGGGACTGGGCCTGGATGACGCAGCCGGAGACGCAGGGGCGCATCCGGATGTATCTGCGCTGGATGCCGGTGGTGCACGTGGATTTCCACGAGCAGGGGCGAGAATCGCCATACTATTTCGCCCCCGCCGCCGAGCCCATACATCGGCTGTTGCGGCCCGAAGTGTTGCAGAACATGCGCCTCTTTGGAGAGGGCAATCGGGCGGTCTTCGACCAGCAGGGCTGGCTGTATTTTACGCGAGAAAACTTCGATCTGCTCTATCCCGGTTACGGGGATTCTTGGCCCGCCTTCAATGGGGCGGCGGGTATGACCTACGAGCAGGCCGGGGGAGGTTCGGCGGGCACGCTGGTAGACCTGCGCGATGGCACAAAGCTGAGCCTGGAGGACCGCATCCGACACCATGTCGCGACCTCTATGGCGACCCTGCGCACCGCGGTGGAGCGGCGCAGGGAGCTTCTGGAGAACTTCCGGCGTGCTTTTGAGGCCGTGGTGCGGGTGCCGGCCGGGGCGGTGCGGGCTTACCTCTTGCCTCCGGATGCGGGGGATGCGGCCCGGCGGCATCTGTTTATCAAGCTGCTGCTGGATCAGGGGATCGAGGTGGGTCGGCTTACCCGGCCCCTTCGGCGCCTTACCGTCTATGACTATGCCACGGACCGGGAGGCGGTGGTGGATCTTCCCGAAGGATCCTGGGTGATCCAGACCGCACAACCTCGCGGTGCGCTCCTGCGCGCGCTCATGGAGCGACGCACGGTGGTGTCCGATTCGCTCACCTATGACATCACGGCCTGGACTCTTCCGTATGCCTTCGGCTTTGCGCCCTTCTACAGCACGACCGCCTCCGTGGAGGCCATTGAGCCCGTATCCGAGCCGCCCCCGCTGGAGGGCGTCGTGATCGGAGGGGAAGCCCGATATGCCTACCTGATCCCGCCGGACCAGTACTTTTTCCCCAGAGCCGTGGGCGAGCTCATGCGTCAGGGCGTACGGATGCGGCTGGCCCATCGCTCCTTCCTGCTCGAGGGCCGGCGCTATCCGGCCGGAACCCTCATCATACCCCTTGTGCGCAACGAGGAGCGCAGGCATACGCTGGGCGAACTCATGCGTCAGGTGGCCGCCTCCTGCGGAGTGCAGATCTACGCCGTACAGACCGGGTTGGCCGAGGAGGGGGTGGATCTGGGTTCCAACTACGTATCCACCTTTGTCTATCCCCGTATCGCCGTACTCACCGGAGAGGGGATAAGTGCGGGCGAATTCGGCGCGATCTGGTACCTGCTCGACCGTCGTTTCGAGGTGCCCTACCACAACGTGCCTCTTTCCGCCCTGCCCAGCCTGGATCTCAGTCGCTATAACGTGCTCCTGCTCCCTCCGGGAAATTACAGCCGCATCGATTCCCTGACGCAGGCCCGCATCCGGGAATGGATCCAGCGCGGCGGCGTGGTGGTGGCCATCGGATCGGCGGCCCGATGGGTGGCGCAAAGCCGGTCTCGACTTACGACGGTCCGGTTGCGCCGCGAACCGGAACCGGATGAGGCGCGCAAGGAGCGCCTGCGCCGCGCCGCCTATGCGGAGCAGGAACGGCTGGAGTTGGAGGAGGATATACCCGGCGCGCTCTTTCGCCTGCGCCTGGACCCCACGCACCCGGTGGCCTACGGATACGGAAGCCGTTACGTGGGCCTTAAACTGGGAACGCTCGCCTTCGAGCCACTGGAAAAGCCGGGCAACGTGGCCCTCTACGAGACCGATCCCCTGGTGAACGGCTACGCGCCGGCTCGCCTGGTCCGTCATCTGGCCGGCGGCGCGGCCATTGTCGCCGAAGACGTGGGCAGGGGGCGGGTGATCCTGTTTGCCGACAACCCCGCCTTCCGGGCCTTCTGGGTGGACGGGCACCGGTTGCTGCTCAACGCTCTGCTCCTGGGTCCAAGTCGGTAGGAATAGCGCATGAGGGGGCGGAGGCTGGCCCGTATCGCAGGTCCCCTGCTGGCCGCTGGGGTTGTGTTGCTCGGGGAAGGAACATCGGACCCTTTGCCCTGGCGCATGGGCGGGGTGGTGCTCTGGATGGGGCTCTGGTGGTTGTCGGAAGCCGTACCCCTGTCCATTACGGCGCTGTTGCCCCTTGTGCTCTTCCCCGTGCTGGGCATCCCCCCGGGACTCCGGATCGCGGAGGCGTATGCGAACTCCACCGTATTCCTGTTTCTGGGCGGGTTTCTGCTCGGGGCCGCCCTGCAGCGATGGGGGGTGCACGAGCGCCTGGCCCTGCTCATGATGAGCCGTTTTGCCCGCCGTTCGCACCATGTGGTCGGAGGGCTACTGCTCGTTGTGGCTTTTCTGTCCATGTGGATGTCCAATACGGCCACGGCGCTTGTGGCCCTGCCCATGGTGTTCTCCATTCTGGAACAGATCCCGGAAAGCCCTTCTAAGTCGCGTTTTGCCAGGCAGCTGCTCCTGGGGGTGGCCTATGGGGCCAGCATCGGCGGAGTGGCCACGATCGTGGGCACTCCCCCCAACGGCATCCTGATCGGATACCTGCGAGATCACCATCCGGAGCTGGTGCCGAGCTTCGGCATGTGGATGCGGTGGGGATTGCCCATCGCCGTCCTGATGTTGCTGGCGACCTACGGGGTGCTCCGGATCCTTTTCCCCTACCGGGAAGAGGAGCTCCACTACGATCCAGATCTGTTGCGCCGGCGTCTGAGGGCCTTTCCCCCCTGGTCCGAGGCCGAGCGTGTGGTGCTGGGCGTATTTATGCTCACGGCCCTGTTGTGGCTAACGCGCACGGGGCTGGGCCCATGGCCTGGATGGGAAAGCTGGTTGCCCGAGGGGGTAAGGGTCGATGATACCACCGTGGTGCTCCTGCTCACCCTGATACTCTTTCTCTGGCCGGTGCGCGATCGGGAGGGCCGAAGGGGGTACGTGCTGGAAGGAGACTGGTCGCGTTTTGTGGCCTGGGACGTGCTCCTGCTCTTTGGAGGGGGATTCGCCCTGGGACGGGGCATCGAGACTACGGGCCTGGATCGGCTGGTGAGCCTCTGGCTGGAGGGGGCGGTGCACTGGCCACCCCTGGCGGTTCTGGTGGCCTCGGCCGCGATCGCGCTCCTATTTACGGAGTTCGCCTCCAACACGGCCACCGCGGCCGTGCTCGTGCCCCTGCTGGCCGCCCTGGCCAAGGGGATCGGCCTTTCCCCCCTGGAGCTGGCCCTGCCCGCCACCCTCGCCTCCAGCCTGGGCTTTATGATGCCGGCCGGTACTCCGCCCAACGCTCTGGTATTCGCCAGCGGACAGCTGCGGGTTGCCGACATGGTGCGCGCCGGCCTCTGGCTGGACCTGATCGGCGTGCTCGTGCTTGTGCTCGTGATAGGCGTTTTTCTGTAGCGCAGAGGCGCTATCTTTGGCAAAAGCAGAGGTTCTCCGTACAATGCGCTGGGTCAAGGAGCTGCTCCTCGTGGGAGATCGCGTGCTCATCGCCCCGGAAGAGGGGGAACAGACTACGGAAACGGGGTTGTATCTGCCCCCGACGGTCAAGGAAAAAGAGAAGGTGCTCTCCGGTTACGTGGTCAAGGTCGGGCCCGGATACGCCGTGCCCGGTCCTTTTGAAGAGGAACCATGGCGAGAGCGTCCCGCGGTGCGGTACGTGCCCCTGCAGGCCGAGGAGGGCGATTATGCCATGTTCCTGCGCGATCAGGCCGTGGAGATCCTCTATGAGGGCAAAAAATACTTCGTCGTGCCCCATTCGGCCATTCTCGTGCTGGTGCGTTCTCGTTTCGAATCCGGCGGGGACCCGGAACCGTGAAAGGATTTCTCCTGCGCGATCTCGGGCTGATCTGGACGATGGACGGAGAGGGGCCGGAGGCGGTGGGCGCCATCCCCAGGGCGGCCCTGGCCGTGGAGGACGGGCGTATCCGCTGGGTTGGTCCCGAGCGGGCGATTCCGGAACCCCTTCGGGACTGGCCCGCCTTCTCCGGATCGGGGGGCGCTCTGGTTCCCGGACTCATCGACAGCCACACCCATCTGTGTTTTGGGGGAGATCGGCTGCATGAGTTTCGACTGCGCCTGCAGGGAGTGTCCTATCAGGAGATCGCCGCCCGGGGTGGGGGGATCCGCTACACCGTGGCCCGCACGCGCGAGGCGGATTTCGAGACGCTCCTGAAGCGGACTCGCTGGTTTCTGGACCGCATGCTCCAGATGGGCGTCACGACCGTGGAGGCGAAAACAGGCTACGGGTTGGATCTGGAGACCGAACGCAAGCAGCTGGAGGTCTATACCGCCCTCAGGCGCGAACACCCCGTGGAACTGCATCCCACGTTTCTGGCCCACGGGGTGCCCGATGCCTATGCGGACCGCCGAGGGGAATACCTGCGTTACCTGATCGAGGAGCTCATGCCCGCCCTGGCCCGGACCGGAGAGGTGGAGTTCGTCGACGTTTTCTGCGAACGTGGAGTCTTCACCCCTCAGGAGGCGCGCCGGATTCTGCAGGCAGGTCGGGCGCTGGGCTGGGCAATCAAGGTGCACGCAGATCAGTTTCAGGATTCCGGGGCGGCTCGCCTGGCCGCTGAGCTGGGCGCCATATCGGCGGATCATCTGGAACATACCCCCCCGGATGTTTTTCCCGCCCTGGCCGAGGCCGGCGTGGTGGCCACGCTGCTTCCCGGATGTGCTTTTTACCTGCGCCAGCCTCAGGCCCAGGCCCGCGCCGCGCTGGACTGTGGCCTCCGGATAGCCATCGCCACGGATTTCAATCCGGGTTCTTCGCCGACCTACAGCCTGCCTTTTGTTATGGTAATCGCCTGTCTGGAGCTGGGGTTGAGTCCGGAGGCCGTATGGGTGGCGGTGACGCGCGCGGCGGCAGAGGCCATCGGACAGGGGCATCGGATCGGGCGCCTGGCGCCGGGGTATGAAGCCGACCTGGTGCTTCTGGAGCATCCCGATCCCGCCTATGTGCTCTACCACGGGGGAGATATGCCCGTGCGCGCCGTCTGGAAGCGCGGTCGGTTATGCTATGGCCATGTCGAAGCGGTTGCCTGAGCTGCGTCCGGTGGATCCGGAGCTCGTACCTCGGGTCTATGAGCCGGCCGACCGACGGGTCGGACACCTATTGCAACGTTGGGACGGCAGGCCTTCGAGCTGGCGGCTGTACGCGGTGGCCCTGATAGGTTTCCCCTCCGATGAGGGGGTACGGCGCAATCAGGGCCGGAGCGGAGCGGCCGAGGCTCCGCGCGAGATCCGACGCTGGCTCTATCGCATGAGCCCGGGGGCAGGGCTTGCCCTCTGGGAGCGCACCCTGGATCTGGGCGATCTGATGCTTTCCGGGGACCTGGAGGCGGATCGGCAGCGTCTGGCCGACGTGGTGGCCGCTCTGCTGGCAGAGGGCCTGTTGCCCGTGGTGCTCGGGGGAGGACATGAGACCGCTTTCGGGCATTTCCTGGGTTACGTGCAGGCCGCGCGGGCGGTGAGCATACTGAATGTGGATCAGCACCTGGACGTAAGACCCCTGCGTCCGGAGGGTCCGCACAGCGGCTCCCCGTTCCGGGAGGCCCTTGAACATCCTTCCGGCCTTCTGCGGCAGTACCGCGTGGTGGGTGCCCAGAGGCAAGCCGTCGCCCCGCACCACGAGGCCTATCTTCGCCAGCACGGGGGGCTGATCCACTGGTTCGAGGAGATGGACCCCGGGGAGGACTGGGCGTTTCTGGAGGAGACCCCATCCCCGATTCTGGTTTCCTTCGACCTGGATGCCGTGCAACAGGCCGATGCTCCCGGGGTGAGTGCGCCTTCGCCTGTGGGGTTTTCGGCCCGGTGGGCCATCGCCTTTGCCAGACGTTGCGGTGCCCATCCGGCCGTCTCGAGCTTCGAGCTCGTCGAATGCGCCCCTCCCCTGGACCGGGACGGGCAGACGGCCCGGCTGGCGGCGCTCATGGTGTGGTCCTTCGTCCAGGGCCTGGCCGAACGCCGGGGGGAGAAGGGATAGTCCGCATCCGGATTGCATGGTACGGTTTTGGCATAAACACCACCCGAAACAGGAGCGACCATGGGCAGAGCCGGCTCGAGCGTGCTGGCGTGGCTGATCGCCCTGAGCCTGAGCGCAGAGGCGGGTGCGCAATCCAGGGAGATGCTCGATTCCCTCTGGATGGAGGCGCAGACGGCGCGTTTTTTCAACCGCTGGCATGAAGCGCGGGAGCTGGCCCTGCAGACCGCGCTCAAGGCTCAGCAGATGGGGGAGGCAAGCCGGGAGGGGGAGGCCTACGGGCTCTTTCTGGAGGCGGCTCTGTGGACGGGCCATGAGCGGGAAGCGCTCGCTCAGGTCCCAGAGGCGCGCATCTGCGCCCTGGCCGATTCGGTCCTCTTTCGGCGCTGGTTGGCACTGGCCGCGCAGGCCATCTGCCGGAGCGAGCAGGAGGGGGTGGAAAGCGCAGGCCTCTGGCGGAGCTGGCAGCGCATCTGGGAGGCGAGCCCTCCGGAGGTGCGCCGTCAGGCGCTGGAGCGCCTCGATCGGCTCATGACCCCTGTGCGTCTTTTTGCGGATCTGTCCGGGTCGTTTCGTCCGGAGCGGGCCGATGGGTTCTGGTATCTGGGGCAGTGCTGGGCGCAGGTGGATTCCGGCCGGGCTCGTTTCTGGCAGGAGGCCGCCCTCAGCTATGTGGCCCGCGGGATGCACGAGCACGTGGAGGCCGAGGTGCGCTTTTTCCAATGGGCGGCCGCTGCGGCTCCGGAGAAGCTGCGGGGCTATCTGGAGGCGCTCCCCGGGGAGGCGCGCCGTATAGCGGCCCGGAGGGTTCTGGAGGCGCTGCGCGAGGCCGATCGAGAGTTGTGGCTCCCTCAGCTTGAGTTGCTCGCCTTTGCGCCCGCCCTGGAGCCCCTTAGGGAGGCGGATTCGGCCTCCGTGGCCTACTGGGCCGCAAGATACCATCGGCTGGGAGCGCTCGAGAAAGCCACCGCGCTCTGGATGGACTGGGCCCGTTCCCAGCATCGCCTCTCCGCCTATCGGGCGGCGGCCTCCTGGTTGCTTGCGCATGGGGCGCCTGCC
Source organism: Bacteroidota bacterium (assembly GCA_025998875.1). GTDB lineage: Bacteria > Bacteroidota > Rhodothermia > JANXDC01 > JANXDC01 > JANXDC01. The sequence continues at coordinate 175,723 of AP024675.1, read as the reverse complement.
GCCGTGTGCGAATTGCTCGGGTTTCTGAGGCTGCCGCAGGCACAGCTCAAGGGGCAGCGGGAACTGGTCGTTCTGCTAGCCAGCGCCCTTGAGCAGCTCGGGGAGCGTGAAGAGGCCGAGGGCCTGTTGGCTTCCTGGCGGGGGCAGGAAGGCGCCGCTTCGGCATCGAAGAGAGGAGCTATCCGAGCGACGGCCTCAGGCTCGGAGAAGGAAAACGAGGCGCGGCGCTCCCGCGGATGGTGGCGGCTCTTTCTGGGGTTGCTGGGACTTCTTCCGCGTTAATCCCCACGCGATCGCGTGAGCCAGCGCTCGTCGCGTTTTCTTATTATATGCCGCAGGTCGCCGCATGCGGGCGGCCTGTTGTCACCTCTCCTCCGCAAGGCCTGCCTTCAGAAGGCGGGCCTTTTCATTTCAACTGCTCCCGCAGGAAATCCGTCATCATCGTGTACAGGTGCACCCGCTGGGGGCCCGTGATGCCATGTCGCTGGCCGGGGTAGTACATAAAGGCAAACGGCCGGTTGTGCTGCTGTAGCCGGTAGATAAACTGAAGGGAATTCTGCGGGTGTACGTTATCGTCCTGATCGCCGTGGATGACCAGGATGGGTACTTCGAGCCGGTCTGCGTACGTCAGGGGCGCGCTCTGTTCATAGCCCTCTGGATTGCGCTGGGGGGTGTCCATGTAGCGCTCCGTGTAGATCGTATCATAAAAGCGCCAGTGCGTAACCGGCGCCCCGGAAATGCCACAGCGGAAAGCGCGGCCGGAGCGGGTGAGGGTAAGGGCGACCATGTATCCCCCGTAGCTCCAGCCCCAGATGCCGATGCGGGTGCTGTCTACATACGGTAGCCGGCGTAGATAGCGGTTGGCCTCCAGCTGGTCGTGTACTTCCCAGTAGCCCAGGTTGCGGTACACCACGTCCCGAAAGGCGCGTCCCCGGGCGCCCGTTCCGCGTCCATCAACAGAGACCACAATAAAGCCCTCTTCGTTGGCCAGCATCTGATGCCAGAGGTAATTGGCTCCTCCCCATGCGTTGCGCACGGTCTGGGAGTTGGGCCCGCCGTAGACGTACATGAGCACCGGATAGCGTCGGGTGCTGTCGAAATCGGCGGGGCGGATCATCCAGCCGTTGAGCTCCACCCCATCGGAGGTCCGAAAGCGGAAAAATTCCGGCCTGCTCATCCGATACTGGGCCAGACGCTCCCGCAGGGCGGCGTTAGTGAAGAGCTCTAGGCGCTGACGGCCGTCGAAACGCACAATCCAGCTCTGCGGGGGCGTGGTGATATTCGAGTACGTGACCCGATAGTAGTCTCCCGTGGGGGAAAGGCTCATGCTGTAGGTTCCCGGTTCTGTGGAGAGCCGTTCCGGGCGGCCCCGCCCATCGATTCGCACCCGGAAGAGGTGGCGTTCCAGGGGGGATATCTCCGTGGAGACGTAGTATACCCATCCCCGCCGTTCGTCCACCCCGGCCAGCGAGGCTTCAAATGTCCCCTGGGTGAGGGGGCGCAGCAGGCGGCCTTCGAGGTCGTATAGGTACAGGTGTCGCCATCCTGTGCGTTCCGATACCCAGATAAAAGCACTTCGGGAGGGCAGGAAGAAAAGCTCATCGTGCACGTCGAGCCATGTCGAGGAGCGCTCCTCCAGGATTACCCGTCCCTGTCCTGTGTCCGCGTCGTAGAAGAGGAGCTCCAGGTGGTTCTGCTGTCGATTGAGGCGTTGCACGTAGAGCATGTTCGGCATGGGAAGCCAATCCATGCGCGCGATGTATATATCCGGGTTCGGACCCAGATCCAGCCAGCGCGTCTGGCCCGTCTCCAGCTCGAGTATCCCGATCTGCACGCGGGAATTCTCTTCCCCGGCCTTGGGGTACCGGATGGGGACGGGCCGAGCATAATCACCCAGGTTATCCACCAGATGGTAGGTGCGGACTCGGCTCTGGTCCAGCCTCCAGAAGGCAATGCGTCGGCCATCCGGGCTCCAGCGCCAGCCGTCGCGCAGGTCGAGTTCTTCTTCGTAGACCCAGTCGAAGGTGCCGTTGATGATCGTTTCCGATCCGTCGAACGTGAGCTGTCGCTCCGTTCGGGAGCTCAGCTCGAGGACAAAAAGGTTGTGTTCCCGTACGAAGCCTACATGCCGGCTGTCGGGAGAGAACTTGGCGAACTGCTGCCAGCCCTCCCGGCGGCTTAGCGGCCACAGCCGTCGCGTTTGGAAGTCGAAGACGTAGTATTTGCCCCGTGTGAACTGGCGCCAGACCTGCTGCGCATCCGTATACAGCAGGGCCCAACGGCCGTCGGGGCTGATCGCGTAGTCCCAGATGCGGATCCGGCGATTTTCTCCTTCGGGCTGCAGTTCATCGGCGGAGATGAGTTTCTGGCGTGCCCCTGTGGCCAGGTTGACGGACCACAACTCTAGGACCCCGTCCGAGGAAGCGGGTTCGAGCCGATAGTACGTCCGGCCATCGGACCCCCACTGAAATCCGCGCACGTCTTCCGGGCTGAAGGTGGCCGATCCGAAGATGAGCGGCACGCTCAGCCGCTCCTGGGCCTGAGCCAGCCCGCCCCAGATGAGGAGCAACAGGAGCACCTTGCGCATGGAGGCATCTCCTCTGTTTCGATTCGGGATGGGGAAGATAGAAAGGGCCTCTGATGAGAGCCAAGGTGAGGGGCGGGCCCGGTTCTCCGTGCAGGGGTGCTGTCGGCTTGAGGCCTTTTATCTGGGGCGGCGGTTTTTTTATTATCTTTTCGTTGCTACTTGGTAACCGAGCTCAGAAAGAGATAACTTGGCGCTGTTCCAAAATGTGGAGGAATAGCCTATGCCTCGTTGGTTATGTATGGCTCTGCTCCTGGGGGGGCTTTCCAGTTCCCTGTGGGCGCAGAGCGTGACCACCTCGGCCATCAGCGGTCGGATTACCGATCAGCGCGGAGAGCCCCTGCCGGGCGCGAACGTGGTGGCCGTGCACCTGCCCACGGGTACACAGTACGGCACCTCCACCCGGGCCGATGGGCGCTACAACCTCGTCAACCTGCGGCCGGGTGGGCCCTATACGGTCACGGTTTCCTTTGTGGGGTACCGCACGGAGCGGAGAGAGGGCCTTTATCTGCCTCTGGGCGAGACGATGATTCTCGATTTCGAGCTCACCGAGCAGGCCATACAGGCCGGTGAGGTCGTGGTCACGGCCGAGCGCAACGCCATTCTGAGCTCGGCCCGCACCGGAGCCGCCACGCAGATCACCTTCGAACAGCTGCGCGCCCTGCCCACCATCGCCCGCAGTCTTACGGACTTTACACGGCTTACCCCGCAGGTGGTGGGCAACAGCATTGCGGGCCGCAATAACCGCTTCAACAACATCCAGGTCGACGGAGCCGTGCTCAACGATGCTTTCGGGCTTGCTGCCAGCGGCACGCCCGGCGGGCAGGCCGGAACAGAGCCCATCAGCCTGGACGCGATCGAAGAGCTGCAGGTGGCCGTTTCACCCTACGACGTGCGTCAAAACGGCTTTACAGGCGGGCTCATCAACGCCATCACCCGTTCGGGGACGAACCGCTATCAGGGTTCGGTCTACTTCTACGGCCGCAACCAGGACTTCGTGGGCGGAGGTCCGGCTCAGGTGCCGATCGGGGACTTCCGGCAGTTTGAAAGCGGCTTCCGTATCGGTGGCCCCGTGCAGACCAACCGGTTCTTCTTCTTCCTGAGTGGAGAGATGGGCCGGCGTGACCTGCCCCAGCGGGTGGTTTTCCGGGGCCAGCAGGGCGCTGTGGTCTTTGATGTGCCCGAGGCCGATGTGGCTCGTTTTTACAACATCCTGAAGACGAAGTACGGCTATGAGGCCGGGGGCTATGGATCTTACACGTGGCGGCGCAACAGCGACAAGCTTTTCCTGCGCCTAGACTACAACCTCGCCCCTGGAAACCGGATCACGATCCGGCACAACTTCGTCAACGCCCTAGATGATAACCTCTCGCGCGGGGCTACGACCTATCAGCTGCGCAACACCAACTATGTTTTCCGCAGCCAGCAGAACTCGACCGTGGCGCAGTGGACGGCCACTTTCGGCAACCAGGCGGCCAGTGAGCTGCGTCTGGCCTACACGCGTATCCGGGATCGGCGCGATCCCGACGGGGATCCCTTCCCCATGGTCGAGGTCGCCTACGGATCGGCGCGCCTTGTGGCGGGCACGGAGCGTTTCTCCGGAGCCAACGAGCTGGATCAGGACATCGTAGAGCTGACCTATAACTTCTCCTACTTCACCGGCCCGCATACGATCACGATCGGCTCAAGCAACCAGTTCTTCGCCTTCCGGAACCTCTTCATCCGGGATTTCTACGGCTACTGGTTCTTCAACAGCTTGAATGATTTCGAGGCCGGGCGCGCCGCCCGCTATGAGCACAGCTACTCGGTTACGGGCAATCCGCGTGAGTCGGCTCGTCCCCGGATGTGGCAGCTGGGTTTCTATGCGCAAGATGAGTGGCGCCTGCTTCCGGATCTGCGCCTGACCTTCGGGCTACGCCTGGATGTGCCCGTCTTCACCAGCAAGCCCTCCTACAACCCGGATGTGGAGGCCGTCTTCGGGCTGCGCACGGACAAGGTGCCCAGCGGTAATGTGCTCTGGTCTCCACGCTTCGGCTTCAACTTCGACCTGAGCCGGGGTCGCCGCACCACGCAGATTCGGGGGGGCACGGGCGTCTTCAGCGGTCGGATTCCGTTTGTGTGGATCTCCAACCAGTACTCGAACACCGGCATGGAGTTCAAGCGCCTGAACATCACGCGGAACGTGCCCCAGTTCGTGCCCGATCCGTTCAATCAGCCCAAGCCGGGTGTGACGCCGGGCATCAGCCCCATACCCACGACGGAGATCAACATCACGGATCCGAACTTCCGATTCCCCCAGGTCTGGCGAACGAACCTGGCCTTTGATCAGCAGCTGCCCTTCCTGGGGTTCGTCTTCACAGCCGAGGGTATCTACTCGAGGGGAATCAACGATATCGTCTACAAGGATCTCAACCTTGTCGGACCCCAGGGGAAAGATCCCGTCGATGGTCGTCCCGTGTTCGGACCGCGCACGGGTTCGCGTTTTGGCTCTCCGGTCGTTCGGGACAGCCGCTTTACCAACGTCATCTACATGGGCAATATCTCCAAGGGATACGAATACCTGGTGACCCTTTCCCTGGAGCGTCCGCCCCAGCAGGGCTTTTTCGGTAAGCTCGCCTATACATTTGGCGACGCTTTCTCGGTCAACGATCTGACCAGCTCTCAGGCCATCTCCCAGTGGCGCTTCAACGAGGTGCCCGGCGATCCGAACAATCCGCCCCTGGCGCGCTCCGATTTCGCCGTGCGCAACCGCTTGATCGCCACCCTGTCGTATCGTTTTGACTTCGGCCGCTTCATCGGCCGCCGGGGGTGGGCCACGACGATTTCGCTCTTCCATGAGAGCCGGCAGGGTTCACCCTATTCGTTTATCTACGATGGGGACGTAAACGTCGATGGGCAGGGCTCCAACGATCTGATCTACGTGCCCCGCGATGCGAGCGAGATCATCCTCACGACCAACAACTGGAATGAGCTCAACGAGTTCATCGAAAACGATCCGTATCTGCGCAAGATGCGGGGCAAGATCGTTGAGAAGAACGCCATCCTCGGCCCCTGGTCTCATCAAGTCGATCTGCGCATTACGCAGGAAATCCCCACCCTGGGCGGGCAACGTCTGGAGGTCACGCTCGATGTGCTCAACGTGACCAACCTGCTCAACAAGGACTGGGGCGTGGTCAAGTTCGTGCCCTTCGGCACGTACCAGCTGCTGCGGCTGAGCGGCATCGATCCGGCCACGGGCAAATACCGTTTCGCCTTCACCAAGCCCGAGAGCATCTTCCAGATCTCCGATCTGGCCTCCCGGTGGCAGATGCAGCTCGGAATTCGCTATACGTTCTGAGCCCTGAGGTGTTCTGCTTCGGGCGCCCCCTTCCGGATCGGAAGGGGGCGCTTTGTTTTGTACACAAAAAGGGGGTCGCAGAGGGGCAGGGTGCTTGACTTTTCCGAATTGGCGTGTTATTCTCCCTTTGGTCCGCTCGCCCTCTACAGGGCGGGGTTGTATCCCAGTAGAGGAGGTACAGGCGATGGGCTGGTTGCGCACGCTGGGTGGCATCGGCTGTGTATTGCTATCAGCCGGGTTTTTGTGGGCCCAGACGGGCACGATTCAGGGGCGCGTTACCGACGCACGCACGGGTGACCCCCTGCCCGGGGTGAACATCGTGCTTCTGGGTACCACGCAGGGTGCGGCCACGGATAATCAGGGCCGCTATACTCTTCAGGTTCGTCCAGGCACCTATACGGTGCAAGCTCGTTTCCTGGGCTATGAGACCGCTTCCCGTTCCGTGACCGTGGCAGCGGGGCAGAGCGTAACGGTGAACTTCGCCCTTCGGGAGCAGGCCATCAATCTGGAAGAGGTCGTCGTAACGGGCGTGGCCCGCGAGGCGGCGCGCAAGGAGATTGGCGCTTCCATTGCCACCCTGGATGTGCGCCGGCTCGAGGACGCCCCCATTCTGAACATGTCTCAGCTGCTGCAGGCACGCACTCCCGGGGTGAACGTGCTCCCCGGCGGGGGAAAGACGGGAGAGGGCACGAAGATCCTGATCCGCGGTCCGGTGAGCGTAACGCAGGGTATTCAGCCCATTATCTATGTCGACGGGGTGCGGATTGATAACTCCACCGCGCTGGGGGTCTGGACTGGAGGGTACTCCTGGAGCGGGCTCGATGACCTCAACCCGGAGGATATCGAGCGGGTGGAAATCGTAAAGGGCGCGGCGTCCTCGACCATTTACGGCACAGAGGCGGCGGCGGGGGTCATTCAGATCTTCACCCGCACCGGCCGCACAGGCGCGCCGCGCTGGGAGTACCGCAGCGAGATCGGGCAGAGCTCGACACCCTTCGACTGGTGGAATGTTTCCCTCTACAGCCCCTGGTTCTACGACAATTTTGTGCGTGCAGGCGGGGTCGTCGATCAGCAGCTTTCCGTCTCCGGTGGGCTCCAGGGCTTTACCTACTACGCCTCCGCCGGTCTGCGTAATCAGGACGGGGTGTTGAGGGGTAACCGGGAAGAGGGCCGGCATTTCCGGGTCAACCTGCAGCTCCTGCCCCGGCAGAACCTGATCGTGCGCTTCAACACGGGGTATGCCACGCGCGAAGTGCTCTTCCCCCAGGATGCGAACAACATTTACGGATTGGCCATCAACGGGCTGGGTGGAGGCCAGAGGGGCCGCTTCATCCCGCCGGCCGAAGCGCTGACCACGGACGTGCGGGGCAAATCCGGCCGCTTTACTGGATCGGCCTCGGTGGAATACCGCCCCCTTGAAGGGTTCACCCATCGTTTGACGCTGGGTGCGGATATCGTCAACTACGACAACACGGAGTACTTCCCCTACGGCGGGGTCTCTCAAGTTCCGCTGGGTCGGAAGGTCAATTACCGGCGGGATGCCACGATCCTGAGCTTCGAATACGCGACCAACTTCACCCGTCGCCTGGCGTCCTGGGTTAATCTCAACGCCACCGCGGGATGGCAGTATTACGAGCGCGCCTATGGCGCCAATACGGCCACGGGTCGGGATTTCCCCACCCCCGGGCTGTCTGTGGTCAGCGCCGCGGCGGTGCGTGAGGGCACCGAGACGCGCCTGAACATCAAATCCGCCGGTGGATTTGCCCAGATCGGGCTGGGCTTCTGGGAGGTGATCTTTCTGAATGCCGGCACCCGCGTCGACGGGCACAGCGCCTTCGGAAAGGACTATCCCTATCAGGTCTATCCGAGCGCGAACGCCTCGATCCTGCTCTCGGGATTCCGCTTCTGGGAGCCGCTGCGCGCCTTCTGGGTGCCTTCCTTCCGGATTCGGGTCGCCTATGGAACCGCTGGCCGGCAGCCCGGCACCTTTGATGCCGTGCGCACCTGGCAGCCGATATCGGCCGTGGACGGCAAGCCCGGGGTGACCACGCTCAATCTGGGCAACCCGAAATTGGGTCCAGAGGTGAGTCATGAGCGCGAGCTCGGGCTCGATGCCTCGCTGCTGGGTGATCGCCTGTCGGTGGAGTTTACCTGGTACAACCAGGAAACGCGCGACGCTCTGCTGGCGGTGCAGTATCCACCCTCGCAGGGATTCCCCAACCCGCAGCTGGAAAACCGGGGCCGACTCCGCAACCGTGGCGTTGAGCTATCGGCCATGCTGGTGGCGCTGAACACAGCGCAGGCGCGCTGGAGCTTCCAGGCCGGCTTTTCGACCAACTACAACAAGGTGCTCGATCTGGCCGGTATGCCCGAGATCCCGGTGCACTGGTCGCAGAAGCACAAGGTCGGCTACCCGGTGGCCGCCTACTTTGAGGATCGCTATATCCTCAAGGATGGTCAGGTGGGACTGGCCAGCCAGCTGCTGCGCAACCCCGACGGAACGCTTCCGGACGGCTGGGATTATATCGGGCCCTCCTTCCCCATCCGCAAGGTCCAGCTGTCGACAGAGCTGACCCTGTTCCGCAACCTGAACTTCCGGTTGCTTTTCGATCACGCCGGCGGCCATTACGTGGAAAGCACCACCTTCCGCTGGCTGATGAACTGGACGGTGGCCGTCAACGATCCCGTCCTGCCCGACAAGGCGGGCCAGACGGTCGGCCTCTGGGCCCATATGGATAAGTACAAGAACGACCCCGTTATGCAGCAGTACATCCAGCGCCCCTGGGGTCGTGGCGGGCCGCGGGGCAACGTCGTGGTGCCGGCCGACTACTGGCGGTTGCGCGAGCTGTCGGTGAGCTATCGGGTGCCGGAATCCGTGCTGAGCCGGTTCGTGGGCCAGCATGTGCGCTCCGTGATGGTCTACCTCTCGGGCCGCAACTTGTGGCGCTGGTTTAAGTTCCCCCTGCTGGAGGTTGAAAGCTCCTATGCCACGGACCGAGACCTGAGCCAGCAGGAGTACTTCGGCACCCCGACGCCGAGGCAGGTCGTCTTCGGGTTGCGTGTGGGTTTCTAAGGCAGGGAGGAAAAGGCCATGAGGCGTTTTGCCCTACTCGCCCTGGTGGGCTTCTGGGCCGCCGGATGCGATCTGTCGGTGACCAACCCGGGGCAGATTCAGGACGAATACTTGGATGATCCCAAAGCCATTACCCCCATCGTAAACGGGGTAGCGGGTGATTTCGCCTGGGCCACCACGATCCCTGGTGGGGGAGGGCTATACAACGCCGGCGCCATGCTCACCGATGAACTCGTGCACGTGGGCACCTGGATCGGCCTGCGCCTGCTCAGCAACGGGATCCCGGACGATTGGACCGAGGCCGACGGTCGATGGTCCGGCGCCTCTCAGGCGCGCTGGACGGCCGAACAGGCTGTGGAGCGGCTGAGCAAGCTCGTCGAAAACCCGGACCGCGACGTAAACGTGGCTACCGTGGCCATGTGGGCCGGCCACATCAACCGCGTTATGGGCGATCACTATGGAGAGGCCGTAATCAACGGCGGCTCCCCGCAGCCCCATACGACCTACTACGAACGGGCCATTACGTATTTCAACCGGGCCATTCAGATCGCCCAGGCCATCAACAACCGAGACGTGCTGCTCTCCTCCCTTGGCGGACGGGCCTGGTGCTATGTCCAGCTTGGCCGCTGGAGCGAGGCGCTGCAGGACATGCGCCAGATCCCGACCGATTTTGTCTTCTACCAGATCCATGCGGATAAAACCGATCGGGAGCGCAACTATTTCTACTGGTGGGGATACCTGCGGGATGAGTGCTCCGTATGGGGCACGCCCTTCGCTCGCTGGGGGCTGAACCTCACCAATCCCTCGGTCTCTGAAGGCGATCCCCGTGTGCCGTACGATATCTCCGGCAAGAACGGAGGGGATGGTCGGCGGCCCTTCTGGCGCCAGCGCAAGTACAAGAGTTACTCCGATCCTATCGCCGTGATCAAGGGCACGGACATGCGGCTGCTGGAGGCCGAATACGCCCTCCGACAGGGGGATGTGCAAACGGCCGTGGCCAAGATCAACGAGGTCCGGCAGTACAACAACACCCGTTTCCGCTATAACCTGCCCCTGGTCTCGGCTCAAACCGTCGAGGAGGCCTGGCCTCTGCTGATCCGGGAGCGGGGTGTGGAGCTCTGGCTGGAGGGCAAGCGCATCGCGGACATGCGCCGCTGGGCCACCTATGGGGCCGATTTCGTGCAGCGCTACATCCCCTCCGTGGTCCGCGAAGAAGCGGCTGGCAAACCCGCCTCCCAGGATCCGGTCCGGAACGTGATCTTGAGCGCAGAAAAGCTTTACCTCATCATTCCGCGCATCGAGCGCAACTCCAACCCGAACTATCCTCGATAGCACACCTTTTCGGTCCGGTCCACAAACGGCCTGCTCTCAAGAGCAGGCCGTTTTCTTTTTCGGCGGGTACCGCAACAAGGTCTTGCCCCATACAGAGGCCGGCTATTATTTGTACACACCGCCTTAGGGGAGGAGGAAATATGGGGCCTGTTGCCTGTTCACCGCGGGGTTTTCCTTCGGAGCAGCAGGCCACTTCAGCTCTCCGTTGCTGCTCAAAACAGCTCTCAGAGGGGGCTCTGAGCGCGGCCCTGTACTTTGATCTCTTCGGGCACGTCCTTTCGGCCGACGAGCTATGGGCTTTCCTGCCCGTGGAGGCCGACTGGTACGCGTTCCGACGGGCGCTCCTGCACTCCGTTTTAGTCCCCATAGGAGGCTTCTGGTGCCTGCCCGGAAGAGAAGAGCTTGTCTCCCTGCGCAAAGAAAGGGAACGTCGAGCCCGCCAGCTCATGGTCGCCGCCCGATGGGTGGGCCGGTTTCTGGCAGGGGTACCTTTCGTGCGCGCCGTGTTCCTGTCCGGGCAACTTTCCAAAGGAGTAGCCGATCCCGGCGCCGATGTGGACCTGTTCCTTATAACCGCCGAGCGGCGGCTCTGGATCGTGCGCTCCCTGCTCATCGCCTTCAAGAAGAGCGCCCTGCTCAACAGCCGCCGGTTTCTGTGCCTCAACTACCTGGTCACGGAGGCGCACTTGCGCATTCCGGAGCGGAATCTCTTTACAGCTACCGAGCTGGTGACGCTCCGGCCGTTGTGGGGAGAGGCCTACAGAAGCCGACTTCTGCAGGCCAACGCCTGGTTATGGCGTTTTCTGCCGAACACTCCCTGGCCCATTCCGCAAGGGGATAACGCGCCTCGGCGCCCGCTGGGACGTGCCCCGTGCACCCGGCTGTGCGACGAGATAGATGAACGGCTGCGCCGATTCTGGGTACACACCTGGGCGCGCCGCTATCCGCACCTGAGCCCCGAAGAACGCGCCCGGCGTTTTCGCAGCACGCCCTTTGCCTCCAAAGCGCACCCGGAGGATTTTCAGGATCGCATTCTGTCGGCCTATGCGGATCGGCTCCGGCTCTGGGGGCTTGAGCGTCTGCTTTATTGGGAGGATATCGATGCGGATTCTGGTAGCTAACGCGTACTTTCTCAGTCTGGATCATCCCAAGATGCGCCGCTCCGGGGCGGTCTATCCCCCGCTGGCCACACTGCTCATGGCCGCCCTGCTTCGCCGGGAGGGCTATCGGGTCGAGGTCTTCGACGCCACCCTGGCCTCCGGACCCGAGGCGTTCGCGGATGTGCTCCGGTGCGCGCAAGCCGATGTGTGTCTGCTCTATGAGGATCACTTTCACTACCTCTCTAAAATGTGCCTGGAGCGCATGCGCCGGGCCGCCTGCTTGATGGTGGGGGAGGCGAGCAGACGGGGGCTTCCCGTGTTGATCTCCAGCGCCGATGCTGTCGATCACCCCCAGCCGTACCTGGAGGCCGGGGCATGGGCCGTGTTGCGGACGGGAAACGAGGCGCTCGTGCTGGCCTGTCTGGAAGCCATAGCGCGGGGCGGGGGGAGAGGGGATCCTGTGTCCCTGCTCGAGCCCGGCGCTGTGGCGGAACCGGACCTGGACGAGCTTCCGGATCCGGCATGGGACCTGGTCGATATGGAACGATACCGGCGTTTCTGGATCCGGCACCACGGGTATGTTTCCTTTAACCTCAACACCTCCCGGGGGTGCCCGTATGGATGCGCCTGGTGCGCCAAGCCCCTTTTCGGCCGGCGTTACCGGGCCCAATCCCCGGAGCGCGTGCTCGAGCAGGTTCGGTTGCTGGCCCGCGCCTATGGGGCCGAACATATCTGGTTCATGGATGACATCTTCGGGCTCCAGCCCGGATGGCTGGAACGCTGGGCCGAACTCGTTGAGTCCCGCGGTCCTCGACTGCCCTACCGGTGTCTGCAGCGGGCCGATCTGCTCCGGCGCCTGAAGGCCTTCGACCCTCTGGCCCGATCCGGATGCCGAACGCTCTGGATGGGCGTGGAGTCCGGATCCGTCCGGGTGCTTAAGGCCATGCGCAAGGGGATCGATCCGGAGGACGTGCGCCTGGCTACGAACGAGCTCCGGCGCAGGGGAATCCGGGTGGGGTGGTTTTTGCAGTTCGGCTATCCGGAGGAGACCCCGGAGGATATCGCCTGCACCTGGGCGCTGGTGCGGGAGCTCGTGCCCGATGAGATCGGTATCTCCACCGCCTATCCCCTGCCGGGAACGGAGTTCTTCGAACGCGCCCGATTCCTGCTCGGGGAGCGCACCAACTGGGCGCACGCGGACGATGTAGAGCCGATCGCGCCGGCCTACTACAGGCCGCATTTCTATCCGGCGCTGCACCGGGAACTGCACGCCCGGCACCGGATCTGGCGGCTCCGGGCGGGTCGGGAGCCCATCGGGCCGCGCAGTCTGCTTGTGCTGGGTTGGGCGCTGAGCAGAGCCTTGTACTGGGGCCTGGTGCGCCGCCTACGCGCCCGCCCCGATCCCCGATGGCATCGCTGGTGGCAACAGCAACCTGCCGCCACAGGATGAGCGATCTGTTGCTGACACACGCCTATTGTCTGGCCGAAGATCCCCGGGAGCGGCGGATCATGCGGCCCTATCCGCCGCTCGGGATCTTATATCTGTCCGCCTACCTGAAAAAGCTGGGGTTCCGGGTGGAGGTGCTGGATACGACCTTTGCCCACTGGTCGGAAGTCGAGCAGGGACTGCGCGCCTCCCGGGCTCCTGTGGTGGGCATCTATACAAACCTCATGACCCGGTCCCGGGCTTTGCGGCTCATTCGGCTGGCCCGCGAGGCGGGCAAAAGCGTCGTGGTCGGGGGGCCGGACGCTTCGAATTATCCCCGAGAATATCTGCTTTTCGGGGCCGATGCGGTGGTGCTCGGAGAGGGAGAACATACGCTGGCTGAACTATTACCCCTGCTGGCGGAAAAACGGTTGGAGCACGCCGTGGCCGGTGCCGCGGTGCGCAGGGGCAATGAGATCCTCTTCGGCCCTCCCCGACCTCTCGTGCCGGATCTCGATGCGCTGCCCTGGCCGGATCGGGAGGCCGTCTGCATGGCCCGTTATCTGGCCGCCTGGCGCGCCGCGCACGGGATGGGATCGGTTTCCGTGTCCACCGCCCGGGGCTGTCCGTATCGGTGTCGCTGGTGTAGCAAGGCCGTCTTCGGCGATACGTTTCGAAAACGGAGCCCGGAGCGCGTCGCCGACGAGGTGGCCGATATCATGGAGCGCTATCGACCTGAATCGATCTGGTATGTCGATGATGTCTTCACGATCAAGCCGAGCTGGTTAGAAAAGTACGCCCGAGAACTGGAAAAACGCCGGATTCGAGCGCCCTTTACCTGTATCACGCGCGCCGATCGCGTAGATGCCCGGATCGCTTGGCTTCTGTCCGAGATGGGATGTCAGCAGGTCTGGCTGGGTTCGGAATCCGGCTCCGATCGCCTGTTGGCGGCCATGGAGCGCGGGGTCACGGCCGAACAGATTCGACAGGCCACGCACCTGTTGCAGCGGGCCGGAATCCGCGTGGGCCTGTTTGTGATGCTGGGCTATGTGGGGGAGGGCCTGCGCGACATCCGCGAGACAGCCGCACATCTGCGGCGTACGCGTCCGGATGAGTTTCTCATCACCGTGGCCTATCCAATCAAGGGAACGGCGTTCTATCGTGAAGTGGCCGATCGGCTCAAGCCAGCCCGGCCCTGGGAGGAAAGCTCGGATCGGGAGCTGGATTTCCGGGGGCGCTACGGACGGGCGTTTTACTATTTCGCCACCCGATACGTGAGCAACGCGGGCCGAGCCGCCTCTCCGATAGCCCGTCTGAAGGGCTGGCTGGCCGCCGGAGGTATGTATGCGCTGGCCTGGAGGCGAAGCTGACTGGGAGCGTATACCGGAGGCCTTCAGCCAGTATGCGCCCCGATACGATGAGCGGTTTTGCGCACTCGGACAGGTTCAGAGGGCCCGCCAACGTTTGCTTGAGCGCCTCATCCGGGGGCTTGAGCCGGGATCGTGGATTTTGGATCTGGCCGCCGGCACGGGGGAGGATGCACGATGGCTCCTGGAGCGTGGTTTTCGTGTACACGCCGTGGATGCGGCCCCCGGAATGCTGGAAGTGCTCCGGGAAAAGACCGCCTTTTGGGCCTCTGCCGTGCGCATCGAAAAGGCCGATATCCGGCGTTTTCAGCCCGAACCGCAGCACTATGCGGCGGCCCTGCTCAACTTCGGAGGATTGAACGCCGTTCCGGATCCCCGACCCGTAATGGAGGCCATAGCCCGGGGGCTTCGGCCCGGGGGGCGTCTGCTGCTTGTGGTCATCAACCGATGGGCGGTTCTGGATGAACTGCTCTGCGGGCTCCGACAGGGACGGCTGCGGCGCTGGAAAGATCCCATCGGAGAGGCCCTTGTCGATGGCCAGTCCATACCCGTGCGCTACTACGGGCTCCGGGAACTGCGGCGCCTTTGCCGTGACTGGATCTGGGAAGGGGCAGAGGCCCTTTGGCTTTTGCTACCACCTCCGGGCTATCGGTTCTGGACGCGCCTTTCTGACCGGCTTCGGGGGCTGGAGGCGGTGGATGCGTTCCTGAGCCGCCTGCCCCTGCTCCGCGCGCTGGGCGATCATCTGGTATTATGGCTGCGCAGGCCGACAAACGGGCAGGGTGGATGTATCGGGGCTCCCGGGCCGTACAGGCTTCCCGGGTCCCCTGTGTCAGGTCTTCTGCCGCGTATGTGAAGCCGCACCAAGGCTTGAAACAGCTGCGCCGTACGTCGCGCCGCGCCTGCCAATGGCCGCCTTCGGGCCATATATGGACGGGTATCGATCCGCGGGGGCGGGGCACATACCTGCGGGGCCGAGGATCTGTGCGCCGGAATCGAGCGCAGGGCCTGGAGCTCGGACGGGTTCCTTCTCGTTGCGGAAAACCCGGGCAGGGGCATTGCTTTCCCCAATCCGCCGAATCGAGGCTGCAAGGGCGGCGCGCCCCAAACCGGAGTACGTGCCGATTCGAACAAAAAAGGGACCCTGCGGGCCCCCTCGGCTCCCCGGGCAGGACTCGAACCTGCAACCCAGCGGTTAACAGCCGCTTGCTCTACCGATTGAGCTACCGGGGAATGCGCGGGCAAAAATACTCTCTCGATTAATCTTTTGTCAATGGTCACCTGCTCACGTCCAGAGCTGGTTTTCCGAGCGCGCTTCGACCTGTTCTCAATTTACCTGGCGAGGCGTCAACCGATTTCCTCTTCACGCTCTGCGTAGCGGCCCAGGGAGGGGCGCTCCAGCGTTGTCGCGGGGGAGAGGAGGGTAATATCTTCGCACCCGGTAAGCCCCGGGGAAGAGGCCTATGATCAAGAACGATCGGTGGATCCGTCAGATGGCCGAACGAGGCATGATTCGGCCCTTTGAGCCCCGTCAGATCCGACGTCTCGAAGGCCTGCCCGTGCTCAGCTATGGGCTCTCCAGCTACGGCTATGACATCCGGCTCAGTCCCACGGAGTTTCGTGTTTTCCGTCGGATTCCGGGCCGCATCGTGGATCCGAAAAACTTCGATCCGGAGCATCTGGAGCCCGCCCCTCTGCACGAGGGGCCGGAGGGGCGTTACTTTATCCTGCCCGGCAACTCCTACGGGCTGGGGGTTTCCAAGGAGTATCTGGAGGTCCCCCCGAATATCACGGTCCTGGCCATTGGCAAAAGCACCTACGCTCGTTGCGGCATCATCGCCAACATCACTCCGGCGGAGAGCGGTTGGCGGGGGTACCTGACGCTGGAGTTCTCCAATTCCAGTTCGGCCGACTGTAAGATTTACGCCGATGAGGGCGTCGTGCAGCTCCTGTTCCTGGAGGGCGAGCCCTGCGAGGTCACCTACGCGGATCGGGAGGGCAAATACCAGGATCAACCCATGCAGGTTGTCCTGCCCCGGGTCTAGGAACCGGATCCGGAAGTGCTCGGTCCGCGTTTACAGAGTTCCCCTGAGCCGAGGAAAAACGGTATGGAACGATCCCTTCGTGTGCTTTTTGTCTGTCTGGGCAATATCTGTCGCAGCCCTATGGCAGAGGGGGTATTTCGCAAGCTCGTGCGCGAGGCGGGCCTTGAGGGTCGTTTTCAGATCGATTCGGCGGGCACCGGCTCCTGGCATGTGGGCGAGCCGGCGCATCCGGAAACCCGACGGGTGCTTAAGGAGCATGGAGCCGATTTTCCGCATCGAGCCCGCCAGCTCGGGCCCGAGGATCTGGAACAGTACGATTACATCCTGGTCATGGACCGGGAAAATCTGCAGGCGGTGCTCTCCTGGGATCCGGCAGGGCGCTACCGGCACAAGGTACGTCTGCTTCGGGAGTTCGATCCCCAGCCCGGTGATCTCGAGGTGCCCGATCCGTGGGGCAGGGGGCGAGCTGCCTACGAGCGGGTCTGGGAGATGATCGCGCGTTCCTGTCAAAACCTGCTTGAGGAGCTCGTGCGCCGGCATGCGCTGGGGCCCCTTTCCAGCCATGGACGCTGACGGTGTGCTGCTGCATGCGCTCAGGAACCTGCTTCCTGCCCCTGCCGAAGACGTCCGACCGCTACGGGGCGGCTGTATCCATGAAGTCTTTGCCGTCAGATGCCGGAACGGCCAGACCGTGGTGGTCAAACAGAACCCGCACGTGCCCCCGGATTACTTCGAGGCCGAAGCCGAGGGCTTGGCCCATCTGGCCGCGGCCGGATGCGTACGCCTGCCCGGGGTACTGGCCGTGGCCCCGGAGGGGATCGTGCTCACCTATATCGAGCCCGGAGCTGAGACTCCGCAGGGGTGGGAGGAGCTGGGCCGAGCGCTCGCCGCGCTGCATAGCGTACAGGGACCTGCTTTTGGCTATGCGCGCGATACCTATCTGGGGCTCTGGCGACAACCCAATGCCTATCGCGAGGACGGCGTAGCGTTCTTCCGGGAGTGTCGGCTGGAAGTGCTACTCCGCCTCCTGCCCCTGGATCGGCAGGAGGTGCGTTCCTGGAGCTGGTTACTCGATCACCTGGAAGATTTCCTCCCCGATCCAGAGGGGCCCGTGCTCCTGCACGGCGATCTCTGGTCGGGCAACGTGCACTTCGATCGGGAGGGCCGGCCCTGGCTCATCGATCCAGCCGTTTACTACGGCTGGCGGGAGGCGGAGCTGGCGTTCAGCCGGCTTTTCGGCCCATTCCCGGAGCGCTTCTATCGCGCCTACGAAGAGGTGCGGCCCATAGCCGGAGGCTTTGCCGAGCGGGTGGATCTGTACAACCTCTATCCTCTGCTCGTGCACTGGAAGCTGTTCGGCGACTCCTACCGAGGGGTTGTGCGGCGCCTGCTGCGCCGCTACGCGCCATACTGAGCAAGCGTTTCCAATACGGCCTGCACAAACGCCTCCGGTTGCTCGCGCATGGGCAGGTGTCCGGCACGGGGGATTATGGCGAGTCGGGCCTGGGGCAGGCGTCGCCGGATGAGGTGGGCCCAGCGGATGGGCAGCAGGCGATCGTTTTCCCCCCAGAGGAGCGTAACGGGCACCCGCAGGCGGCTTGCGAGTCCGGAGCGCAGACCCCAGCTGTCTAGATCCATCCAGCGCGCTGAGCGTACAAGCGCGGTGTACGTATCCAGATGGGCGCGTCGAAGCTCGCTGTCCACCTCGGGCAGAAGCAGGCGCAGGACGAGATCCCGAACGGGTGCGCGGGTAAAAAGCGTCCGGAATAAAGGGCCAAAGAAGGGAAGGTCCCCCAGCAGGGGGAGCTTTTCGGCCGGATGCCAGCCCGCGGGTGCGATCAGGAACAGATGGCCGACGCGTTCCGGATGCCAGAGGGCCTGCGCCAGCCCGATTTTGCCGCTCAGCGAATGGGCCAGCAGGGGAACCGGACCCAGATCGAGCGCCTCCTGAAAGGCGCACAGCAGCTCCACATACAGAGGCAGGCTGTAGCATATCCGCGGCTGTTCGGACTGGCCGAAGCCCAGCAGATCCAGCGCGTAGAGGGTAAAGCCGTGTTCGGCCCAGTAGGGAGCGGTCATGCGATACAACCGTCCGCTTGTGCCGAACCCATGGAGGCCGATCAGGGGTTTTCCGTTCGGAGCGCCGATGCGATAATATCCATGTCGGAATCCCTCCAGCTCGATACTATGCGCCTCGGTTAGGCCCGTCATGGAAACACCCCTCGGCATCAGGGAAGCAGCGCGGCCAGCGCCATTTCCACAGGTTCCAGGCGCTCGAGCACACGCCAGGCTCCGGCTTTCCGGAGCGTTTCGGCCTGGTAGGGACCGGTGGCCACGGCCAGCACGCGCACCCCGTAGGGGAGTGCACAGCGGATGTCGTGTTCGGTGTCGCCGATCAAGAGGGTCTCTTCCGGATAAAAGGGGCGGCCCGCATAACGGGCTGCACGGTTCCACGCTACGGGAAGGAGTTTGTCCCGCTCCGGACTGTCGCTGCCGAAGGCGCCCAGCAGGGGGGAGCCTTCCTCCGGGCTCAGGCGGGGAAAATAGGCCAGCAGTCCGGCTGTGGCCAGTTTCAGGCGCGCCCCGGCCTCGAGGTTGCCGGTGAGCAAGCCCACAAGGACGTCCGTTCTCTCGGAGAGGCGTTCCAGGAGGTGCCGTACACCGGGCAGGACCTCGATCATGTCGGGCTGGAGCATTTCGGCCAGCGCGTTCAGGTAGCGATCCAGCGCTACGGGAAGAGCGAGGGCGATCTCCTCTTCCGGTACGCCGCCCAGGCGGGCTAAATCCCGGAAGATCTGGGGGTCGGTTTTGCCCGCAAACGCATAGCCCCGGCTGCTGATATACCGGCCGAAGACTTCCTGGAGGATCTCCTCCACCAGCCCCCGGATGCGTCCGTCACGTATGCGGAGCAGGGTGCCGTCGATGTCAAAGAGGAGCAGGCGCATCGAGCTCATACGTCCAGACCTGAGCGCGTTCTACGAGCAGGGCGCGCACCTGAGGCCAGGTGCGGGCGAAGAGGGCGCTGCGCCGGTATCGTTCCAGCTCCTCAAGGGAATCCCAGTAGCTCAGAGTGGCCAACACGCAGGGGTCGGCTGCATCCCGGAGCAGGGTCACGGATCGACAACCGGGGAAGCGCTCCAGTTCGGGATGGATGCGCCCGTAGAGCTCCATAAAAGCCGACACGGCTTCCGGGCGCAGGGGCAAGCGAACCAAGCGCAGGATCATGGCTTCCATCGTAGGATGACTGGATCTCCTGGATGTAGGCCGTAGAGCGCGGCAGCCGAGGCTTCGCGCACGGAAAGTTCGATAAAGCCCGCACTGCCCACGATGGCCAGAGGCTGGCCCGGCTCCACAGCGGCGTATGCAGAGGCGAGCCCTTCGCAGCGCAATCGGCCACAGCGGAACCGAACCTGCTCTACGGGGGGAATATCCTCGGGTCTCAGGTTTGTGATCGCGTTTCCGAATCGATCAATGTGCAGGATCTGCCCCTTCAGCCCCTTGGCCAGCCGCTGAGGACGGGGCCAGCAAGCCGGAACCAGCTCCGAGATCGGGGTTCCGAACTCCCGGAGCTCCACGCCTCGAGCCAGATGGGCGGCCACAGGGGCGAAGAGATCCCGGCCGTGAAAGGTGCGGCTGATTTCCGATCGGAAGTATTCGCGCCGCTCCAGCACGACCGCTTCAAAGGGGCTGTCCTCTAGTACCAGGCTCAGAAGCCCATTGTCCGGACCCACGAAATAGTGGCCATGGGCCAATACGGCCACCGGGCGGCGCGCGCTACCCACACCGGGATCGATGACGAACAGGTGCACCGTGCCTGCGGGGAAGTGCCTGTAGGCATGTCGCAGAATGAAGGCCCCGTGCAGAATGTCGTGCGCCCGGACCTGGTGAGAGAGGTCCACAAGGCGCACATCCGGGGCGCGAGAGAGGATTTCCCCCTTCATCGCGCCCACAAAGTAGTCCTGTTCTCCGAAGTCGGTAAGCAGGGTGATGATGCCGGAGGGTCGCATAGTCTGCTACAGCGTCACGGCAGGAGCCCTGCAAAGGTACGGATTCTGTGCCATACCCGGGTACCGGGATTATTCAGAAGCGAGGGTGTGCGCGGGCAGGCCGGTCCGGCGTATCGACGGGGACCAGAGCGGCGCTCAGAAAGCAACCGCCGCCGCTTGAGCGCACGTGCACGGAACGGATCCTTCCCTCCGGGATCGAGGCCTCTCGGCCCCACAGAGGGGCTCAAGAAAGGCAGGGATGCCTTTGCCCGCCGAAAGCCCGGATTGCCTTCAGGGGGTGCCTGCAGGGGCATGAGCGGATATCCGCGGTTGCTAATCGACCCGGCAGAGCTACCTACAGGCCACCTGGAGGATTTCCGGGCCTTCAGCGCAGGTAGAGCACTTTGCGTTCGGCTACCTGACCTGAACGGGTCTGCAGGCGAACCACATACAGTCCCGGGGCTACGGGAGGAAACCGGTAGCGCAGCTGATGGGTCCCGGCTTCGTAGTGATCGTCACCTAGAACGGCGATTTGCCTTCCCAGCGTATCATACAAAATCAGGCGTACCTGATCGGCTCGGCTGAGCCCAAAACGCAACGTGAGCACATCGCGTGTCGGGTTGGGGAAAAGGACAAAAGCGAAATCGGGCGCCGCAGAGGGGTCCGGAGAGCTGGCCGGCACGAGGGGGACAAGTTCTTGCACGTCGCTGTAGAGCGATTGTCCCGGCACGATCTCGATGCGAATCCGATAGTACGTTCGCCCCTTTTGCCGTATGCGATCCCGGTACTCCCCTTCGGGACGGAAGTCAGTGCGAAACAGGGCGGAGAAAGGCTCTCCATCGAACGCGCGTTCCAGAACCAGATACCGATACCGGCTGTCCGGAGGAATCCGCCAGCGTACAAGCGCGCTTGTATCGCTGAGCGCGCTTGCCTGCAGCACGATCTGGGCGGGAGCGGGAAGCCCGATGACCTCGACAGCGCCCAGATCTGGCGCGGTGCCATAGAAGGTCAGCCCCACATAGGTGCCCGCATCGATGGCCGGGCTGTTGGGGGGCGGTTCGAAGGCGCTCTGCCATTCACAGAGGCTCTGGCGGCCCTCCAGCAAGGGGCGAAGCAGGGGGTCGGCGTAGCGACTGTGGGCATCCTGTCCGCTCACCTGCCGGTAGGCTTCCCAGCCGAGTTCTGTATCGTGCCAGCGCACCGGCGCCCCGTCATCTGTGCGCCACCAGAGGTTATAGTCGGCCTCCAGGCCCTGGCGTGCTTCCCCGTAAACCTTCAGGGCCGGGGTTTGGGACAGGCTCACTCCCATGCAGTTGGTCAGGCGCACCCGCGTGGGCGCCCCGTCTCCGGGTATGTCGTTGAGAAACCAGCCAGAGGCGAATTCCTCCATCAGAGCGGGCAGGCGGGTATTATTCCCCCAGGAGGTGCAGTGCAGATAGGTGACCTCCTCGGCATCGAGGGCCTGAAATCCGGCCGATAGGTTGTCGAAAGCGATACAGCGCACATACTGAATGCGCCGGCTCATCCGATCGGCGAAAAATCCCCAGGCGCCGTATCGGGTGGATATTGCCGGATCGCGTCCGATCCCGTTGGAGAAGGATACGCAATCCGTATAGGTGACATCTTCCACCCCCTCAAAAGTCGAAAAGCCCGACTCATCGTCTCGCAGCAGGGCATTGTGATGGGCGATGGCGCGCACAATGCGGGCCCTGCGCGTACGCACCAGATTGATCCCTCCAGCGCCGGCGTAGCTGACTTGCACCTCTTCGAGTAGCACATCCTCCGCATTGCGGATCAGGATGCCCACGTCGCGGGTCCGGGTCACGGTTACCCGCCGGAGTGTAATGCCCACATGGCGGCGGCTCTCGTCGGCCT
Organism: Bacteroidota bacterium; assembly: GCA_025998875.1. Taxonomy (GTDB): domain Bacteria; phylum Bacteroidota; class Rhodothermia; order JANXDC01; family JANXDC01; genus JANXDC01. The sequence continues at coordinate 153,598 of AP024675.1, read as the reverse complement.
GTAGGAGCACGCCGCGCAGGCCCACATCCCGGATCCATACGTTCTCCATGACCAGACCCTGCTGGCCTTCATAGGCCCAGACGAAACCGTCGCTGTGGCTTTTTTCGATGATCAGGTTGCGGAATGTCCAGTAGCTCGATCGCCAGATCAGTACCGTTCCCCGGTTGTTGTCGTATGTATTCGGGCCGTTGCCCCCGCGCAGCACGAGGTTTTCGATCACGATATGGTGTCGGTATCCGCCGTCGCTGACGACGGATTCCCGGTTGTCGTACTCGATGCGTTTGTCTGCCGGATGCCGATCATCTCGGGTACGCACGTAGAGATAGCCGTTCTGGTAGGCCCACTGACCCGGAGCGGTGATGGATCCGGGGCCGGATCGCCGTTCCAGGAACTCGTCGTCTTCGAGCACCTGCCGGGGCTCCCATCCCGCGTAGGCCTGAGGAAGCCGGCAGCGGTAGATGCGCCCCTGATAGAGTTGCCATCCCGAAGCGAGGTCAAATGACGTTATGATCGCCTCGCCCAACTGTCGGGCCCGAAACGTGATGGGCGCGCCCGGGAGCCCGCTCTGACGGGGAAAAAGCACTTCGCGGTATATGCCCGGCAGGAGGATGACCGTATCGCCCGGACCGGCCACGGTGGCCGCCTTGCCCAGCGTGCGGAAGGCCCGATCCGGGCTCAGGCCATCGGCGCCATCGTCCCCGTTCGGGCTGACATAGTAAGTCGCCTGCGCCCACAGAAGCAGGGGGGCAAACAGCGCGGCCAGAAAAGAAATGAGTCTCATGCCCGCTAGGATGCGTATCACTCTGGTACCTCCGAACGCCCCGAGTACGTGCGCCAAGGGGGCCTGCGAGGCTTGCCAGCAGGCCGCGCAGAAGAGAGCAAACCCCGGACCAGCCGGGCTGGTAAGGGGATCGTTACAACTTTTGAGGGAACAGGGTTTTTTCTTCGTTCGGAGGGGAAAAAACGAGCGAGGATGAGGCTATGCGGAGCAGACCCGCAGGTGCGCTTCTTCTTTCGGGGGGGATGCTTCTCTTCTCTGCCTCATGGGCCCTTGGGGGTACGGAGCGCTGGCAACAGCGCGTACGCTATGAGATGGAGGTGAGGCTCGATCCGGCCACACATCGGATGCGGGGCTGGCAGCGGCTCCTGTACTACAACCATTCACCCGATACCCTGCGTCGGGTCTTCTATCATCTTTACTTCAACGCCTTTCAGCCCGGCAGCATGATGGATGTGCGAAACCGAAACATTGCCGATCCGGACGCGCGTCTGGCGCGCATCCGACATCTCCGGCCCCCTGAATACGGCTGGCATCGCGTTCAGGACCTGAGGCAGGATGGAACCCCGGTGCGCTGGCGCGTTATGGAGACCATCTTGGAAGTGGAGCTGGCCCGTCCGCTCCCCCCGGGGGATTCGACCCTGCTTCAGATGCGCTTTGAAAGCCAGATTCCGGTGCAGATCCGTCGGAGCGGGCGCATGAACGCCGAGGGGGTCGATTACTCGATGGCGCAATGGTATCCGAAGCTCGTCGCCTATGATCAGGATGGGTGGCATCCGGACCCTTACGTGGGCCGGGAATTCTATGGCGTCTGGGGCGATTTCGACGTGCGGATTCGCCTTCCGGCCCATTACGTGGTCGGGGCCACGGGAGTACTGCAGAACCCTACTGAGGTTGGGCACGGATACGCCGGCGACCCGAGCATAGACAATCGGCCCCGCAGCCCGCAGGATACGCTGAGCTGGCATTTCGTGGCCCGCAACGTGCATGATTTCGCCTGGGTCGCCGATCCGGATTACCGGCATGAACTCATCCCCGGTCCGGACGGGATCCGGATTCACCTGCTCTATTTGCCTGACGTGGCCGCACGCTGGCGCATGATGCGCCACTGGGTGCCCCGAATTCTGGAATACTGCATCCGGACCTACGGGCCGTATCCGTATTCCGATTTCACGGTCGCGCAGGCCGGCGATGGGGGTATGGAGTATCCGAACATCATCTTCATCACGGGTCGCCGTAGCCCGATGAGCCTGCTCAGTGTGACCGCGCACGAGGTGGCTCATAATTGGTTCTACGGACTGCTGGCCAATAACGAAAGCCAGGAGGCCTGGCTCGATGAGGGGTTTACAAGCTGGGCCACACAGGAGATCATAGCCTACGTGCTTGGGCGCAGCCCGGATCATACGGGGTCGTATCTCTCCTACCTGCGCACGGCCCTGAGCGGACTCGAAGAGCCCGTGGCGTTGCACAGCGATCACTTCGCCACGCACACGGCCTATACCACAGCGGCCTATGCCAAGGGGGCGATGATCCTCGAAGGGCTCCGGGCCGTCATCGGGGAGGAAGCGCACCGGCAGCTAATGCGGCGCTATTATGAGACTTGGCGTTTCCGGAATCCAACGGCGCGTGATTTTGCCCGCCTGGCCGAACAGGTAAGCGGTATGGAGCTGGACTGGTATTTCACCCAGTGGCTCTATACGACGCGCCGACTGGACTACGGGATCGAACGCCTGCGCACCAGTCCGCTTCCCGATGGCCGGTGGGCTGTGGAGCTCAGGTTGCGCAATCGGGATCTGGCCATTGCGCCGGTGGATGTGGCCCTGTATCTGGAAAACGGGCAGATCGAACGCGTTCATATTCCTCAGCTCATCCAGTGGGGGCATCGCCCCTTGAGCCCGACGGAACGTCTGGGCGCCCCATGGCGGTGGACAGATCCCGTCTACACATACCGGGATACGCTGCCGGCCCGGGTGCGGCGCGTGGAGCTCGATCCCGAGATGCGGCTTCCTGACTACAACCGGCTCAATAACGTGCGCGGCCGACCCGCTCCGGTGCGTATTTCCCTGTTGCGCCCTGTGGAGCCGGACTGGCGCTCCTATCATGTGGCCTGGCGTCCGGCGCTCTGGTACAGCACCCATACAGGCCTGCGTCTGGGGCTGGATCTGGACGGAGCTTACCTGTTCGGGGATCGGGCCCTGGGGGCCACGGCTTGGCTGGTCTCCGGTCCGTTTGAGCGGATCCGTCCGTATCTGGAGGGGCGCCTGCAGGCGAGCCGGCAGATGAGTCCGCAGACACAGCTGTCCTTTTCCGCCGCCCGGCTCTGGGGGATCAGCCAGATGCGCGCGATGCTGCGCCTGCGCCCCTCCGTGCTACCGACCCCGTGGACGCGTTTTCTTGAGCTGGAGGTGACCTATCAGGGCGCCGGATCTTCTCGCTTCCGGGGGCCCGGTTTCCAGTGGGACCGAGAAGAGGAGCTCACGCTTGCCCTCTCTTTAGGGCAACGGCAGGCCCGGGGAGGGGAAGGCGGACTACGGCTGGAGGGGTCCAATTCCGGTCTGCGCCTGTTGCTGTGGCGGCAGTGGGTTCGCAGCTGGGGAAAAGGACAGCTCACGGGCCGTCTCTTTTTCGGGTCCGCTCAGGTGGGAATAGCCGCCCAGAAGCGCTTCCAAATGGGTATGGGCACCTCGGAGTCCCAGTGGCGCACGCCCGCTTACGCCTATCTGTCCAACGCGCTCGCCTCCGCGCTCGGGGACGTATACCTGCCCGTGGACGGATACGGACCGGTTGCTCGGGGGGCAGATCGAATGCGCAGCGGCACCCATCGGCTCAGCGGGGCGATCCTCTACAGCCTGCCCGTGGGGACGAGCTCCTTGTGGCGTCCTATGCGGCTGGAGCTGCTGGGGGCTGCCGGCATGCTCTGGGATGGAGCCTGGCGGGATCGGCCCCGCTCGCTTTCGGCCTGGCACGCAGAGGTGGCCGTTGGGATAAGCTATCGCCTGCACGAGCTTGCCGGACTGGAGCGCTGGGTGGCCCAGTCCGATCTATTGCGGACTCTGGAATGCTCGGTGCATCTGCCCCTGCTGGCGGGACGACTAAAAGAGCCCATCCTCCGGATCCAGCGGCCCTATGTGGGTCTGCGGGTGGCGCCCTGGTAGGGCGGCTAGCAGAGGCGGCCGATGAGGCCCATCATGCGGCCCGTTTGGCCCTTCTGGGCGCGGAAGGAGAAAAACCGGCCCGGATCGTCGGCCGTGCACAGCGGGGAGACCTCTATGCGGGCGCTGTGCAGACCAAGCGCGATCAACTGCCGACGGAGTGCCTCTTTAAGATCCACGTGGGGGCGGCCCTGGGGGCCAGGGTGGACGACCGGTGGGGGAAAGTGTTCGGCTACCTCTGGGCCTACCTCGAAGTGGCATGTGCCGATCGCTGGGCTGACGTAGGCCCGGATGCGGTCCGGGCGAGCGCCCAGGCGACGCATGGTCTCCACGGTGCGGCGCAGAATACCCGAAACCGCTCCGCGCCACCCGGCGTGTGCGGCGCCCACGACCCCCGCTTCTGGATCGGCCAGGAGCACGGCGGCGCAATCGGCCACGGTCACGGCCAGCAGGATACCGGGCCGGTCTGTGACCAGTCCGTCTACCCCGGATACATGGCCAGGCTCGCGCACAATCGCCACCTCGGCGCCGTGCACCTGTCCGGCCGTAGCCCATCGATCTGGGAAGAGGCCCAGCTCATGACCCACGCGGCGGCGGTTTTCCTGAACGCAGGCGGGATCGTCGCCCGTGCTCAGGCCCAGGTTCAGCGTGGCAAACGGGGGCCTGCTGACCCCGCCCTGCCGCGTGCTGAAGGCAGCCACGTATCCCTCCAGTCCGGCGAAGACATCGGGACGCAGCAGTTCCAGGCTCACAGCACCTCCTCAAGAGCCTGTTGCACGATCTGTAGCGGCATCTCCCGTCCGGTCCAGAGCCGGTAGGCGGCCGCGGCCTGATAGAGGAGCATGGGCAGCCCATCGATCGTGATCAGTCCCCGGAGGGAGGCTTCCTTGAGCCATCGGGTGGGCCGGGGTCGATAGACGAGGTCAAAGGCGACCTGTCCGGGTCGATATGCGGAGGAATCCGGCCACGGCAGGGCCTCTCCATGGGGTTCCATGCCCAAGGGTGTGGTGTTGACAAGGAGCTGAGCCCGGCGCACGGCTTCGGCGGCTTTCCGGGCAGAGTCCGGTACGCTCCAGCACACCTCTGCCCTGAGGGAGCGAAACTGCGCTACCAGCGCATGGGCCCGCTCCGGCCGGCGCGCCAGGATCGTGATGCGGCGCATCCGGTACGTGGTAAGAAGCCCGTAGACGACGGCGCGCGCAGCCCCTCCGGCACCGAATACGACGGCTGTTCCTGCCTCGATACGCTCCGCCTCAGGCTCCAGGGCCCTGATGAACCCCACTACGTCGGTGTTTTCCGCCCACCATCGCTCCCCGTCGCGCACGATCGTATTGGCCGCGCCCACGGCGCGCACGGTATCGGAGAGCTCGTCCATCCAGGGCAGGACGGCTTCCTTATAAGGAAGGGTCACGTTCGCGCCCAGGAAATCCATCGCCCAGAGGCCCAGAAGAACGGCCGGAAGCCGATTCGGATCCGGTACATCGAGGGCCAGATACTGGTAGGGCAATCCATCGTGGGCGAAGGCGCGATTATGGATGAGAGGGGAAAGGGAGTGGGCGACGGGATGTCCGATGAGCGCCACGTATCGAATCATGTTCCGGACCGGCTAGCGGAGCCCGGCAAGATATTCCATGATCGCGGGAAAGGCGCGCCCCAGCTCCTCGCCCAATGCGGGGTCCAGCTCTATAGCCGTCTGCAGGGCCTGGAGGCTTTCCCGGTGGCGGCCCAGGTTGTACAGCGCTCGGGCGCGCTGATAATACGCCTGCGCCCACCGGGGCCGATACCGCAACGCCTGATCGAAGGCGTAGAGGCCCTCCTCGAAGCGGCCCACTTCCAGGAGGGTATCCCCGTAATCGTACCAGGCCTCCGCGTTCTGCTCATCGAGCCGCAATACGATGCTATAGCTCGAGAGGGCCTCTTCGAGCATGCCCAGGTTGTACTCTGTATCGGCGCGGGCATACCAGTATTCGGCGTTGTAGGGATCCAGCTCGGCGGCCTGGAGGAAGTGCCGCAGGGCGGATTCGTAATCCTCCAGCGCGTCGTAGCAGAGACCCGTGTTGTAGTGCGTTTCCGGGTGTTCCGCGTTCAGCTCCAGGGCCCTGTGATAATATCGGATGGCCTCCGCGGGGTTGCCCAGCTCCTGATGGCAGAGCCCCAGGTTGAAGAGGGTGCCGAATTCTTCTCCCTCCAGGTGCAGGACTTCGTGGAAGGCCTCTAAAGCCTCCCGGAACCGGCCCAGCTGCATGAGTACATGTCCGCGGTTGAAGTGCGCGGCGGCGAAGGCGGGATCGATAGCCAGGGCCATGTCGTAGCTGGAGAGGGCCTCCTCTGGACGCTCCATTTGGCCCAGCACAACCCCTCGGTTGTACCAGGCATTGGCCGCGTAGGGATATTCATCCAGATGCCGCTCATATGCCTGCAGGGCTTCTTCCAGCCGCCCGAGGGCCTCATAGCAGTAGCCCAGCTCGTACCAGATATCCCGATACCGGGGGTTGCGCGAGGCGCAGGCCTCCAGCAGGGGAAGCGCCTCTTCGTAGCGTTCCTGCCTTTCGAGCAAGAGGGCCAGATTGAAGGAGGCATCTTCATCCCACGGGTTGTATTTGAGCACCTCGCGGAAGGCCTCCTCGGCCTCCTGGGATCGTCCCAGGCCGTCGAGGGCCAGGCCCCGGTGCAGGAGCAACTCGCTGTCTGTGGGGTTCAGACGGCGCGCCTGCTCCAGGCTCTCGAGCGCTTCTTCGAAGCGGCCCTGGTGGTTTAGCGCCACACCGCGCCGGATGAGGTAGTCGGAGTTGAACGGATACTGTTCGATGAGGCGGTCCAGAATACGGAGCGCCTCCTCATAGCGTTCCTGTTCCAGATAATAGCTGGCCGCCTCCTCCAGCACATCCGAATCCACATATCCCCCGTTGTCCTCCAGAAGGCGCTCAAAATGCGCGCTCCCGTCGCCGTGGGGGGGATATTCCGGATCGTCCCCGAAGAGGTAGTCGTACCAGCTCATGGTCTTGCGCAGGCCGTTTGCGTTCCTGAAAGTACGATACACGGGGCTGAAGCACAAGGGATATGCCAGCGTTTTCCCCGCCCCTTACCCCCCGCACAACCCCGGAGCGGGGAAAACGGTTCCCCAATGCGCACTGGCCCCGCACGGCCAAAGGTCGTATTTTTCCCGCCGGAGTAGGTATGCGGATCGTTTCGCTGTTGCCGAGCGCTACGGAGATCGTCTGCGCCCTGGGGCTGGAGTCCGAACTCGTCGGCCGCAGTCATGCATGTGACTGGCCGCCCGGGATTGGTGAGCTTCCGGCGCTGACCTATAGCACCATAGCCGCGCCGGATGAGCCGCTTACCCCCCGGGAGATCGACCGGCGCGTATCGGATGCCCTGCGGGAGGGGCGTAGCCTCTACGGGCTGGATCTGGAGCGCCTGCTTGCCCTGCGGCCCGATGTGATTATCACACAGGCCCTCTGCGATGTGTGCGCCGTCTCCCGGGAAACGCTCGAGCATGCCCTCGGGCATCTGGCCCGAAAGGGGGGGATCCGGTTGCTGTCTCTGGAGCCGGTGGATCTGCAGGGGATCTGGAGGTCCATCGAGAGGGTGGCCGATCTGCTGGGGGTGGCAGATCGGGCCCGAATGCTGCTGCAGGGCATCTTCGGACGCCTGGAGCGTCTGCGCTGTGCGCTGCAGGGGATAGCCCATCGCCCCCGTGTGGCGGCGCTGGAGTGGCTCGATCCCCCCTTTGCTCCGGGACACTGGGTGCCGGAGCAGATTCTGCTGGCCGGAGGGGAATGTCTGCTGGGCAGGGCCGGGGAGCCTTCGTATCGGACGGACTGGGAGACCATTCAAGAGGCCCGCCCGGAGGTGTTGCTCCTCATGCCCTGCGGCTATAGCTTGCAGGAGGTGCTGGCCGAAGCCCGTAGCCTGCTCCCTCGGCTTTGCGATCTGGGGCGGGTTTCCATCTGGGCGCTGGAGGCCAACGCCTATTTCAGTCGTCCGGGACCCCGGGTGGTCGAGGGCATCGAACTGCTGGCGCAGGTGCTCCATCCGGAGCGCTTCGGGGAGCCAGATCCGTCCAGAGCCCGCCTGCTCAACCCCATAGCCATAGGAACGCCGCCATGAAGCGCATCTGCATCAGCGTCGCTCTGTTGTTTGTTCTCTGGGGCGAGCTTCCCGCCCAGGATGCCGCGCACCGACGTCTGCTCGAAAGCCCACGGCATCATGAATGGCTCGAGGTACGCTACGACGGGCGCGCCGTGCAGGCCTATGTGGTCTATCCGGAACGACCCGATCCCGCCCCGGTGGTGCTGGTCATTCACGAAAACCGGGGGCTTACGGACTGGGTGCGTTCTGTCGCAGATCGCCTGGCGGAGGCCGGATATTTGGCCGTGGCCCCGGATCTGCTCTCCGGCATGGCTCCCGGTGGAGGGGGAACACGGGATTTCCCGGATGAAGATGCCGCTCGGGAGGCCATTTACCGGCTTTCCCCAGAACAGGTGCTGGCCGATCTCCGGGCCGTGGCGGATCGAGTGCGGAGGCTTGCCGCCTCCGATGGCCGGTTAAGCGTGGCCGGCTTCTGCTGGGGCGGCACACAGGCCTTTCGCTTTGCCACGGCGTATCCGGAGCTGCAGGCGGCCTTTGTGTTCTATGGCACGGCGCCGGAGGATTCCGCCGCGCTGGTCCGCATCCGGTGCCCGGTGTACGCCTTCTACGGCGGGGCCGATGCCCGGGTAAACGCCACCGTGCCGGCCACGGCCCGGATTCTGCAGAGGGCTGGCAGGCATTTCGAGCCCGTTACCTACGAGGGGGCCGGACATGCCTTCATGCGCACCGGTGAGGGTCCAGCGGCCTCGGAGGCCAATCGTCGCGCCCGGGAGGCGGCCTGGGCGCGCTGGCTGAAGCTCCTGGAGACGCATTCCCGGAGGGAAAGATGATCGTCGTTGCCCGTTCCGTGGGGATGGCGGGGGCGCTCTTTGTAGCCCTCTCCCTGTGGGCGCAACCTGCGGCTTCCCCGTATTTTCCCCCCGCGTGGCCTGAGGCCTGGGCCAGACGGGCTCCGGAGGAGCTGGGTTTTGACCCCGGAAAACTCCAGGAAGCCATCGCCTTCGCCCGAGAACAGGAATCCCCCGCGCCCCGGGATCTGGAGCTGGCCCACTACCAGAGCTTTGGCCGGGAACCCTTTGGAGATCCCATCGGTCCGCTGAGCGTGCGCGGGGAGCAGACGGGTATCATCGTGCGACACGGCTATATCGTGGCCGAATGGGGGGAGCCCGACCGGGTGGATATGACCTTCAGCGTGACCAAAAGCTTCCTGTCCACGGTCGTGGGGCTGGCTTTCGATCGCGGGCTCATCCGGAGCCTGGATGATCCCGTATGGCAGTATGTGGGGCCTATCTGGGTGTGGGAGCCCCATATGCGCTGGGCCTCGGCCGAACGATTGGGACAGATGAAGCTGCTGGACCTCTTCGCCACCCCACATAATCGGAAGATCACGTGGGATCACCTGCTGCGTCAGACCAGCGACTGGGAGGGCACCCTATGGGGGAAACCGGACTGGGCCGACCGACCGGACCCGAACCCGAGTGCCTGGACAACGCGCCCCCGTCATGAGCCGGGCACGGTGTACGAATACAACGACGTGCGCGTCAATGTGCTCGCCCTGGCCGCTTTGAGCCTCTGGCGCAGGCCACTGCCGGAGGTGCTCCGGGAGCTGGTCATGGATCCCATCGGGGCTTCCCCTACCTGGCGCTGGTATGGGTATGAAAACTCCTGGGTCGTGCTCGATGGCCGTCTGGTGCAATCCGTCTCCGGAGGCGGGCACTGGGGCGGGGGAATGTTCATCTCGGCTCGCGATATGGCTCGTTTCGGATACCTTCTGCTCCGCAACGGCCGCTGGAGGGATCGGCAGGTGCTCTCCCGGCGCTGGATTGAACTCGCCCGCACGCCCACAGCGGTTCAGCCCACCTACGGGTTCATGAACTGGTTTCTCAACACGGAACGCCGGCTCTATCCGAGCGCGCCGGAGGGGGCGTTCGCCCATCTGGGCAACGGGGCCAATGTGATCTACGTGGACCCGGAGCACGATCTGGTGGTCGTGCTGCGCTGGATCCGCAGCGATCAGGTTGATGCCTTTCTGCGCCGGTTGCTGGAGGCATTGCGCCGCAAACCTTCGGCTCAGTAAACCACTCTTTTGCGGGGCCTGTGGGCCCGCAGATCAAGCCGATGGGAACACCAGGAAGCCTCTTCGGGGATGTTCGTAGCCAGCAATACGATGTGACCACCGGAGGCCTCCTCTTCAAGGATCTGGCGGACTTGCCGCACGCCCGCTTCATCCAGGTTCGAGGTGGGCTCATCGAGCAACAGCAGGCTCGGCTCTGTTACAAGGGCGGCGGCCAGGCGAACGCGTTGCTTCATGCCCGAGGAGTAGGTCCGCAGGGGCTCCTGCCACCAGGTCCGAGCAAGCCCCACGCGCTCCAGGACAGCCGCCAGACGATCAGGTTCCGGCCTCTGCCCCCGAAGCGCCAGGACCCAGTACAGGTTCTCGTAGGCGGAGAATTCCTCATACAGATTGGCGTACGGGGCCACAAGGCCGATCCAGGGCAGGATGGCTGAACGGGAAAAGGCGCGTTCTCCTCGTATGTAGCGCACCTCTCCCCAAGTGGGCTCCAGCAACCCTCCCAGGATCCGGAGCAGGGTGGACTTGCCCGATCCGTTGGGCCCCAGAATGCCCCATATCTGGCCGGAGCGGCATTCCAGGGTTACGCCCTCGAAGACGGGCCTCAGCCCGAAGGCATGTCCTACTTCTTGGGCCCGCAGATGATGCTCCATGACGGGGCCAAACATACACCCTTCCCCTGCGCGGCGCAACGGCCCGGGAGGCCGCAGGGGTGGGCATGGCTAGGCCGAAAGTGCCGACCCGTGTTCCTCGGCCAGATGCTCCCCGCGCAGATAGGCGGCCACAACCCGGGCGATCCGCTCTGCGGCTCGGCCGTCCCCGTAGGCCAGACAGGGACGGGCCATGGCCCGGTAGCGGGCCGAATCGAGGAGTAGTTCCTCGGTCTCGATGATGATCTTCCGGGGAGCTGTACCCACCAGCCTGGCTACGCCGGCCTGCACGCCCTCGGGGCGTTCGGTGGTATGGCGCAGCACCAGAATCGGCTTGCCCAGATAGGCCGCCTCCTCCTGCAGTCCGCCGGAATCCGTCAGCACCAGATGCGCCTGCGCAAGCAGGCGTACCATCTCCGGATACGGGACGGCAGGGCGAAGCTCGATGTTCTCTATCCCACCCAGCCACCTGTGGAGCTCCTCACGCAACAGGGGGTTGGGATGCAGAGGGAAGACGAAGCGCACTTTCGGATGACGCAGGGCCAGCCACCGCAGGGCGCGCGCGATGCGCCGCATGCCCTGGCCCCAGTTCTCCCGGCGATGGGCGGTGATGAGCACCATCGGAGTCCGGGGCCGGGGGATCGGGCCCAGGCGCTCGAGCATGTAGCGAAGGGCGTCGATGGCCGTATTCCCCGTCAGCCAGATCTGGTTCTGGGGGATACCCTCGCGAAGCAGGTTCAGTACGGCCTGTTGCGTGGGGGCGAAATGCAGGCTGCTGGTTTCGGAGAGCAGTTTGCGATTGACCTCTTCCGGAAACGGCTCCCAGCGGTTGTGCGTGCGCAGGCCCGCCTCCACGTGCGCGACCGGGATGCCCTCATAGAAAGCCGCCAGTCCGGCCAGCGCGGCCGTGGTCGTATCCCCCTGCACCATGACCATATCCGGGTCGAGGCGGACAAAGAGCCGGGCCAGCTCGCGCATCATCTCGCCTCCGAAGGCGGCCAGACCCGGATCGCGACGCCGAAGCTTGAGCGTGTGGTCGATGTGAATCCCGAAAAAGGGCAGCAGGGGAGAGACCAGGTCCCGGTGTTGGCCACTGAAGCAGACGATGGGCTTGAGGTCAGGATGTTGCTCGAGGGCCTGGATTACGGGGCCGAGTTTGATGACCTCTGGACGTGTGCCCAGGATGATAAGTACCCGCCTCATGCCATCGCCTCCGCCCGAAGCTGCTCGCGTATTCGCGACAGTTGTACGGTCGGCAGCTCGCTCAAGGGCACGATCCGGTAGGCGCCCAGCTCCTCGGTCAGCACCCGACGGGCTTCCTGGAGCTTGTACTGCAGCGGCAGTCGCATGCCCGGATGCGGCAGCAGACGCCTGTCTATGGGATCGGTATCCGCACCCAGAAAGTCCACCGCGTGGAAAACATATGTCACGTATCCGGTTTGCCGGAGCCCGCCGCACATCCACCTCCAGAGGCTGCGGGGTAGCATCCAGCGGAGCGTGTGATAGAAGGGGATCCGCAGGGGGGTGAGCGTGCTCACGGGTAGCTCGAGGAAATCACCTCGGTCTGTGCGGACCAGGTAGGGCATACGCTGGCCGAAGGCCTGATTCCATAGCTTCCCCCATTCCCGCGGGGTTCCTTTCTGGCCCCGGCGCGCGATCTCGAACTGGGCCAACAGAAGCAGGGGGGAAGGATAGGCCGTGGCATCGTACCAGTAACCCGCCTCGGCGATCATGCCCATAAGGCGCTCGCTCAACTGCCAGGAGGGGCTCCGGAAGCCAAGTACAGGTTGGCCGGTCAACTGGCTCAGCACGGAGCGGGCGTAGACGATCTCATCGTAGAGGTGGGATTCGTTGAGCCGGGATATCTTGAAGGGATGGGTCAGGGAGTGGCAGGCTACTTCATGTCCCTGATGAATCAGCTCTCTGATGAGGTCCGGATACCGCAGTGCGTCCTCTACGACCACGAAAAAGGTCGCCCGTATGCCGAGCGCGCCGAACAGATCCAACATCCGGGGCAGGGCCCGCTCGTAGACCAGCCCGTCGTCCCGGACGCCCCAGTATCCATAGCCCTGTAGGTGGGTGGCCACGGTGTCAACGTCCACGCTAAGCGCTGCGTACGGCTTCATAGGGTTCCCTCAATCCACGTTGGGCTTTGAAGTGGAGATCTTCGGCGATCTGCCGAGCCACTTTTTCGATCTGGCCGACCATGGCATTCCAGGAGGGGGGATCGGGATAGACCTGCGCCGGGGTGCTCAGATACAGCACGCCCGGGATCAACATGGTGGGGGGTTTGACAGCGGCGTATCCCAGCGTGTAGGCCGGCTCCACAAAGGGCGTCCGGAACAGCCGCATATCGGCGACATCTTCCTGACGCAGATCGGGGAAGAGGCGGCACAGGTCCTGCCAGTAGCGCTCCATGAGCAGGCCATCGCCCAGATGCAGCCTTTCGTCCGAGGAGGGCAGGTAGTTCATCAGGTAGACGATATGATGGCCTCCGAGCTCTTCGGTCCGCCGCACATGGGTGGATTGTACGATACCCTGAAAGCGCACGCCGGAGCGCACGACGGGCATCCAGTAGTGGGGGATGAGGGAGCGTTTGAGCACGAGCACCAGGTTGACCACCCCCACGTGGGGGATCTCCGGCAGGCGCAGCAGGTCGGCCAGCCCCGGGCTATTGCGCAGCAGCCGGAGCGCGACCGGATACGGAACGGCCAGCAGAACGGCGTCAAAGAGGCGCGTCTCCGTGGCGGTGTCCACGGATACCGTGCCGTTGGGATGCACCCAGAGCCGCTCGACCGGCTGGTTGAAGCGAACCTGCCCTCCCATGCGGTGGATGTGCACGAGCAGGTGTCGAGTGATGACCTCATAGCCGCCGGCGATGTAGCCCTTGATCTCGCGCCCGGAGGCTTTCTCTCTGCGGAAACGATGTACGTACCAGGAAGCCGGGACTCCGGCCGCATACTCGGCGCCAAACTTGGCCTCCAGCAGGGGCCGGTACAGGAGCGCGGTGGTGCGTTTGCCAAAGACGCGTGCTAACCACTCCAGAGCCGGCACAGTCTCGAGCGCTTCCTCTGAGGCAAAGCGGGCATACAAAGCCCCCAGTCCGATGCGGATGCGATCCGGAAGGGGCAGGGGGGAGAAGCGCAGCAAGTCCACAGCCCGGTTGAACGGATACATCTGTCCGTCCACCATGAAGCCCATGGAGACCTCGCGCCAGTAGACCCGCTCCAGAAGGCCGAGTTCTTCGAGCAAGCCGAGCAGGGGCGCATCGGAGGGGATCATGCAGTGATAGAAGCGTTCTATAGAAGCGCCCTGGAAGGTAAAATCCGCTCCCAGCCCTCCTGCTGTGGGGGCGCGCTCGAAGACGGTCACCTGATGTCCTTCCTGCAGTAATCGATAGGCGCCGGTAAGCCCCGAAATACCGGCTCCGACTATAGCCACGCGCATAGGGTAACTCCTTCGATCCAGATGGGCATATAACCGGTGGTCCGGGAAAGCCAGATTGTGGGTCGCCGAAAGCGGCCGAGCAACCGGAGATACTCCCGGACGGTGCGCAGCAGGCGCATTTTGCTGTGTCCCGGCTTGCGATCGTAGCGCAATTGCAGGGGAACTTCCCGAACGCGCGGTCGGAACGCCCGCAGCTTGAGCAGCAGTTCTGTGGCGCAGGCGAAGCCCGGAGCCTCCATAAGCCGTTCCCCCCATATCCGATACGCTTGCTGAATGAGCTCGGCCCGATAGGCGCGGAATCCACAGGTATAATCCCGCACCCCGGGTATGGGGGTCAGCAGCGAAAACATCCACCGGGCTCCGTAGCTGAGCAGGCGCCGATACCAGGGAACCCCGGTGCTACGGGAGCCCGCCCGGTATCGGGAGGCGATGACGATATCAGCCCCCTCCGCAAGGGCCTGTTGCATCTGCTCCAGCAGGGCGGGATCGTGCGTGTCGTCGGCGTCCATGGTCAGGATGACATCCTCGGCTCTGGCAGTATGGGCCAGATACCGGAATCCCGTGCGAAGCGCTGCCCCAAGCCCCCGGTTTTCCCCGTGCTCCAGGACCGTAACTCCGGAAAACGAACGGGCCACCTCGGCGGTGCGGTCCGTCGATCCGTCGTCTACCACCACAATCCGCACCTCCGGGTCGGCCTGCTGAAGCCGGGGGATGAGCCGGCGCAGGGCAGGTTCCTCGTTATAGGCGGGAAGCAGCACAAACGTGGCCATGTAGAGCTCGAACTTTTCCCTTGGTCCGCCCTGTAGTCGGACAAAGGGGATGCCATCGCACAGAACCCTCCGAAAAAGCCCGATTTTCGGGATTTCGGCGGGATCGGCTTTCAGTTTGAGACTCCTATCCGAGACAGGTCCGGTTGATCGGGCCGGAAGACCGGTGCTATTTTGCGGGGTGCAGTGCGGGATCAAAGGGCTATGTCGCTACATCCGGATTATGAGGCGGTAATCGGTCTGGAGGTACATGCCCAGCTGCTGACCGAGAGCAAGGTCTTCTGCTCCTGTTCGACGGCCTTCGGTGAGGCCCCGAATACGAACGTCTGCCCCATCTGTCTGGGTCATCCCGGGGTGCTGCCCGTGCTCAACGAAAAGGCCGTTGAGTTCGCGCTGCGCATGGGGTTGGCCACGCATTGCCGGATCGCGCCCCGGTCCTGGTTCGCCCGCAAAAACTACTTCTACCCCGACCTGCCCAAGGGATACCAGATCTCCCAATACGAAACCCCCCTCTGTTCGGAGGGCTGGGTAGAGATCGAGTTGGAGGATGGGACGCGCAAACGCATCGGTATCGTGCGTATTCATCTGGAAGAGGACGCCGGCAAAAGCCTGCACGATCAGGACCCGTACCATACGCTGGTAGACCTCAACCGCTGCGGGGTGCCGCTGATCGAGATCGTCAGCGCCCCCGATCTGCGCTCCCCACAGGAGGCGGTGGCCTATCTGATGAAGATCCGCCAGCTGGTGCGCTATCTGGGTATCTGCGATGGCAACATGGAGGAGGGCAGTCTGCGCTGTGATGCCAACGTCTCCGTGCGGCGGCGGGGAGAGGAGCGCCTGGGCACCAAAACCGAAATCAAAAACATGAACTCCTTCCGGTTTGTTGAACGGGCGCTGGCCTACGAGATCGAGCGGCAGATCAGGCTCCTGGAAGCCGGTCTGCCCGTGGTCCAGCAGACCCTGCTGTGGGATGCGTTCCGGATGGAGACCCGTCCCATGCGTACCAAGGAGCAGGCGCACGACTACCGGTACTTCCCGGAGCCGGATCTGGTCCCGATCCGGGTCACGGAGGACGTGCTCGAAGCCGTGCGCCGCACCCTGCCGGAGATGCCCGAGCAGCGCCGGGAGCGCTTTATGGCCCAGTATGGGCTTCCGGAATATGACGCCCGGATTTTGACCGAGACGCGCGAGCTGGCCGATTACTACGAGGCCACGGTGGCCCATACGAAGAATTACAAAGCGGCCAGCAACTGGATCATGACGCAAGTCTTGCGCGTGCTCAATGAGCGCTCCATGCCGATTACCGCTTTCCCCATCGAACCCGAGCGCCTGGCCGGACTCATCGCCCTGCGCGATCGGGATGTGCTCTCCAGTTCCGCCGCCCAGCGCATCTTCGAGGTCATGCTGGAGGATCGGAGGGATCCGGAAACGCTAGCCCGCGAGCTGAACCTGCTCCAGGTTTCCGATGATGCGGCCATCGAGCCGCTCGTAGAGGCCGTGCTGGACGAGCACCCGGCCGAGGTGCAGGCCTACCTGCGAGGGAAAACGGGCCTGCTGGGTTTCTTTATCGGGCAGGTCATGCGGGCCAGCCAGGGCAAGGCCAACCCACAGCGAACCCGGGAGCTGGTCCTGCGCAAGCTACAGGCTCGTGCCGAAATAGACGGGTCGGCCGCATGAGGCGAGCTTGTCTGTTTGTCCTGCTGATCCTCCCTTCCCTGGCTCGGGCTCAGGACAGGGGCGCCCTCGAGGTGCTCTTTCGGGGCCAGATCACGGTCGATACGACCGTGGACGAGACGCGCAATTACTGGGGTATTCAGCTCTGGGTGGTGCGTCCGGATTCGGCCCGCCTGGATACGCTGGGCTATGCGGTGACCGATTCCACCGGCCGTTTCAGCATGCGGATTCGTGTTCCGGTCCGAGGCCGGTATCCGCTCTGGATTGGCCGCTATGGGCAGGTGCTTGTGGAAGATGGGCTTGTGCTCGCCGCCGGGGATACGATCGAGCTCCGGGCCGTGTTGCCCCAGTACACCCAGAGCCGACGCATTCGGTCGCGTGAGAACACGGCCTGGATGGCCTTTGAGAACACGCGGATGCAGTACAACCAGCTCGTGCTTGAAGCCCTTCAAGACACCCTGGGGCGGACGCAGGAGCGCCTGAGGGGCTCTGTGGAGCTGTACGCCAGCATCCTGTGGAGCATCCGAGAGCAGTATCCGGGCACGCTGGCCGCCTCGGTGGCCGCGCTGGAGGCGCTTCGGATTCTGGCCAACTGGAATGATGAGCAGCTGCGGCGTCTGGCCGAGCAAATCCCGCCCGGGGCGCCGGAGTATGCCGCCGCCGTACAGGCGGCCTGGGGGGCCGAATTGCGCCTCCGCGGGCTGGAGGCGGCCCTGAGCTACCTGCAGGCGCATCTGCCCCGGCTCGGAGAGCGGGAGCAGGCCGGCTTGCTGATAAACATGATCCGAGTCCTGGCCGATAGCCACCGCGTTGCCCGGGCCCAGAGCCTGATAGCGGATTTTCGGTCCCGTTTCCCCCGCGAACAGGCCGCCCTGTCCTGGCTGGATCGGCTCGAATATGAACTCAAGCACCTGCAACCCGGCCAGCCCGCCCCCGCAGTGACGGGCCTGGATCGGGAGGGCAAACCCGTGCGCTGGGATGAACTGCGAGGGCGCTACGTGGTCCTGGAGTTCTGGCATACGCAGGCCCCGGGATATCTCAATGACCTGCCCTGGATCGATTCCCTTCTGGCCCGTTACGGAGATCGGCTCACCTGGATCAGCGTGGGCCTGGATGGGGATTCGCTCGACTATGCGGCGGTGTTTGAGGACAGGAGGATGCCCGGCAGACATCTCTATGAAGGTCAGGATGGCCAGGGGCCACTGGCTCGAGCCTATAACGTGCGGGCCCCGCTGACCCGGTTTCTCATCGATCCGGAAGGACGCCTACGAGCTCGTTTCGAGGGGGCCGGAGTGGAAGCGCTGCGCCGCCAGCTGGAATCCATGTTGCAAATCCAACAGACGGGAGTTCGACCATGATACGCTATTGGGGACTGCTTTTCCCCCTCCTGCTGAGCTCACTGCTCGCCTGCGGCACCGGCAGGATTTCTCCGGTCATCGAAGGCCGCTTCACCGGGGCGCTGCAGGGGCAGGCTTTTGATGTAACCCTGGTCCGTTTCGATCCGGATCGGCAGAAGCTCGATACGCTGGCGCAGACCCGCACGGATACGGTTGAGCATGCCTTCCGATTTGCGCTCCAGGACATCACCCCCGACCGCTACGTACTGCTTTTCTCCTATGGACCCATGCTGGTGGGCAATACATGGGTGATTCTGAAGCGCAACGAGACGGTTCGCCTGCAGATTCAGGTGCCCGAATTCACTGTGCAGGTCGAGGGGTCTCCGGAAAACGAGGCCTGGCAACGGCTGATGGGGCTGGTTTCCCTGGCCCAGCAGAGCCTTCTGCAGAAAGCCCAGGCCGATACGGCCGGATCCGGCATGCTGGAGGCCGAGGTGCTGGCACAGCGTCGGGCGTTTCTTTCCTTCGCCCGGGAATATAAGGATTTCGAGGCGGGTCGGGATGCGCGTCTGTATGCCGTGCTGGTGCTCTACCCGGCGCTTCCGGATTCGTTTCTCCAGGCGGCCCGGCGGGAACTGGAGTCCGACCACCCCAGCTATGGGGCCGTGCTGGAGAACGTGCGCATGGCGCTGGTCGAGCACAGGGAGCCCCGAGAGGCCCTGCAGTACTGGAAGTCTCTGGGCGAAGGCCTGAAGCGAGCCGGGCGCCCGGCCTCCCGGGCCGCCTTTGAATACCACCTGGCCTCCCTTTATGCCACCGCCGGGCGAATGGATTCGGCCCGGCTGGTGCTGCGCGGGCTTGTGGAGCGCTATCCCGATACCCGCTGGGCGCGTACGGCCGGCGATGTCCTCTATGAGCTGGAAAACCTCTCCGAGGGGGCGCAGGCGCCGGATTTCTCGGCTACGGACATGGAGGGGCGAACGGTTTCGCTGACCCAGTTCCGGGGCAAGGTGGTGCTTCTGGACTTCTGGGCCACCTGGTGCCAGCCCTGCATAGAAGAGCTGCCCAACCTGAAGGCCGTCTGGCGCAAGTATCGGGACAAGGGGTTGGTGATCATCGGGATCTCGCTGGATGAGGATATCGAGGCCTGGAAGCGTTTCGTGCGTCGGGAGCAAATGGACTGGGTCCATATAGGCGGCGGATCTGGCTGGGAGGATCCCGTAGCTCGGCAGTATCGGGTGCAGGCCATCCCGGCCACGTTTCTGCTGGATCGGGAGGGGAAGATCATCGCCCGCAATCTGCGCGGGGCAGATCTGGAGCGCGCCGTAGCAGAAGCTCTCGGAGGTTCTTGATGCGCATTCCCCTGGTGGCCGGCAACTGGAAGATGCACACCGTGCGCCAGGAGGCCATCACCCTGGCCGAAGCAATCGCCCGGGCCGTCAGCGGGCTTTCGGCGGCCGTGGAGGTGACCCTCTGTCCCCCGTTTGTGTTTCTTGAGCCGGTACGTCAGGCGCTGGCCGATACCCCGGTGCAGCTGGGCGCCCAGAACGTGCATCCGGAGCCCGAAGGGGCCTTTACCGGCGAGATCTCCGTGCCCATGCTTGCGAGCGTGGGCTGTCGGTATGTCATCGTGGGGCATTCGGAGAGACGACAATATTTTGGGGAGACGGACGCCTGGATCGCCCGCAAGGTCCGGGCCGTCCTGCAGGGGGGGCTCCGGCCCATTCTATGCGTCGGCGAACGCCTGGAGGAGCGGCAGGCGGGCCGTGCCCGGCAGGTGGTGCAGGCCCAGCTGGAGGGGGCGCTGGATGGGCTCTCCGAGGAGGCGCTCCCGGAGCTGGTGATCGCCTATGAGCCCGTCTGGGCCATCGGAACCGGGCAGAACGCCACCCCGCAACAGGCCCAGGAGATGCACGGATTCATTCGGTCCTGGATGCGGGCCCGCTGGGGTTCGAAGGCCGATTCCGTGCGCCTGCTCTATGGAGGGAGCCTCAAGCCTGATAACGCCGCGGCATTGTTTCGGCAACCCGACGTAGACGGAGGGCTGGTTGGGGGGGCGAGTCTGAAGGCCTCTTCGTTTCTGGCCATCGTAGAGGCGGCTATCGGTGTTTCCAGCCAGGGAGGTGAGGCATGATACGAGCTGAGCTGTTGGAGATCCTGTGCTGTCCGGCCTGTGTGGGGGGCGGGGGCGGTCTGCTTGTGTTCTATCGGGAAAGCTGGCTTTTGTGCCGGGACTGTGGGCGCAAGTATCCTGTTCGTGACGGCATCCCCGTGATGCTTGTCGAAGAAGGGGAGCGCTGGCGCGCCGTAGAGCCCGAAGACCTTCCGGTGCCTCCTCCGGAACATTAGCGGAAATAGCTTTCCCGATCCAGGCTGCGGTACTGGATCGCCTCCGCCAGATGTTCGGTGGCTATTCTGTCTGATCCGGCCAGATCGGCGATCGTGCGGGCCACCTTCAGTATCCGATCGTAGGCCCGGGCCGAGAGGCCGAGCCGGGAGATGGCCCTCTTCATGAGCTCCTCTCCCTCCGAAGAGAGCGTGCAGAAGCGCCGCACCAGGCGCGTATCCATCTGCGCGTTCGTGTAGACGCCCGGCAGGTCGCGAAAGCGTTCCAGTTGCCGGATCCGAGCGGCCATGACGCGTTCCCGGATCGCCTCGGAGGGCTCCCCGTTCTGGCGGGAAGCTAGCTCTTCGTAGGGAACCGGACTGACCTCAATGTGCAGATCGAGGCGATCCAGAAGAGGGCCGGATATCCGAGCCAGGTAGCGCTGCACCTGGGCGGGTGTGCACGTGCAGGCCTTGCGCGGGTCTCCCAGGTGTCCGCAGGGACAGGGGTTCATGGCCGCGACAAGCATGAAATTGGCTGGATACTCGACGGCCATCCGGGCGCGGCTGAGCACGATCCGGCGCTCCTCCAGGGGTTGACGCAGAAGCTCCAAGACGGAACGATGGAATTCGGGCAGCTCGTCGAGAAACAGCACCCCGTTGTGCGCCAGGGAGATCTCTCCCGGCATGGGGATGGATCCCCCGCCCACCAGTCCGGCATCGGAGATGGTATGATGTGGAGCCCTAAAGGGGCGCAGGCCGATGAGCGCCGCCCCGGCGGGCAGTTTGCCCGCGATGGAGTGGATCTTCGTCGTCTCCAGCGCCTCCTCGAGCGTGAGCGGGGGAAGGATGGTGGGCAGGCGGCGCGCCAGGAGGGTTTTTCCGGATCCGGGTGGGCCGACCATGAGCACGTTGTGTGCGCCGGCGGCGGCCACCTCCAGGGCGCGTTTGACCGCCTGCTGGCCTCGCACATCGGCAAAATCTACCTCGTATTGCCGAACCTGCTGGAAGATCGCCTGCAGATCCACGCGCACCGGCTCCCGTTTCGCCTCGCCCCGCAGGTGGGCGATCACCTCTCCCAGGTTCCGGCAGGGAAAGACCTCCAGGCCGTCGACCACGGCGGCTTCGGCCGCGTTTGCCTCGGGCACGATGATCCGATGCGGGCCGTTGTGGCGCGCCGATACGGCCACAGGCAGGGCGCCCCGAATCGGCCTCAGGCTTCCGTCCAGGGATAGCTCCCCCAGAAAGACGTATTGGTTCGCCTCCTCTGGGGGCAGCAGCCCATCGGCGCTCAGAATGCCAACGGCAATGGGCAGGTCAAAAGCCGATCCCTCCTTGCGCAGATCAGCCGGAGCGAGGTTAATGACGATGTGACGCCGGGGAAACGAAAATCCGCTGTTCTTGATGGCCGCCCGCACCCGTTCCCGGCTCTCTTTGACCGCGTTATCCGGCAGGCCCACCACGGTCACGCCCGGCTGGCCCGTGGTCAGGTGCACCTCTACGCGCACAGGCAGCGCCTCTACCCCGTATACGGATCCGCTCCAGACCATCGCATACATGACCGCTTGCCCTCCCTGCCGATGGCACGGGAAGGACCTTGGACCGCACGCCAGGGTTACGTCTGCCTGGTGGTAGGGGCAGAGCGTTTTCCCTCAAGCCTGCCGCCTGTGTGTGCCCATCCGGAGCCGCTTTTCTGGCTCCGATTAGACCCTCCTATGGGGCGGTGGTGCCTGCAAGTGGGGCCGTTTCCGCTTGCCCTCGAGGGGAGGGGTGATGTAACTTTGTCCCGCACGCGGGAAACACCAGCCCTCATAAGAGAGGGCTGGTGTGCTTTTTTTGCCTCAAGAAGGAGTGCGCGCTATGAGCAAGCCGGTCTACCTGACCCGAGAGGGCTACGAGAAGCTCAAGCAGGAACTGCAGGAGCTACGCACACGGGGGCGGCAGGAGATCGCCCAGCGCATCGCGGAGGCCCGCTCCTATGGGGACCTGAGCGAGAACTCCGAATACGACGCGGCCAAGGAAGCGCAGAGCCATCTGGAGATGCGTATCGCCAAGCTGGAGGAGATTCTGCTCAATGCCCGCATCATCGAGGAGGACGACCTGCCCAACGATCGCGTCTACATCCTGAGCCGGGTTCGGATCCGCAACCGGCAGAACGGACAGGAGATGGAAATTACGCTTGTATCCCCGGAAGAGGCCGATTTTAAGGCCAACAGGCTTTCGGTGACCTCTCCGATCGGCAAGGAGCTTCTGGGTAAGCGCGTGGGGGATGTGGCCGTAGTGCGCGCCCCGGCCGGATTGATCGAGTACGAGATCTTGCATATCGAGCGAGGACCCTAATCCCCCGCTATGAGGCCCCTGTGGAAGCGGGCCCTGGGCCTGCTTGGCGGTGGCGGCCTCCTGATTTTGCTGGGGGGCATGCTGCTGCTCAATGTGCTCGACCCGTTTCAGACGGCCGTTATGGCCCAGCGGCGCTGGGAGGCGCGCCTCAAGGGGCGCACGGACTACCGGATCCGATACACGTTTCTGCCCCTGGAGCGTATGTCCCGACATCTGCCTCGAGCCGCCGTGGCGGCCGAGGATGGCCGTTTCTACGAGCACTGGGGTATCGACTGGGAGGCTCTGTGGGAAGCCTACGAGCGCAACGTGCGTCGGGGGCGGATCGTGCGCGGGGGGAGTACGATCACCCAGCAGCTGGTCAAGAATCTGTACCTGTGCACGCATCGCAGTTACCTGCGCAAGGCGCTGGAGCTGATCCTTGCCCCCCTGCTGGAGCTGTGCCTGAGCAAAGAGCGCATCCTGGAGCTGTATCTGAACATTGTGGAGACCGGAGAGGGCCTCTTCGGTATGGAGGAGGCGGCCCGGCGATACTACGGGATTTCGGCCGCACGCCTGAGCCGGGAGCAGGCCGCCCGGCTGGTGGCCATTCTACCGGCGCCGCACCGCCGTCATCCTCATCGGATGCATCAGCTTTCGGCCCTCATTCTGCGCCGCATGGCGCAACACGGCTGGTAGCCTATCGGTAGCGCCACAGGAGCGCGATGCCCAGCAACAGGAAAAACCCGTGAGGGGCCCAGACCACTAGGCGGGGATCAAGCTCCCCTTCGTAGCCAAAAGGCTCAAAGAGCTTGATCAGGCCCATGTAGGCGAAGCTGAGCAGCAATCCGGCCGTAAGGGCCAGAGCCATGCCCCCCCGTCGGCGCACGGAGGCCAGGGGAAAACCAAGCAGGATCACAATCAGGTTCGCCACGGGATAGGCGAACTTGCTGTGGTAATCCACCCGCGGCCGATCCAGATAGGTGGCCCCTGTGCGTTCCAGAAGCTCCAGATAGGCCTTCGCCTCCGGAATGGTCATCTGCTCGACGTCGCGCTCGGAACGGGCCAGATCCCGCGGGGAGAGGGCCAGGGTGGTGTCCCAGAAAGGAAGCGCTCGGAGTCGAATGCCCTCCGGACCGAAGCGCTGTTCGTAGACTTCTTCAAAACGCCAGATCCGCAGGGAATCGATCCAGTACATGCGCGCCGCATCGATCCGTCGCACCAGGGTGCCAAAGGGCCGATCGAACTCCTGTAGAACGACGCTGTAGCCGATCTTCTCCTGACGGTCAAAGTAGCCGATTCCGAGAAAGCTCCTCGGACTGTTTTGCCGGAAAATGTTGGCCGCCTCGATCAGCGAACCGGTTCGATAAAAGTAGCGCTGCTCAAAAGCGATCCGGGCCCGGTTGGCCTGTGGTACGACCCAGCCGTTGAAGACCTCCATGAAGGCCGTGATCAGCAGACCCAGCACAAGGTAGGGACGAAGCAGCTGAAGCGCACTGACCCCCGCAGCGCGCAAGGCGATCAGCTCGGAACGCTGAGCCAAGCGGCTGGTCACAAAAAGGGTAGCCACAAAGACCGCGGCCGGACTGGTCAGCCTGATCATCTCCGGTACATAGGAGGCGTAGTAGCGGCCAAAAACCTCCTGCCAAGGAATAGCCCGATCGTAGAAATCATCCAGGTGCTCGACAAAATCGAGCAGGACGAAGACGAGCACAAAGGCGAAGATGAGAAACAGATACCCACCGGCAACCTGCCGGCCCAGATATCGGTCCAGTGTGGTCATAGGGCGTAGCATGGGGCCGTAAAAAATACGCCTCTGGCGAACCGAAAAACCCGCCTGTTGCCTTCCCGCCGTTTGCCTAGTTATTATTTGCAGAAAAGAGGGGGAGCTGTGCCCATGCTAGTTCACAGGATCATATCGCTACAGCGATGGCAGGCGCGCTTCACGTTCCACTGGATTGTTAGCCCGCGCGCCGATCTATTGTGGTTTATCGGGGGCGCCCTGGCGGGGTATTTGCTCCTCTACCTGCACGCCGGTCTGGGCCTGGACATGATCACGGTCTGGTTTCTCTGGGTGGTGTTGCTGGACAGCCCGCACTTTTTCGGTACCTATTCCCGCACGTACTTCGATCGGGAGGAGTGGCAGCGCCGCAGGAAATTGCTCCTGGGTAGCCTGGCCTGGTTTCTGGTCGGTCCGGCCGTGCTGGGCCTCTCCTATCTGGGATACCGGCTTGGATGGGAGGCGTATCGGGTTCCGTTTCTGGCCTTTCTGGTCTTCTTCAACCTCTGGGCCTACTGGCATGTGGTCCGTCAGCACTACGGGATCCTGAGCCTGTACCGCAGGAAGAGCGGGGAAACCGACCCTGTGGATTTCCGTATCGATCGGGCGCTGATCTACGTGGGGTTGCTGGCTCCTTTTGTGGCCTTTGCCATCCGGCATCCAGAGGCCCGCGCGGCGCTGGGGCTCTCGGAGGCGTTTCCGGCCTATCCGGTGCTGCCAGAGGCGGGATGGAGGGGACGGCTGGCTGCGCTCCTGGATTCGGGCTACTGGGGGGCACTCCACTGGGATCATTACGTGCTGGCCCTGGCCTGGGCGGCGTGGTTGACGATCATCGCGGTCTTCCTCCTGCGGCAGATCCAGCGATGGCGGGCCGGATTGCCGCTCAACGGCTCGAAGTTGCTCTTTCTTCTGGCGCTTCTGCCGCTCTACAGCCTCATCGGTTTCAGCTCGCTTGCCCTGAGCGCGCCCCTTCTGGCCTTCAGCGCCTTTGTGACCATCTACCACGACATCCAGTACCACGCCATCGTCTGGTTTCATCACCGCAACCGGTACCATCGTCCGGGAGTGGATCCGAATCGATTCGGCCTGGCGGTCAAGATCAGCCGCAGTTTTCTGACCTACATGGCCTGCGGAATCGCCATGGCCGTTGTGTTTCGGTTTCTGGGCTGCTTGCTGGAGGTGCATCCCGGCTGTGGGCCGCTTGTGCTCACCAGCCAGCATGAACTCTTCGGCACCTTCAGCACGCGGGAGTTGGTGCTGGCCTTTCTGATCGGTTTTCCCATGCATCACTACTTTCTGGATCAATACATCTGGCGACCTTCGCGGGATGAATCCCTGCGGCGGGATCTGAAGCTAGAGGAATAGAAAAGGAGGAGCATGATGCGCCACATCCTGTTGGGGACATTGCTGGCTCTTGTGAGCGGTACCCTGTATGCTCAGTCCACTTCGGGCATGTTTGTACAACTTGGAGGGGGAGTCGGGCCGGGAGTGGGGCTGCTGGGGGTTTTCGCTGTACCGGTGGCCGAAGAGCTCGTTACGGCGGAGATCATGGGGCATGGGTTTGTCTCCCCGGGCATCTGGTCCAGTGCGCGGGCCGGCGTGGGGATCGGCTTCGGGGCCGGTTTCCGCATACTGGGTGCGGCCCGTCGCGCCGGGGTAACGGCCCGGCATGTAGATCTCGACCTGGGACTGCGTCTGGGTCCCACTACATGGTCCTGGTCTGGCCGTCGAGGGGATACGTACTTGGATGGAGACGGCTTTTTGCGGCTGATTGTGCGTTCGAATCAGGGAACGAGGTACTTCTTCGAGGTCGGTGCCCCTGCCGAGCCCTGGCTACGGGCCGGCATCGTTTTTGGTCGGTAAAATTCCCGACCAAAAACATGCGATTGCCTCATGAAGCGCGCAGGGCGTCTTCTGTTCTTCGTCTTTCTGGGTGTTCCGATCCTGCTTTCGGCCCAGAGCTGGGAGTTTCTCGCAGGGCCCTATGGAGGTACGGTCCGCACGCTGGCCTCTCATCCCGATGGCACCTTGGTGGCCGGAACCGAGGGTGGGGGGGTGTACTATTCCCGCAACGACGGCCTGAGCTGGCATGAGGCCACCCCGGAACTGCGGGGCAAGGCCATTCGCCAGCTTGTGCGTGACGCTCAGGGAACGCTCTGGGCCGCGCTGTCCTACGGGGCCGTATACCGGTCTACCGACGGCGGGCGTAGCTGGACCGAAGCCTCCGCAGGCCTCCAGGAGCGCACGATCTGGTCTCTGTTTGCCGGTTCCGCCCTGTGGGCCGGAACCGACGACGGGCTGTTCCGATACGACGGAACCCGATGGATACCGGCGGGGCTTTCCGGACGGAACGTGCGCGCGCTGTTGGGCACCCCCGACGGGCTCATGCTGGCCGCTGTGCCCGGTATGGGCCTGTATCGGTCCCTGGATGGGGGGCGCACCTGGCCGGAGCTCGTCTTCGATCTGCGGAATCGGGAGGTGGCCTTCCTGGAGCTCGGCAACCGGGGGGTATGCTACCTGGGGCTATACGGCGAGGGCGTTTTTCGCTCCCAGGACGGAGGCAGAACCTGGACGGCGCAAAACGCCAACCTGAACAATCCCTACGTGCTCTCTTTGCTTCCCGAACCCGACGGTCGCCTGTGGCTGGGCACCGATGGTGGGGGGGTATGGCTGTGGCTTCCGGATAGCGCCCGATGGATCCCCACGAGCTTGCGCAGTGGGGCCGTGCACGCGCTGCTCCGTTCGCAAGAGGGGACGCTCCTGGCCGGATTGTTCGGTGCAGGCCTTTACCGTTCTCCGGACGAAGGGGTTCGATGGGAGCCGGCCTATGGAGGGCTGGTGGCGACCAGTATACGCGCTCTGGCCTTTGCCCCGGACGGCTCGCTCTATGCCCTGGCCTTCGGTACGGGCCTGTTCCGATCTGCGGACGGCGGGCGTTCCTGGACGCTCATGGAGGCAGGACTCCCTTCGCCCTATCTGACCGCCCTGCATGTAAGCTCCGGTGGACGCGTCTGGGTCGGAACCGCCGGGTCCGGGCTTTTTGAGCTGGGACCCAATGGGTTGATCTGGATCTCCCGCGCGCCTGAGCGCTTTCAGGGCCGTCAGGTGCGGGCTATTGCCTCCGGACCCCGCAACCGGATCTATGTGAGCGCCGAAGGTGGCCTGTATCGCTCTCTGGACGGCGGGCTCAACTGGGAGGTGATCTCCTCCGGTCCGGATGCGCTGGCTCTGCTTGTGCTTCCCGATGGCGCCCTGGTGGCCGGGACGGCTTCCGGAGCCTACCGGTCGTTGGACTATGGCCTCTCCTGGAGCCCCGCTGCAGGGGTGGAGGGACGCCAGGTTCGCGTGCTTGCCTACAGCGCCCGCCAGGATCGGCTCTATGCGGGCACGGAGGCAGGGCTCTACATCTCTGCTGACAGGGGCATATCCTGGCGTCCGACAGAGGTGAGAGAGCCCATACTGGCGCTGACTCTGAGCTCTTCGGGTGAGCTCTTCGCCTCCTCCTGGTCCGGACAGCTGTTCGTATCCCGTGATGGGGGCGAGAGCTGGGAGCTGATGCTCATCCCCGCACGGCCAACCCTTTCAGCTCTGGCTGTGGCGCCGGATGGGGCGCTTTTCCTGGGCACGGAGGGAACCGGGGTCTGGCGCAGTCGGGAGCGGATCAGCACCGCATACGCGGAGGAAGCCCCTCCGACCCCGTCAGGGTTGTTCCTGGAGGCGGTCTATCCCGTTCCCTTTCGGCAGACCCTGCAGGTGCGGTTTCGTACGGATCAGCCCTCTTTTCTGCGCCTGTCGTTTTACGACCTGCTGGGGCGCCGCCTGGCCGTAGCCTGGGAGGGCGGTCTGTCTGCCGGAACGCACACGATCAGCTGGCAGGCCCAGATACCCGCTGGCTGGTATCTGCTCGTGATCGAGGACGAGCTGGGTCGAAAAATCGGCTACCCGCTGCTGCGTCTACCCTAAAGGAGGATGAGCAAAAGCCCGCTCAGCGCAATACCGGCCAGCACGGGACCGGCGCGCCAGCGGAGTTCGCTTCCCCCCAGAAAGAGCACCAACCCCATTTTGACCAGTGTGTTCGTTACGGCCGCCAAGATAACGGCGGCGCGCGCGGTTTCCAATCCGATCGCGGCGCTGCGAAACAGACTGGCTACACTGAGCGTGATCGCATCCAGATCGGTGATCCCACTCAGCACGCTGGCCAGCAGCAGCCCCCGGCTTCCGTAGTACGTCTGCGCGGCCTTGGCCAGCAGGAGCACCGCCGTATACACCAGGGCGAACTGAATGGCGGGCCACAGACGAGCTGGATTCTCCACCTGAAGCGGCATGCGCGCTGGGGTGGAAGAGACCTGCCGTCGCCGACGCCGTTCGTAGAACAAAATCCCCGCCCCGAGCCCGACACCCACAACGAACATGATCAACAGAGGCTGGGCCAGCGCTCTGGCCAGGGGCGCGTAAACGAATCCCAGGATCACCAGCAGGCGCACGAATACGATCGAGCAGGCTAGCACAATCCCCAGCGCCAGGGCATGGGAAAGTGCCCCTTGCTCTCGGCTGCGCTGGCTGAAGGCGAGCGTGACGGCTGTACTGGATACCAGACCGCCCAGAAGCCCGCTCAGGCCCAGCCCCCGCTCGGGTCCGATCCAGCGCACGAGCACGTAGCCAGAAAACCCGACCCCGACAATGAGCGTGACCATGAGCCCGATCTGCCGGGGATTGAGCACTTCCAGCGGGCCGTAGGTGCGATCCGGCAGTACAGGCAGCAGCACCAGGGCTACCACGGCAAAACGCAGTCCAGCCAGCAGGTCCACTTCTTCCAGGGAACCGGCCAGGCGCTGGGCTGGCCGTTTGAGGGCCAGAACCGCCGTTACGAGCACGGCGCCGGATATGGCGATCCCGCGAAAGCCGAACCCCACAAGGGAGCCGATCAGAAAAGCCGCCAGCATGGCTGCTTCCGTCGTGGCCCCGACATCGGGGGTGGCTTCCCCGCTCTGGCGGGCCACCATGATGTAGGCCGCGGCCGTGAGCAGGGCCACGGCGCCCAGGATGACCAGATAGCTTCCCGGAATGCCCCGGTCCAAAAAAGCCGCCATCGCCCCCAGCAGGGAAAGAAGCATAAAGGTGCGCAACCCGGCCGGATATAGCGCAGAGACCGATCCCTCTCGGTTTCGGCTTCGGAGCATGGCAAACTCCCGCTCCAGCCCCATGAGTGCGCCCAGCAGCAGGGCCAGCAGGAGATCCACCAGGAGGTGCGTCTCTTCAGGTGTCCAGTTGGGCAACATCGCCTGGGGGAACGAAAGCGGTTTGACGCAAAATCTGTTCTATGAACGCGGCCCGGTCCGGGCGCGGACGAATGAGCCGAAAACGTCCTTCGGTCGTGTAAAGCACCTCGGCCGGAAGCTCCCGGAGGTTGTACGTGGAGGCCATGGACATCCCGTAGGCTCCCGCATCCAGAATGGCCAGTACGTCTCCGGGCCGAATCTCGGGCAGTTCCCGGTCCCGGGCGAAGATGTCACCCGATTCGCAGAGGTTGCCCGTTATCGTATAGGGCCGCAGGGGGCCGTGCGGATTAGAGAGGTTGACGATGTGGTGATAGCTGCCGTAGAGCACGGGCCGGATCAGGTGATGGAAGCCGCTGTCGGTTCCGGCATACCAGCGCGAACCCACGCGCTTGAGCTCCGTTACCCGCACCAGCAACAGGCCCGCTTCGGCCACCACATACCGGCCGGGCTCGAAGTAGAAGCAAATCGGTCGCCGATGCTGATGCAGAAAGGCCTCCAGAGGAGCCAGGATGCGGGCCCGGATCTCTTCTCGATCCCAGGGACGCTCTTCGGGCCGGTAGGGTATGGGGAATCCGCCTCCGAAGTCGAGCCATTCCAGATCCGGGAAGGAGTCGGCCAGCCCCAGCAACACCTCCATGGCCTCGGCGAAGGCGGCGGGGTTCGGGATCCCGGAGCCGATGTGCTGGTGCAGGCCCACGATGCGCAGCTCGGCCCGTTGGGCGATTTCGATCGCTCGGGGCAGATCGCTTCGGGGGATGCCGAATTTGCTTCTCTCTCCGGCCGTGATCACGTACTCGTGATGCCCGGAGCCCAGATCCGGATTGACGCGCAGCGCCACCGCATGGCCGGGGTAGGCGGCCGCAAAGCGCTCCAGCCGACCCAGTTCGCCGATGTTGAGCAACAGGCCCTGCTCTGCGGCCTCCCGCATTTCCGCATCCGATAGCATGTTCGGGGTAAACAGGATGGCCTCCGGCCCTACACCCAGCGCCCGGCGGAGGAGCTCAACCTCCCCCAGAGAGACCGCATCAAAGTCGAACCCTTCTTCGCGGATGATGCGCAGCAGGTGGGGGTTGTAGTTGGCCTTGAGCGCATACAGGAGCCGATACGGCAGGGTTCCGAAGAGCTCCCGCAGCGATTGACACCGCTCTCGGATCGTGGCCTCGTCATAGACGTATAACGGGGTGCCCCAGGTCTCGACCGCCTCCAGAAGCCGTCTGGAAGGTATGGGGGGATGGGTGGACATCGCCTTGCTCCGGAAAAACGGTACGGAAAATAACCATCCCCTGCGGTTCGATCCAACGCCGTTGCGGGCTTTCAGGCCGAGGGGCTAACATTACAAGGAGGAACAGCTTATGTCTCGACCGGAACAGGCCCCTGCGGGTGCTCGGCTTTCCCCGATGGAGCTGGCCGCGCGTATCGATCACACCCTGCTGCGGCCCGAGGCCACGGAGCAGGATATACGCCGCCTCTGTGAGGAGGCGCGCACGTATGGGTTTGCTTCCGTGTGCGTCAATCCGTACTGGGTGCCTCTGGTCGCCGAAGAGCTTGCAGAAAGTCCGGTGCGCGTCTGCACGGTGGTGGGCTTTCCGCTGGGCGCCAATCGGACCTCGACCAAGGTACAGGAGGCCCTTGAGGCCATCCGGAACGGAGCCCGCGAGCTGGATATGGTGCAACATGTGGGTCTGCTCAAATCCGGCGCTCACCAAGCCCTGCAGGCCGATATCCGGGCCGTCGTCGAGGCGGCGCACGCCCACGGGGTTCTGGTGAAGGTGATTCTGGAGACGGCCCTCCTGAGCGATGAGGAAAAGATCCTGAGCGCACAGCTGGCCCAGCAGGCGGGGGCCGATTTCGTAAAGACCTCCACGGGATTCGGACCCGGAGGAGCGACGGTCCACGATGTC
Source organism: Bacteroidota bacterium (assembly GCA_025998875.1). Taxonomy (GTDB): domain Bacteria; phylum Bacteroidota; class Rhodothermia; order JANXDC01; family JANXDC01; genus JANXDC01. The sequence goes on along the minus strand of AP024675.1, from coordinate 122,029 downwards.
GCCCTGCTGCGTCGGGTTGTCGGGCCGGCTATGGGCGTAAAGGCCTCCGGGGGTATTCGAACCCGCCAGCAGGCCGAGGAGCTCATCCAAAGCGGGGCCGACCGGATCGGAACCAGCGCCTCAGTGGCCATCGTCACGGGCTGAAGCGATGCGGGCAGGCAACAGAACCGTCCGATGGGGGGCTTTGCTGTTTCTGGCCGGCCTACTGGGATGTGCGGCCCCGCGCCCCCGCGTGGATCCGCAGGAGGCCGAGTGGGCCCGGTTGCGGGAGATGGAAACCTTTGACCCGGCCCCATACCGGGAATCCTGGGATTCCCTGCGGTCCGGGGCACGGGAACACGACATCCCCCGCGAACTGCGGGACCTCAGAGCCCGTTCGGTGCGGCGTCCGGGCACCTCGGGGAGATCGGCTTCCAGCTCCAGAACGTCGGTCGCGCGTCCGACGTACCGAGACGGATACCGGATCCAGATCTTCTCCACCCCGAACCGCCAGGAGGCCGAACAGAAGCGTATCGAGGCCCTGCAGCAGCTGGCCTATCCCGTGTACGTGGTTTTCCAGTCCCCTTACTACCGCGTACACGTGGGCGATTTTCTCACCCGCGCCCAGGCCCAGCGCGCCCTCAGTGAAGTGCGCCTGCGTTATCCATCCGCCTGGGTGGTGCCCGATCGCGTGCGGGTACCGGACTAGCCGGCCCCGGAGCTATCTTTGTCCCCTGCAGGCAAGGCTAAGGAGATATCGCCATGGCCATAGCACGTGAGGCGTTGCGCGCGCTCTTTGAGAGGGCCGATGCCCTCAGGGGGTATCTTTGACGTCGATCGACGCAGGGAACGCATAGCCCAACTGGAGCGCGAAAGCCAGGATCCGGATTTCTGGCAGGATCCCCGACGCGCGCAGGCCGTTCTGAAGCAGCTCAAAGAGGAGAAATCCTGGCTCGAGGCCTGGGAGTCGCTGTATCGCCAGCGCCGGGATCTGGAAACGCTCCTCGAACTGGCCCAGGAGGCGGGCACCGAGGAATTGGATGAGGAGATCGCGGCCGAGGCCGGACGGCTGGAACATGCCATCGAGGAGCTGGAGCTGCGGCTGGTGCTTCGGGATGAAGACGACCGGCGCAACGCCATTATGACCATTCATCCGGGTGCGGGGGGCACGGAGTCCCAGGATTGGGCGGAGATGCTTCTGCGCATGTACACCCGATGGGCCGAGCGGCATGGCTATGAAGCGCGCTTGGTCGACTATCAGGAGGGCGAAGTGGCCGGTATCAAAAGCGCCACCCTGGAGGTCATCGGGGACTATGCCTACGGGTTTCTCAAGGCCGAATCCGGCGTGCACCGACTGGTTCGCATCTCCCCGTTTGATTCTAGCGGACGGCGACATACCTCCTTCGCCTCGGTTTTCGTGTATCCCGAAGTGGACGAAACCATTCACGTAGAAATCGATCCGGCCCGCCTGGAGCTGGAAACCTATCGCTCCAGCGGCAAGGGCGGACAGAACGTCAACAAAGTCGAAACGGCCGTTCGGCTCATCTACCTGCACCCCCGGCCGGACGGGGGATTTGAGCGGATCGTGGTGGAATGCCAGCAGGAACGCTCCCAGCACCAGAACCGGGAAAAGGCCATGCGCATGCTCCGGAGCCGGATCTATCAGCTGGAGCGGCAGTGGCGGGAGGAAGAGCGGGCCAAGCTGGAGAGCACGAAGAAGAAAATCGAATGGGGCAACCAGATCCGCTCTTATGTCTTCATGCCCTACACGCTGGTCAAGGATCATCGTACGGGCTACGAGACGAGCAATGTCCAGGCCGTCATGGACGGGGAAATCGATGGCTTCATCCGGGCCTATCTGTTGCAAGAAGCCCGCGAGGCGGCCGGAGCAGGAGATGGGCCCTGATCCCGGACCGGGAGGCCCTTTCGGGCTCGCCGGCACCTGGCCTCGTTCCCCCGCGGAGGCGGTCCTCTGGCAGGAGGCGCTCGCCGCCCGGATACAGCCCGAAGGAGATCCGGGTCCCGTCTGCTATGTGGCCGGATGCGATGTGGCCTACCGCGGGGAATGGGCCTACGGGGTGGTGCTCCTCTTCGAATACGCCACGGGCCGGCTTCTGTCGCATTCCTGGGCCCGGGAGCGGGCGCGCTTCCCCTACGTGCCCGGTCTGCTCAGCTTCCGTGAGGTGCCTGTGTTGCTGGAGGCCTTTTTCCGGCTGGAGGGACCGGAACCCGATCTGGTGCTCTGCGACGGGCAGGGTATCGCCCATCCCCGGCGTATGGGCCTGGCTGCGCACCTGGGGCTGTGTCTGGATCGTCCCTCGATCGGCGTGGCCAAGTCCCGGCTCTGGGGCGAACACGATCCGCTCCCGGAGCAGGCCCTGAGCGCCTGTCCGCTTCGGGACAGGGGCGAGGTGATCGGCTACGTACTCCGGACCCGGGCGCGGGGCAGGCCCATTTACATTTCCCCTGGCCATCGCATCGGCCCTGAGGCCGCGCTTCGATACGTGCTCACCCTCCTCGACGGGCATCGACTGCCCTATCCCACCCGGCTGGCCGATCGCTTTGCGCGCACCCGGCTATCTCAGGAGGAGGGAAGATAATGGCCCGATGGGAGTGTGATGTGCTCGTGCTCGGAAGCGGGATTGCGGGCCTGGTATATGCGCTCAAGATGGCCGAACGGGCCCATGTGGCCGTGGTCACCAAAAAGGAATCGGCCGACTCCAATACGAACTACGCCCAGGGGGGGATCGCTGTTGCCTGGGATGGGGCCGACTCCCCGGAGGCACACATACGCGATACGCTGGCCGCCGGTGCCGGGCTGTGCCATCCCGAGGTGGTCGAGATGGTCGTCCGGGAAGGTCCAGAGCGCGTCCGGGAGCTGCTCAGCTGGGGGGTGCCCTTTACGCGCCGAAATGGCGACCTGGACCTGGCCCGCGAAGGCGGGCATTCCCACCCGCGGATCGTGCACGTACACGATCAGACCGGCCGGGCCATTGAGACGGTTCTGCTGAATCGAGCGCGCGCACAGGGCAACATCTGCTTTTTCGAGCACCACGCCGCCCTGGAGCTGATCACCCTTCCCCCTGCAGGCCGATCTCGCCGCAGGGGGAATCGAGAGATCACCTGTCACGGGGCCTATGTGCTCGATATCCGCAGCGGAAAGGTATGCCTGTTTGTATCTCGCCTGACCCTGCTGGCCACGGGCGGGGCCGGGCAGGTGTACCGGCATACGACAAATCCGCAGATCGCCACAGGCGATGGTTTCGCTATGGCGTATCGCGCCGGGGCCCGGCTGGCCAATATGGAGTTCATCCAGTTTCATCCCACCGCGCTCTATCATCCCGAGGGGGGAGGGTTTCTGCTCTCCGAGGCCCTGCGGGGATACGGGGCTTATCTGCGTACAGCCGACGGAGAGCGCTTTCTGTTTCGGTATGACGAGCGGGCCGAGCTGGCCCCACGCGACGTCGTGGCGCGCGCCATTGATGCGGAGCTCAAGCGCCGGGGTGATCGCTGCGTGTATCTGGACGTGACGCACAGGCCGGCCGGGGAGATCCGCGAGCGCTTTCCCCACCTGTATGCGACCTGCCTGCGCTACGGCATCGATATGACGAGGCAGTGGATTCCCGTCGTGCCTGCCGCCCATTACGTCTGCGGTGGGGTGATGGTGGACTCCCACGGACGGACGACGATCCGGCATCTGTACGCGGCCGGTGAGGTCGCCCATACCGGCCTGCACGGGGCCAACCGGCTGGCGAGCAACTCGCTGTTGGAGGCGCTTGTCTTCGCCCACCGCGCCGCGCAGGCCAGTTATGCGGAACTCCGAGAGGCTGATCTGCGGGGCGACGTGCCGCAATGGGAGGGGGTGGATACCGGTCGGCCGGAAGAGAGCGGCCGCATTGCGCAAGCCCGAGAAGAGCTTCAGGGTCTGATGTCCGATTACGTGGGCATTGTGCGTTCCCGCTCCCATCTGCAGCAGGCGCTGCATCGGGTGGAGCGGTTGCGCAGAGAGACGGAGGCGATATACCGACAGAGGCCCCCGTCGCTGGAGCTGCTCGAGCTGCGCAACCTGATCCAGGTGGCCTATCTCATTATCCGCTCCGCGCAGATGCGCCGGGAAAGCCGCGGCCTGCACTACATGATCGACTATCCCTACCCCGATCCAGCCTTTGGCCGGGATACAATTCTGTAGGTCTGCTCTCCGACTTCGGGCCTCTGCCGCTGGTCCGGAGGGGCCATTGGGGCCCGGCCCCCGGATGCGGCGGGCGCCCTCTGTCCTTCGGGGCGGTGGTATTCGTCGGGTGCGTGTCCGCCCATGAGGGATGCGCTCTGGAGCGCGGTGTACCTGCCCCGAATAACACGTTTTTAGGGGGCTGAGTTACCTTTTTGAGGAAGCTGAGTGTCGGGGAGATTATATGATCATCGGCTCCATCGTCCGCTTCCGCCATCGGGATTGGGTGCTGGTCGGTGAAGAGGGTGAGGTTGTTATGCTTCGCCCATTGACCGGCACGAGCGATGACACAATTGCCCTGCACCGGCGGCTTTCAGACCTGGTGGCGTACTCGTTTCCGGCAGAGCGCCTTGCCCCCTCGCGCTTTCCGCTGCCGGCGCCGGATGCGGTCGCCGATGCGCAGAGCGTGCGGCTTCTCTGGCAGGCGGCTCGTCTACTGCTGCGCGAAGGGGCTGGACCGTTCCGGTCGCTTGGGCGCATTTCGGTGCGTCCCCGCACGTACCAGCTCGTTCCGCTGATGATGGCGCTCCGGCTCAATCCGGTCCGGCTCCTCATCGCCGACGATGTGGGCGTGGGCAAAACGATCGAGGCAGGGCTCGTCGCATGGAATCTCGCCATTTGAGCTAGACAAACACGACGGAGAAGGGCCATGGAGATCCGCACAGGCGACCTCGTCAGAATCGCTCCCTTTGAAGATCCGGCCGAGGTGTTCGACGTCGAACACACGGGCGCGCACGTCGTGCTCGGGGTGATCTTTCAAACCACTCGTCGTGCCGAGCGATTCGTTTTCGCTCTGGAAGAATTCAACCGGCGGGTGATGCGGTTGCCCTCGCCCACGGAAGAGTGGAGCACGCAGGCACTGCCCCGCGAGCCTTTCATTCTGTTTGTCGAGGCGCTGCGCATGCGCCTGGCCCATGCCTTTGACCCCCATTACGCCGTGAGCGTCACCCAGGTGGACCTCTTGCCCCATCAGGTGGATGCCGTCTACCGCCATATCTTGCCCCTGCCGCGCATCCGTTTCCTGCTCGCCGATGACCCCGGACTGGGCAAGACCATTATGGCCGGATTGGTGCTCAAGGAGCTGAAGGCGCGCGGGCTGGTCCGCCGGACATTGCTCGTCGTCCCCGCGCATCTGCAGGATCAGTGGAAACGGGAGATGCTGGACTGGTTCCGGGAGGATTTCGTCCCCGTGCGCCGCGAGCTGCTGCAGAGCCTCTACTCTGCCGACTTCTTCGAGCGCAATCCTCAGGTGCTCGTCTCCCTGGATTTCGCCCGCCGTGCCGAGGTCCGCGAACTCCTCGCCCGTCAGTCCTGGGATTTCGTGATCGTGGACGAGGCGCACAAGCTCTCCGCCACCCGCTACGGGCAGAAGATTTCCAGGACGCAGCGCTATCAGTTGGGCGAAGCGCTTGCGCCCAAAGCCACCCACCTGCTGTTTCTGACGGCTACGCCGCACAAGGGCGATGACCATGCCTACTTTCTGCTGCTCAACTTGCTGGAACCGCGCCTTTTTGCCAACCCCGAGCAGTTGAAGCAAGCCGCACGTGCCGAGAGGCTGCCCTTCGTGCTGCGCCGCACCAAGGAGCAGGTCACCGATCTCGAAGGACGCAAGCTCTTCCGTCGGCGAGAAGTCCGCACCATCGGCGTCTCCCTCACGGAAGCGGAAGCGCGCCTCTACGAGGCCGTCACCGCCTACGTGCGCCGCCGGTATGCGGCCGTCTCGGAGAAGACCGACCGGAAAAGCCGCAATGTCGCCCTGGCGCTCACCGTGCTGCAACGCCGCCTCTCCTCCAGCCTCTTCGCCGTGCGGGAGTCGCTGCGCCGGCGCCGGAGCAAACTGCAGACGCTTCTCCAGGAATGGGAGCGCCGCGTGCAGGAGGAGGAGCTTCCCCCGTGGGACGAGGAGGCCCTGCGGGATCTGGAGGAGATGACGGCCCGGGACTGGGAGAGCTTCCAGGAGCGGCTCGAAGGGGTCACCGCCGCGCAAACGCCGGAGGAACTGCGGGAGGAACTGGAAGAGCTGGACGAGCTCATCCGTCTGGCTCTGGAAGCTGAAAAAGCAGGCGAGGAAGCGAAAGTGCAGGAGTTGCGCCGCGTGATCGAAGAGCGCCTTCGCCACCACCCCGATGAGAAGCTGCTGGTCTTCACCGAGTTCAAGGACACGCTGAGCGCGCTGGAGCGGCGGATTCGGGAATGGGGCTTCCCCTGCGCCGTCATCCACGGGCAGATGAATCTGCAAGCCCGCATTGACGAGGAGCGCCGCTTCCGCGACGATGTTCAGGTCATGGTCGCCACCGACGCCGCCGGCGAGGGCATCAATCTCCAGTTCTGTCGCCTCATGGTCAACTACGACCTGCCCTGGAACCCCAACCGCCTCGAACAGCGCATGGGGCGCATCCACCGCTACGGGCAAAAGCGCGACTGCTATGTCTTCAACCTGATCTACCCCGAGACCCGCGAGGGTCGGGTGCTGGAACGGCTGATGGAGAAACTGGAACGGATGCGGGAGCGCCTGGGCGACACCGTCTACGACGTCATCGGCACGCTGCTGGAAGGTGTGCGCCTGGAAGAGCTCATCATGCAGGCGCTCCTCAAGGGCGACGAACCCGAGCTGGCACGCGTGCTCGATGTAGATGTGGAACGACGCCTGGAGGAGTTCCGCCGTGCCCTGGAGGAGAACGCCCTGGCCGGACAGCACATTGATCTCTCTGCCGTCCAGCGCGACGAAGCTGATTCGCTCCTCAGGCGCCTGGTGCCCTGGGATGTGGAGCGCTTCACCCGTCTGGCCGTGCAGACCGTGGGTGGGCAGTTCGGCGAAGACCGCCGCCCGGGCGTCTACCGCCTCAGCGTCCCCAGGGAGTTCCTCAAGCAGCATGGTTTGCAGAACGACGCCTTCGCCCGTGGTCTGCGCGTGACCTTTGATCGGGCAGTGTCCCGCCGGGAGAACGCCGAATTCTTCGCCCCCGGTCACCCCCTGCTGGAGGCGCTGATCGAGCACTCACTTCAGAAGAGCCGCCCGGTGAAAGCGGTGCTGCTTGACGACAAGGGGCGAGCCGGTACGCTCTGGCTCTATCGGGCAGCGGTTCAGGACGGACGCGGTCGCCCCGTTCTGGAGCGGCTCGTGGCGCTCTTCCACGACTACGCCACCGACGAGGTGCGCGAAGTGGATCCCCGCATGCTCTGGGAGCTGGAGACGTTCCCGCCGGAAAGCTCACCCCCACAGGATCTGCTCGATTCCGCGAAACACGCCGGTCAGAAAGCCCGGGCGTTTCTCCTGACACGGCTGGCCGAGCTGCAGAGGGAAGCGGAGGAGCGCCGCGCTCGAGAGTGCGCCATCAAAGAACGCTGGCTGAGCATTTCCTACAAGCAACTCATCCGCGATTCGCAAGAGAAGCTCTTCGACTACCATCGCCGTCAGGATGCCGGCGAGGATATGCGTCTCGTCATCCAGCAAGAAGAAGAGCAGCTCAAGGCGCTTGTTCGCGAGCACAAGGAGAAGCTCGACGAGCTCGAGAAAGAGCGGCAGCTCGTGACCCTGGAACCGGAGCTGGAAGCCGTCGCCGTGGTAGTGCCCAAGGCACGCCTAGCGCGCGCAGAACCCGATGAGGAAGCCAAACGCACGGTGGAGCAAGCGGGCATGGCATTTGTGCTGAACTACGAGCACCAGCAGGGGCGCACCCCTCAAGATGTCAGCCGCGAATTCCTCGGCTATGACATCGTCTCCTCCGGTGCAGGGGAGACCCGCTACATCGAGGTCAAAGCCTTCGCCACCACCGGGGCGCTGGAACTCACGTCCCACGAGTGGCAGATGGCCCAGCGCCTGCAGGAGAACTACTGGCTGTATGTCGTCGAAAACGCCCTGACCGAACCCCGCCTACACCTCATCCAGAATCCGGCCGCTCACCTCAAGGCCCAGCCCGTCGTGGGCGTCATCAGGGTCGTCATTGAGAACTGGCGGGAGGGAGGCCAGCTATGACTCCAGAACGCCTGTGGGAACTTGTCCAACGGGGCGAAAGCCTGGATTTGGAATTCAAGGGTGAGTCACATCGTCCGCTCTCCGACGATGAGATCGTCCAGACCGTCGTGTGCATGGCCAACCGCCCCGGCTCCGAGAGCGGCTGGATCCTCATCGGCGTCGAGGACGACGGGCGCCTGACCGGTGCTCGTCCCCGTCATGGCGACCGAACCGATCCCTTGCGCCTGCAGGCCCTGATCGCCAACCGCACCAACCCCTCCCTCCCCGTGCGGGTCTTTGTAGTGCCCCTGGAGCCGGAAGGCGTGGAGGTCATCGCCATCGAAGTTCCCCCTGTCAGAGTGCCCATCGGCACCACCGACGGCGTGTATCTGCGGCGCGCCATCGGGGGACGGGGCGAACCAATCTGCTTGCCTATGCAACCGGCCGACTTCCAATCCCTGCAAAGCTCACGAGGGCTCCTGGACTACTCCCGTTTGGTGGTGGACGGCGCTTCCTGGGATGATCTGGATCCCCTGGAATTCGAGCGCTTCCGCCGCTTCGTGCGGGAAAGCCAAGGACGAGGCGATGCGACCCTGCTCGAACTCCCCGATCAGGAGCTGGCCAAAGCCCTCGGCGCCGTGGAGGCCAATCACGAGGTCACCCGCGTGCGCGTCCTGGGTCTCCTGCTCTTCGGCAAGGAAGAGTCCCTGCGGCGCCTGCTGCCCACCCATGAGGTGGCGTTTCAGGTGCTGCGGGGGCAGGACGTAGAAGTCAACGAGTTTTTCCGCGTCCCCCTACTACGTGTGATGGAGGAGGTATTGCAGCGCTTCCGCGCCCGCTATCGCGAAGAGGAACTGATGATGGGGCTGCTGCGCGTGGGCGTGCCCGAATACTCCGAACGCGCCTTCCGCGAAGCGGTGGCCAACGCCCTGATCCATCGGGACTACACCCGCCTGGGCGCGGTGCACATTCAATGGTATGACGACCACCTGGTGATCTCCAACCCCGGCGGCTTCCCCGAAGGGGTACGCCTGGACAACATCTTGGTCACACCGCCCCGGCCGCGCAATCCGCTGCTGGCGGATGCCTTCAAGCGAGCGGGTATTGTGGAACGGACCGGACGGGGCATTGACATCATCTTCACCGAGCAGCTCCGCACGGGTCGCCCGGCGCCCTCCTATGAACGGAGCACGCCGACGGACGTCGTGCTCGTGCTCTATGGTGGCAAGGCGAACCTGGAATTCGTCCGGCTGGTGGGGGAGGAGGAAAGTCGGGCAGGGCGCCTGCTGGGGCTGAATGAACTCCTCATCCTGAACACCCTCTGGCGGGAGCGGAGCCTGACGACCCCTCAGGCGGCAAAGCTTCTGCAAAAGCCCGAGCCGGACGCCCGCGCGGTGCTGGAGCACCTCGTGGAAAGCGGCCTGGTGGAAGCGCGGGGCGAGCGGAAAGGACGCACCTATCACCTCTCCGCCGCTACATACAGGCGCCTCGGTGTCCCTTCTGCCTATGTGCGCCGCCGCGGCTTCGAACCGATTCAACAGGAACAGATGATCCTGCAGTATATTGATCGTTTCGGCTCTATTAGCCGGAAGGAGGTAGCCGAATTATGCCAGCTGAATTCTATGCAGGCTTATCGTCTGCTCAAGCGATTGGAAACGGAGGGCAAAATACAGAAGCTGGGTGGTTCTACCAAAGGGGTCCGGTATGCTCGATCGCGCAAATAATCGCTCGCGAGCGATCAAGAATTGCTCGCGTGCAAACAATTGCGCTAGTACAAAACGGAGGTGCATGAACCGTGACTTCTAACCACTTCCTGATCGAATCCACCCCGCCCTTGCGGGAGCTTTCCGAAGAAGCCCGGCGCGAGAAGGCCATCCGCCACGGGCACATCTCCACGCTCCACGTGTGGTGGGCGCGCCGACCGCTGGTGACCGCTCGCGCCGCCGTGCTCGGCGCCTTGCTCACCGACGAAGCGGAAGTGGACGACACGTTCATCGCTAACCTCTGCCAGTGGGAGATCCACGACGGCGACATCGCCGGACGCTACCTGCTCGAGCAAGCGCGGGCGCTCATCCGCCAACGCTTCGGCCAGTCGCCCCCGAAGGTGCTCGATTCCTTCGCCGGCGGCGGCTCGATCCCGCTGGAGGCCCTGCGCCTGGGGTGCGAAGCCCACGCCCTGGAATACAACCCCGTGGCGTACCTCATCCTCAAGGCGACCATCGAGTATCCCCAGCGCTACGGGCACCGGCTGGTGAGCGAAGTGAAACGCTGGGGCGAGTGGGTGCTGGAACAGGCCCGCCGGGAGCTGGCCGCGTTCTACCCCGCCGTGGGCAGCGAAACGCCCATCGCCTACATCTGGAGCCGCACGATTCGTTGTCCGAATCCTGCCTGTGGCGCCGAAATCCCCCTCTTCCGTCAGTTCTGGCTTGCCCGCAAGGACAAGAAGAAGGTCGCGCTCCAGCCCATCCCGAACCAGTCGGAAAAACGGGTGGATTTCCAGATCGTAGGGGCGCCCGGCGGTGCGCCCATCCCGCCGGGTTTCGACCCCGCCCAGGGCACGGTCTCCCGCGGCAACGCCGTCTGCCTGGTCTGCAACACCAGCGTGAAGGACGACTATGTGAAAGCCGAAGCCCAGGCCGGGCGCATGGGGCATCGCCTGGTGGCGGTGGTCACCACCCGCGGGCGCGGGCAGGGGCGCAACTACCGCCTGGCGACGGAAGCAGACCTCGCCGCCTTCCGCAAAGCCGAAGATGCCCTCCAGGCGCTCGTGCAAACGCCTCCCCCCTGGCCCTTCAACCTCCCCTGGGTGCCGGAGGAGCCGTCGCCAGGCACCATCGGACAAGGGCCGTCTCAGCGTCCCAGCTACGGAATGACCACGTGGGGGAAGTTCTTCAACCCCCGCCAGCTCTTGGCGCTTTGTACCTTTGGCAAGTGGGTGCGGGCGGCGCACCGCGAGATCCTCCGCCAGACCCACGACCCCGACTTCGCCAAAGCCGTGGCGACGTATTTGGCGCTGGCAATCGGTAATATGCAAAACTACAGTTGTTTACTCTCTGGTTGGGACAATCGTGGAGAAACGATGTGGAACACTTTCTCGGGACATAACCTGCATATGCAGTGGTCGTATGGGGAAGCGAACTCTGTGAGCGATGCCACTGGTAGCTGGAAGTCATCCTTGGAGCGAATTGTTGCTGTTTGTCAGCGCGAATCGCGCATCCCCCAGCCCGGCTCTGCCCATCACGGCTCGGCGGCGGCGCTCCCCTTCCCGGACAAGCACTTTGACGCCGTGGTGATTGACCCGCCCTATGCGGATAATGTGCCCTACGCCGACCTTTCGGACTTCTTCTATGTGTGGCTGCGGCGCACCGTGGGCGACCTCTATCCGGAAGCCTTCGGCACGCCGCTCGTGCCCAAGGACGAGGAAGCCGTCGTCAACCCGGCGCGCTTCGGCGGCGGCAAGCAAGGCGAGCGAATCGCCCAGGCCCACTACCAACGTCTGATGCAGAAGTCGTTTGAAGAGATCTACCGCGTGCTCAAGCCCGAAGGGATGGCCGTGGTGATGTTCACCCATCGCTCCACCGAAGCCTGGGAAAGCCTCATCCGGAGCCTGCTGGATGCCGGGCTATACCCCACCGCCTCCTGGCCCGTGCACACGGAGATGGAAGCCTCCACCCACCAGCGGGGCAAGGGCGCCATCCAGAGCACGATCCTGATGGCCTGCCGGCGCCGTCCGGAAAACGCCGGGGTGGGCTGGTACGCCCAGGTGCGGGCGGAACTGGAGGAGGTCATCCCCGAACGGTTGCGAGAATTCTGGAGCTCGGGCATCCGCGGGGCGGATTTCTTCATCTCGTCAATCGGTCCGGCGGTGGGTGTTTTTGGCAAGTATCAGAAGGTCATGCGCCCCGACGGGCGGGAGGTCACGGTGAGCGATCTGCTGGACGAGGCGCGGGCGCTCGTGACCCGCTTTGCCCTGGAGCAGCTGGGGCTGGCGCAGCTGGATGCGCCCACGCGCTTCTACGTGCTCTACCGCTGGGCGTACGGCGGCGGGGAGCTGGCCTTTGATGAGGCGAACAAGCTGGCGAAATCCACAGGCGCGGAGCTGGACGCCTTGCAGACTGAGGATCGGCTCATTGCCCGCAGAGGGCAAACCGTTCGTCTCCCGATCTTCGTCGAGCGGCTGGCGGAAAACGGAAGGCACTTCCAAAGGGTGTTAGAGGACGGCAAGGCGAATCAGCTCAATGAGGTAGACTGGTTGCATCTGGCGCTCTGGTTCTGGCAGAAGGGCGAAACCGAAATGCTGGCGGAGTTTTTGCGGTTGGTGGGCGTTTCCGAAGGCGAGCATCCCTTCTGGCGCACGGCGCAGGCGGTGCTGGAGGTGGAGAAGATGCAGAGCAACGGCGCTCTGGAGAAGGAGATTCGCGCCCTGGAGCAGCTCTTAGGCAGCAAGCGGAGCGTGTTGCAGGGTGTGGCGACGCGCATGCAGAGCGCGGCGCAGTTGAAGTTCCAGTTCTGAAATAAGAGGTTGTCATGGCAGCACGAGGAGTCAAGCGAGTCTGGGAAGTCTGCGAGCCGCATCCGGATGTGTTCTTGCGGGACATGGACCCGTCGCTCTTTGCCATCAGCTTGCACCATGTGGCGCAGGGCACGGCAGATCGAGACTATACCGACCCGGAGCGGTTCTTCACGCGCACCTTCATGACGCGGGCGCTGGCGGATCTCTTAGAGCGGGTGGTGGGGCGGCTTTTGGGGCTGGAGCGCGGCGCCCCGATTGTGCGGCTGGAGACGCCTTTTGGCGGCGGCAAGACCCACACCATGACTGCGCTCTACCATATCGCCCGCTCTCCGGATGTACTCAGTGAGCACGACGCCGTAAAACCTGTTCTGGGGCGGCTGAATGTGCGGGCGTTGCCGTCGGGCGTGCGGGTGGCGGTGCTGGACGGGCGCGGGCTGGATGTGCGGGAGCGGCGCGCCGAGGAGGGGATCACGATTCGCACGCTGTGGGGAGAGTTGGCATACCAGCTTGGAGGCAAGGAAGGTTACGCCATGGTACAAGATGCCGATGTGACCCGCACTGCCCCTGGAGGCGCTCTCCTTACGGCACTTCTGCAGCGCTTCCAGCCAGCGCTGATCCTGATGGACGAGGTGCTCGAATACCTGCTCAAAGCCCGCGCCGTGAAGGTCGGCGATAGCAACCTGATGGAGCAGACGGGCGCCTTCTTGGGCGAACTCACCTCAGCGGTGAGCGCGGTCCCGAAGAGCACTTTGGTGGCCGCCTTGCCTGCCTCATCGCTGGAGGTTCCGGCGGAGAATCAGGAGATCGCCGAGCGGCTCTTCCAGCACGCCAAGAAGGTGCTGGGGCGGATGGAGCTGGTGGAGACGCCGGTAGCGCAGGATGAGGTCTTTGGCGTGCTGCGGCGGCGGTTGTTCCGAAGCGTTGGGAACGAACGCGACCATAAAAAGGCGGTGGATGCCCTGCGGGAGTACTATGACGAGTATGCCCGCTTCTTCCCCGACCGGCTGCGCTCGCCCGAGTACAAGGCGCGGATGCTCCAGGCATATCCGTTTCACCCGGAACTCATTGACCTGCTGTATGAGCGCTGGGGACCGCATCCGCAGTTTCAGCGCACGCGCGGGGCGCTGCGGCTGCTGGCGCTGGTGTTGCGGCGGCTTTGGAATCAGCGTCCGGGGTCGGCACTCTTCATTCAGCCCTATCACATTGATCTTTCGGACCGACACATTCGCGGCGAAGTCGTGCGGCTGCTGGATAGCAGTTGGGACGCCATTGTAACAGGGGATGTGTTACAGCGGGCTGGAGAGATCGAACGCCAGTTGGGAAGCGAATATGCGCGGGAGCAGTTGGGCAAGGGAGCGGCCACCTGCACGTTTCTCTACAGCATCTCGGCGGCAATGCGCGACGCCGGCGCAACGGAAGAAGAGCTTCGCACGGCGCTCCTCCGTCCCGACATCAACCCGGCGATGGTCTCGGAGGTGCTGGGACGGCTGCGCGAGGGGCTCTGGTATTTGCGCTCCCGCGACCGGAGGTATCTCTTTACGGTCAAGCCCAACCTCAACAAGGTCATCCTGGATTTTGAAGCCGAGGTGAGCGATGAGCAGCTGGAGCACGCGCTTCGGGAGTGGGTCGAACAAGTGGCAGGTAGGGGGGAGGGTGTCTTTCAAGTCGTTCTCGCTCCGGGGGAACCCCAGTTGGTGCCGGATCGGGCGCAACCCACATTGGTATTGCTCCCCTTCGATGTGGCAGATGCTCACACCTGGATGCAACAAGCGTTGAACTCAGCGGGTGGTGGCATCCGCACCAATAAGAACATGCTGGTGTTTTTGGTGCCGGATCGAACACGTGCATCGGTGCTGCATGCCTCGGTGAGGAGATGGTGTGCGTTGAAGGGGGTCGAGCGCTCCTCTTCGTTCCGCGAGATGGAGCGAGACGACCACGACCAGGTGCGGCAGCAGCTCAAGGATAAAGAAGCGGAGATCGAGGTCCTGATCCGCCAGATGTACCAGAGCATCTATCGTCCTGAGGCGGGCGGGGTGCGCCCTGTGCCCGTAAGCGATCCCAGTGCCATCAAGGCGAAGACGCTGGGGGAGTTTGTCGCCGGTGTCCTGGAGAAGCAAGGGGAGCTGGTTCGCGAACTGAGTCCGGAATATCTGTCCCAAACCCTTGGCATCGGGGAGCAGAAGGTTCCCGTCTCCCAGGTCGCCACCGTGTTCACCGGAACACCCGGGCAGCCGCTAGTGGAGAACATGGAACGGATTTACGAAAGCATCCGGCAGGGGGTGGAGAAGGGCATCTTTGGCATACAAGTCGGGGACCGGATCTACATCCGGGAGCCGGTTCCCGACGAGGTTCTCCGCAATAGCCAGGCCGTGTTAGTTCCTCCCGGAGAGCCGACTCTGCCGCCCGAGCCGCCGTCCCGAAAACCCCTGACGCTTCGAGTCCGGACGAGCGCTTCCATGCTCTATCCCCTGCTCCAAGCTGCTCGGCAACTCCTCCAGCAGCTGGATCATGCCACCGTAGAGATCCGGGTGCACGACCCAACAGGTCAGATGGCAACGAAGCGCAAGGAGCTGGAGAAGCTCCTTCGGGACTACGGGTGCACGGTCGAGTGGACGGAGCCGAAGGAAGCAGAAACCTCGGAGGCAAGCTAAGCCCTGTACCTCGCGTCGGTTCTCCGCCGGGATGCGCCGGTATCCGGAAATCTTCGGCCCCGGTGGTCCGGGTTGGGGGGTACTCTGCTACGATCTGGTAACAACCGCTTCCGGCGCGTTGTCCTCGCGCGGTGGGGGGCCTATTTTTTCCCCGACGTTGCAGGAGACAGGTTATGAGCTCTATGGCGCCTTTCGGGGTGTTTGCGCTTCTGCTCTCGCTTGTGCAGGCTCTCCCGTCGTCGGCGCAGAACCCGCGCCGACTCTCCCCGGATACCATGATCGTGCAGCAGCGCACCGCGCTCATCAATGGGGTGCGCATCCCGTATCGGGTGGTCGCCGGCACTCAGCCCGTCTGGAACCGATCCGGCAGGCCCATTGCCTATGTCTTCTACGTCTATTACGAGCGCGCGGACGTGATGAACCGGGCCGAGCGGCCGCTGGTGATCTCCTTTAACGGAGGACCCGGGTCGGCCTCCGTCTGGATGCACATCGGATACACCGGGCCCCGCCGGGTGCGGATCGACGCAGAAGGCTTCCCCGTCCAACCCTACGGCCTGGAAGATAACCCGCACTCCATCCTCGATGTGGCCGATATCCTGTACGTGGACCCCGTCAATACGGGTTTTTCCCGGGTGCTATCGGATACCGTGAACGTGCGCCAGTTCTTCGGGGTCAATGAGGACGTGGCCTATCTGTCCGACTGGATCGCGCACTGGGTGAGCCGGCATGGTCGGTGGGCCTCGCCCAAGTTCCTCATCGGGGAAAGCTACGGCACCACGCGCGTCTCCGGTCTGGCCGGGGCGCTGCAGGAACGGCACTGGATGTACCTCAACGGGGTCATTCTTGTCTCGCCCACCGGGCTCGGCATTGAGCGGGACGGCCCGGTCGGTCAAGCCCTACTGCTGCCCTACTACACGGCCGCCGCCTACTATCATCGCAAGCTTGATGCACAGCTCCAGAGCCGCAATCTGGAAGAGTTGCTGGCGGAGGTGGAAGCCTACGCGCTCGATGTCTACCTGCCGGCCCTGGCTCGGGGCGGGTTCCTGGATCCGGATCGCCGACAGGCCGTCGCCCGGACCGTGGCCCGCTACGCCGGGATCTCGGAGGCTACTGTACTGGCTTACAATCTGGCCGTGCCCCGAAACGTGTTCTGGAAAGAGCTCCTGCGCACCGATGGCCTGACGATCGGGCGCCTGGACTCTCGCTATCGGGGTCTGGACAGGCAGGCGGCCGGGGAGCAGTTCGATCACGATCCGGCGCTTTCGGCCTGGAATCACGCCTTCACCCCGGCCATCAACCTGTACCTGCGTAGTGAGCTGGGCGTGCGCACGGATCTGGAATACTGGATCTTCGGCCCCGTGCAACCCTGGAACCGGCAGGGGGATCAGACGGGCGAACAGCTGCGGCGCGCGATGGCGCAGAACCCGTATCTGCGCGTGCTCTTTCAGGTCGGCTACTTCGACGGGGGCACGGACTACTTCTCGGCCAAGTACACGATGTGGCAGATCGATCCGAGCGGCAAGCTGCGCGACCGCTTCGCCTTCAAGGGCTATCCGAGCGGGCATATGATGTACCTGCGCGACGAAGACCTCAAACGCGCCAACGACGACCTGCGCGCCTTTATCCGTCAGGCCGTTGAGGCGGCTCGTCAGCCGGCCCGCTATTAAGCGCAAAAGCCCACCCACCGGAGGCGGTCTCCTTGCCGGGGACCGCCTCTGGCTTTTCTGGCTCCTGTGCGCTATGTTTGCTCCTGTTCCGGGTTGGAACAGATCGGGATCCGCTGCATGCCCGCACAGGCGTGTATTCTCATCGCCGAGGACGATCCCCAGGTGCGCATTCCCCTGCAACAGTTCCTCGAAAACCAGGGGTACTGGGTTGAGGCGGTGGAGACGGGCGAAGACGCCATCGAGCACATCGCCTCGGGTCGCTATGATCTGGTGATCACGGATCTGCGCATGGGGGAGACCGGGGGTCTGGAGGTGCTCGAATATGCCCGGCGCCAGCCTCTGCCGCCGGAGGTGATCGTCGTTACGCGCTACGCCACCGTGGGCACGGCGGTAAACGCCATGCGTCTGGGGGCCTTCGATTACCTGGTCAAGCCCATCCGGCACGAAGAGCTGCTCTTGCTCGTCGAAAAGGCTCTGGAAAAGCGTCGGCTCATGCTCGAGGTGCAGAACCTGCGTCAGCAGGTCCAGCACCGCTTTAGCTTCGAGAACATCATCGCTTACTCGGATGCCATGCTGGCCGTGATCAAAAAGGCCAAACGCGTGGCCCTGACAAACGCCACCCTGCTCATTGAGGGGGAATCCGGCACGGGCAAGGAGCTGCTCGCCAAGGCCATTCACCAGCATAGCCGGCGCGCCTCCGGTCCCTATGTGGCCATCAACTGCGGGGCGCTGCCGGAATCCCTGCTGGAGAGCGAGCTCTTTGGCTACCGCAAGGGCGCCTTCACCGGGGCCGTCTCCGACAAACCTGGCCTCATCGAAGAGGCCGACGGGGGCACGCTGTTTTTGGACGAGATCGGGGAAATGCCCCTCTCTGTGCAGGTCAAGCTCCTGCGCGTCCTGCAGGAAGGGGAGATCCGGCGCGTGGGGGATGTGCAGCTGCGGCGGGTGAATGTGCGCGTGATTGCGGCCACGAACCGGGATCTGGGCAAACTGGTCGAACAGGGGCGTTTCCGCGAAGACCTCTACTACCGGCTCAATGTGATTCCCATTCGTATTCCTCCCCTCCGGGAACGCAAAGAGGACATTCCGCCCCTGGTCAAGTACTTCCTGGCCAAGTTCTCCGAAGAACTCCGGCATCCGATCAAGCAGATTACCGCGGAGGCCATGGAAGCCCTGCTGCGCTACGACTGGCCGGGTAATGTGCGGGAGCTGGAGAACACCATCGAGCGTTGCGTGATCCTCTCGCAGGATGATACGATCGGGCTCGATGACTTGCCCGAATGGGCGCGCGCCGAAGGCCAGCCCGCTGCCCACAAGAGGCGCGGCCCGGAGGGGGAAGAGGGCTGGGGGCCGATCTGCCCGGAATGGACGCTGGCCGAACTGGAGCGCTGGTATATTCTGCAGACCCTCCGGCGCTATGAGTACAACCAGTCTCAAACAGCCCGGCATCTGGGTATCGGACGCAACACCCTCTGGAAAAAGCTCAAGCAGTACGGTATTCGCATTCAGAAAACCCTGTGAGGCATCATGGGCCATCGCACGGAGCCAGAAACACGCACCCCTTGCACGCCGGACTGGACCCGGGCCCCGGTGCCGTTCCCATGGGCGGAGTGGTTTGGCCGCGCAGCCCCCATCCGGCTCGAGGTGGGCTTCGGAAACGGGGAGTTTTTAATCACGCTCGCCGCTCGACATCCAGACCGCAACTGGGTCGGCATCGAGGCCTCACGCACGAGCGTGCTCAAGACAGCCTCCCGGTGGGAGCGCCACGGATCTCCTCCGGTGCGCCTGCTGCACGGGGATGCCTACCTGCTTTTGCTGCTGGGCTTCGGGCCCCGGACGGTCGAGGCGGTCTACTTCAACTGCCCGGATCCGTGGTTCAAGAAGCGCCACCACAAGCACCGCCTCCTGCAGCCCGGCATGGTGGAACTGCTGGCCAACCGGCTCTCTGACGGCGGGGAGCTGTGGGTGGTCACCGATACGCAGGAGTTTCGGGATCATCTCCTGGAGGTGTTGCCCGGATCCGGATTCCTTGAGCCCGCCTCCGGCTCATGGTACGTGGAGAAGCTGCCCGAGGGGTATCCCGTGACGAAATATATGCGCGAGGGGTTGGCCGCAGGCCGGACGCTATACTGCTTCCACGGGCGCAAAGTCCGACATGCCGAGCCGGATCCGCTCGACTACGCGCGGCGCTTTCACCTTGTCGAATCCCTGGCCCGCTATACAGAGGCCGTACGTCTGCGCGTGCTCGAGCAGCTGCGCCAGGCCGGCGCCCTCATGGAGCCCCACCCAGCATGCCCATGATCCCTCTGCGGATCATGGCCACCGCGATGGCCGAAAGGAACAGGCTGGCGATCTTGCCGAAAGCCCGCGCGCCGATCTCCCCGATGAGATCCCGGATGCGCACCCCGAAGAGCAGAATCACCCCGGAGAGCACCAGGTTGCTCACGAGGGCAAGCAGGGTGACCGTGTATCCGTATTGGGAGACGAGCACAAGTATAGTCGTGATGGCCGCGGGACCGACGGTGAGCGGGATGCCGATCGGGACCACGCCGGCCGAGGCGTCCCGGCGTCGGCGCTCTTCGACGGAGAAGAGTACATCGTAGATCCCCAGTATGAGCAGGATCAACCCCCCGGCCACGCGCAGGTCATGCAGGGTGATGCCAAGAAAGCGAAAAATGGCCTGCCCCGCAAAGAGGATGAGCAGGGCAAATACGAGGGCCGCCGTAAGAGCCTGGTATACGAGCCGATTGCGTTCCGCCCGGCTCAGGCCCTCGGTCAGACCCAGATAGATGGGCAGTACCCCCAGCGTGTTCAGCGCCACGAACAGGGGGATGAAGCATTCCCAGAAGGTGCGCATAAACCTCCGCGAAGGTAGTCGGACTGAAGCGCTCTGGGCAAATGGATCGCCAGTTTCCCGCCATCCCGGACTCATTCTGGGACCGACCCGTGGTGCTTCTGGACTGCGAGAGCACGGGAACGGATCCGCGACGGGATCGGATCATCGAGCTCGCCCTCTGGCGCCGGGAGCCCGACGGAGGCCAGCAGCGCTTCAGCAGTCTCGTCAACCCGGAGACCTGGGTGCCGCGAACGATCGTCGCCCTGACCGGGATTCGCAACGAAGAACTGCTGGAGGCGCCACGCTTCTGCGACCTCTGGCCGCAGCTGGGGCCCCTGCTCGAGGGAGCGGTGCTGGTCGGACACAACGTGCGCTTTGATGTGCGCCTGCTGCAGGCCGAGCTCCTGCGGATGGGCCTTCGATGGCATCCGCAGGATACCCTCTGTACCCTGCGGGTAGCCCGCCGGCTACTGCCCCGGCTGCCGAGCCGATCCCTGGGCGCGTTGGCCGAATACCTGGGCCTGGACGTGGCCGTCCGGCACCGGGCCCTGGCCGATGTGGAGCTGCTCAGCCAGGTGTTCGCTTTCCTGCTGGATCGGGCCAGGCGCCAGGAGGGGATCAGGTCCCTGGAAGAGCTGTTGCGCTGGCAGTACTCAACCCGGTATCTGCGCCGGGAGCTGGAGCATGTGCGCCGGCTGGAGCCGCTTCTGGAGGCGCTTCCGGAGGGGCCGGGTCTGTATCGGTTTTACGATGCCTCGGGTCGCCTGCTCTATGTGGGCAAGAGCGTCTCGCTGCGTCAGCGTGTTCGCTCTTATTTCGCCGCGCCGGACAGTCGGCCCGCGCGTCTGCAGCGCCTGCTCGATCGCCTCCGCTCCCTGTCCTGGCAGCAGACCCGATCGGAGCTAGAGGCCCTACTCCTGGAGGCCTGGGAGATCGCCCGCCACCGGCCGCCCTTCAATCGGCAGGGGGTTCGGGAGGCGCGCGGGTTTTACCTGCGGATCTCCCCTTCGGATCAGGGGCCATGCGTACACTGGGCCTTCAGGGAGGATCCGGAAGATGGAGGGCAGTACTACGGGCCTTTTCGGCGCCGGCAGTGGGCCTCGCTGTTGGCTCGATTACTGGAAGACCACCTCGGGGCTTTGCCGCAGGCGGATCGGTGTCGGGAGGCGCGTCGGCTCTTTTCCTCTGGCGGGGTGCTCGAGCTTGTGCGCGCGCGCATGCTCCAGGCGGCCGAGGCAGAGGATTTCGAGGCGGCCATCGTCTGGCGGGAGCTATGGAAGGAACTCGATCGACTCTGGCAGGGCATCGGGGCGGGGTCGCTGGAGCAGTACAATGTGCTCGGGCGGGAGCGCTGCGCCGATGGGCTGTGCGTCTGGCTACTGAGGTCCGGCCGCTGGATGGGGCTGCGCCCCCTGCCCGAGGGCCTTTCCCCGAAGGAACTGGCCGAAGAGCTGGAGCGCTGGTGGGGAGAGGATCCGGTTTTCGATCGCCCGGAGATGGGCCCCCAGCCCCGTTCCTGGCCCATACAGGAGCGGCGGATTCTGCTCAGCTGGCTGGCCTACCGAGCCCGGCCGGGGGAGATCATGCGGCTGGGCGCTGTGCCGGACTGGCAGCGGGCGGCGCGCTGGGTGCTGGAAGGCGGCTCCTTCCCACCGTCCCCGTTGCCCTATTCGGATCCGAACCCGTAGCTTGTCTGCGCCATGCCGAAATCCACACACGCCGCACAACACCTGCTCGCCCGGTCCGGAATCGGTCCGATCCCCTGGGAAGAGGTGGCCCGGCTTATGCTGCTTTCCCGGGCGCTGGACCGGATCGAGGAAGAGGAGCTCGTTCCCCAGCGGCTCATCACCTACCAGTTCTCCGCCCGCGGACATGAGCTGGTACAGATCCTTCTGGGCCTGCTTCTGAAGCATCCCCACGACGGGGCTACGGTCTATTATCGATCTCGTCCCTTTATGCTTACCGTGGGCTTGACCCCGCTTGAGGCGCTGCGGGCGAGCATGGCGCGGACCGGCAGCCCCTCAGAGGGCCGGGATATCGGGGTGGTTTTCAACCTTCCTCCCCGCCGCGGGGTGAGCGTACTGCCCATGAGCGGGGATGTGGGAACGCAGTTCACCCCCGCTGTCGGGTGGGCGCAGGCCATTCGATACCGTGTCGAGGTGCTGGGGCATGCGGAGTGGCGCGGCGCCATGGCCGCCGCGCTGGCTGGAGATGCGGCCTGTGCCACGGGCGGTTTCTGGGCCGCTCTTACCATCGCCACCACGCTGCAGTTGCCCGTGCTGTTCTTCATCGAGGACAACGGCTATGGTATCTCCGTGCCCACCACGCTGCAGATCCCGGGTGGGAACATCGCCCGAGCGCTTGCCGGATTTCCGTCCCTTGCCGTTTTCGACGGCGATGGCACCGATCCAGCCGCCGCGGCCCATCTCCTCCAGGAAGCCATCGCGCGGGTGCGTGAGGGTCGGGGGCCGGCTCTGGTGCGCTTCTCCGTGCCCCGGCTCTGTGGACACTCCTACGCGGACAATCAGGCTTACAAATCCCCCGAAGAGCGGGCCCGAGAACAGGAGCGCGACCCCCTGGTGGCCCTCAGAGGCTGGATGCTCCGGGAGATCGGCTGGACTCCGGAGCGCTGGGAAGAAGAGGCCCGGCAGGCCGAGCGTATCGTGCGCCAGGCCCTCGAAGAGGCGCTTCAGGCCCCGGAGCCGGATCCCGCTCAGGTGCGTCGTTTTCTGTATTTTGAACCCGGATTTCCCCAGCAGGTCGGAGGCTTGCTTGCAGAAGGTGTGCGGTTGCCTCCGATGGAATCGGAGCCGCGCCCGGTGGATCGAACCCGTATCAACATGGGCGAGGCCATCCGGCGCGTGCTGCGCGCGGAGCTGGCGCGCAACCCGCGTCTGCTCATTTTCGGGGAAGACGTAGGGGTAAAGGGCGGGGTACACGGGGTGACGATGGATCTGGCCCGTGAGTTCGGCTCTGAGCGCGTATTCGATACCTCGCTCAACGAGGAGGGCATTATCGGAAGGGCCGTGGGCATGGCCCTGGCCGGATTGCTCCCGGTTCCGGAGATCCAGTTCCGCAAATACGCCGATCCGGCCACCGAGCAGCTGCGCGATCTGGGCACGATCCGCTGGCGGACGGCCGGTCGATTTGCCGCCCCCGTGGTGGTGCGTATTCCCGTCGGCCACAGCCGTCGGAGCGGAGATCCCTGGCATAGCGAGTCCGATGAGGCTTCCTTTGCCCGCATGCCCGGCTGGATCGTCGTCTACCCGGCCGATGCGGAGGAGGCGGCCGGGTTGTTGCGCTCGGCCTTGCGGGGCAACGACCCGGTCCTGTTTCTGGAGCATCGGGCGCTGCTGGATGCCCCCGAGGCGCGGCGCCCCTATCCGGGGGATGCCTATGCCATTCCCCTGGGTCGGGCCCGCCGGGTGCGCACGGGAAACGCCGTGACTTTGATCAGCTGGGGGGAGGCGCTCTACCGCGCCCTCCGCGCCGCGGAGGCCTTTCCTGAGGGGCTTGTGGAGGTCATCGATCTGCGCACCGTGCACCCCTGGGATCGGGAGACGGTCTTCGAATCCGTGCGCAAAACCGGGCGCCTGCTCGTGGTGCATGAGGACCGACGCACCTGCGGGATCGGGGCGGAAATCGTGGCCACGGTCTCCGAGGTGCTCTTCGAATATCTGGACGCCCCGCCGGTGCGTCTGGCCGTGGAGGACGTGCCCATCCCGTACAATCTCTCCCTCATGGAGGCCGTGTTGCCCTCTGTGGAGGAGATCCGCACAGGCCTGGAACGATTGCTTGCCTACTGATGCGCGCCGTATGGATCGAGGAGTTCACAGGTCCGGAGGGCCTGCGCCTGCGCGAAGATCTCGATCGCCCCGAGCCCGGTCCGGATGAGATCCTCTTGCGCGTGCGCGCTTCGGGCCTCAATCGGGCGGACTTGTTGCAGAGTCTGGGCCGGTATCCGGCCCCGGAGGGGGTGCCGGATCGCATTCCCGGGCTGGAGTGCGCCGGGGAGGTGGTCGCTGTGGGTTCCGGGGTGCGGCGCTGGCGTCCCGGAGATCGGGTGATGGCTCTGCTGAGCGGGGGCGGGCAGGCCGAATATGCCCGGGTACAGGAGGCGCTAGCCTGGCCTGTTCCGGAGGGTATGTCCTGGGCCGAGGCGGCGGCCATACCGGAGGCGTTCCTCACGGCCTGGGATGCGCTCATCCGGCAGGCCGGCCTGAGGCCCGGAGAGAGCGTGCTCATTCATGCCGTGGGAAGCGGGCTGGGGCTGGCCGCCCTGCAGATCGCCCGGCTGGCCGGAGCGCGAGCCATTTATGGCACGGCCTCGGCCGAGAAATTGTCCCGCGCCCGCGCGCTAGGGCTCACGGCAGGGTGGGATTATCGCCAGGAGGAATTCGTCCGCGCTCTGCGGGATCGGGAGCCCGAAGGCGTCTCCGTGGTCTTTGATCTCGTCGGAGGACCGTACTGGAAAGCCAACCTGGACGTGCTCGAACCCCTGGGACGACTCCTGCTTCTGGGCACGCTCGGCGGGACGCGCCTGCCCGAAGGGGCTGATCTGGGACCGGTTCTGCGCAAGCGGTTGCGGATTCTGGGCAGTGTGTTGCGTACCCGTCCGCTGTGGGAGAAAATCGCGCTGGGTGAGGCCTTTGGCCGGGAGGTCTGGCCCCTTTTGGCCTCCGGTCGGCTTCGTCCCATCCTGGATTGCGCCTTTCCCGCATCCGAACCGCAGGCCGCCTACCGGTATATGGCCGAAAACCGCAACTTCGGAAAAATCGTTCTGCTCTGGTAGATACGCAATCGCGGGATTGCTTTTTTCTGCCCTTCGGGATTACTTCAGCCCTGAGCGTTTCTGACACAAAGGAGGCGATGCGATGCGTATCACGTCCATGCTCCTGCTGATTGCGGTTGTGGGGATAGGAGGGTGCGAGCTATTGGGTGATCTTACCCGCGTGGGCACCACGTATGTGGTCGAATTCGACCTTCCCGCCATACAGGCCAACAGCAGTTTCTCTGTTTCCCGGGAGGTCAATTTTAGAGCCCAGCTGGACAGCATCCTGCAGGCGAACAACTTTTCGGAATCCGATCTCGACAACGCCCAGGTGGATTCGGTCCGCTTTACGATCCTGAGCCCTTCAGGGGGCACCTTTGATTTTGTGCAGTCTGTCTCGGTCTGGTGCGCCTCCTCTTCGCTCGGTGAGCAGCAGGTGCTCAGCGCGGGGACCGGCTCCATCCCGGCGGGCAGGAATTCGGTCGTGCTTTCGGCGCTGCCCACGGCGGATATTCTGGCCTACATCCGGGGCGGCAATTTCACGGTGCGTCTGGAGGGGCGCTCCTCGAATACAGGCACGAACACGACCTATCGCGTTCAGGCCGTGCTGTATACGAATATCGCCTTCAATGTGCCGTAGGGGATCAGGGGATAGTCCAATCTAGATCGGAAAACCTCCGGCGCCGGAAGACGTAGTAGGCCAGCACAATCGAGCCGGGATAAAGCGTCGGGGGGTCTCCCCAGCGGATGCGCTCGGCAAGTAGACGGCGGCGCGCGGCGCGGAGCTCGCTTCGTAGGGCCCAGGCATCCCGATAGGCTCTCAAGACGGCCCCCGCCCAGTCAGGCCGGCCCTGGAGCAGGTAGAAGAGCGCGGCCCCGACATCCAGCCCGAAGCGCACCAGCAGTCGGCGCCAGAATCCCCGGGGGGGCAGGTTGCGGTAGAGCACATACAGTCCGTTGCGGTGGTTGTAGTACAGCTTGCGGGTCTCGCCGTAGGAGAGCGATCCGCCCCCGATATGATAGACCACGCTGTGCGGGATGGCCCGGATCCGGTAGCCCAGGTTCTGGAGCCGCCAGCAGAAGTCGATCTCTTCCTGGTGCATCTCAAAGGAGACCTCAAACCCTCCGAGTTGTTCGGCAAGCTTTCGGCGCACCACCATGGCCGCCCCGGAGGCCCAGAAGATATCGGCCGGCTGATTGTACTGGCCGTGATCCTCTTCTAGGGTGGAGAAAATCCGACCCCGTGCAAAGGGATAGCCGTAGCGGTCCAGGTATCCCCCGGCCGCGCCGGCGTATTCGAAGCGCTCGCGGTGTCGGTAATCCATGATCTTCGGCTGTACAGCCCCGAGCGTGGGGTCCTCTTCCAGGGCGGAGATCAGGGGCTGAAGCCAGTAGGGGCTCACCTCCACGTCGTTGTTCAAAAAGGCCACGTAATCTCCTGTGGCCTCGCGCAGGCCGGCGTTACAGCCGGAGGCGAAGCCCTGGTTTTCGGGCAGGCGGATCAGGCGCACCTCCGGGTACCGGGCCTCTACCCACTCGGCCGATCCGTCTGTGGATCCGTTGTCTACCAGCAGGATCTCGCGATCCGGATACAGGCTGTTGAGCACGCTGGGTAGACAGCGCTCCAGGTGGGATCGGGCATTCCAGGAGGGGATGATGATGCTCACCCGGGGCCAGTTCATAGCGCGGCGGGGTTGTGGCTCAGATGTCTCCTCCTGCGGAGGCGGCCGGATTCGGCCCTCGATCCGTTGGGAAACGGCCAGGGAGGGTGTTCGCCGATGGCCTTCATGCGGAGACCTCTTCGAGCAGTCGGCGGATGGCTTCCAGTAGCGCCTCGGCCTCCTGGCGCGTGGGGGCTTCGGCATACAGGCGCACGATGGGCTCCGTGTTCGAGGCGCGCAGGTGTACCCAGCGATCCGGGAACATCAGGCGCAGTCCGTCGCGGGTATCGAATTCGGCCCGGCCCGCGTAGGCCTGTTCAACCCGGTCGAGCAGGTGAGCCAGCAG
Source organism: Bacteroidota bacterium (assembly GCA_025998875.1). GTDB lineage: Bacteria > Bacteroidota > Rhodothermia > JANXDC01 > JANXDC01 > JANXDC01. Next base: position 95,422 of record AP024675.1, on the reverse strand, counting down.
ATCCGGGGAAATTCCCTCAAGACGGTCCTTTACCATGACGTAGCGGGGCAACGTGCGGCCGAGTTCGGAAAGCCGGAGGCCGGTTTCGGCCAGGAGCCCCAGAACGAGGGCCAGCGCGGTCAGCCCATCGCGTCCCTCGTGCACCTCGGGCAGAATGACCCCGCCGTTGCCCTCTCCGCCTATGACGGCGTCCACCAGGCGCATGCCTTCAACGACGTGGCGTTCTCCCACGGGGGTGCGGTAGACGAGCTGTCCGTATCGGGCGGCCAGATCTTCTATGGCGCGCGTGGTCGAGAGGTTGGCCACCACGGGGCCGGGCCGATGGCGGAGTACGAAATCGGCCGCTGCCACAAGCGTGTACTCTTCGCCAAAATAGAGGCCGTCCTCACAGACCAGGGCTAACCGGTCGGCGTCGGGGTCCAGGGCAGCGCCCAGATCGGCGCCGAAGGCACGGACCGCATCCATAAGGTCGTTGAGATTTTCCGGAAGCGGCTCCGGGGGATGGGGGAAGGGTTCCCCTTCGTTGCAGTACAGGGGCAGCACCTCACAGCCCAGCTCCTGGAGCAGACGCAGGGCCGCTCGACTTCCGGCCCCGTTGGTGGCGTCGAGCACTACCCGGAACCGGCGCTTCCGGATGGCCTCCACGGGCAGGTAGGGGAGTGAGAGGATGCGCTCCAGGTGCAGGTCCAGGTAGCGCTTGTTTTTTTCGTATCGGCCCAGCTCCGTGTAGGGGACATAGCGAATCCGGGCCGAACGGGCCAGTTCCAGCACCTGACAGCCATCCTCGGCGCTTAGAAAAACCCCGTCGGGGCCGAGCATCTTGAGTGCATTCCATTCGATGGGGTTGTGGCTGGCCGTGATGACCAGTCCGCCCCGGGCGCCCGCCTGGCGCACCGTAAAGCCCACCGTGGGCGTGGGCACCACGCCGAGATCGAGTACGTCGCAGCCGACGCTCTGCAGCGTGGCGGCCACGATGCGAGCCGCCGGGGTGCTCGTGGGGCGGGTGTCCCGGCCGAGCACCACGGTGCCCCGCTCACACCAGGCCCCGAAGGCCGCCGCATAGCGTACCAGGTCTTCCGGGGTGAGGTCCAGGCCAAAGATGCCCCGGATGCCGGAGACGGAGATCATGAGCGCCATGGGGTTTGCTCCTCAATGCTGCCAGGACTGGCGCGCATCACGCAGCAACTGCTCGAAGATGGCAAAGCGCAGCTCTCCGTAGTTGAAGGCGTAGCGCAGCTCGCCGGCCCGGAAGATCCATGTAGTGGGCACCCAGGTTACGGGCAAGTTCATAAAGCGCCGCTGGCGCCGATCTTTCTCCGATGGTCCGGGGAGCACAAGGAGCTGGAAGTTGGGCTGGCCTCCGACGGCGTAGCGTTCCAGCACGGCTCGTCCGTCGTCTCCATCGCTCCAGATGGTCACAAAAAGAAACCGCACATCGGGGTGCGATTCGATAATCCGGTACCAGCCCTGACGCAGTTCGGCCTGGCTGTTCGGGCACCAGGGCGCCCAGAAGTGCACGACCACAAGTCCTGTATCCTGTATGGCCCGGTAGACGGCACGCTCGACCGGATGCCAGGCCGAGGTGTCGGCTTCGGAGCTCCTGAGCAAACCGCCCAGCAGCAATGCGAGGGCCCACATGGCTAAGCTTCCCCGGAAAGCCGTTCCGTGTCGATCTGCGCCCGCTGCAGGCGGCCAGAGTAGTCGATGTAGACGGTCTTGGTTTCCGTGTAGAAGTCGAAGACCTCCCAGCCGCCCTCGCGGTGGCCGTTGCCGGTCTGCTTGACCCCGCCGAAGGGCATATGCGCCTCCGCGCCGATGGTGGGCGCGTTGACGTAGGTGATGCCGGCCTCGATCTCCCGGATGGCGTAGAAGGCATCCTGGAGGTTGCGCGTATAGATGGAGGAGGAGAGGCCGTATCGGGTGCCGTTGAGCACCTCGATGGCCTCCTCTAGGGAGCGGACCCGGATCACGCTCAGCACGGGGCCGAAGATTTCCTCCTGGGCGATGCGCATGTGGGGCTGTACCTCGGTGAAGATGGTGGGCTGATAAAACCAGCCTTTGCTCAAGGCCCCCTCCGTAGCGGGGGCGCCCCCGCAGAGCAGACGGGCGCCTTCTTCGAGACCGATGCGCACATAGCGGTCTACCGTCTGGCGCTGCGCCTCGCTGACCAGCGGACCCACCTCGGTCTCGGGGTCCAGCCCATTACCCAGCCGGAGTCGGAGCGTGCGCTCCAGAAGCCGCTCCAGGAAAAGATCATGTATGGATTCATGCAGGATGAGCCGGCTGGTGGCCGTGCAGCGCTGTCCGGTGGTGCCGAAGGCGCCCCAGATCACCCCTTCCAGAGCCAGCTCCAGATCCGCATCGGGCATGATGATGACGGCGTTTTTGCCGCCGAGCTCCAGAGAGACCCGTTTGAGGCTATCGGCGGCCATGCGGGAGATCTGGATGCCCACCTCCGTGGAGCCCGTAAAGCTCACCAGCGCCACGCCAGGATGGCGTACAATCGCCGCACCCACCCCGGAACCGGATCCATGCACCAGGTTGAGCACCCCGGGGGGCAGACCGGCCTCTTCGAGTATCTCCACCAGCGTGGTGGCTGTTTTCGGCGTGAGCTGGGCGGGCTTGAAGACGACCGTGTTGCCGCAGACGAGCGCGGGAAAGATTTTCCAGGTCGGGATGGCCAGCGGGAAGTTCCAGGGGGTGATCACCCCGGCCACGCCCACAGGCATGCGGATGGTCATGTTGAACTTATCAGGCAGTTCGCTCGGGACCGTGTGGCCGAAAAGGCGTCGGCCCTCGGAAGCGGCATAATAGGCCGTGTCGATGCCTTCCTGTACGTCTCCTCGGGTCTCCAGGAGGATCTTGCCCATCTCGCGGGTCATCTCGCGGGCGATCTCCTCCTTGCGGGCGCGGAGGATGTCGCCGGCTCGCTGAACGATTGCTCCGCGCTGCGGGGCAGGTACCCGGCGCCAGCGCGCAAAAGCCTCCCGCGCTGCCTCCACGGCCTCCTGAACGTCCTCCTCGGTGGAAAGCGGGAAGAGCCCGATCAGATCATCCTGATCGGCGGGATTGCGGTTCTCGAACCACTGGCCGCTGCGGCTGGGCTTCCACTTTCCGTTGATGTAGTTCAGGTACTCGCGAGGGGGATCAAGGGCGATGGGTTGTTGCGTCTTGGGGGCTTCCATGTCGGGGACTCCTCATGCGGGGATCGAAGGGAAAGTTAGTGGCCGCCCGGGAAGCGGCGCAAACCCCTACCCCCGAGGGGCCTCGATGTCGTACCTTCCGGAGGGCTTGGGCACAGAGCCGTTCAAAAAAAGGGGCGCCGGCGATTCAGGCCGAACGCCCCTGAGGAGGTACAACACATGCGCTTGGATGTGCTACTCCTTATACAGCAAATGTTGTGCCCGAAGTTCCCGAACAAGAGGCTTTTTTCGACTTGATGGAGGTTGCCGTGGGGGAGACGTTGTATTGGTTGCGGGGCGCCAGCTGGGTTCCGGCAGAGAGGCAGTTGCCTGTTTCGGCGGACCTGGTCATCGTCGGCGCGGGGATAACCGGTGCCTCGGTAGCCTACTGGGCCAGCCGCGCCCTTTCAGGCTCGATCTGGGTGCTCGAAGAACGCACGCAGCCGGCCATGGGCGCTTCGGGTCGGAATGCGGGTTTCAACCTGGCCGGGACCGTAACCCCGTATCCGGAGCTCCGGGCGCGTCTGGGTCGAGAGGGAGCTTGTGCCATCTGGGCCTATACAGTGGACAACAACCGGCGTATCCGGGCGCTTCTGGAGGCGTGGGGGGCGGATGTAGAGCTGGTGTGCTCCGGCAGTCTGCACGTTGCCACAACAGAGGCGGAGTGGGCCGATCAGCGACGTGCCGCTGAGCTGTTGCGGGAAGACGGCTTTTCGGTGGAACTGCTGGATCGGGAAGCGCTGGCCCGGTTGTGGGGGTTTCCGGTTGCCGAGCGCTTCTGGGGCGCGCTCTATCGGCCGGAAGATGTCCGCTGGAACCCGGCTCGGGTGGTCTGGAGGCTGCTCGAGGAGGCCCTCAGGCAGGGGGTGAGGCTGGCTCTGGAGGCCCCCGTCTGGCATCTGGAGCCGGTTCCGGGCGCCGTGCGCCTGTATACCCCGCGCGGGGTGCTGGAGGCGGGAACCGTGGTGTTGGCCACCAATGCCTGGCTGGGTCGCCTTCTGCGCCTGCTTGCGGGGCAGGTCATTCCCGTCCGGGGGCAGGTGCTGGCCACGGAACCGGTGGAGCGGCTCTTTGAGCATCCCGTTTCCGCCAACTATGGCTATGAGTACTGGCAGCAGGACCGAGAAGGGCGGGTGATCCTGGGAGGGTATCGGTGGTCTGTTCCGGATCAGGAAGTGGGCTATGCCGTAGAGGGATTGCGCATGGAGGTGCAGCTCGGCCTGGAGAGGTTCTTGCGCGAGGCCTTTCCCCCGCTGGCCGAGGTGGCCGTTGCCCACCGCTGGAGCGGGATCATGGGGTTTACGCACGATGCCCTGCCCGTGCTGGGGCCGGTTCCCGGGATGGAGCGGGTCTGGGTGGCCGGGGGCTACACAGGCCATGGGACGGCCTTTGCGTTCCGGTTCGGGGAGGATCTGGTGCGCGCCCTGCAGGAAGGGTGGCATCCCCAGGGGGCGCTTCGGTACATGGATGTAGCGCGGCTCCTGGTGGCCCGGCAGAAAACCCTGTAACGATTCGGTTCCCGCCTCGGGCGGCATTGTCCGGGCGGGGGGCGATCTTCTAGTTTTCCGTGCGCTCGAGAGAGGAGGACAGACGATGCGTGTTTCCCGTCGAGACTTTCTGCGTACGGCCGCGGCGCTCGGTGCGGGGGCGGCCGTGGTTCCCTATGCCGGCGTCCTGGAGCCCGTCTGGGGAAGGGAGTCTGGACCGCAACGGGCGTTTCGCCCCGTGGTGATCTCCAGCGGCAATGGCCTGCGGGCCGTGGAGAAGGCCATGGAGATGATCCGGGAGGGCGCGGATGCTCTGGATGCCGTTATTGCAGGAGTGAACCTCGTCGAAGACGATCCCGAGGACATGACCGTCGGCCTGGGCGGGCTGCCCAACGAGCGCGGAGAGGTGGAGCTGGATGCCTCCGTCATGCACGGGCCCACGCATCGAGCCGGTGCTGTGGCCGCGCTCAAGTACATCCGCAACCCTTCGAAAGTGGCCCGGCTGGTCATGGAGCGCACCGATCATGTGCTTCTGGTCGGGGAAGGGGCGCTCGAATTCGCCCTCATGCACGGGTTCAAGAAGGAGAACCTGCTCACCGAAAAAGCCCGTCTGGCCTGGGTACAGTGGAAGGAGACGCTCAGCAATCGGGATGATTACCTGCCTCCGCATGGGCCGGAGGATCGGGATATCGGGGAGGCGCTGCGGGAGGTGATCCGCTACTATGGTACGATCACCTGTCTGGGGCTGGATCTGCAGGGCAATATCTCAGGGGTGACGACCACAAGCGGGCTGGCTTTCAAAATCCCGGGTCGTGTGGGGGATTCCCCCATTATCGGGGCCGGGCTGTATGTGGACAACGAGGTCGGGGCGGCGGGCTCGACCGGCCGGGGAGAGGCCAACCTGGTCAACTGCTCCTGCGTCTTCATCGTCGAGCAGATGCGCGCGGGCAAATCCCCCGAGGAGGCCTGTCTGGAGGCCTGCAAACGCATCGTCAAGAACAACAAGATGCGGCGTCTACAGGATGAGGAGGGCCGGCCCAACTTCAATGTGCGCTTTTACGCCATCAACAAGGCCGGTCAGTTCGGGGCCGCCGAGATCTGGCGAAGCGGAAAATTCGCCGTGCACGACGGCACCCAGGCCCGGTTGCTCGATTGCGCCTACCTGTACGAACGGCGCCAGAGCCGATAGCCCCCTGGGGCTTCTTGCCCCGGGATCCCAAGCCTCTTCGTAGGGGTCTAACAGGGCGCCTTGTGCGAAAGAGGGGCTATGCGGGCGCTGTTTGCCTGGCAAACGCGTGCGGTACTGTACCGGCACTGGCGGCTCTGGCGTCGAACGTGGCACCTGGCCTTTCTGCCCCCTTTGCTGGAGCCCCTGCTTTATTTCGGGGTTTTCGGTTTGGGCGTGGGCGCGCTGGTGGGAGGGGTTCAGAGCCCCCAGGGCGAGCTGGAGTATGTGAATTATCTGGCCGCGGGTGTGGTGGCTGTAAGCTTGCTCTATCAGGCCTTCTTCGAGGGGCTTTACGGCAGTTATGTGCGCATGTTCTATCAGCGCACCTTCGATGCCCAGCTGGCCACTCCGGTGGAGATGGAGCACGTCGTCTGGGGGGAGATCCTATGGGCTGCTCTGAAAGGGCTCTTGAGCGCTTTCTGTGTGCTGCTCGTGCTGGCCGGACTGGCTCTAGCGGGGCTGGTGCGCTTTCACTACTGGGCTCTGCTGCCCATCGCCCTCGCCGGAGCGCTGGCCGGGGTGGTCTTCGGGGCCGGCGCCCTGCTGTTCACGGCCCGGGTGCCTCACATCGATTTCATGAACTATCCCGTCTTCCTGATCGCCGTGCCCCTGGCTCTGCTGAGCGATACGTATTTTCCGGTCTCGGATCTCCATCCTGTGCTTTACGGAATAAGCCAGCTCAATCCGGTCTATCAGCTAACCCGCATTGTGCGCGATACGCTCACCTGGGGCCAATGGACATGGGCCGACACGCTGGGGCTGGGTGTTCTTCTCCTGTACAGCGTGGGCTTATCGACCCTGGCGCTGCGATGGATGTATCTTCGTGTGCTGGGAGAGCCTTACCGGCCTCGATCCCTGACACGTCCATAGGGCAACCGCTACGTCCATGCTAGGTCGAGAGCGCCTCAAAGAGCTGGTCGCGCTGAAGGAGAAAAAGTACCGACGCCGCTACGGCCGATTTCTCGTCGAGGGGCCTCATCTGCTCATGGAATTGGCCCGCTCCGACTGGCCGGTAGAATGGTTGCTCCTCAGCCCGGATCGGGAAAGGGATCCGGAGCTTGCCCCCGCGCTTGCGCGGTTGACGGATCGCGGGGCGCGGCTTGTTGTCCTGCCTCGGGAGCAGTTGTTCCGGCTCTCCGATGTGGAGACGACCCAGGGGGTTCTGGCTGTATGTCCCATTCCAGGCCGCTCGTGGCGGCCGGAGATCGGGGCGAGCTGGCGTCGGGTGCTGGTGCTCGACGGGCTACAGGATCCAGGCAATGTGGGGACGCTCATTCGGAGTGCCGCCTGGTTCGGATGGGATGCCGTTCTGCTCGGTGCCGGATCGGCCGACCCCTACAGCCCCAAGGCGGTGCGCTCCAGCATGGGCGGGCTCTTTTTTGTGCCGGTGTTCGATCCTCCGCTTGGCTCCGCCCTCAAGGAGCTGAGCCAGCAGGGGATGTGCCTCTGGGGGGCGGTTGTAGAAGGGGGGGTTCCGTTCTGTGCGATCCCACCCCCGGATCGGGTGGCGCTGTTGATCGGTTCGGAGGCGATGGGAATCCGCACGCAGCTGCAGGCCCTTGTGCAGCAACGCGTCTATATCCCCCGCATAGGACGCGGGGTCGAATCGCTCAACGCGGCCGTGGCCGGAGGGATTCTTCTGGCCTACCTCAGCGGCCTCTGCCCGGAAACCAGCGCAGGCTGAAGACCAGCCGGTTGCGGGTGACCTGTTCGTAGACGACCGGCTCCGGGTCCACGGGAGCAGTGTACTGCCGGAACCGATCGGAAAACTGCATGCGGGCATAGGCCACATCCAGCTGCATCTGTTCCCCCAGGGGCAGGCCCAGGCCCACAGTCCAGCTGCGCTGGCTCAGATCGAGCTGACGATGGGGGCTTGGAGACTGGGCCCATCCGGCTCGCAGGATCAGGCGCTGGGGGGTGGGCAGGGTGAGCTCGGCGCCCAGGCGTCGCTCCAGCGTGGCCTGATAGTCCTGGCGCAGGCGCCGGTTGGCCTCCAGAAACGTCGCGCTCGGCGAGAGTTCCAGCGCGGAGTAGTCGGTCCATTCCGCCTCGGCGCTCACCTGGAGCAGGGCCAGGCGCAAGGAGGCCCCGGCCGAAAAGCGGGCGGGCAGCAGGATGTGGTACTTGTAGAGGCCGGAGAGGCTTTCAGAGAACCGATCCCCGTTATCGAAGCTTGTCCGGAGCGTGCTACGGTAGGCATCACGTACCTCCAACCGTCCCGGGGTGAGCAGAGAGGCGCCGAGGTGCAGGGTGTTTCCGAGCCTGTAGAGCAGGCCCAGCCGAGCCTGCAGGCCGGAAAGATCCGAGGTGATCTCATCGAGCAGCTGCAGGGAGTGGAAATCCGTAGTGCCTGAGCGGCCGTTGTGGATGTTGCGGCTATCGAGTTCCTCGAAGATGCGTTCGTAGCTGTAGCGCCCGGTAAACAGGTAGAGCGCGGCTCCGAAGTGCAGGTCTCGGAGCGCCTCGATGCCGTAGGCGAGCGTGATCTGACCGAGCCGGCCGCGCTCGAATATCTCTCCCTGCTGGTCGATTTCACCTTCCAGTACGGCCGGATAGTATCGTCGGCCGGGCAGCGTGTCGATGGCGTAAGTGCGGAAGGCCAGGTCGAAGTAAAAATCGCTCTGCAAAAAGTACTCCGTGATGGAATGCTCCGGGTTGAAGGCCGCGAAGGTGAGCCGGCGCGTGAAATTGCTCACTTCATCATAGCCGATACCGATGCTGAGGCTGCCCCGTCGGGTGGGGACTTTCTGCAGATAGGCCAGGTTGGGCACGGCAAGCCGCTGCACGTTTGTCCGGACGGCCTGCCCCAGGTACTGGGTCTGATCGACCACCGCGGTACCGCTGAGGCTGATAAGCACCTCGGAGCGGGTGGCCAGGCTCAGCCCGGCCGGGTTGTGATAGGCTGCCTCCCAGGAGCCTCCCAGGGCGCCGTAGGCGCCGGCGATGCCCAGCGCCCGAGCGCCGGGAGCCAGGTGCAGACGACTGTAGCGCAGCGCATCGTTTTCGTTCTGCGCCCGAAGCACGGAAGGGGCGGAGAGCGCCATCAGGAGCAAAAGACGGATTCCGCAACGCATCTGAGGCATAGCCGCTGATTTCTTCTGTTACTGGCCATCCCGGGGTCGGCGTGGAGGCCGATTTTCCCCTTTATCGGTGCGCGTGGGGCGGGGTGGAGGATCCACACGCCGGGGCGGGGACGGAGGGGTGTGGCGAGGGGCGGGGGCGGTTTCTTCCGATCCGACGCGCCCGGACCCTCGTGGCGTCCGATCCGGAGCCTTTCTCGTCGTTGTCCCCTCCTCGGAGCGCTTTGGCGTGGAGGCTTCCGCAGGAGGCCTGCCAGGAGAGCCGGACTGCACCTCCGGGGTGCGCAGGGGGCGCTTTTCCCCGGAAGCGGGTTCTCGGGCAGAGCCCGATCCCATGCCGGGCCGTTCTCCGGACTCCCGGCCGGGCTGCAGGGAGGTGGGCAACAGGATCGTTCGTGTGCTCCGGGATCCCCTTCCGCTTTCCGGGGATTCGTAGGCGGGGCGCCCCGATTCCCGGGGGCGAAAGTCCACCGGCTGGGGTACCCGATACCGGTACAGGCCGCTATAGTACCAGGGGCTCTGGTAGGCATGTGGCCGCCAGAACGGGTCGTGGTACCATACCCAATAGGTGCCCCACCAGGGGTAACGGTAGATCAGCGTGATGCGCACGTAGCTCCGGTCCCACCACCAGGGCTCATCCCAGCACCAGGGATCGTACCACGTCCAGCTCCAGCTGTAGTAGTACGGATGAAAGTACGAGAGCCCGATGCGGGGCCCGTAGAAGCGGGCAAAGTACCGATGGTAGAAATACGGCCCCTCGTCCCGGTAGCCCGGCTTGTCCGACTCATCGGAATGGCTGTGCTCGGCATCGCGGGCGGATTCGGGGCGTGTAAGCTGGAGCTGCGTATAGCAACCCGTGCCCAGCAAAAGCCCCAGCCCCAGAAGAAGTCCCCTGAACAGAACGGACCGCATGGCCATCACCCCCTGTCCTGTCGTGCCTTTCGTTCTGTTTGACGCCCCAATCCGTATTTTGTTGCCGTGGCCGGGGCCCGGATGAAGAAAAACCCATGCCACGCGACGCTTCGACTCTTCGGGGCCGCAGGGTTGTCCATTTCCGAATACAGCGCGTCCTGTTCTTCGGGAGCCGACTTGCTCCGCAGAGGAAAAAGCACTTATTTGGGCCTGTGCTCTTCGTCAGGGTGAGGAGGAAAAAAGCCATGGGGCGCATGGTGTTGCTGAGCCTGCTGGTATGGCTTTGCGCCTTGCCGGAGCTCGAGGCCCAGGTGCGGAGGGCGGTCCGGACGGATCCCAAAGCCGAGCTGGAGGCGCGCGTAGAGGCATTACGTCCGGAGCTGGTGCGCCTTTCCGATGAGCTCTGGAGGTATGCGGAGACCGCGTTGCGGGAGGAACGTTCGGCCGCGCTGCTGGCCCAGGTGCTCGAGCAAGCCGGCTTCCAGGTGCAGCGGGGAGTTGCGGACATGCCCACGGCCTTCGTGGCCAGTTATGGAAGTGGACGACCCATCATCGGCATTCTGGCCGAATTCGACGCCTTACCCGGGGTGGGTAATGAGCCCAGGCCCGAGAAGGCACCTCGAACCGACGGGGTCGAATCCGGACACGGATGCGGGCACAATCTCTTCGGTGCGGCCTGTGTGGTGGCCGCGCTGGCGCTTAAGGAGTACATGCAGGCGCATAACCTGCCCGGTACCATTCGGCTCTACGGATGCCCGGCGGAGGAGACCGTGGTGGGCAAGGTGTACATGGCCAAAGAAGGACTTTTTGATGATCTGGACGCGGCGCTGGAATGGCATCCGGGCACGGAGACCGAGGTGCGCAATCAACCTGGCAGGGCGCTGAACAACTTCGTCATAGAGTTCTTCGGGCAGGCCGCGCATGCCTCGGCCGATCCCTGGAATGGCCGCAGCGCCCTCGATGCGGTGGAGCTGATGAATTACGCCGTCAACCTCATGCGTGAGCATGTACGGCCCTCGGCCCGCATACACTACGTGATCGCCGACGGGGGTGGGGCGCCGAACGTGGTGCCCGAATACGCCAAGGTCTGGTATTACGTGCGCGATACTTCCCGCACGGCCGTTGAGGCGCTCTATGAGCGTGTGCTGCGCTGCGCCGAAGGGGCGGCTATCGCCACCGGTACACGCTACAAGGTCACGCTCATCACCGGGGTGCACGAGTACCTGCTCAATCGGCCCCTGCAGGAGGCCCTGTATGCCAACCTGCAGCGCGTCGGTCCCCCCCGGTTCACCGAGCAAGAGCAGGCTTTCGCCCGAGAGCTACAGCGCTTTCTGGGAGTAGAGGAAAAAGGGCTCAGCACCGCGATCAAACCCCTCGCCCCTCGACCGGAGCCAGCCACGGGAGGCTCAACCGATGTGGCCGAGGTGAGCTGGATTGTGCCCACGGCCGGATTCAGCGTGGCCACCGCCGCTCAGGGTATCCCGTGGCACAGCTGGGCCTCCACGGCCTGCCATGGCACCTCGATCGGACACGCCGGGGCCCTCGTGGCGGCCAAAGTACTGGCGCTTACGGCTTATGACCTGCTGAGCCAGCCCCGATTGCTTCAGGCAGCCAGGGAGGAGTTCCTGCGCAAAACAGGGGGTAAGCCTTATCGATCTCCGATACCCAGGGACCAGAAGCCGCCCGTGGGAAATTGACCCGGGGGCCGATAGTTCCCTGACGGAGGTGTTGCGGACCTCCCCGAAGGCGGCAGAGCCGGCCCTTCCGCTCTCAGACGGGCGCCTGAAATGGTGCGGGAGGCGTTGGGGGCTGTCTAGAAAAAACCCGCAGGCTGCGCAGGGCACAGCCTGCCCTATCGGCCGTGGGCACGATGGATGCCCGCATCTGCATCCTACAGCTGCTTCCGCCGATGGGTCCGAGGGGCAAGCGCGCAGATGGGCGCCGGAGCCTCAAGGACGATCTACCGCGCCTTGCGCTCAAGGTATTGGCGAGGGCCGTTCGGAATCGGTGGAGGCGGGAGGCACGGGCCCGCTGCTGAGTTGTATCCGGAAGGGATCCGGGCGAATACGCCCTTCGAGGGGGCCTATCGACGCACAGCTTCTGCCCTCGAAGCCCCCTGGATCAGGGAAAGCGGGAAATCCGAGCCCTATTGGCCGGGCAACCGGCCTGTTGAAAAAGAAAAAGCCCGCCGTTTTGGGCGGGCAACGGAGCCAACGGTGGGACTCGAACCCACGACCTGCTCATTACGAGTGAGCTGCTCTACCAGCTGAGCTACGTTGGCATAGGACACGCGCAAATATAGGATGCGCATTTGTGGCGAGCAAGAGCCCCCTCTAACCGGAAGGAAAACGCTGCCCCGAGGGGGGCGGGCATACCGAGAGCAAGGTGGGTCGGGGCGGATTGGGCCCTCTCTGGCAGGCCGGGGAGGCCTCAGGGGCCGGGCTATGGCGGTTTTCTAGCTCCGCAGAGGCGCCACGGCCTGTAACATCGCCTCGTGCACCAGCCCGTTGGTGGCCACGATCTGCCGGCCAAAGAGGTAATCGGTTCCCCCGGAAAAATCCGTTACCCGTCCTCCGGCTTCTTCCACGATCACCGCGCCTGCGGCCACATCCCAGGGGCTGAGGCCGAGCTCCCAGAACCCATCGAAGCGGCCACAGGCCACGTAGCAGAGGTCCATGGCTGCCGATCCGGGCCGTCGGATGCCCTGAGTGTTGAGCATAAAGTGCCGTAGAACGGCCAGATAGGCATCCAGTCGATCGAATTCCCGATACGGAAAGCCGGTGGCCAGCAGGGCGCGCTCGAGGCGTCGAACGCGTGAGACGCGGATGGGCTGCCCGTTTCGATAGGCGCCCCGGCCGCGCACGGCCCAGAAGAGCTCATCCTGCCCCAGCTCGTAGACAACCCCCAGCAGGAGTTGGCCTTCGAGCTCCAGGGCGATGCTTACGGAACAGGCCGGTACCCCATGTACAAAGTTCGTTGTTCCATCCAGCGGATCGACGATCCAGCGTGGACCCCTGGCTGGGGAGGGGGTCTGAGGGGTGCTCTCTTCGGCCAGGAAAACACCGCCCGGAACTGCTTCCTCCAGCAGGGTCAGGATGAGCGCCTCGGCCTCCCGATCGATCTCGGTGACCAGATCGTGCACGCTCTTTTCCGCCACGGTTTCCGGATCGAACCGGCCCCAGGCTGCACGGATGAGCGCACCGGCCTGGCGAGCGGCCCGGCAGGCGGCCTCCAGAGCCACATCCAGCGAGACGGTCATAGACTCCAGGGCCATGTCCGCAATTCCTTGAGCACGGAGTAGGCGGTCAGATCATAGTGGATAGGGGTAATGGAGACATAGCCAGCGGCGACAGCGGCTTCGTCTGTATCCTCTCGCTCATCGAAGTTCACAAAGGTGCCCGTGAGCCAGTAGTACGTTCGGCCCAGCGGATCGGTGCGGGAGTCGAACTCCTCGATCCATCGGGCCTGGGCCTGACGGGTGATCCGGATACCCCGGATCTCCTCAAACGGCAGCGGGGGGATGTTGACGTTCAACAACACGCCCTCTGGCAGGCCGCGTTCAAGTACCTTGCGGGCGATGTGCTCGGCCACGAGGCGTGCCGCCGATAGATCCGCCTCCCAGTCCGGATGGCAAAGGGAAAAGGCGATCGAGGGGATGCCGTAGAGGGCACCTTCGGCCGCCGCCGATACGGTACCGGAGTAGAGCACGTTTGTGGAGGTGTTCGATCCGTGGTTGATGCCCGATACCACGAGCGCCGGGGGGCGTTCCAGCAGTTCGGCCAGGGCGAGTTTGACGCAGTCAGCGGGCGTGCCCGTCACCGCGGTGCCGAAGACGCGCCCCTGGCGCCGATGCGGATAGGCGCGCAGGGGATGCTGCATGGTGATGGCGTGTCCCACGGCGCTCTGCTGACGTTCCGGAGCGACTATGCGCACTTCGCCCAGGGCCTCCATGGCCTGGGCGAGCGCTTCAAGGCCAGGGGCATCGATGCCGTCATCGTTACTGACCAGAATAAGAGGCCGCTGCGACATCAATAGCTTTCTGCCTGGCTGGGAAATTGTCCGGTTTTTACGTCCGAGACATACCGTCGCACCGCATCCTGAATGAGCTCATCCAGCTCCAGGTACCGGCGCACGAAACGGGGGCGAAATTCCCGGTTGAGTCCAAGCATATCGTGCAGGACCAGGACCTGCCCGTCGCAGTGGGGGCCGGCGCCGATGCCGATGGTCGGGATGGTGAGCATGTCGGTGACCTCCCGGGCCAGCTGGGCGGGGATCTTCTCCAGGACGAGGGCAAAACAGCCGGCCTCCTGCAACAGCCCGGCATCTCGGCGCAGCTGCTCGGCCTCTTTCTCCTCGCGGGCTCGCACCTGATAGGTGCCGAACTTGTAAATGGACTGCGGGGTCAGGCCCAGATGGCCCATAACGGGGATGCCCGCATCGACGATGCGTTTGACGGCGTCCAGGATCACCTCGCCGCCTTCGAGCTTGACCCCATGCGCCCCGGTTTCCTTCATGATTCGGATGGCGCTAGCCAGCGCCTCGCGGCTGTTCCCTTGATAGGTGCCAAAGGGCATGTCCACGATCACCATGGCCCTTCTGACGCCCCGCACCACGCACTGGGCGTGGTAGATCATCTGATCGAGCGTGATGGGAAGCGTGGTCTCGTGTCCGGCCATGACGTTGGAGGCGGAGTCTCCGACGAGGATGATGTCCACCCCAGCCGCATCGACTAGGCGGGCCATGGTGTAGTCGTAGGCCGTAAGCACGGCGATCTTCTCGCCGCGGGCCTTCATGTCCACCACGGTGCGCGTGGTTACCCTCCGCACCGGCGGTGTGCTACTGGATTGTGTGCTCACGGACAGATTCCCGGTTGAAGCGTGGACGGCCACGGCCAAGTTATGGAATTACGCCACCGGGCACAACCGGGGTGCTCAGACGGGCGTAAGCCATCCGTAGGGGTCTTCGCCCTCGTGTACGATGCGGAAAAATGCCTCCTGCAGGCGGGCGGTGATCGGTCCTCGGGTTCCGGTTCCAACAGGGATGCGATCCACAGACCGGATCGGGGTGATTTCGGCGGCTGTGCCGGTAAAGAAGAGCTCATCGGCCACATACAGGGCAGCTCGCGGCAGGCGTGTTTCGATCACCTCTATGCCCATATCTCGGGCCAGGCGGATGACCGCGTCGCGCGTGATGCCGGGCAGAATGGGGGCCTCCAGCGAGGGAGTGATCAGACGTCCATCGCAGACTAGAAACAGGTTTTCCCCGCTCCCCTCCGCCAGGAAGCCCTCCTGATCCAGGGCGATCCCCTCGCTGTAGCCATGCATCAGGGCCTCCATTTTGATCAGCTGGGCGTTAAGGTAATTGCCACCCGCCTTGGCCATGTACGGGATGCTGTTGGCCGACATGCGATGCCAGGAGGAGACCTGCACGTCCACGCCCTCCGTGAGGGCCTCCTGGCCCAGATAGGATTCCCACTCCCAGGCGGCGATGCTCACCTCAACGGGGCAGTTGAGCGGGTTTACCCCCATGGTGCCGTATCCGCGAAAGACGACCGGGCGGATGTAGCAGGAGGCGAACCCGTTGGCCCGTATGGTTTCGAGCACGGCCTCATGAAGCGCTTCCATAGCATAGGGGATGGACATCCGGTAGATCCGGGCGGAATGATAGAGCCGCCGCAGGTGTTCGCGCAGCCTGAAGACCACGGTGCCTTTGGGGGTGCTGTAGGCGCGGATCCCTTCGAAAACGCTCGATCCGTAGTGAATGACGTGGGCCAGCACGTGCACGCGCGCCTCTTCAAAGGGCACCAGCCGGCCGTTGAACCAGATCCATTCGCACAGCCGCTTCATGGTCACATTCCCGGCTTTCGGGCAGCAAGATAGCCGGAGGTCAGTTTGAGCGCAATCAGCGAGAGGCTCCAGAAAGGTCGATCAGGATTTCCTCTATCGTACCGACTGGCCGAAGCAGATCAAGCGGGTTCAGTCCGGGGGCCAGGCCCTCGGAAGCGGGTTCGCTCTGGATGCGCTGCAGGACCGGCCCCCAGAAGGGTTCCCAGACCCATATCGGCGCGGATCGGGCCCATCCTTTATAGGCCAGCTCCCAGACCATGGCCAGCTCCAGAAGCGTGCCGGTGCCGCCGGGCAGAACGACGTATCCGGACCCCGTCTCTACGAGGGTGCGGAGTCGTTCCCACAGATCTCTTGCCGGGGCCAGCTCGTCTACGTATGCGTTCGGGGTCCCCGATCCCGCAATGGGCACACCCAGCGCCCGTCCTCCTCCGCGCCGGCAGCCTCGGGCGCTGGCCTCCATGACGCCCCCGTAGCCTCCGTTGCAGACGTTGTACCCGGCCTGCGCCAGGCGAAAGCCCAGCTCCTCGGCCAGCGCGTAGAGGGGATCTCCGGGGCGCACCCGCGAGCTACCGAAGATGGCGATATACGGACGGTCCATCGTCTCGAAGGCGCAACGAAGATAAACAAAGACCCCGTGTGTCACCACACACACGGGGTCCAGAAGGAGGCGTCACCTATCTTATCTACACTCTCGAGCTAAAGTGAGCAAGCGGTATGCCGAGCTTGCCCGCATCCGGAAAACGGGGATTTCTGGGGGATGCCGTTGTCCGGAGTGTTCGTTTTTCCGTACATCTCCGTACACCGGAGCGGACTGCGACCGCGTTGCCGTCGGCCGTGGGCCTGTTCTAACTTTGCCGGTCGAACCCTCACGGATTCTCTATGGATCTACGTCCGTATCTGGAAGCGGCCTTTCGTGCCGCCGCGGAGCAAGCCGGCTTTTCCGGCGCGTCGCTGCAGAAAATCATCTTTCAGAAACCGGCCCGTCCCGAACACGGGGACTGGGCCACGAACGTGGCCCTGCGCCTGGCTCCGGAGGTCGGCCTTCCGCCACGGGAGGTGGCCAGGCGCCTGGTGGAGCATCTGGAGCTCGATCCGGCCCGGATCGCGCGCGTCGAGGTGGCCGGGCCCGGATTTATCAACCTCTTTTACGCGCCCGCGTTTTTGCACGCCGTGCTGGCGGAGATCCTCAGCCGGGGCGAGGAGTACGGCCGTAGCGAATCCAATCGGGGGCGGCGGGCCTTGGTCGAATTTGTGAGCGCCAACCCCACCGGTCCCCTTACCGTGGGACACGGACGCAACGCCGTTCTAGGGGATGCCATCGCGCGTCTGCTGGCGTGCACAGGTTACGAGGTCACGCGCGAGTACTACTTCAACAACGCCGGCCGGCAGATGCGCTTGCTGGCCGAGTCCGTGCGCGCCCGCTACCTGGAGCTGCTCGGCAAGCCGGTGGACTTTCCTGAAGAAGGCTATCAGGGAGAATATATCCGGGACATCGCTCATGCCCTTCTAGAGGAGCACGGAGACGGGCTGGCCGATACAGAGGATCTGGCGATCTTCAAGGAGACGGCCGAGCGCATGATCTTTGCCGAGATCGTGCGCACTCTGGAGCGGCTATCCATCCGCATGGATAGCTTCTTCAACGAGCACAGCCTCTATGAGTCCGGAGCCATCTGGCGGGTGATCGACCGGCTCCGGGAGCGGGATCTGATTTACGAGGCCGAGGGGGCTATCTGGTTCCGGGGCACCGCGCTCGGGCGGCATCGCGATGTGGTGCTGGTCAAAAGCACCGGCGAGCCCACGTATCGGCTACCGGATATAGCCTACCACATCAACAAACTCGAGCGGGGCTACGATCTCATCATCGATGTCTTCGGGGCCGACCATATCGACACGTATCCGGATGTGCTGGCCGCCGTAGGGGCGCTGGGATATCCGACCGAACGCATCCGGGTGCTCATCTATCAGTTCGTCACCCTGCTCAAGGACGGCCAGCCCTACAAGATGAGCACTCGGCGGGCTACATTTGTTACGCTCGATGAGCTCATCGATGAGGTCGGGGCGGATGTGACGCGCTTTTTCTTCCTCATGCGCAGTCCGGGCACACACCTGGAGTTTGATCTGGATCTGGCCCGGGAGGCCTCGGAGAAAAACCCGGTCTTTTACCTGCAGTATGCCCATGCGCGCATCGCCTCTATTGTGCGCAAAGCGCAGGAGGTGGGGGTTCGTTTCCGGGAGCATCCCGCTTACGAACGGCTCCTGCATCCGCACGAGATCACGCTCATGAAGGCGCTCGTGGACCTGCCCGGGGTGATCGAGGAGGCGGCCGAGCACCTGGAGCCCCATCGGGTGATCGTCTATCTTAACGAGGTCGCCGCGGCCTTTCACCGCTTCTATCACGAATGCCGGATTCTGGGCGAGGAGCCGGAGCTGGCCTCCGCGCGCATGCATCTGGCGCAGGCCACGCGCCTGGTGCTGCGCAACGGGCTGGCCGTGCTGGGGGTGTCCGCGCCGGAGCAGATGTAGTCATGGGGGATCGAGAGCTTTTCGCGCAGCTGAGCCGCCTGCTGACCGAGCAGCGCAATCCGGCCTCCATGCATATCGACTTGGCCGATACGGAGGAGATCCTGCGTATCATCAACGCGGAGGATCGACGGGTGCCGGAGGCCGTGGGCCGGGAGATCCCCTATATCGCGCAAGCGGTGGAGCTTGTCGTGGAGGCTTTCCGCCAGGGAGGGAGGCTCTTCTACGTGGGCGCCGGCACAAGCGGCCGTATCGGCGTCCAGGATGCGGCCGAATGTCCGCCGACCTTTGGCACAGACCCCGAAATGGTGCAGGCCATTATCGCCGGGGGACCGGAAGCCGTTTTCCGGGCTCAGGAGGGGGCCGAAGATCGGGCCGAGGACGGGGCGCGCGCTATCCGCGAACGCGGAGTAAGCGAGCGCGACGTGGTCTGCGGATTGGCTGCCAGCCGGCGCACCCCGTTTGTGGTGGGGGCCATTGAGGAGGCCCGGCGCCGAGGGGCGCGCACGATTTTCGTCACCTGCAATCCCCGCGAGGAGTTCGACCTCCAGGTCGATGTGGCCATCTGCCCCGTGGTGGGACCGGAGGTGATCATGGGCTCTACGCGCATGAAGTGCGGTACGGCCCAGAAGCTCGTCCTGAACATGATCTCCACAGCGAGCATGATCCGGCTCGGGAAGGTATACGAAAACCTCATGGTGGATCTGCAGCTGACCAACCAGAAGTTGCGCCAGCGCGCCCGTCGCATTCTCATGCTCCTCACCGGAGCCGATTACGAGTCCGCCTCCCGGGCTCTGGAGGCCGCCTCCGGGCACGTCAAGACGGCTCTGGTCATGCTCCTGGCCGGGGTCGATGCCGAAGAGGCGCGTCGACGCCTGCACCGGGCCGGGGGCTTTGTACGCCGCGCCATACAGGAGGGATGAGCCCTTCGCGCTGTCGCCCGCAGAGGCTTTGCGGGTCGGCTGCGGCCCAAGGGGGAAGTTACTGGCGGTTTCGGAGCTCCTCCAGAATGGCGCGCAGCAGGCGAACCTCTTCCGGCGGCTCCGGGGCAGGGGTATTGCCGCGTTCCTGCCCCTTCCGCATGGGCAGGACCACAAGCAGATAAATGGCGCTGCCCGTGATGAGGAAACTGACTACGGCGTTGAGGAATCGACCTATGGCGACAGGTCCCAGATGCAGGGAAGAGAAGTCCGGTGCGCCCCCCAGCGCCCCGAACAGCGGGGTGAACACGTCGGATACGAGGCTGTTGACCACCTGACCGAAGGCGGACCCGATGAGCACGGCGACGGCCAGCTCCACCACGTTGCCGCGCAACAGGAAATCCCGTAGCCCTTTGAGCTCTTTCCTCATCCTCATAGGCATGTCTCCTTTTGGTAAAGGGATAAAAAAACCCGAGGCCTGCAGGCCTCGGGTTGTGTACAGGAAAAGGAACGTTATTCTGCTTTTTCTGCCGGCTCAGCGGCGCGCTGGGTGCGGAAGACCAGCTCGCCGGACTTTTTGTCCAGATCGAGCTTGATGCGGTCTCCCTCCCGGAAGGAGCCTTTGAGGATCTCCTCGGCCATGGGGTCCTCGACGTATTTCTGGATCGCACGCCGCAGCGGCCGGGCGCCGAACTGCGGGTCGTAACCCTTCTCGACGAGGAAATCCTTGGCCGCCTTTGTGATCTCAAGCTCATAGCCGAGATCGCGCACCCGCTTCATAAGATCGGCGGTCATGACGTCGATGATCTGGTAGATGTGCGGCTTCTCCAGCGGGTGGAAGACGATCACGTCGTCGATCCGGTTGAGGAATTCCGGATTGAATACCCGACGCAGCGCCTCCTCGATCGTGGACTTCATGTTCTTGTAATTGGCCTCTTGGGGCACAGGGGTAAATCCGATGCCCTTGCCGAGGTTGCGGATATCCCGGGCCCCGATGTTGGAGGTCATGATGACGATCGTGTTGCGGAAGTCCACGCGCCGGCCCAGCCCATCGGTCAGGATACCATCGTCGAGCACCTGCAGGAGGATGTTGAACACATCCGGGTGGGCCTTTTCGATCTCGTCGAGCAGCACCACCGAGTACGGCTTGCGCCGGACTTTTTCCGTCAGCTGTCCGCCTTCTTCGTAGCCCACATATCCGGGCGGGGCGCCGATGAGCCGGCTGACGGAGAACTTCTCCATGTACTCGGACATGTCGATGCGGATGAGGGCCTCCTCCGTATCGAAGAGGTAGCGAGCCAGGGCCTTGGCCAGCTCCGTCTTGCCCACCCCGGTGGGGCCGAGGAAGATGAAGGAGCCGATGGGCCGCCGGGGATCCTTGAGCCCCGCCCGGCTGCGTCGGATCGCCCGCACAAGCTTGTCGATGGCCTCATCCTGCCCGATGACCTGCTTTTTGAGTTCCTCGGCCATGTTGAGCAGTTTGTTCGACTCGCTCTGGGCGATCTTGTGCACGGGGATGCCCGTCATCATGGCCACAACCTCGGCGATGTGATCGGCCGTGACCTCATAGATCGTATTGGCCGATTCGCGCTCCCAGCGTTCCTTGGCCAGCTCGAGCTCTTCGAGAAGCCGCTTTTCGCGGTCTCGCAGACGGGCGGCCTCTTCGAAGCGCTGGCTCCGGACAACTTGGTTTTTCTCCTCTTTGATGCGTTCGATTTCGGCTTCCAGATCGAGGATCTCCTGCGGCACCTTGATGTTCGACAAGCGCACGCGCGCTCCGGCCTCGTCGATGACGTCGATCGCTTTATCGGGCAGGAACCGATCCGTGATGTAGCGTTCCGATAGCTTCACGGCCGCCACGAGCGCCTCGTCGGTGTAGCGGACGCCATGGTGCTCTTCGTACTTGGATTTGATGTTGCGCAGGATCTCCAGCGTTTCCTCCGGGGTCGGAGGATCGATGATGATCTTCTGGAAACGCCGCTCCAGGGCGCCGTCTTTTTCGATGTACTGCCGGTATTCATCCAGCGTGGTCGCCCCGATGCACTGAATATCGCCCCGCGCCAGAGCGGGCTTGAACATGTTCGAGGCATCCAGGGAGCCCGAGGCGCCTCCGGCGCCAACGAGTGTGTGCAGCTCGTCGATGAACAGGATCACGTCTGGGTTTTTCTCAAGCTCGTTCATGACGGCCTTGACGCGCTCCTCGAACTGTCCGCGGTACTTTGTGCCCGCCACGAGCGCGGCCAGATCCAGGGAGACGATGCGTTTGTTGTAGAGGGCGCGGCTGACTTTCTTCTGCACAATGCGCAGGGCCAGCCCTTCGGCGATGGCCGTCTTCCCCACACCCGGTTCACCGATCAAAACGGGATTGTTCTTCTTGCGGCGGCTGAGCACCTGGGCGACGCGCTCGATCTCCCGGTCGCGTCCGATAACGGGATCGAGCTTGCCCTCCTCGGCCAGCTTGGTCAGATCCCGGCCGAAGTTGTCCAGTACGGGGGTTTTGGACTTCTCCATCTTTCTGGACTCCGTCTTGGAGGCAATCGATGTCGTAAAGTAAGCGGTCCGCGCTGAGGCGTTGGATCGACTGGGGCGACCGCTGATGATGGCGTCCAGCTCACTGCGCACGCTTTCGTAAGAGACGCCGAACTCGTGCAGGATCTGGGCGGCGATGTTCTCCTCGTCTCGCAGCAGGGACAGCAGCAGGTGTTCAGTGCCGATGACATCGCTCTTGTAGAGCTTGGCTTCCAGATAGGTGATCTTGAGCACCTTTTCGGCCTGCTTGGTCAAGGGCAGGTTGCCTACCGTAAAGGTTCCTCCCGAGGGTCGGACGGCCTCCTCGATGCGCCGCTTCAGGCGCTGCAGGTCCACCCCGAGATTGCGCAGGATCTTGACCGCGATCCCTTCGCCCTCCCGGATGATCCCCAGCAGGAGGTGTTCGGTGCCGATGTAGTCGTGCCCTAACCGAATGGCCTCCTCTCGGCTGTAGGAGATTACGTCACGTACCCGGTTGGAGAAGTTACCTTCCATAGAAGCCCGTGATGTCTGTCGTTGTTTGTCCGTCTGACTCTTTGAGCCGAGCCCCGCACGAAGCCTCTTGGCCTCTGACCGCCGCAGTCTGGAGGAATTTATGCGGGGTCGGTAGGCTTGTCAAGCAAGTTAACCTGCAAATTCATTGCCACAAATGCGGCCCACCCGCCCTCATTGAACGAGTCCGCAGCGGCCCGGTTCCGGTTCGCCGGCCGTGGCGAAATGTAATTCCACCGTGTACTTTGTACAGCCCGGAGGCCCGATGATGGCGCTTTACGTGCCCGTACAGACCGGAGATGGCTCCTGGACGTTACAGGACCCCGGCAGGGGTGTTTCCCTGCGCTCTCTGGCCGGAGCCTTCACCGAGTCCCGCTATGTGTTTGTAGAAGGCACGCGGCTGGGGCGTCACCCGCCCCCGTGGCAGGTCCTGGAGCTGGGCTTCGGGGCGGGGACAAACTTTCTCCTGACGGCTGAGGCCTTTCTGCACCGATATGCCCGGGGTCTGCTCGAGTACTACGCCCTTGAGCGCGATCCTTTGAGTCCCGAACTGATAGAGCCATTGCGATTTCGTGAGCGCATTACCCATCCCGAGCTGGTCGATGTGGTGCAGGAGGCGCTGGCGCGCGCGCGGCGGGATCCGGGTCCGAACCCGGTCATTACGCTGGGCATGGGGGGACGCATCTGCCTGTATCTGTATCCGGTGGACTGGCGTCGGGCCTCCCTACCTCGCCTGCGGGCCCAGGCGGTCTATCATGATCCCTTTGGCCCCCAGGTGAACCCGGAATGCTGGACACGGGCCTGTTTTGCTTGGTTGGCCTACCGCATGGCTCCGGATGGGATTCTGGCCACCTACGGGGCCTCCACCGCGGCGCGACGCGCCATGCTGCGGGCCCGCCTGGTCATTGCCCGCCTGCCCGGGATTCTGCGCAAGCGGGAAATGACCGTGGCCGCACATCGGGCCGAGGTCCTCGAGGGGTACACCGTGTTGCCATACGAGCGCTTTTTCCTGACCCGATGAGTCCCCGCGTGCTCATCGTAGGCGGCGGGTGGGCCGCGCTGACCCTGGCTGAAGCATTGGTCCGATCCGGCCTGCCGGCCGGGGAGCTTGTGCTCATCCGAGACCCTGGCGCGGGCGCCTCGCAAGTCCCCCGGGCGCTGCTGCACCCCTTCTCCGCACGCTCCCTGTATCCGTCCCCGGAGGCCGTGTGGGCTTACCGGGTGGCGCTCTCCTGGTTGCGGTCGCTGATCCCGGAGCTGACCCCCGCGGAGCTAATCCGGATTCCGGCCGACGATCAGGAGGCCGCACGCCTGGAGCGATCCCGGCAGCGGGGGATGGACCGGTTCCGGGAAGCGGGGATGAGCGTCACGCCGCTTGAGGCAGACCGGGTCCGGCCACACTGCCCCGAGCTCCGTCTGCAGGAACCGGGCCACGCCTATCGGATCGCGCCGGTATATGTGTTCTCGGGCGCCGGATTGCTCGCCCGGCTCGAGGCCCGGCTGCGGGAAGTCGGCCTGTGTGTGCTCTCCGGAAGCGTGGAAAGGCTCGAGTGGACCCCTTCCGGATGGCGGGCGCACACCTCCTGGGGGTGCATACGATCCTCGTGCGTGGTGCTGGCTCCCGGGGCGGGGTTGCGGGACTGGTTCCCCCGCATGCCCGTGCAGCGCTACCAGGGTGAACTGTTGCGGCTCCGTTTTCGGCCCGTGCCCTCCGTGGTGTTGCAGTATCGAGGGCATCTGCTTCCGGCCTCCGAGCAGGAGGCCTGGCTGGGAGGGGTGTATCGTGCCTGTGATGGGCCCGCCTTCCAGACGGAATCTTCCGAGCGGCTCTGGAGGCGCTTTGCCGAGCTGTATCCTCCCCTGGAGGAGGCCAGCGCCGTGGAGCTCTGGTCCGGCCTGCGCCTTGCATCGGCGGATTTCCGGCCCCTTGTGGGTCCGGTTCCGGGATGGCCCGGGCTGTTTCTGCTCGGCGCTCTGGGGTCTCGGGGTCTGTTGTGGGCGCCCGCGCTGGGGGCGAAGCTGGCCCGTTGCATCCGGGAAGACCGGCCGGAGGTGCTGCCCAGATGGGCGGCTACGAGCCGATGGCCTGCTGAGGTGTTTGCACCCGATCCGGAGCGCCTTCGGCGCTGAGGGGGCGTTCCCGCAGCGTGCCTCCGATGAAGAGCATACCCAGCCCCAGGGCGGCGGCGAAAAGAAGGACCCCCGGGAAGCGGGCAAGAAGCCCCGCCGGTTCGAAGAGGTTACGGCCCAGCAGGGCGCTCATGAGCGCTGTGCCCAGCGCGCCTCCGACGTTGCGGCAGAAGAAAATGAGCGCTGTCACCACGCCCAGCTCGGTGCGTTTTACGCTTTCCTGCGTGCTGATGAGCAAAGCGATCATGGCCTGTCCCATTCCCAGTCCGACGAGCAGGCCACAGCCCATCTGCACGTATAGCGGGCTCTGGCTCAGCATGGCCCAGGCGGTGAAACCTGTTGTGATCAGCGCGGCGCCGAGGCGAATAAGCCGTTGTGGACCCCATTTGGGCAGCCAGCGGGCGGCCAGCAGGCCGCTGAGCGTCCATCCCCCGCTGAGCGGGGTGAGCAACAGGCCGGCCTCTACGGCACTGCTTCCGAGGGCGGTCTGTCCCCAGAGGGGGATGAAGGCTACGGAGCCGAAAAAGGCCATCCCGCCCAGAAAATTGCTCCCCAGCGAGCGCCGCAGGAATCCGTCCCGCAGGAGCTGCAGGGGCAGTAACGGCATCGGATGTCGGGCCTCTATCCGGGGGAAAACGGCCAGAAGCAGGGCCGCCAGGCCCACTAGCCCCCAGTGCTGGCTCTCCAATCCGTAGAGTCCGAGCACCCCGCTCAGGCTGAACCAGAGCGCCCCGAGGCCGTCTATGCGGGGCGCCTCTTCGGTTCCGCGCCAGGGAGGATAGAAACGGCCCACCAGCGTCAGGGCCAGCAGGCCCACCGGGATAGCCAGCAGGAAGACGGCCCTCCAGGAGAGCGTCTCGGTAATGACCCCGCCGATGAGCGGACCGAGCACGGAAGAAAGCCCCCAGATCAGGCTGATGTAGCTCTGCACCCGAGCGCGCTCGCGCATGGGGTAAAGCTCCCCGATCAGGGTCAGGTTGAGCGCCTGTAGCCCTCCCGCCCCGGCGCCCTGCAAGGTGCGCGCCCCGACCAGAGCCTCCATATTCCAGGCCGCTCCACTGAGGGCAGATCCGAGGAGAAAGAGCACCAGGGTCCCGAAATAGGGCTTACGGCGGCCCCAGAGGTCGGAAAACCGACCCCAGAGTGGGCCGCTGATGGTCATGGCCAGCATGTAGAAGGTGAAGGGCAGGCTGTAGAGGGCCGCTCCGCCCAGATCCCGGATCACGCGCGGCATGGCTGTGGCCACGACGGTGCCCTCCAGGGCCACCAGCCACACCCCGAGGAGTACCCCTCGGGTGATCCAGACTCGCTGCTTCGGGGGGACCGGGATGGGTTCGGGCATATCTGCGGGGGCGAAGATAGGGGGATTTCACGGAAAATTCGACCTGTTTTTTTGCATCCTCCGCTTCCGGTTGCGTAGGTTTACCTGCCTCTTATGGACCTGCGCGCCTGGTTTTTTAGCGTCTGGGCGGTTGTGCGCAAGGAGGCGGTCTCCGAACTGCGCCTGCGCCACGGGCTGGCCATCCTGTTTCTGTTTTCCGCCGCCGCCCTCCTGGTTGTGCTCTTCGCCGTGCGAGGGCAGGTGCGGGATGCGGGCCTGCATGCGGCCCTGCTGTGGGTGGTGCTCCTGTTTTCGGCCGGAAACGGGCTGGGGCGGGCTTTTGTGAGTGAAGAAGAACGGGGTACGGTATGGGTGCTTCGCCTGCACGCCCCGGCCTCGGCCGTCTATGCGGGCAAATGGCTCTTTACTCTGTGGCTGAGCGCGCTTGTGGGCTTCGCTTCCGCGGCTGTCTACGTCCTGCTATTGGGCCTGTCCGTGCAACGGCCGGATGTGTTCTTTGCCGTGCTCGGCCTCGGGGTTGTGGGGCTTTCGGCGGCCATGACCTTGCTTTCCGCGCTGATCGCGCGCACCGCGGCGCGCGGCCCTCTTCTGGCGGTGCTGGGCTTCCCCGTGCTCATTCCCGTGCTGTTGGCCGGGGCGCGGGGAACGGAGCAGGCGATCCGGGGGGCGAGCTTTATGGAAACGAGTCCGGAGCTTCTGGCGTTAACGGGATACGCCGGAGCGGTGCTTGCGGCCGCCTTCGTGCTCTTCGACTACGTCTGGCATGAATAGCGATACACATGCGGGCTTTCTGGAAGAAGATCCTGATCCTCTGGATGACGGCCGTGCTCCTGGCCGCCTTTCTTGTGCCGGTGCCCGATCTGCCCATTCTGGAACAGACGGCGCGCAATCTGTATTTCCATGTGCCCATGTGGTTTGTCATGGTGTTCGGATTTGCGCTCTCGGTTTTCTATGGGGTGCGGTACCTGGTGCGCGGCCGCATCGAGGATGATATGAAGGCCGAACACGCCGCCCGGGTGGCTGCGCTCTTCGGGCTCCTGGGGCTGCTAACGGGGTCCCTGTGGGCGCGTTTTACCTGGGGGGCGTGGTGGAACTGGGACCCCAAGCAGACGCTCGCCCTGGCTCAGCTGCTGTTGCTCGGGGCGTATTTTGCCCTTCGGGGCACGGTGGAGGAGGAGCGCCGGCGCGCTCGCCTGAGCGCCGTCTACGCGGCCCTGGCCCTGGTCACGGTGCCGTTTCTGCTCTTCATCATCCCCCGACAGCTGCCCAGCCTGCATCCCGGCGCGGAGGGCAATCCGGCCTTTGATGAGATCACCGCTCCCCAGATGCGGATCGTTTTCTACGCCTCCGTGGTCGGCTTTTTGGGGCTGTTTTTCTGGCTCTTCGAGCTCAGCTATCGACACGGACGCATTCGTCGTCTGCTGGAAGCGCATCGATATCGCATGCAGGAAGGGTGAATCATGCCCATGGTTTCCGATACGCTGGTTTCCTGGGATACGCTGGCTGCCGGGCGCCTGGCGCCCTCCGCCTTCGAGGCAACCATGCTCAGCGAGGGAAAGCTCTACGTGGTACTCGGGGTGGTGCTGCTGATCTGGGTCGGTATTGTGCTGTTTCTGCTGCATCTGGAGCGGCGCATGCGCCTTCTGGAGCGGGAAATCCCCCGATTGCAGGCAAAAATCACGGAGGTCGAGGATGAGGCGTACAATTAAGCTCGCCCTCGGCGGGGTGATCGCGGCCGGTTTTACCGCGCTATTGCTGGTAAACTTCGGTAAAAGCGTGGGCGGATACATGGATTTCGCCCGGGCGGAATCTTCCGGGGCGCGCGCGCATGTGGTGGGGTTCTGGGTACCGGAGCGCGGCACGCGCTTCGATCTTGCGCGTGCGGAGTTCAGCTTCTGGATGCGAGACGAGATGGGCAACCTTCGCCGCGTCGTCTACGCAGGACCCAAGCCCGCCGGATTCGAAGATGCGGAGCGGATCGTGGTCGAAGGGCGCATGCAGGAGGGGATCTTCTACGCCGATCGCATTCTGATCAAGTGCCCTTCGAAGTACAACGATCAGGTGGCCAGCGGGCGCAGCACAACCTCTATGTAACGGAGAAACCCGATGGAGATCGGATTCTGGGGGAGCGGGCTCATCAAGCTCGCTTTTGTCTCAACGGCGGTATCCGGCTATGCCTATTGGCAGGCCGTGCGGCAGCCTGTGTGGGCGGATGCCTGGCGGCGCTGGGGCCGAGCGGCCTGGTCGGTTTCCCTCTTGGGGCTTGGGGGCGCTTCGGCGCTGTTGTGGTATCTGCTGCTGGAGCAGCGCTTTGAATACGCCTATGTCTATCAGCACACCGCACGGGAGCTGCCCCTGCTGTATGTGATCGCCGCCTTCTGGGCCGGACAGGAGGGGAGTTTCCTGCTCTGGGCCCTCTTTCAGGGGCTTATCGGGTGGGCGCTCTGGCGTACGGCGCGCGATTTCGAGGCTTCCGTCATGGCCGTGGTAGCCTTGAGCCAGCTGTTTCTCCTTTCCATGATCGTGGGCGCGCGCCTGGGTCCGATCAGCGTGGGCAGTAGCCCCTTTCTCCTGCTGGCAGAGAAGTTCCCTGACGCTCCGGTTTTTCAGAACAATCCGGGCTTTCGTCCGGAGGACGGCAACGGGCTCAATGATCTGTTGCAGAACCCTTGGATGGCCGCTCATCCCCCCACGCTCTTTGTGGGGTTTGCCGCCATGGTTGTGCCCTTCGCCTTCGCCGTGGCGGGTATGTGGACGCGGCGTTATACGCAGTGGATCCGTCCGGCGCTGCCCTGGACGCTTTTTGCCACGCTTGTTCTGGGCGCGGGCATCATTTTGGGCGGTTACTGGGCCTATGTCACGCTCTCTTTCGGCGGCTACTGGGCCTGGGATCCGGTGGAGAACTCCTCTCTGGTGCCCTGGCTCCTGGCGGCCGGCGCCGTGCACGTGATGATCGCCTATCGCCGCAGCGGGACGAGCTTTAAGGCCGCTCTGCTTCTTCCTATGCTGGCCTTTGCCTTTGTCGTCTACTCCACCTTCCTGACCCGAAGCGGTATTCTGGGCGATGCCAGCGTGCATTCGTTTGTGGATTTGGGGCTATACAATCAGCTGCTGCTCTGGATGCTGTCCGTGGTGGGGCTGGGGCTGGGGTTTTTTGTGCTCCGTTTCCGCGAACTACCCCGACCGAAGCAGGATCCGGCGCTATTGAGCCGGGAGTTTGTGCTGTTTCTGGGCGCCATGGTGCTTTCGGCCATGGCCATGGTGATCATCGTGGGCACAAGTACCCCCATTCTAGGCAGGCTGTTTCGGGACAATCCGGCCCCTCCGGATATGCACTTCTACAACAGCTGGACTCTGCCCCTGGCCATCGCCCTGGGCCTGCTCATCGGGCTCGGACAGTTGCTCTGGTGGTATCGCATGGATGGCCGGGCCTTTGTGCGCGCGCTCTTTGTCCCCTTTATGCTGAGCGCGGCCGTTACGGCGCTGGCCCTGTGGGCGGCGGGGGTGCGGGAGGGGCGCTATCTTCTGCTGATTCTGGGGGCTTCCTTTGCCTTTTTCGCCAACGCGCGCGTGCTGCTTCGCCTTTTTCGGGGCAATCCCCGTCTGGCCGGTGGCGCCATCGCCCATATCGGAATGGCCCTGGTGCTTTTCGGGATTGTTTCTTCTTCCGGCCATGATCGCACGCTTGTGCCTCCGGGGGAGGGCATCCTGCTCGGAGATCCGAACGATCCGCACGTGGCGCATCGGGATGTGCAGCCCAAGCACTTTCCCCTCTATCTGGGCGAGGAGCGGCAGGTGGCGGGGTATCGGATCGCCTACGTGGGGCAGCGCGTCGAGCCGCGTCGGGGAGAGGCCTTCTACCGCATCGCGATCACCGATCCCCGGGGCCGATCCGTGGTCCTGGAGCCCAGCGCCTACCGGAGCCGCAACGGCCAAGCCATCCAGCATCCCGATGTGGTCAGTTTCTGGGATCGGGATCTCTACGTGGCCGTGGTGCCGGACTGGATGCTGCGCTCTGAGGAAGAGGATACAGACAGCACCACGCATCGGTTTTTGCTCCGCCGTGGGGAGCAAGAGCGGCTCGGGGCATACCGGATCCGCTTTGCGCGCTTCCAGATCCTCAAGGCCCCTGAACCCATGCGGGCCGAGGGCGAGCTGCGCCTGCCGGAAGATCTTCGGGAGGAAGAGGTGGACATCGCGGTGGCCGCGCTCGTAGAGCTCACCCATACGGGCACGGGTGAGGTGCGCACGCTCCGGCCCGTGTACCTGATCCTGCGCGATCGAACGCAGCGTTTTCTTCCCGACGGGGTGCCGGAGTGGAACGTGACGCTCTGGTTCGAGGGCATGAACGTTGATCAGGGCCAGGCCGTGCTCCGCGCGCAGGGTCCTAGACAGGTGCCCTGGGTGCTGGTAGAGGTGCACGAGAAGCCCTTTATCGGGTTGCTCTGGTTGGGCACCGTGGTGCTCATGGCCGGGTTTGCGCTCTCCATCCTGCGCCGGTGGGGTGAACTGCGTCAGCAGAAGGCGCACCCCCTGCCGCCCCAGCGGGAGCCCGTAGAGGCATCGGCGGCCATCTGAAATGCCTGTCTACGCGCTGCGCATTGAGTACGACGGCAGCCGCTATGTGGGCTGGCAGCGCCAGCCCAACGGTCCTTCTATTCAGGGCCTGCTGGAGGAAGCGCTCGCCACGATTCTGCGCCAGCCCGTGGCGGTGGTGGGCGCCGGGCGCACGGATGCGGGCGTGCATGCGCGCGAGCAGGTGGCCCATTTCCAGCTCGAAAAGCCCCTGCAGGTGCGGCGGCTTCTTGCCGCGCTCAATGGGCTTCTGCCCCGGGATGTGCGCGTCTGGGCGGCGGCCGAGGCGCCGGAGGGCTTTCATGCCCGCTACAGCGCCATCCGACGCACCTACCGCTACTACCTGAGCACCGTGCCCGCGGCCCTGGATCGGACGCAGAGCTGGTTTGTGCCCCATCGGCTCGACTGGGATCGTATGCAGGAGGCGGGTCTGGCTCTGCCGGGAGAGCATGATTTTCGATCCTTCTGCCGCTCAGCCGATCTTCCGACCAGGAGCCGGTGCCTGGTGTATGCGGCCCGGTGGTGTGCCCATCCGCTCTGGCCGCATCGGTGGTATTTCGAGATCACGGCTAACCGGTTCCTGCGGGGTATGGTCCGGTTGCTTGTGGGTACGTTTGTGGAGATCGGACGCGGACGTCTGCCCGTGGAGATCCTTCGATGCTATCTTGAAGAGCCGCAGCGGCATAAGGCCCGCTATGCGGCTCCCGCGCACGGTCTGGTTCTCGAAAGCGTCGAATACGGAGAAGAACTGCCATGGGTCTACGCAGGAGCATCGGGGGTGCGTTGATCCTGTTGGCCTCCTGTCACGTCCCGGCCGGCCTGAACCTGTTTCCGGCCGAAGAGGACCTGCGTCTGGGGGCGCAGTTCGATGCGGCCCTGCGGCGTAGTTCGGAATACTCCATCGTGGAGCCCCGTACGGAGGAGGAGCGCGCCCTGGTTGGCTATGTGCAGGGGATCGTAGATACCCTGCTGGAGCGCAACACGGTGCCCTACAAGGAGTTGTTTCGCTATCGCGTCTCCCTGATCCGGGGACCGATCGTAAACGCCTTTGCCACCGCGGGCGGGTATCTGTACGTCTATACGGGTCTGTTACACGCCGTGGAGTCAGAGGCCGAACTGGCCGGTATCCTGGGCCACGAGATGGCCCACGCCGCCTATCGGCATGTGACCCGTCAACTCACCGCCCGCTACGGCCTGAGCGTGCTCAGCCAGATCGTGCTGGGTGAAGAGCGGGGGCTTCTTGAAGAGATCGTGGCTTCTTTGGGCGTGGGGCTGGCCTCGCTGCGTTTCAGCCGGGGTTTCGAGCTGGAGGCGGACCGCTCCGCCACGCAGTGGTTGCTCAACTCCCCTTACCGACCCGATGCGATGGCCGATTTCCTGCGCCGTATCCAGAATGAGCCCCGTCCCCCGGAATTGCTTTCCACCCATCCGGATCCAGCGCGACGTATCCGGGAGATCGAGCGCCTGCTGGCCTCCGGCCCCCCGGTGGAGGGGCGTTCGGATTTTCGGGAGCGCTACGTGAGCTTCAAACGGCGCCTGAAGGCGGTGGGATGGTAGTTGGCTTGCCTGAGCAGGCAGGTCTGTCGTACTTTTACATGCTAAACTGCGGAGCGCCTCATTTCGTTGCGCCTTTCCGCAGCTGAGCGAGGATGTCTAACCCTATCCCATCGCCGGTGGTGGCTGGCCGGTGGTGGCGAGCGCACAGCCACAGGGAGAGCTCTGCATGCAGGAAGAGCACAAAAGCACGATCGAGACGGCGGTGGAATCCGAGGCAGTACAGGGTCCTGAGTTGCTTGCCGAGGGGGTATCTTCGGCTCCCCAGGCCCCTTCCCGGGTGATCAAGCTCGAGGAGCTGAAACGGCTCGAAGAAGAGCGCGAGCGAGAGCGTCTGGAGAAGGCCAGAATTTATGAGTCCACGCTGGCCCGTTTCCAGGAGCGGGAGATCGTACGCGGTCGGATTACCGCTATCACGGACCGCGAGGTGTACGTGGACGTGGGGCTCAAATCCGAAGGGGTCATCCCCATCCAGGAGTTCAAGGAGATCACCTCTCTTAAGCCCGGCGATGAGGTAGAGGTGTACATCGAATCCGTTGAGGACGCCGAAGGCCGTTTGGTGCTCTCCCGTCGCAAGGCCGATCTCATGCGCATCTGGGAGCGCATCGAGCAGGCCTACCAGAACGATGAGGTAATTGAAGGGGAGATCAAGCGCCGCGTCAAAGGCGGCATGATGGTGGATATTTTCGGCATCGAGGCCTTTCTGCCTGGCTCGCAGATCGATGTGCGGCCCGTGCGGGACTTTGATTCCTATATCGGCAAGCGCATGGAGTTCAAGATCGTCAAGCTCAATCGAGCCGGCGAAAATGTGGTCGTCTCGCATCGGGTGCTTATCGAAAAGGACCTCGAAGAACAGCGACAGCGGATCCTGGAGAACCTCGATCGCGGACAGGTACTCGAAGGTACGGTCAAGAACATCACGGATTTCGGCGTCTTCATCGACCTGGGCGGGGTCGACGGGCTGCTGCACATTACCGACCTGTCTTGGGGTCGTGTCAACCATCCCAGCGAGGTCGTGCAGCTCGATCAGAAGCTGCAGGTGGTGGTCTTGGATTTCGATGAGAATAAGCAGCGCATCAGCCTCGGACTCAAGCAGCTACAGCCCCATCCGTGGGAGAACATCGAAGAGCGCTACGCCGAGGGGATGCGTGTTCAGGGCCGCGTGGTCTCGCTGACCGACTACGGGGCCTTCGTGGAGCTGGAGAAGGGCATCGAGGGGCTGGTGCATGTGAGCGAGATGAGCTGGACCCAGCACATCAAGCACCCCTCCCAGATGCTCTCCGTGGGCCAGCTCGTCGATGTGGTGATTTTGTCTATAGACAAAGAGAACCGCAAGATCTCCCTCGGCATCAAACAGCTGACCGAGGATCCGTGGAACAAGATCCCGGAGAAATACCCGATCGGCTCGCGCCATCTGGGCACGGTCAAGAACCTGGCCCAGTATGGAGCTTTTGTGGAGCTGGAGCCAGGCATCGAGGGGCTGGTGCACGTAAGCGACCTGTCGTGGACGAAGAAGGTTCGCCATCCGGGCGAGATGCTCAAAAAAGGCCAGCAGGTCGAGGTGGTGGTGCTGGATATCGACGTGGAGAACCGCCGCATCAGCCTGGGGATTAAGCAGCTGGAGGAAGATCCCTGGGACACGTTTGCCCAGGTCTATGCGGTGGGTACGGATGTCAAGGGCACGGTACGCAAGTTCATGGAAAAGGGCATCGTGGTCGAGTTGCCCTATGGGGGCGTAGAGGGGTTTGTGCCCAACAACCATCTGGTCCGCCTTAAAGAGGGCGATCCGAGCCAGCTCTACAAGCTCGGCGAGCAACTGGAGTTGCGCGTCATTGAGTTCGATCGCCAGGAGCAGAAAATCATTCTCAGCGAGACCGTCCTGCAAAAAGCTCGGGAGCGCGAGCGGCGCGAGGCGGAGCGGGCTCAGCGGGAGGCCCGGAAGCGGGCGGAAGCCGAGGAGCAGGCCCGCCAGCAGGCCGAGCTGACCCAGATGCTGGGCTCCGAACCGAGTGCGCCCACGTTGGCCGAACTGAGCGGGCTGGAGGGGCTTGTCGAACAGGGAACGGCCCAAGAAGGCCCAGAACAACCATCGGCCCCGAAGAAACGGTCGGGCAAGAAGGCCGAGCCCACCGCCTCCGAAGAGGCAGAAGAGAGCTGAGGATCCCTTTTGCGGCAGAAAGGGCGCTCTTCTTACAGGGCGCTCTTTTTGTTTTGTGCGGGTTGATCTCCGGGGGCTTATCTGTCCAGAGGGGGAGGCCCCGAGGCGCGAAGTTCGCGGAAGAAGCGGCGCAGCAGCGCCTCAGAAGCTTCTGCTTCCAATCCGGATAGCACCCTCGGACGGTGGGGGAGGCGCCTGTCTCCGGGTATGTCGTACAGACTGCCTGCGGCGCCCATTCGGGGATCCCAGGCGGCGAAGACCAGGCGGCCTACCCGGGCAAGCAGGATCGCGCCCGCGCACATAGGACAGGGCTCGAGCGTCACGTACAGGGTGCAATCCGAGAGCCATTTTTCCTGCCGGATGCGCAGGGCCTGCTGAATGGCCAGCAGTTCGGCGTGTGCGGTGGGGTCACGGCGGGTTTCGACCTCGTTGTGCGCCTCGGCCAGAACCCTATCTCCAGAGACCAGCACAGCGCCCACGGGCACCTCACCCCGTTGCCAGGCGCTTTCGGCCAGCTGGAGCGCGCGCCGCATGAAATGTCGATCCCGCTCAAGGGCGCCCAGCATCGTCGAGCAACCATCGACCCAGCCGTTCCAGATCCACGTTGCCCCCGCTGAGGATGACCCCGATCCATTTGTCCCGCACCTCGAGTCGGTTGCTCAGCGCGGCCGCGGCCGCTACGGCCCCTGTGGGTTCGACGAGCACCTTGAGGTAATGCAGCAGAGTGCGCATGGTCTCAATCACCTCGGCATCGGAGACCGTGACCACCTCATCGACGTACTGGCGGATAATGGCCCAGTTCAGTTCACCCACCTCCAGGTTGCGTATGCCGTCGGCTATGGTGTTCGGATAAGGAATACGCACCCGCTGGCCGCGCTGAAACGAAAGATACAGGTCGTTGGCCGCCTCCGTCTCTACGCCGATGATGCGTATATCGGGATTGAGCGCCCGAGCCGCGATCGCGATACCCGATATGAGCCCCCCGCCGCCGACGGGTACGAGCAGGTAGTGCAGATCGCCCACGTCCTCGAAGAGCTCGAGGGCTATGGTGCCCTGACCGGTGATGATATCGGGATCGTCATACGGGGGGATGACCGTATAGCCGTGCTCCTGGGCCAGTTCTAGTGCGCGTTGGTAGCGTTCCTCCGACGTGTGGCCGGCAAAGACCACCTGCGCCCCGTAGCCCTGCGTGGCCGCTATTTTGACGCGGCTGGCGTTCTCAGGCATGACCACCACCGCGGGCACCCCCCACCAGTCGGCGGCAAAGGCGGTGGCCTGCCCATGGTTGCCCGAGGAATACGTGATTACTCCGCGGTTTCGGGCGGCGTCGGGTAACTGACTGATTTTGTAGAAGGCCCCCCGCACTTTAAAAGATCCCGTGCGCTGAAAATTTTCCGCCTTGAAAAATAGCCGGTTTCCTGTGCGCCGGTTGAGCTGGCTGGAGGTAAGCGTGGGCGTCCAGTGGATCACCTCCTGCAGCTGGGCGTGGGCCTGTCGGATCTGCTCCAGGGTAGGAAAACGCATGCGGGAAGACACGTTCGGGTAGGGGTTTACCGTTATACCGGAAGCAATCTACGGCAACGATCCCGTTGCGGTCAACGGAAAAGCCTCGTCCCGAATCCGATAGGTCGCTTTTTGCAGCGTCTCAAGGCCGCCACAAGGCAGAAGGGTATCGCCGCGCTGGCTCGAAGCTACCAGGTAATAGTGCCTGGAAGGCAGGAGCGCCGCTGGGCTTCTCTATTCCCCTGAGCCCAGCTCCCGGTGGCAGATCTCGCATACGCCCGGCAGGGCGGTGCGTTGCCCGCAGATGCGGCAACGGTATCGCCGGGGTTCCTGTTCGGGATCCCGCCAGAAGGAGCCCAGCCAGTCGATCAGCCAGCGGCGCTGCTTGCGTCCCTTCGTCTGCACCTGTTCCATCTCCGCTATCATCGCCCCTCTCCTCCTTACCTCCGGTCCCGTAGTAGGCTAAGAAAGTATTTCACCGGACAAAGTCAAGAGGTTCCTCACCGAGCCGCTTGCTCGCCGTAGGAGGGCGGGCGTAAGTTTGCCCTGTCGGCAAAAACCCGCCGCTGTGCATGTCTCGACGTCTGGAAATCGGCCTGCTTCTTGTAGCCGATCTGGTGGCGTTTGCACTGGCCACGTGGCTCTTCTATATGGCCCGTTTCCAGTGGGGTTGGTTGGGCCCGGTGCAGAATCGACCGGAGTGGGTGGGGCCGGCCATCGCGGTGTTGAGCCTGTACTGGTTGCTGCTCTTTGTGTTTTTTGGCCAGTATCAGCCCCGTTTTGCCCAGTCCCGGTTCGATGAGCTGGTCAACCTGGCGAAGGTGATCACCATCGGGTTGTTGGTATTGTTTTTTCTGCTCTTTGTCGACGATCCGAACATCGGCTCGGCGCGCAAAAGCATCCCCTTCTACTGGGTTTCCGTTTTCGGCACTGTGGCCGGTTTTCGGTTTCTGGTCCGTTCCTATCAGCGGTGGCGGCTGGTGCGGGGGCTGGATGCGCACCGGGCGCTTATCGTGGGCACTCCGGAGCGCGCCGAGATGCTCTACCGGGAGGTAGAGCAGTATCCGGCCCAGGGGCTCAAGATCGTGGGTTTTGTGCCCGTTGGCGAGGAGCCCGAGGGTAGCGAGGGCCCGGTGTTGGTGGGCACGCTGCCCGTGGTAGGGCGCCTGCAGGAGATCACCCGGCTGGTGGAGCGGTATCAGATCCAGGATGTGCTTGTGGCTCTAGAGGCTACGGACAGGGAGCGGCTTCTGGAGGTCATCGAGCGATGTGACGGCCTGCCGGTCTCGCTAAAGGTGTTGCCGGATTTCTACGACATCATCAGCGGATTTGCCCGCACCAACGAGATCTACGGCCTGCCCTTTATCGACCTCATGCCCGCCCCCATGCCGGTATGGGAACGGTATATCAAGCGGCTCATCGACGTGGGGGTCTCCTTCCTCATCCTGGTGGGGGGGCTTCCGCTCTGGGTCCTGATCGCCGTGCTGATTCGTCTGGACTCGCCGGGTCCGGCCATATTCCGGCAGGAGCGCGTGGGGCGGGGAGGGCGCCTGTTCATCATGTACAAGTTCCGCACCATGCGCCAGGACGCCGAGCGGGAAACCGGCCCCGTATGGGCCGCCGAGGACGATCCGCGTCTTACGCGCATCGGCCGCTGGCTGCGTAAGACCCGTCTGGATGAAATCCCCCAGTTCTGGAATGTGCTCAAGGGGGACATGAGCCTGGTCGGTCCCCGGCCGGAGCGGCCGTATTTTGTCGAGAAGCTCAGCCAGGAGATTCCCCTCTACCGGCGCCGACTGCGCGTCAAACCAGGCATTACGGGATGGGCACAGGTGCGGTGGAGGTATGATAGCTCCATCGAAGACGTGCGCCAGAAGGTCAAGTACGATCTCTTTTATATCGCCAACATGAGCCTGCGTATGGACCTGAAGATCATGCTGCGCACGATCTACGTCATGCTCACCGCGCGGGGACGATGAAGCCCTCCCGCAGATGGCTGCGCGCCGATGTGCTCCTGCTGGGGGTGGCCCTGCTGGTGCGCGGGGGCGTGGTGTTTTACGTGCGCAGCTACGCGCATCCCGAGGAATACGAATTCAGCCTGATTGCGCGCAACTGGCTTGCCGGTCGGGGCTACAGCCTCACCTGGGGGGTGATCGGTCCGCAGGATCCGCTCTATCGGGAAGGGTCCTGGTCCTTTGGACCCCTGGTACTCTACCCGGAACGCGTCTATCCGGATTATCCGCTTCGGCGTCTTACCCTGCCCACGGCCCTCATGGCGCCCGGGGTGGTCTTCGCCATGGTGCCCTTTCTGGCCCTTTTCCCCGATCGGCCCTACCTGTTCTATCAGCTCTTCGTAGGGGCCCTTACGGCGCTCATCCCCCTGTTCTTGCTGGACATCGGCCGTCGGATGGGCTATGGCCGTGCGGGGTGGCTTGCCGGATGGGCGGCGGCCCTATATCCGGAGCTGGCCTATAGCGTGACCACGCTCACCGATGCACCCTGGACGGCGCTCGGGTGGACGGTGCTGCTCTGGTGCGCCGTGCGATGGGTTCAGCGGCCCGAGCGTTCCAGGGCGGTTGGGTTGGGTCTGGCCATGGGAGGGTTTGCCCTTTTCAATCCCAGTACGGTGGCCTACTTCCCGCTTATTTTGTTGCTGGGGATTGGGCGCAATCGGGAGAAGCGGGTGCTCATCGGCTCTCTGGTGGCGCTCGCCATATCTCTTGCCGTGCTCAGCCCGTGGCTGGTGCGCAATGCCTGCGTGCTGGGCGCTCCCGTATTGCGCACGGCCTGGGGGCTAAACCTACTTCGGGGTAACCATCCGGGCGCTACGGGCATGGCCTATTATCCCCCGGACCGGCGGGAGATCACGACCTATAGCCTCGAGCAACGGCGGGGTTGGACTCGCCTGCCCCTACAAGAGCGGGAGATCGATCGCCGGTTGGCGCAGGAGGCCTGGAGCTTTATTCGGCATCATCCGGATCAGTATCTGACCCTGTCTCTGCGGCGCCTGTTGGCCTTCTGGACTGTGGTGCCCCATCATCCCCTCAGCCGGGAGCCCGCCTACTGGTTGCCGCATGCGGTTCTGATACCCGGACTGGTGGCTGGCTATGTCGTCCTGGGCGCCACCTCGGCGGGATGGATCCTGCTGGGCGCGCCGATCTATACGACGCTGCTCTACAGTGCCACGATTGTCCTGCCCCGATACCGCACCGGTATCGTGCCCGTATTGCTGTTCATCGCCTCCGTAGGGTATCAGGCGCTCCTGAGGCGCTTGCTCCTGAAGCGAGGAGGGAGGGATCTTTGAGTCCGTTTTTGCCGGCCGCTGGGAAACCTGGAAATGTCCCCTCGTACTCTGGTCATCATTCCCACCTACAACGAGGCAGAGAACATCGGGGCCCTGATTGATGCCCTGTTGCGGCTTTCAGGCCAGATCGATGTGCTCGTGGTTGACGATCATTCTCCAGACAGAACGGCCGATGTCGTACGGGATCGTCAGGCCCGCTATCCAGGGCGAGTGCATCTGCTGGAGCGCCCGGGTAAGATGGGGCTGGGATCGGCCTACGTGGCGGGGTTTCGCTATGCTCTGGGGCGTCCGGAGTACGCTTTCATCGCGCAGATGGATGCCGACTTCTCCCATCGCCCCCACTACTTGGCCCGTATGCTCCGGCGCATACGGCGCGGTTGGGCTGATGTGGTGATCGGATCCCGCTACGTGCGCGGAGTAAACGTGATCGACTGGCCCATGACGCGCCTGCTCATCAGCTACCTGGCCAGCGTCTTTGTTCGCCTGGTGACCGGCCTGCCCGTGCGGGATACGACGGCGGGTTTTAAGGTTTTCCGACGTCGGGTGCTGGAGGCGTTGCCGCTGGAGCGGGTGCACTCGAACGGATATGTGTTCCAGATCGAGATGACCTATCGGGCCTGGAAGGCGGGTTTCCGCATTCGGGAGTTGCCCATCATCTTTTTTGATCGGCGTCGGGGTGTCTCAAAAATGTCCGGGGCCATCATCTGGGAGGCGTTTTTCAAGGTCCTGGAGCTGCGCCTGCGCAGCCTGCTGGGTCGGCTGTAATTCAGCCCTCGAAACGCGTCACGGCATACACACCCGGAATACGGCGTAGCCGCTCGATGAGCCGGTTGAGGTGCTCCAGATCATGTACGTAGAGGATGATCGTGCCGTCAAAGATCCCGTCCTGGGTGTCGATGTTGATGGAGCGGATGTTTGTCTTCAGCCCGCGTGAGATGACGCCCGTGATATCGTTGAGCATGCCCACCCGGTCCTCACCCATAATGCGCAGGCCCGCGATGAACTGGAGGTCTTTGTGCCGAGCCCATTCGACGCGCTTGATGCGCTCCGGTTCGGTCTGCACCAGATGGGCTATGTTGCGGCAGTTGGTCCGGTGTATGCGCAGAATCCCGTTGCGGCTCACGTATCCGACCACCTCATCCCCCGGAATGGGATTACAGCACCGGGCATAATCATAGAGGAGGCGTCCGGAGGGTTCGCCCTCGATCAAGATGGCGTCTCGGCTTTCCTGACGGGCTTCCTCCAGATAGGAAAGCTCCGCCGGAGGCGAAGCCGCCTGTTCCGGATGGCGCTCCAGTTGCTCCAGGGTGTGGAGCACCTCTTCGGGCTTGAGCAGCTCCGCCCCGAGCTCGTAGAACATCTGGGCCACGTTGGGAAACTTCAGCGCGGCGGCGACCCGGTTGAGTTCCTGATCCGATATGGGCCGTTTGAGCCGTTCCAGGCGTTTCTCCAGCAAAGCCTTTCCGGCCTCGATCTTCTGACGGCGCTGCTCGTTGAGAAACTGCCGGATCTTGGAGCGCGCCTTGTGGGTGACGACGAACTCCAGCCAGTCCGGGTTGGGTTGTTGCCGCCGGGAGGTGAGGATCTCGACCTGATCCCCGCTCTGGAGCTTGTGGCTGAGCGGAACGATGCGACCGTTGACCTTGGCTCCGATGCAGTGCAACCCGATTTCCGTGTGGATGTGGAAGGCGAAATCCACCGGCGTGGCCCCCGCCGGCAGGGTGACCAGATCCCCCTTCGGGGTAAAGACGTAGATTTCGTCCTGATAGAGGCTGAGTTTGAGGTCTTCGACGAATTCCGTGGGCCCCTCCATCCGGCTCTCCAGGATATCCCGCACCCAGCCGATCCAGCGATCCAGCTCCGCGTTCTGCGTCTCTACGCCCTCTTTGTATTTCCAGTGCGCAGCCAGGCCCCGTTCGGCGATTTCATGCATCTGTCGGGTGCGGATCTGCACCTCCACCGGCCTCCCATCGGGTCCGATCACGGTGGTGTGCAGGGACTGGTATCCATTGGCTTTGGGCACGGAGAGGAAATCCCGGAAGCGGTCCGGAATGGGGGTGTAGATATCCGTCACGATCCCGTAGACGCGCCAGCAGGCCTCTTTACCTTCCGACTCGGGCACATCCAGAATGACGCGCACGGCGAAGAGATCGTAGATCTCTTCGAAGGGCTTCTGCTGGGTGCGCATCTTGCGGTATATGGAGTAGATGTGCTTGGGCCTACCTGTGATCTCAAAGCGCAGCCCGGTCTGTTCCAGCCGCTCCCGAATGGGCCGTATGAAGCGCTCGATATAGGCCTCGCGTTCCTGTTTTTTCTCCCTCAGTTTGCGCGCAATAAAACGATATGCTTCGGGCTCGATGACCTTGAGCGCCAGGTCTTCGAGCTCGCTTTTGATCCGGAACAGGCCGAAGCGGTGCGCCAGGGGGGCGTAGAGGTCTCGTGTCTCATAGGCAATGCGCAGCCGCCGCTCGGGGGGGAGGGCTTCGATGGTGCGCATGTTGTGCAGCCGATCGGCGAATTTGATCAGGATCACGCGCACGTCCTGAATCATGGACAGGAGGAGCTTGCGAAAGCTCTCCGCCTGCGTGACGGCGCGGCTACGGAAAAGGCCCGATATCTTTGTCAGGCCATCGATGATGCGTGCGATGGTTTCTCCGAATTCGGAGCGGATGAGCTCCAGGGAGTACTCCGTATCCTCGACCACATCGT
The DNA here is from genome assembly GCA_025998875.1 of Bacteroidota bacterium. Taxonomy (GTDB): domain Bacteria; phylum Bacteroidota; class Rhodothermia; order JANXDC01; family JANXDC01; genus JANXDC01. The sequence goes on along the minus strand of AP024675.1, from coordinate 53,951 downwards.
GCAACAGGGCGGCGGCCACGGATATATCATCGAGGGCGATTTCCTGGGCCACGATCCGGGCTACCTCGATGGGGTGTGTGATGTAGGGCTCGCCCGAGGCGCGCAGGTGTCCTTCATGGGCGATATAGGCCGTAACAAAAGCCCTGCCGATGAGCGCCTCATCGACCCGGCGCAGATGACGCCGGCAGAGGGCGAGCAGATCCTCCAGCATCTGCCGGTATGCGGGCGGCAGAACCGTCTCAGAGGCGGCGCCGAAGGCGGGTGGGGAATAGCGGGTCTCCGGTTCCGGCATGGTTTTATGCGTCTTTACAACGTCTGACGACGGCCTGCGGCCAAAGTTCCACCCTAATATAGCGCTCCATCACGCACCCGACCCAGGTGCGCTCGCAGGAAGGCCACCAGCCGGGGGGCATATTCCGGCAACGGGGGACAGCGGATTCCCGTATCGGCCAGATCGCCCAACGCCTGCGTAGCATCGTAGTAGGCGGGGAAGTCGAAATAGTCCACCAGCTCCGGGGCTAGACCCAGCCAACGACCCAGGGGAGTGCGCAGCAGCGCCCGGGCCATCCTGGCGGATACGGGAATGTACAGAAAGCGCCGATCCAGGAGCCGCGCAAAGAGCGCGATCACTTCCCGGACGGTCAGCGGATAGGGGTCGACGAGATGGTAGGTCTTGCCCGCGCTCTCCGGCTTCTGGCCCAGCGCCAGAAGGGCGCGCACCACGTAATCGACGGGCACGATATTGACCGGATGGCGGCCGGATCCGACCCGGAACAGGACCCCGTAGCGGGGCATGCGCAGCATGGCGCGGAGCACGTAGTAGGGCCCGTCGAACTTCTCCGTTTCCCCGTTCTGGCTGGAACCCACCACGATGGCGGGCCGGTAAATCGTTACCGGCAAGCGATCACGCCAGGCCCGAACTCGTACCTCCGCCCAGTACTTGGTCTCCTCATAGGCGTTCTTAAACCCCGCCTCGTGCTCGAGCTCTTGTTCCCGGATGAGGCCCTTGCGGCGGCCGGAGACGTAAGCCGTGCTCACGTAATGGAACCGATCTAGCCGGGGACACCGCCCCGCCCACCGGAGCACATGCTCGGTGCCCTCGACGTTGACCCGCCATCCCTGCTCGCGCCGGATCCGCAGATCATAAACGGCGGCCAGGTGAAAGATCTCCCGGATCTGCTTGCGCCAGGGCGGATCGCCCAGGCCTAGATCGGGCTCCGTGATGTCCCCTTCGACCAGATCGGCGTTCTCAAGCCCTATTCGGGCCATCGTAGCCCGGGCCAGCGCCCGGTATCGGGGCTGCACGAGCAACTTGAGCTCTCCGGCCCGCCCGCTTGCGGCAAGCGAGCGGACCAGGTGCGTGCCCAGAAAGCCCGGAAAGCCGGTGATGAGGATCACGCCTTCCCCTGCCCAAACAGACGCTCAAGTTCCGCTCTGGCCCGCATGCGACTCCCGTTCCATTCTCGCCAGGATCGGATGCCCGCGCGCACCGGATGCCGCCGGAGGTGTTCCAGGAGTTCGGCCCGTGCGGGTTCCGGAAGCCGGTTAAGAAGGCTCAGAACCGTGGGCAGCGCATCGGCGCTCAGGCTGGCCATATAGGCCGTATCCAGAGGTTTGCCTTCCAGCGCGCGCCTGATGTTCAGGTCCGCGATACGCGCATCGGGGTTGAGCCCATGCAGCAGGACGACCAGCAGCAGGAAGGCCACGGCGCTCCCGAAGGCAAAACGCTCCTCCCGTTGGACCGCGAGCACCGTGATAGCGAACCAGAGCAAAGTCCAGCCCAGCCAGAGCAGGAAAGCGGCCCCATAGAAGCGCGCCTCGGTGAGTCCGTATGCCTGCTGATAGAGCCAGAGCCGATATCCGGCCGAGGCCATGATGATCAGGATCAATCCGATGAGCAAACCCGCCAGGATGCGGAACAGCCGCAGCCCTTCCCTGCGCCTGCGATCCAGTAGCGCATGGAAGGCCAGCAACATGGGGAGGGTTACAGCCGAAGCCGCCACCAGCTGCCCGAAACCCTCGCGCGCATAGGCGGCATACGTAAGCCCCGGCGTGAGGGCGACCAGGGAAGCGCCGCCAAAGAGATATCGGATCTGCACAAAAACGAAGCTGCTCAGCAGTCCCGCGATCAACCCCAGCGCCACCCCTACTTCCAGCGCGCCCAGTCGGGGCAGGGCAAATGCGACGGACAAGGCGGGCAACCGGAAACCAGAGAGCAACCTCCAGAAGCCGGCCGCCGCCCCGCTCAGCAACACAATCAGCATGAGGCGAGGGAGCAGATCCTCCGGATCCAGCAGGTGCTGCATCAGCCGCCGATATACCGGATCGGCCGAGGCGAACAGGGCGCCCAAGAGCAACAGAAAGGGCAGGGCCAGCCCGAGGCCCATCAGAATCCGGAGGGCCCTGGCGCGTAGCCCTTCGCGGGCCCCGCCCTGCTGTTCGATCCCCTGCAGAAGCAAAGCGGGCAGTCCGGTCAGCATGCCCAGACCCATGTGCATGGGCATAAGCAGGGCGTATTCGCGCAGGCGGCCGCCTGAGGGGCTGGATGACCAGGGATAGAGGGCCATGCCCAACAGAAGCGCGCTGGCCAGAAGCGAAAGGCCGTGCAGCCCGGATCCATCTCGCCAGGCCAGGCTCCAGGTAAACAGCCAGGCCACTAAGAGCAAAACCTGCTGGGCGCGCCCGACGGCAAGACCCTGCCTGCGAAGGAGCAATACGGATACGGAGCCGACGAGCCCGGTCCAGAGCGGCACGTTCAGACCCGGCTCGGCCTCGAAAAACAACCACTCCCCGATGAAGCCCAGGAGCACGGAACCAAGCAGGGCTAACGGAACTGCCGATCGCCTCATGTTCAGATCCCCCTGTGTGCGGGTAGCTGGCCTCATAGACCCACCTGGTCCGGGATCCCGAGTAGTTCCGACAATCCCGGCTAAGCGATGGAGATACCTTCGAAAGAAACCGGTTCCCGTTGCCCCGTATCCACGTCTTCGATCCAGGCCTCGTAGGTGATGGGCACCGTCGGGCGCAACATGGCGGCCACGGAGCAGTATTTCTCCTGAGACAGGAGCACGGCTCGCGCTACCTGTTCGGGCTTGAGCCCTCTGCCCTTGACCCGATAGACCAGATGGGCACGCGTGTAGACGCGGGGGTGCGTCTCGGCCCGGTCTGCAGAGACCTCCACTTCCATATCCACGAACGGAGCCCGCATCTTATGGAGAATGGCCACGACGTCCATGGCCGAGCAGCCCATGAGGGCCAGCAGGACCATCTCCATAGGGCTGGTAGCCCCAGCCGGACGTTCCCCGTGCGGGGAGTCAAGCACGGTCCAGTGGCCGGATCCGGCCTGTCCGACGAAGGCGAGACCCTCGAGGTATTTCAGGCGAGCCTGCATGCGGTTGTCTCCTCCTGGGTTTTCTGTAGACCTTAAACCGAGGATCAGCGGCATGCGAGAAGTTGGAAAAAAAGCTCGGTCTGCGCAAGCGGGTCGATCTTGCTGGAAGGCCTTCTGGTATACATGGTGGCGGGTGGTGCAGCGGGAGCCCATTTTCTATATGGCTTCCGCGCTGGCCTTCGCACTGGGGCTGGCCATACTGCCCCTGTTGCTGTTTGTGCTCTCCGGTCTCGGCTTTGTGCTCTCCTCCAGCGAGGTGGCCTATGCGCGTGTGCGGGACTGGCTGGAGGCCTATTTGCCGGTGCTGGAACGCTTCACCCCCGAGCGGGGCCTGAGCAGAGAGCATCTGGAAGCCCTGCTGTTTTCCCTCATCGAAGGCAGGCGCGTTACGGGATTGGTGGCGCTCGGATCCCTGTTTCTGACCGGATCGAGCCTGATTGCCACCCTGCGCACCACGCTACACGCTGTTTTTGGATTCTCCGAGAGTCGGCACCTGCTGGTGAGCAAACTCTATGACGTTCTCTGGTTTGGTATACTGGGGTCGATCGTGGTGATTCTGGGCGTATCGGGCACCCTGATCGGGATCCTCTGGGAGCCCCTGCGACATCTGGGGGGACAGGGGTTCGAAGTGGCCTTTTCGGTCTGGATGCGGCTCATCGGCCTCCTGGGGCCTCTGCTGGCTCTGGGCGTGAACGTCGGACTCTTCGCCCTGCTGTTCCGTTTCGTGCCCGAGGTTCGCCTGCCCTGGTCCACCGCTTGGGTGGGATCGGGGGGCTTCAGCCTCCTGCTGGAGCTGGCCCGCTATGGGGTTGGATTCTATCTGGCCCATGCCTTTCCCCGGCTCAACGCCCTCTACGGATCGTACAGTCTGCTTCTGTTACTTGTGCTCTGGTGCTACTATGTGGCGCTGACGTTCGTGTTGAGCGTAACGATCGCCGCCGCCTATGAACAGACCTGTAGAACCCCTGGCCGAACGGCTTCGGCCCCGGAGCCTGGATGAGGTGCTCGGACAGGAACACCTGACCGGTCCCGGCAAGCCGCTGCGGCGCTGGATGGAGCAGCGACTGGGCATTTCTCTGATCCTGTGGGGCCCTCCGGGGACGGGCAAAACAACCCTTGCCCGGTTGCTGGCCTCCGGTTCCGGGGCGCACTGGGAAGCGCTGAGCGCCGTCTGGGATGGGCTCAAGGAGCTGCGAGCCGCCCTGGAGCGGGCCGCGCGCCGGCGCGCCTTCGGGGAGCGGACCGTGCTGTTCATCGACGAACTGCACCGGTTCAATCGCACGCAGCAGGACGCCCTCCTGGGCCACGTGGAGCGAGGGGAGGTGATCCTGATCGGGGCTACTACGGAAAACCCGAGCTTTTCCATTATCCCCGCCCTGCTGTCCCGCTGTCAGGTATACCGACTCTTTCCGCTGGGTCGAGAGGCGTTGCACGGCATGCTGCAGCGCGCTCTGGAGGATCCATACGTGCAGATGCTCAAGCCCGTGCTGGAAGACGAGGAGGCGCTCTTTGGCCTCTCCGGCGGCGACGGGCGTCGTATGCTCAACGGGCTGGAGCTGGCTCTTTCCCTGGCGCTGCCCGATGAGGAGGGCCGGCGTCGGGTGCGTCTGGCAGATCTGGAGGCGGCCTTCCAGCAGAACCTACCCCGCTACAGCAGGACCGGAGATGAGCATTTTGACGCCATCAGCGCCTTTATCAAAAGCATCCGGGGATCGGATCCTGATGCGGCTCTGTACTGGCTGGCCGTCATGCTCGAGGCGGGGGAAGATCCGCTCTTCATCGCTCGCAGGCTGATCATCCTGGCCTCCGAGGACGTGGGCAATGCCAATCCGAATGCGCTCCTGTTGGCCACCGCCGCCTGTGAAGCCCTGGAACGGATCGGGCTTCCCGAAGGACGCATCATCCTGGCCCAGGTGACCACGTTTCTGGCCGCCTGCGAGAAAAGCAACGCCGCCTACCTGGCCATCGAGCGCGCGCTCGAAGAGGTGCGCCGAGAGGGGGCCCGTCCGGTTCCCCTGCATCTGCGCAACCCCGCTACGGAATTCATGCGCCAACAGGGCTGGGGAAAGGGCTACCGCTACCCGCACGATGCCCCTGAGCACTTCGTGCGGGCGCATTACTTCCCCGAAGGCCTCTCCCCACGCCGCTACTATGAGCCCACAGAGCTGGGATATGAGGCCCGCCTGCGAGCCCTCCTGCGCCGCCGGTGGCCGGAACGCTATGAGGAAGAGCCGGATATGTGAAAATCTGATTACGGATCCCCCTTCGGCGGAGGCAGGGAACTTTTCGGCCCCTTGCCCTGGTCTAAAGAGGGTGTGTTGGGTTGGGTAGATTGGCATATGCGTTTTTCCTGGCTTGTGCTTATTGCCGTGGGGCTTTCCGGTTGTGCTCGGCAGGCTTCCGAGCAGACCGCTTCCGGAGCGCCGCCGCAGGAGGACGCAAACCGCATCGAGGTGCGCCCCATTACGGCTGAGGGTATTCTCCAGGAGGTGCGCGCCGGCGGGGCGCCCGTTACGCTGGTCAACCTATGGGCCACCTGGTGTCAGCCGTGTGTCGAGGAGTTCCCGGATCTCGTACGGCTACAGCGGGCCTACCGGGATCGGGGGCTGCGGGTGTTGTTTGTTTCCGTGGACTTTGATTCCGAACTGGGGGCGGTTCGTCGTTTTCTGGCCGAGCAGGGGGTGGATTTTCCCACCTACATCAAGGCTCAGGACGACGATAACGCGTTCATCAATACGCTGAATCCGAACTGGTCGGGCGCGATCCCGGCCACCTTGATCTTCGATCAGGCCGGGCGGCTACGTCATTTTCATGAGGGCAAGGCTGATTACGCCACCTTCGAACAGATGATCCAAAGTGTGCTTGAGCAGTCCTAAAAACCCCATAAGAGGAGGGCATCCTATGCGTGGCATCGCCAGTTTGCTCGTTGCGCTCATGTTGCCCGTTGCGCTCTGGGCGCAGGGTAACGGAGCGGCTAACCCGAAACTCAAGCCCGGAGACATGCTGCCGGCCTCTATCAAGGACGTCAAGATGCTCAACGTCGACGGTCGCCAGCTCTCCATTGCTGACGTCCGGGGGCCGAAAGGGACGATGGTGATCTTCTCCTGCAACTCCTGTCCCTGGGTGAAAGCCTGGGAGAGCCGCATTGCCGAGGTGGGCAATTGGGCCCAGAAACAGGGCATCGGGGTGATCATGATCAACTCCAACGATCCGACCAAGAACCCCGAGGACAGCTACGAGGTCATGCAGCAGCGCACCCGGGAGCGGGGGTTTGAATTTCCCTACGTGGTGGATGCGACCAGCGATGTGGCCCGCGCCTTCGGAGCAACACACACGCCGGAATTTTTCCTCTTCGATGCCCAGGGTAAGCTCGTCTACACGGGTGCGCTCGATGACAATGCGCGCAACCCCGAGGCCGTAAAGGAGCGCTACGTGCGCAACGCCATCGAGGCCCTGCTGGCCGGCCGGCCCGTACCGGTGGCGCAGACCAAGAGCATCGGCTGCACGATCAAGTTCCGCGAAAAGACCTGATAGGGAAAAGGGATGTGAAACCCGGGGAGGCCTCCTGGAGGAGGCCTCTTTTTTTCTTGCCCGCGCCACCTGCCAAGAGGCATATTCGACCGATCAGACCGAAAGGGGAGATCGGATATGCGCGCTCGATGGGCCCTTGTGCTCCTGCTCTGTCTGGGGAGTCCGCTTCTACTTGCCTGGGCGCAACGGCGGCCCGTAGAGGCCCGCAACGGGATGGTGGTCTCCGCCCACCGGCTCGCCTCCGAGGCCGGGGTGGAGATCCTCAAAAAAGGGGGTAACGCCGTCGATGCCGCCGTGGCCGTGGGCTTTGCCCTGGCCGTGGTCTATCCGGAAGCCGGAAACCTGGGCGGGGGCGGATTTATGGTGATCCGACTCCGGGATGGATCCGTCTATACGCTCGATTACCGGGAGACCGCCCCTCTGCAGGCACATCGGGATATGTACTTGGATGAGCGGGGGGAGTACGTGCCCGAAAGGAGTCGGATCGGATACCTGGCTGTGGGGGTGCCGGGTTCTGTGGCCGGATTGCTGGAAGCACACGAGCGATTCGGGCGCCTGAGCCGGGCCGAGGTCATGGAGCCCGCTATTCGGCTGGCCCAGGAGGGCTTTCTGCTGAGTCGGATCGCGGCCGAGAACTTGAACGAAGCCGCCCCATATTTTGCCCGCTTCCCCGGATCCCGAAAGTATTTCCTGCGTCCCGACGGCCGACCCTGGCAGGAGGGAGATCGGTTCGTACAGCGGGATCTGGCCGAGACGCTCAAGCGCATCCGGGACCATGGACGAGACGGATTTTACCGCGGTCAGACGGCCGACCTCATCGTGGCTGAGATGCGCCGCGGGGGAGGATTGATCACGCACGAAGACCTGGCCCGGTATCGGCCCCTCTGGCGGGAGCCTGTGCGGGGCACCTATCGGGGATATGAGATCATCTCCATGGGCCCGCCCAGCTCCGGTGGGGTCGCTCTGCTGCAGTTGCTCAACATGGTCGAGCCTTATGATCTGGCCGCCATGGGCTTTCATAGCTCAGCTTCCATTCACCTCATGGCCGAAGCCATGCGGCGCGTGTACGCCGATCGGGCCGAATTTCTAGGGGATCCGGATTTTTATCCCGTGCCTGTCCCTCAGCTCATCAGCAAGGCCTACGCGCGGCATCGGATGCGGGATTTCGACCCGGAGCGCACCACCCCGAGCGCCCAGGTCCGGCACGGCAACCCCCTTGGTTATGAATCCGAGCAGACGACGCATTATTCCATCGTGGACGCCGAAGGCAATGCGGTCTCCTGTACGACCACGCTTAACGGCAGCTATGGCTCCTACGTGGCTGTCGAAGGAGCCGGGTTTCTGCTCAACAACGAGATGGACGACTTCGTGGCCAAGCCCGGTGTGCCGAATATGTTCGGGCTCCTAGGGGGGGAGGCCAACGCCATCGCGCCGGGCAAGCGCATGCTCAGCTCCATGACGCCTACGATCGTAACCCGAGATGGACGGCTTTTTATGGTCATCGGTACGCCAGGGGGCTCGACCATCATCACGACCGTTTTTCAGATCCTGGTCAACGTCATCGATTTCGGTATGAACATCCAGGAGGCCATCGACGCTTCACGGTTTCATCATCAATGGTTGCCCGACGTGCTCTACTACGAGAAGCGAGGCCTGCCTCGAGATGTGGTGGAAAACCTCCGGCGCCGGGGCTGGCAGGTTGTGGAGCGGTCGGGCTATTCCGGGCGAGCCGACGGGATTCTCGTCGGACCAGACGGGCGCCTGTATGGCGGAGCCGATCCACGCGGAGAGGATACGGCCGTGGGATACTGAATGTGGGCCCATCCGCAATACCTGCCGCTGGGGTTGGCTATCCCGCTGTTGTTGGCGTTGGCCTGGCTCTTTGAGCGGCGCCGGCTGCGGGATATGATACGCTGGGCGGATCGCGCCTTCTGGACGCGCTATGGGATTCCGCTCCGCTTATCCCCCACGCGCCTGTTCTTTCTGGGCATCGCCCTGCTGAGCGCATGGATCGCCCTGCTGGGACCTCTGGGTCCGCCCCGCATGCAGTCAGTCCGGCAGCGCGCTCCGGATATCGTGCTTGCGCTGGACCTGTCGCTGAGCATGTATGCGCCGGATGGGACGCCCACGCGCCTGGAGCAAGCACGCCAGAGCGCCCAGGCCCTGTTGCAAGCCCTTCCAGAAGCCCGCTGGGGGCTGGTCACCTTTGCCGGGACGGCCTTTCCCCACTGTCCTCTGGTGACCGATCCGGAGCCTGTCCAGCTACTTCTTTCGGTGGCCGATCCGAGCTGGATGCCCGTGCAGGGTACGGATCTGGGGGCGGCGCTCGATCGGGCCCGCGAACTCTTTCCCCCCAACGAAGGGATCCGAGCGCGGGCCATCGTGCTCATCACCGACGGGGAGGACCACGAAAACCGTCTCGGTTCCGCGCTCCAAGAGCTCCGGCGCCTGCGTATACCCGTCTTTGTGCTGGGCGTGGGCGGAAGTCAGCCCGTCGCCATCCCTCTTCCGGCGGAGGAGGGCCAGCCCCGATACAAACTCGATCGCGCCGGTCAGGTGGTGCGCACCCGCCTGGAAGAGGATCGGCTGCGCGGGCTTGCCGAACAGACCGGGGGCAGATACTACCATGCTGCTCAACTCCCGGAACTCCTCCGGCATCTGCGCCAGCTGCCCGCTCAGAGCGAAACACAGCGCGCCCGCTACGAGCGCGAACCGCTCTACCGGCCTTTCCTGTTGCTGAGCCTGCTGGGATGGCTGGGCTACTGGTATGGTTCCGGATGGCGGACGTTGAGCATGGCCCTGCTGATCCTGGTCTGGGGCCTGGGACCCGGTTCGGAGCTGCGCGCACAGGCCGTTGTGCCCGGGGAGGACAGGAGAGCGGTGGCCGATTTCCGCGCCGCGCTGGAGGCGTATCAAACCGGGCGCTTCCGGGAGGCGGCCGAGTTGTTCGTCCGGGCAAGTAGGCGTTTCCGGATTCCCGAAAACCAGGCGCTCTCCCTCTACAACGCCGGAGGGGCGTACTATCGGGCCGGAGCGCCGGACGCGGCCCTGAAGGCTTACCGGGAAGCGCTTGCCCGTTATCCGGATGAGGAAACGCGCAAACGCTACGAATGGCTGTGGCGCCGGATCCGCATCCCAGTCCCTCGACCGGAACACGGATCCGGCACCCCTCTTTCCCGACCCGCAGGCCCTGAAGGCCCCGGCTTTTCGGCAAAGCCCCCCGAGGGCATCGATCAGGTCACGGCCGAAAGTGTGCTCCAGAGGCTTCGGGCCTATGAGGCGCGCGTGCTTGATCGCCTGCACCGCCGCCTGCCGCCCCCGCCAACGGGGCAGCGGGAGAAAGACTGGTAGCTACCAGCCAAAAGTATAGCTGTATTTGATCATGAAAGCCCGGTTGTGCGTCCAGGGCAGACTGGGGTGTGTCCGCTTCCTGTCCGTGTTGAGCGTCTCGTTGTAGACCACGTACAGATTTATGCCCTCCCGCGGGGTGAAGCGTAACCGGAAGTTGACGTCTACTGTGCGCAGCGCCGAGGTGTACTGCACGAACGTCTTGGCCGTCCACTGCGTGTTGAAGGCATACTGAGCACGCAGGCGCAGTACCTGCGTGGTAAAAGCGCCCCCAGGCAGGTCTGCGTAACCCAGATTGTGCTGCAGCCCCAGCACCATGTGCCGGTTGACCACCCAGGAAGGAGACAGGTTGCTCGACCAGCGCCATCCTCCGTAGTAGGATCCCACGTTGATGCGCCAGTTTCCGCTCAGTCGGCTCGCTCCGCCCAGGAAGCCGTGGAAATCCAGCCCCAGAAAGCGGTAAGAGCCGGCCGGCACCTGGATGTTCTTCGGCGCGTAGATGACAAAGGCCCGGGGAACCCGGTCGAAGGTGTACTGGAGCATGGGATGGATGTGCGCGCCGGTTTTCGTATCGATGGCCCAGCCCAGGGTGATCTCCGCCGTTTCCAGCTTTCCCTCCGTGTTCCAGAAAAACGTGGGATCGAAGTTGAGCATGTAGTTGCGCACAGGCGAGCGGGCGGGCTGGAAGAAGTACTGGGAAAACTCCCCGGCCGCACGATAATACCCCCTGCGGCCCAGAAAGCCCAGACGGGGCTCGAAGTGCTCCCCCACGTAGGTGAGCATCACGTTGTGTGTAAAGCCGCTGTTGCGCCGGTTTTCGATGCTCAGATGTAAGAGGCTGTTCCCCCAGCCTGGATCCTGCGCGGTTCCGTTGGCCGTCGTATTACGGGTTTGGGCGGCCAGAAAAGATACGTATTGCGTGCCCGTGTAGCGGATCGAACCGTCCAGGGCGTAGGTCAGATCCCAGGATCGGCTCTCCACATCAAAGCGCGAGGTCAAAAGCCCGCCCAGAAAAGAATTCTCGTTCCACATCCGGCGCTTGAGGCGCAGGACGCCGAAGTTTCGGGAACCCACCTGCAGGTCTGGTGCTTTGACCGCGCCGGTCTGCATCTCGATAAGCCCCACTTCCCATTCGCCGATCCGGCCGGTCAGACGGGCTCCACCGAGGATGGGCACCTGCCTGCCCTGCTCGATACCGATCGAGCGGCTGTAGAAGAGCCGGTTCTGCTGCTGCCCGATGCGGAACAGAAAGCCCACATCAAAAAGGCTGGCGTATTCGAGGAAAAAGTCCCGCTTTTCCGGGACGAAAATGGAGAATCGGGTCAGGTTGATCTGCTGATCATCGACCTCAACCTGAGCAAAATCCGTGTTCGCGGTGAGATCCAGCGTGAGGTTGCTCGAAAGCCCGTATTTCATATCCAGCCCCGCGTTGCGCACCCAGCTGGGATCGAGCCGGTATCGGGGGCCCACTAGCTGCGCGTTCTGCCCGTAGCCGCCGAGCACATACGGAGTCAGATACAGTGGGGGACGGGAGGGGCGGTCCATGGGCAGAATAAGATCTATGGCGCGGGAAACCCGCCACTGGGCGTTGCGAAATTCCCGCCCGATATGGGGCAGAATGAGGAGCTCGCTTTTGCGCCGAATCATGCGTGAGGCGATCAGGCCCATCCGGACCTGACCGTTTTGCACCTGATAACGCAGGCTGGAGAGGGGGATACGGAATTCGGCCGACCATCCCCACGGGCCGCGCGCGGTGGCCACATCCCAGAACGTGTTCCAGTTCGGGTCCGTGGGCACCCGATCGGCCGCATCGTTGAAGATGGCAAAATCGCGTCGTGCGCCGTTGGGATTGGTGGCAAACCCGAACCCGCTCAATCGGGTCAGGTACGTGTCCAGGACGATCGTGACGTGGTCGTCCTGATTGAGATCGCCGTCCCGCTCCAGCGCATTGGCGATGATGGCCTCCGGCTGGGAGTCAAAGCACAGAAAGCCCACGTACAGGTAGCGCTCATCAAAGGCGATGCGCAATTCGGTGCGTTCGGTGGGTTCGGCTCCGTCGACGGGGTTGTTCTGGCGAAAATCCGGTAGGGGGGATACGGCCTGCCAGGCCGGTTCCTCGATCCGGCCATCAAGCAGCACAGGGGCCTCCAAGCGCACGGCGGTGATCTGCGCCTGAAGAGGGGAGCTGAGCAGGAGCAAAAGACCTATACATTCCGGGCGCATAGGCCATCTCCTCATGAGCTGCCGGCAAGCCAAAAATACACACCCCTTGCAAAAGCAGGCGGCGGGTTACAAGAAAATTGCACCCGTTCCGGGATTGGTTGCATACCAAGCGGGGAGTTCTGGACCTTCGCGACGTGCGGGGACGTTTGATCAGCTTCGAGGGCCTCGACGGGGCGGGGAAGACCACCCTTTCGCGGGCCCTTGCCGGACGGCTTGAGGCAATAGGGGTGCGGGTGCTCTGGGTACGCGAGCCCGGGGGCACGGAGCTGGGCGAGGAGATCCGACGCTGGTTGCTGGCCACCTCCCTGCGGGAATTAAGCCCGATGGCGGAGCTGTTTCTCTTTCTGGCTGCCCGGGCTGAGCTGGTGCACGAACGCATCCGTCCAGCCCTGCAGGAGGGGATCTGGGTGCTGGCCGATCGCTTCTGGGACTCCACGGTGGCCTATCAGGCCTTTGGCCGCCACGTGGTGGATGCGGAACGGTGTCTGGAGCTGAATCTGCTGGCCACCGGCGGGCTCAGGCCAGATGTGACGTTCTGGCTGGATCTGCCCCTTGAGGAAGCCTTGCGACGAAAAGCCGGTCTTCCGGGCGATCGCATGGAGCAGGCCGATCTCGCCTTCTTCGAACGCGTACGGGATGGGTACCGCTGGCTCCAGGAACGGGAGGGAGAGCGCATCGTCCGCCTCCCGGCCTCCCGCCCTCCGGAGGCCCTCTTGGATGCGGTCTGGGAAGTGCTCCGGAACCGGGGCTATTGCTGAAGGGTAAAGCCACAATACGTTGATCTCTTGCCCCCCGAGCGCGTATTTTCTCCTCGCCATGGCACAGGGAAAATACCCCGAGGCGCTCCTGCGCGAGGTCCGGGAAATCTTCCGAGCCTATATGCGTCGCAAGAACCTGCGGCAAACGCCAGAGCGTTTTGCCGTGCTGGAGGAGGTCTACGCCTCCGAAGGCCACTTCGACGCCGATGAGCTCTTTCTGCGCCTGCGCCAGAAGGGGGCCTCGGTTTCGCGGGCCACGGTGTACAACACCCTGGAGCTGCTCCGGGAATGTAACCTGGTCGCCCGCCACCAATTCGGTCGGAATCAGGCCAAATACGAACCTTCCTACGGATATCGCCAGCATGATCATCTGATCTGTCTGGATTGCGGACAGGTGTGGGAGTTCTGCGATCCACGCCTGCAGGATGTACAGCAGCTTGTAGAGGAGGTCTACAATTTCGAGGTGACCCACCATTCGCTGGAACTTTACGGACATTGCCGCCGTGAAAACTGCCCGAATCGGTCGACCGCCCTCTGAATGCAGAGGATTTTTTTCGGGATAACAGTAGATTTGGTCTAAATTGGGTTTGTCATATGGTTTCGCTTGCCGATTGTGCTGCGGGGGTGCGTGTTCTGGTAAGGCACATTCTGGACGAATCCTACGGGGTTCGGTTGCGCGAGCTGGGCATCGGGGAGGGGATGGAGCTTCGGGTGCTGCGGGGTCCGGATCCCCTGCTCCTCCATGTGCGGGAGAGCCGGCTGGCTCTGGGGCGCGAGTTGGCGCGCAGGATCTGGGTAGAGCCGATTCAGCTGGAGGAGGTCGTTCGTCCATGACCGAGACCGTCACCGTTCTGGCTCGTCTTGTGCCCGGTACGCGGGCCATCGTTCGTCATCTTCGCCCGGAGGCGCCCGGACGGCTCCGGGAGATGGGCCTGCTCGAAGGCACGGAAGTATACGTGGTGCGTTTCGCCCCGCTGGGGGATCCCATGGAGATCCGGGTACGGGGATATTATCTCTCCCTTCGTCGACGCGAGGCCGAGGCGGTGGAGGTAGAGCTCTGCTCATGACAGCTCCCGGGCTCCGTTCTGCGGCTCGCCTTGTGCGCGCCATTCTGGTCGGAAATCCGAACTCGGGAAAATCCACGCTCTTTAACGCGCTCACCGGGCTGCGCCAGAAAGTGGGCAATTATCCCGGGGTGACCGTGGAGCGCCGCACGGGTCGTTTTCGCCTTGCGGATGGCACGATCGTGGAGCTCACCGACCTGCCCGGCATGTACAGCCTCAACCCGAAGTCTGTCGATGAGGCCATAGCATACGAGACGATCATCGGGCAGGCGCCGGGGAGCGGGCTACCAGACCTGGCCCTGGTTATCGTGGATGCGAGCAACCTGGAGCGCAATCTCTACCTGGCCAGCCAGGTGCTGGATCTGGAGATCCCCGTCGTGATCGCGCTCAACATGCTCGATATTGCGGCCTCGCGGGGGATTGTGGTGCGTGCCGAGGTTCTCCAGAAGCGGCTCGGGGTGCCCGTTGTGCCCATTCAGGCCAACAAGGGCAGGGGACTGGATCGGCTCCGGGCGGCCATACAGGAGCAGATGCGGCATCCCTCCATAGCGCCCAGGCGCTGGGGGCCTCCCGAGGTGCTCGAAGGCATCTGTCGGCGCATCGATCAGGGCTGGTTTGACCCCTACACGGATCTGGACGAGCGGGTGCATTTCAGTCAGTCTCTGCGTGTGCTCACCGATGAGGAAGCGCTGCAGGAGTGGGGGCGCAGGCCCGAAGGCGAGCGCCTGCAGGGGCTCGTCCGGGAAGGCAGAGAGGCCCTAGCGCAGGCGGGGCTGGACTGGCGTTCTGTGGAGGCCCTGTATCGGTATCGCTGGCTGGCCGAGGTGGCGCGCGAAGCTACAGAGCAGCGGCAGGTAGTCCAGGAGACCCTTTCCGATCGCATCGATCGGATCGCTGTGCATCGGATCTGGGGGCCGGTGCTGTTCCTGCTGCTGCTGGCGCTCATGTTCCAGGCTATCTTCTCCTGGGCTGAATACCCCATGCAGGGCATAGAAGCCCTGATCGGCTGGCTGCAGGAGCAGACCCGTGCCCATCTACCCGGGCCGTGGCTGGCCAGCCTGATTGCCGATGGTGTGGTGGCCGGTTTCGGGGCGGTTGTTACGTTCCTGCCCCAGATCATGGCCCTGTTTTTCTTTATCGGGCTTCTGGAAGACTCCGGCTATATGGCCCGTGCGGCCTTCATCATGGATCGCTTCATGTCCCGGCTGGGCTTGCACGGGCGTTCCGTGGTCCCGCTGATGAGCGGTTTCGCCTGCGCGATTCCGGCCATCATGGCCGCGCGCACAATTGAGAACTGGCGCGATCGGCTCATCACCATTCTCGTGGTGCCCTTGATGAGCTGCAGCGCCCGCTTGCCCGTCTACACGCTCATGATCGGGGCCTTTATACCGGAGCGGCGCATTGCCGGGGTG
Organism: Bacteroidota bacterium; assembly: GCA_025998875.1. GTDB lineage: Bacteria > Bacteroidota > Rhodothermia > JANXDC01 > JANXDC01 > JANXDC01. The sequence continues at coordinate 38,224 of AP024675.1, read as the reverse complement.
TTTACCGCCGCCGGGCTTGTGTTGCTTGGCATCTACCTGCTGGGCATCGGTATGGCCCTGCTGGCCGCCTGGATGATGAAGCGCTTTCTGGTGCGGGGACCGGCGCCGGTTTTCCTCCTTGAGCTCCCGCCCTACAAGATCCCCTCCCTGCGGCAGGTGCTGTGGCAGATGTTCGATCGGGCGCGAGCTTTCCTGGTGGAGGCGGGTCCGATCATCGTGGCCATTTCCATTGTGCTCTGGTTTCTGGCCACCTTCCCCGTATCTCGGGAAGTGATCGATCGCTATGCCGCGCTCAAGGCGGTGGCTCCGAGCGAGGAGGCTCGTTTGGAGCTCGAACGCCAGCAGGCCGCCGAGCAGCTGGAACAGAGCCTGGCCGGCCGGATCGGGCACGTGCTCGAGCCCCTGATCGAACCCCTGGGCTTTGACTGGAAGATCGGGATTGCGCTGGTGACCTCGTTTGCCGCCCGGGAGGTCTTCGTAAGCACCATGGCCACGATCTACAGCGTCGGAGATGCGGAAGAGGACGCCCCCACCCTGCGGCAACGTCTGCGCGAGGCCCGTGATCCGGAGACGGGACGTCCGGCCTATGACTGGCTTGTGGGCCTGTGCGTGATGATTTTCTTCGCCCTGGCCTGTCAATGCATGAGCACGGTGGCCGTGGTGCGGCGGGAGACGGGGTCCTGGAAATGGCCCCTTGTGCTGCTGCTGTACATGAACACGCTGGCTTACGTGGTGACGCTCTTGGTCTATCAACTGGGACGCGCGCTGGGGGCCTGAACCGATATGGAAGCCGTGCTGCAATACATCGTGCTGGCCGCTCTGGGGTTCTGGGCTCTGGGGTATGTGCTCCGATACTTCTTCCGCTCCGTCAGGAGTTCTGGAGCGGAGAGCTGTGTTGCTGCCTGTCGTGGGTGCACAGCCGCCGCGGATCTGGCCCGCCTGGACTGGGAGGCGATCGCCCGCGCGGAGGATCAAGCTAGGGGATGAGCAGATGCTCGTAGGCCCGGAAGCGTAGCGGGATTCCGTCCTGCGTGCTGCCGCTTCCCGTGATGGCGACCGTGTACAGGCTTCCGGCTCGCAGGCTCAAGCGTGCGCTCCCGGTCGACCGCAGTCCGTCTGGACTCAGGTACAGCACCACATCTCCGGCCGGAAAAGCCCGATATCCCGTCGTCTGTCCTGGTCGACGGAGCCAGATGCGCATCTCCCCATCGGCGCTCACCCGGGGTTGTCCTCCACCGCCCCCGCTCAGGGGGATATCCGTGATCACAAGCTGAGGGACGCGCACGGCAGCGTGCACAAAACGTACGTACGCTCCTCCGCTGGGAGGGGCGGTTGTGTCATCTGCAAGCACAAGCACCTGGCCGGGGAGGCCGGAAAGAAAGAGAATCGAGTACCGGTGCTCCGGCTCCATAGGGGGATGTGCGCTAAAGAGCATGGGGCCCGTTCGGCCTTCTGGAAAAGCCTGAAAGGTGGCGTCCGCGGGGAAACTCTGATAAGGGGTGCCGTCCCCGAAAGCGATGCCGACAAAGGCCAGCTTGCCGTCAGCCCGCACGTCCACGGAAGCCGGATATTCCGTGTTCAGGTGCAGGAGCCGCACCCATGCTGTCGGGCTGTCCTCGCGCTGGCAGCCGGCAAGAAAAAGGCAGCCGGTGGAGAGGAACACGAAGAAGCTGCGCATCCGCCATGATCTCCCTCATTGCGCTCCCGGTAAATTGCACAATGCGGGCCAGGAAGACAAGCCGGCTCCTCGCTCCGCGTTGTTGCCGGCCTGATGATCGGAGCGGCTGGCATCCATCTCCGGGGCTGTTGTTTCTTAATCCGGATTTTCCGGAGGCATTCGTATGCAGGAGCACACTTCCCCTGCGCTCTCGGAGGCATTCTGTTCCTGGGATCAGATCCCTTCGGGCACATTATTTCGCCACTACGTATCGGGTGCGGAGGATTTACGTCTCCTCTGGCCAGGGCCGCATTACCAGGACTGGCGTCGTGGAGGATTTGCCCCACCGGGGCGATCGGCTTGCGCCGAGGCGGGTGCCGTAAGCGAGGTGTTGCGGCGCCAGGTGCGCCGTCTGGGCGGAGACGAACAGGCCGAGCGTGCCGCGCGCCTGCTGGCCGAGCCCGGAGCCCTGGCCATCGTGACCGGACAACAGGCCGGCTTGCTCGGTGGCCCTTTATACACCTTTTACAAGATCCTGACCGCTCTCGAGTTGGGTCGTGAGCTCGCCTCCCGGCATCCGGATCGTCCTGTGGTCGTGGTCTTCTGGCTCGAGGGGGAAGACCATGATCTGCGGGAGATTAACCGCGTCGCCTGGCCAGCCGATGGGGAGCTGGAAGAGGCCGCTCTGGAAGGCTGGGATGAGCGTCCCCTGGCCATGTGGGCCCGCCGCTTGCCGGAGGCGATCACGCCCTGGCTTGAGGCGCTTTTCCGGCGTCTTCCGGCCGGATCGGAGGTCGTCCGCCGTTGGGTCGAGGAGGCATATCGGCCCGGTACGTCGGTACCGGAAGCCTTTGCCCGGTTGCTTTACCGCGTGTTCTCAGGGACGGGCCTTCTGGTGCTTGATCCCACCGATCCGGAGCTGAAGGGGCTCCTCGGGGAGGTCTTTTTTCGCGCGCTTGTGCAATGGCCCCGGTGGCTGCATGAGCTACAGAAGCAATCCGAGCGCCTCCATCAGGCCGGATACAAGCCACAGATCCGGCCGCAGGGCCTGTTCCTTTTCTGGGTAGAGCCCGATGGAGAGCGCCGGGCACTGGACCCTGATCCCGACGGAAGGCTGCGCTGGCGCGGCGGCGCGCGTACCTGGTCGCATGCCGAGCTTCTGCAGCTGAGCCGGAGCCAGCCGGAGCGCTTCAGTCCCGGGGTGGCTTTGCGGCCCATTGTGCAGGACTGGCTTCTGCCCACAGCGGCCTACGTAGCCGGCCCGGCCGAGGTGGCCTACTGGGCTCAGGTGCTGGCCTTATATCCCTGTTTCGGGCTCGACCCTCCCGTACTGTGGCCCCGGCTGAGCGCAACGCTTCTGGATACGGCCGCCCTGCGGCTTATGGAAAGGCTCGGGCTGCGCTTTGGGGAGCTCTTCGCCCCCGAGGAGGAGCTATTGGCCCACGTCTTGGCGCGCCGCTTTCCCCTTTCTGCTCCCTTCCCGGAGGTGCGGACCGAGCTGGAGGCGGCGCTGGAGCGGCTCCGGGCGCCCATCGCGGAACTGGATCCCTCCCTGGAGGGGACCTGGGGGCGAGTGCGCGCGCGCATCTTGGAGGCCTTCGAGGACCTGGAGGTGCGTACCTATCGGGCGCAGAAACGCCGACACGGAGAGCTACACCACGCGCTGCGGCGGCTGCGAGTCCGGGTAGCCCCCGAGGGGAAAATGCAGGAACGCATCTGGAGCGCGCTTTATGGCTGGCTTCGGTGGGGTGAGGAGTGGCTCCGCCAGCAACTCGAGCCCAGAGCCCTTAACCCCGAGGTGCATCATCTGCTTCCGGTGCCATGATCATCCTGGAAAAGGCGCGCTGGCGTGCGCACTGTCGTGCTTATCGAGCGGGCCTGAGTGAGGGGCGCTACAGAGCGCTAAGTGCGCGTATCGTAGCCCATCTGCTTCATCTCCCTGAGTGGACCTCGGCTTCCGTGGTGGCGCTCTACCGGCCTCTGCGGGATCGGCGTGAGGTGGATATCGGCCCGCTTTTTTCCGAGGCGTGGGCTCAAGGCAAAACGGTACTCGTGCCCGTAATCGAGGCGGAGGGGCTGCGCTGGGCGGCCGTGAACCCGGAAACCCGATGGCGGCCGGGACCGTATAGCATCGAGGAACCGGAGTCGTCTTCTGCACCCCCCTCCGCGCCGGAACTGATCGTGGTTCCCGCTCTGGGTGCGGATCGGCGCGGTTATCGCATCGGCTACGGACGGGGGTATTATGATCGCCTGCTGGCCGGGGAGGAGGGCTTTACGGTCGCCCCCGTATATGCGGCCTGCGTGACGGATCGGCTGCAGGCAGAGGCGCACGATGTGCCCGTGCGCGCGCTGGTGACCGAAGAGGGAGTATGGCGTCCGTAACCCCCGTTGTGCCGTGTGCGTAGAAGTGTAGCAAAACAATGTGGAGGAGCCCCGCTATGGCCGACGATGCTGTGCGTCAACCCCGGGCTTCGGATGCCGAAGTAGAGGCCTATCTGGCCCGCCTGCGCGCCTCCTCAGAGCAACCGGGGCCGTGGAATCTGGCCACCTTAACAGGGCTGCTGCTCGTTGCCGCTGGGGTCGCCTACCTGGCTCAGCAGATGGGCATGCCCATTGGCTGGGATCTATCCTGGTTGATGCGCCTGTTGCCCATCCTGGGCGGGGTGCTCATCATCCTGCTCGGCCTGGGCGTGCTATCCCGTCCCCGCCGTTCCCCCGAACCGGTTCCAAACCGACCTGCCCCTGCGGCGTCTTCGAAACCCGCTCCGAAGCGTCTGGAGCGCTCCCGACAAGGCAAGATCGCCGGGGTGTGCGCGGGGCTGGCTCAGTACTTCGGGGTGGATCCCACCCTGGTGCGCCTGCTGTTTGTGGTGCTCACGCTCTTTTTCGGGGGATCGGGAATAGCCCTTTACGTGATCCTCTGGTTCATCATGCCTCGGGCATCCCGATCTGTGGAAATTCCCATCCAGTAAAGGGATGAATCATGCGGCAATTGACCCGTTCCCGTACCGAGCGCAAACTGCTGGGGGTCTGCGGAGGGCTGGCCCGGTACTTCGGGCTTGATCCCACCCTGGTGCGTGCGGTGTATGCGCTGCTTACGCTCTTCAGCGTGGGCACCGGCCTGCTCGTCTACTTGCTGCTGGCCCTTGTGCTGCCGGAGGAATAGTTCCCTTGCCCCTGATAGGGAGGGCAACTTATTTTCGAGCGGGTTCCGTTGGGGGTGCTCCGTTCCTGTGGGCGGGGCTGAGAGGATACCCTTAGAACCTGATCCGGGTAATACCGGCGAAGGGAATACGGAACCGGAAGCCATCTGCTGCCTCCGGTTTTTTCCCCTTCTCAAACACCCCGAGATAGCACCCCCCGACCCTTGGCACACAACACACAGCAAGGGGATGGGGTATGGGAGATCCGGTAAGCGCACTCTGGGCCGATGTAGAGGCCATTCGAGCCCGCAATCCGCTGGTGCACAACATCACCAATTACGTGGTCATGAACACCACAGCCAATGCGCTCTTGGCCATCGGCGCCTCCCCGGTGATGGCCCACGCCGAGGAAGAGGTAGAGGCCATGGTGGATCTGGCCGCGGCGCTGGTGGTCAACATCGGCACGCTCAGCCCACACTGGGTGCGGGCCATGGAGCGCGCCATGCGGCGCGCCGCAGAACGAAGCATTCCGATCGTACTGGATCCCGTGGGCGCGGGGGCTACGCGATATCGGACGGAAACCGTGCGCGCCCTGCTTCGGGTCGCCACACCCGCCGTGATCCGGGGAAACGCCTCCGAGATAGCCGCTCTCGCCGGGGCCATGGTGCGCACTCGGGGGGTGGATAGTACGATCGCCTCGGAAGAGGCGCTGGATCTGGCCCGTGCCCTTTCCGGGGAGCTGGACTGCGTCGTCTGTGTAAGCGGGCAGACCGATTACGTGGCCCAGGGGGATCGGATCTGGACTGTCCGCAACGGCCATCCCCTTATGGCCCGGGTGACGGGCATGGGGTGCACGGCCACGGCGCTCTGCGGCGCCTTTCTGGCCGTTAATCCGGATCCGGGACAGGCCACGGCGCACGCGATGGCTGTTATGGGGATAGCGGGGGAGCTGGCAGCGGAGCGGGCAGAGGGGCCAGGTAGCCTCCAGATGCGTTTTCTAGATGCCCTCTACAGGCTTTCGCAATCCGATGTGCGCGCCCGTCTGTGTATGGAGTAGGCCTATGGCCTGGCTGTATCTGGTCACGGATCGCGGGCTTATCGGGGACAGGTCGCTTGAGGAGGTGGTGCTCGGAGCCGTGCGGGGCGGGGTGACGATGGTGCAGTTGCGCGAAAAAGAGGCCAGTACGCGGGAGTTTATCGATTTGGCCCGGAGGCTGCTGGAGCGGCTCCGACCCCTCGGGGTGCCGCTGATCATCAACGATCGGGTCGATGTCGCCCTGGCCGTCGGAGCCGACGGGGTGCACATCGGCCAGCAGGATATGCCGTATCCCATCGCGCGCCGGCTTCTGGGTCCGAAAGCCATCATCGGGCTCTCGGTGGAAACCCTGGAGGAGCTCCAGGAGGCCGAGGCCTATGATGTGGATTATCTGGGCATCAGCCCGGTCTTTCCGACTCCGACCAAACCGGATACGCGGGGGGCCTGGGGGTTGGAAGGGCTCCGAGAAGCTAGAAGGCGATCCCGACACAAGCTGGTGGCCATCGGCGGTATCGGTCCGCACAACGTGCGCCAGGTGCTTGAAGCCGGTGCCCATGGCATAGCCGTGGTCTCGGCTATCTGCGCCGCTCCGGATCCCGAAGAGGCCGCAGGCCTTCTTCGGAAGGAAATCGACCGGTTCGAAAGCGGAGATCAGGACCGATGAAGCGCTATGTGCGGGTGCTGACCATCGCCGGCTCCGATTCCGGTGGGGGGGCCGGTATACAGGCGGACCTGAAGACCTTCTCCGCGCTGGGCTGCTATGGGATGAGTGTGCTCACCGCGCTCACCGCCCAGAACACGCGCCAGGTTTGTGCCGTCTATCCTGTGCCGCCGGATTTCGTGGCGGCCCAGCTGGAAGCCGTGCTGGAGGATATCGGGGTTGATGCGGTCAAAATCGGCATGTTGCACACGGCGCCGGTGATCGGCACCGTGGCCGAGCAGTTGCGTCGTTACGCGGCCGGTCCCGTGGTGCTCGATCCCGTCATGGTGGCCAAGTCCGGAGACCGGCTTCTGGAGCCGGAGGCCGTGCGGGCACTGCGAACCGCTCTGCTACCGCTGGCTACGGTGATCACCCCGAATCTGCCCGAGGCCGGCGTATTGCTCGGCTGGGAGATCCGTTCGGAGGAGGATATGCCCCGTGCGGCGCGCGAGCTTCTGGAGCTGGGTCCGGAGGCCGTCTTGCTCAAAGGGGGCCATCTGGGCGGATCGCGAAGCCCGGACGTGCTGCTGTGGCGCGCGCATCCGGAGCCGATCTGGCTGGAGGCCGAACGCATCCCGACGCGCAACACGCACGGCACGGGCTGTACCCTCTCCTCGGCCATCGCCGCCTATCTGGCTCGAGGTTTTTCGATTCCGGACGCTGTAGAGGCGGCCAAACGCTATCTGAGCGAAGCCCTGCGCGCCGGGGCTGACTATCAGCTTGGCTCCGGACACGGGCCTGTGCATCACTTTTACCGCTACTGGGAGTAGGAAGATGCGCTTTACCGAGGTGCTCTGGCGAGAGATAAGCCCCATCTATGAGGCCATTCTGGCCCATCCGTTCAATCAGGAACTCATGCGGGGCACGTTGGACCGGGAGCGGTTTTTATTCTACCTGCAGCAGGATGCCCTGTACCTGGCCGATTTTGGTCGTGCGCTCGCCCTGATGGCCGCCCGGGCGCGCCGGACCGAGGAGGTGCTGCAATTTGTTCAGTTCGCTGAGGGAGCGGTGCGCGTCGAGCGCGCGCTGCACGAAGCCTATTTTCAGGAATTCGGCTTAAGCACCCCGACCCGGGTGCAGGCGCCGGCCTGTTTTGCGTACACGAATTTCCTGTTGGCCACCGTCTCCTGCCGCAGCTTCGAAGAAGGCATGGCTGCCCTGCTTCCCTGTTTCTGGATTTATCGGGAGGTGGGCCGCTACATCTACCGGCATGCTTCTGCGGGGAACCCGTACCAGCGCTGGATCGATACCTATGCCAGCGAGGAATTCTCCGTCTGGGTCGATCGGGCCATCGCGCTCACGGAGCGCTGTTCTGAATCGACCTCCGAGGAGGGGCGCGCTCTGATGCGGGAGGCTTTCGTGCTGAGCTCCCGCCTGGAGTGGATGTTCTGGGATAGCGCCTATCGATTGGAGCGTTGGCCTCCCTGAGGAGCCATGCGTGCTGTATGGGTGGTCCTCGATTGGTCCGGCACGCTCAGTCCCGGAGCTGTGGCCTTCGGAGAGCCGGAAACGCTTCGGCGCGCCCTGCAGGAGGCGGGCCTGCCCCTGCAGGATCCGGAGCGCTTCTGGGCCGAGGTGGTCGTGCCCACCTGGCCGGAGGGCAGCACCACCTCGATCGGCTACGCCCGGCTGATCGCCCGGCAACTGGCCCGTCGGGAGGGCAAGGAAGCAGAGGAGGGGTATCTGGAAGCGGCTCGGCGCTTTGTGCAGATGTATCTGGAGGCCTCGGCCCCCGATGCGGGCTGGAAATCGATACTGGATCTGCTGTTGCACCATGCGGTGCGCCTGCTTGTGGCCACCGATCATTATGCGGAGGCCACGGAGGCCTTTGCCCGTCATCTACAGGCCTGGGGGTACGGGGTAGAGGTTCTGCGTCCACAGGCCTCCCCCGCCGTTGCCGAAGCTAGGAATGTGATTCGGCTGGCCAACTCCGCCGATCTGGGTGCCCCCAAGGATTCGCCCCGCTTCTGGGCCCGTTTGCGCCGGTTGCTGCCTGATCGGCCGGCCCGCGTCTGGGTCATCGACGACTTCGGGGCCAACGAGCGGGCCGAGGACCCATACACCCGGGAGGCCCAGAGGCGACAACAACGCATGCTGGAGGCCATCGCGCAGAGCTGGCGCGTGCCGGTTGAGGGATTCGCCTTTGGCGTGCCCGAGCTCGCTCGGGATCCCGCAGCGGCCCCGATAGCCTATAGGGCCCGGCTTGAGGAAGCCCGCAGGTGGCTGGAGGTCCGACTGCGTCTCCACGGTGGGTATCCGAAAGGACTTGCACGCTGAGCCCAGGTGATGTATTATTTTGCCGTCTCTGTTGGAGGAGGTTGTCTGGCGGAGGCATGTTTCCGCCTTTCTTCCACAAAAAATCAGACATGCGGAGGAGGTACGTATGCGCCTGATTGCCTTACTGTCCGTTTGGTGGCTGGGGATTTTGCCTTCCGCGCTCGCCCAGCAAGCCACCCTGCAGGGACGCGTGCTGGACGCCAGTACGGGAGAGCCCCTGCCAGGGGCCAACGTGCTGCTTCTACGTCCGGGAGAGCAAAACCCGGTGGCCGGCAGCGCAACCGACCTTCTGGGGCGATATCGTCTGCAGGTTCCGGCCGGCACATACCGTCTGGTGGCGCGTTTTGTGGGCTATGAGGAGGCTGAGCGTACCGTGAGCCTTTCCTCAGGGGAGGTGCTCAATGTGGAGCTCACCTTGCGGGCGACGGCGTTGCTCCTCAACCCCGTGGTGGTTACAGGCTCCCGGCGTCCGGAGAAAGTCCTCGAAGCCCCCATGTCTATCTCGGTTCTCGAAGCCCGGGATCTGGAGCGCAGTGCTGTCCCTCATACCGCCGCCGTGCTGCGCACCGTGCCCGGCGTGGACGTCTCCCAGTCGGCCCTGAACCGCTACCAGATCTCCCTGCGGGGGTTCAATACGGTTTTTGTGGCCAAGACCTATGCGCTGGTCGACTACCGGCAGGCGACCACGCCGAGTCTGGGGATCAACGAGTTTTCTGCCATGCCCATCTCGCCTCTGGACATCGCGCGCATCGAAGTGGTGCGCGGTCCCGGATCGGCCCTCTACGGGGCGGGCGTCGAGCAGGGGGTCATTCACTTCATCACCAAGGACCCCTTCTCCTATCCGGGCACCTCGCTCATGGTCGGCGGAGGCCAGCGCTCCATCTTCCAGGGCGCCCTGCGGCATGCGGCTGTGGTGCACAACCGCCTGGCCTACAAGCTCGTGGGCCAGTACAGTCGGGGCCAGGACTGGAAGCTGGATCCCAACGATCCGCACGACAGGGCCTTGCTCAACGCCATCCACCCGAAATGGGGAAGCCGTGATTATACGACCTACAACGGATATGCGAGCGCCACGGTGCAGTATCGCCTGGGCTCGGAGGCGATGCTCACGGGTTCGGCCGGATATTCGATCTTCCGGCAGACCGTGCTGGCCAACACGGGGGAAAACGCGGTCAAGGATTTCGCCACCACCTATGCCCAGCTCCGGTTGCGCGCAGGCGGCTTCTTCGGGCAGTTCTTCTACACGGTCAACGACGGGGGCAAGACGCACTTCTACCGCAGCCCCATCGAGGTCGTCGAACGTTCCTTCCTGATGTCCGGACAGGCCCAGTACAGCTGGTCCCTGTGGGGCGATCGCCAGCAGTTTGTGCTCGGGCTCGATTACCGGCGCACCGTGCCTCGAACAGGGGGCACGATCCACGGCCGCTTCGAGGGTCGGGATAACATGACGGAGATCGGCGGCTATCTGCAGTCCCAGACCGCGCTCTTTCCCACGCTGGATGTGCTCTTGACCGGCCGACTGGATCGGGATAACGTGATCCGGAAGGTGCAGTTCTCCCCGCGTCTGGGGCTGGTCTACAAGCCCTCTCCGAGCCACAGTCTGCGGGCCACCTACAACCGGGCCTTCACCACCCCGGCCGGAATCAACTTCTTCATCGACCTCTTCATCGAAGATCGCGGACCCTTCGGGGTGCGGGGTGTGGGGACGGTGGATGGCTGGACGTTTGCCGCCCAACCTCAGACCTCGAGCTTTATCCCCGGCGTGCGCAGCTGGCCCGGTATCGGGATCCCGATCCAGATCGCCTACGCGGCCGTGACGAACGTCATTACGGCCTCCGGTCAACCGCTGGCCCCGCTTCGGGCCCTGCTGCTGAGCAAGGCGCAGCAGATCGGGGGCTTTTCCGCCGGCGCCATGATCGATGTGCAGGGTCGGCCTATAACCCGGCTGGAGCCAGTTCCCCAGGCCCGGCAGACGATCACCAACAGCTGGGAGCTGGGCTACAAGGGGATTTTCTTCAATCGGCTAGCCGTAAATCTGGACTTTTACTACACGCGCAAACGCAATTTCCTGAGCGAGCTTCAGCCCTTTACCCCGCTTGTCGTCGTGCCCCGGTTGCCGGATGATCTGGCCAACGCCGTGGCAGCCGCCTTTACCGATGCGGAGCTACAGCGCTATGGCCTGACGCGCGCCCAGCTGGCGGCCATCTATCGGCAGGCGGCCTCGCAGATCGCGGCCAACCCCATCGGGCTCATCGAGCCGCAGGAGAACTTCGACCCGAATCGTAAACCCGAGCTTCTGCTCAGCTACATTACCTTCGGGCGCGTCTCCTACTACGGGGCGGATCTGGCCCTGCAGTGGTTCCCAAACCCGAACTGGAGCCTGTGGGGGAACCTGTCCTGGCTCAGCGATACGTATTTCGACGATCAGGAGCTCGGTGAACCCGGAACGGGGCGTGAGGTCTCCATGAACGCACCCCAATGGAAAGTCCGGGCCGGGGTGGACTACACAGCGCCGGCGGGCTGGTCCCTGAATGTGGCTTCCCAGTACGTGGATGCCTTCGAGGTGCGCTCCGGAATCTTTTCTGGCCGCGTGGACAGCTACTTCCTCCTGGACCTGGGGGCAGGGTATGACCTGAAGGGTCTCCTTCCCGGACTGCGGCTCGACGTCCTTGTGCAGAACGTGCTCGATCACCGACATCGACAGTACATCGGCGCGCCCAAGATCGGGCGCCTCATCACGGGCCGGCTGACGTACGTGCTGCCTTGAGGGGCGATGCGCCTCAGAAAAAACCCTGCCCGAAAAGGGTGGGGTTTTTTTATTTTTTCGGTCCGGTGCGCCAAACAGGAGAAGAAAAATGGGGATCCCGTTGCTGGCCGCCCTGCTCCTTCTGCAGGAGCCTTCCGGTTCAGCCCTGGTGCTCAACAAGTCCGACGGCACGGTCTGGAAGATCAACCTGCGCACAGGCGCCCTGGAGGCGCGCTGGATCGTGGGCGAAGGACCGCATGAGGTGCTCCTCTCCCCGGATGGACGTCGGGCCGTGGTTTCCCTCTACGGCACGTCCACGCGGCCGGGATCGGCGCTGGCGGTGCTGGATCTGGAGGGGAGGGAGCCGGTTCGCTACGTTCCCCTCGGCTCCTACAGCCGACCCCATGGGCTGGCCTGGTGGCGAGGGGACACGGTGCTGGTGACGGCCGAAGCGCAGGCCCGGTTGCTTGTCCTCTCTCTCCAGGAGGGCCGGATCCAGAAGGCACTGCCCACGGAAGCCCGGGTCTCGCACATGGTGGTCGCCTGGCCGGAGGGAAGGCGCGCCTTTACGGCCAACATCGGATCCGGCTCTGTGAGCGCGCTGGATCTGGATACAGAAAGGGTGCAACAGATCCCAACCGGGGCGGGGGCGGAGGGAATCGCCCTGCGGCCGGGAACACGGGAGCTCTGGGTGAGCAACCGCGCGGCCAACACGATCACAATTCTGGATGCCGAGCACCTGCGCCCGCTCGATTCCCTGTCCTGCCCGGCCTTTCCGATACGGGTTGCCTTTACCCCTGACGGAACGCTGGCGCTCGTCTCCTGCGCCGCAAGCGGGGATGTGGCCGTTTTCGAGGCCGCCTCCCGTCGCCTGCTGGGCCGGATTCCGATTCCCCCTCCGGAAGCCGATGTGCCGGAAGATCGCCTCTTCGGCTCCCGCTTCGGGCGCAGCCCGGTGCCGATCGGTATCGCGCCCTCCCCCGAGGGCCGATACGCCCTCGTGGCGGCCAGCTACGCCGACCGCATCCATGTGCTGGATCTGATCGCCCTGCGCCTGATCGCCAGCTACCGGACGGGACCGGAACCGGACGGGGTGGTGTGGATTCCCTGAGAGCCCTAAAAAAAGCCCGACAGCGGCGTCGGGCTTAGTTGTGGGCCGTAGTGGAGTCGAACCACTGACCTCTACCGTGTCAAGGTAGCGCTCTAGACCACCTGAGCTAACGGCCCAGCAAGGGCCAAAGATAGATCCGCGCCGGAGGGGCTGTCAAGCTCCGACCGTTGCTCTCGGACAGGTTATGCGCGCGGTGGGGAAGGGCTGTCAGATCGCCCTGACAAATTTCGGTAGAGCTCTGCCAAATCCGGCAGGCCAGGGGGATCTGGCACGTTTTTTACTAAATGGCACGGCGTCCCGCAAGCGAAGGTGAATACAAACACCAAAAAGGAGGGTACACATATGGCTGCCGTTGCGGAGAAGATCGCCATTCGTCCACTCGCTGATCGGGTCATCGTCAAGCCGGCTCCTCCGGAGGAGGTGACCAAGAGCGGGCTTGTGATCCCGGATACGGCCAAGGAGAAACCCCAGCGGGGTACGGTCGTGGCTGTCGGGCCCGGCAAGATCGAAAACGGGGTCAAGATCGAGATGACGGTCAAGGTGGGCGATGAGGTGCTCTATGGCAAATACGCCGGCACCGAGGTCACGATCGACGGGGAAGAGTATCTGATCATGCGCGAATCGGATATCTTCGGTATCATCGAGAAGTAAGAAAAAAACAAAAAAAGAAGGAGGATAAAGCGCTATGGCGGCAAAGTGGATCTATTTCGACAGCGAGGCCCGTGCGGCGCTGAAGCGGGGTGTAGATCAGTTGGCGGATGCGGTGAAGGTGACGCTAGGTCCGAAGGGGCGGAATGTGATTATTGAGAAGAAGTTTGGTCCGCCGACGGTGACGAAGGATGGGGTGACGGTGGCCAAGGAGGTTGAGTTGGAGGACAAGTTGGAGAACATTGGGGCGCAGATGGTGCGGGAGGTTGCTTCGAAGACGTCGGATGTAGCGGGGGATGGGACGACGACGGCGACGGTGTTGGCGCAGGCGATTTTTGCGCAGGGGTTGAAGAACGTCACGGCCGGGGCCAATCCGATGGAGTTGAAGCGGGGCATTGAGAAGGCGGTGGCGAAGGTGGTTGAGGGGCTTCGGGAGCTGAGCCGGGAGATTGAGTCCAAGGAGGAGATTGCGCAGGTGGCGGCCATTTCGGCCAACAACGATGAGGAGATTGGCCGGCTCATTGCGGATGCCATGGAGAAGGTGGGCAAGGACGGGGTGATCACGGTTGAGGAGGCCAAGGGCATTGAGACGACGCTGGAGTTTGTCGAGGGGATGCAGTTTGATCGGGGGTATTTGAGTCCGTATTTCATCACGAATCCGGATCAGATGACGGCGGAGCTGGAGGAGCCGCTGATTTTGATTCATGACAAGAAGATCAGCTCCATGAAGGACCTGTTGCCGGTTTTGGAGAAGGTGGTGCAGGCGGGTCGTTCGTTGCTCATTATTGCGGAGGATGTGGAGGGGGAGGCGCTGGCGACGCTGGTGGTCAACAAGCTGCGCGGGGTTTTGAAGGTATGCGCGGTCAAGGCGCCGGGTTTTGGGGATCGGCGCAAGGCGATGCTGGAGGACATTGCCATTTTGACGGGGGGACAGGTGATTTCCGAGGAGCGGGGCTTTAAGCTGGAGAACGTGACGCTGGATTATCTGGGTCGGGCCAAGAAGGTGGTGGTGGACAAGGACAACACGACCATTGTGGAGGGCTATGGGCGCAAGGAGGACATCAAGGCCCGCATCCAGCAGATCAAGGCGCAGATTGAGAAGACGACTTCCGATTACGATCGGGAGAAGCTGCAGGAGCGTTTGGCCAAGCTGGCCGGTGGGGTGGCGGTGATCAACATCGGGGCGGCCACCGAGGTGGAGATGAAGGAGAAGAAGGCGCGCGTCGAGGATGCGCTGCACGCCACGCGGGCGGCGGTTGAGGAGGGCATTGTGCCCGGTGGGGGGGTGGCGCTGGTGCGCTGCATCAAGAAGCTCGATGAGCTGCAGCTGGAGGATGCCGATCAGCGCATTGGGGTTTCGATTGTGCGTCGGGCGCTGGAGGAGCCGCTGCGGCAGATTGCCGAGAACGCCGGCTGGGAGGGCTCGGTGGTGCTGCAGAAGGTGCTCGAGGCCAAGGAGGTGGACTTTGGCTTCAACGCGCGCACCGAACAGTTTGGCTCCATGTATCAGATGGGCATCGTCGACCCGACCAAGGTCGTGCGCGTGGCCCTGGAAAACGCCGCCTCCGTGGCCAGCCTCCTGCTCACAACCGAGGCGGTAATTGTGGAGAAGCCGGAGGAGAAGAAAGAGCCCGCCTCTCCGCCGATGGATTACTGATCACCGGATCGCGATCTCCCAACCCCCGCCCCTCGGGGCGGGGGTTTTTTGTTGCAGGCAGCCCCGAGGGGCGGTCGCTGAAAAGCGGGACCCCCGAAGGTCGCCAAACCGGAGAGGCAACCTCTCCGCCGATGGGTCCCGTTGCCGGCTTCATGTATCGGAAAGCTTGCGCCCCTGTCGGGGCCCGGAGCGGACCGCCTCAGGGGGAAAGGGACGTGCAGGGCGCGGGGGGCAAAGGTGGTGTTCGGCGGTCTGTTCCTCCGCTCAGGAAAGAGGGGCGCTTCTATAGGAGTCGGTCGGCGATGAGATCAAGCAGGTGATCGGCGATCCGGTGCTTGCTCTGCAGCGGCAGATGCACGGCCTCTCCAGTGGCGAAGAAAACCGTGACCCGATTGGTGTCGTGCCCGAAACCGGCCCCGGGTTCGTTGGGATTGTTGAGCACGATCGCATCCAGGTGCTTGTTGTGCAGTTTTTCCAGGGCGTAGGATTCCCCGTTTTCCGTCTCCAGCGCAAAGCCGATGAGCCGCTGTTCGGGTCGCCTGTGTTCGCCCAGCCAGGCCAGGATGTCCGGGGTTGGACGCAGCCGGAGCGTCAGGCCGCGGCTGTAGCGGCTTTTTTTGATTTTGCCGCGCTCGGTTTGCAGGGGGGTAAAATCGGCCACGGCGGCGGACATGATCACCACGTCCGCCTCGGGGGAGCGGGCCTGGACGAGCCGAAACATCTCCTCGGCGGTGCGCACATCTACCCGCTCTACGCCGGCCGGGGTGGGCAATTGGACTGGCCCCGTAATGAGCACCACCCGGGCGCCGCGCTGGGCGGCCTGTTCCGCCAGGGCGAACCCCATTTTGCCGCTGGAGAAGTTGCTGATAAAGCGCACCGCGTCGATGGGCTCGATCGTGGGGCCCGCGGTCACGAGCACCTTCCGACCCTGCCAGCGGGGATCACCGCGCACCAGCTCGAGCATGCGGGCGAAGATGGTCTCCGGCTCGGGCAATCGACCCCATCCGATAAGGCCACTGGCCAGCGGGCCGTATTCCGGCTCCAGCACGTAATAGCCGTAGCCGCGCAGGCGCTCCAGGTTGGCCTGTGTGGCCGGATGTCGGTACATGTCCTCGTCCATGGCCGGGCAGAGCAGCACCGGACAGCGGGCCGAGAGCACGGTGGCCGTGAGCATGTCGTCGGCCATCCCCCAGGCCAAGCGGGCCGCCGTGGTGGCGGTAAGGGGGGCGATGGTGATCAGCTGGGCCCACCGCCCCAGGTGCACATGCTGTGTCCAGGATCCCGATAGGCCTGTTTCTGAGGCGGGAAAAAGATCTATCAGCACCTCGGATTCGGCCAGGGTGCCCAGCGTAAGCGGGGAGATAAAGCGGGTCGCCGTGGAGGTCATAAGCACCCGGACCTGGGCGCCGTGTTGTTTGCACAGCCGGATCAACTCGGCCGCCTTGTAGGCCGCAATGCCCCCTGTGACCCCCAGGACGACCCGTTCCAGATCGGGCATTATGGCTTCAGGATAGCGACTCTTCCTCTTCGCTCAGCAGCAGGGGGCGTTCCCCGCCGCGCTCGGGCATGCGGAAGTAGATCTCCCCGCGCAGCATCTCTTCCATGGCCAACTGCGTGGGTTTGGGCATAAGCTCGAACTCCAGGCTCACCCGGGCCTGTTCTTCGTTGAACTCCGGACGTTCTTCGTCCGCCTCCACTCCGACCGATGCGGTTTCCATCTCGAACTGCTTCAGCCGCGCATCCAGCTCCGCTTTGAGGTTGGCAGCGATCTGGCGGGCGCGTTTGGCCATGATCACGATGGACAGATACAGGTTGCCCGTTTCCTTTTCAAAGTCCACAGGATCGACGGTTTTCAGCGGCATAAGCACACCCTCATTGCTGTTCGAAAATGGGCTTTTGCATAAACGCGGCCACGGCGCGGGCGGTTTCCTCGATAGCCTGACAAAGGTCGGCATTGACTATGGTAAGATCAAATGCTCCGGAGGCGGCCATCTCCATGCGGGCGCGCTCCAGTCGGGTGCGCAGGCTTTCCTCTGTTTCCGTACCGCGCGCTCGAAGCCGTCGGGCCAGCTCCTGCAGATCAGGCGGGGCGATGAAGATGGCCAGCGCCCGATCCCCGTAGAGGCTCTTCAGGTGGCGGGCACCCTGTACGTCCACATCCAGCAACACGGTCTGACCGGCCTGTAGGGCGCGCTCCAGGGGCTCACGCGGGGTGCCGTAGAAACGGCCCGGGTAGACTTCCTCGTATTCGATCAGTTTGCCCTCCTCGATCCAGCGTCGGAATTCCTCTTCGGACAGGAAGACGTAGTCGCGCCCGTTCTGCTCGCCGGGCCGGGGGGGACGGGTGGTGGCGGATACGGAGAAGACGAGTTCGGGAAACCGCTCGCGGAGCGCGCGGGCGATTGTGCTTTTGCCCGCCCCGCTGGGAGCGGTGAGGATGATCAGTCGGCCCCTCATTCGATGTTCTGCACCTGTTCGCGGATGCGCTCCAATTCCTCCTTAATGGCCACCACCTGCTGGGAGATCGCCGCGTCCATGGCCTTGGCGCCGATCGTGTTGGCCTCGCGGTTCATCTCCTGCAACAGAAAGTTGAGCCGACGGCCCGCCGGCTCGGTGTCCTCCAGGGCTTCAGAGAAAAAGCGGCAGTGGCTGCGCAGGCGCACGCACTCTTCGGTGATGTCCATCTTATCGGCCAGGAGCACGATTTCCAGCTCCAGCCGGTTCGGATCGATGTGCTCCTCGGCGAGCAGCTCCCGGACCCGTTGCCTGAGCTTGTCCCGGTATTCGTATATCCGCTCCCGGCTCCGGGCCTCGATCTGCTCCAGATGGGCGAGGATGCTCTGCAGGCGCGTTCGCAGGTCCTCCAGAAGCACCTGACCTTCCCGGCGTCGCATGGCGCGTAACGCCTCCATGGCCTCCTGGGCGGCGCGGCGCACCAGCTCCCACTGCTGCTCCAGGGCCTCGTTCTCCTCCGTGGGGGTGAAGACCTCCCGGAACTGGAGTACGTGTTCCAGGCGGACCGGATCGGCAATACCGCATACGCTGCGGAGGCGTTCCAGGATCGCGTACACGGAACGGGCTGCCTGCTCATCGATGACCAGGGGCACCTGGGGGAGCTCGTCCCGGCGCACCTCGACGCTTACGGTGATCTTGCCCCGGTTGAGTTCCCGACGAACCCATTCCCGGAACTCGGCCTCGTAGTGGGACAGGCTCCGGGGCAGGCGCAGTTGCACCTCGCAGAAGCGGCTGTTAAGGGAACGCATCTCCACGACCGCGCTCAGCCCGTTTTCGGAGGCCTCGCCGCGGCCGAATCCCGTCATGCTCTCGATCATCTCTAGAAATCCACCTCCTCGACCGGTCCTATGCGTTCCAGAAGAGGGCGAAGGCGTTCCCGGTCTCCGGCGACGATGAGCAGCAGGCGATCCGGATCCAGGTGGATCCGGGCCACGCGCTGCAGCTCTTGGGGGCTCATCTGTAGCACCCGATCCCGATAGCGGACGAAGAAGTCCTCCGGCAACTGGCGTAGTAGCTGTTCCTGGACCAGGCGGGCGATCTGGGTCGGGGTTTCCAGATCCATCACAAACGAGCCGGCCAGGTAGTTGATCACGTTCCGATGCTCTTCGATCGGGATGGGCTCTGAGCGAATACGCCGGACCTCATGGAGGATCTCCGCCAGCGCGGAATCCGTGACCTCGGTGCGCACGTCGGCAGAGGCGACCCAGAGGCCATCCCATCGGCGGGCGTCAACAAAGCTGCCCGCTCCATAGGTGTACCCCCGGGTTTCGCGCAGGTTCATGTTCAGGCGCGAACCGAAATAACCGCCCAGCAGGGTGTTGAGTACCTGCAGGGCCAAGTAGTCCGGATGCGAGGCCGGGATGAGCCGACAGGCGGCGCGTACGGTGGATTGCACGGCTCCGGGTCGGTCAATGAGGTACAACCCGGGGCGGGGGGAACTTTCGGGCATAGCGGGATCGGCAAGGGGATCCGGGGGTGCGCTCCAGGAACCCAGGAAGCGTTCGGCCAGCGCGCGCGCCTCTTCGGGCCGGATATCGCCGGCGGCGATCAGAAAGGCGTTGTCCGGGCGGAACCAGCGCCGGTGATAGGCCACCAGGTCTTCGCGTCGCAGTGCCTGCAGGGCCCGTTCATCGGTGACCCGGTTATAGGGATGGCCGGGTCCGAAGAGCAGGCGCGTGGTGGCTACCGAAGCCAGAAACCGGGTCTGGTTGCGGGCGATGGCCAGCTGGCCCAGACGCTCCCTTCGGATGCGTTCGAGCTCTTCTTCCGGGAAGGTCGCCTCCAGAGCGACCTCGGCCATGAGCGCCATGAGCTGGTCCGCAAACCGGGCAAGGCCCGAGGCCTCGATGGAGAGGCCATCCCAGCCGGCCGAGGCGGAAAGCTCGGCTCCGAGGCGATCGATGGCATCGGCCAGCTCCGTCGAAGAGCGCCGTCGGGTGCCCTCTGTGAGCAGCTGCGCCACCAGATCGGCCGCTCCCTCGGGCTCCTCCACGCTGCGCCCCCCCCGGAAGGTGAGCAGGAAGTGCACCAGGGGCTGTTCGGGCTGGGTGATCGTATACAGCCGTAGCCCGTTGGGCAGTGTCTGCCTGTGTATGTCGGGAAAACGGACCGGCCGTGGAGGGGCCGGCTCCGGTATACGGCTTGCGGTCATGATCGACTCCGGTTTTTCGAGGCCTCGTGGCACACATCCCCCATATACCAGGCCCAGCAGGGCCAGCCAGAGCAGTTGCCTCATCGCTCTTCTCCCCGTGATCCGGGTAGATAACGCAACACGGAGCGCTGTTGGGGCACCAGATAGCGCTGAGCTGCGCGTTGGATGTCCTCCGGACGCAAGCGCAAATAGGCCAGGGGTCGGCTGTTGACCAGACCGGGGTCGCCAAACTGCGCCCAGGTGCGGGCCAGCTCGTCGGCTTTCCCCCGCGTGGTCTGCCGGGCTTGGTAGAGTTGGGTCTCATAGCGGTTGCGGACCCGCTCCAGCTCCTCTTCGGAGGGAGGGTGGTTGCCGATCCGCGCCAGCTCCTCTTCCAAGAGGGGTATTACCTCCTCGAGCCCCACCCCGGGAGCGGCGATAACCTGCAGGATGAGCAGGCCGGGATCGATGGTCTCCAGCGTGTAGGCGCCCACGTTCAGGGCGACCTGCTTTTCGTAAACCAGCCTGCGGTAGAGCCGGGAGCTCTTCCCGCCGGCCAGGAGCTCGCTTAGAAACTCCAGCGCGGGGTAATCCGGATGCCTCACGCCGGGGATCTTGTAGGCATAAAAAAGGGCCGGCAGGGGAGAGGCCGGATCGTGAAACGTCTCCGTGCGCTCCTCCTCTTGCTCCGGCTCCGGTGGATAGCGACGCTCCGGTTCAGGACCCGGCGGGATATCGCCGAAATACTGCGCTACCAGCTTTCGGGTCTGCTCCCGGTCGATGTCCCCGACGATGATGAGCGCGGCGTTGTTGGGACGGTAGTAGCGGAAGAAAAACGCCTTGACCTCATCCAGAGTGGCCTGCGCGATGTGATCGAGCGTCATGCCGATCGTAGGCCATCGGTATGGATGCACGCGAAAGGCCAGAGGCAATATACGCAGATAGGCCTGTCCGTAGGGCCGGTTGAGGTAGCTCTGCCGGTATTCCTCCTGTACGACCGCGCGCTGGTTGGCCAGATTTTCCTCGGAAAAGTCGAGCATGCGCATGCGATCGGCCTCCAGGAACAGGGCCAGCTCCAGCTGATGGGACGGCAGGGTCTCGTAGTAGTTCGTGTAATCCAGCGTCGTGTAGGCGTTGTTCTCCCCGCCGGCTTCCTGCAGGAGCCGGTCGAAGGTGTTGCCCGGCGCATTCGGGGATCCCTCGAACATGAAGTGCTCAAAGAGATGGGCAAATCCCGTCCGCTCCGGGTTCTCGTCGCGCGATCCGACACGATAGACCACGTCTACGGTCACGATGGGAGCCGATCGATCCTCATGGAGGATGACCGTAAGCCCGTTGGGCAATCGGTAGACCTCCAGCTCCAGGGGCCGCAGGGTGCTGTCGACGGGAGTAAGCAGGGAGATCGTCATGAACATGGTCGCTATCCACATAGGTGAGTTCCCTACTGTGAAGGCCACCGGACGAACAGGGAGGGCTGAGCCCGCAGGCCCAGCTGGCGGCGCAGGGTGCGGATTTCCCCCTCGGACAGGTAGCGCCACTGGCCCATGCGCAGTCGATGCACGCGCAGCCCTCCGTAGGCGAGGCGCTCGATGGAGCAGGACTCCAGACCCGCGGCGGCCAGCAGACGCATAAGCAGACCGGGTCCCTCCGGGCGCCACTCCAGTCCCAGTACACGGCCCGAAGCCTCGACCAGCTCGACGCGTTCCGGGCGCAGCCGCATGCCCCCATCTATGAGGCCCTCTGCGATGCGGGCCACCTGATCGGGGGATATCGGACTCCGGCTTTCGATCCGGTACAGGGAAAGGAGACCGCCTTTCCCCGGCGGAAGGGCATCGAGCAAATCGGGGTCATTGGTCAGCACCAGCGCCCCTGCCGCCTCCGGATCGAGCCAACCCAGGGGCCGGAGCCGAACGCCCAGGTGCGTGCGCACAAGACCTCGCTCTGTTTCCGACCCCATAACCACCTCCGGGGCGATGCCGGCCGGCTTGCGCAGCAGTACGTAGACCAGGGGTTCCGATCCGAGAAGCCGACCATCGATCTCGATGCGGTCTCCGGCTTTGAGGCGGAGGGCCGGATGCGTTACGGGCTCTCCATTGACCCGCAGGCGCCCTTGACGGATCCAGTTCTCTGCCTCCCGGCGCCCGATGCCCGCAACCCGGGCCAGGTACCGATTGAGCCGCATGGGCTCTTTAAGCTCCGGAATCGGCAGAGGGGGCGGAGGAAAGGTCTTCCGCCATGGTCGTCGGTGCGGTCTGGCCTGCTGCGTGGGCATGTTCCTCGGAGAGCAGGGATTCCAGTTCTCGTAATTTCGGAAGATCGTCCAGACTCTGCAAACCGAAATGGGCCAGAAACCGATCCGTGGTGGCGTAAAGCAGGGGCCGGCCGATTTCGGTTTTGCGGCCCACCACGCGGATAAGGTCCAGCTCCAGCAGCCTGCGCAGCGCATGCTCGGCGCCCGCACCTCGGATGGCCTCGATCTCCGGGCGCGTGATGGGTTGTCGGTAGGCGATGATGGCCAGCACCTCCATCGCGGCCGGGCTCAGGCTCACCCGACGATCCTCGGCCAGGAAGCGCTCGATCAGCGGACCGAACTCTGGCTCCGTACGCAACTCCCAGCCTCCCGCAAGGGGACGGATCCGGAAAACACGCCCCGTCTGCGCGTACAAGGCGTTCAGGCGCAGGCAGGCGGCCTGTAGCGACCCCGGATCCAGATCCGGAAAATCGGGCTCGAGGGCGCTGAGCAGACGATCCAGAGAGACCGGTTCGGGCGCCACGAACAGAAGCGCCTCAAGGGCCTGTTCCAGCGTGTACATATGCGGTGCGCTCGCTCTGAGGTAGCTCTATGGCAAACCGTTCCGGGTCCGACTCGATCCGCAGCCGGAGCCGGCCCTCGTAGACAAGATCCAGCAGGGCCAGAAAGGTGATCACCACCCACATCCGGTCGGGTAGCTCGCGCATAAGCTGCTGAAAAGAGAGGGTGCCCTCCCGCTGAAGCCGATCTAGCAACCATCGGGACTGTCTTTCCACCGTGGTGGGCCAGGGCTCTATGAGCAGGGTGGGCTGGGGACGCAAACGCACAAGCACCCGACCGTAGGCCCCCAGAAGCTGATACAGCGTGAGCGATAGCGTAGGGGGAGGGGCCTCTTCGGCTTCAAGCTCGGCGATGCGTCCGCGCCGAAATCCCGCCCGGGTCCGCCGCTCCTGTAGCGCCTGGACGGCCAGGCGAAACGGCTCCAGGGCAGCGAGGGGGCCTTCGGCCTTTTCCTCCCGCGGGAGCTCTTGCTCGGAGGATGGCTCTCCGGCTACATCGGAACCGGGCAACAGGGTGCGCACTTTCAGCTCCAGTAGCGCCGCCGCCGCGTAGAGGAACTCGCCAACCAGTTCCAGATCAATCTGGCCGGTTTCGATGAGATGGTCCAGAAACTGGCCCGTGATGCGCTCCAGGGGAATGTCCCGGATGTCCAGCTCCTGGCGCCGGATGAAAAACAGCAGCAGATCCAGGGGACCCTCGAAGACCTCCAGCTGTACTTCGTAGACGGGACGCATGGTGATGTAAATTACCATCCGACCTCGGCCGGGAGCAATGGAGGAGATGGCGGAGCCGGGTAGCCTCATCGAATTTCTCGACGGTGATCGCCTGCAGTGGGGGCTTGTGCTCGAGGTACGGGGGTCCACCCTGGGGGTGCTCACCCCTACGGGCAAACGGCTTCGTGTGCCGGAGCGATGCCTCCTGCTGGAACATGGGCGACTTGGAGATCCGGACCTTCTGGCCGAGAAGGTGCGGCAGTTGGAGGAGCGCATTCGACAGCAGGCCGAGGAGATCGATCTGGGCTTGCTCTGGGAAGCCGTCCGAGACGGAGGGGATGAGCAGGATCTGGAGGCGCTCGCCTCCGTCTACTTCGGTGCCGGGGCCAGCCCGGTGGCCCGATCGGCCCTCCTGCGCCGGCTCTGGGCAGATGCGTACTATTTCAGCTTCAGCCGCCACGGATTGCGTTTTCGTCCCCGTACTCCGGAGCAGGTGGCCGCCCTGCAGGAGGCAGAACAGCGCCGTCGAGCGTGCGCCCAGAGGCGGCAAGCGCTCCAGGACGTCTTGCGGCAAGCCCTCGAGGAAGAAGAGGCCGAGCTGGAGCCCGCGGTGCTGGAGGCCCTGGAGGGCCTGTTGCGGCGCGGGGAGCCATCGGAGATCGGCCAACTCCTTGAGGAGCTGGCCGGCAGGGCCGGGATGACGGCCCGCGAGGCGGCCTTCGAAATCCTGGTGCGGGCCGGTCGTCTGGAGCCCTCCACGGAGGCCTATGCCTGGTCGGCCGGTCTGGAGGTCGCCTTTCCCGAGGAGGTACTGGCCGAGGCACGGGCGCTGAGCCCGTTCACCCCGGAAGAGGGACGCGAGGATTTTACCGATCTGGCCGCTTTTCACATCGATGATCCGGAAACACGCGAGGTCGACGACGCCTTTACCCTGCAGCCCCTGCCCGATGGGCGATGGCGCGTGGGCGTACACCTGGCCGATCCGGCGTACTTCTTTCCCCCCGGCACCGCTCTGGATCAAGAAGCCCTTCGCCGGGCGTTGACCATTTACCTGCCCACGGGTCCGATTTGGATGCTTCCCGAACGGCTCGGAACGGACCTGGCCAGCCTGCGGCCCGGCGAGCTCCGGCCCACGCTAAGCTTTCTGGCTGAGGTAGACCCCGGCGGCGGGGTTCGGTTCCGGGATCTCGTGCTCGGTCAGATCCGCATCCAGAGCAGTCTGAGCTACGAGGAAGCCGATACCCTGCTCGAAGACACCGGAGCACATCCCCTCAAGGAGGCGCTGAGCGTCCTCTATCGAGCCGCGGAGGGCTTGCTCCGGGAACGGCTCGCCCGGGGTGCCACGGTGTTGCTCCGACCGGAGTACAAGGTGCGGGTGCGTGGCCAGGAGGGGGAGGTTGTGCTCAAGCCCGTCGATCCGGGCTCTCCGGCCCGTCGATTGGTCAGCGAGTGGATGATCTGGGCCAATGCCATGGCCGCCCGGTGGGCGCTCGATCACGGGGTGCCCATGATCTACCGGGCTCAGGATCCGCCCGAGGATCCGGATCTGCAGGGGCAAATCCTCGCCTACGATCCCCTTCGATGGGGGCAGTGGACGCGCCTCCTGCGCCGCACACATCTGAGCACGCATCCCAAGGCCCACGCCGGATTGGGCCTGGAGGCCTACGTGCAGATCAGCTCGCCCCTGAGGCGGTATGCGGATCTGGTTCTGGGCCGTCAGCTCCGCGCCGCCCTCCGAGGAGAAGCGCCGCCCTACGAGGGAATGGCCCTCCTGGAGGTGCTGGCCACGGCCGAAGCGGCTGAATCCCGAATGCGCGCCCTTGAAGCGCGCGCTTCTCGATACTGGATGCTGGTGTGGCTTTCCCGACAGGGACTGACCTCCTACGAGGCGGTCGTGCTGGGCCGTCATCCGCTGGGCTACCGGGTGGAACTGAGGCCCTATGGCCTGCTGGGGGTGCTGGTGGAGTATGCGCTCCGTCAGCCGGGTGAGGTGCTCCCTGTGCGTCCACTCCAGATCGATCCCCGCCGCGGTCTGCTGCGGCTGGAGCCGGCCTGAAGCTGAGCCGACGCTCCAGAAACAGGCATCCCCGATGCGATGGGCTTGACAGAGGAGCCGGATGTGTTTATCTTTGCTGTCCCGAAAACGATCGCGGGGTAGAGCAGCTGGTAGCTCATCGGGCTCATAACCCGAAGGTCGTGGGTTCGAATCCCACCCCCGCTACAAAAAACCCGACCGTGCGGTCGGGTTTTTTCTTTCCACCTCCCTGTGATCCGAAGCTGTTCCTATCCGGATAGCAGGCAGGCCCCCGATCGGGGGCCTGCCTGCTGCTTAGAAGCGCAGCTGGAGCGTGGCCTGCAAGCCGTAGATCGTCTGCCGCTCGATCCGGTTGCCCGCCGTGCGGATGTAGGTGATCTGGTCCGGCTGTTGGTGCAGAGGATAGGCGCCGATCCCGTTCTCGATGGCCACCGGCACATCAAACCAGACCGGGAGCTCGAGGATGAGCTTGACCGGAGCCCGCATGAATCGGTAGGCCAGCATGGGCGTGAGCTCGCCCATCCCCTTATCCCCGATGGGCTCGGGCACCTGCGCGTTCAGGCCCTTACCCAGGTCCGCGTCCGGACGCACGAACGCATACCGCAGACCCAGATCCAGCTTCTCTGTGCTCAGGACGGCCTGCAGCCGGCCACCGGAGAGGGAGAGCTCTCCGTAGGTGTTTTTGTACGCGCCCTGGGTGTACTCGGCTTCAGCGCTGAGCGTCCATCTTTCGGAGCGGTACCGCAGCGCGCCGTCCAGGCCGAACATCCGGAGCGTGCCCCGATCCAGCGGCCGCCGGGAGAGGAAGGTATTCCAGTTGCCGTTGAGCAGGAGCGGCTTGTCCTTGAGCCGCACCTGTAGGGCCGAGGAATGGCCCACGAAGGAGTCCTTCACGTAAAGCGCGTTCAGGTATACGGAACCCGCAAGAGGCTTTTCCGTTCCGCCTTCGTGCCTGAACCCATCAGGCAAGCCGCTGTTCAGACCCACCCGGGCGGCCAGAAGTGGGGTGCCGAGCCTCATAGGGATGTAGCGCTCCGGCAGGTTCCGACCCGTGCCGCTCTGCACGGTGAGCGCCACATCCAGCCATTCCCCATAGGTGCCGTAGAGGGTCGCCCCATAATCCCGGCCCAGCCCGAAGAACAGATAGGGCAGGGAGCGCTCTACAAAGGGCAGATCCCGGTAGCGGGTTATCTGCTCCAGGCCGAAGGGGGTCCTGTACTGCCCGAGCCGCACATGGAAGGGCAGGGAGAGGGGCTCCAGCAGATCGAAGTAGAAATCCAGAAGCACCGTGTTCGGCCCCCAGGTGCCACCCCCTGAGGTCGGGATCTCAACCTCGCGCCCGGCCAGGGCTAGCTCCGTGTAGAAGCGCACATCTCTGTAGGTGCCCTGGGCGTAGAGGCGGGCTCGGCCGAAGAAATGATACACCTGGGTTTTGTCCCGGAACGGATCGTCCACCCGCTGGAGGAGCCAGACGGGCCGGATCATACCGCCCACGGTCAGGGTGGGCTTGTCTTCGCCTCGGGGTTGCGCCCGCAGGCCGGCTGCAGCGACCAGGGTTGCAAGCAGGGATAGACTCAGCAGACGTTTCATGGCGTGCTCCCTCCTTTTTTCCGGTTAACTCTGCTCCGTCTGCACCAGAAATACCAGGGCAAAACGGACGGTGATCTTGTTGTCCACCCGCATGAAGCCCAGAAAGCGTCTGGGCGTGATGCCGAAGTCGGTCATGAAAAGCTCTTTGGAGCCCTCAACCCGGATCTCGTTGCCCGAGATGGTAAGCTGGGCCTGTAGCTCGATGTCCCGCTCCACCCCGGCTACAAGGAGCCTGCCCCGGGCCTGGATGGTGTTGCCCTCAGCCGAGGTGGGGCTCAGCGTGGTGTAGCCGGTAAGGATAAAGCGAATCTCCGGATGCTGGTCCGCTTTCAGGTCCCGATACATGTTGCGGTCCAGGCCCTCGATGCCGGATTTAAGCCCGGCAACGGGGATGCGCACCTTGAGCTCCACGATGCGCCAGTTCAGTGGGCCGCTGGAGGGTTCTACGGTGCCCTCCAGAAGCAGCCGTGTGGCCTCCACGGAATACGGATGCAGGGTCGAATTGCCCTCCAGCCAGAGGCGGCTGCCGGCTTTGAGCTCCAGACGAGGCGCCCGAAGACCCGCTGGTGCCGGCTCGGCATAGGCCAGATGGGCCTGTAGCCGAAGCCCGGGCTGCGCCTGTAGCGCCAGCCCCAGCAGACCGGAGCCGAAGAAGATCAACAGGCCGGAAATCCAGGTCCATGGGCGAAGGCGAATCGGTCTCATGGCGTGCTTCCTTTTTGGTTTATTGGAGATAAAACTCTTTTTATCTCCTTGCGATTATACGCAGTTTTCCCTCGCCAGGATAGCCCTTCATGCGTTTTTCACGAACCGGCCCATTTGCACCGAAGTACGGGTGCCGCAGCGGAACAGCTGGGCGTAGAGAGCACGGCCCGCCGGATCGGGGCTTTGCTTTCTTTTTCGTCCAGAAAGAAGCCGTATGCAGGATGCCGGGCTTTCTCCGCTCCGGGGTTTCGGGCAGGGTTAAGCGGGGCAGAGATGAAAAAAGCCCGGACGGACCACCGCCCGGGCCTCTGGCGGGGCGTTTAGCCCCCCCCTGCGGCTCCTGAGGCCGTAAATCCGGGCTCGGTCATCTGGCGCACGTTCAGGTACTGATCCAGTTCGGATTCGGAGAGCAGCCCCATCTCGAGCACCACCTGGCGGACGGACTTGCCCTCGCGTGCGGCGCGTTTGGCCACTTCGGCTGCCCGGTCGTAGCCGATTACGGGGTTGAGCGCTGTGGCGATCGAGGGGTTGCGCTCCAGGAGTTCGCGGCATCGCTCCCGATTGGCCTCCAGGCCTTCGATGACCCTGGTCCGAAATACGGTCACGGCGTTGCTCAGGATGGTCAGAGATTCCAGCATGGCGTGGGCCATGACGGGCATCATGACGTTGAGTTCGAAGTTGCCGTGCTGGTTGCCGATCGTGATCACCAGATGGTTGCCCATGACGCGGGCGCAGACCATCATGAGCGCTTCGTTGATGACCGGATTGACCTTGCCTGGCATGATCGAGGATCCCGGTTGCAGGTCCGGGAGCCGGAGCTCGGCCAGTCCGCTTGTCGGGCCGGAACCCATCCAGCGGATGTCGTTGGCGATCTTCATCAGGCTGGTGGACAGCGTGTTAAGCGCCCCGGCGGTCTGGACGAAAGCATCTTTGGCGGCTTGGGCTTCAAAGTGGTCTTCGGCTTCCCGGAAGGCCAACCCGGTTTCGGCCGAGATGTAGGCGATCGCCCGCCGGGGGAAGTCGGGGTGTCGGTTGATCCCCGTGCCCGTGGCCGTTCCGCCCAGGGCCAGCTCGGAGAGTTCTTCGCTGGCCTGGCGCAGTCGGTTGATGTTTTTCCGGATCTGGGCCGCGTAGCCGGCGAACTCCTGTCCCAGGCGTACGGGGGTGGCGTCCATGAGGTGCGTGCGGCCGCTTTTGATGACCTCATCGAAGGCGTGGGCCTTTTCCTGCAGCGCTTCGGCCAGCTTCTCCAGGGCGGGAAGGAGCTCCCTTTCCAGGGCCAGGCGGGCGGAGATGTGCATGGCCGTCGGGATCACGTCGTTGGAGGACTGGCTCATGTTGACGTGATCGTTCGGATGCACCAGGCGGGAACCCCGCTTCCCGCCCAGCATTTCCGTGGCCAGGTTGGCCAGTACCTCGTTCATATTCATGTTCGTCGAGGTGCCCGAGCCCGTCTGGTAGATATCCAGGGGAAACTGCGCCTCCAGCTCCCCGGAGCGCACCCGCCGGGCCGCGGCGATGATCGCCTCCGCGATGCGCGCCTCCAGCAGGCCCAGGTCCCGGTTGGCCACGGCGGCGGCCTCTTTGATCAGGGCGAGGGCTTCCAGGAACCGACGGGGAAAGCGGATGCCGCTGATGGGGAAGTTCTCGATGGCCCGCTGCGTCTGGGCCCCCCAGTAAGCCGAGGCGGGCACGCGCACCTCCCCCAGGGAGTCGCGTTCGATCCGGTAGTCCATGGTTTCTGCTCCTTTCCGTTGCTATGGCCAGCGAGGCCCAGAGGAATCCTGGGTCCCGGAAGAAAAGTTCAAGCAAGTGCCGAAACCGGAGCAACCGGCATGCAGGAGCTGAAGGCCAAACTGCAGGCCCTGCCGGCGCGTCCAGGGGTCTATATATTCCGTGACCGCCACGGCAAGGTGCTCTATGTGGGCAAGGCCCGTTCTCTGAGGCAGCGCGTGCGCTCCTATTTTCAGGAAAACCGGCACCGGGATGGCAAGACGGCCGCGCTCCTGGCCCGGATTGCGGATCTGGAATGGATTGTGACGGACACGGAGGCCGAGGCGCTCATTCTCGAGAACACGCTCATTAAGATGCATCGGCCCCGGTACAACATCAGCCTCCGGGATGACAAGAGCTATCCCTTTCTTTGCATCAAAAACGAGCCCTTTCCACGGCTGATCCTGACCCGTCGCCTCGTTCGGGACGGGTCCCGGTATTTCGGCCCGTATACGGATGGGCGCGCCCTGCGCGTGCTGGTGCGGGCCATTCGGGAGATTTTTCCGCTGCGCAGCTGTTCGCTCAATCTGGCCCCGGAGCAAATCGCCTCGGGTCGATATCGTCCCTGTCTGGACTACCACATAGGCCGTTGTCATGCCCCCTGTGTGGGCTTGGAGAGCCCGGAGCAATACGAGGAGACGCTCCGGCAGGTGGAGGCCGTCCTGCGCGGGCATACCCGCGCGCTCATCGAGCAACTCAAGGGGCGCATGATGGCCCTGGCCGAGGAAATGCGCTTTGAAGAGGCCGCCCGGTTGCGGGATCGTATTCGTGCTCTGGAGCGCCTGAGCGCGCAGCAGAAGGTCCTGCTCCAGAGCCCCTCTGACCGGGACGTACTGGCCCTGGCTGTGGATGCTTCCCAGCACGTGGCCTGTGCCGTGGCCTTTTTCATCCGAGAGGGTCGTCTTGTGGGCCGCCGGCATGCCTATCTGACCAACGTGGAGGGCAGAAGTCCGGGGCAACTGCTGGAGGTTTTCGCCGAACGCTATTACCTCAATGAGGCCACCCTCGTGCCTGAGGAGATCCTGGTAAGCCACGCTTTGCCCGATCCGGAGCCCCTGCGGGCCTACCTGGAGGCCCAGCGGGCCCAGCCGGTCGGCATACGCGTGCCGGAGGAGGGGGAGGAGGCAGAGCTGGTGCGCATGGCGGTTACAAACGCCCAGCTCCTGCTCGGGGAGTGGCACCTGGAGCAGGCCCGGCGCGCGGAGGCCCGTCTGCCGGAGGCCCTGCGCGCGCTCAAGCAAGTTCTGGGTCTGGAGCGAATCCCGCGCCGCATCGAGTGCTTTGATAACTCCCACCTGCACGGACACGCCTTTGTGGGCGCGATGGTCTGTTTTGTCGACGGTCGGCCCGCCCGGAGCCAGTATCGGCATTATCGCATCCGAACGGCCTCCGGACCCGATGACCTGGCCGCCATGCGGGAGACGGTCTACCGCCGCTATCGCCGCCTGCTCGACGAAGGGGGCGAGCTCCCGGATCTGGTGCTCATCGATGGAGGAAGGACTCAACTGGGGGCCGCGCTGGAGTCGCTGGCCGCGCTGGGGCTTCTCGGCAGGGTTCCCGTCGTGGGGCTGGCCAAGCGCCTGGAGGCGCTCTATCTACCCGATCGGGAGGAGCCCCTGCTTTTGCCCCGCACCTCGGCGGCTCTGCGGCTCCTGCAGCGCATACGAGATGAGGCGCACCGTTTCGCGCTTCGCTTTCATCGCCACAGGCGCCTTCGGGAGCTGCTCGTGCTCGAATGGGAGAAGGTGCCCGGTATCGGGCCGAAGACGATACGGCGTCTTCTGGAGCACTTGGGCTCCCCGGAGGCGGTGCGCAACGCCACGGAGGAGGAGCTTGCCGCGCTCATTGGTCCAGCCCGAGCCCGTGCGCTGCGCGCCTATTTCGACTCCGCCTCCGGTCCCGGCCCCTAGAGATCCAGCACCCCATCGTCGCTGCCGAAGGGGTTGGGCACGTACCGGTCCGCCATCTCGTCGTTGAACCAGACGCTGTTGTCGGCGTAGTAGCGGAAGCGATAGGAGCGGCCCGGTTTGAGCCGGATCTCCAGACGCCAGCCTCCATCGGGAGTCCGGGACATGAGGTGGGCTTCCCGGTCCCAGTTGTTGAAATCCCCCACGACAGCCACCCGTTCGCGGGCCGCCCCGGCGGGCAGCTCGAAGGTGACGCGGCAGGATTGGCCTTTGGGACTGTACTGCTTGCGGATCATGGCCGGCTCCTTGTTTTTCTGGGGGCCAGGGACGTATTTCGGGACGGTCCAAACTAGGCCGTCGTGTGCCGATCGGGCAACGGGATCATGGATTTTTCATCTCTGCGTATGCGGCGACAGACCGACCATCCGGTCACACTGGAATTGCACACCCGCCTCTGGTTGAACACCTGGCGGCGGCGTACGGGCAAAGAAGGGCTCACGCTGGCCGATCTGCCGGATGAGGCGCTAGAGGAGATCACCTCCCCGCCGGTGGATTTCATCTGGCTGATGGGGGTCTGGGAGCTGAGCCCGGCTTCACGGGCCATCGCCCGCCAGCTGGCCCACAAGAGCCCGGAATACCGCCGCGTCCTGCCCGATCTGGATCCGGATCGGGACGTGGAGGGCTCTCCCTACGCCGTGAGCGCCTACCGGGTGGCCGCCGATCTGGGGGGACCTGAGGCGCTGGCCGCTCTGCGGCGTCGGCTACAGGCGCGGGGCGTGCGTTGCCTCCTGGATTTCGTGCCCAATCACACCGCCTGCGATCATCCCTGGGTCCGGGAGCATCCGGAGTACTACGTGGGTTTGCCGGCCGAGCGTCCGGCCCCGGACGTGGCCCAGAGCTTTCTGGTCGATACCCGGCGCGGCATGTGGCGTATTGCCCATGGCCGGGATCCGCATTTTCCGGCCTGGACGGATACGGCGCAGCTGAACATTTTCCATCCGGCCACGCGGAGCCGGCTCATCGCCACCCTGCACGAGATCGCCCGCCAGTGCGACGGGGTGCGTTGCGATATGGCCATGCTGCTTCTGAACGACGTCTTCGGCCGGACCTGGTGGCCCTGGCTAGACGGACGGGGTATGCCGGAGACGGAGTTCTGGCCCGAGGCCATCTTCGAGATCCGCCGTCTGTGGCCGGATTTCCTCTTTCTGGCCGAGGTGTACTGGGACTTGGAGTATCGCCTCCAGCAGCTGGGCTTCGATTACACCTACGATAAGCGCTTCTACGATCGGGTCATGACGAGCACGGGGGAGATGATCCGCGCCCATCTGGTGGCGGACTGGGATTATCAGATCCGTTGCCTGCGTTTTCTGGAGAACCACGATGAAGCCCGCGTCGCCAGTCGACTCTCCCCGGCCCAGCACCGGGCCGCAGCCGTGCTGCTGGCCACGGTGCCCGGGATGCGCTTCTGGTATCAGGGTCAGCGCGAGGGGCGACGTCTGCGCGCCCCGATACAGCTGGTGCGCTGGCCAGAGGAAGAGCCCAATTTCGTGCTGGCCACCTGGTACGATATGCTCCTGGCGCTCCAGGAACACCCCGCCCTGCAGCAGGGGTGGTGGCGCCTGCTCAGTCCAGAGCGCCTGCCCGGGGAAGATGAGGCCTACCGGAACGTGATCGCCTATCGCTGGGATGCGGGCAGGCAGGGGCGTTTGCTGGTGACCGTGAACTACCAGGCCCGGCGTGCACGCCTGCGTCTGCGCGTGGACGTGCTGGGCATCTCCGGGCGCACGGCCAAGCTACGAGACCGGCTCTCCGGAAAAGAGCTCATCGGTCCGGGATCGGTATGGTTCGAGACAGGGGTCGAACTGAATATGGAGCCCTACGAGGCCAATATTTGGGAAATCCTGTAGTACGGAGCGGCGATGGATAACCGTCAGCTCGCGCAGGGGCTGGAGGAAATGGCCGCCCTGCTAGAACTGCTCAACCGGGACCTGGATCGCGCCCAGCTGTACCGGCGCGCGGCGGTACGCCTCCGGGAGCTGGAGACCCCGATCGCAGAGGTCCTCTCCAGGGCACCGGCAGTGATCCCCGGGCTGGAGCGGTCCGTTCTGGAGGAGATCGTCCACTGGGTCCGATCCGGACGCATAGATCGGCTGGAGGAGCTCCGGGACGCCGTACCGGCCGGGGTGCAGGAGCTGCTCCGGCTCAAGGGGCTGGGCCCGAAGCGGGCGGGGGTGCTTTGGCGCAGGCTGGGGATCGATTCCCTGGAGGAGCTGGAACGGGCCTGTCTGGAAGGGCGAATCCGGGAGCTCGAGGGGTTTGGGCCGGCCCTGGAGGGACAACTGCTGGAGGCCCTTCGTCAGTACCGCCGCTATCGGGGGCTGCGCCGCCTCTCCGAGGCGCTGGCCGAAGTCGAGCCCATACTGCGCCGGATCCGCGCCCTCCCCGGGGTCGCGCGCGCGGAGCTGGCCGGAGAGCTGCGTCGGCACTGCCCGGTCGTGTCCGGATACGACCTGCTTGTGGTTACCTCCCGACCGGAAGGGATCCGGCAACGGCTCCCAGAGTTCGGGTGGGAGGAGGGGGAACCGGATCAACTTCAGGGGCGCACCCCCGGAGGCATGCCCATCCGGTGCTGGATCACAGACTTTCGACGCTTTGGTACGCGCTGGATCCTGGCCACCGGCTCAGAAGCCCATCTGCAGGCGCTTCGCAGCCGGGGACCGCTTCCGGAGGCCATCACCGAGGAGGCCGTGTATGCCGCGCTGGGGTTGGCCTTCATCCCGCCCCCCATGCGGGAGGGGCGGGGGGAAATCGAGCGGGCCGCCCGGGGTCGGCTGGGACGTCTTGTGCAGGTACGCGATCTGCGCGGCCTTCTGCATGTGCACACCACCTATTCTGACGGAATCGTCCCCCTACGCCAGATGGCCATAGCCTGCCGAGATCTGGGGTATGCCTATCTGGGCATCTGTGATCACAGCCAGAGCGCCCGCTATGCGCGCGGTCTGGATCCGGAGCGGCTCCTGCGCCAGCAGGCTGAAATCGAGGAGCTGAACGCGGAACTGGCTCCGTTCCGCATCTACAAGGGCATCGAATCCGACATCCTGCCGGATGGTTCGCTCGATTATCCGGAGGAAATCCTCCGTCGTTTTGACTTCGTGGTGGCCTCCATCCATTCCGGCTTTCGCATGACAGAGCAGGAGGCCACGCGCAGGCTCATCCGCGCCGTGGAAAACCCCCACACCTGTATTCTCGGTCATCTCACAGGCCGGCTGTTGCTGGAGCGAGAAGGATATCCAGTCAACGTGCCGGAGGTTTTGCAAGCCTGTGCCGCACACGGGGTGGCCATCGAGCTCAACGCCAATCCGTATCGCCTGGATCTGGATTGGACGTATTTACCGCTGGCCGTCGAGCTGGGCGTGCCCGTGGCCATCGATCCGGATGCGCACGATCTGGAGGGGCTTGAAGACGTGCGCTATGGCGTTATGGTCGCCCAGAAGGCCGGCTTGGGTCCGGAACACGTGCTCAACACCCGCACACCGGCGCTGTTTGAGCGCTGGCTCAGGGAGCGACGGCAGCGGAAAACCTGAGGAGGGGTGGATATGCAGGATCGGGTTGCCATCGTGACCGGGGCCTCTTCCGGAATCGGCGAGGCCACCGCGCGCGCCCTGGCCACCAGGGGAGCGCATCTGGTGCTGGCGGCGCGCTCCGAGGAGCGACTCGAACGTCTGGCCCGAGAGCTCGAACGCGCCGGGGCCCGGGTGCTTGTCCAGCCCACGGACGTGCGGGATCTGGAGGCCTGTCAGAGGCTACTGGATCGCACCCTGGAGGTCTTCGGCCGGCTGGATCTGCTTATCAACAACGCGGGGGTCGGGGACTGGTCGCTTCTGGAGCGAGAAGATCCCGGGCGCATCGAGAACATGGTGCGCACCAACATGCTCGGGCTTCTGTACATGAGCCGTTTGGCCGTGCCCGTTATGCTCCGGCAGGGGGAGGGCGTAATCGTGCAGGTTGCCTCGCTGGCCGGGTTGATGGGGCTGCCCTTTCAGGCTGTCTACGGAGCCACCAAGGCCGCGGTCATCGCCTTTTCCCGCTCCCTGCGCTCCGAGCTCCAGGGGCGAGGGGTACATGTGCTGCTCGTTATGCCCGGACCCGTACGCACGGCGTTCTTCCGCAACGCGAACATGCGGGGGTTCGAGCGCCTGCCTTTGCCCGTGGCCGAGCCCGAGGAGGTCGCCCGCCGTATCCTGGATGGCTGTGCCCGACGCCGATCGGTCGTTTTTGTGGACGGCTTCGGTCGGCTGGTCTACTACGCCAGCCGGCTTGCGCCCGGGCTTGTCGACCGCATCGCCAGAAGCCTCTATTTCCGGGCCCAGCGCTACGGACAGGCCATGAGGGCGCAAAAGGAGAAGGCCTGACCCGTTTCCGCCCCCCAGGAGGGGGTTGGCGCCCTTCGGCCGGCACACCCGACAGCCGATCCGATTGAGAGCCGGCTGGCCAGTGCCCTCTTCAGCCCGGAGCTCGCCCCAGAAGACAACGCGCCCGTTTGCGAGCCCAGCGTAGGCTCCCGCGTGTTCGACGGGGGCGGAACGGCCCGCTCCACTGCCTCCACGAGGGCGTTTGCTACCACGAGCACGGCCAACGGCTACCCGCCCACGTGCCGGGGGAAGCCGGGAGCAGATCGGCTTCTGGAGCGTGTCCCTCCCCAGCCGATTTTAGCCCAAACCCGTACGCACGCATGCATCCGGGGCAAGCAGGATCACCGGGCCCGCTGTGCGGCGCCTCCAACTGCCCGCTCAGGAGTGTCCGGTCCTCAGGGCGGGGCTTGGGTAATAGCAGGCAGGCGGATGGGAAGCCCGCGTGGGGAGCCTGTGCTGCCGTGCTCTGGGGATTGGTTTGGCCAGAGGTCGTTGGGGAGCAAACAAAAAGCCCGTTCCCTCCGGAACGGGCAGCGCGCCTTCAGGATTCCTGTTCCTTGAGCGCACGCTGCAGCCGTCGGATGGCTTTCAGGCGCGCCATGCGCCGCTCCTCCGATGGCTTGATGTAGGCGGTCCGGCGCTTGTATTCGCGCAGGATCCCGCTGCGCTCGTATTTCTTCTTGAAGCGGCGCAGCGCCTTATCGATCGGTTCTCCTTCCCGTACCTGAATGCCGATCACGGTTGCTCCCCTTTTCTGAGCAGGAGCAAAGATACGGCCTCTCTTACGGGAGGCGCAAGACTTCCGTTTCCGGGCGGGCCTCAAGTGTGCGGCGCCCGGTTGCTTTTCGCCTCCGGGCAGGGGGAGTAACAGGGGATTTTCCTCCTGGAGAGGGTTCGGTCTGCGGATGGGGATGCGTATTTTTCTGAGCCTCAAGCCGGAAGGAGTGGCTATGCGTGCCTGTTTCGGACTCATCGTGCTACTTTGGTTTCCCCTGTACGGACAAGCCCAGCAAGGAGTCCCTATGGAACGTCGCATTATTCAGACTCCGGAAGCACCTGCCGCCATCGGTCCCTACAGTCAGGCTGTGCAGGTGGGGAACATGCTCTTCTGCTCCGGACAAATCCCCATCGATCCGAAAACCGGAGAGATCGTTTCCGGCGGGATCGAGGAGCAGACGCGTCAGGTTCTCGAGAACCTGGGTGCGGTGCTCCGGGCCGCCGGTATGGACTACGAGGATGTGGTCCAGTGCCAGGTGTTTCTGGCCGACATGGCCGATTTTGCCGCCATGAACCGGGTATATGCGGAGTACTTCCGGCAGAATCCTCCGGCACGCGTGACCGTAGCCGCGGCGGGTCTACCGCGCAATGTGCGCGTGGAGATCGCCTGTGTCGCGATCAGGGTCGGTGCACGCTGAACTGAGGGAGTTCTGGCTCGGTCCGCGGACCCGGGCGCGCCTGCGGTGGTATGGACCTTCGGGTCCGGTTCGGGGGGCCATGCTCCTGCTTCCCGGTGCGGGGTCCGGGAGCGAGCATCCCGTTTTGCAGGTGCTAGGGGAGCGTTTTGTCGCCTCCGGATGGAGGGTGGGGCATTTGGAGTATCCCTATCAAGTCCTCGGCAGGAGGTGGCCTCCGGATCCCATGTCGGTGCTGCTGGCCGCCGTGCGGGAGGCGGTCGGCTGTGCGCTTTTGCGATCCGTTCCCGCTCTCTGGGGAGGGCGATCCCTGGGCGCACGGCTGGCCTTGCGCGCCGCGGCCGAGGGAGCGGGTTCTCCCCTGGGCGTCTTCGCCCTGGGCTATCCTCTCTACCGGCCCGGAAGACGGTCGCAGATGCGCCGCCAGGAACTGCTCGCCTATAGGGGACCGCTTTTCATAGCCCAGGGAGAGCGGGACCCCTTCGGAAGCCCGGAGGAGCTTCGGGCGGTGCTGGCGGGTCGTCCGAACTGGCGGCTCTGTTCCGTTGCCGGGGCGGATCATGAGCTTCGGACCGGCTCCTGGGCCTGGATCGCGGAGCTGGAGCAATGGGCCGAAGAGCGGCTGGGGGGGCTTCCGTGAGCCGGGAAACCCTCCAGGATGTGAGGCGTTAAGGATTCCGATCGAGTTCGGGAGAAGCCTGATGCGGTTTCTGCTCTTCGGTCTTGCGCTGACCCTGGTGGGCTTGTTGCTGGACGTATACGTATACCGGCGCTGGCGTCGTTTCGTGCGCGAGGCGGGATGGCCGGAGTTCGGGTATCGGCTCTATGCGGTCTTGATCCCTCTGGCCGCTCTGCTCATGCCCCTGTACATCCTGCTGTGGCGATTCTGGGAGGTCGAACCCCGTCTACCGCGGGCGATTCTCTCCGGTCTGTGGGTGCTGTGGTATCTGCCCAAGCTCTTTCTAGCTCCCGTGCTTCTGCTTGCGCAGGGGGCGAGCCTGCTGGAGCCGGCTTCGGAGGAGGTCTTTGTCGGCCTCTCTGGATTCGGGACCGGAGGCGCGGAGGCACTTTCTGCGCACGGCCGGTTGGGCGCTGGCAGGGGTGCCGTTTGTGCTGACCGGTCGAGGGCTGATCCGGGATACGTATGCCGTTACGCTCTTTCGGGAGACCGTGTATCTGCCC
The DNA here is from genome assembly GCA_025998875.1 of Bacteroidota bacterium. GTDB lineage: Bacteria > Bacteroidota > Rhodothermia > JANXDC01 > JANXDC01 > JANXDC01. The sequence goes on along the minus strand of AP024675.1, from coordinate 63 downwards.
ACCTTACCCCGGGCCTTTGACGGGCTGCGGATCGTGCAACTGAGCGACTTGCACGCAGGCTCC